>DLGC01000013.1:3432-10204 GCA_002482525.1 Propionibacteriaceae bacterium UBA7704 | reverse complement strand
GTTCGCTCCTCAACCAGCCGGAGTGGGGCAGGTCGCTGTTCGGTCGGACAGGGCGGGGGAGTGTTCGGGCTTCAACCGGCCGGGCGCGGCGTCAGGCTTGCAGCGTGCGCCAGTAGTCGGCGAGATGACGGGTGCCGTAGCAGGTGCCGGTGGCGTCCAACTGGAAGCCCTCCAAGAAGAACCGGGCAAGGTTGCTGGCCTGCAGGGAGGCATGGTCGGCGATTCCGATCATGGCCCGGGTCGTGCCCGGTCCCAGGTGGATGACCCGTCCCCGGCGACCGGCAATGTCGAAGGCCAACTCGGTCAGTTCCTGATAGGTGAAGATGTCAGGGCCGCCGACGTCCCACTCGCCGGCCGGGCCGGTCAGCTTCGACACCATGAACGCCGCCAAATCGGCGCCGTGGATCGGGTTCACATGGCCTTGCCCATCTCCGACGACGAGGCCAATCCCTTTGCGGGCCATCATCAGCAGGTCGGTCATATCGGAGAAGTACCCCGATGGATTGACAATCTGACCAGCCACCGAACTGCGTTGCAGCACCTGGGAGAAGGCGTGCTTGGAGCGCATGGTCAGTGAGGTTCCGGAGTCGGAGCGGATCACATTGGCGTAGCAGAAGGACCGCACGCCGCTCGCCTCGGCCTGCTCCAGCAGCCGCAGATTGCCCAGAAAGTCGATGTCCCACGGGCTGGTCTTCTGCCGCGTCACACCGAGGGTCGATACCACCCGGTCGGCGCCATCGAACACACCCTGGAGCGTTTCGGGTCGCTGATAGTCGACCAGGCTCCATTCGGTTGCAATGTCTGCCAGGGACGGCGCCTCGAAGTTCCCCTGCTTGCGGGCGGCTTCCTGCGAGCGGACCAGCGCCCGCACTGCGAAGCCCGCTTCGGCGAGGGCGACGCAGACATGGCGACCCAGATAGCCGGTGGCTCCGGCGACAGCAACGATTTCAGTCATGCCACCGTTCTACCAGCGAATCGACCCCGAAAGGCCGCGTCCTGACCGGCGGCGGCATTAGCGTGAAGCCATGAGCGAGGCCACGCAGCGGCCGCTGGCGCGCTGGGCGCCCGGGCTGGCGGTACTGGGTTCCTACCAGCGTCGATGGCTGCGCGGCGATCTGATTGCCGGGGTGACCATGGCGGCCTACCTGATCCCACAGGTGATGGCCTATGCCGAAATCATGGGGCTGCCGCCGGTGAGTGGACTGTGGGCGGTGATGGCCCCGATTGTGGTCTACGCGATCCTGGGATCCTCCCGGCAGCTTTCGGTCGGCCCGGAATCCACCACCGCACTGATGACGGCGGCGTCCATCGCGCTGGTGGCCGGTCCGGTCAGCGGAGCGCAGCGGATGGCGGTCGCAGCGCTCATCGCGGTCGCGGTCGGGGTGATCTGCATCCTGGCGTTCGTGGCCCGGCTGGGGTTCATCGCCAACCTGCTGTCGAAACCGATCTTGGTCGGCTATCTGGCGGCGCTGGGTGTGCTGATGGTCATCAGCCAGTTCGGACGCATCACGCAGCTGCAGATCACCGGCGACGGGCCGTGGGCCGAAACCGCCTCCCTGATCGCGCAAATCGGCGCGGCCCATCTGCCCACCGTGGTGATGGCTGTGTCGGTGGCTGCAGCCTTGTTTGCGATGCGCGCCTGGCTGCCGACCTGGCCCGGCCCGCTGCTGGTGATGTTGGCGGCTTCCGCGCTGGTGGCATGGACTCCGCTGTCCACAGCGGGACTGGCCGTCATCGGCACCGTTCCCACCGCGCCACCGACCTTCACGCTGCCCTCCTTGGACGGTGTCGACCCGTGGCAACTCGTGTTGGCGGCATTGGGTATTGCCGTGGTGGGCTATTCGGATGTGATCCTCACCAGTCGGGCTTTCGCAGCCAAACGGGAAGAGCGCATCGACGCCAACGCCGAACTGCTTGCCATGGGAGCGGCCAATCTCAGCAACGGCCTGTTCGGCTCGTTCGCGGTGTCGTCTTCGGCCAGTCGAACCGTCATCGGTGACTCGGCCGGCAGCCGGACCCAGTTGTACTCGCTGACCGCCGGAGCCACGGTACTGATCACCTTGTTCGCCTTCTCTGCGGTGTTGGCCGCCTTCCCGCAGGCAGCGCTGAGCGGTGTGGTGATCTATGCCGGCCTGCGCCTGATCGACCTGGGCGAGTTGCGCCGCATCGCGCGATTCCGTCGTAGCGAGCTGGTGCTGGCGATGATCACAGCGCTCTCGGTGTTGTTCTTAGGGCTGCTGCCCGGCATCGGGGTGGCGGTAGGACTGTCGCTGCTGGACGTGATCCGACGCATTGTTCACCCCCACGACGGAATTCTGGGCTACGTGCCGGGGCTGGCAGGCATGCATGACATCGACGACTACCCCGGCGCGATCCAGGTGCCGGGCTTGGTGGTGTACCGCTACGACTCGCCGCTGTTCTTCGCCAACGCCGACGACTTTCGCAGCCGGGCGCTGGCTGCCGTCCGCGAAGCCGAACCGGCCGCACAGTGGTTCATTCTCAATGCCGAGGCCAATATCGAAGTGGACCTGACTGCCGTCGACATGGTGGAGGAACTCCGACGCACCATCACCGAAGAAGGTGTGGTGTTCGCGATGGCGCGGCTGAAGATGGAGGTACGCGAACAACTCGCCGAGACCGGCTTCATCGACGCCGTCGGCAGTGACCACATCTTCGCCACCTTGCCGACGGCGGTGGCCGGCTACGCCGCCTGGCATGAGGAACACTACGGGTATCGTCCGCCAGGCATTCCTGAGGCGACCTCCCACCCCGACGACGAAACCTGAACCGGATCGCTAGGCTGTGCGGTCGTGAGTCGTCAACCGCCCGTTCAACAACCGCCCCCCGTGCAGCGGCTGCGCATCCGCTACGCCAAGCGCGGACGAGCCCGGTTCGCCTCCCATCGAGACTTCGGACGGGCCTTCGAGCGCGCCCTGCGGCGGGCTGAGATTCCGATGGCCTTCTCCAGTGGTTTCACCCCGCACCCCCGGATCAGCTACATCAACGCTGCCCCGACCGGTGCAGCTAGCGAGGCCGAGTACCTTGAAATCGGACTGGCCGAGGTCCGTGAACCCAACCAGGTCCGTGATGCGTTGAACGAGGCGATGCCGACCGGGCTGGTGATTGTCGATGTCGTGCCGGCCTCCGGTCCCGGACTGCCGGAGCGGTTGACCGCTTCTCGCTGGCGTGCCGACCTGCCCGCTGCCGACATCGAAATGGTGGCCGCTGCGATCGCCGAGTTGCTGGCGCGCGAGGAGATGATGGTGGCCCGGCCCACCAAGAACGGCGAGCGTCAGGTGGAGATTCGCACCGCAATTCACCAATTGATCGCCACCGCCACCGGATTCGAGCTGGTTTCGGCAATTGGGGAGCCGACAGTGCGTCCCGATGATGTGGTCAACGCATTGCGCCTATTGCAGCCATCCCTGAGCGACAGTTCAGCATTGTTTTCCCGAATAGAGCAGGGCACCTGGGACGGCACACGGATCGTCGACCCGCTGGCTGCGTAGCTTCACTGAGGCGTGGCGGGATCAGGCACCGGCAACCGTGTGAGATACTGTCCACAACGGGAGTCAACCCGAATCCCGTTTCGAATGCCTTGATCGGTGTGACAGACCGACCAGACGCTTGACCTTCACCGCGACGCCAGACGACCGCGGGGGTGAGAGCGCCGGTATTCGTACGACAAGCTTTGCTGTTCGCGACACGCAGTCATTGTGCAAATCGCGAGCAGCTGGATGCGGCTATTTCTGCCGCTTGAAGGAGAGCGTCATGCTCGACGAAGATCAAACGAACACACCCACCGATGAATCGGCCGCGACCCCGCCGGTGCGTCGCCGCCGCGCAGCCAGTCGCCCGGCCGGACCGCCGACCCCGGTGCCGGAGCGGGTTCCCGAGCCGGTCGTTCCCGCCGAGCCGGTGGTCGAACCCGAGGCCGTGGTCGAGCCCGAACCTGAGCCCGAACTCGTGGTCGAACCCACGGTTGTCGTCGAGCCCGAGCCCGAACTCGTGGTCGACGAGCCAGCGGTCGTCGCCGAGCCTGCCCAGCCGGAGTTGGTGGCTGACGAACCCGTCGCCGAAGCCAAGCCCAAGCGCACCCGCCGACCCAAAGCCGTCGAGGTCACCGACGATGCGAGTGAGGAGCCGGTAGCCAAGCCGGTTCGCCGCTCACGCAAGGTCACCGAGCCGGTGACCGACCCCGAGCCGTCCACCGCAACCGAGGACGATGTGGCCGCCAGCTTGGCCGAGTTGGCCAAGAAGGCCGGCCAGCGTCAACGCGCCGAGGCCGCTCGGGCCGACGGCGATGGCCCGAGCACCGATGAGGTGCTGGATTCCTTGGCTGCCGCCATCGGCGGCAAGTTGAACCAGGACGTCACCGCCACCACAGCATCAGACGGCGCCGACGACGACTCCGACGATGCCGCGATCGAAGAAGGCGCGGATGCCGCAGCCAGCGAGGGCGAGGACGGTGAGCCCGCCCGCCGCCGCCGCCGTCGTCGGGGTGGACGTCGCCGTCGCCGCAGCGGTGGTGGCGAAGACTCCGCCGAGGCAGACGAAGAGGGCGACGCAGCCGAGAATTCCGACACTGACGACAGCCCCGCCGAGGGCGAGGCCACCGAATCCGGGACCAGCGAGGGCGGCACCGGACGTCGTCGTCGCCGCCGTCGCCGTCGTGGCGAGGACGCCGGCGACTCCGACGACGATTCGGTCGATGTCGTCGTGCGAGTGCGTGAGCCGCGCCGCCGTGGTTCGGTATCCGATGAGGTCACCGGCATCGAGGGCTCGACCCGTATGGAGGCCAAGAAGCAACGCCGTCGCGAAGGCCGCGCTGCCGGACGCCGCCGCACCCCCATCTTGAGCGAATCGGAGTTCCTGGCCCGCCGGGAGTCCGTGGATCGCACGATGCTGATCCGTCAAGCCGAGGACTACTCCCAGATCGCGGTGTTGGAAGACAACATCCTGGTCGAGCATTACGTTGACCGGGCCTCAGCTGCGTCCATGATCGGCAACATCTACCTCGGCCGGGTGCAGAACGTGCTGCCCAGCATGGAAGCCGCCTTCGTCGACATCGGTCGCGGCCGCAACGCGGTGCTGTACGCCGGTGAGGTCGACTGGGACTCCTTCGGTGTGACCGGCGCAGACAAGAAGGTCGAGAAGGTCTTCAAGTCTGGCCAGAGCGTGCTGGTCCAGGTCAGCAAGGATCCGGTGGGAGCAAAGGGCGCCCGACTGACGTCGCATCTGTCCATTCCAGGCCGTTTCATCGTGTATTCCCCGGGCGGACATCTGTCCGGGATCTCCCGCAAGCTTCCCGAAACCGAGCGCAAGCGGCTGAAGGGCATTCTGGACGAGCTGATCGATCCGGAGGCTTCTGTAATCGTGCGCACCGCGGCCGAAGGTGCCAGCGAGGAGGAGCTGATTCACGATGTGAACCGGCTCAAGGCTCAGTGGGAGGTGTTGGACAAGAAGTCCAAGACCACCTCGGCTCCGCAGCTTCTCTACGCCGAGCCGGACTTGACCGTCCGTATCGTGCGTGACCTGTTCACTGCCGATTTCAGCAAGCTGGTGATCGACGGCAACGGGGGACCCGAAGACGCCTACGACACTGTGGACGCCTACCTGCAGTACGTGGCACCGACGCTCGCCGAACGCATCGAGCGTTGGGATCGCACCGAGAAGGGCGACTTGTTCAGCAACTTCCGGGTGCACGAGCAGGTGTCCAAGGCGCTGGAGCGCAAGGTGTTCCTGCCCTCGGGCGGCTCACTGATCATCGATCGCACCGAAGCCATGACCGTTGTTGACGTGAACACCGGTAAGTTCACCGGAACCTCGGGCAACCTTGAGGCCACCGTGACCTCCAACAACTTGGAAGCGGCCGAGGAGATTGTTCGTCAGCTGCGGCTGCGCGACATCGGCGGCATCATCGTGATCGACTTCATCGACATGGTGCTGCCCGCCAACCGGGAACTGCTGCTGCGTCGCCTGGTCGAGTGCCTTGGACGCGACCGCACCCGCCACCAGGTGACCGAGGTCACCTCGCTGGGTTTGGTGCAGATGACGCGCAAGAAGATCGGCACCGGTCTGGCCGAGGCCTTCACGGTGCCGTGTGAGACCTGCAAGGGTCGCGGCTACCACGTCCACGACGTTCCGGTGGCTACCCAGGCCCCAGCTGATGGTGGCGATCGCGACAACAAGCGGCGCGGCGGCGGTAAGGCCAAGACCACGTCGGCCAAGAGTTCCGGTTCGAACAAGGTCAGCTCATCGAAGTCCAAGACGTCGACGCGTCGGACTTCGTCCAAGCCCGAGCAGTCGAAGCCGGAGCCGGCCGAGGTTGCCGGTGACGTCGAGTCGGCATCGGCACCTGCCATTGCGGAAACGACTCAGGCTGCTCCTGCCGCTGAGCCGACAATGTCGCCAGCCCCCACCGTCGAGGTGACGGAAAGCCCTGTGTCGGTCGCTGCGGAGGCCCCTCGGTCTGACGCCGCTGGAACCGAAGCCCCTGAGACGGGCGCTGCTGTCGAGTAGGCGCCGATCCACCTAGCTGCCTGCACCGAGCCATCGACGCCTAGTCGCTGGCTCGGCAGAGGTGGCCGGGCGCTCGTCCCGTAACCCGCTTACTTCTGCCCGGCCGGTTGCGGTGGTCGCGCAAGCGCTCGTCTCGTAGCTCGCTTGCTTTTCTCCGGCTGGTTGAGGAGGCCGCGAAAGCGCTTGTCTCGTAGCCTGCTTGCTTTTCCCGCGGCTGGTTGAGGAGGACGCGTAGCGTCCGTCTCGAAAC
>DLGC01000013.1:3201-3403 GCA_002482525.1 Propionibacteriaceae bacterium UBA7704 | reverse complement strand
TTCGTTCGCTCCTCAACCGGCCGGACGGGGTGATGGCTGGCGGGGAGGTGTTTGGGCTCTGTTAGTTGGTGGTCTGTATTCCCCGGCTGGTTGCGGTGGTCGCGCAAGCGTTCGTCTCGTGGCCCGCTTACTTTCCTCCGGCTGGTTGCGGTGGCCGCGCAAGCGCTTGACTCGTGGCCCGCTTGCTTTTCTCCGGCTGGTT
>DLGC01000013.1:0-3114 GCA_002482525.1 Propionibacteriaceae bacterium UBA7704 | reverse complement strand
CTCCTCAACCAGCCGGACGGGGTGATGGCTGGTGGGGAGGTGTTTGGGTTCTGTCAGTTGGTGGTTTGTCTTCCCCGGCTGGTTGAGGAGGCCCGAAAGGGCCGTCTCGAAACCCGCTCCGCCACCCGGATTGCGAGCGTGCCGCCAGGGTGACGGTCAGTGCTCAGGCACGTTCTCCAACTCGGCTAGCCACAGCTTCGCCGAGCCGTCCGACGGGGCGCGCCAATCCCCGCGGGGTGACAGTGAGCCGCCCCGAATCACCTTGGGGCCATTGGGCAGCGCGGAACGCTTGAACTGGGCAAAACCGAAGAAGCGCGACACGAACACCGTCAGCCACTTCTTGATCGTCGCCAGGTCGTAGGCCACCCGCTCATCGGACGGGAAGCCCTCCGGCCACGCACCGGCGCTGGCGTCCTGCCAGGCATGCCACGCCAGGAACGCGATCTTGGAAGGCTTCATACCCTTACGCAGCACGTGGTAGAGCGTGAAGTCCTGCAGTGCGTAGGGGCCGATGGTCGCCTGGGTGGATTGCGGAGTCTCGCCCTCACCGACCGGCACCAGCTCTGGCGTGATCTCGGTGTCGAGGATGGCTTGCAGCGTCTGGCCCACAGCGTCGTCGAATAAGCCCTCGCTGATCACCCAGCGAATCAGATGCTGGATGAGCGTCTTGGGTACCCCGCCGTTGACGTTGTAATGGCTCATCTGGTCGCCCACGCCGTAGGTGCACCAGCCCAGCGCTAACTCGGACAGGTCTCCGGTTCCCAACACGATGCCGCCGCGATGGTTGGCCAACCGGAACAGATAGTCGGTGCGCAGCCCCGCCTGAACATTCTCGAAAGTCACGTCATAGACGTTTTCGCCGTCACTGAACGGATGGTCGAGATTGTCCAGCATCAGCTTGGCGGTTTCGGTGATGTCGAGGGTGGCGAAGCTCACCCCCAATGCTGTAGCCAGTGCTGTGGCGTTGCCCTTGGTGTGCTCGCTGGTTGCGAAGCCCGGCATGGTGAAAGCCAGAATGTCGCTGCGCGGACGCCCCAGTCTGTCCATGGCTCGGGCAGCCACGATCAGGGCATGGGTGGAGTCCAAACCACCCGAAACCCCGATCACGATCTTGGGTTGGCCGATCTCCCGGAGTCGTTGTTCCAGTGCTGAGACCTGGATGCTGTAGGCCTCATAGCAGTCCTGCGCCAGGCGTTCGGGGTCATTGGGTACGAAAGGGAACCGGTTCACCTCCCGCAGCAGGCCCAGATCACCGGTGGCCGGTCGCAGAGCGAAACTCACCGTCCGGTATTCGCCGGTGCGGTCGGCATGAGTGCGTCGGTTGTCGTCGAAGGTGCCCTGCCGCAGCCGGTCTTGCACCAGGGATCCCAGATCGATGTCGGCCATGGTGGTGCGCGACCCGTCCGGGAACCGCTCGGATTCGGCCAGTAGCGCACCGTTGTCATAGATCAGCGTCTGGCCGTCCCAGCTCAGATCCGTGGAGGACTCTCCCTCCCCGGCTGCGGCGTACAAATAGCCGCAGATCAGCCGCGACGAACCGGAGGCGCACAGCAGCTTGCGCTCCTCAGCCTTGGCGACAGTGATGGGGGAGCCGGACAGATTTGCAATCACCGTGGCGCCGGCCAGTGCGGCTTCAGCCGAGGGCGGGATCGGCACCCACATGTCTTCGCAGATTTCCACGCTCAGCACGAAGCCGGGCAGATCCTCGGCAGCGAACAGCAGGTCGGAGCCGAACGGTGCGTCCTGGCCGGCGATGCCGATCTCGCCAGTGACGTCGTCGCCGCGTCCGATCTGGCGGGTCTCGTAGAACTCTCGGTAGGTCGGCAGATACGACTTGGGCACCACGCCCAACACCTGGCCGCGGTGGATCACCACCGCACAGTTGTAGATGCGGTTCAGGCTGGCCAGCGGTGCGCCGACGATCATGATGCATTCCAGGTCGACGGTTTGGGGCACCAACCAGTCCAGAGCCTCAAGGGTGGCTGCGAGGACGGTGTCCTGCATCAGCAGGTCTTCGATGGAGTATCCGGTCAGGTTCAACTCGGGGAACACCGCCAGGCAGGCACCGGCCTCGGCGGCCGTTCGGGCCTGCGCGAGCGCGGCCTCGGCGTTCGCCCGCGGCTGGGTGAGCGTGATCGGGCCGGTACAGGCCGCTACTCGGGCGAATCCGTGGGCGTACAGGTTGAAGAAGTCCATCGCGAGCTCCTGGCTTCGGTGTCGATGTCAGCATGCCACGCCGGACGCCATTGGGCTCGTCGCACGCCGAGCGGGTAAGACTGGTGTCATGACCATCACGACTCTGGAAACCCCCGACGGCGAGGGCGAACTTGCGGTGAGTGAGGCTGACGACCAGGCCGCCGTTCTGTTGCTGGGGCACGGTGCCGGCGGCGACATCGACGGCTGGGACTTGGACCTGCTCGCGCACCGGCTGCCGGCATTGGGGGTCACCGTCGCCCGGTTCCGGCAGCCCTATCGGGTCGCGGGCCGGCGCATCTTCAACTCCAAGCCGGGTCTTGATCGGGCCTGGGCCGTGGCGCTAGCTGAAGTGGGCCGTCGGTGGCCGTCGCTGCCCCTGTTTACCGGCGGACACAGTGCGGGTGCTCGGACGGCCTGTCGGGGCTTCGGCCATGGCCAGCACGGTCTGGTGCTGCTGTCCTTCCCGTTGCACCCGCCCGGCAAGCCCGATCAGGCCAAAGCTGAGGATGTGGGTGCCGCGGCCGGCCCGGTCTTGATCGTGCAGGGTGGCACCGACGGTTTTGGTACTCCCGGCGAGGTTCGCACTGCGCTGGCGTCCGTCGGTCGTGACGATGTGCGCGTGGTGGAGTTGCCCGGCGCCGGACACTCGATGGTCGCCACCGCCGGCACCACCGCCGACCAGATGGCCGAGCGTGAGCGCCTCATGATCTGGTCGGTAGCGGCGTTCATCGAACAGGTCTTGGTGGGATCCGCGCCCGACGGGCCGGGCCGCGCCTCGGCCACCGCTACGCCCGGTTGAGGAGGACGCGCGGCGTCTGTCGCGAAGCCTCATGCCCTCTTCCCTCGGCTGGTTGAGGAGGACGCGTAGCGTCCGTCTCGAAACCTGCTTTCGTTCCCGTCGGCTGGTTGAGGAGGCCC
>DLGC01000017.1 GCA_002482525.1 Propionibacteriaceae bacterium UBA7704 | reverse complement strand
GCGGTGGTTCCGGGGGTTCGCGTCCGTGGGGCGATGAATCGCGCGGTGAGCGTGGATCGGACCGTCGCGGCCAATCGGAAGGCCGACCACGGAGCGCCGGCTCGGGCAGCGGTCGTCGCGGAGAGGACGATCGCCGCGGTAGTGGCGCCGGCTATCGTTCGGAGACCGGTGGCAAACCTCGAAGCAGCGGCCGATCCTGGAACAGCGATGGCCCGCAGAGTTCGCGCGCAACTGCAGGCGATCGCTCTCGTCGCGACGGAGGTCGGTCGTCGGCCGGCTGGGGTGATCGCGAGGGCGGGCCGTCACGATCGCGTGACAGCTCGAGCTACGAATCTCGTTCTTCGCAGGGCCGCCCGCCACGAGCGTCGACGTCGAATGATCGCCGCGGTGATGCTGGTCGTGGCCGCGCTGGTGGCTATCGTTCGGACTCGGATCGGTCCTCGCTGCGGGGCCCGTCAGGTCGGTCCGTCAGCGGATCTGCCCGCGAACCCCGCCGGGAGCCGCGAGGCCCCCGTTTGGAGCTTCCAGCAAATCTGGACCTGCAACAACTCCCGCGCAGCGTGCGCGCCGAGTTGCGCAGTCTGAGTCCGGAGAAGGCCGAGACGGTCGGCGGGCATCTACTCATGGCGGGCCGCTTGATCGACGAAGACCCGCAACTGGCTCTGAGTCACGCAACGGCTGCCAAGGAGCTGGCGCCACGGCTGCCGATCGTCCGCGAAGCAGTGGGGGAGAGCGCCTATGCCGCGGGAGCCTTCGGTGAGGCGCTGTCGGAATTCCGTGCCGTTCGACGGATGACCGGAACCGACGAGTACCTGCCGGCCATGGCCGACTGTGAGCGTGCCCTAGGCCGTTCTCAATCCGCGCTCAAGCTGGTGCGCGAAGGTCTGGCTGCCTCTCCGGATGCGGCGCTGGAGATCGAGCTGCGATTGGTGGAAGCCGGCGTCCGGACGGATCGCGGGCAAGCCGACGAGGCCCTGCGCCTGCTCCAGTCCGAGATCGAATCGATCGGCACTCGGGGCACCAAGCTGGCTCGAGCGCGGCTTCGCTATGCCTATGCCGATCTGCTCGAGCAGCTCAGTCGACCCCAAGATGCCGAACGGTGGTTCGAAGCGGCAGCCAAACTGGATGCCGAGGACACCACCGACGCAGCGGATCGTCTGGCTCGGCTTCGCGGCGTCGTGATCGAGTTCGATGAGGATGCCGATGCCGAGTATTCGGACGATGAAGATGCTGATGCCGAGTATCCGGACGATGAGGATGCCGAGTATCCCGAGGATCTCCCGGAGGATTCGACCGAGGGTGTGACCGAGGACTGACCATGGTGGCATTGATCGACGGCTACGATGTCGCGCTGTTCGACCTGGACGGAGTGGTCTATCTTGGCCCCGATCCGGTATCGGGGGTACCCGAAGCGCTCGCGCAACTCGACCGGGTCGGTACTCGCTTGATGTATGTGACCAACAATGCAGCCCGTCCGGCGGCCACCGTCGTCGAGCAACTCAACCGCCTCGGTATCGACGCCGGCCTCGACCAGGTGCTGACCAGTGCCCAAGTGGCGGCTTCGGCGCTGGCCAAGGAACTCCCCACCGGTGCCAAAGTGCTGGTTTGCGGCAGCGATTCCCTGGCGTCGCTACTGAGCGATGTCGGCTTCGAGATCGTGGACTCGGCGCAGGCCCAGCCGGACGCGGTGATCCAGGGCTACTATCCGACGCTGAACTGGTCGATGTTCGAAGAGGCCGCCTTGGCCGTTCAGGGTGGTGCAGCCTGGTATGCCACGAATTCCGATGCCACCCGACCGACCGACCGGGGGCTGGTTCCCGGCGCCGGGGCGGCAATCGCGGTGCTGGCCACCGTGTTGCGGCGACAGCCGACGATCTTCGGCAAGCCATACCGTCCGATGCTCGCTGAAGCGATCGCGCGAACCCGCGCACAGCGTCCCATTTTCGTGGGGGACCGTCTCGATACCGACATTGAGGGTGCGGTCAACGCCGGCATTGATTCGCTCTTGGTCTTCAGCGGCGCACACGGAAAGAAAGACCTCGTGACGGCAACTGCGATGGCGCATCCAAGTTACATCGGATCTGATGTAACCGCATTGCTTCGGGCGCCACGGATCGCCACGCTCAGCCCGGGACAGGCTGTGTGCGGTGCCCAAAAGGTGCGCGTAACCGCCGAGGGCGCCAGTCTCGTCACCCAACCCGACGGGGTCGAGGAACAACTCGACGCGCTGTGGGCACTGGCCCAGCTGGCATGGCAAGATCCTGAGCTTGATGTCGCCGCGGTGCTGGAGCGCCTGGATCTGATCGGCTGAATCGCCGGCCGGCTGCGGCTAGTTATCCAGGCCGCGGGCGGCCAGCGCGTCGCCGGTGGCCTGGGCGTTGGCTACGACCCGGACCACAAACGGCGATAGGAATGCCCGCGGGTGCCTACCCAAACCCCGGGCCACGGCTGCGTCGCGCGTTTGGTTGGCCAGTTCCAAAGATGCCGGGATCGCGCGGATGGCCAACGCCAACAGCAGCGCAACTCGATCCGCATCCACCCAGGGCAGTGGTCGGCACCATCGCACGATCGCGTCGATCATCGCGTTGATCGCAGTGGTTGCCGTCACCACCAACGCCAGAATCGTGAGCGTGATGAGGTCGAGCATCGACTCGATCGCGCGCGCCGGGCCGAAGAACCACCATTGGAAGGCTGCGATCATCAGCGCCATTAGCAGGATCACTCGAGTCTGACGCAGCACTGTGTGCCAGCGAAGCCGGGCTACAGCGGCCAATACCAAGGCCGCGACGAAAAAGGCCACCGCCGAGGGCCAGGTGCGAACCATCACAATCGAAAGACTCAGCACGGCCAATCCGGCCAATTTGGCTCCCACCGGCAACCGGTGCAGCACTGTGATGCCCGGTTGATACAACCCGATGATGACCGGCTGGCTCACGATGTCACCTCGGCCACGAGCGCCCGGTAGCGCTCGACGGCATCGTCGGGCAGGCCGTCGAAAGCCACTTTCGCCTGATCGATGACCAGCACTCGCTCGCAGCGCCTGACCAGGTCCAAGTCGTGGGTGATGAGGACCAGCTGCTGGCGCAGCGCGAACAACACCTCGGCGATCCGTCGCGTGTTTGCCAGGTCCAGCAGCGTGGTCGGTTCGTCGGCAACTACCACATCTGGACCCACCGCGAGCACTCCGGCCAGGGCGAGCAATTGGCGCTGTCCGCCGGAGAGTGCATGGACGCTGGTATCAGCGCGATCGGCCAGCCCGAACTCGGCGAGCACTGCGAGCGCGGCCTGGTGTCGTTCGGCCGGATCAGGATGACTGCGGCGTAGCGACAGCTCGATGTCTTCGACGCAGGTCGGCATCACCAGCTGCGCAGCCGGATCACTGAAACAGAAACCCACCTTGCGTCGAACTTCGGCAGGCCTTCGCTTGGCGTCGATCCCGTCAATGAGGACCTGTCCGCTGGTCGGGGAGACCAGGTTGTTCAGCAGTCGAGCCAAGGTGGATTTGCCCGATCCGTTGGCTCCGATGATGCCGATGCGCAGTTCGGTCAAGCGCAGTGTGGTGGGTTCCAGAATGACGGGGCCATCATCCGGCACGGTGACCGCGGCGTCGCGGAGCTCGATGACAGACAGCTCAGGCTCGTTTCAGCAGTGCCGGGAAAGCGCGGTGGACCTCGGCGGCGATGATTGCCGCGATAGCGGTCTTCACCAGGTCGCCGAGCCAGAACGGCAGATCCCACGATGCCGCAACAGTCCACGGCACGTCCTGGTGGAACTTCATCCAGGTGATGCCCAGCGGGTGGACGACCAGGACGCTGCCGGCGGCGATGGCCAAAAAGACCCACAGTGCCGACGTTCGTCGATCCCGCAAGACGTATTTGACCAGGTAGCCGATCAACGCCGCGGACAGCGGGAAGGCCAGCAGGTATCCGGCACTGACTCCGGTGAAGGCGCCGAGCCCGGCGGAATGCTCGGCGAAGACCGGCAACCCGATGGCGCCCAGAGCCAGATACAGCAGTACCGCCAGGGATCCTCGCAGGGGGCCCAGGATCGCACCGGCGAGAGCCACACCGAGTGTCTGCAAAGTGATCGGGACGCCGGCACCGCCGACCGGGATCGCGCCGATGAAGGCCAAGGCGCCAATGAGGGCGGCGAAGGCCGCCACGAGTGCGAGATCGGTGGTGGTGAGCCGTCGACGGGAGTGCTCGCGAGACTCGGCGTCAGCGTCGCCGGCCGTGGCTGCGGTGGGTTCGGACACGATCAATCCTCAGTAACTGAAAGGTGTTCAGGTGAATAGTGTTCAGGTTATCTCATAGACTGCGGTCATGGGCAACAGTCTGGATGACGTGGTCACCGCCGCGATCAGGTTGTTGGACGTGTGGGGACTGGAGTTCTTCTCGATGCGACGGCTCGCCACCGAACTGTCTGTGCAGCCCAGCGCGCTCTACCACCACGTCGCCAACAAGCAGGAATTGTTGGGGCTGATGGCTACGCGCATCGTGGCCGGAGTGAACATCGACGCCGACGTCGTGGCGAGCTGCCATCGGCTGCGAACCGCCTTGTTGGCCGTCCGCGACGGTGCCGAAGTCGTGGCGACAGCCTCTGCCTTCCGACTCGGCGTCTCGGAGCTGGAGAATGCCCTGACCCAGGCCACCTCGACCGATGTTGCACGCACCTTGCTGACCTACCTGCTGGGGCACACCCAGGCCACCCAGCTGCACCGTCAAGCCAGCCAAGTGGGAGCGATCGAGCCCGATCCACAATGGGAGGAATCGTTCGAACGTGGCCTGGAGCTGATCCTCGCCGGCGCCGAGCGGCTCTCGGCCGTCGACCCCGCGTAGGATGATCGCCGTGACCGAGCCGACGCCCGAATTCGACGCCTCACCGACCGAGACAGAACTGCTGCCTCCGCCGGCGACCGGCGTAGCGGTCATCGATAACGCGCTGGCCGCCATCGATGTGTCCGGCGACGTGGCCGAGCATCCCGCGCAGCTCGCCGCTGCGGTCGATCTCCTGCAACAGGTGTTGCGCAACCCGCCCGAGCAGTGAGTTCACGACTCGACCGCGAACTCGTCGTCCGGGGGCTGGCACGGTCCCGTCAACAGGCTCGCGAGTTGATCGACACCGGCAAGGTGCTTCTCAATTCCCAACCGGCGACGAAGGCCGCCGCGCTGGTCGAGGCCGCCGATGTCCTCACGGTGACCGACCCCGATCCCTATGTCTCGCGGGCAGCGCACAAGCTGCGCGCTGCGCTGGTGGCCTCCGGGATTGCGGTGCCGAACCGGGTTCTGGATGCCGGGGCGAGCACCGGAGGCTTCACTCAAGTGCTGTTGGAGGCCGGCGCGCGGCGGGTCTACGCCGTCGATGTCGGCCACGATCAACTCGTTGCCCAGCTGCGCTGTGATCCCCGCGTCGCCGTGCGTGAGGGGCTCAATCTTCGCCAGCTAGCGATAGCCGATATTGAGGACGAGCCCGTTGATCTCGTGGTCGCCGATGTCTCATTCATCTCGATCCGGCTGCTGCTGCAGCCGCTGTTCTCGGTGCTGACCGACGGCGGCAGTGCGCTGCTGCTCGTCAAGCCGCAATTCGAGGTGGGTCGAGGACACCTCGATGATCGCGGCGTCGTCCGCGATGATCGGCGTCGTCGAGACGCAGTGGACGCTGTCATTGCCGATGCCGCAGCCCTGGGGTGGTCTGCACACTGGCAGGCGGAGAGCCGCCTGCCCGGCGAATCGGGCAATGTGGAGTTCTTCGTGGCGTTCAGCAGGTCCGCCGCACCCCGTGGCCCGGTGGCCGCCATTCCACCCAGCTGATCAGGGGAGGGTGCCCGGCCAGGCACTGCGGCACGGGTTCAGCGGAATCCGCTGATGCTGCGCAAGGGGAGCAGAACACGATTCTTATCGTGCGTTCCACAATCGGTGCCGGCAGCGACCCCCATCGTCATCGATGGCCACTAGGGTTTGCAGGGTGAGTTCCAAACCACGGTCCGTCGCCTTGACCATTCATCCGCTGCGTCCGGCTGCGGTCGCGGCCGCCGCGAAGTTCATTCGCGGCATGGACCAGCGCGGCATCACCTGCCTGGTCAACGCAGACGATCGCGAACGCCTAGCCGAAGTGCTGCCCGAAGAACTGTTGGGCGACCTGGATTCCGAACCCGTCGAATGCGACCTGATGGTGGTCTTCGGCGGCGACGGCAACATCTTGCGCGCCGCCGAATGGGCAGTGCCGCGCGACGTCCCCGTCATGGGTGTGAACCTCGGCCATGTGGGATTCCTGGCAGAACTGGAGTCCTACGAGGTCCCCACTCTCATCGAGCACGTGGCCAGCGGTGACTATCAGGTCGAGGAGCGCATGACCATCGAAACGGTGGTCACCGATGGGCCCGGTGGGAAAGAGCTATGGCGATCGTTCGCCGTCAACGAAGTGTCGCTGGAGAAACTCGCCCGCGAACGCATGTTGGAAGTACTGGTGCGCATCGATGACCGGCCACTGTCGCGCTGGGCGACCGACGGAGTGCTGGTCGCAACCCCCACAGGATCGACTGCGTACGCCTTCTCGGCTCACGGGCCGGTGATCTGGCCCGAGCTGTCCGCGCTGCTGTTGGTGCCGCTCAGCGCACACGCCCTGTTCGCCCGCCCGCTGGTGCTGTCGGACCGCACCGTGGTGACCGTCGAGATTCTGCCCGGCGGCGAAGGTGGCGTGGTGTGGTGCGACGGGCGCCGAACCACCGATGTCGGCACCGGAATGATCATCGAAATTCGCGTCGGCCCGCGTCCGCTGAAACTGGCCCGCATCTCCGAGCAGCCGTTCGTGCATCGTCTGGTGCGCAAATTCGGGCTCCCGGTGGACGGCTGGCGCGGCGCTGCCGAACGGGACGCCGCCCATGCTGACTGAACTGCGAATCGCGGATCTGGGCGTCATCGGCGAGGCCAGTATCGAGTTGGGTCCCGGATTCACCGTCGTCACCGGCGAAACCGGCGCCGGCAAGACCATGATCGTGTCTGGCTTGGCGCTGCTGGCCGGAGCCAAGGCCGCACCATCGCTGGTCCGCACCGGGGCGCAGCGAGCGCTGATCGAGGGCCGCTGGCTGCTCAACGACACCGATGCTGAGGCTGTCGCCGAACTCGGTGCCGAGATCGACGACGGTGAGGTTCTGGTGAGCCGCCACCTCGCAGCCAGCCGGTCACGGCTGTCGCTGGGCGGTGCCCAAGTACCGCTCGGTGTGGGCGCGGAACTGGTGGGGGAGTGGATCACGATCCACGGCCAATCCGAGCAGCTTCGCCTGGGCAGTGCCGAGCGGCAACTTCAGGTGCTGGATCGCTTCGCCGGCGACGCCCTGGCCGCGGAGTTAGTCGACTACCGCACCGATTTCGTCGACCGCAAGCGACTCCTCGCCGAACTCCACGAACTCACCACCGAGTCCCACGAGCGGGCTCGAGAACTGGACTTGCTGCGCTTCGGATTGGCAGAGATCGCCACGGTCGATCCCCAACCCGGCGAAGACATCGCACTGGCGATCGAAGCCAATCGGCTGCAGGCCGTCGACGACTTGCGTCAGGCCGTGGCAATCGCAGCCGCAGCGCTCGCCGGCGACGACGATGACTTCACCGGGGCCGGTGATGCGCTCACCCTGACCGCGGCTGCTCGCAAGGCATTGGAGGCGGTGACCGACCGGGACCCGGAACTGGCGCCGATTGCCGACGAACTCGCCGGTGCTTCGGCAGCCCTGGCCGATGTGGCCTCCTCCCTGTCGTCGTACCTGGCCGGCCTCGACGCCGATCCGCTGCGCCTGGAGTGGATCGCGGGGCGCCGGGCCGAGTTGGCCCACCTCACCCGAAAGTACGGCGCGAGCGTCGATGAGGTGCTCACGTGGGCTGAGCAGTCGGCGCGACGAGCGACGCTGCTGGATTCCGGCGACGCCCGGGTCGAACAGCTGCAATCACAGGTGGCCGAGCTCGATGAGCGGCTGGCAGCGTCCGCGGGCAGGATCAGGACGCTGCGCGAGGCCGCCGCCACCGAGTTGGCGTCGCGGGTCGCCGCCGAATTGCGGGCACTGGCGATGCCGAAGGCCCGCCTGATCTTCGAACTGAAGCCTGTCGAACTCGGCCCCAACGGCACCGACCAGGCCAATCTGCTGTTCTCGGCAAATCCGGGAAGCGTTCCCGGACCGCTGGGGAAGGTGGCCTCCGGTGGTGAGCTAAGCCGGGTGCGGCTAGCCCTGGAAGTGGTGCTCGCCGGCGAAACCACCGGAGAGACCTTTGTCTTCGACGAAGTCGATGCCGGTGTGGGTGGCGCCGTGGCACTGGAAATCGGGAGACGGTTGGCCAGACTCTCCAAAACCAGCCAGGTCATCGTGGTTACGCATCTTGCCCAGGTAGCGGCCTTCGCTGATCGGCACGTTCAGGTCAGCAAGGCAGACGACGGTTCGGTCACCACCAGCGGGGTCCGGATCGTCGACGGCGAGGATCGTTTGGCAGTACTCGCCCAGATGATGGGCGGCCTGGACTCCAGCGAGTCGGCGCTGGCCCATGCCCGAGAACTATGGGCGTCAGCACGCAGCTGAGCAGCGCAGTGGAGCTGCTCGGTGACCCGGCAGCAGCCTCCAGTGACATCGTTGGCTGCGCTCGCAGAAGCTCTGTGCGAGCACCTGCGTCCGAGTGAAGGTCGCATTACACCTTGCCTCCCCGGTGCGTCGAGTTGGCCCCGGAGTGCTGTTCACCTCTAGGCTGGAGGTCCGTGGGCAACTCGACGCAGACCAAGCATGTATTCGTAACCGGAGGCGTTGTCTCCTCTCTCGGCAAGGGGCTCACCGCTTCGAGCCTGGGCAGCCTGTTGGTGGCCCGCGGCATGAGTGTGACCATGCAGAAGCTGGATCCGTACCTCAACGTTGATCCCGGCACCATGAACCCCTTCCAACACGGTGAGGTCTTCGTCACCGAAGACGGCGCCGAAACCGATCTCGACATCGGCCACTACGAACGATTCCTCGACGTCAACCTGACCGCCGAGGCCAATGTCACCACCGGCAAGATCTACTCCTCGGTCATCGCCAAAGAACGCCGTGGCGATTTCCTCGGTGACACCGTGCAGGTGATTCCGCACATCACCAACGCCATCAAGGACGAGATGCTCGCCATGGCCGCCCCCGGCGTCGACGTGGTGATCCACGAGATCGGCGGCACCGTCGGCGACATCGAGTCGTTGCCTTTCCTGGAAGCAGCCCGACAGGTGCGTCGCGAAGTCGGGCGTGAACATGTGTTCTTCCTGCACGTTTCGCTGGTGCCCTACATCGGCCCCAGTGGGGAACTGAAGACCAAGCCCACCCAGCATTCGGTGGCAGCGCTGCGTCAGGTCGGCATCCAGCCCGACGCGATCGTGTGCCGGGCCAGCATGGAGATCCCCAGCGGGGTCAAGCGCAAGATTGCGCTGATGTGTGATGTCGACGAAGAAGCCGTCATCTCCTGCCCGGATGCGCCGAGCATCTACGACATTCCCAAGGTGATTCACGCCGAGGGCTTGGACGCCTACGTGGTTCGGCGGCTGGACGTGCCCTTCCGTGACGTGAACTGGACGCTGTGGGACGACCTGTTGGAGCGGGTCCACAATCCCGCCGAAGAGATCACCATCGGCCTGGTCGGCAAGTACATCGACCTTCCTGACGCCTACCTGTCGGTATCCGAAGCGCTGCGTGCCGGCGGATTCGCGAACTGGGCCAAGGTTCATATCCGCTGGGTCGCCTCCGATTTGTGCGAAACACCGGCCGGTGCCGCAGAGCAACTCGGTGACCTGGACGGGATCTGTGTTCCGGGCGGATTCGGCATTCGCGGCGTGGAGGGCAAGCTCGGCGCGCTGCGCTACGCCCGGGAGAACCAACTCCCCGCGCTCGGACTGTGCCTGGGGTTGCAGTGCATGGTGATCGAGGCGGCGCGCAATATGGTCGGCTTGACCGATGCCGGATCCTCCGAGTTCGACCCTGACACCAAGGACCCGGTCATCGCCACCATGGCCGAGCAGGTCGCCATCGTCTCCGGTCAAGGTGACCTCGGGGCGACCATGCGATTGGGCGCCTATCCGGCCAAGCTGGTCCCCGATTCGGTTGTCGCCGGGCGCTACGGCACCACGTCGGTGAGCGAACGCCACCGGCACCGTTATGAAGTCAATAACGCCTATCGCGAGCAGTTGGAGGCCGCTGGCTTGAAGATCTCGGGCACCAGCCCCGACGGCCACCTGGTGGAGTTCGTCGAACTCGCCCCCGAACTGCACCCTTACTATGTGGGCACCCAAGCACACCCGGAGCTGAAGTCGCGTCCGACCAAGCCTCATCCGTTGTTCGCCGGGTTGGTCGAGGCCGCCTTGGCCCGAAAACTGTCAGCTCGACTGCCCGTCGAAGAAGCCTGAAGCCATGCCCCGGGAGCTGCTGCCGTCCGAGCTTCTCGACATCGATGAGCACTGGCCGGTGGTCTCCCACCGGGTTCTGGCTCGGGGCAGCAAACACACCTTCGTCACCGACACCGTGACGACACCGGACGGATCGCAGATCCAGCGGGAGTACATCCTGCATTTCGGTGCCGTCGGAGTGATCGCGTGGGATGACCAGGACCGCATCGCGGTGGTGCTGCAGTACCGCCACCCAGTAGCCCACCGCCTCGTCGAACCACCGGCAGGACTTCTCGACTTCGAGGGCGAGGATTACCTGCTCGGGGCGCAACGCGAACTGGCCGAGGAAGCCGGGCTGCAGGCCACCGACTGGCGGGTGCTGGTCGACTTGTTCACCAGCCCCGGGGCGAGCCAGGAGTCGGTGCGGGTACTGCTCGCTCGCGGGCTGTCGCACGCCGATGCGCCGGAGGGTTTTGTGGCAACCGGCGAGGAGGCCAGCATGGAACTCGCCTGGGCGCCCCGCGCCGCGCTGGTAGCAGCGATCCTGGCCGGGCGAGTGCAGAACCCGCTGCTGGTGGCGGGAGTACTGGCTCTGGAAACCGCACGGCTGACCGACAGTCTCGACACGCTACGCACGCCGGACGCACCTTGGCCAGCGCGAGTGACCCGCGAAGCCCAGAATCAGGTACTTGCCGATGGCGACCCCGATCGCGGCTGAACGGCAGGTCCGCAGCTTCCTGGATCACCTCACGGTCGAGCGCGGCGCCTCGCCGCACACCGTGGCGGCCTATCGACGCGACCTGACTCGGTACCGGGAGTATCTGGCCGAACGAGGAATCGACGATCTGAGCGCTGTCGCCGAAACCGATGTGGCCGGCTTCGTCGCGTGGCTGCAAACCCCCACCACCAGCCACAACGCGCTGGCCCGCTCCAGTGCCACTCGTGCTCTGGTGGCGGTGCGTTCGCTGCACGCCTTCCTCACCTCCGAAGGTCTCACCGGCCAAAGCCCGGCTTCGGAGGTGCATCCACCCAAGGCGACTCGGCGGCTTCCCAAAGCGCTGAGTCTGGACCACGTCCAAGCCCTGCTCGACACGCCTGATGCCAGCACGCCGACCGGCCTGCGCGACGCCGCCCTCTTGGAACTGCTCTACGGCACCGGTGCTCGAGTGTCCGAGATTCTGGATCTCGATGTGGACGACGTCGCAGCCCTGCTCGCCGATCCTGAGGCAGGCTTGCGGCTGTTCGGCAAGGGCCGCAAGGAGCGCATCGTGCCGGTGGGGTCCTATGCCCGCAAGGCCGTGGAGGCCTGGCTGGTGCGCGGTCGTCCCGTGTTTGCTCAGGCCGCCATCGCGCCCAGTCCGGCCCTGCTACTGAACAGTCGTGGAAAACGGCTGTCGCGGCAGAGCGCCTGGCAGGTTCTGCACGCTGCCGGGGAAGCGGCCGAGCTCCCGGTGGAGATCTCTCCCCACACGCTTCGGCACTCCTTCGCCACGCACCTGCTGGACGGTGGCGCCGACGTTCGCGTCGTGCAGGAACTGCTCGGCCATGCGTCGGTGACCACCACCCAGATCTACACCCTGGTCACCGCCGACCATCTGCGCGAGGTCTTTCTGGCCGCGCATCCGCGGGCACGCTGAAGCTTTGAAAATCGCTGCGGGCGAGTCGGGGCAGACTTGTCGACAATTCGGCCTAGGCTGGGCGCCGTGACCAAGACCTCACTGCGCTCCGATGAAAACCCCACCGACGTTGGACAGATCGGACCCACCGGTCGGCCCATGCCGCATTTCGAGACTCCCGCCGCCCCCGATCCGACGGCGCCGAAGAATGCGCTCATCATCGCGATGTGCAACCAGAAGGGCGGGGTCGGCAAGACGACGACCACCATCAACTTGGGGGCCGCCCTGGCAGAGACCGGACGCAAGGTGCTGTTGGTTGATTTCGACCCACAGGGTTCGCTCTCGGTGGGGCTGGGCGTCAATCCCCATACCCTGGAGCTGAGCATCTACAACCTGCTGCTCAACCGCGGTGCGGACATTCATCAAGTGATCCTGAACACCGTGGTGGACGGCCTGGACCTGCTGCCGTCCAATATCGATCTCTCGGCCGCCGAAGTGCAGCTCGTCTCCGAAGTAGCCCGCGAACAAACCCTGGGACGCGTGCTGTCGAAGGCCCGCAGCGAGTACGACATCATTCTCATCGACTGCGCACCCTCGCTAGGGCTGCTCACCGTCAATGCGCTGACCTGCGCGGACTGGGTGCTGATGCCCCTGGAACTGGAGTTCTTCGCGCTGCGTGGTATCGCGCTGCTCACCGACACCATCGAGAAGGTTCAAGAACGCCTCAATCCCGACCTGAAGGTGCTCGGCATTCTGGGAACCATGTACGACTCGCGCACCCTGCACAGCCGCGAGGTCCTGGACCGGGTGGTGTCAGCCTTCGGCGAGGTGGTGTTCCACACCGTGATCCGTCGCACCATCAAGTTCCCCGAAACCACCGTCGCCGGCGAGCCGATCACCACCTACGCCTCGACCTCGGCCGGGGCTGAGGCATATCGAAGCCTCGCCAAGGAGGTCTTGACCCGATGCCCAGGCGCGTAAGCCGACCCGAGGATCCGGCCGAGACACCGCAGGACTCGGCGGCCACCAGCGGACGCGTGCGGCATGAGGAGAAGATCACCGTCTACGTGACCAGCGAGGAACTGATCGAGTTGGAACGAGCTCGGCTGGCGCTGCGCGCCGACCATGGACTGGCCGTTGATCGGGGACGCATTGTGCGCGCCGCGGTCAGCCTGGCGATGGCTGATCTCGCCGCCCATGGTGACGACTCTGCATTGGTGCGCCGGTTGTTGGCATCGTGAGCGCATCCACGGGGGAGCCTCCCCTTCAGCACCAACCGCACTCCGCCGCTCCGATGGAGCGCAACGCGTTCACCGTCAACCTCGACAACTTCACCGGCCCCTTCGACCTGCTGCTGCAATTGATCAGCAAACACAAGCTGGATGTCACCGAGGTCGCGCTGTCCCAGGTCACTGATGAGTTCATCGGGTATCTCAAGGCCGCCCAGGCGAGCCGACCGTCGCCAGCGGTGACCGGCACCGGTGCCACCGGCGGCGCCGCCTGGTGGGATCTCGACCAATCCAGCTCTTTCATCGTGATCGCCGCGACCCTCCTGGACCTGAAAGCCGCCCGGCTGCTTCCTGCCGGAGAAGTCGAGGACGAGGACGATCTGGCGCTGCTGGAAGCACGCGACCTGCTCTTCGCCAGGCTGCTGCAATACCGCGCCTTCAAGATGATCAGCCGCTGGATCTCCGACACCTTGAATACTCAGGCGCGCCGATACCCGCGTCCAGGTGGTCTGGAAGAGACCTTCGCTGCATTGCTCCCCGAGCCGAATCTGGACGGCTTCGCCGCCCTCATCGCCGACTATGCCGGACGCGCCATGACGCCGAGCGAACCGCAGTCGGTGTCGTTGGACCATTTGCATCTGCCCCTGGTGAGTGTGCGCGAGCAGGCCGAGGTGATCATCACTCGGTTGCGGGGACACCAGGCGTTGAGCTTCCGTTCGTTGACCGCCGATGCGTCCGACAAACTGGTCGTGGTAGCCCGCTTCTTGGCGCTGCTCGATCTGTTCCGACAGAAGGCGGTGAGTTTCGAACAGCTCAGCCCGTTGGGTGAGCTCACTATCCGATGGCTGGGCAACGACATCGAGGCCACCGATCTGGGGGCGGAGTTCGACGCCGAGGATCATCCCGAAGCTGCTGCCGCTACCGACGACAATGAGGATCAATCATGACTAACCCGACCGCAGCCGCGCTCGAGGCTCTGCTGATGCTCGCCACCGAGCCGACATCGGCCACCGATCTGGCCGAGGCGGTGGGGGAGCCGGTCGGTGTGGTCGTCGAGGCTCTGACCGAGTTGGCGAGCTTCTACGATCGCACCGGGCGCGGTTTCGAACTTCGCGAAGTCGGCGGCGGCTGGCGCTACTACACCCGCGAAGAACACGCCGAACTGATCTCGCAGTGGCTCCTGGAAGGTCAGCGGGCGACCCTCAGTCAGGCGGCCTTGGAGACACTGGCCGTGGTCGCCTACCTGCAACCCATCTCACGCGGCAAGGTGTCAGCTGTCCGTGGCGTGAACGTCGACGGGGTGATGCGCACACTGGCGACGCGAGAGTTGATCGAGGAGGTCGGACGCGACCCCGAGACCGGTGCCTACCTGTTCGCCACCACCAGCTACTTCTTGGAGCGCATGGGCATGTCCAGCCTGGATGAACTCCCCGCCCTGGCACCGCATCTCCCCGATGCCTCCGCGTTGGAGGCCGAGTTGGCCGACCTTGCCGCGGCCAATGCACCGACCCCGGAGCCGACACCCTTGGTAGGCAACGACAATGACTGAACCCGACGGTGTCCGACTGCAGAAGGTGCTGGCCGCAGCTGGCGTGGCGTCCCGGCGGGCAGCCGAGAACCTGATCGCCCGCGGCCGGGTCGAGGTCGATGGCGAAGTAGTGCGCACGCAAGGCCTGCGGGTGGATCCGCGCACTGCGGTCATCCGGGTCGACGGGGTGCGAATCCCACCACCGCGTGAGCATCGCTACCTGGCGCTGAACAAGCCGCCGGGCGTGCTCTCGGCGATGTCCGACCCTCATGGCCGTCCCACCGTGGTCGACTATCTGCCTGAGGGGGAACGGCTGTTCCACGTGGGGCGCCTGGACGCCGACACCGAGGGGCTGTTGCTGCTCACCAACGACGGCGACATGGCCCAGCGACTCATGCATCCGTCGTTCGAAGTGATCAAGACCTATCTGGCCGATGTGGATGGCGTACTGACCGATGCCACGGTCAAGAAACTCCGAATGGGGATTGACCTCGACGATGGTCCGATCACTCCGGATGCGGTGAAGATCGTGCAGCGATCCGGCGGTCACACCCTGGTTCAGGTGCGGCTGCATTCGGGACGCAATCGGATCGTGCGACGCATGTTCGATGCCGTCGGCCACCCGGTGCGGCGGCTGTCGCGGCTCTCGATCGGACCGGTCGCCCTCGGTGACCTGCGCAGCGGCCACACCCGTGACCTCACCGATTCCGAGCTGGGAGCCCTGCTCGACCTGGTTCAGGACGAGCAGCCGCACTAGCAAAGTGGCCCCGCCGCAATGCCGCACTGGTCGAACTGGCCAAAGCACCCCGTGTGGTTGGGTACCCTTTCAGGCGTGTCAATTCGTCGCGTCTTTGTTGTGGTGGCCTGTGCCCTCGCGCTGTCAGCGTGCAGCAGTACCGCCAATCCCACGCCCACCCCGTCCGCCAGCGGATCTGCCAGCCCGTCGCCATCATCGACAGTGCCGGTGCAGACCAGCCTGGACGGCATCAAAGTAAGCGGTGCCTGGCTGAAGAAGCCGAAGGTGACGTTCACTGCCCCCTTTTACATCGACCAGACGCGCAGCAAGGTGCTGATCCAGGGCAAGGGCAATGAGATCACCGACACCTCACTGTTCACCTTCCGCTACTACCTCGCCGAAGGGCGAACCGGGAAGATGTCGGAGGAATCGTTCACCTCCAAGCAGGACACCACCACCGCCCTGGAGGGCCTCATCAAGGGCTTCACCACCGGTCTGAAGGGCGCCAAAGCGGGCAGCCGCGTGTTGCTCGCCATTCCGGGATCAGATTCTTTCGACGGGGTTGACCCCACCTATCGTCCGGCCGACTATCAAGACGGCGACACGCTGATCTTCGTCGTCGATATCACTGGAGTGTCCCTCGCTCAGCCCAGTGGAGCAGCTGTGACTCCTGCAGCCGGGCTACCCACCGTAACCGGTGACGCGGCCAGCAAACCCGTGGTCACCATGCCGAAAACGGCTGCTCCTGCCGCTATGAAGACCCAGGTGTTGATCAAAGGCACCGGAGCAAAGGTCACCAAGACTGACACCGTCTATTCCCGCTACGTGGGCTACTCGTGGAAGACCGGCCAGCTCATCGACGACAAGTTCGACACTCCGGAGTCGACCCCGCTGGCATCAACCCTGCCCGGCCTGAAGGCGGGCCTGGTCGGCCAGACCGTCGGATCCCGGGTGATGTTCGTGCTGCCACCCAAGGATGGCTTCCCGCTGGGGTCGAACAATCCTCCAGTCGAGGCTGGCGACACGGTCGTCTACGTGGTCGACGTGTTGTACGCCTACCAGCAGTAGTCCGCCGCAACCAGCCACGGACGTCGAGGAATCAAGGCCGGGTCGAAGCGCGTCAGCAAGAGCTCAAGACTCACCGGTTCGCCGGGCTCGGCCAGGGCCAACGATTCGGCGATCCTGCTCAGGATCCGCTCGGGGCTGACATCGAGCCGGGCCAGGTCGGCCATGCAGACCGCTCCGTCACGTTTAGCCAGGCGCTGCCCCGACGGATTCAGGGCCAGGGGCACA
Organism: Propionibacteriaceae bacterium UBA7704; assembly: GCA_002482525.1. GTDB lineage: Bacteria > Actinomycetota > Actinomycetes > Propionibacteriales > Propionibacteriaceae > Propionicimonas. Next base: position 316,119 of record DLGC01000017.1, on the reverse strand, counting down.
TGGGCGTAGTCCGGTGCTGAGCCGCCCACGCGGTGGGCCAGCCATGCCTGCCGCGGTGACGAATCGAGCAGATCATCGCCGCGCACCACCTGATCCACGCCGCTGGCCAGATCATCGACCACGACAGCGAGGTTGTAGGCAGGAGTGCCGTCGTTGCGAGCCACCACGAAGTCATCCACCACCGCGGTCACCTCTCCGGCCAGCGCATCCCTGACCGTCCACGAAACGTCCTGAGCACGAACCCGCAGTGCCGGAGTGCGCACCGCGGCACGTTCGGCGCGTTGGGCCTCGGTGAGATTGCGACAGGTGCCCGGATAGGGGCGATACCCGCCTGCCGCGTGGTGTGGCGCGGATGCCGCCTCGGCGATCTCCCGGCGCGTACAGAAACACGGATAGGTCGGCAGGCTCGCGATGACATCGCGGTACACCTCGAGCCGCTGCGACTGCCACACCGGATCACCATCGAAGTCCAGGCCGAGCGCCGCCAGATCAGCAAGCTGGCGTCCGGCGGTGTCGCCGCCGGCTCGTACCCGTGCCGTGTCCAGATCCTCGATGCGCACCAGAAAGCGACGCCCACTGCTGCGCGCGAACAGCCAGGCCAACACTGCGGTGCGCAGATTGCCCAGATGCAGGTCGGAGGTCGGACTCGGTGCGAACCGTCCAGCACCGGGAATGCTCATGGCCGTGCCTTCTCCTGTCGGGAACAACGGTCACTGTATTGCAGCCTCGCAACGCGAGCCGACACCTGCTGGCGGTCGTTGCGCTGCTAGCCTCATCGCAGCACCGATAACCAGTGACCGCAGGCGGAGGCATGACTCAGCAGAAGTCCGAACGGATCATGAATCTGACGATCTGTTTGCTGATGGCGCGTCGCTTCGTCGACAAGGCGCGCATTCGCGAAGTCGTCGAGGGCTACCACGGTCTCGGCGATGCCGCCTTTGAACGCACTTTTGAACGCGACAAGGACGAACTGCGCCTGATGGGTGTGGCCGTGGAGACCGGTAGCAACGACGTGCTCTTCCCCGATGAGGTCGGCTATCGCATCCGACGTGAGGCCTTCGAGCTTCCCGCTATCGAGTTCACCGCCGCCGAGACCGCCGCGCTGGGTCTGGCTGCCAGCGTCTGGGAATCGGCCACCCAAGCCGGGCAGGCGGTCTCCGCACTGGCGAAACTGCGCGCCGCCGGCATCGATCCGGATCCGACCCGGTTGGCCGGGCTCGCCCCGCGACTCGGCGCTCACGAGTCGGCGTTCGCCAGCATATGGGAGGCGCATACCGACCGGGTGCCGATCAGCTTCCGCTACCGGGGTGAGATCCGCAGGGTAGAGCCCTGGGCGATGAACTGTCGGCGTGGCTCCTGGTATCTGCTCGCGCACGACCGCGATCGGGCTGGTGCCCGGATCTTCAAGCTGGCTCGCATCGATTCAGCGGTGACCCGCATCGGCAAGCCGGGAAGTTATGCCTTGCCCTCCTCTGCCGAGATCGAGGCGCATTGGCAACGCCTGGAACCGGCCGGCGTCGACGACTCAGCACTGCTGGCCATCCGTGACGGTCGCGCCGCTGACCTGCGTCAGCGCGGCACCGCCCAAGCCGTCGATGCTCCTGCCGGGTACAGCGCCTACCAGGTCAGTTTCGCCCGCAGCGGCGACTTCGTGGCCGATGTGGCCGCCTACGGCCCAGACGTCATCGTGCTCGGCCCCGCCGACCTGCGCGCCGCCGTCATCACCCACCTCGAGGCTGTGGCCGGATTGACGTCGCGATGACATCGGCCGACCAGGTTTCACGACTGCTGGCGCTCGTGCCCTACCTGCAGCTCCACCCCGACGCCGATCTGGACCGGACGTCCGCCGATTTCGGCATCACGACGACTCAACTCATCGCTGATCTCAGAGTCCTGTGGTACTGCGGTCTGCCCGAAGGCATGCCTGGCGACCTGATCGAGATCGACATGGATGCCGTGGCCGAGACGGGCCGGATCCGACTGTCGAACGCCGACTATCTGCGCCGACCGATGCGGTTCACCCCCGACGAAGCGCTCAGCCTGGTGGTGGCCCTGCGTGCGGTGGCCGAACTGGTGGGGGAGGACGCGGCGGAGGCCGTCCGCAACGCCTTGGCGAAGCTCGAGACTGCTGCCGGCACCCCGACGGCCACGACCGTGGCGGTGTCCGGAGGTGCCCCCGGAGTTCGGGAACAACTCGCTGCGGCCATCAGCGATGGTCGCCAGGTGACTTTTGACTACACCGACGCTGCCTTGGAGCCTTCCCGTCCGACGGTGGCACCGGTTCGGCTCATCACCAGCGACGGCTTCGGCTATTTGCAGGCTTGGAGTCCGCAACGGGCCGACTGGCGCACCTATCGACTGGACCGCATCGCCGAAGTACACCTCACCGAGCACGCCGTGCCCGAGCTCGGCGAGCCCCCCGAGTTCGGCCCGAGCTGGCTGGAAAGCAGCACCGATGCGGTTGCGGTCACTCTCACCGTGACACCGCAGTCCGCCTGGATCGCTGAGTACATACCGGTGCAACAGCTACGGCGCAGCGAGACCGCCGTCGAACTCGACCTGCTGGTCGCCGATCCGGCCTGGCTGCGGGCTTTGGTGCTGCGCCTGGGCCCCGGCCTGCTCGCCGCCGAGCCGGCGCAGCTCCTGGCCTCTGCAGTAGACGCAGCGACCGAGGCCCTGGCCGGGTACCGCGCGGGGTAGGCTGGCCAGATCATGAACTGGGTGCTGTTGTTCGGTGCGATCGCCGTCGGTGGGCTGATCATGGTCGTCAGCTATGCCGTCTGGCTGTGGCATAAAGCCTCCGACTTGTTCAGCGAACTCGAGATGCTCGGCGAGCGTCTCGCGGAGCTGGGTGAGTTGCTGAATCAAATCCAGCCGGTCGTGCCCAGCGACCTCGAAGAAAAGCGACTCGAGGCGCTACGGTAGCTCGGCGCACCAGCGAAGGAGGCGGAAATGGGCGGTTGGGAATGGGCGATTCTCGTACTGATCGCACTGCTGCTCATCGGCGGATCCCGGCTGGCCGGGATCGGTCGCAATGCGGGCAAGGCCGTGCGCGCCTTCAAAGAGGAGACTTCGGCGCTCAAAGTCGACGGCAGCACCGCGCCGGGAGCTGCTCGTGAGCCTTTCCGTTCCGAGGCTATTGCCGTTTCCGACCGAGACGATTCCGAGATCGTCGATGCAGAACTGATCGACACCGAGCCTGATCTCGCCGCCCCGCCGGACAGTTCGAGCGCGGCCTCCGGCGATTCATCAGACGTCCCCGACAAGGCCTGAGCTCTCCGTGGCAAAAGGAAAGCCTCGCCTGGCCTGGCTGCGCCCGCCCAAACCCACCCCTGGTGGGGTGATGAGTCTCGCCGATCACCTGCGCGAATTGCGGTACCGCCTCATCGTCGCCTCGATTGCGATCATCACGGCTTCACTGCTGTCGGCGATCTGGTACGAGCAGCTCTATTACTTCATGATGCGTCCCTATCTGCTGGCGATGGAACTGCTCAAACAGAGCCACCCCAATCTGAACCCCACGACCGTCATCACCGGTGTCACTGCCCCGTTCATGCTGATTCTGCAGATCGCCATGGTGGCCGGGTTGATCCTGTCCAGTCCGGTGTGGCTGTATCAGCTGTGGGCCTACATCTCACCGGCCCTGCTGACCAAGGAACGCAAGTACGCTCTCGGCTTCCTCGGTGCCGCCATCCCATTGTTCCTGCTTGGCGTAGCCGTGGGTTATCTGATCCTGCCGCAGGGAATCTCGGTGCTGCTGGCCTTCACCCCGGACAGCGTCCCCGCCACCAACTTGTTGGATGTCACCGATTTCCTCAAACTCACCCTGCAACTCATGGTCGTCTTCGGTTTGGGATTCCTGATGCCGGTGGTGATCGTGGCGGCCAACATGATGGGGGTCGTCACGGCGGCTCAGCTCGCCAAAGCACGCACCTATGTGATCTTCGGCACCTTCGTCTTCGGGGCTGCAGCCACACCGTCGACCGACCCGTTTTCGATGCTGGCGCTAGCGGTGCCGATGATGATCCTGTTCCTGATCGCCGAACTCATCTGCTTCATCCACGACCGTCGAAAATGGCGCAACAACGTCGAGGCGGTGGCCTGAGATGGGCAGCAGCCACGACCCGGCGCGACTCACGCTGGTGGTCAACCCCACCGCTGGCAGCGGTCGAACCGGACGCGTACTCCCGCTCGTCACCGCCAAGCTCGTTGCGGGCCTACCGGCCGACAGCCTTCGGGTGGAACGGGCCACCAGTTGGGAGGAGGCCCGCCGGCTGTGCGCGGAGGTGGTGGCCAACGCTCGGGAGGCCCGTGCCGAGGGTCGGTCGGATTCGTTGCTGGTCATGGGTGGCGACGGCATGATGCATCTGGGCCTGAACGCCGCGGCCGGTACCGATGTGCCGCTGGGATTGATTCCCGCCGGACGGGGTAACGATTTCTGTCGCGGGGTCGAGGTGCCCACGCATTGGGGACCGGCAGTGCAGACGATCATCGCCGGACAGACGCGTCGCATCGACCTGATGTCGGTCACCGGCGCCCTGGTTGACCGAACCCGACATCGCTGGGTGGGCTCCATTGTGTCCACTGGCTTCGACGCGCGAGTGAACTATCGCACCAACCACCAGAAGCTGCGTCTGGGTCAGCTCAGCTACGGTTTCGCCGCCCTGGCCGAGCTCAGCCGGTTCGAGCCCCTGAACTACCGACTCACCATCGATGGTGTGCCTCGCGTCCAGCCTGCAATGTTCATCGCTGTCGGCAACGCTGGCTGGTTCGGTGGTGGCATGCACGGCTGTCCGCAAGCTGACATCAGCGATGGGCAACTCGACATCACCGTGATCAACCCGGTCAGTCGACTCACGTTGCTGCGGCTGCTGCCGACCATGTACAGCGGGGGATTCGTGAAGGACCCGGCTGTCGAGTTGCTGCGGGCCAGCAGCGTGGAGGTTGATGGTGATGGGCTGTACGCCATGGCCGACGGTGAGGAACTCGGCCCTGTGCCGCTGACGCTGCGTGCTGTTCCGGACGCGCTGACGGTTTACGTCCCGGCACCGCGATGAGCGATCTGTTCGCGGACTTCGCCTCCGCCTATCCCTTCGAACTGGATGACTACCAAGTCACCGCCTGCCGGCATGTCGCCGACGGCAGCGGTGTGCTGGTCGCGGCGCCGACCGGGGCAGGGAAGACCGTGGTCGGGGAGTTCGCGGTATTTCAGGCGTTGGCCCAGGGGCGCAAGTGTTTCTACACCACTCCGATCAAGGCATTGAGCAATCAGAAGTATCACGACCTGTGCGCCCGTCACGGCGAAGACAAGGTGGGTCTGCTCACCGGCGATGTCGTCGTCAACGCCGAGGCGCCGATACTGGTGATGACCACCGAAGTGCTGCGTAACATGATCTACGCCTCCTCGCGCACCCTGCAGGGCTTGGGCTATGTCGTGATGGACGAGGTGCACTACCTCGCTGACCGATCTCGCGGCGCGGTATGGGAAGAAGTGATCATCTCGTTGGCCGAATCGGTACAACTGATCGCCTTGTCGGCCACGGTCAGCAATGCTGAGGAGTTCGGCGACTGGCTCGGCGAGGTCCGTGGCGAAATGGCAGTGGTGGTGACCGAGAAGCGGCCAGTGCCGCTCTACCAGCACGTCATGGTCGGCAGGCGGCTGCTGGAGTTGTTCGCTGGCAACGAAGTGAATCCCGAATTGACGAAGATCGCCAAGGAGGAGGGCCGCAGTCAACGCGACGATTCGCGGCGTCCCCGCGGGCGATCGGGCAATGGGCGCCGCACCGTCGGCTATGGCTCCGGACGCTACGGTGGCGCTGCGGACCGCCAGCATCAAGACGCCAGCCGGCATCTGGTGCCCCGTCGGGACGCCACCATCGAGCGACTCGGTGCCGAAGGGCTACTGCCGGCCATCTACTTCATCTTCTCCCGCCAAGGCTGCGACACCGCCGTCAGCCAGCTGATGCGTTCGGGACTACGACTCACCAACCATCACGAACGCAGTCGCTTGGCCGATATCGCGGCGCGTCACAGCGCCGGCCTCAGCCCAGCCGATCTAGCTGCGCTGGACTACGACACCTTCCAGGCGGCCTTCCTTGCGGGTATCGCGGCCCACCATGCCGGTCTGCTGCCAGCATTCAAAGAGGCCGTGGAGGAGGGCTTCGGTGAAGGGCTGGTGAAGGTGGTGTTCGCCACGGAGACGCTGGCTTTGGGCATCAACATGCCCGCCCGCAGCGTGGTGTTGGAGAAGCTGGTGAAGTTCAACGGCGAAACCCATGCCGATATCACTGCTGGTGAATACACCCAGCTCACCGGACGCGCTGGTCGGCGCGGCATCGACACGGAGGGCCACGCCGTGGTGTCCTGGCAGCCCGGGCTAGACCCCCGGGCCCTGGCCGGACTTGCCTCGCGGCGAACCTATCCATTGCGCTCGTCGTTCCGGCCGACCTACAACATGGCCGTGAACCTGGTCGGCACTGTGGGACGCCAGCGCGCCCGGGGACTGTTGGAGTTGTCCTTCGCCCAGTTCCAGTCCGATCGCTCTGTGGTAGGGCTGGCCCGCACGATCGCGGCAGCCAAGACTCGAGCTGAGGCTGCCTGGCAGGAAATCCACTGTGATCGCGGTGACGTCGAGGAGTATTTCCGGCTGCGGTCGCGCATCTCTGCTGCCGAGGCCGAAGCCGCACGGCAGCGCCGCTCGGATCGGCATGCCGAAGCCTTGCAGGTGCTTTCCGGTCTGCGGGTCGGTGACATCATCGACATACCGGCCAAGCGGCGGCGCGGCTGGGCGGTCGTGGTCGCCCTAGGTCGCAACGGTGAACCGCCGACGGTGCTCACCGTGGACCGGCAAGTCAGGCGATTGGCCCTGACCGACTTTCCGGAGCCGCCGACGGTCGCTGGAAAGGTGAAGGTGCCCAAGCACTTCGACGTGCGCTCGGCGGCTTCCCGGCGAAACCTGGCCGCCGCGTTCCAGCAACGACTGGACTCCGGAGGGCTCAGCGACCCCGAGCCGACGCCGCCGGCCGACGCCGAGGCCATGGCGCAGATCGCCGCGTTGCGAGCCGAACTGAAAGCGCATCGGGTCCATGCCTGTCCCGATCGGGAGCAGCATGCCCGCGCGGCCGAAGCGGCACTGCGCGCTGAGCGTGAGGCTGACAGCGTGCAGCGTCAGGTGCAGCGGCGCACCAACACCATCGCGGTGCGCTTCGACCGCATCTGTGCGGTCCTGGAGTCACTGGGATATCTGAGCGGGGACGGTGGTCAGCAGGTCACCGAGGCCGGGCGCATGCTGTCGCGGCTGTACTCCGAACTGGATCTGGTGACCGCCGAGGCGATCCGGGACGGTGTCTTCGACGGACTCAGTGCTCCGCAGTTGGCAGCGGTGTTGTCCTCACTGGTGTACGAGTCGCGCGGCGACCGAGGTGCGCCGGCTCGGATGCCCGATGCCGCCAGCGATACCGCCCAAACTCGACTGCGCCGTATCTGGCGCCAACTCAGCCTGACCGAGCGGGACCACCGCCTCGACAGCCACGACGAGCCGGATATCGGTTTCGCCGAAGCTATCCATGCGTGGGTGAGTGGTGCCGATTTGTTCGACGTGCTGACCCTGTCCGGGCTCACCGCCGGCGATTTTGTGCGCTGGGCGCGCCAAGTGCTCGATGTGGCCGGGCAAGTGGGAGAGGCCGCCGGGGCGGGGTCGCTGCGCGACACGGCCCGGGAAGTGATAGCGCGAACCCGACGGGGTGTGGTCGACGCAGCGCCCTTGGAGGACTAGCCCGCGCCGTCACTCCTCGCCACGAAGAGCAGTCGCTTGTAGCCGAAGGTGAATCCGCTCGCCTTGGCCGGCGAAGATCACCAGCAGCTCCACCGGAACCTGGCCGATGTTGGCGTAGCCGTGCGGGGTGGTGGTCTCGAACTCCGCCGCCTCGCCGGCGCTGAGCCGGTAACGCTTGGCACCCAGGGTGAGTTGCACTTCACCACTGAGGACATACACCCACTCGTAGCCTTCGTGAACACACAGATCCTGTGAGGCCACCGCGCCGCGATTCACGCCAAGCACCTGCTTGTAGGCGGTGGGACCACCGGGATTCTTGGCCAACTGGACCCAGGTCACTCCTTTGCGCCGGAACGACCGCGGATGAACCCGCGGGTCTCCGGTGGCCGGCGCGCCCACCAACTCGTCCAAGGGCACGCGGTAGGTCTTTGCCAGCGGCAGCAACAGCTCCAGATTGGGCCGCCGCTGACCAGATTCCAACCGCGACAAGGTGCTTGTCGAGATGCCGGTCTCCTCGGCGAGTTGATCCAAGGTGAGGTGGCGGGCGTTGCGAAGGCGGCGTAGTCGACCGCCCACCTCGGCGAGAACATCGTGAAAGTCATCGGTCACCGCTACAGCTTGCCACTTCGGCAATGTTACTTGCTAGCTCGGCGCGGTGGCCGTCATGCTGTGCCGTGGTGGCCCCCGCTGCGGGCGTCCCCACCGCTATGTCGACGCCGACGCACGCTGCGCGCCGCGCAGTGAGCGCCCACCAGAAAGGTCACCGGATGTCCAACTCCGCCGCAATCGACTTGCCCCAAGCCCTCGTGCTGGGAGGAGGCTTCGGCGGGGTCCAGGCCGCCATGGAGTTGGCCCGGACCAAGAAGTTCCGGGTGAGCCTGGTTTCCGAGCGGCCCTTCCTGCATCTGTTTCCCACCTCGATCTGGATCCCGACCCGCGACATTCGCACCGATCAGACGCGGGTATCCCTGGACGCCATCGCCAAGGCCAACGGGTTCACCCTCGTCAACGGCGCGGTGACCGGCATCGACGCTGCCACCAACAGCGTGCAGACCTCGGCGGGGACGATCTCCTATGACTACCTGGTCATCGCGATGGGTTCGGGAAAGCTGAAGCCTCCCGGAGTCGAGAACAGCGAATCACTGTGCACCGGGCCGCAGGCCGCCGTCACGCTGCGCGAACAACTCGACGCACTGCTGGCTGCCGGCACCGGACGCATCGCCGTCGGTTTCGGCGGCAACCCGAAGGATCCGTCGGCGGTACGTGGCGGACCCGCTTTCGAGTTCTTGTTCAATGTCGACCATCTGCTGCGCCGCAAGGGCGTGCGGGAGTCCTTCGAGTTGACCTTCTTCGCTCCGATGGAGCAACCCGGCATCCGAATGGGAAAGAAGGCCTACGAATCACTGGGGCCCGAACTCGGCAAGCGGGGCATCGCTCGCCAGGTCGGTGTTCCGATCGCCCGGTTCAGCGCCGATGGTGTGGAGTTCGCCGACGGATCGACGTTGCCCGCCGATCTGGTGATGTTCATCCCGGCAGGTACCGGGCATCCGGTGCTGACCGGATCGGGATTGGCCACCACCGAAGCGGGCTTCCTTGATATCGACTCCGGCTGTCTGGTGTCCGGCACCACGAATGTGTACGCGATCGGCGATTCCGCAGCTATGGCTGGCCCCGACTGGCGGGCCAAGCAGGGCCACATGGCCGAAGTCATGGGACGGGTCGCCGCCCACAACATCAGCCACACTCACCAGGGCCGCAGTGAGCGGGAAAGCTACCTCGACGATGTGACCTTGGTGTGCCTGATGGACGTGGGAAACGGGGCCAACCTGGTCTACCGGACCTCCCGACGCGAAGGCATGATCCCGTTGCCGGTCATCGGGCACTGGGCCAAGCGCGCTTGGGGCTGGTACTCCGCCGCCACCAAGCTGCGTCGGTTCCCCCGACTGCCGGGACTGTGAGCCTGGTTCGGTCAGTGCGTCCGACCCCGCTAGCCTGGGTCGTATGACGCTTGCCATCAGGGTGATCCCGTGCCTGGACGTCCACGACGGTCGGGTGGTCAAAGGGGTCAACTTCACCAACCTGCGCGACGCCGGAGACCCGGTGGAACTCGCCGCCGCCTACGGCGCCGAGGGGGCCGACGAGTTGGTCTTCCTGGATATCTCCGCTTCGGTGCAAGGACGCGCCACCACCCATGACATGGTGCGGCGCACCGCTGAGACGGTCTTCATTCCGCTGGCCGTCGGTGGTGGAGTGCGCAGCGTCGAGGATGTCGATGTGCTGCTGCGCACCGGCGCGGACAAGGTCGGCATGAATACCGGAGCCATCAACAACCCGAAGGCCATCACCGAGATCGCGCAGCGTTTCGGCAATCAGGTGCTGGTGCTGTCGCTGGATGCCCGCCGGGAAGCGGGCCGTCCCTCCGGGTTCGGGGTGACGACGCACGGCGGACAGGTGTCCGCGGGCCTGGACGCCATCGAATGGGTGCGAGAGGCAACCGAACGAGGCGCCGGCGAAGTGCTGCTGAACTCCATGGACGCCGACGGCACCACCGATGGCTTCGACGTGGAGATGATCGAAGCGGTCAAGGCGGTCGTCGACGTTCCGGTGATCGCCTCAGGAGGTGCCGGAACCGTGGCTCACTTCGTTGATGCGGCTCGAGCCGGCGCCGATGCGGTGCTGGCCGCGAGTGTGTTTCACTACGGCACCTTGCGGATCAGCGAGGTCAAAGCGGGGCTGGCTGCGGCGGGATTCCCGGTTCGCTGAGCCCTGCGAGGCCGGCAGCGCCCTAGGCTGAGGCCATGGATTGCTTGTTCTGTGCCATCATCGCCGGCGAGATTCCCTCACGCCAGGTGTACGCCGACGACCTGACCGTCGCCTTCCTCGACATCAACCCGTGGCATCGCGGGCACACCCTGGTGGTGCCGCGGCGGCACGTGACCGATGTCCTCAGCGATCCCTCGGCACTGGGTGAGATCGCCGCCTCAGTCACGGCGACCGGTGCGCTGCTGGTCGACAAACTCAACGCCGACGGCGTGAACGTGCTGATCAACTCAGGCGCCGTGGCCGGTCAAGAGGTCTTCCACCTGCACGTGCACCTGATCCCGCGTTACGCCGACCGTCCCGGCATGGCCGGTCTGATGGAGCGCGAACAGAACATCGACCTTGCCGCAGTACATCAGCGCATCGTGGGCTGACTAGGACGTCTTCAGCCGGAACAGGGTCTCTTTCAGCCCGAACTTGCTCTTGAAGCTCGACCCGCTCACCGTCACGCTGCCCTTGCTGCCCTTGATGGTGATGACCGAGACCCTGCCTTTGCCGTTGTACGGCCCCGGATCGGTGCGCTTGGTGATCTGAATCGACCGGAAAGTGCCGATCGCCGGATAGGCCTTGGTGATTGCACTGGTCGTGATGGTCTTCGTCCAGCCCTGGTTGCGGGCAACGCCGTCATAGGGATCGGCGTGGGCGTCCAGATAGGCATAGCCGCTCGAACTGGCGCTCCAGCCGCCGTTCGAGCTGGAGAACTGCGTCAGGGCGAGCGCTGAACCGTAGTAGACGGTCTTTCCGGCCGTTTTGGCGATCGCGGTATCAGTGGTCGAGTACCGCGCGGAGTTGTCCTTGTACACCTGGCAGGACGAGCTGTCGCACAGGTCGTAGGTCGACTTCGAGGACGCCTTCATGCGCAGTGCGAACGTCCGAGCCGCGACGGCCTGCGCCTTGAGTGCTTCGGAGCTCCAGCTCGGCGGCATCTCGGCCGGCACCACGCTGCGCAGATAGGTCTCCAGACTCACGTAGTTGATGGTGATGTTCTTGCCGGAGCGCACATCCAGGCCGAGGAGGCCCGAGTAGGTGCGGGTGGAGCTACCGATGGCCAGTCGGACCACACCGGTGGACGGGTTCCCGAAGTACCACGCCAGCTTGGAGTTCAGCTTCGAGGAGGTGTAGGCCACATAGCTGCCGGCGGCGTTGCGGTAGGACAGCGTGCGCACCCCGGTGGTGGTGTTACGGGAGATTCGCCACTTGGTGTAGTCGCTGCCCCGGGGCAGCGTCAGCGAGCCGCCCTTGGAATCGGTCACCGTCAGCCCGGAGTTGGGTCGCACATACAAGCTGCTGCTGGTGGCCCCGGTGATCCAGACCCGCATGGTCTGAACCGCAGTGGTCTTCAGCGTCGTGCCGGGGTAGTAGAAAGCGATGATCTGGGAGTAGCTGAGTCCCTTCTTCGCAGCACCGTAGGCGCCATATTGGGACATGCCGTGGCCGTGGCCCCAGCCTGACCCGTCGGCGATGACCTTGCCGTCGGCGGGGGACAGCGCGGCGTCGACGGTCGTCGAGACCACTGCTGGTGCATCGGGTGCCGGCGTGCTGGTCGAGGCTTGCTTGCCGCTGAAGGCGAACAGCGTCTCTTTCAGCCCGAATTTGCTCTTGAAGCTGGAGCCGCTGACGCTGACCGAACCCTTGCTTCCGGTGACGGTGATCTTGGTGACTCGGCCCTTGCCGTCGTACGGGCCGACACCGGTGCGGGAGACGATCCGGATCGAGCGGAAGGAGCCGATCGCCGGATAGGCCTTCTGCAGCGCACTTCCGGTGATGGTCTTGGTCCAGGTCTGGTTGCGCTTCACGCCGTCGTAGGGATCCTTCTTGGCGTTCAGGTACGGGTAGGTGCTGTAGCCGGCGCTCCAGCCGCCGTTCGAGCTGGAGAACTGGGTGAGCGCGGGCTTGCCGCTGTACATCACCGTCTTGCCCTTGGTCGCGCTGATGGCCTTATCAGTGTTCGAGGTGCGGTAGGAGATGTCCTTGTAGACCTGGCAGGAGGAGGTGTCGCAGACGTCGTAGCCGTACCCGGAGGGTTTGGCGGCTTTCTCGCGCAACGCGAAGGTGCGGGCAGCCACCGCCTGGGCTTTCAACGCCTCCATGCCTTTGGCTGAGGTGGATCCCCAACTGGCGGGCATTTCGGCCGGCACCACGGTGCGCAGGTAGGTCTCGAGCTTGACGTAGTTGACCACGATATTGCGCCCACTGCGCACGTTCAGTGCCAAGCGTCCCGGGTAGGTGCGGGTGACACCCCCAGACATCGCCAGCCTCACCTTTCCGGTGCTGGTGTTACGGATCCACCACTGGCGCGACGAACTCAGCTTGCTGCGGTAGGTCTTCCACGTGCCCGACCGGGTGCGGTATTGCAGTGTGCGCCCCGTGGAGTTCCGCGTGATGCGCCACTTGGTGTATTTCGCGCTATAGGGCAAGCGCACCTTGTGGTGTGCGGAGTCGTAGACCTGGAGGCCTCGATCAGCGCGGACATAGAGCTTGCTGTGTTTGTCAGCGGTGATCCACACCCGCATCGTCTTGTTCGAGGTGGCCTTCAGGGCGGTGTGGGGGTAGTAGAAGGCGAGGATCTGGGAGTAGGACAAGCCCTTCGAGGCGGCACCGTAGGCACCGTATTGGGACATACCTTTGCCATGGCCCCAGCCGGCTCCGGTCACGAGCACCTTCTGATCGCTCGGCGTGACCGTTGAATCGGCGCGGGCCGGGGTGGCTGCCGCGGCGCCGAAAACCAGCGCGGTCGTGCCGAGGAAGGCTGCCAGAGTGCCTGCCAGGGACCGAGGGAATTGTGCGATGAGCATGGGGGGTCCTTCGGTTGTGTTCGCTCCTCATAAACATGCTTAGTCGACGGCGTGTCGACTTGCCAGTCGGTGGGCGAAGATGAGGCGTAGATCGCTGGTGAACTCGAACCCTCGGGTTGAGATTTGCGTCCGACCACGATGTGGGACGGCCGAGGTGGATGTTTGACAACCGGCGTCACTGCGGCGAACCTTGACCCGTGCGGATTCTTCTCGTAGTTAGTAAGCGTGTCGGCTGAGACCACTCAACCCGACACGCTCCCTCGCCTGCGCTAGCAGCGGGGGTTTTTTCATGTTTCCGTCCGTACACCAACGTCAGAATTGAGGTAACGATGCCTGGTGAATCACCACAACAACTGACCGGAGCACAGGCACTGGTCCAGTCCCTGGAGCGGGTCGGTGTCGAGGTGATCTTCGGCATTCCCGGCGGTTCCATCCTGCCGGCTTACGATCCGCTGTACGACTCGAAGATCCGACACATCCTGGTGCGTCATGAGCAAGGCGCCGGGCATGCCGCTGAGGGTTACGCTCAGGCGACCGGACGTGTCGGCGTGTGCATCGCGACCTCCGGTCCCGGCGCCACCAATCTGGTCACCGCCATCGCCGATGCCTATATGGACTCGGTGCCGATGGTGGCGATCACCGGCCAGGTCGCCAGCCGTGCGATCGGTACCGATGCCTTTCAGGAAGCCGACATCCGCGGTATCACGTTCCCGATCACCAAGCACAGCTTCCTGATCACCGATCCGGCCGACATTCCGCACGCGATCGCCGCCGCCTTCCATCTGGCAAAGACCGGACGGCCGGGCCCGGTGCTGGTCGATATCGCCAAGGATGCCCTGGCGAGCACCACCGAGTTCCATTGGCCCGAAGAGCTCGACCTGCCCGGCTACCGGCCGGTCACCCGTCCCCACGGCAAGCAGATTCGCGAAGCGGCTCGGCTGATCGGTGAGGCTCAGCGGCCGGTCATTTACCTCGGCGGTGGCGTGAACCGTGCGCGGGCCTGGGATGCACTGGCCGAGTTGGTGGATCTGATCGGTGCACCGGTCGTCACCACGTTGATGGCCCGCGGCGCTTTCCCTGACAGCCATCCGCTGAACTACGGCATGCCGGGCATGCATGGCACGGTCGCTGCGGTGGGTGCTCTGCAACAGTCTGATCTGTTGATCACCTTGGGCGCCCGCTTCGATGATCGTGTGACTGGCAAGCTGGACAGCTTCGCGCCTGGCGCGAAGGTGATTCACGCCGATATTGATCCCGCCGAGATCTCCAAGAATCGTGTCGCCGATGTGCCGATCGTCGGAGACCTCTCGGAGGTTCTGGCCGAACTCAACGCCGCCCTGCGCGGCACCGAGCATCCGGACTGGTCCGGTTGGGTGCGCTACCTCGATGGCCTTCGCCAACGCTACGAGATCACCGAGTTCCCCGCCGAAACCGACGGCTTGCTCGGCCCGGAGTATGTGATCCAGCGGATCGGTGAGATCGCCGGGCCCGAGGCGACGTATGTTGCTGGGGTGGGCCAGCATCAGATGTGGGCTGCGCACCTGCTGCCCCATGAACAGCCGGCCCGATTCTTCAACTCCGGCGGTGCCGGCACCATGGGCTATTGCGTGCCGACGGCGATGGGGGCCAAGGTCGGACGTCCCGACGCGGTGGTGTGGGGCATCGATGGTGACGGATGCTTCCAGATGACCAATCAGGAACTGGTGACCTGTTTCCTGGAGAACATCCCGGTCAAGATCGCGATCCTGAACAACCGCAGTCTGGGCATGGTGCGGCAGTGGCAGACCCTCTTCTATGGCGAGCGCTACTCCAATACCAATCTGAAGTCGCACTTGGTTCCTGACTTCCCGAAGCTGGCCGAGGCCATGGGAGCGGTCGGGTTGCGCGCCGAGACAGTGGCGGATGTGGATCGGGTCATCAACGAGGCCATGTCCATCAACGACCGGCCCGTGGTGGTCGAGTTCGTGGTCCACAAGGACGCCATGGTGTGGCCGATGGTTTCGGCTGGCACCAGTAATGACGACATCAAGATCGCACGGGACCTGGCTCCCGATTGGAACGGGGAGGAAGATCTGTGAACACTCACACATTGAGCGTCCTGGTGGAGAACAAGCCAGGCGTGTTGGCTCGGATCTCGGGGCTGTTCGCCCGCCGTGGCTACAACATCGAATCGCTGGCGGTCGGACCGACGGAGAACGAGGAGTTCTCCCGGATCACGGTGCAAGTGGCGGTGGCCAGCCAACAGGTCCTGGAGCAGATCGTCAAACAGCTCAACAAGCTGATCGAGGTGCTCAAGATCGTCGAGCTGGAGGACAGCAATTCGGTCAGTCGCGAGCTGATGCTGATCAAGGTGAAGGCTGATCCGGCCACCCGCAGCCAGATCATCGAGATCGTGCAGCTCTTCCGCGGCAAGACCGTCGATGTTCACAACGACGCCATGACGATCGAGGCGACCGGCTCGCCCGCTAAGTTGGAGGCGCTGCTGGAGATGCTGCACCCCTACGGTGTGCGGGAGCTGGTGCAATCCGGCGTGGTCGCCCTCGGTCGCGGTGGGCGTTCGCTGTCGGATCGTGCCAAGATCGAGAAGACCCGTCCGGCCAATGGCTCGTCGGACCAATAAGGAGACAGAAGGAACCCATGGCAGAAATGTTCTATGACGACGACGCCGATCTGGCGCTCGTGCAGGGCCGACACGTGGCCGTGCTCGGCTACGGCAGTCAGGGCCACGCCCACGCGCTGAATCTGCGCGACTCCGGGGTGGACGTTCGGGTCGGTCTTCGGGAGGGCTCGGCGAGTTGGGCCAAGGCCGAAGCCGAAGGTCTGCGAGTAGTCACTCCGGCGCAAGCCGTCGAAGAGGCCGACTTGATCATGGTGCTCGCACCCGATCAGGTGCAGCGCACCCTGTATGCCGAGTCGATCGCTCCGAACCTGGTGCCCGGCGACGCGCTGTTCTTCGCTCACGGTTTCAACATCCGCTTCGGCTACATCACCCCGCCGGATGGTGTGGATGTGTGCATGGTCGCGCCCAAGGGCCCCGGACACCTGGTGCGTCGGGAGTATGCCGAGGGTCGCGGTGTGCCGGTGATCGTCGCGGTGGAGAAGGACGAGACCGGGAACGCCTGGCCGCTGGCGCTGTCCTACGCCAAGGCAATCGGCGGACTTCGCGCCGGTGGCATCAAGACCACTTTCACCGAAGAGACCGAGACAGACCTCTTCGGCGAGCAGACCGTACTGTGCGGTGGCGTCTCCAAGCTGATCCAGTACGGCTTCGAAGTTCTCACCGAAGCCGGCTACCAGCCGGAGGTGGCCTACTTCGAGGTGCTGCACGAATTGAAGCTGATCGTCGATCTGATCAATGAAGGTGGCATCACCAAGCAGCGTTGGTCGGTGTCCGACACTGCCGAATACGGCGACTATGTCTCCGGCCCGCGGGTGATCGATCCGCATGTGAAGGAGAACATGAAGGCGGTTCTGGCCGACATCCAGAATGGTGCCTTCGCTGCTCGCTTCATCGCCGACCAGGACGCCGGAGCACCGGAGTTCAAGGCACTGCGCGAGGCAGGCCAGAACCATCCCATCGAGCCGGTGGGACGCGAGCTGCGCAAGCTGTTCTCCTGGGTCAAGCCCACCGACGCCGACTACGTCGAAGGCTCTGCCGCCCGCTAACCCGGCGTCCCACCAGGCGCTCCCAAAACGCGCAGTTGCTCCCGAACCTTCGGGAGCAACTGCCGCTTTTGGGAGCGTTTTGCGTTTGGGGGTGCTGGATGGGGTGTTGTCGGGTTGGGGGGTGGTGTTGGCGGTGTGGGGGCAGGGGTAGCGAGAGAGTGGTGGGTGGGGGTCGGATGAGGGGTGTGACGGTACAGCGGACTTCGGAACTACTGGCTTTGGGGCTGAACCAGCGGGACTTGGGCAATGCACAGACGGCTGGACTGCGCACCAAAGTGCGCCATGGCGCCTATGTCGACGCAGCCGCGGGGGATGCTGTGGGGCGGCACCGCCACCTCATTGCCGCGACGTGGCCGCTGTTGGCAGGCCACACGGTCATCAGCCATGCCTCGGCGGGGCTACTTCATGGGCTACCCACCTGGGATCCGCTGCTCGAAAGAGTGTGGGTGACTCGCCAGACAGGTCACGGCAAACGCACGGAGAATCTTGTCGTTACCCAAGCCGCGCTGTCGGAGATCGAAGTGACTGAGCAGTTCGGCTATCGGCTCACCTCCTTGGAGCGCACCGCAGCCGACTACGCGCGAACAGTGAACTATGTCAATGCGGTGGCGGTCTTGGACGCCGCCCTTCACAGCGGCGCTGAGCTGGGATTGCTCAGCACCATCATCGATGCCGCACGTCACCGCAAAGGTGCCGCAACCGCGCGTCGGGCGCTGGAGTTCGCCGATCCGCGCGCGGAGAGTGTTGGTGAATCCCTGAGCCGCGCGGTGATCGCTCAGTTGGGTCTGCCTGCGCCCGTCCTGCAATACGAAGTAGTGCGTGATGGTGTCTGGCTTGCCCGAACTGACTTCGCCTGGCCGCAGTATCGCCTGATCGGTGAGTTCGACGGACGCATCAAGTATCTGGGCACCAGCAGCGAGGTCGCCGACACCGTGATGCGGGAAAAGCGCCGCCAGAGCGCCATCGAAGCCGCCGGCTGGACCGTCGTCCGTTGGACCTGGTCCGACCTGACCCCACCCACCACCCTCCACGCCCTCCTCTCCCCGCACCTAACCCCCAGATCCGCGTAGGCGCTCCCAAAAGGCGCAGACGCTCCCGAACCTTCGGGAGGAACTGCGCCTTTTGGGAGCGAATCGCGGGGGAAGTTGGGGGGATCTGGCAGGCTGAGGGGCGTGAGTAGCGTGGTGGCGAGCGAGCGCGGGTTGAGTAGTGCTGAGGTTGCTGAGCGGGTCGCCCGCGGTGAGGTCAACGAACTGCCGCCGCGCTCGGGACGCACCACCTGGGACATCGTCAAAGCCAATGTCTTCACCCGAATCAACTTCTTGCTGATGGTGCTGTTCGTGATGGTGTTGAGCACCGGGAGCATCGTCAACGCCTTGTTCGGCTTCCTCATCATCATCAACTCCGGCATCGGTCTGATCCAGGAACTGCGCGCGAAGAAGACCCTGGACAACCTCGCCGTGGTGGGGGAGGGCAAACCGCTGGTCCGCCGCGACGGGGTCGCCGCCGAACTGCCGCGTGAAGCGGTCGTGCTCGACGACATCATCGAGATCGGGCCCGGCGATCAGATCATCGTCGACGGCGAGGTGGTCGAGGCGTCCTACCTGGAGGTGGACGAGTCGCTGCTCACCGGCGAATCCGATGCCTTGGAGAAGGGGCCAGGCGACGAACTGATGTCGGGCAGTTTCGTGGTCGCCGGCGTCGGCGCCTTCCGGACGACTCGGGTGGGCGCCGACTCCTATGCGGCCAAGCTCACCGCGGAGGCGTCCAAGTTCTCCCTGGTGAAGTCCGAACTCCAGACCGGCATCAACAAGATTCTGCGACTCATCACCTGGCTTCTGGTCCCGGTCGGGGTGGCCACGGTGTGGGTGCAGGCCACCGAGAATCCCAACGAGACCTGGCAGCAGATCGTGCTGCGCATGTCTGGCGCCCTCGTGCCGATGGTGCCAGAGGGGTTGGTCCTGCTCACCTCTTTGGCGTTCGCCGTTGGCGTGGTGCGCTTGGGGCAACTCAATGTGCTGGTGCAGGAACTGCCCGCCATCGAGGGCCTTGCCCGAGTGGATGTGGTGTGCGCGGACAAGACCGGCACCCTCACCGAGAACGGTCTGCGGTTCAGTGACCTCAACGCTCTCGACGATCTGGGCCTGGACGCAACTCGCACCGTGCTGGCCCAACTGGCAGGCGCTGACCCCCGACCGAACGCCTCGATGCAGGCCATCGCCCATGAGCTTCCGCACGACGGCCAAGCCTGGGCGGTGAGCGCCATGGCGCCGTTCACCTCCGCCAAGAAGTGGTCAGGCATCAGCTTCGCCGATCACGGCAACTGGATCATCGGCGCCCCCGATGTCTTGGCGGCCCCCGGCAGTGTGGCCGCCAGCCGGGCCGAGCAGATCGGCTCCACCGGACGGCGAGTACTGCTGCTGGCGCAATCCGACCGGCTCGTTGACGCAGTCGATGCGCCCGGTGTGGTGAGCCCGATCGCCTTGGTCGTGCTGGAGCAGAAGGTGCGCCCTGAAGCGGCAGGCACGTTGGCCTACTTCGCTGAGCAGGATGTCGCGGTCAAGGTGATCTCCGGGGACAATGCGACGTCGGTGGGGGCGGTGACCGGTTCACTGGGCGTCACCACCGGTGACGTCGTGGACGCCCGCAACCTGCCCGACAGCGAGGCGGAATTCGCCGATGCCGTGGAGGCGGCGGGAGTGTTCGGCCGGGTCACCCCGCAGCAGAAGCGTCAGATGGTCGCCGCGCTGCAGTCCCGCGGCCACAACGTCGCCATGACCGGTGACGGGGTGAATGATGTGCTGGCCATCAAGGACTCCGATCTGGGTGTCGCCATGGGGTCCGGGGCGGCGGCGACCCGCTCCGTGGCGCAACTGGTGCTGTTGGATGACTCCTTCGCTACCTTGCCGCATGTGGTGGCCGAGGGTCGACGGGTCATCGGCAACATCGAGCGAGTGGCGAACTTCTTCCTCACCAAGACCATGTACTCCATCGTGTTGGCCTTGCTGGTGGCCCTGTGGCGGATCCCGTTCCCCTTTGTGCCCATCCACATCAGTTTCGTGGGCTGGTTCACCATCGGTATTCCGGCCTCGATCCTGGCGCTCGCCCCCAATGCCGAACGGGCTCGTCCCGGATTCTTGAAGCGAGTGATGAGTTTTTCGATTCCGGCAGGTGTCGTGGTGGCCGTTGCCGCGTTCACGACCTATCTGGTCACCAGGCCCGCTCAGATGGATTCTGTGGCCGGGACGCAGGCCAGCACCGCTGCTTTGACAACGCTGATGATCGGCGGGGCCTGGGTGATGATCACCACCGCGCGTCCCTATCAGTGGTGGAAGCTGCTGATGATTGCTGTGTGTGCGCTGGCCGCCTTTGCCGCCATCTTCTGGCTACCGGGTTGGTATGCCGCCGGGGTGGAGTCGCTGCCGTGGCTGGTGCGATTCAACCCGCAGCTGGATCCGAGCAATGCCGGCATGATGAGCACCGGAATCTGGGCGGGTCTGGCCGCGGCAGCCATCATCGAGGCGCTGTGGTGGATCTCCGGACGGATCACCGGCCAGCACCGCCACCTGTTCGGCAGCCTCGCCGACCGCTGATCGCTCAGGCGAGCTGATCGGTCCAAGCGTGGCCGTTCCAGTAACGCTGGCCGGGGCCATTGGGGTTGGGATACCAACCGGGCAGGGGAGCGGCGGGCAGCGCAGCCACCGGCACGGGGACGACCGCGATCGGTCGATGGTTGAGCAGTGACAGCACCAAAGCCACGATCCAGCCGATCACGGTCCAACCCAGCAGCAGGTTGATGAGCAAGATGCCCACCTGGTCGCGCTTGCCGCGGGTCGCTGCGATCGCCCACGGCAGCAGATACAGGCTGGTGAAGGCGGTCAGAACCCAGGCGACGACCACCAATGCCGTGCTGGGTTGCTCCTGGTCAGTGATGGCTACGGGGGTAACCCCGTACTGCGCGGGTTGCGGATACTGTTGCCAACTCATGACGACCTCCGCAGGCAGCCTAGCAACATCCGAGAACAGGGTTCAGTCCTGGGGTTCGAATATCTCAACCACGTCCGGCCACCACCACAGCGACCGGACGACCTCTTGAGTGAGGCGGCCGGTCGCTGTGGTCGCAGGAAGGCTCAGGCCAGCCGTGCGGCGATCTCGTCACCGACCGTGGTGGTCGAGCGCTTGGAGTCGCCCCGCTCGGCGAGATCAGCGTCAACAGCCGCCTCGATGCGCCGGGCGTCGGCGCTGCGTCCGAGGTGATCCAACAGCAGCGCAGTGCTCAAGATGGTGGCCGTCGGATCCGCGATGCCCTGACCGGCAATGTCGGGGGCCGAGCCATGCACCGGCTCGAACATGGACGGGAAGGCGCCCTCGGGGTTGATGTTGGCGCTGGCGGCCAGGCCGATGCCACCGGTCACGGCAGCTGCGAGGTCGGTGAGGATATCGCCGAACAGGTTGTCGGTGACCATCACGTCGAAGCGCTGCGGATCCTGAACCAGTGCGATGGTGGCTGCGTCGACGTGCAGGTAGTCGGTTGTCACCTCGGGGTGCTCCGCCGCGACGGCGGCGAACAGCCGGTTCCACAGGCCGCCGGCGTTGACCAGCACATTGTGCTTGTGAACCATCGTCACGTGCTTGCGGCGCTTCTCGGCTCGGGCGAAGGCGTCCCGAATGACCCGCTCCACGCCATGGGCGGTGTTCACGCTGAGTTCGTTGGCGATCTCGAACTCGGTGCCCTGACGGACCACGCCGCCGTTGCCGCAGTACAGCCCCTCGGTGCCTTCGCGCACCACCACGAAATCGATCGGGCCACGTCCGGTGACCGACTCGGCCAGGGGAGTGGGCAGCCCCGGATACAGCTTCGAGGGACGCAGATTGACGTAGTGATCGAACGCAAAGCGCAGCTTCAACAGCAAGCCGCGCTCCAACAGTCCCGAAGGCACCGCTTGTGATCCCGGCGCAGCACCCACCGCGCCCAGCAGGATTGCATCGCTTGCGGCGAGTGTTTCCATTTCCGCCTCGGGAAGTACCTCGCCGGTGCGCTGCCAGCGTTCGGCACCCAGATCGTGGTGCACGAAATCGATGGCGTCGGATCCGACTGCGGCGGTCAGTACTTTGAGTCCCTCGGCGACCACTTCGGGCCCAATTCCGTCACCTGCGACGACCGAGATCACCAGCTTGCCAGCGTTGTTGTGTTCATTCACTCGCGCGAGGCTACCGTGGCGACCGCTGACCGGACAGATTCGTCTCACCAGAAGCGCTACCATGCGCCTATGTCGCTGCAGTACCCACTGACTCCCCACCCGAATCCCAGTAGCTTGGCCGAGGTCGCCGAGGTCTTGGCCGACCCGGGTTTCGGCGCCAAATTCACCGACCACATGGCGGTAGCCACCTGGACCAGCGGCGGCGGATGGGGCGATGCGGCGATTCGTCCCTATGGCCCATTCCAGATCGACCCGGCCGGTGCAGTGCTGCACTACGCCCAAGAGGTCTTCGAGGGTCTGAAGGCCTATCGACATGCCGACGGCTCGATCCACCTGTTCCGCGCTGAGGCGAACGCGCGCCGCTTTCAGACCTCGGCCGCGCGCATGATGCTGCCGGAGCTGCCGGTGGACGATTTCATCAACGCCGTCGTGGAACTGGTTCGCGTCGACGAGCACTGGGTGCCCGACAGTGAAGGTGAGAAGAGTCTCTACCTGCGTCCGTTCATGTTCGCCGACGAGGTGTTCTTGGGGGTGCGTGCCGCAGAGCGGGTCACCTTCAGTGTGATCGCTTCACCGTCGGGGCCGTATTTCGCCGGCGGCGTGAAGCCTGTCGACATCTGGGTTACCGACCGCTATGCCCGTGCCGGCATCGGCGGAACCGGCGCCGCCAAGTGCGGCGGCAACTACGCAGCCTCACTGATCGCGCAATACGAAGGCTATGAGCACGGCTGTTCCCAGGTGCTGTTCATCGAAGCCGCCGGCAAGGACCGGCTCGAAGAACTGGGGGGCATGAACGTCTTCTTGGTGACTGCCGACGGACGCCTGATCACCCCGGCGTTGACCGGCACCATCTTGGAGGGCATCACCCGTTCATCGATCCTGGAAGTGGCTGCCGACCTGGGGCTGGCCACCGAGGAACGCCGTATTGCGCCCAACGAGCTGTTTGACGGCATCGCCGACGGCACCGTGGTGGAGGCCTTCTCCTGCGGAACCGCGGCGGTGGTCACTCCGATCGGCGCCTTCCGTTCCGAGGCCGGAGCCTGGACTCTTCCTGCCGGAAGCGAGCGCACCCTGGCGATTCGACAGGCCATCTTGGACATCCAGTACGGACGCGCCGAGGACACCCGAGGCTGGTTGCACCGCGTGGTGTGACCTCTGCAGCCCGGTCGCGACCGATGCGGTCCGGCGGTCGCGACCGGGTCTCAGCGCGTGAAACACGCCAGTAACACGCGGTGAGCAGGGCAGACTCCTCCGATAATGCCCGTCTACTGCAAGGTTTGCCGATGACCCTTCTGTCTGCCACCCCGGACGTCTTCCACGTCTACGACACCACCCTGCGCGACGGTGCCCAGCAGGAAGGCCTGCAGCTCAATGTCAGCGACAAGCTGAAGATCGCCCGCTACTTGGACGAGTTGGGGATCAGCTTCATTGAAGGCGGCTGGCCGGGGGCGAACCCGAACGACACCGCCTTCTTTGCCGCGGCCGCCGAGGGCCAGCTGGAGTTGCAGAACGCGAAGCTGGTCGCCTTCGGAGCCACCCGCAAGGCGGGCACCACGGCCGCCGAGGATCCACAGGTGCAAGCGCTGATCGATGCCCGCACCGAGGTGGTCTGCATCGTGGCCAAGAGCCATGACGAACACGTGCTGAGGGCACTGCGGACCACCCTGGCCGAGAACCTGGAGATGGTGGCCGACACGGTGCGTCACCTGGTCGCCAACGGACGTCGGG
Source organism: Propionibacteriaceae bacterium UBA7704 (assembly GCA_002482525.1). Taxonomy (GTDB): domain Bacteria; phylum Actinomycetota; class Actinomycetes; order Propionibacteriales; family Propionibacteriaceae; genus Propionicimonas. The sequence continues at coordinate 292,135 of DLGC01000017.1, read as the reverse complement.
TCTTCGTCGACGCCGAGCACTTCTTCAACGGCTACCAGGCCAATCCCGAATACGCCCTCGACGTGGTGCGCACTGCCGCTGACGCAGGCGCCGAGGTGGTCGTTTTGTGCGACACCAACGGCGGCATGCTGCCCGCCCAGATGGGCGATATCGTCTCGGCCGCCAGCGCGATCGGGGTGGATTTGGGCATCCACTGCCACAACGACACCGGGTGCGCGGTGGCCAATACGCTGGCAGCCGTCGACGCCGGCGCCATGCATTTCCAGGGCACTATCAACGGTCACGGTGAGCGCACCGGAAATGCCGATCTGATCACCGTGCTGGCGAACTTGCAGTTGAAATATGGCTGGCACCTGGTCGAACCCGAACAGCTGGCTGACGCCACTCGAATCAGTCATGCGGTCGCCGGGGTCACCAATGTGCCGCTGAACACGCGCCAGGCCTACGTGGGGGCCTCGGCGTTCGCCCACAAGGCCGGGCTGCATGCCTCAGCGATCAAGGTGGATGCCAACCTTTACCAGCACATCGATCCGACCCTGGTCGGGAACGACATGCGCATGCTGGTCTCGGATATGGCCGGACGAGCCAACATCCAGATCAAGGGCTCCGAGCTGGGCTACGACCTGTCCAACCGCGATCTGGCCGCCCAGGTGACCGACACGGTGAAGGCACGCGAGATGGACGGCTACTCCTACGAGTCGGCCGATGCCAGCTTCGAGCTGCTGCTGCGCTCCGAGCTGGGCCTGCTGGAGGAGTTCTTCGAGGTCATCAGTTGGCGGGTCATCACCGGTCACGAGATGAAACCCGAGGGCGATTCCGAGGCGACGGTGAAGCTGCGCGCCAAGGGCGTGGTGCGTCACCTGGTCGGCGAGGGCCACGGCCCTTTGAACGCTTTGGACGTGGCGTTGCGCGGCGCGCTTCGCTCGGCCTACCCGCAGGTCGAGGACTTCGAACTGACCGACTTCAAGGTGCGCATCCTGGATCAGGGCCACGGCACCGATGCGATCGTGCGAACCTTGATCGACATGACCGACGGCAATCGCACCTGGACCACGGTCGGTGTCGGCACCAACGTCATCGAGGCGTCCTGGGAGGCGTTGTACGACGCCTACCGCTGGGGTCTGGTCGCCCGCGACTGACCTCGCCGCAGTGTGGGCGAATCGGACCGGCCTAAGCTCGTCACCATGAGCCTAGAACCCTTGGACCGCGACGCGGCGCGGGCGCGGCTGCGCAGTCTGGCCGAGCAAGGTCTGATCGACCCCTCGGACTTGGACAGCCAACTCGCCGCACTCGACGCCGGTGATGCGTCAGCACTGGCCCTGGCGCATCACGGCTACACCGCAGCCGGCTATCGCGACGATGACCCGATGGTGATCTCTGCGGGTTGGTCGGCGCAGAGTCGGACCGGCGTCTGGGCGGTTCCGCCCCACCTGCACATCCAAGCCAAGGCCAGCAATGTTCGCCTGGACTTCCTGCAGGCACAGGCTTCGACGCCGGTGATCTGGGTGGAGATCAGCGGAGCAATGGGCAACGTGAAACTGGTGCTGCCCGACGGATGGGCGGTAGATGCTGACCGGGTCGGTGCTGGCATGGGCAAGGTCAGGGTTCGGGTGTCGAACCAACCCGCGCCGGGATGCCCGGTGCTGGTGTTGCGCGGTTCTTTGGCTATGGGGAATCTGCGAGTGCGCTACGGCACCCGCCGGGAACTACGCCGCGCTGCTGCAGCCCAGCAACGGATGCACGCTCGCCAGGTCGGCCGTAGCGGTCGCGGTTAGCTGATGCGCTCCAGCACGACCGGCCTGGCCGACACCGGCTGTGAACCGATCGTGGCAGCGGTATCCAGGGCCTGCCGAGCCCGCTCGATGCGGTCTTCGGTGTCGGTGTACAGCGAGAACAGCGGCTGCCCTGCGCGCACCGGATCCCCAATACCGACATGCCAGCTCACCCCAGCGGCAGCCTGGACCGGATCGCCCTGCTTGGCCCGACCTGCACCCAGCCGCCAAGCCGCCAGGCCGACAGCCATCGCGTCCAGATCGGTCAGGTAGCCGTCGGCCTCGGCGGTGATGACCTCGGTGTGCCGAGGCGCGGGCAGCGCAGCGTCCGGGTCACCGCCCTGGGCGCGGATCATTGCTTTCCAGGTGTCCATCGCCTTGCCGGAGGCCAGAACTTCGGCAGGATCGGTGTCGATCCCGGCGCAGCTCAGCATCTCGCGGGCCAGCGCCACCGTGAGTTCGACGACATCGGAGGGCCCGCCGCCGGCCAGCACTTCCACGGATTCGGCGACCTCGACGCCGTTTCCGGCGCTGCGACCCAGCGGCGCATTCATGTCGGTGATCAGGGCCACCGTGTTCACTCCGGCGCCCTTGCCAATCTCGACCATGGTGGTGGCGAGGTTTCGGGAGTCCTCGCGCGTCTTCATGAAAGCTCCCGAACCGGTCTTGACGTCCAGCACCAGGGAGGCGGTGCCCTCGGCGATTTTCTTGCTCATGATGGACGCCGAGATCATCGGAATCGACTCGACGGTGGCGGTGACGTCACGCAACGCGTAGAGCTTCTTGTCTGCCGGGGCCAAACCGGCGCCAGCGGCACAGATCACCGCACCGATCGAATTGAGCTGATTCAGCATTTCGGCGTTGCTCAGCGACGCCCGCCAGCCGGGAATGGCCTCCAGCTTGTCCAAGGTTCCGCCGGTGTGACCCAGGCCGCGACCGCTGAGCTGAGGCACGGCCGCGCCACAGGCAGCGACCAAGGGTGCCAGCGGGAGTGTGATCTTGTCGCCGACACCGCCGGTGGAGTGTTTGTCGACCGTGGGGCGGTCCAACGAGGAGAAGTCCATGCGCTCGCCGGTGGCGATCATCGCCTGGGTCCACTCCACGAGCTCGTCCCGGTCGAGGCCCTGGAAGAAGATCGCCATCGCCATTGCTGACATCTGCTCATCGCTGACGGCGCCAGCGGTGTAGGCGTCGATCAGCCAGCGAATCGCTGCGGGTTCGAGGCGATGTCCATCGCGTTTGGTGCGGATCAGCTCAACGGCGTCGTAGGCATTGGCGGTACTCATGGCTTGACCTTACCGAGTGAATCAGCGGGCCAGCGCCGAAACAGCGGCCCGGTCGCGAAGCCGGAAGGCCCGCCCGTCGATCGAGATCAGTCCGGCGTCGACCATGCGTCCTAGCTCGCGTGTCATCGATGCTCGGGACACCTGCAGATGGTCGGCCAACTCCTGCCGGGTCAACGTTCCGGCGACCACCCCTGCCTCATCGGCATGCCGAATCAGGTAGAAGGCCAGTCGAGCGCGCAACGAGCGGCGTCCCAGCAGCTCACCGCGGGCATTCAAGTTGCGAGCCCGCTCGGCGAGCAGGCGCACACAGTTCTGCAAGAGCACTTGTCGCAGCGGTTCGGGAGCATCGGTGCTCAGCAACGGTCGAGTGCCGACTTCCAGCAGGCGTACCGGTGCAGCGGCATGAACATCGGCCGGCCATCGCGGTGACGGCGCGAAGGCAGTCACCGCGCCGCAGGCCCCGCCGGCATCGACCACGTCGATGATGTGGCGGCTGCCATCGGTGCGGGTGCGCACCACCTGGAGGCGGCCGGACAGCACCACGAAGAACGAAGCCTGGGCCGCGGCTCGGAGTGCGACTCGATCACCCGCGTCGGCCGAGAAGAGTCGGACGTAACCCTGGCGGATCAATAGCCCGAGGTCGCCGGCGGTGAGCCCCTGCCCGAGCACCGATGCCAGGAAGGCATCCTCATCGGCGGAGGCCTGCGTCAGATCACCGACCGCAGTGATTCCCATCGCTCCTCCAAAGTGTTGCCCCGGCAACAGACGTGCCCAAAGACCTGACCCTACCGTTGCGCACGAACGACGCCGCAGTCAGCGGCAATAGTCCCTACCGGAAAGGCCAGAACACCTATGGGAATGTTCTGTTTTCAGTGCGAGCAGACTGTCGGCACCACCGCCTGTGTGGAGGTGAGTAACTGTGGAAAGGACATCCCGACGGCAGCGGCTCAGGACCGCATCACCTACGAGCTGATGCGCCTTGCCGTCGTCGCCGAAGGCACCGAGCGCCTCGCCGAGTTGGCTCCGATCTTCATGGAGGGGCTGTTCGCCACAGTCACCAATGTGAACTTCGACGCTGCAGCCTGCGATCGCATGGCCGACGACATCGACACAGTGCGGCGCGAGCTGAGCGCCGGTGCCGACACGGCCCTGGAAGCGGTCAGCGGCCCAGCCGCCATCTTCACCGATGGCGGTGCAGAGGCCTCATTGCGTTCGCTGCTGGTGCTGGGGTTGCGCGGCATGGCGGCCTACGCCTACCACGCCTCTGTTCTCGGCTACCGTGACGCCGCCGTGGAAGCCTGGCTGATCAACGGCATGGCCGCCGCCTCGCGCTCCCACGAGACCGGTGAATGGCTGCAGTTGATCCATGACTTCGGCCTGATCAACTTCCGTTGCCTGGAACTCCTCGACGAGGCCAATACCGGCAGCTACGGCCACCCGGTGCCCAGCACGGTGAGCATGCAGGTGCAGCCGGGCCCGTTCATCGTGGTTTCCGGCCATGATCTCCACGACCTGAAGATGCTCGCCGAGCAATGTGAAGACGCCGGTGTGGCCATCTACACTCACGGCGAGATGCTCCCGGCCCACGGCTATCCCGAACTGGCCGCCTACTCCTGCCTGAAGGGTCATTTCGGAACCGCCTGGCAGAACCAGCGCAAGGAGTTCGACGGCGTGCCGGGCGCCTTCCTGTTCACCACCAACTGTCTGGTGCCGCCGATGGCCTCCTATGCCGACAACATCTTCACCACCGCCGTGGTGGGCTTCCCCGGACTGGCTCATGTCGATGCGTCCGCCGACGGCAGCAAGGACTTCTCCGCCGTGATCGCCAAAGCCCAGGAACTCGGCGGCTGGTCGGAGCCGAAGGACTTCACCGGTATCAACGGTGGTAGTCAGTTGACCACCGGCTTCGGCCACCAGGCGGTGCTCGGCGTGGCCGATGTGGTGTTGGGCGCGATCCAGGCTGGTGAGCTGAAGCACATCTATCTGGTGGGCGGCTGCGACGGTGCGCTGCACGGGCGCAACTACTTCACCAACCTGGTCGAGAGCACTCCCGATGACAGCATCGTGCTGACGCTGGCCTGCGGGAAGTTCCGCTTCAACGACCTTCAGTTGGGAACCGTCGGTGGATTGCCTCGGCTGTTGGACATGGGCCAATGCAACGACGCCTACTCTGCGGTCAAGGTCGCTTCGGCCTTGGCCGAGGCACTCGGTGTGGGTATCAACGACCTGCCGTTGTCCTTGGTGTTGTCGTGGTACGAGCAGAAGGCTGTTTGCGTCCTGCTGAGCCTGTTGGCCCTCGGGGTGCGAGACATCTACCTCGGACCCACGCTGCCGGCGTTCGTATCACCAGAGGTGCTCGAGGTCTTGGTCAGCGAGTTCGGTCTTCGGCCGATCAGCACTGTCAGCGATGACCTAGCGGCGATGCGTCCGGCCTGAGCAGAGGCGATCTACCGCCTGCGGTCTGGGGGGCCGATGTCGGGGGTGGGTGCGGTGTGCGCCCACCCCTCGGCGTTCCGGTCGGCCGAGCCGGAACGAAGCAGCCCAGCGAGACGGCTAGGGTGTGCGCCATGCGCATTGCCAGATTCGTAGCCCACGGCGATCCCACCTACGGTGTGGTCGAACTCGCCGAGGACCAAGGAGAGAACCCCGAGACTATTGCCGTGGTGTCCGGCGACCCGCTGGCCGGGGCAGTGCATTTCACCGGCGAACGCCTCGCCTTAGCCGACGTCCGATTGGTCGCCCCGGTGATCCCGCGAAGCAAGGTGCTCGGCATCGGACGCAACTATGCCGAGCATGCCGCTGAACGCGGGGCGGAGGTTCCCACGACTCCGCTGGTGTTCCTCAAGCCCAACACCTCGGTGATCGGCCCCGGCGAGCCGATTGTGCGCCCACCGGAGACCGAGAACCTGCACTACGAGGGTGAACTCGCGGTGGTGATCGGCCGGATCTGCCGCCGCGTGCCCATCGAACGCGCCGCCGATGTGATTTTCGGCTACACCGTCGCCAACGACGTCACCGCTCGCGACCTGCAGAGCAGCGACGGTCAGTGGTCACGGGCCAAGGGTTTCGACAGTTTCTGTCCGCTCGGGCCGTGGATCTCCACCCACCTCGAGTTGGGCGAGGCCGCCGACCTGGACCTCGTGACCACGGTGAACGGGGAGGTTCGGCAATCCGGCAATACCGCCGACATGGTGTTCTCCATCCCCGAACTGATCGCGCATGTCTCCAGCTTCACCACGCTGCTTCCCGGCGACGTGATTCTCACCGGCACCCCGGCCGGAATCGGCGAGATCGTGCCCGGAGACTCGGTGAGCGTGACGGTGTCAGGGATCGGCACCCTGACCAATCCTGTGGTGAGTGAGGACTGAGCATGAGCTGGAAGGATCGTTTCGTCGACTTCGAGCCACGCCCGGACGTGGAGTACCCGTTGGCATTGGGGGTGCTTCCCAGCCAGCGCACTCCAGGCAAGGCGCTGGCGCTCGGCGTCGGCGGAGCCATGATGGGTCTGCTGATCTTCTGGATCATCCGCGGCTATATCGCTCTGGCGGTGATCTGGCTGTTCTGGGTGGGATACGGGTCGCCGGGCACTTTGTCGAGTTTCAGCACCGGCGAGACCGCCAACGAACTGGCTCTGATGAGCGCCAACCTGGTGAGTCTGGCCTTCCTGATCCCACTGACCATGGCGATGGTGCTGTTCCTGCATCGCTTCGACCCTCGTTGGTTGTCGTCGGTGCAGCCGGCCTTCCGGTGGCGCTATGCAACAGTCACCGGCGGCGCTGCCCTGGTGGTTCTCGGTGGTGTCTGGGCAGTGTCGAGGATCGGTCAGCCCTTGGTTTGGGCACCGGAGTCGCAGCTGTGGGGCTACCTGCTGGTGATCGTGCTGCTGGCGCCACTGCAGGCGGCAGGCGAGGAGTACTTCTTCCGTGGCTATCTGATTCAAGCACTGCACTCCGCTGCTCCCAGCTTCAACGCTGCGCCGGTGGCGGACGGGCTGGCCGGACGATTCGCCCTGGGCTACCAGCGCTGGTTTGGCGTTGTCGCTTCGGCGTTCATCTTCGCGCTGATGCACGGCGGCCAGAACCTACCGCTGTTCCTGCACCGATTCGCCTTCGGCCTCATCGCGGGCTGGCTGGTCGTCAAGACCGGTGGCCTGGAGGCAGGGATTGCCGCGCATGTGGTCAACAATGTGGTGGCCTTCGGCTACGCCGCCATCTCGGGAACCATGGCTGAGACCCGGGCGGTCACGCAGGCGTCCTGGCCGGAGCTGCTGTGGAACCTTGCTGGATTCGCTGGATTCGCAGCCGTGGCGGTATTGGTTGCCAAGCGAATGAAGCTCGCGACCCGCACGCCGCGCGCCAGTTTGGTGGGCAAACCCGCCCTCTAGTAAAGTGGCTCGTCGCCGGCCTCACCAGGCCGGCAAGTCTATGAGTGGCGCAAGGACCGTGACCCGGTTGACGCGACTACTGATAGACGATGGGGTATGGGGTAATTGGCAGCCCGCCGGATTCTGGTTCCGTCAGTCTAGGTTCGAGTCCTAGTACCCCAACGCAGTGAGGAATCACCGCGTTGGTCGATTCGCCGAGGCGAATCCAGTGCGCTAGTCTTCGCTGGCGTCGCGATCGTGGCAACACGCTCACGACACCCGTTTGGCCCCGTTGTGTAGCGGCCTAGCACGCCGCCCTCTCAAGGCGGTAGCGGGGGTTCGAATCCCCTCGGGGCTACAAAGCACGAGTGCCCGTCCCTTCAGGGACGGGCACTCGTGCGTTCAGGCACCTGTCAGGACGAGCTCTCCGAGCCGTCGAGGGCCGGTACGCCGTCGTGATCGGTGTCAGCCTCACCGTCACCGGATTCCTCGTCCCGAGGTGACGCAGCCAGCTCCCGCTGGGCACGCAGCACGGTGAGCACGCGGTCGTTGGCGATGGGGCCAGCCACGGTGATGCGGATGCCGTCGCCGGGGTAGGCGCGCACCAGAATCTCGGCGTGGTCGAATGCCGTCATGAGCTGTTCGCGACGCTGGTCATCCAGTCTCAACCAGATGAAGTTCGCCGTGCTGTCGGGCACCGTCCAGCCGAGGTCCCGGGCTGCCGCGATGACGCGATCGCGCTCGCGAGCGATTTCGTCGGCGTGCTTGGTGACTTCGTTGATCGTGCCCAACGCGGCAACGGCGGCGGATTCGGCGACGGCACTGACCGAGAACGGCACCTGGGTGCGGCGCAGCCCCTCGGCGAGATCCGGTTTGGCAATCGCATAACCAACTCGCAATCCAGCCAGGCCATAGGCCTTGGAGAAGGTCCGCAGCAGGCACAGGTTCGGGTACTCGCGGTACAACGCCATCGAATCCGGTGCTGTACGCGGCGAGTACTCCCGGTAGGCCTCATCCAGCACCACCAGCACCGTGTCGGGGACCTGGTTGAGGAACTCACGCAGTTCATCGGTGGCGATGCTGGTGCCGGTCGGGTTGTTCGGTGTGCACAGCAGGATCACCTTGGTGGCGTCGCCGACGGCGGCAGCCATGGCAGGCAGATCGTGGTTCTCCGCCTCAGTGAGCGGAATCTGAACGGCGTTGGCCCCGGCCAACTGACACAGGATGGGATAGGCCTCGAAGGAGCGCCAGGCGAAGATCACCTCGTCGCCAGGGTCGCAGACGGCACCGATGAGCTGGCTGAGCACCCCGACGCTGCCCGGACCCACTGCGATCTCCGCGACGTCCACCGTGTTGATCTCGGCAAGCCGCTCGCGCAAGGTGAGGCTGGCCATGTCGGGGTAGCGGTTGGCTCGTACCGCTGCACTGGCGATGGCCGCCAACACGGTGGGGTCGGGTAGGAAGTGGCTCTCGTTGGAGGCCAACGGTTCGGTGAGCGCCGACTGGGCGCGTCGACCGGCGACATAGCCGGGCAGGGCTTTGACCGCCGAGCGGGGCTGAGGTGCGGGCTGGGACATCAGCTTCCTTCCATGCTTGCCCAGACAGTGAACCGCAATTTCGCTCGCGAGGACAGTTCGTCCCGCGGTCCAGAAGAATCAGCCCTGATCGCGTGCGTTTCAGCACCGAAAGTGATAAATGTCGATGATGGCCCCTGCAGCCGAAGCGAGCGATCTTTCCCACGAACGCGAACTCATGGCCGACTTCGTGTCGGTGGCCGGACGCCGCGCGCCGCTGTACGCCCGTTTCGCAGCAGGCCTGGTCGATCAGCCCGACGTGCTCGCCATCCTGGCTGAGGCGCCCCGGAGCTCCCGGCTGCCGGTGACGCTGTTCGCCGCCATTCACAGCCTGCTGCTGGCCGATCCGAGTGAGCCACTCACCGCCTGGTATCCCAACCTGACCGGCACTCCTATTGGTGATGATCCGCTGCCGACGCTGGTTGAGTTCTGTCGGTGCCATCGCAGCGAATTGGTGAAGTTGGTCCGCACTCGGGTGCCCCAGACCAACGAGATCGGACGCAGCGCAGTGCTTGTGCTCGCTCTTGCGGGCATCGCCGCCGAAGTCGGGACGCTGAGCCACATCGATATCGGTGCGAGTGCCGGTCTGAACCTGCTGACTGATCGGTATCGGTATCGCTGGGGTGATCACAGCGGGGGAGTCGGTGAGATCGAGCTGGCGTGTCGGCTCACCGGGGCGTTGCCACCGGGAGTACCCCCAACCGAGTTGCCCAGCATCGTCCAGCGGGTTGGACTGGATCGCGACCCGGTGGACATTACCGACCCCGACCAGGTGCGCTGGCTGGAGGCCTGTGTGTGGCCCGATCAGGCTGATCGCTTCGTACGGCTGCGGGCCGCCTTGGATGAGGCGCTGATGGTGCGTCCGGAGTTGGTCGCCGGCGATGCGGTGGCCGACCTGGCTGCGGTGGTGTCGCGGCTGGATGCCGGGCATCCGGTGATCACCACCACCTGGGTGCTGAACTACCTGCCCGTGCCGCAGCAGTCGGCGTTCTGGGAGCAACTCAACGAGATCGGCCACCGTCAGGATGTGAGTTGGGTGGCCTATGAGGCCCCGGAGCTGACCTCAGGGTTGGTGTGGCCGACGAGCCTCGCTCAGCAGAGTCTGAGCGCATTGCGGGTCGTGCGTTGGCGCAACGGCGCGCGTGACGACCAGGTGCTGGGCCTGGGCCACCCTCATGGCTACTGGCTGGAATGGGTCGAGGGCTCAGCCCTCGCCACCATTGCGACGCAGCACCTCTGAAAGGCGCTCGGCCGCGGCGATGACCGCCGGGGCGTGTAAGCGGCCGGGTTGACGGGACAGTCGCTCGATCGGGCCCGAGACGCTGACGGCGGCGATCACCTTGCCGCTGGGGGAGCGAACCGGGGCCGACACCGAAGCCACGCCGGGCTCGCGTTCGGCCACTGACTGAGCCCAGCCGCGGCGACGCACCGTGGCCAGGGCGACCGCGGAGAACGACGAACTCTGCAGTCCGCGCTGGATGCGGTCGGGGTCTTCCCAGGCGAGGAGCACCTGGGCGGCTGATCCCGCGCTCATGGTGAGCTGAGTGCCGATCGGGATGGTGTCACGCAATCCGACCGGGCGCTCGGCGGCTGCCGCGCACACGCGCATGTCGCCTTGGCGGCGGAAGAGTTGGGCCGATTCTCCGGTGATATCGCGTAGCCGGGCCAGCACGGGTCCGGCGGTGGCCAACAGCCGATCCTCGCCGGCTGCGGAGGCCAGTTCGGTCAGGCGCGGACCGAGCACGAAGCGGCCTTGCAGATCGCGGCTGACCAAGCGGTGGTGTTCCAGTGCAACGGCGAGACGGTGGGCAGTCGGCCGGGCCAACCCGGTCGCCGTGACCAATCCGGCCAACGTCGTCGGACCTTGTTCCAATGCCGTCAGCACCAAAGCTGCCTTGTCAAGAACCCCAACACCACTCGAACTGTCCATAGGATAAGACTGCCGTCTCGGATCATGATATGCAAGAGCTACACTTCCAGAGACTTCAGATATTCCCCGCGAGCGATGGAGATCCGATGGGAAAAACCCTCAGTGACAAGGTATGGGACGAACATGTGGTTCGTACAGCCGATGGCGAACCCGACCTGCTCTACATCGACCTTCACCTGGTCCATGAAGTAACCAGCCCTCAGGCCTTCGACGGGCTGCGCCTTGCCGGGCGCACCGTGCGCCGCACCGATTTGACCATGGCCACCGAGGATCACAACACCCCGACGCTGAACATCACCGCTCCGATCGCCGACCCGGTCTCGAAGCTGCAGGTGGACACCTTGCGGGCCAACGCCGCCGAGTTCGGCGTCCGCATTCACTCCCTCGGTGACCTGGATCAGGGCGTGGTGCACATCATCGGCCCGCAGTTGGGGCTGACCCAGCCCGGCCTGACCGTGGTCTGCGGCGATTCGCACACCGCCACCCACGGTGCCTTCGGTGCCCTGGCATTTGGCATCGGAACCTCCGAGGTCGAGCATGTGATGGCCACCCAGACGCTGCCGCAGGCCCGCCCGAAGACCATGGCGGTGAATATCACCGGCGAGCTTCCTGCCGGGGTTACCGCCAAAGATGTGGTGCTGGCGCTGATCGCCAAGGTGGGAACCGGTGGCGGCCAGGGTTACATCGTGGAGTATCGCGGCGACACCATCGAGAAGATGTCGATGGAGGGCCGCATGACGATCTGCAATATGAGCATCGAATGGGGTGCCAAGGCAGGAATGGTGGCTCCCGACGAGACCACCTTCGCCTACCTCAAGGGACGCCCGCACGCCCCGGAAGGCGCTGACTGGGACGCCGCCGTGGCGCACTGGAAGACGCTGTTCACCGACGCCGACGCCGTTTTCGACGCCGAGGTGGACATCGATGCCACCCAGTTGAGCCCGTTCGTGACCTGGGGAACCAACCCCGGCCAGGGGGTTCCGCTGTCGGCTGCCGTCCCGGGGCCCGATGATTTCGCCGACCCGGTGGCCAAGGCCGCTGCCGAACGTGCCCTGGAGTACATGGACCTGACTGCGGGCACTCCCATGCACGACATCAAGGTCGACACCGTATTCTTGGGATCGTGCACCAACGGCCGCATCGAAGACCTGCGAGCTGCAGCCGAGGTCGTGAAGGGCGCCTCCATCGCCGACGGTGTGCGGATGCTGGTGGTCCCCGGCTCGGCGCGGGTGAAGGCCCAAGCCGAAGACGAGGGCCTGGACGCGATCTTCACCGAGTTCGGTGCGGAGTGGCGTGCGGCCGGCTGCTCGATGTGCCTGGGCATGAATCCCGACCAACTCGCCCCCGGTGAACGCAGTGCGTCCACCTCCAACCGCAACTTCGAAGGACGCCAGGGCAAGGGCGGACGCACGCACCTGGTGTCACCGTTGGTGGCTGCGGCCACCGCGATTCGCGGCACCCTGAGCTCCCCGGCGGACCTGTAAGGAGATCGACATGGATAAATTCAGCTCACACACCGGTATCGCGGTTCCGCTGCGACGCAGCAATGTCGACACCGACCAGATCATTCCGGCGGTCTACCTGAAGCGGGTCACCCGCACCGGTTTCGAGGACGGATTGTTCTCCGCGTGGCGCAACGATCCGGCATTTGTGCTCAATCAGCCGGCCTATACAGCGGGTTCGATCCTGGTCGCCGGTCCGGATTTCGGCACCGGCTCCTCGCGGGAACACGCCGTCTGGGCCCTGCAGAACTACGGCTTCCGCGTCATCATCGGTTCGCGCTTCGGCGACATCTTCCGCGGCAACTCCGGCAAGGCCGGGCTCGTGATCGCCACTGTTGATCAGTCCGTCGTGGAGCAACTCTGGGCCATCGCCGAGGCGACGCCGGGAGTGGAATTCAGCGTCGACCTGGTGACCAAGACGATCACTGCCGGTGACCAGGTCTTCGACTTCGGGATCGACGACTACACCCGGCATCGGCTGCTGGAAGGTCTGGACGACATCGCGATCACGCTGACTCACGAGGACGACATCGCCGCCTTCGAATCGACGCGTCCGGGTTGGCTGCCGAAGACTTTGCCTGCCAAGATCGCTGGGTGAGTTTCGAGGATCGACCGCAGCCTCCTGTGGTGGGGGCTGCCCGGGCGAGACTGCCGCTGAAGGTGGCCAATCCGACCCCGGTGCAGCCGGTCTATCGCCGCACAGTTCGGATTGTGGGTGGGCTGGTGCGCGCCCTGGTTGATTGTGACTGGGACGATGCGTCGAACCTGCCGGCGGCTGGGCCGGTGATTGTGGTGTCGAACCACATTTCGGATTTCGATCCGGTCGCTTTGGCCCAATACCTGATCTGGAACGGACGCTGGCCGCGGGCCCTGGGCAAATCCGACCTGTGGAGGATTCCCGGAATCGGTCAGTTGGCTCGCGCCACCGGTCAGATTCCTGTTGAGCGGAATACCGATCGCGCCAAGGATGCCTTGGTGCATGCCGAAGCGGCGCTGCGGGCGGGGGAGTGCGTGGTGATCTACCCCGAAGGCACCAAGACCGCGGACCCTCAGACCTGGCCGATGACGTCACGTCCGGGTGCGGCCCGATTGGCGCTCAGCACCGGAGCGCCGGTGGTACCGGTGGCGCAGTGGGGTGCCAACTATGTGATGGCGGGAAAGAAGCTCACCTGGCCGAGATTCTGGCCGCGCAAAACCATGATCATGCGTGCTGGGACGCCGGTCGAGCTGCACGATCTGGGCGGTGCCGACGATCCGGAGTCGGTGCGTCGCGCCAGCCTGCGGATTATGGCCGCCCTCACCGGACTGCTCGCGGAGATTCGCGGTGAGGAGCCGCCCGAATTGGTTTTCGACATTCGTGTGGGACACCGGGTGCCGCGGGAACAAGAGGGCTGATTCGGTTCGGCTAAGATTTGCGGGTGCTGATATCCGTACCCGGAACCGGAATGATGGCCGAGCGTTACGGTGACCCCGAATCGCAGGTGTGGGCTCTGCACGGCTGGGGTCGTAGTCGGCGCGACTGGGAGCCGGTGCTCTTCGATCGCGACGCCGTTTCCTTCGACCTTCCCGGCTTTGGTGCCACCAGTGCACCAGATACGCCGTGGACGACGCTGGACTACGCGCAAGCCTTGCTCGCCGGCCTGCCCGATGGCCAAACCCGGGTACTGGCGGGCCATTCTTTTGGCGGTCGTATCGCGGTCCAGATGGCGGCTCTGGCACCCCAGAAGGTGCGGGCCCTGGTGCTTACCGGGGTGCCCCTGCTGCGACGCAGCGGCGGCGGCAAACCCAAGTTCGGCTACCGGATGGCACGCTGGCTGCATGCGCACCAGTTGCTCGGCGATGCGCGCATGGAGGCCTATCGCCAGCGCTATGGCTCGGCGGACTATCGAGCTGCGGTCGGTGTGATGCGGACGATCATGGTGAGCGCCGTGAATGAGGACTATGCCGATCAGCTCCGCATGATCGCCGAGGCGGGCATTCCCGTGGTGATGGTGTGGGGCGCCGACGACACCGAGGTGCCGGTGGCGATTGCCCAGGCAGCACGGGGAATTCTTGGTGAAGCTGCCGAACTGACCGTCGTGGACGGGGCCACCCACCAACTCGATGACCATCTTGCTGAGCCGCTGCGGGCGGCCCTGAGGAGTGTGAGCGCATGATCTGGGTCGACTGGCTGGTGCTGGTTGCCGCTGTCGCTGCCATCGTGGTGGCCGACGCGCGGTGGTTGCGTGTCGCACAGCGCGAGCATTACGTCCCGGGTGAGGCGACGACCTTCGCAGGGCTGTGGCTGGTGAAGCGTCCAGTGAATGCCGGGTTGGCCATCGCCGTGGTGGTGCTGACACTCGTCGGGTTCGTTCTCCCGCTGGTGTCGATAGCGGCAGCGATCGTGCTGGTCTTCTGGCCTGTTGGGCTGGGCATTCGCGGCACCAAAGCGTCCCTGGTGCTCACGGCTCGAGCCAAGCGAATGGTGGCGGCCGTCGCGGCGCTGCAACTGATCAGCCTGGCTGTGACGTTCCTCGTGTATGCGCCGCTGACCATGGTGGTTGCGGCGCTGACTCCCTTGCTCGTGGATCTGGGGTTGGCAATCATGCGTCCGATCGAGGCTTCGCTGGCCTCGCGCTTCGTCCGGCAGGCCGAGCAGAACCTCGCCAAGGTGAATCCCACGGTGGTCGGCATCACAGGCTCGTACGGCAAGACCTCCACCAAGCTGTACGTCGACTTCGTGTTGTCCGGCTCCCAGACGGTGCTGGCCAGTCCGGGAAGCTTCAACAATCTGATGGGGCTCTCCCGCACCATCAACGATCAGCTTCGTCCCGGCACCTCGGTGCTGATTGCTGAAATGGGCACCTACGGTCCTGGCGAGATCCGCAAGCTGTGCACCTCCTTCCCGCCGACCGTCGCGGTGATCACCTCGATAGGAGAGGCGCACCTTTCCCGGATGAAGGATCGGGCGACCATCGTGCGCGCCAAGTCGGAGATCACCGAGAAGGCGCCGGCGATCGTGCTCAACATCGACGAGCCGGAGCTGGCCGAACTGGCTGATCGACTCGAAGCAGACCGCCGGGTAGTGCGGTGTTCGGCCCACGGTGCCGCCGAGGCTGATGTTGCGGTGGCCACCGTCGACCGTCAGTGGCGCATCGTGCTCGGCGGTGACGAACTGGTGAGCATCCCCGCCCAGCAGTTCGGCCATCCCATCAACTTGGCGTGCGCCATCGGTGTCGCGCTGGCCCTGGACGTCACTCCCACTGCGGCAATGTTCGCCCGGCGGACGCTGCCCGGTGCCCCGCATCGCGCTGAGCTGGTGCAGGGCCCCCAAGGGATTTCAGTCATCGATGACACCTACAACTCCAACCCCACCGGTGCCGCCCACGCCGTGCGTGGCGCCGCCGAGCGGCTGCAGGGCGACGGCCGGCTGTACGTCGTGACCCCGGGCATGGTCGAGTTGGGGAGCAATCAGGCCCAGCGCAATGCCGATCTGGCCCGATTGGCGGTGAGTCGACCGAACCACACCCTGGTGATCGTTGGCTGGACCAACCGGCGCGCGCTGCTCCGTGGTGCAGCGGACGGGCCAGGCAAAGTACTGTGCTTCGAGAGCCGGGATGAGGCGACCGAGGCCGTGTCTGCGCGGCTCAAAGAGCATGATGTCGTTCTGTACGAGAATGACCTGCCGGATCACTACGCGTGACGGTGTGCGGACACTGATGACGAGATGTCGGGAAAGGCGTGAATAGGTGAGTGAATTGATTACCGTGCTGTTCGGAGGCCCGTCGGCCGAGCACGACATCTCCATCCTGAGTGGTCTGCAGTGCGAGCGGGTGTTGGCTGAATCCGGCGACAGCGTTCAATGCGTGTATTGGGACCGTGGTGGATCCTGGCACCTGGTGCCAACCGACACGGAGGCCCGCGACTACCTCGAGGGCGCCCCGAAGGGCAGCACCGAACTGGAGATCCGGTTGGCCCACGGTGAGTTGAGCTTCCTGCCCGTCAAGGGCATGCGAAAGCGACCGGTGGAATTGGGCGTGGTGCTGCTGGCCCTGCATGGCGGCGCGGGGGAGAGCGGCGGCGCTCAAAGCCTGTTCGCGATGATGGGGGTTCCGGCGACCGGTTCGACGCCGGCCGCTGCGGCCCTGGGCATGGACAAATTCGCCTTCGGTGCGGTGATGGCCGACGTGGGCCTACCCGCCTTGCCGCGGCGCCTGGTGGTTGCCGGCTGGGAACCCGACTTCGAGCCGCCCTACATCGTCAAGCCACGTTTCGGGGGCTCCTCGATCGGCATTGAAGTCGTCGACGACTATGCGACGGCGGTGGCTTTGACCACCACCAGTCCCTATCTTCGCGACGGCGCCGTCATCGAGCCCTACCGCAAGGACCTGTTCGACCTGAACATCTCGTTTGTGACCTATCCGGAGTTTGAGTCCTCTCTGATCGAGAAGCCGACCCGCTCGTCGTCGACTGCGATCTACGACTACAGCAACAAGTACATGGGCAGTGACGGGCTGACCAGCGCACCCCGTGAGCTCCCGGCTCAGATTCCCGACTCGGTGGCCGAGGCCATGGCTGACGCCGCGCTGCGCGTCCAGCAGGCGACCGGCCTGGACGGCATTTGCCGGGTGGACTTCTTGAGCGATGGCGAGCAGATCTACGTCAATGAGGTCAATTCCATCCCCGGAGCCATGGCGTTGTACCTGTGGCCGGAGGTCGCTCCGGCAACGATTCTGCACGGCATGATCGAGCAGGCCAAGGTGCGGCTGTCGCAGCGTGCTTCTGAGACTTTCGAGAATGGTGCCGCGTTGCGCGCTGCCGGTGGCATCTCCGGCAAACTGGCCGGGCTCGGCCCGCGAGCCGTGTGAGCCCGTGACCGGCTCCAGTATCGGCGAACTGGGCGAGTTCGCCCTGATCGATCGGATCACGAGCCGTGCTGTTCGCGCCGACGCGGTGCAGCTCGGAGTCGGCGACGATGCCGCCGTCCTCCGCCTGGCCGGCGATCTGGCGGTGTCTACCGACACCATGGTCGAGGATGTGCATTTTCGGCGTGCCTGGTCCTCTGCCCACGATGTCGGACGCAAGGCGGTGGCCGCCTGTGTCGCCGACGCCGAAGCGATGGGCGCGGTTCCCAAGGCTGTCGTGATCAGTCTGGCGTTGCCGAGCACCACCGACATCGAATGGGTGGACGGCTTTGCCGACGGCGTGGCCAGCGAAGCCGAGCGGGCCTGCGTGGCATTGGTCGGAGGCGACCTGACCACGGCGGCGGTGATCGTCGTCACCGTGACAGTGTTGGCCGACCAGGACGGTCGAGCGCCGCTGACTCGCGCCGGTGCGCGAGCCGGGGATGTGGTGGCCATGGTCGGGCGTCTGGGTTGGGCTGCGGCCGGTCTGGCGGTCTTGACCCGAGGATTCCGATCCCCGGCCGCTGTGGTCACCGCGCACCGGGTGCCGGAGGTTCCCTACGGTGCAGGACGCATCGCGGCCGATGCCGGTGCCACCGCCATGATCGACATCTCCGATGGCCTGCTCGCTGATCTGGGTCACCTCTGTCGAGCTTCGGCGGTAGCGATCGATCTGGATTCGAGTGCGTTCCAGATCGCCGAGCCGCAGCAGGCGGTGGCGGCTGCGGTTGGCGGCGGCGACCCGTTGGTCTTCCAACTCACCGGCGGCGACGACCATGCCCTTGTGGCGACTTTCCCCACCCTCGACGCTGTTCCCGCCGGATGGACGGTCTTGGGGCGCGTACTGCCCGGGGAGCCTGTGGTGTTGTTGGATGGAGTCGAGCCGGAACTCGATACGCAGGGATGGACCCACTTCTGAGCCGCGTCCCCAGCAATGGCTGTGAGCTCGCAATGAGGGCTTTCTCGGCGTGGAAACTCCGCTTTGTCGGTGCAATCACCTAAGTTGGCGGCATGGCGACCCGCGCGTCTTCCCCTTCGCGGAGCCGCAGCAGCGCGTCCTCGCGTCAAAGCGCCTCCCGAAGCACTGGAAGCAAGAAGAGAACGACGACTCGCAAGCAGTCGCAGCCCTCGGGGCTGTCCAAGGCGCTTGCTGCGATCGGCCGTGGCCTGGTGGCCACCTGGCGCGGCATAGCCGGTGTGGTCGGTTCGGGAATCCGAGCACTGGCCCCGGCGGTGAAAGACCTTGAGCCGGAACAACGACATGATGGTTCGGCTTTCGCCGTGATGCTGTTCGGCCTGCTTGTCGCCGCACAGTTCTGGTTCGGTCTGCCCGGTGCTGTCGGCACCTGGATCGCCATCGCAGTGACCACCGTGGTGGGTGTGTTCGCCTATGCCGTCCCCGTCGTGGCGTTGGCCGTCGCGTGGCGTACCTTCCGGCATCCCGAACGTCACGGCTCGGCGGGCCGCCAGGTCGTGGGCTGGGCGGCACTGCTCTTCGGGACGCTGGGTGTGATCCATATCGCGCGCGGCCTCCCTCCGGGTAATGCCCCCGAACAGGTGCGCGCCGCTGGTGGCTTCCTGGGGTTCTTGTCGTCCTCGCCGCTGGTTGAACTCGTCGGCACCTGGATCGCGGTGCCCGTGCTGGTGATTGCAGCCGTGATCGGCTTCCTGGTCGTGCTGGGAATTCCCCTGAATGAGCTGAGCACTGGCGTGAAAGCCCTTGTCGCGAAGCTCAAGCCGCAATCGCGTGATGAGATCGAATATGGCGCCAACCATCGTGCCTATGACAGTCCGCTGTTGGACACCGGTGAGATCGATGTGGACGACGAAGAGACTGTCGTGGTCAGTGACGAGCCCAAGCCTGGGCGGCGCCGTCAGCCTGCTGAGTCGGCGCCCGCAGTGCCCGAAATCTCCTCAGAGCCGCTGCGTGCCGAGCAGCCCGTTCTCAGCGGCGACGTGGTCTATGAGCTTCCTGACCCCGCCATTCTGAAGCCCGGCAGCGTGCCCAAAGCGCGCACCGCTGCCAGCGACGCGGTGGTGAAGAGCCTCACCGAGGTGCTGCAGCAGTTCGAGATCGACGCCCAAGTCACTGGCTACACCCGGGGTCCGACGGTGACCCGCTATGAGGTGGAACTGGGGAATGCGGTCAAGGTCGAGAAAGTGACCGCGCTGAGTAAGAACATCGCCTACGCGGTTGCTTCGGCTGATGTGCGTATCCTGTCCCCGATTCCGGGCAAGTCCGCGATCGGCATCGAGATCCCCAATGCCGACAAGGAGATCGTCTCCTTGGGTGATGTGCTTCGGTCCAACCGTGCCCGCAACGATCATCACCCGATGACGGTGGGCCTGGGCAAGGATGTTGAGGGCGGCTATGTGGTGGCCAATATGGCCAAGATGCCGCACCTGCTGGTGGCCGGTGCCACCGGTTCGGGCAAGTCGAGTTTCGTGAACTCGATGATCACCTCGATTCTGATGCGTGCCACGCCCGAAGAGGTTCGCATGCTGCTGGTCGACCCCAAGCGGGTGGAACTGACGCACTACGAGGGCATTCCACACCTGGTCACGCCCATCATCACCAGCGCGAAGAAGGCCGCTGAGGCGCTGCAGTGGGTGGTGCGCGAGATGGACGCCCGCTACGACGATCTGGCCAGCTTCGGTTTTCGGCACGTCGACGACTTCAACAAGGCTGTCCGGGCCGGCCAGGTGAAGCTGCCGCCGGGCTCGGAGCGCGAACTGGCGCCGTATCCCTATCTGCTGGTGATCGTCGATGAGCTGAGCGATCTGATGATGGTTGCCCCGCGCGATGTGGAGGATTCCATCGTGCGGATCACTCAGTTGGCTCGCGCTGCCGGTATCCACCTGATCCTGGCCACGCAGCGTCCTTCGACCGATGTCGTGACGGGGCTGATCAAGGCCAATGTGCCGTCCCGATTGGCCTTCGCGACGTCGTCGATGACCGACTCACGCGTCATCCTGGATACGCCGGGGGCGGAGAAACTGGTTGGCCAAGGTGACGGGCTGTTCCTGCCGATGGGCCAGTCCAAGCCGCTGCGCGTCCAGGGGGCCTGGGTGACCGAGGCGGAGATTCGCTCGGTGGTGAAGAAGGTCACCGAGCAGTTGGCACCGCAGTATCGCGAGGACGTGAACGCTCCGGTTGAGTCCAAGAAGGTTGCCGAGGACATCGGTGACGATCTGGAGCTGGTGCTGGAGGCCTGTCAGTTGGTGGTTGACCTGCAGTTGGGTTCCACGTCGATGCTGCAACGCAAGCTGCGCGTCGGTTTCGCCAAGGCCGGACGGCTAATGGACATTTTGGAGACTCGCGGCATCGTGGGACCCTCCGAGGGATCCAAACCGCGTGAGGTATTGGTCAAGCCTGACGATCTGGACGAGGTGCTGGCTGCGCTGCGCGAAGGCTGACGAGGTCTCGGTGAGGTAGCGTGGCCGGGTGAATCTGACACCGGTCCACCTGATCAGCTTGGGATGTGCCCGCAATGAGGTGGACTCCGAGGAACTGGCCGGACGCCTGGCTGCCGACGGCTTCGAGGTGGTCGCAGACCCGCGTGACGCTGCCGTGGTGGTGGTGAATACCTGTGGCTTCATCGACGCCGCCAAGAAGGACTCCATCGACACTCTGTTAGCGGCAGCTGAGACCAAAGGTGACGGCGCAACTCGGGCAGTGGTGGCAGTCGGCTGTTTGGCTGAACGCTATGGCTCAGAGTTGGCCGAAGCGCTTCCGGAGGCCGATGCGGTGCTCGGATTCGACGACTATCCCCAGGTGGCCGCGCGACTGCGTGCCGTGCTCGAGGGGCATCGGCCGACGACCCATGCGCCGCGGGATCGGCGCAGTCTGTTACCCATCGCACCGGCAGCGCGGGCTGCCCAGGCCAGCCAGGTGGTGGTGCCCGGCCACGGCGAGTCACTGATCAGCGGCGGCCCGGCCAGCGGCCCGCGAGTGCTGCGCCAGCGGTTGGGCGCTGGGCCGAGCGCCCCGTTGAAGATTGCTTCGGGCTGTGATCGACGGTGCGCCTTCTGTGCGATCCCCAGCTTCCGCGGCTCCTACCTGTCGCGCCCGAGCGGGGAGATCGTGGCTGAGGCCCGCTGGCTGGTGGAAACAGGCGTGCGCGAGGTGGTGTTGGTCAGTGAGAACTCCACCGGGTACGGGCGTGACGCGGGCACCAATCTGGAGAGCCTGCTCGCCGAACTCAGTGGTGTCGACGGACTGGATTGGATCCGGGTGAGCTATCTGCAGCCTGCCGAGATCCATCCGGCGCTGCTGCACGCCATGCTCACCTTGCCCAATGTGGTTCCGTATTTCGATCTGCCGTTTCAACACTCCTCGGCGGACCTGTTGCGGCGGATGCGTCGATTCGGTGATGCCGATTCGTTCTTGGACCTCATCGGTCGGATCCGCCAGGAGCGTCCCGAGGCGGGAATTCGTACCAATGTGATTCTGGGATTCCCTGGTGAGACCGAGGCCATGGTTGATGACTTGGCCGACTTTCTGGCCGCGGCGAATCTGGATGCGGTGGGTGTGTTCGGCTATTCCGATGAGGAAGGCACCGAGGGCGCCCGGCTACGCCCCAAGGTCGCCGAAGACGACATTGCACAGCGCGTGGACCGCATTGCCACGCTGGTGGAGCAGGTCAGCGCCGACCGCGCCGCCGAACGGATCGGCACCCGGGTGGCGGTGTTGGTCGAAGAGGTATCGCCTGATGGCCTGGCCCGGGGAAGGGCCTCCCATCAGGGTCCTGAGGTCGATGGAATCGTCACGATTCACACAGGCGGAACTCAGGTTTCCAGCGCAGACTTGGGGTGGAGTAGGGTCACCGATACCGACGGCGTGGACCTCGTCGTGGAGTGGGAGGGGTGATGGGCGCGGATTCAGTGCGGTCGCAGACCGCCATACCTGCCCAACTGCCGAATGCACTGACGGTGCTTCGGCTGGTGTTGGTTCCGGTTTTCGTGGTCTTGATGTTGATCGAGCCGTCCACCGGCTTCGGCTGGCGGTTGGCGGGCACCATCACCTTTGCAGTCGCGATCATCACCGACTTCTTTGATGGACGCTTGGCCCGCCGCTACAACCTGGTGAGCGATTTCGGGAAGATCTGGGATCCGATCGCGGACAAGGCCCTCACCGGCGCAGCCTTCATCCTGCTGAGTGTCTTTGGTGAGCTGTCCTGGTGGGTCACCATCCTGATCCTGCTGCGGGAGTGGGGCATCACCTGGATGCGCGTGGTCATGCTGAAGTATGCGGTGATGGCGGCTGCACCGGCAGGCAAGCTCAAGACGTTGATGCAGTCGGTCGCACTACTGATGTTCCTGCCCTATCCGATCGACCAGACCTGGGTGCCGGCACCGGTGTGGTTCGTCATCGCCTGGGCTGTCATGGCGGTGGCTTTCGCCCTGACCGTGATCACCGGCGTCATGTACGTCATCGACGCCTTGCGCCTGCGGAAGGCCAGCCAGCAATCCGATGACGCCTGAGACCACCGCGGCTCAGCTCGTGGCCGGGCTCCTCAGCCGCGGCCAGACCGTTGCGACCGCAGAGTCGCTCACCGGTGGACTCATCGGTGCGACGATCACAGCGATTCCCGGTGCTTCGCAGGTCTATCTCGGTGGTGTTGTGGTGTATGCGACGTCGCTGAAGCACCTCTTGGGTGGAGTGAACGAGGACATTCTGCAATCTGCTGGAGCGGTCTCGCCGCAGACGGCCGAGGCGCTGGCCGAAGGCACTCGTCAGCGCACTGGGGCGGATTGGGCGATAGCGGTGACTGGGGTTGCCGGCCCCGATCCGCAGGAGGGCCATCAGCCCGGCACTGTCTGGTTGGGATTGGTCGGACCCGGCCATCCGGCATCGGCGAGTCTGCTCGAGCTGAGGGGCAGCCGAGAGCAGATACGAGTCCAGACGGTGGACGCGGCGATGTCGCGATTGCTGCTACTGCTGCAAGGATCAGGCTCCTCAAGTTGAGGTTGAGGAACAAACGACGTCCCGCGTGGCGTTTATGAATCACCACCGAGACGTTGTGAAGGGGCAGGTAGAGTCAAGCCATGATTTCTGAGATGCGTGAGCGCCCAGTGATCCTCCGCGAGATCCTCGGGGAGTCGCTGCGGGAGTTGCGCACGGCTGAGAGCCTCACGCTTCGCGAGGTGTCCGGACGAGCGCAGGTCAGCCTGGGCTACCTCTCGGAGATTGAACGCGGCCAGAAAGAAGCCTCTTCCGAGCTGTTGAACGCGATTTGTGGGGCACTCGGAGTGCCGTTGTCGAATGTGCTGCGGCTGGTCTCGGATCGCATCGATGCTCGCGAGGATGCGCATGTGACGCGCTTGCCGGTTCTGAACGCCCGCGATCAAGCGGCCTGACCGGCATTTATGCGGGAAGCTGATCTCCGCGCCCGATTGGACGCCAAACTCACTCGACCCCGTTCGGTGATGTTCGCCCAGACTCATGTGATCGCCGCGCTCGGTCAGCGCACCGTTGACGAGGCGTTGGCTGCTGGAGTGTCCTGCAAGGACGTATGGCGTGGCGTCTGGGCCGAACTGGAGTTGCCGGACTTCGATCGCTGAGTTTCGGCGTGTCGATGTATTTCGAACACCTGTTCGCCTAGGCTGTTCAGCGACGGCCCGATCCCGGACGTGTTATGCACAGTCCAGCTCTGACTGACCGACTGTCAGAGCAGCTACCTAGGGTGAGAGCAACAGTCGAAGACCGAAAGGAACCAGCATGGCAGTGGCAGATCGGGAGAAGGCCCTGGCGGCAGCGCTGGCGCAGATTGAGAAGGCTCACGGCAAGGGCTCAGTGATGCGCCTGGGTGAGGATGTTCGTCAACCCATCGAGGTGATTCCGACCGGATCAATCGCGTTGGACGTGGCGCTGGGCATCGGTGGATTGCCTCGCGGTCGGGTGGTCGAGATCTACGGTCCGGAGTCATCGGGCAAGACCACCGTCGCACTGCACGCTATTGCGAATGCGCAGGCGGCCGGCGGCATCTGTGCCTTCATCGATGCGGAGCACGCCCTGGATCCTGAATACGCCCAGAAGCTCGGCGTAGACACCGACGCCCTGCTGGTCAGCCAGCCTGACAACGGCGAACAGGCTCTCGAGATCGCCGACACGCTGGTCCGTTCGGGAGCATTGGCGCTGATCGTGATCGATTCGGTCGCGGCGCTGACACCGCGGGCGGAGATCGAAGGCGAAATGGGTGACAGCCATGTCGGTCTGCAGGCCCGCTTGATGAGCCAAGCGTTGCGGAAGATGACCGGGGCCCTGTCTGGTGCGGGAACCACGGCGATCTTCATCAACCAGTTGCGCGAGAAGATCGGTGTGATGTTCGGATCGCCGGAGACCACCACCGGTGGACGTGCCCTGAAGTTCTATTCCTCGGTACGGCTGGACGTGCGCCGCATTGAAACGCTCAAGGACGGCGCGGAGATGGTCGGCAACCGGACCCGGGTCAAGGTCGTGAAGAACAAGGTGGCGCCGCCGTTCAAGCAGGCCGAGTTCGACATCCTGTATGGCCATGGAATCAGTCGCGAAGGCAGCTTGATCGATCTGGGCGTCGAGTGTGGCATCATCCGCAAGGCAGGCGCCTGGTTCACCTACGACGCCGAGCAACTCGGCCAGGGCAAGGAGAATGCGCGCAATTTCCTGAAGAGCAATCCGGAGGTTGCCGCCGAGATCGAGAAGCGGATCCTGACCCAGCTCGGTGTCGGCGAGTCTGCTGAGGTGCCTGAAGGCATCGACCCGGTGACCGGCGAGGTGAAGTTCTAGACCGATGAGGGCCGCAGAGCCACCGGTCGATGACGACACCCCGGACGCGGACACCATCGCCGTTGCCCGGGAAATTGCCTTGCGGCAACTCACGGTGCGGGCGCGCAGTCGCGAAGAACTGGCTCGCGCGCTCGCCCGCAAGGGTGTTCCCGCGCAGGCCGCAGAGCAGGTGCTGGATCGGCTCTGCGACGTGGGGCTCATCGATGACGAGGTCTTCGCGCGGGAATGGTTGGCGGCGGGGGACCGGCGGCAGCGAAGTCGGCGGGCACTGCTGATCGAACTCGCCGAGAAAGGGGTTTCTCGCGAAACCGCCGAAGCCGCAGCAGCCGAACTCGATGCCGATCGCGACTATCAGGTGGCACTGGCCTACGCTGAGCGTAAGGCGGCGACGTTGCGCCGGGTAGAACCGGCGGCGCGCTATCGACGATTGGCCGGGGCCCTGGCCAGGCGCGGGTTCCCCAGCGCCGTAGTAGCCCAGGTGACTCGTGAGGTGCTCGACGATCTGACCGCCGATCTCGACATCGACTAAGGCAAGCCCCACGAGGAGGAGCGCGTGAGTACGGAGGTCGTGCTCGTCATCGCTTTGGTAGCGCTGGTGATCGGATTGGCCGCCAGCGCTTTGCTGTTGGTTCTGGCCCGCCGTCTAGCCACGGGCCGTGTGGAACCACGGCTGGACGCACCGCCGCCGCCGGTTGCGGCAGCGCGAGACAGCGACAACGAACGCCATTGGGATCAGCGCGAACAGGAGTTGATGACGCTCGCCGCCGAACTGGCCGAACAGCGCGACACTCTGGAGCGGCGAGAGCGTGAACTTCGCGCCACCCCGACACCGGCTCCACCACCGACGCCGCGGGCACCGGAGGTCTTGGTTACCGGCCGCACCGTTGTTGTCGGCGGGCCGGACAGTGTTGAGCAGGCGCGAGAAGTCCTCGCAACCACAATCCAGCGTCTCGCCGCCTCCCAAACCGCAGATGTGGCTGTGATCACCGTCAGCATTCCCAATGAAGAGATGAAGGGGCGTCTCATCGGCCGCGACGGCCGCAATATTCGCAGCTTTGAACAGCTCACCGGCGTGAGCCTGCTGGTCGACGACACCCCCGGCAGCGTCGAACTGTCCGCCTTTGACCCCAAACGGCGTGAGGTAGCCCGTCGCGTCCTCGAAGACTTGATCGCCGACGGTCGGGTACACCCCGGACGCATCGAGATCAGCTATCAGCGGGCTGTCGCCGCCGTCGACCAGGAGTGCCGCGCCGTCGGTGCTCGCGCCGCGGCTGAGGTGGGGATCACTGATCTGAACCCCGAGGTCGCGGCTGCGCTGGGCACCGTGGCCTATCGCACTTCCTACGGGCAGATCGTGCTGGCGCATCTGGTGGAAAGCGCGCGGATCGCCGGGACTCTTGCTTCCGAACTCGGGGTGGACCCGCTGGTAGCGACCCGCGCGGCGCTGCTGCACGATCTCGGCAAGGGTCTCCCCGACCAGACAGCGTCGCATGCCATCGTCGGCGCGGCGTTCGCTCGGCGCTACGGGGAGAACGACGCGGTGGTTCATGCCATCGAAGCCCACCACAACGAGGTCGAGCCGGCCTCGATAGCCGCAGTGCTCGTGCAAGCGGCAGACGCCATCAGTGCCTCCCGTCCGGGCGCACGCCGGGAGGATCGAGTTGCGCATCAACAGCGGCTGGCATCACTGGAGGAGTTGGCAACCGCGCAACCCGGGGTCGTGAAGGCCTTTGCGATCGACGCCGGTCGCGAACTGCGCGTCCTGGTGGAGCCCGAGGCGGTCGACGATCTCGCCGCCGGCCAGCTCGCCGCAGACTTGGCCGAGCGAATCCAGCAGCAATTCGACTACCCCGGAAGCATCACGGTGACCGTAGTGCGCGAGCTTCGAGCTTCGGCCGTGGCACGCTGACCGGGTAGAGTCCGTCCTCGGTCCACCAAAGCCAAACCGCCGGGAGTAGTACCGCGTTGATGACCAGCGATACCGAACGCACCTTCGAAGTGATCACCTACGGGTGCCAGATGAACTTCCACGACTCCGAACGCATCAGCGGAGTGCTCGCTGAAGCGGGCTATCGCCCGGTCGCGGACGGGGAATCGGCAGACCTTGTGGTGTTCAACACCTGCGCGGTGCGGGAGAACGCCGACAACCGGCTCTACGGCAACTTGGGCCACCTGGCCTCGGTGAAAGCGAACCGCCCCGGTATGCAGATCGCGGTGGGTGGTTGCATGGCGCAGAAAGATCGCGACATCGTCGTGGCGAAAGCTCCCTGGGTCGACGTGGTGTTCGGAACCAACAATCTGGGCTCATTGGCGGCGTTGCTGGATCGTGCCCGCGTGAATCAGACGGCCCAGGTCGAGATCGTGGAGTCCTTGGAGCGCTTTCCGTCCACCCTGCCGTCGCGGCGCGATTCGGCCTATGCCGCCTGGGTTGCGATCAGCGTCGGCTGCAACAACGCCTGCAGCTTCTGCATCGTTCCCGCTCTCCGCGGCAAAGAGGCCGATCGGAATCCGGCTGATGTGCTGGCAGAGATCCGAGCGCTGGTCTCCGAAGGAGTGCAAGAGGTCACCCTGCTGGGGCAGAACGTGAACACCTACGGCGTGGAGTT
This sequence comes from Propionibacteriaceae bacterium UBA7704, assembly GCA_002482525.1. GTDB lineage: Bacteria > Actinomycetota > Actinomycetes > Propionibacteriales > Propionibacteriaceae > Propionicimonas. The sequence continues at coordinate 264,451 of DLGC01000017.1, read as the reverse complement.
CGGCGACCCGGGTGCCTTCGCGAAGCTGCTTCGGTCCTGTGGCGACATCGAGGGCCTGGAACGGGTCCGCTTCACCTCGCCGCATCCGGCAGCCTTCAGCGACGACGTGATCGCAGCAATGGCTGAAACCCCGAATGTGATGCCGAGTCTGCACATGCCGCTGCAATCGGGCTCCGACGCCGTGCTGCGGGCCATGCGCCGTTCGTATCGTTCCCAGCGGTTCTTAGGAATTCTGGACCGGGTACGGGCGGCGATACCGCAGGCAGCCATCACCACCGATGTGATCGTCGGGTTCCCCGGCGAAACCGAGGCCGACTTCCAAGCCACCTTGGACGTGGTCGCGCAGGCCCGGTTTGCCGGTGCCTTCACCTTCCAGTACTCCATCCGCCCGGGTACCCCTGCTGCCACCATGCCCGACCAGGTTTCGCACGAGGTGGTGACCGAGCGCTACAACCGCTTGGTCGAGTTGGTCTCCGACATCAGTTGGGCGGAGAACCGAGCCTTGGAGGGAACCTCGGTGGAGGTGATGTTCGCTGCCGGCGAGGGACGAAAAGACGGTGCTACCCACCGCATCTCGGGGCGTGCCCGCGACAATCGGCTGGTGCATGTGCGCGCCCCGCAGGATCCGGCGGCTATGCCGCGTCCGGGCGATATCGCCACCGTCGAGATCAGCTACGGCGCACCGCACCATCTGAATGCAGACTCAGACATCACTAACCTGCGTCGGACTCGCGGCGGAGATGCCTGGGCCGCCGCTGTGGCACCGGCAGCCATCGGGCTGGGGATGCCCGGCCGATCCTGACCGCAGGTCGAACCAGCCGTCCCACAATTGAACCGAGGGACCGGCAACTGCCGGCCCCTCGGGCTCGTCGGTAATGACACGGGCCTCGTGCCCGTTCCAGATCAGTTGATCACCGGTGAGTTGTCGTCACTTGTCCAGTTGATCCTTGAGGAAGCCCTGGGCTTGATCAACCTGGGCTGCGTAGGCGCCATCGGTCTTGTCATCAATGAAGTCACCAACCATGTCGATGCCCTGCTTGATTTCATTCTCGTGGCCGTCCACAGCGTCCTTGATCTGATCGACGATGTCCATTGGGCCTCCTCTCTGCCTGCGTGCGCCGGGTCTGTCCCGGCCCACCTCTATTGTGACGATTCGGGACCAGGGTTTGTCACGCAATTGGGGTGAGCAATTTCGCCGAATCCTGAGCAATTTCGAGTTGCGCGACCCAGGTTGGACAATGGAGACGATGACGAACCTTCCGGTGCTGGCGATCAACGGCGCGACTGCCAGCGGCAAGACCGCCGTAGCCGTGGCTGTCGCCAGACAACTGGGCGAGTGGGGCCTCGCCGCAGAGATCGTCAATGCCGACTCGATGTTGGTCTATCGAGGTATGGACATCGGAACCGCCAAGCCCACCGAAGCTGAGCGTGGCGGCATCACCCATCATCTGGTCGACATCGCCGAGGTCACCGAAACCGCCTCTGTTGCGGAGTTTCAAAAGCTCGCCCGTGAGGCCATCGCCGACTGCCGCTCGAGAGAGGTCCTGCCCATCCTGGTCGGAGGCTCGGCCCTGTATGTGCACGCCATCGTCGATGAGTTCGACTTTCCGGCGACCGACGGCCGCGTTCGCGCTCGCCTGGAGTCCGAGCTTGCCGAGGTCGGCGTCGCAGCGTTGTACCAGCGACTGGCCGAGGTGGATCCGGCGGCAGCCGCCGCCATCCAGCCCGGCAATGCTCGCCGGATCGTGCGCGCCCTGGAGGCCATCGAACTCACGGGTTCCTTCACTGCAGAGCTACCCGAGTGGAGGTATGCCTTGGCGCCAGTGATTCAGGTCGGGCTGGAACTGCCTCGCGAGGAACTGGACGAGCGGATCGACCGTAGGGTCACTCAGATGTGGGATCGCGGATTCGTGGCCGAGGTGGAGGCACTGATCGGGCGCGGTCTGCGCGACGGCCTCACCGCCTCGCGGGCCATCGGCTATCGCCAGGTGCTGGCCATGCTGGACGGTGAGCTGAGCGAAGCGGAGGCCCGCCGTCAGACCGCCGCCGGCACCCGCCGACTGGCTCGAAAACAACTGAGTTGGTTCCGCCGCGACCCGAGAATCCACTGGTTCGGCTCCGACTCTGCGGCCGTCGAAGCGATCTGCGAACTGGTGCGGGGTAGGGTTCAGGCTGAGCAGGAGGTCGGCAGTGCGCAGTCTTGATATCGCCAAGGGTCATGGCACCCGTAACGACTTCGTGCTGTTCGTCGACCGCGATGGCTTGATCTCGCTGACTGACGCCGAAGTAGCGCATCTGTGTGATCGACGGGCCGGTATCGGAGCCGATGGCATCCTGAGGGCCGTCTGGGCCAGCCAGGTTCGGGAGTGGGACGGCGATCCGGAGTTGTGGTTCATGGACTACCGCAACGCCGACGGGTCAATCGCCGAGATGTGTGGCAACGGACTGCGAGTCTTCTTGCGCTATCTCGACGAAGAAGGCCTCATCGACTCCACCACGGAAGTGCCGATCGCCACCCGCGCTGGCCTGCGTGTGGGCCGCTTCAACAGCGATGGCACCATCTCGGTCACCATGGGGGCGGTCCAGCGGGGGGCTGCGGTCGACATAAACCTCGCGGGCCGCAGTTGGCCCGCCCAGAGCGCGGACGTGGGCAATCCACACGCCGTGGTGGTGCTGGACTCTGCCGCCGAGTTGGCCGATCTGGATCTCACCGAGCAGCCCACGTGGAGCCCGGCAGGCGCCTTCCCGCGGGGAGTCAACGTGGAGTTCGTCGTGGTGGAGGCGCCGGATGCCCTGCGGCTGCGCGTCCACGAGCGTGGCGTGGGTGAAACCGAATCGTGTGGCACCGGAGTGGTCGCCGCAGCAGCCACCCTGGCCCCGAACCGCCGCTGCCAGGTCACAGTGCCCGGCGGTGTGCTGCAGGTCGACACCACCGGCTCTCAAGCGATTCTGACCGGACCGGCGGTTGTCGCGGGCCGCGGCAGCTTCGCCCTGTCCTGAGTAGGGTGCTGACTTCACCATGACCGAATACCCGGATTTCGACGACACCGACCCTGACGGCGAGCAGTTCGAGCTGGAGCAGCGCCAGTCGCTGCGGCGCGTGGCCGGCATGTCCACCCAGTTGGCCGACATCAGCGAGGTCGAATACCGCGAACTGCAACTGGAGCGTGTGGTGCTGGTCGGGGTCTGGACCACCGGCGGCCAGACCGAGGCCGACTACGCCATGGCCGAACTGAAGTTGCTCGCCGAAACCGCCGGCTCAGAGGTTCTTGAGGGTGTCATGCAGCGTCGCAGTGCCCCGGATCCGGCCACCTTCATCGGGCGCGGGAAAGTGGACGAACTGCGTGAGGTCGTCATCTCCACCGGTGCAGACACTGTGATCTGCGACGGGGAGCTGGAACCCGCCCAGTTACGCAACCTTGAGGACCGCGTCGGGGTGAAGGTCATCGACCGAACCGCCCTGATCCTGGATATCTTCGCCCAACACGCCAAGAGCGCCGAGGGTAAGGCGCAGGTCGAACTGGCCCAGCTGCAGTATCTACGGCAACGCCTGCGTGGCTGGGGCGGCAACCTGTCGCGCCAGGCGGGTGGGCGCGCCGCTGCCGGTGCCGGCATCGGTGGCCGCGGCCCGGGCGAGACCAAGATCGAGACCGATCGACGTCGGATCAAGACCCGCATCTCTGTGTTGCGCCGCAGACTGCGTGACTTGGACGAGGTGCGCCGTACCAAGCGTGCCCAACGCACTCGCAATCAGGTGCCCAGCGTCGCGATCNNTCGGCTACACCAATGCCGGCAAGAGTTCGCTGCTGAACCGGCTCACCGACGCCGGAGTGCTGGTCCAGAATGCGTTGTTCGCAACGCTGGATCCGACCACCCGACGCTCCGCCACCGCCGATGGGCGGGTGTTCACCCTCACCGACACCGTCGGCTTCATCCGCCACCTTCCTCACGACCTGGTGGAGGCGTTCCGCTCCACCCTGGAGGAATCAGTCAAAGCTGATCTCCTGGTGCACGTGGTGGATGGGTCGGACCCCGACCCCTTCGGTCAGGTCGCTGCAGTCCGGCAGGTGTTGGCCGACATCGGTGCCCTCGATGTTCCCGAGCAACTCGTGGTGAACAAGCTCGACGCGACCACTCCTGAGGTGGTGTTGGCGTTGCGGGCGCAGTTCCCCGAGGCGATCTTCGTCTCCGCGCGCACCGGGGAAGGGCTGTCCACCCTTACCGAGCGGATTGCTGAACGCCTGCCGCGTCCGGCCGTCGAGGTCGACGCCCTGGTGCCCTATGCCCGCGGCGATCTTCTGGACCGGATTCATCAAGCCGGCGAGGTGATCAGCATCGAGCACACCGGAGAAGGCACCCAGGTGCATGCCCGGGTCAATCCTGATCTGGCCGGCGAGTTGGCCCGCCTGTCGGACATCGGCGATGTCTGAGCGCTCCCTGCCTGCGGCAACTGACTTCAGTGGCGCGATCCTGGAGGCCGCAGTGGCCCGAATCGGCGGCGTGCGTCGACCGGGACAGGATCAGATGGCTGCCGAGGTCGCCACCACCCTCGACACCGGCGAGCACCTGCTCGTCCAAGCCGGTACCGGCACCGGCAAGTCGCTGGGCTATCTGGCCCCGGTGTTGGCCCACCTGGCCAATGATCCCCAGTCGCGGGTCGTCATCGCCACCGCCACCTTGGCTTTGCAGGCACAGTTGGCCACCAAGGACATCCCGGCAGCAGTGGCTGCCTGCCACGAGGTCACCGGAACGACCGTGGGTCATGCCGTGCTGAAGGGGCGGAGCAACTACGCCTGCCTGCTGAAGGTCCGCGACGCCCAGGGTGCCGAGCAGGATGCGCTGCTCCCTGAGCCCGGCCAGGTCTCCGAGTTGGGCGCTGAGGTGGTCGCGCTGCGCCGCTGGGCCGAGGAGCAGGCCGAGGCGGGGGAGTTGGCCGACCGGGACGACGCCCCGGCTCACACCCCGGCTGCCTGGGGTCAGATCTCGGTGCCGGTGCGCGAATGCGTGGGCGCTCAGAAGTGTCCGCAGGGCGCGGCCTGTCTGGTCGAGAAGTCGCGTGAGAAGGCCCGCAGCTCCGCGCTGGTGGTCACCAATCACGCTCTGTTGGCCATCGACGCACTGCACGGCGGCACCGCGCTGCCGGAGTATGACGCTTTGGTTATCGACGAGGCCCACGAACTGGTATCCCGGGTGACCGGCGCGGCCTCGGTGGAGTTGAGCCCTTCGGCGGTCGAACGCGTGGCCAAACGGTGCCTGGCCTGGCTGAGCGATGACACCGGGTTGGACTTCCTCGACGCCGCAGATGTGTTGCAGGCAGGACTCGACGCTGCTGAGGTCGGACGCATCACCGACCCGTCTGATCCGCTGAAGGACGCCTTTTCCGCCGTCCGAGTAGCGGCCCGTGCGGCAGTCAGTGGACTGACCGGCGGCGATGATGACGACGTGGAACGCCGCCAGGCTCAGGGTGCGGCCCAAGAGGTTTTCGACATCGCCGAGCGGCTGGCCAAGCTCGACGAGCGCGATGTCATCTGGGTATCAGAGTCCGAACGCTTCGGGCGACAGGCCGTTTGTGCCCCACTGTCGGTGGCCGGGTTGCTGCGCACCGAGATTTTCGACCTGCATCCCAGCGTCTTGACGTCAGCGACGCTGAAGGTGGGTGGTGAGTTCGGGTCGGTGGGCGTCGCTCTCGGTCTGGGAGGCACCGCAGCGGGTGGCTATCGCGCCCTCGATGTGGGCTCGCCATTCGACTATCGCAGTCAAGGAATCCTGTACGTTGCACGCCACGTGCCGCCGCCCAGTCGCGATGGCATCAGCCCCGAGGTGTTGGCTGAGGTCGCCGAGTTGTTATGGGCGGCCGACGGCCACACGCTGGGCCTGTTCGCCTCGCAGCGTGCCGCTGAGGCCGCTGCGCGCCATTGCCGTGAGCAGGTGCCCGACCGTCGGGTGCTGTGCCAAGGAGACGCCCATTTGGCGCGCCTGACCGCCGAGTTCGTCGAGGACCCGCAGGCGTCCCTCTTCGGCACGCTGTCGCTGTGGCAGGGCATCGACGTGCCCGGTGACACCTGTCGACTGGTGATCATCGACAAGATCCCGTTTCCCCGCCCCGATGATCCGCTGATGCAGGCCCGCCAGCAAGCGGTGGCCGAATCCGGCGGCAACGGATTCATGGCGGTAGCGGCGACGCATGCCGGCTTGCTACTTGCTCAAGGTGCGGGTCGGCTGATCCGAAGCCTGGATGATCGCGGCGTGGTGGCCGTCTTGGACCCGCGGCTGGTGACGGCCCGCTACGGCAGTTTTCTCACCGCCTCGCTGCCGGAGTTCTGGATGACCACCGATCGCGAGGTCTCCATCGGTGCACTACGCCGGCTTGCCGGAACGGGCACCTGAGCAGGCTGCCGCCATGAATTGGGCCAGTCTCGGCGAAACCCTCCGGCAGCGATGCGAGGATGGGGCAGACGAACCCCACCCAGAGAGGTGTCATCATGCTCAAGCTCATTGAAGGACTACCCGATAACGTGCTCGGCATCGAGGCAGTCGGCGACATCACCGCAGCGGACTACCACGGCATCCTCGAACCGGCGGTCGATGCCATGATCGAACGCCACGGCAAGGTGCGGATGCTCTACGTGCTCGGGGTCGACTTCGAGAAGTTCACCATTGGTGCGATGTGGGAGGACTCCAAAGTGGGCCTGGGGCGCATCCGCGATTGGGAGCGGTGCGCTGTGGTGAGCGACTCCGCGCTCATCGTGGACAGTGTCAAGGCTATTGGCTGGATGTTCCCCGCAGAACTCAAGGTGTTCAGCGACGCCGAGATCGACGACGCCAAGAAGTGGATCGCAGCCTAGTTCTGCTCACCCAACTGGTGTGCAGCCGCGGCGTACTCACCGCTTTCCGGGAGCGCTGTGGGCGCGTAGATCAGGCGGAGTACCCCGGTCGGGAATGCCTCGGAGTGCCGCAACTCCAGTGGCTGCAATCCGGCGTCAGCGGCAAAGATGCGGCGCCCGGTGCCGGCGAGGACTGGGTGGACCAGCAGCCGCAGCTCGTCGAGTTCGCCGGCCGAGATCAACTCCCGCACGATCGAGATCGAGCCAGGGATCAGCACAAAGCCGAGTTCGGCGTCGGCTCGCAACTGCGCGACGGTCGACAACAGATCACCAATCGGTTCGGCGTTGCGCCAGCCCAAGGCCTGGTCGCCCCGGGTGGCGACCAATTTGCGAAGCTCGCCGAGCTGGGCGGCGAACTCGGCATCCTCGCCGCCGGCTGCCTCCCGATCAGGCCACGCTCCAGCAAAGCTGTCGTAGGTCACCCGCCCCAGCAGCAGGGCATCGGCTTCGGCGTAGTCCTCAGTGACCGCTGTGGCCATATGTTCATCGAAATAGGGAAAGTGCCAGGCCGGGTCGACTTCGGCGACACCGTCCAGCGAACAAAACAGAGTCGAGACGAAACGGGTCATGACACCTCACATGTCGAGCAGCTCCCGCAGGCGATCATGATGATCCCCGCTGATCTCCACTATCTTCGTCCTGCTGGTGGTACCCGACACCAGTGTCAATTCTCGTAGCGGCAACGCAAAAGCTGTGGCGACGGCTTTGAGGGCAGCTGCCGTGGCGCGACCGTCGACGGCCGGAGCCGCTACGGCTACCACCAAGGTGTCGACGTCGTAGCGACCGCCGACCTTGGTTCGTCCAGCACCGGGTTTGACCCGGATCGAGATGCGAATGGCTACACCCGGCGGAGCACTGCGACCACTTTGCCGAGGATGGACGCCTGGTTGCCGTCAATCGGCTCATAGGCCGGATTGTGGGGGAGTAGCCATACCTGCCCGGGGGTGCGCTTGAAGGTCTTCACCGTCGCCTCCTCGCCGATCAATGCGGCGACGATGTCGCCGTTGACAGCGTCAGGCTGTTGCCGGATCACGACGTAGTCGCCGTCGCAGATCGCGGCCTCGATCATCGAATCGCCCTTGACCTCCAGCAGAAAGAGCGTGCCTTCACCGACCAATTGCTTGGGCAAGCTGAATACGTCTTCGACAGCTTGTTCAGCCAGAATGGGTCCACCGGCCGCGATGCGTCCCAGGATGGGCACCTCCACCGCAGTCGCTACCGGCGCCGGCAGATCAGGCTCGAGGAGGTGTGGCTCGACCGGGGTCGGCATCATCGAGGCGGGCAGCCGCACCTCCAGTGCGCGCGGGCGGTGAGGGTCACGGAACAGAAATCCCTTGTTCTGGAGCACCTTCAACTGGTGGGCGGCAGAAGAGGACGACGCCAGCCCCACGAGGTCAGCAATCTCCCGGATACTCGGCGGGTAGTTGCGCTCGGCGAGCGCGTCCCGGATGACTTCGAGGATCCGGCGCTGGCGCGGGGTGAGTCCCTCTGCATCGGCGGGGCCGTCAGGCAACTCGCTCACCGTGGTGCCGAGCTGAGCAGCCACATCTTCTTTGCGTGGACGTCCGGGGCGGCGTGCTGCCGGGGTTTCTGACTTCGATCCCATGTGATGAACGTAGCGTCGGTGACGGCGAGAATCAAACATGTGTTCGACCTGGGCGTGTCGGGGGTGAGGGCTTCGTGGGCACTGTCAGTGGCGCCTGGCACGCTCACATTCAGCACGACACGCGGGCGAACGGTTGTTCGAATATGACCGCAGGGTGGCTAGAGTATCGAACAGGTGTTCGAGAGAGGTGACGATGATGAGTGCTTTGCTGATTGACGATCTGATGGTTGATGAGATCGAGGGTGGCGAGCCTTCGGCGTTGCCGCGCTCAGGTGGCATCGACGGCACCTCGATGGCGAGCGTCACTCCTCTCCCGGTGGTCCGGCCTGCTCAGGCCGCTTCGGGCTGGCGCTTGACTGACCGTGGGATAGCGGTGGTGGTGAGTCTCTTCGTTGGTCTCTTCCTCACTGGCGTGGTGGTTGCGGTGACGAGCTTCTTGGCGGTTAGTGATGCGCCGCTGGCCGATAGTGGCGCCGATGTGGCCACCGTTTCGGTGCTGCGCTGACGCATCAGAGCTAGTCAGCCTCGCCTGTGGTGGCAATTCTGAGGTTTGGTGCGACACGCGTTCGCTGATGTCTTGCGTTGGGTGCCTGGTCTGCGTAATCTACTAGATGTAGTAGTTACACGATTGTGTTTTGTCCACAGCTTGTGGTCACCGACACACATCTTTTCCACAGGTTCGTCCACCGTTGCACGTTGAGGAAGGCGTCAGCCATGCATTGCCCGTTCTGCCGCAATACCGACACCAGGGTCCTGGACAGCCGGGTTGCTGAGGATGGCAAGAGCATTCGGCGCCGGCGCCAATGCCCTTCCTGCGAACGTCGATTCACCACCTTGGAACAGATGCAGTTGGTGGTGCTGAAGCGGTCTGGCGTCGTGGAGCCCTTCTCCCGGGAGAAGGTGATCAACGGTGTCAGGAAGGCGTGCAAGGGCCGCCCGGTCTCTGAAGCCGATCTGGCGCGGCTCGGCCAGCAGGTCGAGGAGAGCCTGCGGGCTTGTGGACAGGCCGAGATTCCGGCCGATGAGGTCGGCCTGGCGATCTTGGGTCCGCTTCGTGACCTTGATTCGGTCGCGTATCTCCGTTTCGCGAGCGTGTACAAAAACTTCAACTCTGTGGACGATTTCACGTCCGAGATCGATTCGTTGCGCCAGCCCGTGCTGGCCACCAACTAACCCCCCACCACCGCCGAGTACCGAAAGGCAGTTCTAACCATGACCGACACTGTGAAGGCGACCACGCGGGGCAACCGCAAATCCCCGGGCCTGAAGATCGATCGAGTCTTCACTACCGCGGGAGTGCACCCCTACGACGAGGTGACGTGGGATCTTCGTGATGTGGTGCAGACCAACTGGAAGAGTGGCGAGACCGTCTTCGAGCAACGCGGCGTGGAGTTTCCGGACTTCTGGAGCGTGAACGCCTCAACGATCGTCACCACCAAGTACTTCCGCGGTGCCTTGGGCACGCCTGAACGCGAAGCCAGCCTGAAGACACTGATCAATCGAGTGGTCAGCAAGTACCGCATCGCCGGAGAGGAGAACGGCTACTTCGCCAGCGCGGCGGACGCCGAGATCTTCGAACACGAGTTGACCTGGATGCTGCTGCATCAGTACTTCAGCTTCAACTCTCCGGTGTGGTTCAACGTCGGCACCCTCAGTCCGCAACAGGTCAGTGCCTGTTTCATTCTGAGTGTCGACGACTCGATGGACTCGATTCTGAACTGGTACAAGGAAGAGGGGTTCATCTTCAAGGGTGGCTCCGGTGCTGGTCTGAACCTGTCTCGTATTCGCTCCTCGAAGGAACTGCTGAGCTCGGGAGGCACCGCATCGGGCCCGGTGTCCTTCATGCGCGGCGCGGACGCCTCGGCGGGCACTATCAAGTCCGGCGGTGCTACCCGTCGGGCCGCCAAGATGGTGGTGTTGGACGTCGATCATCCCGACATCTACGAGTTCGTCGAGACCAAGGCTCGTGAAGAGGACAAAATCCGCGCCCTGCGTGATGCCGGCTTCGACATGGACCTGGGCGGCAAGGACATCGTCAGCGTCCAGTATCAGAACGCCAACAACTCCGTGCGGGTCAGCGATGAGTTCATGCGGGCGGTCGAAGACGGCACCGAGTTCGGGCTGCGGGCACGGTCCACCGGTGAGGTGATCGAGACCGTTGATGCTCGCGATCTGTTCAGCAAGATCAGCGAAGCGGCCTGGGAGTGTGCTGATCCGGGCATCCAGTACGACGACACCATCAACGCCTGGCACACCAACCCGGAATCGGGCCGGATCAACGCCTCCAATCCGTGCAGCGAGTACATGAGTCTGGACAACTCCTCCTGCAACCTGGCCAGCCTCAACCTGATGAAGTTCCTCACCGAGGACAACACCTTCGACACCGTCACCTTCGTCAAGGCCATCGAATTGGTCATCACCGCGATGGACATCTCGATCTGTTTCGCGGACTTCCCGACCGAGGCCATCGGCGAGACCACGGTGAACTATCGTCAATTGGGCATCGGCTACGCCAACCTCGGCGCGCTACTGATGGCCGTGGGTCGTGGCTACGATTCCGACGGCGGTCGCGCGTTGGCGGCGGCGATCACCTCGTTGATGACCGGCGCCTCCTACCGTCGTTCCGCAGAGTTGGCCGCCATCGTGGGCCCCTACAGCGGCTACCAGCGCAATGCGGCAGCCCATCAGCGGGTCATGCGCAAGCATCAGGCTGCCAGCGATGATGTTCGGGCCTTCGACGACCTCGACAAGCCGGTGCTAGCCAAGGCCATCGCCGAATGGGATCAGGTGGTCAAGCTCGGTGCCAAGAACGGGTTCCGCAACGCGCAGGCCTCGGTGTTGGCACCGACCGGCACCATCGGCTTCATGATGGACTGCGACACCACCGGCATCGAACCCGACTTCTCCTTGGTGAAGTTCAAGAAGCTGGTCGGCGGCGGCTCGATGCAGATCGTCAACCAGACGATCCCGCGGGCGCTGAAGAAGTTGGGCTATGCCGAGGAGACCATCGAGGCGATCGTGGAGTACATCGCCGAGAAAGGCCATGTCATCGACGCTCCGGGTCTGAAGACCGAGCACTACGAAGTCTTCGACACCGCGATGGGCGCCCGAGCGATCCGTCCGATGGGCCACGTGCGCATGATGGCTGCGGTGCAGCCCTTCCTTTCGGGGGCCATCTCCAAGACGGTGAACCTGCCCGAGGACGCCACCGTGGACGATATCGCCGACGTGTATCTGCAGGGCTGGAAGCTCGGCCTGAAGGCGCTGGCGGTCTACCGGGATAACTGCAAGGTCGGCCAGCCGCTCAGCGACGGCAAGAAGCCTGAGGAGAAGAAGGCCGAGGTTGCCGAGGTCAAGGTCGAATACCGGCCACGCCGCAATCGGCTGCCGAAGTCCCGCGTCAGTCGTACCACCTCATTCTCGGTGGCCGGTGCTGAGGGGTACATGACCTCAGGCCAGTACGAGGACGGCAAGCTGGGTGAGGTCTTCCTCAAGCTCGGCAAGCAGGGATCGACGCTGGCCGGTGTGATGGATGCCTTCTCGATCGCGGTTTCGATCGGTCTGCAGTACGGCGTGCCGCTGGAGCAGTTCGCTCAGAAGTTCACCAACTTGAAGTTCGAACCGGCCGGTATGACCGATGATCCCGATGTGCGGATGGCGCAGTCGATCATGGACTACATCTTCCGCCGGCTGGCGCTGGACTACCTGTCCTTCGATGAGCGTGCCGAGCTGGGCATCTACACCGCGGCCGAACGGGCTCGCTATGTCGAGACCGGCAAGTACCTCTCCGAAGAGGACGAGGCCGGCATGATCGAGTCGGAATCGTTGAAGAATGATGCCGGTGACGATCTGCGGGTTCATGAGGACGGCCCGAACCAGCCCGCCTTGGTTCCGATGGAGGCTCACTCCACTGCTGAGGTGCTGGAGAAGATCTCCGGGATGAGTGTGGACGCACCGCTGTGCCTCACCTGTGGCACCAAGATGCGGCGGTCGGGTTCCTGCTACATCTGCGAGGGGTGCGGAGCCACCAGCGGCTGCAGCTGATCGGCGCTGCCTGGCATAAGGCCTGATCCGGGATTGGTCGACAGACCGGTCCCGGATCAGTCGTCTTCGGCGTCGTCCTGGGTTGCGGCTTGGGTGGTGATGCGCACCTTGATGACTGCCGGTGTCGTACTGGGCTCCGGCTCGGCCGGGTGCGGTTTGGCTGCCGGTGTGCCGGGCGTGCGAGGACGCACCGGTTCGCCCATGGCGGCGCTCAGGGCTTGAGCGATGGCGTTACCGGTCTCGGGGTTGTGTTTGCGAATCTCGGCCATGACGTGATCTTAGGCCGACGTCTCCACCGTGGTGGCAGCAGGGGTCTCGACCCGGCGGCGGAACTGCCACACCACGTAGCCTGCGATGGCGACGGCGATGACCGCCACGCTGATCACAGCTAGGGCGGGGGAGTAGGCATACAGGCGGCCGAACAGTTCCAGCCCGACAAATCCCACGGTGGCGTAGATGACCGCCCAGATCACGCCACCGACCGATACTGCCGGCAGATAATGCCGCAGCTTCATGCCGGTGGCTCCGGCGGCCAGGTTGGCGAGTGTCTGGAAGCCCACGGTGAGGAAGGACAGCGTCACCACTGGGGCGCCGTAGCGGTCAATGCGTTCGCTGGCTCGCAGATATCCCGGCGAATCCAGGAGCGCTGACAGTCGGAATCGCCGCAACCCGGCGATGCTGAGTCGTCCGATCCAGAAGGTGGCGTTGGCTCGCAGCATCACGATGACGAACAGCGCCGCGACGACAACAGGGAAGGGCGCGTCCCACTGTGTCGGATCCATCGAAACCTCCCAGTCGGGGCGCAGTACGGGCGAAGTCTAACCCGAGGTGCGGGTCGTTGCACGCCACAGCAATCCTGCTCCGACCAGGTAGGTCATCACCGCGGTGGCTCCCGCCGGGTCGACTGGTGCCAACACAGCACCGAATTGCCAGAGTGCCCAAATGCCGGCGACGAACGCGGCGAAACCGATCAAGGTCAGCGGGGTGCTCGGTGATCCCGGCCCCGGGTTGGGAATCAGCCGTACTTCGACGCGCGCGACGAGCGGAACGATCAGGGTGACTGCTGCCAGCACGAGAATCACCAGCAGCAACGGATTGAGCAAGAATGCCGAGGCGGCAGGCCACAGCAGGGCGAGCCCGGCGAGAGCGCCGCCGACCATCACGATCACCGGGATGTGCCACAGGTACACCGAGAGCAGCAGTGCATTGGCCAGACGCACGCCGCGGGCGGTGCGTTCGCGCAGTCGGTCTGCGGTTCCGGCCTTCTCCAGCAGTGCCAGAACGACGGTCTGGCACCACCCCAGCACCACGATCACCAATGTCGGCGGCAACAGATTGGCGACCGGAATGTCCGCCCAGGCCACAGCGGCGGCCGGATAGCCGAACCCGATCACCAAGGCTGCGATGAGCGCGGCANNCCCGCCGTGAGGAGTCCCAGCAGTTGGGGGACGCGCCAGCCGCGGAACCAACCTCGGTGATAGGCGATGCCCCACTGGTGTGCCAGCGGCCAGGCGAACAACAGATTCACCCACTGCAGTTCCAGGTCGCCGGTGAGGCGTACGGCGACATCGACCGCGATCACGCCGGCGAGCAGCGGCAGCATGATCCAGCCGCCCCAGTGATCGTGAATCCACACCGCAAGCGGTGCAGCGGCCAAGAGCAGCAGGTAGGTCACCAGGAACCACAGGAGCTGAGCGAACTGGCGACTCAGGGTGGCGGCTTGCTCAGGCCATCCCAGCCAGGCGGCCAGCGAGCCGATGGTGGTGAACACGATGACGAAAAGGGTGAGCGGTCCGAGCAGCTTGGTGCCGCGCAGGGTGAGAAAGCCGGCATAGGCATCACTGGTGGCGCGCCAGGTGTCGACTACCACAGCGTTGGAATAGCCGGCCGCCACGAAGAAGACCGGAATAATGGTGCAGATCCAACTGATGCCCCACCACACCGGGCCCGGAGCCCAGGGAATGACCCGAATCTGGCCGTCAACGAAGAGGATCTGCCACAGCAGCGTGTGGAAGATGACCACGATCAGCATGGAGCCCACCCGAGCAAGGTCGATCAGGTGATTCCGTTGTGGCACCCGCACATCGTACGACCCTGCGTCGGCGGCTGCGACACACCATCACAGGCTGGGTGGCCGAGGCGTGAGAGTAGACGGCTATTCACCCCGACCGGCGCTCTACGCTGGGCGGATGCAAGCGGCGCTGAGCGGATACCTCGCGATCGCTGTCATCGTCGCTGCTGGCTGGTTGGCCGCGCATTTGCGCGTGTTGGATGACAACGCCCGGCGGGTCCTGTCGCGAACGGCCTTCATGGTCGCAGCGCCGGTCCTGCTGTTCACCTTGGTGGCTCGCGCCGACCTGAAGCACCTGTTCAGTGCCACCGTCATCGTCTCGGCGTTGGCCATCGTGAGTGTGTTGGGCCTGTACCTCGTCGTGGGACGGCTGTGGCTGGGTTCACGGCCGGTGCAGCCGCAGGTGATCGGAGCTTTGTGCTCTGGTTACACCAACGCCGGGAATCTGGGGCTGCCGATCGCGGCCTACGTGCTGGGGGATATGACCTGGATGGCACCGATTCTGCTGATTCAGGTGGTCATCTTGCAGCCCACCGCGCTGGCCCTGTTGGACGCCACCGGTAGTGATCCGGCGACCAGCGGACGTCGCTGGTGGTACTACCTGAGTCTGCCGATCCGCAATCCGCTCACGGTGGGGACCGTCGCGGGACTGGTCGTGAATGCGCTGCATGTTCCCGTTCCGGAACCGGTGTGGAGTCCCGCGGTCATGTTGGGGGCGGTGGCGGTCCCGGCGATGCTGCTGGCGTTCGGGATCTCGCTGCGCCTGGATCCGCTGCCGGGACGGGGCGCTCATGCGCCGGAGTTGTTGTTGGTTTCGGTGCTGAAGGTGCTCGTCCAGCCCGCAGTGGCCTACGGCCTGGCCCGGTGGTTCGGGCTGGCGGTGGATCAGGTCCTGGCGGTGACGGTGATCGCGGCGCTGCCGACCGCGCAGAACATCTTCGTGATCGCCAGTCGGTACCGCGTGGGCTATCGCCTTTCGCGTGATGCCATCTTCATCTCGACTCTGGCATCGATCCCGGTGATCATCGCCGCCTCGACCTGGTTGCGGTGAGTTCGCCGCCCCAGTATCGGGAAGAAGCAACCATTTTGGGTCTGCGGAGGGTAGCATTTCGGCGCAATGAATTACGACGGTCATTTCACCCGCCTATCGAGCGATGAGTGTCGCCAGTTGGTTCGCGCTCGCGGAGTCGGACGCGTCGGCTGGCACTCCAGCGACGGCTTACAGATCTTGCCTGTCACCTACAGTGTGAGTGGCGAGCGGATCGCTTTCCGAACCCGGCCGGACACGATCATGGGCGAGTTCATCCAGCCGTTGGAGGTCATCTTCCAGATCGATGACATTGACGAAGATACCGCGACCGGGTGGAGCGTCTTGGTTCGGGGACGGGCCTTCGGATACCTCGAGCAGGTGCCTGACGGACTGGCCCTTCCGGAGCCGTGGGCGCCGGGACAGCATCCGCTGATCGTGGTCATCGAGCCCACCGAGTATTCCGGGCGCGCGGTCTCCGCGACGACCTCGGGAGGTGTCTGATGCTTCAGCCCTATGACGGACCGGCGCGGGTGCTGGTCGGATTCGATGGCTCCGACGACGCCTTTCGCGCCTTGGAGCTGGGCATTGCGGAGGCGCGAGCCCGCGATGCTGAACTGGTGGTCGTGCACGCGGTCGATGACACCGTCCTGAATAGTGCCTGGGGTGTGGTCTTCGACCCCGAGGAGATCAAGCTCAATGCCGCTGAGATGCTGGCCCGGGGTGTGGAGGATGCTGTCGCCGCGGGTCTGCCGCGCAGCCGGGTCCGAACCGAAGTGGTGCTGGGAAACCCTGCTGCCGCGCTGACCCGGATGAGTCATCAGGCATCGCTGGTGGTGGTGGGACGTCGCGCCACCGAACCTGGGGAGCGGCTGTTCGTCGGCTCCACCTCGGTCGGTGTGGTCGGTGCCGCTCATTGCCCGGTCATCGTGGTCTCTGCCGTGGACACCCCGCACGAGGCTCGCACCGGCGTCATCGGAGTCGCGGTGGATACCTCTGCACGTGGCGCGGTGGCTTTGGAGTGGGCTCTTCAGGAGTCCATCCAGTTCGGTGGAAAAGTCGTGGTCATCAGCGTGTTCCGATCCCCACAGGGACGCTGGTTCACCGGCGGCGACCCGACCGAGGAGCAGAAGGCGGCAGCGATCGAGGTGACTCGCGAGCGCATGGCCGAGATGATCTCGGAAATCACCGAGGATTACCCCGATGCCCAGGTCGAACTCGAAGTCGACTATGGCAACCCGGTGGACGTGCTGGTGGCCCGCAGTGATGAGCTGGACCTGCTCATGCTGGAGGTCCACGCCTCCTTCCCGACCTACTCGGTGGGCGGCCTGATTCGTGGCGTCCTCACCCATGGTCGCTGCCCGATCGGCGTCATCCGCCCTCGCGACAGCCACGGTTCCTGAGCTTGTCGAACACCGCTGCCTGAGCTTGTCGAAGGGCGAGTAAGCTAACTCGGCTATGACCGAGGACCTGCCTACCATCAGCTTCGAGGATGCGCTGCCGATCACCGCACACGTCGAGCAGTTGCGTCAGGCATTGCACGACCATCAGGTTCTGGTGGTCGCCGGCGAGACCGGA
The DNA here is from genome assembly GCA_002482525.1 of Propionibacteriaceae bacterium UBA7704. Classification (GTDB taxonomy): domain Bacteria; phylum Actinomycetota; class Actinomycetes; order Propionibacteriales; family Propionibacteriaceae; genus Propionicimonas. Next base: position 247,241 of record DLGC01000017.1, on the reverse strand, counting down.
TCGGGCAAGACGACGCAGTTGCCCAAGATCTGTCTGCTGGCTGGGCGCGAACATATTGGACACACGCAGCCCCGCCGCATCGCGGCGCGCAGCCTGGCCGCCCGGATCGCCGAAGAGCTGGGGGAGTCCCTCGGACAAACGGTGGGGTTCCAGGTGCGGTTCGCGCGCAAACATAGTGAGGCCACCCGCATCACGGTAATGACCGACGGCATTCTGCTGGCCCAGATCGGTCATGATCGGCAGTTGCAGCGCTATGACACTCTCATCATCGACGAGGCCCACGAACGCAGCCTCAATATCGACTTCCTCCTGGGCTACCTCAAGCAGCTGCTGCCGCGGCGCCCGGACCTGAAGGTCATCATCACCTCAGCCACCATCGATACCGCGCGGTTCGCCGAGCATTTCGACGATGCGCCGGTGGTGGAGGTGTCCGGACGGGGTTACCCGGTCGAGCTGCGGTATCGCCCGGTCACCGACGGTGATCACATCGATGCGATCTGCACCGCGATCACTGAACTGGACAGCCGCGACGGCGACATTCTGGTGTTCTGTTCGGGCGAGCGGGAAATCCGTGACGCGGCCGATGCCATCCGGGCGATGGACCTGCGCTTCACCGAAGTGCTGCCGCTGTATGCACGGCTGTCTGCGGCCGAACAGCATCGCGTCTTCACCTCCCACACCGGGCGCCGCATCGTGCTGGCGACCAATGTCGCCGAAACCTCGCTGACAGTGCCGGGCATCCGGTACGTGATCGATCCGGGGTTTGCGCGCATCTCACGCTATTCGGCGCGCACCAAGGTACAGCGGCTGCCTATCGAACCGATCTCGCAGGCCTCTGCCAACCAACGGGCCGGACGCTGCGGCCGGTTGGGACCTGGGATCTGCGTGCGGCTGTACAGCGAGGAGGATTTCGCCTCCCGTCCGGAATTCACTCAGCCGGAGATACTGCGCACCAACCTCGCCTCGGTGATTCTGCAGATGTCCGACGCCGGGCTGGGGTCGATCAGTGACTTCCCGTTCGTGGAACCCCCCGATACCGGTCAGGTCACCGATGGGCTGAGGTTGCTCAACGAGCTTGGCGCAATCCGCGATGGCGGGCGGCGTGACGCGGTGAGGCTCACTCAGATCGGACGCCGACTGGCGCGACTGCCGGTCGATCCGCGGCTGGGTCGGATGTTGCTGGAGGCCGAACGGTTGGGATGCCTGCGCCAGGTGCTGCCGATCGTGGCAGGCATTGCCATTCCGGATGTGCGCGAGCGTCCGGCCGAGCACGAGGCGGCCGCTGATGCTCTGCATCGCCGATTCTGGGCGCCGCTGGGTGATGACACCGAGGCCAGTGCCGACGGCTCCGACATCGCCGCCTTGTTGCGGCTGTGGGACTATCTGCGCGACCAGCGCAAACAGCTTTCCGGCAACGGCTTTCGTCGAATGTGTCGGGCGGAGTATCTGAACTTTCTGCGGGTGCGGGAATGGCAGGATCTCCACTCCCAACTCAAACAGGCGTGCACCGAACTGGGGATGCATCGCAACGACGCACCGGCTGACCTGGTCGCGATCCACACTGCGGTGTTGGCCGGTCTGCTTTCACACGTCGGCTTGCGCGCTCCCGCTGCTGCTGCCAAGGATGCGCGCGGACGCCGGCGCGGCCCCGCAGAATACCTGGGCGCTCGGGGGAGTCGGTTCGCGATCAACCCGGGCTCGTCGGTGGCACGCACTGGGGCAGACCTGGTGATGGCGGTGGAGTTGGTCGAGACCAGCCGCTTGTGGGCGCGTACGGTGGCGCCGATCACCGCCGAGCAAGTGGAACAGGTCGGCGGGCATCTGCTCAAGCGCCATTATTCCGAGCCGCGCTGGTCGGCTCGCGGTGGTCAATGCGTGGCCGACGAACGAGTCACCTTGTTGGGTGTTCCGATCGTGGCGCAGCGGATGGTGAGCTTTGCTCGCATCGATCCGGTGACCGCCCGGGAGGTGTTCATCGCCGCGGCACTGGTGGAGGGACAGTGGCGTACCCGCCACCATTTCTGGGCTCGGAACCAGGCGGTCCGAGCTGAGGCCGAGGAGCTGGTGGAACGGCAGCGACGCACGGATCTGCTGGTCGACGACGCCACCATTGCGGCCTTCTATGATGCGCGTCTGCCGTCCGACGTTGTCAGCGTGGCCCACTTCGACCGCTGGTGGAAGCGGGCCCGCCACGATCAGCCCCAGTTGCTGGATCTGCGCCTCGAGGACTTGGTCGAGCCGGGCGCGGAGCTGGATCCGCAGGCTTTCCCCACGCAATGGACCACCTCGGGCGGCGACCTGGAGCTGGACTACTCCTTCGATCCTGGGCACCCCGATGACGGCGTGACGGTGCAGGTCCCGGTGACGCGGCTGACGAGCGTTGATGCTCAGCAGTTCAGTTGGCAGGTTCCGGGGCTGCGTCTGGAGACCGCCACGGAGCTGATTCGTGGCCTGCCCAAGGCGGTACGCACCCGGCTGGTACCTGCAACCGATACCGCGCGCGCCGCGTTGGACTGGCTGACCTCGCAACCGGCGGTGCCCGGCGAGTCGCTGAGCCAGGGATTGTCCCGGGCGCTGGCGGTGGTGCGTGGTGTCGAGGTCGGCGCCGACCAGTGGCGTCCGGAGGCACTGCCAGGTCACTTGCGGGTGCGTTACCGCGTGATCGGTACCGACGAGGAGGTCGTCGGCGACGACCTGACGACTCTGATCGAACAGGTTGCTGTGCAGATCAGTCGCACCCTGAACGATGCTGCGGGGCAACTGCTGCACCGTGGCGCCACCGGCTGGGAGTTCGGCGCGCTTCCGCCGCAACTTTCGGAGCCGATGCCCGGCTATCCCGCTCTGGTCGACCAGGTCGCCAGCGTCGGGGTGGAGGTGTTCGCTGATGCTGCTACCGCACGACGGGCGCATGCCGCCGGTCTGCGGCGGTTGATCGTGCTGGGCACCGTGGATCCCACCAAGAGTGTGGTCGCCCGGATGAGCAATGCCACCAAGTTGGCGTTGGGTACCTCGCCTTATCCCTCGGTGCCGGCGCTGCTCGCCGATGCGCGGCTGCAGGTGAGTGGCCACCTGATGCAGGAATTGGTCGATCCGTGGCAGGTCAGAGATGCCGAGGCGTTCGGTGCACTGGTCAATGCAGTGCGCGAGCGGGCTGCCGAGGCATTGCAGCAGACGGTGCAGGGCGCCGGTGAAGTGCTGAGTCTGGCGGGCCGCATTCAGCAGCGTTTGGTGGAAGCTCCGGCCGCGACGAGTGGCGACATCACCGAGCAGGTGGGAAATCTGGTCTTCCCGGGCTTTTTGGCGGCGACCCCGGCCGCTGCCTGGCGACGACTTCCGGTTTACCTGACCGCGATCCTGCGTCGCTTGGACACCTGCCGCAGCAATCCGAGCCGGGAGGCAGCGAACTTGGCGATCATGAGCGAGCTGGAGAATGAGTATGCCCAGTTGTGCGACAGCTATCCCGCGGGCCCATTGCCGGTGCCGGTGGCCGATATCGGCTGGCTGTTGGAGGAACTGCGCGTGAGCCTGTTTGCGCAACAGCTGGGCACGGCGGGCCCGGTGTCGGAGAAGCGACTGCGCGCAGCGATGGCTGCCGTTGTTCGGTGATGGATGGTCCTTCGTTGAGTCCGGCGCGACCGCCCGACTTGTGTCGGTCCTGGCGCGGTCGTCGCCGGCTCAACGGGAGTGGATCAGCGCGCCGTCGGGCGGTGTGAACTCCGCGACCGGCGTGCGGCGATGATCAGTTGCTCACCAGAGTGCGTCGACCCAATCGGGGAAGCCAATTGAGGTGACGACGGAGGGGTTGCTTGCTGGCGATATCGCCGCGGATCAGTTGGGCGGCGTCGAGGTCCTGGGCAAGTCGTTGCCGGTCTCTGTCCACTACGGGGTAGCTCAACATGGCTCAAGCTTGACCCATATTCTTGTTCGGGACAAGCTCACTTTACCGAACGATCATTCGGTGAAGCCGTATGATGCCTTCATGCTTGATCTGAACCGACTCCGCATCCTGCGAGCCGTGGTTTCGAGCGGATCTGTCAACGAGACCGCGCGTCGCCTGGGCTACACCCCCTCCACCGTCAGCCAGCATCTTCACACGCTGGAACGGGAGGTGGGCTTCGCGCTGGTCAGCCGTGTCGGACGCGGCATCGTCCCGACACCGGCTGCGGTGGAGTTGGCGTCCTCCTCCGCCGAGGTGCTGCAGGCCATGACCAAGCTGACAGCCCGCACCCGTGATCTGCGTGACGGCGCCACCGAGCGGCTCACGCTGCGGTCGTTCGCCTCGGCCGCCTACACCTGGATGCCATCTGTTGCGCGCACGCTCCGTCAGGAGTTTCCGGAGCTGACTTTGGAGTTGGCCATCGATGTGGTGGAGTCCGCAGAGACTGCGGGGGATGCCGACATCGAGATCCACACCGAGTTGCCCTATCTTGCTCCGGTCTCGGCCAGCGGCTATCGCCGACAGGTGCTGTGCGAGGACGAGTTCGTGATGGCGATGCCCGACGATCATCCGCTGGCAGGTGCAGATCGGCTGGACTTGGCCGAGTTCGCCGAGGACGACTGGGTGGAATACGACTATCAGGACCAACTGGCGACCGGGCTGGCCAGCTATGCGTGCGCGGAGGCGGGCTTCTCGCCGCGCTACGTCGCGCGCGCCCAAGATCACGTCAGCGGCCTGGCCTTTGTCGCCGCTGGGGTCGGGATCACCCTGATTCCGGTCCTGACGACGCGGTGGTCGGGATTCAACATCTCCTACGTTCGCATCCAGAATCCCACCCCCTACCGTCGCATCGTTGCGCTGAGTCGCAATGCCATCGCGGCGCAGAACGCCACCGTGAGGGTGCTTGAATTGCTGGGTGAGCTGGCTGCGGTACCGGGCGCGGTTCCGCGGACCTTCGAAGTGCCGGGGTAGGGTGGACGAGTGCTGGATCCGAGTTTGCTGTACCACGTCGAGGCCGACACGGCCGCCTCAGTGCAGGGCGACCGACCGGCGCTCATTCACCTGTTCGACGGCTATATCGATGCCGGAGCGGTCTCGCATCACCTGGCCCGCTATCTGCTGCGCACCTGCGAGCACGAGGTGCTGGTCACCTTCGACCACGATCAGCTTCACGACTACCGCTCACGGCGTCCGCAGATGGTGTTCGACACCAACCATTGGGCCGATCTGATCGACTTCGAGTTGGTGATCCATCGGCTCCGCGATTCTCAAGGCAAGCCCTTCCTGCTGTTGCACGGCCCCGAGCCGGACAGTCAGTGGAACCGCGCCGCCGAGGCTGTCTTTCAGGTGGCCGAACGCTTCGAGGTCTCTCAGCTGCTTACCGGCTCCGGTGTTCCGATGGCGGTGCCACACACCCGTCCGACGCTGGTGACTGCCCACGCCACCGACATCAATCTGGTCAGCGGGAATCCCATGTGGATCGATCGGGTGCAGTTGCCCGGCGCTTTCTCCCACCTGCTGGAGTATCGGGCCGGCGAACGCAATGTGTTGGCGCAAGGCTTCGTGGCCCACGTCCCGCACTACTTGGCGCAATCCACCTTCCCACAGGCCGCGGCCGCTGTGTTGGGACGTATTGCGACCGCTGCGGGCCTGGACCTGCCGATGGATCTTCTGCACGAGGAGAGCCAGGAGAACTTGGCCACTATCGCCGCCGAAACCGCCGAGGATGCGGAGTTTCCGGCGATGCTGGCAGCGTTGGAGGAGCAGTACGAGCGTCTGGCTGCGGCCGGGGGATCCTCGGTCCCCAGCGCCGAGGAGATCGGGGCGGCTGTGGAACAGTTCTTGGCCGAGCAAGATCCGCCTCCGGATTTCCCCCGGCAGTAATCGATGCCTCAGACCGTGGCCGAGTTGATCGGCCTGCTTGACCTGGCCCAAGCCGAGGAGAACGTCTTCATCGGCGAGGACGGCGATTTCGAGGGCCGGTTCCAGCAGCGTGTCTTCGGCGGTCAAGTGCTGGCGCAGGCATTGATGGCCGCCTATCGCACCGTGCCCGCCGACCGACTGGCGCACTCCCTCGGGGCGCACTTCCTGCGTGCCGGAGGGGTGGGCATTCCGATCAGTTATGCGGTGGAGCTGACCCGCGACGGCGGCAGTTTCTCCACTCGACGTGTCGTGGCCTCGCAGAATGGCCGCGAGATCTTCAGCATGATCTCGTCCTTCCATGTCCCCGAAGTGGGCTTGAACCATGCCGATCTGCCACCTGGCCCAGTGACGCCACCGGATGACTGCCCACCCTTGGCCGAGGTGCTCGGTGCCCGCTCGCAGCGCGAGGTCGAGGCTTGGCGACGTGAATGGGGAGTGCTCGATGTGCGCTTCGCCTCGGATACCTCGGCGCTGAGCGCCGCCGGGCGATCTGATGCCGCGATGAAGGTATGGGTCCGGGTGGCCAGCGAACTGCCCGCAGACGAGAAGCTGCACCAGGCGATCTTGGCTTATGCCAGTGACCTGACGCTGCTGGCGGTGAGCACCGTGCCGCATCCGGTGGACTTCGGTGGTCCCGACATGCAGGTGGCCTCCATCGATCATTCGATGTGGTTCCACCGGCCCGCGCGCGCCGATCAATGGACTCTGTACGACCAGGTTTCCCCGTCGGCCTCAGCCGGCTTGGGCTTCAGCTTCGGGCGGATGTTCGCCGGCGACACACTGGTGGCGTCCTGTGCTCAAGAAGGCCTGATCCGCATGATCAAGCCCTGAGGCGCCTAGACATGTCAAAGCCCCGGGCCAGCGCGGAATAGTGGCCCGGGGCTTTGAGTCTGTGGCGGGATCAGGCCGCGTCGGACTCGGTCCGCAGTTTGGAGATGGCGTGCCGCTCGATCTGGCGTACCCGTTCGGCGGTAATGCCCCACACGGCGGCGATGTCAGCGAGCTTGGCCTGCCTGCCATCGAGGAGGCCGTACCGGCGCCGAACCACATCGGCCGAACGCTCGTCCAGGCTGGACAGCATGGCCTCGAGTCGGGAGCGGTCCTCGGCGTCCAGCACCATCTCGTCGGGTCCCGGTGAGGTTTCGCGAGCCATCAAATCACCCAAGGCGGTGTCGCCGTCCTCCTCGATGGGAGCATCCAGGCTCACGTGGTCGCGAGCCAGGCGGAGCAACTCGATGATGTGCTCCACCGGCGAATCCAGCTCGGCCGCGATTTCGGCGAGCTCCGGCTCCCGGCCCAGGCGACGCTCGAGCGTCCGGCGCACGGCCGAGACCTGATTCACTTGCTCGGCCACGTGGACCGGGAGTCGGACGATGCGTCCCTGTTGGGCGATGCCGCGAGAAATCGACTGGCGCACCCACCAGGTGGCGTAGGTGGAGAACTTGAAACCCTTGGTGTAGTCGAACTTCTCGACCGCACGGATCAGACCGGTATTGCCTTCTTGGACCAGGTCCAGCAGCGGCATCTGTGCTCGCCCATACTTGCGGGCCACGGAGACCACCAGCCGCAGATTGGCGGTGATGAAGCGCTGCATTGCTGCGGCGCCTTCAGCGGCAATCTGTCGCAGTTCGTCCTCGGTGGCCTGGACGGTGTGCGCAGAGGCATCCTCGTCGCTCAGTTCGCCGTCAAGAATGGTCTGGGCGTAGCGTCCGGCTTCGATCAGCCGGGCCAGCTCGACCTCGTCGGGCGCGCTGAGAAGTGGGGTCTTGGCTATCCCGTCCAAGTACAGCCCCACGGCGTCCTTGCCATCAATGCCGTCCGTGCTACGGATCCGGTGTGCGGTTGAAATCACGTTGGCTCCTTTTCGCTCGCCCTAAGTACAACGCCAACACTGGGGCGTTTTGTGCCCTGACATCGCCTTCGCGACTGCGGGGGCAGCGCTACCACGCAGATTCAGACCACAGTCTGATAGGGGAGCCTGACCCTGGTACTCAGGGTGCTGGGAACGCTCAGCCGAGCCTCAGGTGCTGCTCAGTGAGTCGCTGGGTCTGCCCCGGTTCGGTCGATGAGCCAGGCCAACTCGAAGGCGGTGTCGCGCCAGGCTTGGTAGCGACCCGACGCCCCGGCGTGGCCAGCCACCATTTCCGTGCGCAGCAGCACCGGCTGATCCGATCCGGTGGTGTGGCGCAACTCGGCCACCCACTTGGCCGGTTCGGTGACCTCCACCCGAGTGTCGTTGAGGCTGGTTGACACCAGAATCGCGGGGTAGCGCCCTGGATGCACGTTCTCGTAGGGCGAATAGCGTCGCATCCGCGCATACGCCTGGGCATCGTGAAGTGGGTCGCCCCACTCCTCCCATTCGGTCACGGTCAACGGCAGCTCCGGATCGAGCACCGTGGTCAAGGCATCAACGAACGGCACGGCCGCATGCACCGCCCGGAACAGCTCCGGCGCCAGATTGACGGCCGCTCCGATCAGAAGTCCGCCGGCGCTGGCTCCCTCGATAGCCAAGCGGTCCTCCGCCACGTAACCCAACTCGACCAGCCTCCTGGCGCATGCCACGAAGTCGGTGAAGGAGTTCTCTTTCGCGGCCAGTCGGCCCCCCTCGTACCAGTTGCGGCCCAGCTCACCGCCGCCGCGAACGTGGGCGACGGCATAGACATAGCCGCGGTCCAGCAAGCTGAGCCTGGCGATCGAAAAGCTCGGTGACAAGCTAATCTCGTAGGCCCCGTAGCCGTACAGCAGGCATCCAGCGGTGCCGTCAATCGGCGTGTCGGCGCGGTACACCACCGAAATCGGGATCTGGGTGCCGTCGGTGGCCGTCGCCCACTCCCGTCGCTGCCGGTAGTCGGCGGGACGGTAGGGACCCCACGTCGGATGATCGAGTACCGGACGGCTGCGCAGTACCGTGCGGCGCCCGTCATCGAGCCGGTACTCGATCACTTGTGGAGGCGTGACCATCGATTGGTAGTGCAAACGGATTCGATCAGTGTCAGCCTCGTCGCCGTCGTCGGCGTCGGCACTGAATAGTGGTTCGTCGAATTCGATCGGCGAGGGTGCTGCGACGTTCCCCGCCTCGTCACGAGGACGCAGCGCGATCTGCTGCAGGCCGTCGCGACGCTCGCTGATCACCAGCACCCGGTCATAGGCGCTCACCCCCAGCAACCGGACGCCGGGTTCACCGGGCCAGATGGTGCGCCACTGCTGCGGTGTGTTGGCGTCCAGCGGAGCTTCGGCCAGGGCGAAATCAACCGCACCGTCGTTGTGCACGATGAAGAGCCGATCCCCAGCGACTTCGACGTCGTACTCGATGCCGTCGCGCCGACCGGCGACGCTGCGCAACTGCGTCGGGGAGCCGAGGCCATCCACCAGCCAGGTCTCGCTGGTGTTCTTGCTGCTCGCGCTGACGATCATGAACCGATCGTCGCGGGAGGAATCGACCGAAAGCCAGAATCGTTCATCGGGTTCGGTGTACAGCAACTCGTCGGTTGTCTCGCCGAGTCGGTGCAACCAGAGTTGGTGCGGACGCCAGGCCTCATCGACGCGCAGATAGCAGAAGCTTGTCGAATCGAACCAGGTGCCGCCGCCGGCGATATCGGGCACGGCATCGTCGAGATCAGCGCCGGTGATCACATCGCGGATCCTCAACTCGAAGCGTTCATCGCCACGCGTGTCGAGGGAATAGGCCACATGGCGCCCGTCGGGGGTGACAGCGAAGGCACCGAGTGCCAGGAAGTCGGTGTCGATCGACAGCGCCTGCAGGTCCAAGAGCAGTTCTTCGGCCGCTGGTGCCGGGCCGTCCATAGCCGGGAGGTGGTCGCGGTCTTGGGCCGGGCAGCGATGCAGGGTGGGATAGTCGTGGCCCTCGTGGGTGCGTGCGTAGTACCAATAGGTGCCTAAGCCGGGATGCCTGACGAACTCTGGAACGCTGAGGTCGGTCTGCTTGGTGCGGGTGGCGATGTCGGCGTAGATCTCGGCGCGTAGCGGCTCCTGGTGTGCCGTCATGGCAGCGGTGTAATCGTTCTCCGCAGCGAGCAACTCCCGGAACTCCGCGGCACCCTTGTCACGCATCCACTCATACGGGTCGAGGAAACGGTCGCCGTGGTGCACTCGCGGGTGTGGACGGCGGGCAGCGGTGGGTGGTGTCGGTACCAAGGGCATGGCGACACTCTATGAGGCTGCGCGGCTTGGGTGATCCGGGTGTACGTGGCACAATGGACCGATCGAAGGGATTGACAGCTCCCGGTTGTTGCGCGCCCTGTAACGATTCTTGAGAGGTTTGCTTGTGTCTCCACGCTCTCGTGCCGCTGCCGTTTCGGTTGAAGAAGAACCGGTAGCCGCGCCGCCTAAGCGGCGCCCCCGCAAAGCCGCTGCGAAGCCGGTTGCGATCGTTCCCCCCAAGGACGCCGAGCAGAGCTCCCCGGTGACGCCGGATGTCGACGTGGACCCCACCGACGACGTCATCGTCGACGTCGATGTCGTGGAGTTGGATGTCGAGGTGGAGATCGAGGATTCCGAGGACGAGAGTGGCGAGGAGGAGACGGTCACCGTCGAGGTCGCCGTTGTTGAGAAGGCCACCAAAGTCAGTCGTGAGGGCGACGACGTAGTCATCACCGTGGGCGGCAAGAAGCGCAGCCTTGATGATGTCGACGAGGCCGCGTTCGAGCCCGCTGAGGCCGCCAAGACTGAGGCCGAACTCGCCGAGGACGAGGGCTTCAGCTTGTCGGACACCGACGATGCCGATGAGCCTGAGCAGCAGGTGATGGCAGCGGGTGCCACGGCGGATCCCGTCAAGGACTACCTCAAGCAGATCGGCAAGGTCGCCTTGCTGAATGCAGAGCAGGAAGTGCAGTTGGCCAAACGCATCGAGGCCGGACTGTTCGCCGAAGAGACTCTGAACGAAGGCAAGGGTGGCTCCGACGGCGAGGATCTGGAGTGGATCGCCGAAGACGGACGTCGCGCCAAGAATCACCTGCTGGAAGCCAACCTGCGTCTCGTGGTGTCTCTGGCAAAGCGCTACACCGGCCGCGGCATGCTGTTCTTGGACCTCATCCAGGAGGGCAATCTGGGTCTGATCCGTGCGGTCGAGAAGTTCGATTACACCAAGGGTTACAAGTTCTCCACCTACGCCACGTGGTGGATCAAGCAGGCGATCACGCGTGCCATGGCCGACCAGGCCAGAACCATTCGTATCCCCGTGCACATGGTCGAGGTCATCAACAAGCTGGCTCGAGTCCAGCGTCAGATGCTGCAGGACCTCGGTCGCGAGCCAACGCCCGAAGAGTTGGCCAAGGAACTGGACATGACCCCGGAGAAGGTGGTCGAGGTTCAGAAGTACGGTCGCGAGCCGATCTCTTTGCATACCCCGCTCGGTGAGGACGGCGACTCCGAGTTCGGCGATCTGATCGAAGATTCCGAGGCGGTCGTTCCGGCCGAGGCGGTGAACTTCACCCTGTTGCAGGAACAGCTTCACGACGTGCTGGACACCCTCAGCGAACGCGAGGCCGGTGTGGTGAGCATGCGTTTCGGGCTCACCGACGGACAGCCGAAGACCCTCGACGAAATCGGCAAGGTATACGGCGTGACACGGGAGCGGATTCGCCAGATCGAATCCAAGACGATGAGCAAATTGCGCCATCCATCTCGGTCTCAAGTGCTGCGCGACTACCTGGACTGATCGCATTTGTGCCGTTTGTCGACGGCATCTTCGTGACCCGATTGAAACCTCAAGGCGATGGCTTTTGCGGGCGGGACTCGATTAGGTTCGAGACATGCCGATGCCCGAATCGACGTCAACGACTACCCAAAACGACCCTCTGGTCGTGCTCAAACAGGTCAATAAGCACTTCGGAACTCTGCATGTTCTCGCCGATATCGACCTGACCGTCAGTCGCGGTGAGGTCGTGGTCATTCTGGGTCCCTCGGGCTCGGGGAAGTCGACGCTGTGTCGTGCTATCAATCGACTGGAGACCATCGATTCCGGAACGATCACCGTTGACGGGAAACTGCTTCCTGAAGAGGGACGAGCTCTGGCTCAGTTGCGTGCCGATGTCGGTATGGTCTTCCAATCGTTCAATCTGTTCGCGCACAAGACGGTGCTGGAGAACGTCACCTTGGGCCCGATCAAGGTGCGTCGGCTCAGACCAGATGCTGCCAAGACGCGCGCAATGGAGCTCCTGGAGCGGGTTGGCGTCGCCGACCAGGCCGAGAAGTACCCCGCGCAGCTCTCCGGAGGCCAGCAGCAACGCGTGGCAATCGCACGGGCACTGGCCATGGACCCCAAAGTCATCCTCTTCGACGAGCCGACCTCGGCGCTGGACCCAGAGATGGTCAATGAGGTGCTCGATGTCATGGTGACGCTGGCGAGCGCTGGCATGACCATGATCGTGGTCACTCACGAAATGGGCTTTGCGCACAAGGCCGCCCACCGAGTGGTGTTCATGTCCGATGGACAGATCGTCGAGGAGAACACACCCGATGAATTCTTCGCCAATCCACGCAGCGATCGAGCCAAGGACTTTTTGAGCAAAATCCTCACCCACTGATTTCCCACCGAAGTACCCAAACCAAGGAGGAAAGATGAAGTTGACGAAACCTTTTGGGGTGTTGGCGGCGGCAATGGCGGTTGCCATCAGCCTCACCGCGTGTAGCTCACCCAGCACGTCGGATACGAAGGTCGCAATCGGAATCAAATTCGATCAGCCCGGGCTCGGCCTGAAAGAAGGTGATACCTACACCGGCTTCGATGTGGAGGTCGCCAAGTACGTCGCCAAGGAGTTGGGTTACACCGACATCGAGTTCAAGGAGACCCCCTCGGCGCAGCGCGAGACCATGTTGCAGTCCGATCAAGTGACCATGATCTTCGCCACCTACTCCATCACCGATGACCGCAAGAAGAAGGTGTCCTTCGCCGGACCGTACTTCGTGGCCGGTCAGGACCTCCTGGTGGCGGCTGACAACACCGACATCACCGGACCCGACACGCTGAACGGCAAGAAGCTGTGTTCGGTGGTCGGGTCGACCTCGGCCCAGAAAGTGAAGGACAACTTCGCCGACCAGGTTCAGTTGAAGGAATACGACACCTACTCCAAGTGCGTCGAGGCCCTCGCCTCCGGTGCGATCGATGCTGTCACCACCGACAACGTGATTCTGGCCGGGTTTGCCGCCCAGCCGCAGTACGCGGGCAAGTTCAAGGTGGTCGGCAAGACCTTCAGCGTTGAGCGCTACGGCGTCGGCATCAAGAAGGGCGACACCGAACTGTGCACCAAGATCAACACGGCGTTGCAGAAGATGGTCAGCGACGGTGCCTGGCAGAAGGCGCTGGACGACACCGTCGGACAGTCCGGCTTCGTACCCGATGCGGCGGTCAATCCACCCACCCCGGACGCCTGTTCCTGACCCAGAAGTGAGCGGGGGCTCGGTCACTGAGCCGAGCCCCCAATCGCCAACCGCCCTCGGCTGCACAGGAGGTGATGATGAGTGAACTAGCGGAGTTGTTCGCCACCTATGACGTTCTGGGTGCGTTCTGGATGACCATTCAGCTCACCGTCTGGGGCGCGGTCGGCTCGCTGATCATCGGAACCGTGATCGCCATCCTGCGTGTCTCCCCGATCGGGGTATTGCAGCGATTCGGTTCGGCGTATGTCACCCTGGTTCGCAACACGCCGCTGACGCTGATTGTGGCGCTCACCTCATTGGGCTTCGCCGATGCACTGAGACTGAACCTGGCTGATCCGAACTCGCCGACCTTCATCGTCGACAACAGCTTTCGCTGGGCAGTGGTCGCTATCGCCATCTACCACGCGTCCTTCGTCGCCGAGGCAATCCGCAGCGGCATCAACACCGTGCCCCAGGGGCAGGCAGAGGCCGCCCGCTCCATCGGCCTGTCTTTTGGGCCCAGCCTGCGCTATGTCGTGCTCCCACAGGCCTTCCGAGGTGCGATCTCCCCGCTGGGAAACACGCTGATCGCGCTGACCAAGAACACCACTGTCGTTGCAACCGTCGGAGTGGCCGAAGCGGCCTACATGATGCGAAACATGATCGAGTTCAACAGCTCGCTGTTGTATTGGATCTTCGCCATCATGGCCACCGGATTCGTACTGCTGACCTTGCCGATCGGTCTGCTGTTCACCTGGCTCTCGCAGCGGTTGGCGGTGCAACGATGAGTGGGGCAGAAACGTCGATCCTGTTCGACGCACCGGGCCCCAAGGCCCGCCGACGACATGCCATCATCGCGACAATCGGAAGTCTGGCGATCCTCGGCCTGCTCGCCCTGCTCGTGGTCGGCTTGGCCAACCCGGACAACAACCAGTTCACCGCCGAGAAGTGGCTGCCGTTCCTGGATCCGCAGAGCTGGAGCGCCTATCTGATCCCCGGGCTGATTGGCACGCTGGTCGCGGCGTTGATTTCGGTGGTGCTCTCGATCATTTTCGGCCTGCTGTTGGGGATGGGACGGCTGTCGCAGCACACCTGGGTTCGCTGGGCCACGGGGGGCTTCGTGGAGTTCTTCCGCGCAGTTCCGGTGCTGATGATGATGCTCTTTGCCTACTACGCGGGTCTGTTCACGCTCCACCTGACCGGAAACCTGCTGCCACTGTTCGGAGTGGTGGTCGGACTGACGGTGTACAACTCCTGCGTGTTGGCCGAACTCGTGCGCTCTGGGGTCGGGTCGTTGCCGAAAGGTCAACGCGAATCGGGGCTGGCCATCGGGCTGACGCCGTTCCAGACTTTGCGCATTGTGCTGTTGCCGCAGGCCATCACGGCCATGCTGCCGTCCATGCTGAGCCAGTTGGTGGTCATCTTGAAGGACTCCGCATTGGGTTCGATGATCGCCTACTCCGAACTGCTGCGAGCCGGCACCAACTTGTCCACCCGCTACGGAAACCTGATCCCCACACTGTTCGTGCTGGCCGCGATGTACATCGTGCTGAACTACCTGTTGACCCGCATCGCCGGTGAAGTGGAGGTGCGATTGCGCCGGGGAACCCGCGGCATTGTGGCGCAGGGCGCGATGGCGGGCATGGTTCCGCAGCCGGCAGCAGAACCCGACGTGCCCCAGACCGTCATGCCGAAACCGGACCACCGGCCTGGTCGGGAGAAGCTGCGATAGGCGTCCCAGACGGGACGAAACCGTGTACCTCGCCGAGGAATGCCAAAGCCTCGTCGGCGACAGCGATGATCGTCTCTGCCTTACGGAAGCCATGGCCCTCGCCGGGAAAGACGCGTAGTCGTACCGGGAGACCCTTTGCGGCAACAGCGGCCGCCATGGTCTCGGCCTGGTCGGGGAGAACCACGGTGTCATCGGCGCCCTGCAGGATCAGCATCGGACAGCTGAGTTGATCCAAGTGATTGATCGGCGAACGATCCAGATACTGTTGGCGTCCAGCGGGGTAGGGCGCGACGAGGCTGTCTAGGTAACGTGACTCGAACTTGTGGGTATCGGTGGCCAAGGTCTCCAGGTTCCCGATGCCGTACAGGCTGATCCCGGCAGCGAAGACATCGCTGAAGGTCAAGGCGGCCAGGGTCGTGAATCCACCGGCCGACCCACCCCGTATGCTCAACCGGGCCCGATCGGCGTCGCCGGCGTCGGACAAGGCCTGCACCCCGGCAACACAGTCAGAGACGTCCAGCAGGCCCCAGCGGCCCTTCAATCGCTCCCGGTAGGCCCGCCCGTAGCCAGTCGAACCGGAATAGTTCACATCCAAGATGCCGATGCCGCGAGAAGTCCAGAACTGCACCGCCACGTTGAACTCTGGTCGGGCGAAACCGGTGGGCCCGCCATGGCTCCACACCTGCACTGGCGGGCGTTCGTCGGCAAGACCGCGGCACCCGGCGTTGCTGGGCGGGTAGTACCAGCCGTGCACCGGGCCGGCCTCGCCGAGCCAGTCGAAGGGCTGAGCCACAGAGACAGCCAGCGTCGCCGCCGGCGGTGGCGCCTCCTGCTGACGGGTGATCGTCTGACCGGTGGCCCAATCCAGACGAACCAACTCAGCGGGGCGGTCGGCATAGCCGAAGCGAGCCAGGGCAACCGGGCCGGTGCCCGACACCTGGACGGTGATCGCCTCAGTGGCCACCTCCGTCAGTTCCCCGGGGCAGCCATCGTCGTCAAAGCTGAGCACCCCCAGCCTGTCGAAGCCATCGACACTCCAGGAGCACCCCACCCGATGGGCGTCAATGATGCTGTACGGCACCGGCTCCAAGACCCACAGCGGCCCGCAGAAGTCGGCGAGCGCCGGGCGGAGCGCGACACTGCGGCCGTGGTGCCAGCGCCGGAAGTTCCAAAAGCCGTCGGCATCGCTGAGATAGAGCAGCGCACCGTCCGGGGCCCAGGCCGGATACAGCGCCGATACTCCCGGGGCGGAGGCGACAGCGGTGGTCTGGTCAGGATCAGCCAGATCGGCGACCACAATGTTGGCCCGATCCCAAGGCATGTCGGGCAGATTCCACTCACACCAAGCAAGCCGTCCCTGGGCGGAGAGGCTCGGATGGGCGTAGAAGTCAGCGCCGTGGGCCACGATCCTGCCGCCGTCTGCGTTATCCGAACCCAACCTGAGCGCGACAATCACCTGGGTTGCGGAGCCCTCGCCGCGATGATCCTCCCGAACCGCCAGCAACACGTCGTGCTCGGGGTGCAGCGACAGGCTCGCGTAGCGCAGGCCGTCGCCGGGGGCCAACGGACGCGGGGTCCCATCAGGTCGGAGCAGGAAGAGCGCGCCGTCAGGCCAACGAGAGTAGACCACCACGCCATCGGCCACGGTCCAGGCACCACCACCGTATTCGTTCACACCGGTGCGGATATTCAGCTGCGGGGTGAGGTCGGTCGTCGTGCCGGAGGCGTCGCGGCGCCACAGGCTGATGCGTCCGGCTTGGTCGGGGTGGCCCTCGGTCCAATACTCGACCTCGCCGTCGACGACACCGGGGGAGAGCTTGATCGCACCACGGGTGAGATCACGGGGACTGATCGGAGACGGCCACGAGCCGTAGGGCAATCTCGTCATCAGATCAAAGCCTCCAACGCGGCCACGAATGCCTCATGCAGCGTGCGGTTGAACAGCACGAAACGCACCCGCTCAATGCCGGTGCGCGGATGGGACGCGACAGCGAGCACGGCGATGCGAGCAGCAGCCTGGGGCTCCCAGCCGTAGGCTCCGGCGCCGATCGCCGGAAAGGCGACCGACCGGGCGCCCAGATCGACAGCAACGTCCAAACTGCGGGTGTAGCAGGACGCCAGCAGAGACTCGTCGTCCTCGCCACGGTGGCGGTTCGGACCCACGGTGTGGATCACCCAGCGCGCCGGTAGAAGTCCCGCTGGTGTGGCGACAGCTTCGCCGACCGGCAGGCCGTCGTGCCATTGGGTACGGCGCACCCGCCGACAGGCCTCCAACAGACTCGGACCCGCAGCGGCATGGAGCGCCCCATCGACGCCACCGCCGCCCAGCAGAGTGGCGTTGGCGGCGTTCACCAACGCATCGGCGACTTCGACAGTCAGGTCTCCGAGGACGGCATCAATGGTGTGCATGTCCTGCAGTATCGCAGGCGAAACGAAAGGGCCCTGGGATGCTCTCCCAGGGCCCTTCGACGTCGTGTGGCCGGTCAGGCCAGCTTGTCGGTCTCGTCCTGGATGTGCAGAGCGACCTGGCTGAGCTTGTCAGAGTGCGCCTTTGCGTGGTGAGCGCAGAAGAGAAGCTCGCCGCCGGAGGTGAGGGTTACTCGCAGGTATGCCTGCGCTCCACAGCGATCACAACGATCGGCCGTGGTCAGGGGCTCGACTACGGTGCTGCTCATGGTGTTCCTCACTTTCTCACTCTGATGAGTGTCCGGCACCGGGATCAACATCGGCGAGTGCCAACTTTGTTCCCAGCCGTCTTCAGTGTATGCACCTGAAGACAACTGCGAGTGAACCACGAGCGACACCGTTACTCGAATACGCACAACTGTTACGTTCCCGAGATAATCTTCGTCGGTGAGCGCGACCAAAGCAGCCGAAGGCAGGGACTACGAAGCACGGCATCTGCTCGTGCTGGAAGGACTCGAAGCAGTACGCAAGCGGCCTGCCATGTACATCGGCTCCACCGATACCCGGGGGTTGATGCACTGCCTGTGGGAAATCATCGACAATGCCGTCGACGAAGCCCTGGCCGGCTACGGGGAACGGATCACCGTGGAGTTGGCTGCCGACGGCTCGATCCGCGTCGATGATGTCGCTCGAGGGATCCCGGTGGATATCGAACCGCGCACCAAGCTCACCGGGGTGGAGGTGGTGTTCACCAAGCTCCACGCCGGCGGCAAGTTCGGCGCCGGGTCCTACAACGCCACCGGCGGACTGCACGGTGTAGGGGCATCAGTAGTTAACGCACTGTCCTCACGCCTGGACGTCGACGTCGACCGCAACGGCGCGACGTGGTCGATGAGCTTCCGTCGCGGCGTGCCTGGCGTTTTCGACGGTGACGGACCCGATGCCCCGTTCAGTCCCGGTGGCGGATTACGCAAGACCGGGCGCGTCGGCAAGAACGTGACCGGTACCCGAATCCGGTACTGGCCCGATCGCCAGATCTTCTTGCCCGGCGCCGAACTCTCACTGAACCAGCTGCTGGCCCGGGCACGACAGACCAGCTTTCTGGTGCCTGGCTTGGCCCTGTCGGTCACTGACTCCCGCGGCGAGGAACCGGTCAGTGAAGTGTTCAAACATGACGGCGGCATCGGTGAGTTCTGCGACTACCTGGCCAAAGGCGACCCGGTCACGGAGGTCATCCGGCTGCAGGGGGAGGATTCCTTCACCGAGACGGTGCCGATGCTCGACGACGACGGAGCGATGACCCCGACCGACGTTGAGCGTGACCTGAGCGTCGACATCGCGCTGCGCTGGACCAACAGCTACGACGCACAGGTGTCCTCTTTCGTGAACATCATCGCAACGCCCAAGGGGGGCACCCATGTCTCGGGCTTTGAGCGAGGATTGACCCGCGCCTTCGTGCGAGGGCTGGACGGCACCCGGTTGTTGAAGGCCAATGAGGAGATCGTCAAGGACGATGTGCTGGAGGGGCTGACTGCTGTGGTCACCGTCCGCTTGGCCGAA
This sequence comes from Propionibacteriaceae bacterium UBA7704, assembly GCA_002482525.1. Taxonomy (GTDB): domain Bacteria; phylum Actinomycetota; class Actinomycetes; order Propionibacteriales; family Propionibacteriaceae; genus Propionicimonas. The sequence continues at coordinate 228,306 of DLGC01000017.1, read as the reverse complement.
CCGCAGTTCGAGGGACAGACCAAGGAGGTGCTGGGCACGCCCCCGGTCACCCGGCTGGTAGCCAAGGTCGTTGAGGCCGAACTCGGCCGCTTCCTCACGTCCAACAAGGCAGCTTTGCGCAGCCAGGCGCGGGCCGTCATGGAGAAGGTCGTATCGGCCTCGCGAACCCGGGTTCAGGCGCGGGCACACAAAGAGGCCCAGCGTCGCAAGAACGCCCTGGAATCCTCGACGCTCCCGGCGAAACTGGCCGATTGCCGCAGCACTGATCTGGAACGCACCGAGTTGTTCATCGTGGAGGGCGACTCCGCCCTCGGCACGGCGAAGCTGGCTCGCAACTCCGAGTTCCAGGCGCTGCTTCCGATCCGCGGCAAGATCCTCAACGTTCAGAAGGCGTCGGTGGGGGACATGCTGAAGAACGCCGAATGCGCGTCGATCATTCAAGTAGTGGGTGCCGGCTCCGGGCGCACCTTCGATCTGGACGCGGCGCGCTACTCCAAAATCATCTTCATGGCTGACGCCGATGCCGACGGCGCCCACATCCGCACCCTGCTGGCGACGTTGTTCTTCAAGTACATGCGGCCCATGGTCGCTGCCGGCCGCATCTACAGCGCGGTCCCGCCGCTGCACCGATTCGAACTGACCAATCCGAAGAAGGGTCAGGAGAAATATCTGTACACCTACAGCGAGGCCGAATACCGTCGCAAACTGGCCGAACTGACCAAACGCGGCCAGGGGTTCAAAGAACCGCAACGGTACAAGGGACTCGGCGAGATGGATGCCGACCAACTGGCCGACACCACCATGAACCCTCGCCATCGCATGTTGCGTCGGCTCACGGTAGACGAGGCTGAAGCCGCCGAAGCCACCTTCGAGAAGCTCATGGGCAACGACGTGGCCCCACGTAAGCAGTTCATCATCGAAGGTGCCTACAGTCTGGATGCCGACCGCATTGATGCATGAGGTCTTAGCAGATCTGTTCCATCAGGCCGGTGTCGACGTCGTAGTGGAAGCCGCCCACGACGGCCCGTCCGCGGATCAGCGGATGGTTGGCGACCAGGTTCACGTCGGTCCGCAAATGGGCGAGTTGGTCAGGGTCGGCACCGAAGTCGTAGCCGCTGGTATCGAGGCCGGAAGCCTCGCTGACGCGGCGCTTGACCTCGGCTTCGGCGGCGCTGGCCATGGCGCAGCGTGAGTGACTGATGATCAGAATCCGGGTCACCTTGAGCAGGTTGACCCCGAGTACACATCCGGTGAGCGCATCGGGAGTGACGTGTCCGCCGGGGGTGCGCAAGATCTTGGCCTCTCCCAGGAATAGACCCACCATCTCCAAGGGCTGCAGCCGAGAGTCCATGCAGGTCACGACCGCGACGCCGGCGTGGGCATAGCCATCGAAATTGCGTGGCGCCGAGGTCGCGTAGCGCCGATTGGCGTCCAGGAGATCGTCGAAGCGGTTCAGCATGGCGCCACCCTAGTCGAGAGCTCAGGAGTGGTAGCGCGAACCGATCGCGGCCAGCGGCTGCGGCATGGCGGCCCCGGAGGCGTCACGCCTGGGGTCTGGAGCCGGTAGATCGATCGGGGCACCGCTGTCTGCTGCGGCGATCGCCGGATCAGGCCCGGCCCATGCGGTGAGCAGGACATCCTCGCCCTTCAAGAAACGCTGGCAGCGAACTCCACCGGTGGCACGACCCTTAGCCGGATACTCGGCCAGCGGGGTCACCTTGATACTGCCGGAGTCGGTTCCGGGCAGGGCGGTCGACGATCCGGCCACCGTCACCACGCTGGCGTCGGCCACCGCCGTGGCGCCGAAAAACACGACCTGAGCATCCGTGGAGAGCCTGATTCCGGCCATACCTCCGCCGGAACGCCCCTGTGGGCGCACGCCTGCGGCGGGGAAGTGCAGCAGTTGGGCGTCGCTGGTGATGAACACGAGTTCGACCAGATCGTGGCTCAGTTCCACCGCGCCGACGACCTCGTCGCCGTCGTCGAGTCGGATCACATCCCAGGCATCCTTGGTGATGATCTCTGGATTCACTCGCTTGACGACTCCGCGGCGGGTACCCAACGCCCAACCGAAGGTCCGATCCGTCACGGTCCCCAAGCCGACGATCCGCTCGCCGGGTTGAAGTGCCAGCAACTCAACCGCGGGAGATCCGCCCTGCAGGTTCGGAGCGGCCGCTGTCACCGGCACCGACGGTACCTCGATGGCATGGCCGCGCAGCAGCCGTCCGGAGTTGGTGAAGACGGCGAAATCGCCGCGGGCGGTGGTCCGCACCGCCGCCACGATCACATCGTGCATGGCCCGCGGACCGGAGCTGGGCAGGGGCTCGTCATTGTCGGTGCGGGCCAACAGCCCGGCCGAGGACAGCATCACCCAGCAGGGATCATCAGCGATCTCCAACGAAGCGGCGGCCTGCGACGCCGTGACCTGGTTACCCGCCGAGGCCAACAGGACCGTGCGCCGCGGTGTGCCGTGGGTACGAGCGACGTCGTCGAGTTCAGATGCCACCACCGCGCGCAGCCGGACGTCGGAATCGAGGATCTCCTGCAACTGCGCAATCGTGCCCAGCAGCTTGTCCCTTTCGGACTCCAGGTCGATACGACTGAACTTGGTGAGCCGGCGCAGTTGCATGTCCAGGATGTAATTCGCCTGAACCTCGGTGAGGTCGAAGGCCTCCATCAATCGGGCTCTGGCCTGGCCGACGTCGTCAGAGGACCGGATGATGGCGATCACATCGTCGATGTCCACGATGGCCAACAACAGGCCTTCGACCAGATGCAGCCGATCCTGGGCTTTGCCGAGCAGGAAGGCCGATCGGCGGCGAACCACCTCCAGCCGATGGCCGAGGTAAACCGTCAGCATCTGACGCAAGGTCATGGTGGTGGGTTGACCATCCACCAAGGCGACATTGTTGGCCGCAAAGGAGTCCTCGAGCTTGGTGTGGCGATAAAGCTGCTCGAGCAGAACCTCGGGATTGATGCCGTTCTTGACCTCGATCACCAGCCGGGTGCCGTTGGCCAGATCGGTGAGGTCCTTGATGTCGGAAATACCGGTCAGCTTCTTGCTGGTGACCAGGGTCTTGACCTGCTCGATGATCTTCTCCGGACCCACCTGGTAGGGCAACTCGGTGACCACGATGCCCTTGCGGCGGGGACTGACCTGCTCGATCCGGGCCGTGGCGCGGATCTTGAACTGACCTCGACCGGTCAGATAGGCATCGCGAACCCCATCCAGGCCGATGATCTTGCCGCCGGTGGGGAAGTCGGGCCCCGGAATGAAGCGCATGAGTTCTTCGACATCAGCGTCGGGGTGATACAGCAGATGCTTCAGGGCCTGCACCACTTCGCCGAGATTGTGCGGGGCGATGTTGGTGGCCATACCGACTGCGATGCCGGTGCCGCCGTTCACCAACAGGTTCGGGAACGCTGCCGGCAGCACGACCGGCTCGGTCTCCTTGCCGTCATAGTTGGGGCGGAAATCGACTGTGTCGGACTCGATATCGGCCGTCATCGCCACCGCGGCTGGGGCCATCCGGCACTCGGTATACCGCATTGCCGCCGGGCCGGCGTCCAGGGAGCCGAAGTTGCCATGGCCGTCGACAGTGGGCAGGCGCATCGACCACGATTGGCCCAATCGGACCAGTGCCTCATAAATCGCGGAGTCGCCGTGAGGGTGATAAAGACCCATGACCTGACCCACCACCCGCGAGCACTTCACATGCGAAGCGTCAGGCCGGATTCGCATCTGGTCCATGCCGTACAGGATCCGCCGTTGCACCGGCTTGAGACCGTCACGGGCGTCGGGAAGGGCCCGGGAGTAGATCACCGAATAGGCGTACTCCAGGAAGCTGGATTCCATCTCGGCGGAGACATCGACATCGACGATGCGTTCGGCGAAGTCATCCTCAACCGGCGGTGGTTTGGCGACCATAGTGCGTGCGCTGGCCTTTCTTGCGGGTTTCAATCATGGTGAAGCAGGCGGTCCAATTCGGACAGCAGGCCACGCCCGTCCGGGGCGGACACCCACGGGATATCGGCGACCTCGTCGTCGGGGTCGATCATGCCAGTGGTGCCGTGGGCGAGTACTTGTTCGGCCGCGGTGAGCTGCCGGATTGCGATCGCTCGGACCCGATCGGGTGCGATGCGGGCGAACTCGGTGTAGATCGCTGGGTCGTGCTGTCCGTCGTCGCCGACGAGCAGCCAGGAGATCTGCGGGAAATCCCGAGTGAGTTGCAACAAGGCGGCGGCCTTGTGCTCCCAGCCAGAGCGGAACCAGCCGGTGTTGGTGGGCCCCCAGTCGGTGAGCAGCATGGGGCCCGGCGGGAAGTTGTGCCGCTTCAGGAAGCGGGCCAGGAATCCGTGGGTGTTCCAGGCTCCGGTCGAGAGGTAGACCACCGGAGCCCCCGGGTGGCGGGCCAGCATCGAGGCGTACATTCGAGCCATTCCCGGGACGGCTTGGCGCGCCGACTCGTCGCGAATGAAGGAGTTCCAGGCAGCGATCATAGGCCGCGGCAGAAAAGTCGAAATGATGGTGTCGTCGATGTCCGAAATCAGGCCGAATCGCGCGGAGTCCGCGATGACGTGCACGGCGGCCCATTCGGGTTCGGACTCTGCGGTCTGCACCTCGACCTGTTCCCAACCGGGCTGCAGGCCGTGGTCGCGCACCCGCAGGTCGATATAGCCGCCGCGGTCGGTGACGCCGTGGACGGTGCGTCCATTGACGGTGACAGTGAACGGTGCCCGCACCCGGGCGGCGCTGAAGAAGTTCCGGAAGCCTCGGCGCCGAATCAGTTCTTCGGTGGCTTTGCCGAAGGTGGTTCGCGCTCGATGCGGGACCAGGATCACCCGGCCCAGCACCCGAAGCTGTTCGCTGCTGCCGTAGCCGGTGTAGCAGATGACGCGCTCACGCCAACCAAGACCACGCAGCAGAGCCTCGATGCGCCGATCGATGAACTCCTCGACCCGGGCTGCGATGAAGGGACGGGTGCTCACGGTGAATACCCTAATGGTGGCGCGGGACTTTTGGGTCGACCGCACGCGCGTGCGAGGATGAGTGAATGAGCACTTCGGGTTCTGGCCGGCTGCCCGCAGATCTGGGTCGCGACATCGATAGCTGTCGCTACTTTCCCGAACTGGTTGCCGACACCGTGGCGATGGCGCTGGGTGAGGAGCCGGTGGTCGCCCATCTGGTGCACCAAGAGGCCACCTTCAACCGTGACGAGATCCAGCGCCACATGTCGGTGCTGGTGCTGACGCCGAGTCGACTGTTGGTCTCGCACACCGATGAGAACAACGAACCGGGCAAGACCGGGCAAGCCCTCACGACGACAGAGTCGGTGCCGCTGCACAAGATCACCTCGGTGGCACTCAGCCAGGTCGTCGGCAACGCCGAGCAGTACGGCTCGGGACGAGCTGCAGTGGTGGAAACCTGGCTGGCGGTCGCCTGGGGCACAATGAGTCGACTCGATCTGGAGCCGGCGCACTGCAGCGATCCCTCCTGCGAAGCTGATCATGGGCTGACCGGAGTGGCGGCTGCTGAAGATCTGACGGTGCGCATCAGCGCCGCCGGCGACGGTCCCGACAAGGTACGCCAATTGGTCGGCTTCGCCACCGCCCTGCAAAGGGTGGGCGGCAGGAGCGCATGATTTCCCCGGTGGTACCGGCCTACGGGGTGAATACCCTGGCCGACCTGCTGCCCAGCGTGGGTGCACACCTGGGACTCGGTTCCAGCGACGTCCTGGGACTGCCGGAGTCGCAGCGCTATGTGGTGCTGCTCATCGACGGCCTGGGCACGGAGCAGTTGGCGCGCCACAGCGAGCTTGCCCCCTACTTGAGCAGCCTCAACGGCCCGTCGCTGACCTGCGGTGTGCCGAGCACCACCGCGACCTCGATCACCAGCTTCGGAACCGGTCTGGCGCCGGGGGCTCACGGCGTGGCCGGGTATTCCTTCTGGTACCCACCACTGGGTGAGGTGCTCAACGCCCTGCGGTGGGCCTCCGGGCTGTATGGGATCGACGTGCAGCCCCAACTCACCTCCTTCGAGCGATTCGCCAAAGCGGGGATCGGCACCGCAACGGTCGCCCCGGCGGCCTTCGCCGCGACCGGCCTGACCGAACTGGCGCTGCGCGACCCGAACTTCTTAGGGGTGAGCAGTGAGGGCGACCTCGACGAGCGCACTGAACTGGTGAACACAGCCGCCGCTATCGGCGGGCGCAACCTCACCTACTGCTATGAGCGCCTCTTGGACAAGACCGGCCATCCCGAAGGTGTGGATTCCTCGGCCTGGCGGGACGCCCTGGCCTGGGTCGACCGGCTTGCCCGCGTCCTGCGCGAAAGGCTCCCCGACGATGTTCGACTGTTGGTCACCGCAGATCACGGCATGGTCGACGTGACCGAGGATTCGCGGGTGATCATCGATGATGAGTCCCAACTGATGGCCGATGTGATTGCCGTGGCCGGCGAAGCCCGGTTCCGACATCTGATGACTACGCCGGGCACGGGCCAGCAGGTGGCCGAGCGGTGGCGCCGCCGACTGGGCGACCGCGCCTGGGTGCTCACCCGCAGCGAGGCCATCGAGGCCGGCTGGTTCGGACCCTTGGCGCCGCGGTTCGCCGACCGCTTCGGGGACGTCGTGGTGGCGATGTCCGATGATGGTGCGATACTCAGCCGGAAGTTCCCTGGAGAGTTCCGCCTGATCGGTATGCATGGATCGCTATCGACTGCCGAAATGACGGTGCCGCTACTCATCGATTGATGGCGAAGCGACTCACCAGGGCACGAGAGCAGCAGGCACGACAGGAGATGACTCAGTGGCGGAACTGACCTATTTCACCGGTCCCATGGACTGCGGAAAGTCGACATTGGCACTCCAAGTCGCCTACACCGAGACTCAGGCCAAACGCGAGGGTCGGCTGTTCACCATGCTGGACCGGTCCGGTCAAGCCACGATCACCTCTCGAATCGGGTTGACCCGGCAGGCCCTCGAAGTCACCGCCGAGTTCGACTTCTGGACCTACGTGGTCACGGAACTGACCAACGGTCGACGGGTGGACTTCCTGGTGTGCGATGAAGCGCAGTTCTACGAGCCCGCGCATGTCGATCAACTGGCCCGCATCACCGATGAGCTGCAAATCGACGTCTTCTGCTTCGGGATCCTGACGGACTTCCGCACCGAGTTGTTCCCGGCCTCACAGCGACTGGTCGAACTGTGTGACCGCATGGAGATGCTGCAGGTGCGGCCGAGGTGTTGGTGCGGCGAACCGGCCACACACAATGCCCGTACCGTCGGCGGGGCCATGGTCACCGAGGGCAGCCAGGTGGTCGTGGGGGATACCGATTCCCACCACGAGGTTGCCTACCAGGTGCTGTGTCGGCGCCACCACCGCCGACGAGTGACCGCTCAGGTCGCCGCAGTCACATTGAGCCCCGAACCGCTGCCTTTCGGCGAGTCCTGATCGCGCACCAGCTCTCAGGAAGGGTTCTTGGGCGAGCCGAACATGATCTCGTCCCAACTGGGCACCTGGGCGCGTTTACGGCGCGTCCGCGGTGGCTCAGGGGCCGGCTGTGCCTCTTCGACGCCAGCTTCGGCTTCCGCCGTCGGCGCGTTGTCCTCAGCGTTGGTGTCACCGACCAGCGGCGGCTGTTCGTCCTCGGGTGATGCTGGCTCGGTCGCTTCGGTGTTCGTGGCGCGTTTGCGGCCGGCGATCGGCTCGGTGTGGTCCTCGGGGTCAGCTTCCGAAGACGTGGTGGGTGCATCTCGTTGGCCGTCACGGATCAGACCGGCATAGATCTGCACCGAGTCTTCATCGAATCCCGACAACATGTCGTAGAGGACGTCCATACCCGACCGTGGCGACACGATGTCATAGACGCCGTTCACCTCGGCCAACTCGGCTTCGGTGTAGGCGTCATCGGCATCGCTGTCGTTGTCGGAGTCGGTGTGGTCGAGGTCGGGGAGCTCATCGGCTCGAGGCTGCACCACCCGGACCAGCGCAATGTCGTCATTGAGATCGACGGTGGGCTCGGATTCGTCTTCGCGGCGACGGCGCCCAGGCTGCGGGCCGTGGGAGGTGGAGTGCAGCCCGAGCAGCCACAGGGCTTCGTCGTTGTCGGCCAGCGAGAATCGACCGCTAGCGTCATAGACGAAGTTGGCTTCGCGGTGTGACTTGCCGGATTCATAACGAGCCTGAACCAGCCACCGGCGGCCTTCGAGACGCCAGGCGTCCCAGGTGAGGGTCTTCACGTCCACCCCACGGGAGGCTAGGCGGTCTTCCACGACCTGGCCCAAGGATCTATGGGGCACGGTCTCGCCACTGCGACGGACCTGGTGCCCGCGGGCGAGCTGGGCAATGTACTCGCGCTCAGCAATCACCGGGCCGGCATAGGGTTCCACCCACTCCACGGTCACGCCTGCGACGCGGGCGACATCCTCCACCGAGTCGCCTGCACGCACCCGCGACTGGATCTCGCGTGGGCTGAGTGCGCTCTCCATGGGGATCTCCAGCTCTGAAGGGGGTGACGTCGGGCTCCCGATTTCGGATGGGTGGTTCGTTCCGAACCGCTGAGCCATGATGCCACCTCCGTAGGTGTTAGCAGGTAACCTACCAACCCGTTACCCGTTCAGGGCGGTGGCTGGGCCGGATCTCCGGTGTCCAATCGCATGAACGGGAATACAACAGGTGGCAAGATGTGCTATCCATTGCTGGCACTATTGCGCCCGTTACACCTCCAGGCACTACTACAGATGGAATTCCCCGCCAATGGCTACCGATTACGACGCTCCGCGTAAGACCGACGAGGAGAGTGAAGACTCGATCGAGGAGCTGAAGACTCGCCGCAACGACAAGAACTCTGGGAAGGTCGATGAGGACGAGGTCGAGGCTGCTGAGGCCTTTGAGCTGCCCGGTGCCGATCTGTCCCACGAAGAACTCACCGTTCGGGTGCTGCCCAGGCAGGCCGATGAGTTCACCTGTGGATCGTGCTTCTTGGTCAAGCACCGCAGCCAGGTTGCGGTGACCAAGAAAGGCGTCAGCTACTGCGTGGACTGCGCCGGCTGAGTCTCAGATCGTCACTCTGGTCTTGCCGAAGGCCGGTGCTTTCGCGCCCATGGCCTGAAACCACCGCTTGGCCGCGAATCGGTTGAGCAGCAACTGTGTCAGCCCAATTCCGACGCCGCTGGCGATCGCCCAGGTCAGCGCGCGCCGCAGCGGCACGTCAGGGTCATTCGGCTCCGGCGGCTGGTCGCCCGTGGCCAACTCCCAGGCGGCAGTCACAGCCTTCTGGGCCACCACGGTGGCGACAGTGGCCACCGCACCCGCGTAGATGTTCCAGAGCAGTCGCTGGGAAGTGTTCACAAAGTCCTCCTTCAGGCATCATGCCAAGTCGGCAGCGGTATGGCAACGAACTGCGATCAGCGACCGCTGCCAGGGTGGCTAGACTGCCACGGTGACTGTACGGAGTTCGTCAGCGGTCAGCGTGCAGCTGGTCAGGTTGGACCCAGAGCTTCCGATGCCGCGCTATGCGCGTCCCGGTGATGCCGGTGCCGACCTGCCTATCCGGACCGATTGCGTGCTGCAGCCGGGCGAGCGCCGCGTAGTACCGACCGGCATCGCTCTCGCGCTGCCGGAAGGATGGGCGGGTTTCGTTCATCCGCGATCGGGCCTTGCCGCCCGTACCGGGCTGACGATCGTGAACGCCCCGGGCACGATCGATGCCGGCTATCGCGGCGAGATCAAGGTTTGCTTGCTGAACACCGATACGCATACTCCGATTCGGTTGAGTCGGGGAGACTTGATTGCGCAGTTGGTGGTGCAGCAGGTTGCCGCTGTGGATTTCGTGGAAGTCAGCGAGCTATCCGAGACCGACCGCGGCGACGGCGGCTACGGATCCACCGGGGGAATCGCCGAATGGGCCGCACCTGCGGCGAGAACTGAGGGAGACCAGTGAAGTTTGGACGTAAGCGCAGCAGCGAGAGTTCGAGTCAGGACGCGATCGGCGTCGACGACGACCTTGACGCCGACCTGAGCGAGGTCGTGGCCGCTGATGCCGAAGGCGACGACATCGATACCGATGGGATCGATTGGCGGGAGGACGGGCCGTTCGACCTCAGCGAGGTGGAATTGGCCGGCGACGAGATCGAGCGCATCGACCTGGGCACGCTGATTCTCACCCCTTGGGAGGGTCTCAACCTGCAGCTTCAGGTCGATGAAGCGACCCGCAATGTGCTGGCGGTGACCGGAGTGTGGGCAGAATCCGGCCTGGAAATCGCCTTGTTCGCCGCCCCTGCCAGTGGCGGCTTGGCTGCCGAGCACCGCGCCGCGGCAACGCAGGAGGCCGCCGAGGCCGACGGGACCGTCGAGGAAGTGATCGGGCCGTTCGGCCCGGAGCTGCGACGCGTTATTCCGCAGCCCGGCCCGAAGCGTGAGCGACTGTTCCATGTGTCCCGGATCTGGTACGCCGAGGGTCCCCGCTGGATGCTGCGTGGCACGCTGCTCGGTGCTGCGGCGCTGGATCCGGCCGATGAGACCAAGGCTGCACCGTTCCTGGAGTTCTTCCGCAATCTGGTGGTTCGCCGCGGCAGCGAACCGCGGGTACCGGGGGAACCCATCACCATGACCTTGCCCGAGGGAGTCGGCTGATGGCCAAGGCCAATCCGTTCATGCAGGCGTTACGCAAGTTGGGCGTCTCGAACGCCGAACTCGAATCGGAAGCTCGTCAGCGAGCCGCCGAGGAGATGGGCGCCAACAAGGTCGGCGAGCTCACCGATCGACAGATGGCCCGGTTGCGGGGCACCATCACCGAACTCACAGTGAAGCCGCGCGAAGGCATGCCCTGGCTTGAAGCCGAGCTCAGCGATGGTTCCGGATCGATCACGCTGATCTGGATGGGACGGCGCGAGATTCCCGGGGTGCTGGCGGGGCGCGAAATGCTGGTGGGCGGGCGGGTGTCGTGTGTGGACGGCAAGCGGTCGCTGTACAACCCGCGCTACGAGCTCATCGCCGACTGATCAGGCGTCGCGGGGCGCCCTCGGCATGAGGTACTGAGCCAACTCCGGCTCGGACTCCGAAGGTGCGAGGAAGAGAAGCTCGTCGTCGGCCTCCAGTGCAGCGTCGCGCTCGGGTGCCCGGGCGGCTCCATCGCGGATGATGGCCACCAGCACTGCATCGCCGGGTAGTGAGAGGTCGGAGACCCGGCTGCCCACTCGCGGCGATTCCTCCGGAAGAGTCATCTCCACCAGATTGGCGTGACCGCCGCGGAAACTGAACAGTCGCACCAGGTCGCCGACGGTGACCGCTTCCTCGACCAGGGCACACATCAGCCGTGGTGTGGACACCGAAACGTCGACGCCCCACAGATCGTCGAACATCCACTCATTGGCCGGGTGGTTGACCCGACCAACGGTGCGGGGTACGCCGAACTCGGTCTTGGCCAACAGTGAATGCACCAGGTTTGCCTTGTCATCGCCGGTTGCGGCGATGGCGACATCACAGGTGTCCAGGCCGGCTTCCTCCAAGCTCGATACCTCGCAGGCGTCGGCCAACAGCCACTCGGCCTCCGGGACGCTCTCGGGCTTGATCGCATTGGGATCGCGGTCGATCAGGAGAATCTGATGCCCGCTGGCGATCAGTTCCCGAGCGATCGAGCGCCCAACGTTGCCGGCTCCGGCGATAGCTACACGCATCCGCCCGTCCTCCTAGTGCTTCACCGGCGGTGCGCCGAGGGTGTCCTCGACATCGTTCACCTGGTCGTGGGTCACAGCGGCGTAGATCAGGTCGCCATCCTGGAACACAGTGCGGTCGTCGGGCACCAGGCCAGTGCCGAAGCGCATCAAGAACGGAATCCGACACCGCGCAGCGGACTCCATCTGAATCACCTTGGTACCGACCCAATCCGGGTCCACGTGGACCTCGATGAGTCTCACCGTGCCTGACGGGTCCCGCCACTGCGGCTCCGAACCCGAGGGCAGCAGCCGACGCAACACCTGGTCAGCCGCCCAGCGCACCGTCGCGACGCTGGGAATGCCCAATCGCTCGTAGACCTCGGCGCGCCCCTGGTCGTAGATGCGCGCCACGACATTGGTCACCTGGAAGGTCTCGCGAACCACTCGAGCAGCCAAGATGTTGGAGTTGTCGCCGCTGGAGACCGCAGCGAATCCGTCAGCGCGTTCGATCCCGGCCCGCACCAGCACCTGGCGGTCGAAACCAACACCCTTGACCGTCTTGCCCTGGAACTCCGGGCCGAGCCGACGGAACGAATCCTGAGCAAGATCGATCACGGCCACCGAGTGGCCGCGTCGCTCCAAGGCGCGGGCCAGGGATGACCCCACGCGTCCGCAGCCCATGATGACGATATGCATCGCCGTTGCCTCCAAAGCGCCGTCACTGACCTGACAATGGTGACCCTATCAATCCGATGGCGCGCGGGTGATCTCCCCTCAGCCGGTGGCGCGGCGCGTCCCGCGATGCCGCATCATCCAACCCAGCGGCCCGATTGGGCATAAGGTTCTCAGTCGTGAACGTCGCTGACTTCGTGAAGCGGTTGCTGGTGGGCAGGAAGCTCGCCAGCACCCAGCTTGGAGAGACTCTGCTGCCCAAGCGGATCGCCTTGCCGGTCTTCGCTTCGGACGCATTGAGTTCAGTTGCGTACGCCCCGGACGAGATCCTGCTGACACTGTCCTTGGCAGGCATGGCCGGATTCGCCTTCTCCTGGCAGATCGCGATTGCGGTGGCCGTGGTCATGTTCTTGGTGATCATGTCCTACCGGCAGACCGTGCACGCCTATCCCTCTGGTGGTGGTGACTACGAGGTCGCCACCGTGAACCTGGGCCCCACCGCCGGCATGGTGGTGGCCAGCGCCTTGCTGGTCGATTATGTGCTGACCGTGGCGGTGTCGGTGTCCTCGGGGGTTCAGAATGCCAAGGCCATGATCCCCTTCCTTGCCGGAAATGAGGGGCTGTGGGCGGCCGTGGTGGTGCTGATCCTGATGGGTATGAACCTGCGCGGGGTGCGTGAGTCGGGATCCTTCTTCGCAGTGCCCACCTATGGCTTCATGATCGCGGTGCTGGGCATGATCGCCTGGGGTCTGTTCCGCATCTTTGGCCTGGGGGAGCACCTCAGTGCCCCGACCGCGCCCTATGAGGTGGTCGGTTCCTCGGACTACGAACCTTTCATTGGTTTGGCGATGGCGGCCTTGCTGGCACGGGCGTTCTCCTCCGGATCAGCGGCCCTGACCGGTGTGGAGGCGATCTCCAACGGAGTGCCTGCCTTTCGTGAGCCGAAGAGCCGCAATGCCGCCACCACGTTGGCGTTGCTGGGTGCGGTGGCGATCACCATGTTCGGCGGCATCATCTGGCTGTCGAATCTGACCGATCTGAAGATGATCGATCCGGACGGCAACTCTCACTTCGAACAAAACGGGGTGCCCGCTGACGTCGCCCACGAGACGGTGATGGGGCAGTTGGGCCATACGGTCTTCGACCAATTCCCGATCGGCTTCTACTTCGTGATCACCGCCACCATGGTGATCCTGTTCCTGGCGGCCAACACCGCCTTCAACGGATTCCCGGTGTTGGGATCGATCCTGGCTCGCGACGGCTTCCTGCCGCGCATGCTCCACACCCGCGGCGACCGACTGGCCTACTCCAACGGCATCCTGGTGCTCGCTGGGGCGGCCATCGCACTGGTGCTGGCATTCAACGCCAACGTGACCGCATTGATCCAGCTCTACGTCGTGGGTGTGTTCGTGTCGTTCACGGTCAGCCAGTTCGGGATGACTCGACACTGGACCCGCCACCTGAAGACCGAGAAGGATCCGAAGTTGCGGTCGAAGATGAAGCGCTCCCGCGTGATCAATACGGTGGGTCTGACCGGAACCGGGATTGTGCTGATCATCGTGCTGGCCTCGAAGTTCATCTACGGGGCCTACCTTGCGGTGATAGCGATGGTCGTCGTCTTCCTGCTGATGCGTGCCATCCAGCAGCACTATCGCAAGGTTGCCGTCGAGACGGCGGTGGGACCGGCTGATGCCCGACTGCTGCCCAGCCGGGTACGGGCCGTGATCCTGGTGCAGGAGATCAACAAACCCACCATGCGGGCGGTCAACTTCGCACGTGCCACGCGCGCCAGCACCATCGAAGCGGTGTTGGTCTCGGTCGACGACGCCGAGACCAAACGGATCGTGCAGCAGTGGGACGAGCAGGGCTTGGATCTGGCACTGAAGGTGATTGCCTCCCCATATCGGGAGGTGACCGGCCCGTTCATCAACTACGTTCGCGGAATTCGCTCGGACAATCCGCGCGACGTGGTGTGTGTGTACATCCCTGAGTACATCGTGGGCCATTGGTGGGAGCAGTTGCTGCACAACCAGACCGGCCTGATCGTGCGTACTCGCCTGAACTTCATGCAGGGAGTGATGGTCACTTCGGTGCCCTACCAGTTGGCGTCCTCGAAGTATGCCCAGCATCGCGCTGAACGCCATACCGCGGCCGCTTGGCGGCGTCCAGGTCGCGGTCAGGTGCGGTTGGGCGACTACATCGATCCGGAACGCAAGGAATGAGCTTGAGCGTCGGCGATGTGCTGACTGAGATCGACATCACAGCGGTGGCCCATGGCGGCCATTTTGTGGCACGTCACGACGGCCAGGTGATCTTCGTGCGCGGCTGCGACACCGGAGAGGTCGTCGACGTCCGGATCACCGAGGTGAATCGTCGTTACGCCCGCGCCGAGACGATCGCGGTGCGAACCGCCGGGGAGTATCGGGTGACTCCACCATGTCCGGTGGCGGGACACTGTGGCGGCTGTGACTTCCAGCACCTTGAGGTATCGCGGGTTCGTGAACTCAAACGCCAGATCGTGGCCGAGCAACTCAAGCATCTGGCGGGCCTGGAGTTCACCGGAGAAGTGATAGCGGTGTCACCGACTCCCTTCGGCTGGCGAAGCCGGATGCGCTACCACTACGACGAGAGCGGGCGAGCCGGGCTGCGAGCCCATCGGTCCGGCGACATCGTGCCCCTGCCAGCGGAAGGCTGCCGCTTGGCTGTGGAGTCGATCGCAACCCCGCCGCCTTGGTCGGCAGGCACCCAGCTGATCGCGGCGGACGCTGACAGTGGCACAGTCTTCGTCGCAGCCGGTTCGACTCAGAGTGTTCGTGAGACCGTCTCCGGGAGGCCCTTCGAGGTTGCCGCCGACGGTTTCTGGCAGGCGCATGTAGCAGCACCTCAGGTGTTGACCGATGCGGTGTTGGAGGGCCTGCGGCCGCGGTCTGGCGAGGTGGCTGCGGATCTTTACTGCGGTGTGGGGCTCTTCGCTGGTGCCCTCTCCGATCACGGCGTCACTGTGCTGGGCATCGAGGCCGACCGGACCGCCGTGGAATTGGCCCGGCGCAATGTGCCACAGGGAAGCTTCCTTGCCGGCGACGTGGCCACAGTGGCCGATCGCCTTCCACAAGTCCTGGATCTGGTGGTGTTGGATCCGCCGCGGACCGGTGCCGGTGGGGCGGTGCTCACCGCAGTGCTGGCCCGACGACCGCGAGCCGTCGCCTATGTCGCCTGTGATCCAGCCGCGCTCGGACGCGACCTGCGGTTGGCTGCTGAACTGGGCTACCGCACCGAGGCGGTGCAGGCTTTCGATCTGTTTCCGCTGACTCATCATGTGGAGTGCGTTGCCCTCTTGAAGCCCGAGTGACTAGCACAGACGGCACCAGCGGCGGCAGCTGGCGGGGGGCCTCGTGGTCGACGTCGAGCCGGTATGCGTAATGTCGTCCCATGGTCGTCGATACCGGCGTGGGCAAGCTAGTCTCGGATCATCTAGTCGGGTAATATCTTGATATCGAGATATTTCGGAGGCAAACGGGAGGCCCCATGAGCATCGACAGCTATCACGCATCTGACGACCTGGTGGTGGGGGAGCAGAGCTACCAGATCTTCCGCACGGATGCCGTGGAAGGCTCGGCAACGCTGCCGTTCAGCCTGAAAGTGCTGTTGGAGAACTTGCTGCGTAACGAGGACGGCGCGAACATCACCGCCGACGACATCGCAGCCCTTGGCGCTTGGGATCCCAGCGCTGAGCCGAACAAAGAGATCCAGTTCACCCCCGCGCGGGTGATCATGCAGGACTTCACTGGCGTGGCCTGTGTCGTCGACCTCGCCACCATGCGCCAGGCCGTCGCTGATCTCGGCGGCGATCCAGCCAAGGTCAATCCGTTGGCTCCGGCCGAACTCGTCATCGACCACTCCGTGATCGCTGAGTACTTCGGCACCCCGGAGGCGCTCAGCCTCAACGTGGACGTGGAGTACCAGCGCAATGAGGAGCGCTACAAGCTGCTGCGTTGGGCTCAAACCGCCTTCGACGAGTTCAAGGTGGTGCCACCGGGCACCGGCATCGTGCACCAGGTGAACATCGAGAACCTGGCCCGCGTGGTGTTCGCTCGCGCCAAGGACGGCGTCCTGCAGGCCTACCCCGACACCTGTGTCGGCACCGACTCCCACACCACCATGGTGAACGGCCTGGGCGTCGTGGGCTGGGGCGTGGGCGGAATCGAGGCCGAGGCGGCCATGCTGGGCCAGCCCATCTCGATGCTGATCCCGCGGGTGGTCGGCTTCAAGCTCTCCGGCAAGCTCAACGACGGTGTGACTGCCACCGACCTGGTGCTCACCATCACCGAGATGCTGCGTCAGCACGGCGTGGTCGGCAAGTTCGTGGAGTTCTACGGGCCGGGGGTCTCGGAGATCCCGCTGGCCAACCGCGCCACCATCGGCAACATGAGCCCTGAATACGGCTCTACGATCGCCGTGTTCCCGTTGGACGACAAGACGCTGGACTACCTGCGCATGACAGGTCGCGACGAGGAACAGATCGACCTGGTTGAGGCCTACGCCAAAGCGCAGGGCCTGTGGCTGGATACTGCGGCCGAACCGCGATACTCCGAGAAGCTCGAACTGGACCTGGCCACCGTGGTGCCCAGCATCGCAGGCCCGAAGCGTCCCCAGGATCGCATCGAGTTGTCGGCCAGCAAGGAGAAGTACGAAGAGGTGATCGGCTCCTACACCGACGATCCCTCGCGCACTGTCGCGGTGACGCTGCCCGATGGGCGCAGCTTTGAGTTGGGTAACGGCGCTGTCACCGTGGCTTCGATCACTTCCTGCACCAACACCTCCAACCCTTCGGTCATGATCGGCGCAGCGCTGGTGGCCAAGAAGGCCCACGATCTGGGCTTGATGCCCAAGCCGTGGGTCAAGACCACGGTGGCGCCCGGCTCCCAGGTGGTCACTGACTACTTCGAGCGCTCCGGGTTGCAGGCCGATCTCAACGCCCTGGGCTTTGAGACCGTGGGCTATGGCTGTGTGACCTGCATCGGCAACACCGGGCCGCTGATCCCGGAAGTGTCGGCTGCGATCAACGACAACAACCTCGCGGTGACCGCAGTGCTGTCCGGCAACCGGAACTTCGAAGGTCGCATCAGCCCCGACGTGAAGATGAACTACCTGGCATCCCCGCCGCTGGTCATCGCCTACGCCCTGGCTGGAACCATGAATATCGACCTCGCCACTGAACCGCTGGGAACCGGCACCAACGGTCAGCCGGTGTACCTGGCCGACGTGTGGCCGACCACCGAGGAGATCGAGAAGGTCGTCACCTCCTCGATCAGCGCCGACATGTTCGCCAAGCGATACGCCGACGTGTTCGCCGGCGACTCTCGCTGGCAGAACCTGCCCACCCCGGTAGGCAATCTGTTCGCCTGGGACGGCGCGTCCACCTACATTCAGCGGGCCCCGTACTTCGACGGCATGCCGCCCACTCCGGCTCCGGTCGCCGACGTCACAGGGGCGCGGGTGTTCATGAAGCTGGGTGACTCAGTCACCACCGACCACATCTCGCCGGCCGGCTCCATCAAGCCCGAAACTCCTGCCGGTCAGTACCTCACCGGGCACGGCGTCGAGCGCAAGGATTTCAACAGCCTGGGTAGCCGACGCGGCAATCACGAGGTGATGATCCGAGGTACCTTCGCCAACATTCGCCTGCGCAACCAGGTGGCACCGGGCACCGAAGGCGGCTTCACTCGCGACTTCACCCAGCCCGACGGCCCGGTGGTCTACGCCTACGACGCCGCCGAGAACTACGCCAAAGCAGGCATCCCGCTGGTGGTGCTGGCAGGCAAGGAGTACGGCTCGGGATCGTCGCGGGACTGGGCCGCAAAGGGCACCACGCTGCTGGGGGTCAAGGTCGTCATCGCCGAAAGCTACGAGCGGATTCACCGTTCGAACCTCATCGGGATGGGCGTGCTGCCGCTGCAGTTCCCGGCCGGACAAAATGCTGACAGCCTGGGCCTGACCGGTACCGAGACGTTCTCGATCACCGGCATCACCGAACTCAACGACGGCACCACACCGGCCACGGTCCGAGTGGAAGCCACGGGCGAGGGCGAACCGGTCGTGTTCGACGCCATCGTGCGCATCGATACCCCAGGTGAGGCTGACTACTACCGACACGGTGGCATCATGCAATACGTGTTGCGTTCGCTGTTGGCCAAGTAGGACGTCGGGTACGTGTCCAGGCGGCAGGCGCGCACGGCGACGGTCTCCCGCAGCGATTTCGCTGTGATGCCGGTCTCGGCTCGGGTTGCCTGGACCTACCTGGCCAGCCTGGCGGCCTTCGTGGTCGCCGGCGTGGCTGTGGTGATCTCGAATGCCAGCCTGTCGATCGCATTGTGCGCCAATGCCGCCGTCGCCTCCGTCGGGGACTGCAAACTGGGTTGGGCGATCTGGATCGCACTTTTCGCCTTCTTGATCGGACTCATTCCAGTGGCGCTGCTGCTCAAGCTGGACTGGTGGCTCATCGTCACCATGTGGTCGTTCGCCGGCCTGTGGCTGGCCACTGATGCACTGGACCAGTGGTGGTGGTGGACCTCGGCGGTGCTGACACCGGCCGCGGCGGCCTTACTGAGCGCAGACTGGGACCGAGGTCCGGAGTTTCGAAGCTGGCAGCGGGGCGGCTTGATCCTGTTGGCGGCGGCTGCAGTGTCCGCCCTGGTGTGGTGGTACGTCGGCGGGTGAGCCCTGCAGCTACCCACCGGTGACGTAGACTCGGCAAGTGGCTTTGCTGAATGAGATCACAGGACCAGCAGATCTGCAGGGGCTCACTGCAGACCAACTGGACCGGCTGTGCGAGGAGATCCGGACTTTTCTGATCGACAACGTCAGTCGCACCGGAGGCCATCTGGGCCCGAACCTGGGAGTTGTCGAACTCACCATCGCGGTCCATCGGGTTTTCGAGTCGCCCGACGACGCCATCATCTTCGACACCGGCCATCAGAGCTACGTTCACAAGATCCTGACCGGACGGCAGAGCCGGTTTCCCACTCTTCGCCAGCGTCACGGGCTTTCGGGATATCCCAGCCGCACCGAGTCGCCACATGACTGGGTGGAGAACTCCCACGCCTCGACCTCGCTGTCCTGGGCTGATGGGCTCGCCAAGGCCTACCGGTTGCGCGGCGAGCAGCGCTGGGTGGTCGCGGTCATCGGTGACGGTGCGCTGACCGGCGGCATGGCCTGGGAGGGATTGAACAACATCTCCGTGGGCGAGGACGAGCGGCTGGTCATCGTGGTCAACGACAATGGCCGCTCTTACACCCCAACCGTGGGCGGCTTGGCAACTCAGCTATCGGGCCTGGGCCAGCAGCTGTCGGCAATTCGAACCGACCGCCGCTACGAGCGCCTGCTGCGCACGATTAAAGAACGGCTCAGGGCTACTCCGGTGATCGGGCCCATGATCTACGGGCTCATGCACGGCCTGAAGACCGGCGTGAAGGACGTGCTGGTGCCCCAGGGCATGTTCTCCGATCTGGGGTTGAAGTACGTCGGTCCGATCAACGGCCACGACATCGCGGCGATGGAGCTGGCATTGCATCAGGCCAAGCAGTTCGAGGGCCCGGTGCTGGTGCATTGCATCACCGAAAAAGGTCGCGGCTTCCGAGCTGCCGAGGAGAACGAACAGGACCGCTTCCACGCCGTCGGCGTGATCGACAGCGACACCGGCGAGCCGCTGGTGTGTCGAGGGCGCACCTGGACCGATGCGTTCGGCGACGAACTCGCTCGGATCGGCGCCACCGACGATTCGGTGGTCGCTGTCACCGCGGCGATGCTGCACCCCACCGGATTGGGGCGTTTCGCCAAGCTGTTCCCCGATCGAGTCTTCGACGTCGGGATCGCCGAGCAGCACGCGGTGACCGCAGCGGCTGGCATGGCCACCGGAGACCTGCACCCGGTGGTAGCGGTCTACGCAACCTTCCTCAACCGTGCCTTCGATCAGGTTCTGATGGATGTCGGGCTGCACCGACTCGGTGTCACCTTCGTCTTGGACCGCGCCGGCATCACCGGGCCCGACGGTGCCAGCCATCACGGAGTGTGGGACAGCTCGCTGTTGGGACTGGTGCCCAACCTGAAACTCACCGCTCCCCGCGATGAGCAGCGGCTCACTGAAGCGCTGCGGCTGGCCGTGGCCATCGACGACGCACCGACGGTGATTCGATACTCCAAGGAGACGCTTCCAGAGCCGCTGCCGACGAAGGCACGGCATGGCGATGTCGACATCCTGTGTCAGAGCGCGAAGCCTCGGGTGCTGGTCATCGGCTTCGGTCAGCTGTGCGGAACGGCCGTGGAAGTCGGAAAGCGCCTGGACCAGCAGGGAATCGGTGCCACTGTGGTCGACCCGGTGTGGGCGCTGCCGGTGTCGAGCGACCTGCTGGAACTGGTCGCCGCACACGAACTGGTGATCAGCATCGAGGACGGCGAAGTCGTCGGCGGTCTGGGAGCGCGGATCAGCCAAGAAGCCCGGATCGCAGGCATCACCAGCCGGTTCCGCGAGTTCGGTGTGCAACCCGGCTACCTACCCCAAGGATCACGCGAAGAACTGCTCGTCGAGCAGGGGCTCACTGCCCAAGACCTGGCGCGCTACGCCACCGAGCAGATCGCTGCAGGCGAGAGCGTCACTCCGCTGACCAGTACTGAGCGATAGCAGGCACCACGAGCTCACGCTGCCAGGGTCGGGTACCCAGTTCCTGCAGCCGCGCATCGATCTGCGCTTCGTCCTGACTGTCGGGCGAATCCCAGAGCAGGCGGCGCAGATGGTCCGGTGAAAGCAGGTTCTCCGCAGGCACATTGAGGCTCTCGGCGAGATCAGCCAGCGCAGGTCGAATCCGGTAGAAACGCTCGAAAGAACGCGGCCAACGGCGTTCCCAGGAACGCGGCTGGGGCGGGCCGTCGGGAGCCAGATGCCGTGGCGGCAGCTCGTGGGAGGACAGCTCGGCGGCTCGGGTAAGCGCACTCAACCACAGCGACTCGTAGCGAGCCGCGACGCGGTTATTGAAGGCTCGAACTTGGCGCAGTTCGCTGCGTCCCAGGCGTTTGGTGGGTTCGGTGTCGAGCCGCGCGACCAACTCGGTGATGGCACGGTCAGGAACCACTCGTCCGGGAGCACGATCCAAGTCCTGAGCCAGCTTCTCGCGGGCCAGCCAGAGCTCGCGGACCGCAGCCAGCGCCCGAGGGGTGCGCAGGGTGTGCAGGCCGGTGGTGCGCCGCCACGGATCGACCCGCGCTCGCGGCTCATCGGCGGCGTGGGCGGCGAGATAGGCGAACTCCTGCCGGGCCCATTCCAGTTTTTCCGCCTCGGCGAGCCGATCGAGAAGCCACTCGCGCAATTCGATCAGGCGCTCGACATCGAGCGCGGCGTAGTTGAGCCAATCCTCAGGGATGGGGCGGCGCGACCAATCTGCTGCCGAGTGTTCCTTGGCCAAGGAAACGCCCAAAGCGGTTTCCATCAGACCACTGAGGTTCACATGGGGCAGATTGAGCAGGCGTGCGGCCAACTCGGAGTCGAACAGGGATTGTGGCAGGAACTGCACCTCGGCCAGGCAAGGAAGATCTTGACTCGCCGCGTGCAGAATCCACTCCGCGTCGGCCAACTCGTCAGCGAATGCCGAGAAGTCGGAGCGAGTGGCGCTGCCTTCGAAGGCCACCGGATCGATGAGGTGGGTCCCCGATCCGGTGCGCCGCAGTTGGATCAGGTAGGCCTTGGCGGAATATCGATAGCCCTGGGCCCGCTCGGTGTCGATCGCCAGCGGGCCCGTGCCTGCTCGCAGGGCGCTACGCGTCGCGGCAAGAGCCTCGGGAGTATCGACGACGGCGGGGACGCCATCGGCGGGGGACTGCAGAACAGGCAGCTCGACGGGGGTTTCTTCTGCTTCGGTGCTCACACCGACCATCCTCCTGTCCGCCGGGGCGCGATCGGCACCACACCGTCGGGCAGCGGAGGGAGACCGGCGGCCACACCCAGCAACTGCGCCCAGGCCTCCAGGTGCGCTTCGGCGTCGGCTGGGGTTTGAATGATGGGGGTCCAAGATGCGCGCAGTTCGACCTCGGCGCGCGCACCTTCCGCGGCGATACCGCCGAAGGATTGACTCGACACGGCCGTCACGGTGCCACTGGGAGCGCGATAGTCGGCGTGCTCGCGATCCAGGGCCTCGAGGAGCCAAGACCAGCCCACCTCGGTGAGCAGCGGATCGGTCACCATTTCCGGGTCGATATCCGCGCGCACGAAACTCACACAGCGAAAATCGCCATCCCAGGAGGCACTTCCCGCCGGATCATGCAATAACACCAGACGGCCGCTGCCCAAGTCGTCCTCACCGATGACCACATCGGCACTGATCGCTGCTGCGAACGGGGCGATCTTCTGAGGAGCGGGAATCTCATCGACGCTGAACTCAGGGCGCCACGTTCTGGCGAGCATGATCCGCACGACTTCGGCGAACAGCTTCGGTGCCACCTGCTCCCGACCTGCGTCCACCGAATGAGGGTAACCTCCGGTGCGGCGTGCATGGCGCTGGCGCGCCGGAAGCACTACTCGGGGTCGGGCTCGAAGTCCAGGCACACCGAATTGATGCACCACCGCTGATCGGTGGGGGTGTCGTAGCCTTCGCCGCTGAAGACGTGGCCCAAATGAGAGTCGCAACGTGCGCAGCGCACTTCGGTGCGCGCGGGCCCGGGCAGGCTGGTGTCGGTGAGTAACCGCACCCGATCGCCGGCGGCGGCGGTGTAGAACGACGGCCACCCGCAGTGAGAGTCGAACTTGTGCTCGCTGCGGAAGAGCTTGGCTCCGCAAGCGCGGCATCGGTAGGTCCCCACCCCGTGGTGGTCGGTGTACTTTCCGGTGAAGGGTGCCTCGGTGGCGGCTTCGCGCAATACCCGGTACTCCAGCGCATCGAGTTGGGCCCGCCACTGTTCTGGGGTCTTGATCACTGTGGGCTCCACGAGCTGTTCCTCCTTGACTGGCCGTGCATCAAGCTTAGGCGGGAGCGGCTCGGGGTCACGACCAGAGCGGTAGCAATACCACGGGCGGGCGGTTCTGCCTGCGTTCGGCGGTCGGCTGCGTCAGACTTGTGGCCATGAGCGCCAAGAAGAAGACCGAGCAGTCGCTGACTGCCCCCTTGTCGACGTTGCTGCGGTTGCCGCAGGGACCCGTGACGATGGCCGAATTGGACCCTGCGGCGATACCGGGGTATCCGGGCCAGGGCAAGAAGGACGCAGCGCAGCGCACCGAGGCGCTCGGCGCTGAGTTGTCAGAGCTGCAGGAGCGGCTCTTCGCGGCTGGACGGAACGATCCGACGAGTGCGCCGAGTGTCCTGGTAGTGCTGCAGGGCATGGATACCTCCGGCAAAGGGGGAGTGGTTCGTCACGCAATGGGTTTGGTGGATCCGCAAGGGGTCGCACTGGCGTCATTCAAGGCGCCCACCGCCGAGGAGCGCCGCCACCACTACCTGTGGCGAATCCGCAAAGTCCTACCGGAAGCGGGAAAGATCGGCGTCTTCGATCGATCCCACTACGAGGACGTGCTGGTGGTCCGGGTCGATCAGTTGGTCCCGATGGAAGTCTGGGAGAAGCGTTACGACGAGATCAACCGTTTTGAACAGCGGCTGGTCGACAGCGGCACCACCCTCATCAAGTGCATGCTGAATGTGTCCTTCGAGGAGCAGAAGAAGCGGTTGCTGGCTCGATTGGACGATGCGTCGAAGTACTGGAAGTACAACCCGTCGGACGTGGACGCTCGATCCAAATGGCCGGCCTATCAGGAGGCCTACGCGGCCGTGTTGGAGCGGTGCAATACCGACGCAGCGCCATGGCATGTGATTCCCGCGGATCGGAAGTGGTATCGCAACTGGGCCGTCGCGGAACTGCTACGCGAGACTCTCGCGGGGATGAACCTGGGTTGGCCGAACGCAGACTACGACGTGGCGGTGGAGCGTCAGCGGGTGGTTGAATCCTGATTGACGCGTCAGGGACCGCGAAGATCAGGCGCTGATCACGTGAAGCTGCGGCGCGTCGTCTTCCTGCGGCACCTCTTCAGCGATGTCGAAGTCGAGCAGGTCCATGGCTGCGAAGGCGTAGCGAGCCAGCACAAGATCCATGACCTCACGCGCGGCACCGATGGGTTCGCTGACTGCGACAGCACCGAATCGGTAGGCCAAGTCGGATTGAGCCTGGTAGTCCTCGTCGGCGGCGAGGAAGAACGAGCCGACCGCGATGTGACGACGTCCTTGCGTGCGCAATCCCATGATCGCCTGCGCGACCGAGGGGCCGCTGTCATCGGCAACAGCGGTCAGGCAGGGCAGATGGTGATGCGTCGACCACTGTCGGGCGCGGCGGGCCAACAGAGCGCTGCCGCGCACATCGCCGGCGCAAGGCGCGGAGAGCACCAGGCCATCCAGCTCGAGGCAACGAGCCTGGCTGAGGGCACTGCGCAGCCGCTGGTCGAGGATGGTGAGCAGATTGAGTTCGGGTCCCAACGGACGCCCCAACGCGAAACGAAGGTTGGGGAAACGGGCTTGGGCGCGCTTGGTGATCTCTTCCAGTGGGGCCGAACCCTGGGTGGCGTGAGTGACCTGCATCGGCACCAGAGCCACGTCCTGAGCGCCACTGGCGGCGATCTGCTCGAACACCTGGGTCAATGAGGGCGGATTGTGTTGGAGGAAAGCGCAGTAGGCCGGAATCTCGGGGCGTAAGGTTCGCAGTCCTTCGCGAAGTTCGTGGGCAAGGCGGCCCACCGAGGGATCGGAACTTCCAGTGGTGACCATAACGAGGGCTGGAGCGGTCATCGTGCTGCCTTCCTCCATTCAGGGGGCCGGGCTCAGCGGGTAAGCCTTGTTAATACAATTCTCATGGTGCGGTGCCCGTGATGCAATTTGAGTGACTGCATGCTGAGATCCGAGTCCACACTCTGGACGTTTGACGTTTCACCTGTGTTACTTCCGGCTGTAAAGTGCGCTCACGGCGCAATTGCCGTCCGCTATATGAGATGGAACCTCTTGAAAAATGAGACTCGCTGGACCCCTGCATTCGGCATGCCGCGTGCTGCGTGAAGTATGTCAATGGTCACCGGGCCGCCACAAGGAGTAGTTCCGCGGAGTCTGGCGCAGACCGATCAGGGCAGCGCCAAATGCGGGTTGCTGAGGGCCGGAATCGGTTATCAGGGAGCTAACGAGTGGGCGATACTGGGTTCGAACCAGTGACCTCTTCGGTGTGAACGAAGCGCGCTACCACTGCGCCAATCGCCCCTGCGGGGACCTACCCTAGCCGGTGCCGAGACCAACTTTCGACCGGCCAAGCGGACGTGTGGTCGCGTCCGATGGTCGTGGGCGACACTGGGATCGAACCAGTGACCTCTTCCGTGTCAGGGAAGCGCGCTACCGCTGCGCCAGCCGCCCGAGGTGGAGACGGGATTTGAACCCGTGTAGACGGATTTGCAGTCCGTTGCCTCGCCTCTCGGCCACTCCACCGGCGAGAGCCGGTCTCGTCTTCGAGTGTGTGAGACCTTCTCCGAGCGGACGACGGGATTCGAACCCGCGACCCTCACCTTGGCAAGGTGATGCTCTACCAACTGAGCCACGTCCGCGTTGCTTTCCACGCAGCAGCGCGAAATGCGAAGGCAACCTTAACCCAGTCGCACGACTGGTCGCAAAACCAGCCCGACATCGCTCTCCCGCGGTGGTCTCAAAGACCGCTCAGTACGTTTGCCACCGCCATTGAGTTAGCCATCGGTTACACGTGGGAGTTCGTGTCACTCTAGGAATGACCGACCCCCAGGAGGATCGTGGACCAAGGTGAACGCGCGCATGAGGTCGTGGAGTTGATCGCTGCCGTGGCCGAGTCGTTGCGCGCAGACAAGACCGCAGGTGATGCCATCTGTCAGTCGCTGGTACGCGCCACCGGAGGCGATGCTGCGGTCTGGATTGCGGTGCGGTCGACCATGGATCCGGTGATGATCGGCGGCCATCCCGACTCCGAAGCAGCCGAGCGGCTGTTGACTGCCCTGCAGCGTGACGGTTTGCCCCAGGACACACCTGAACCGCTGATCCGGCAGGTTTCGGGCGTCGGCCAGGTGCTGCTGTTGGCGCCGACACCGCTGCCCGGAGCTGTGCCGACCGATACCCAGCGCGTCGTCGCGATCTCTCGTCGTCGCGGCTTCTCTGCTGAGGACATCAGTTTCGGCGAAGAGGTGTTGCCGGCACTGCGATTGATGCTCGCGCAGGTCGTGGCGACCAGTGAGCGGTGGCTGCGCGCTCAAGCGCGACGGCAGTCCGCCCGAGAGTTCGGCTTGACCGAGCGCGAGCTCGAAGTGTTGCAGCTGCTTTCTCACGGGCTGCTTGCCACGTCGATGGCCGCCCGACTGGAGCTGTCGCCGCGGACCATTCACAAACACTTGGGCAACATCTACGAGAAGATGGGTGTCCACGACCGGCTCGTCGCGGTGAGTCTGGCTCGGGAGCGCGGCCTGGTCGACGCGGCCTGAGCCGTGCGCGACCACCGGCGCCGGGGCCGGTGGTCTGTTTGAACTCGGAGTGCGCTCAGCGGCCAGGGTGGCGCCAAGCCATCGCAGGGTGCGGCAGACTAGGAGGCCGTAGAGAAGGGAACCACTTTCGTGTCCGTAGAAATCACCGTGCAAGATCAGCGCTCGACCACCGCCTCGATGTCGGTGGCCCTCGGCACGACGGCTGCTGAGCTGTTTGCGACGGACAAGACAGTGGTGGCGGCTCGGGTGAATGGGCAACTGGTCGATCTCGCCGCAGAATTGCATGCTGGTGATGTCGTGGAGCCGGTGCTGATCGACAGTGCCGACGGTCTGAACATCATTCGGCACTCCTGCGCCCACGTCGCCGCTCAGGCCGTCCAGTCGCTGTTTGTTGACGCGAAGCTTGGTATCGGGCCCCCCATCACCGATGGCTTCTACTACGACTTCGACGTGGAGACACCCTTCACCCCCGAGGACTACAAGGCCATCCAGAAGACCATGACTCGGATTGTGAAGGAGAAGCAACGTTTCGTGCGCCGCGACGTCAGCGATGATGCTGCGCGCACCGAGCTGGCAGCCGAGCCCTACAAGCTGGAGTTGATTGGTCTGAAGGGCAACGCCGAAGCCACCGAAGGTGCAGCGGTCGAGGTGGGCGCCGGTGGGCTGACCATCTATGACAATGTGCGCCCTGACGGCTCCGTAGCTTGGCGGGACTTGTGTCGCGGGCCGCACGTGCCCGATACGTCCTACTTGAGGGCGTTCGCCATCACCCGCAGTTCGGCAGCCTATTGGCGCGGCGATCAGGCCAATGCCCAATTGCAGCGTCTGTACGGCACCGCGTGGCCCACCAAGGAAGCTCTGGTGGACTATCAGACTCGACTGGCTGAGGCCGCCCGTCGCGATCACCGCAAGCTGGGCGCCGAACTGGATCTGTTCAGCTTCCCGGAGGAGTTGGGTGCGGGGCTGCCGGTGTTCCACCCCAAGGGCGGGGTGATCCGACGCGTCATGGAGGACTACGTCCGTGCTGCCCATCTGAAGGCCGGCTTCGACTACGTGAGCACTCCGCACATCTCCAAGGAGGGGCTGTTCCATACCTCGGGGCACTTGCCGTACTACGCCGATGGCATGTTCCCACCCATGGACGACGACGGGCAGGCCTACTACCTGAAGGCTATGAACTGCCCCATGCACAACCTGATCTTCGCCTCGCGGGGACGCTCCTACCGAGAGCTTCCGCTGCGCTTCTTCGAGTTCGGCACCGTGTACCGCAATGAGAAATCCGGGGTGTTGCAGGGCCTCACTCGGGTTCGCATGATCACTCAGGATGACTCGCACTCTTACGTGATGGCTGATCAGGCCGCTGACGAGGTCAAACACCTCTTGGACTTCATCACCGGGCTCCTCGATGACTTCGGACTGACCGAGTACTACCTGGAGTTGTCGACCCGCGACACCGAGGGTGCCAAATCCACCAAATTCATCGGTTCCGATGAACAGTGGGAGAAGGCGACGGCGGTTCTGGAGCAAGTCGGACGCGACTCCGGGCTGGAGTTGGTACCCGACCCCGGGGGAGCGGCCTACTACGGCCCGAAGATCTCGGTGCAGGCCAAAGATGCCATCGGACGGTCGTGGCAGATGTCGACAATCCAGTACGACTTCAACCAGCCGTCCCGGTTCGGCCTGACCTACACCGGTCCCGACGGACATCCTGCCGAGCCGGTGATGATCCACTCGGCGAAATTCGGATCGATCGAGCGGTTCATCGGCGTGCTCACCGAGCATTATGCAGGTGCGTTCCCGGCCTGGCTTGCCCCGGTGCAGGTGGTCTGCATCCCGGTGGCCGAGGAGTTCGAGGGATACCTGCGCGACGTCGCCAACCGGCTCACCGCAGCCGGCGTCCGGGTGTCGGTGGATACCAGTGACGACCGCTTCGGAAAGAAGATCCGCAACGCTCAGACCCAGAAGGTTCCGTTCATGTTGATCGCAGGCGAGACCGATGTGTCCGCAGGTGCGGTGAGCTTCCGTTACCGCGACGGCAGCCAGAACAATGGCGTGTCGGTGGATGCAGCGATCGAGGAGTTGGTGACCGCCACGCGGCCACCGCGACAGTGACCACCATGATCACACCCACCCCTCTTCCTGAAGACGCCAACAGCTTCGTCGGCGTTCCCGACGCCTTCGAACGGCTGTGGACACCGCACCGAATGGCCTACATCTCTGGTGAGGCCAAGCCGGTCGATGCCTCGGAACAGGCCTGCCCGTTTTGTCGCGCACCGGGTCTGGACGATGCCGAAGGCTTGATCGTGCACCGCGGCGAGAACGCCTACGTGGTGCTGAACCTCTTTCCGTACTCGCCGGGTCATGTCTTGATCTGTCCCTACCGCCACATCGCGGACTGGACTGAGGCGACCGCGGCCGAGCGCGACGAGATCGGCGCGCTCGCCGCCGTTGCCATGACGGTGTTGCGTGAAGTGTCGGCGCCGGACGGCTTCAACTTGGGCATCAATCAGGGTGCCGTCGCCGGCGCTGGTATCGCTGCCCACCTGCACCAGCATGTCGTGCCGCGTTGGGCCGGTGACGCGAACTTCCTGCCGGTGATCGCCCAGACCCGCGCCATTCCGCAGTTACTCGGTCAGACCCAGGAGCTGCTCAGTACAGCCTGGCGGACCCATTTCGACGGCTCGCTAGGCTGATGCTCATGAGCGCTGAGCCCTACGACACCGATCGGGTGTTGACGGTCCCGAACGTGCTCAGCTTCATTCGCTTGGCGGGCATCCCGATCTTCTTGTGGTTGTTGCTCGCCCGCGAAGCCGATCTGTGGGCGGTGGCGGTGTTGGCGATCGGCGGCGCCACCGACTGGTTGGACGGTCAGTTGGCGCGGCGATGGCACCAGCGCTCCCGGTTGGGACAGGTACTGGATCCGCTGGCCGACCGGCTCTACATCCTGGCCACCTTGATCGGACTTGCCATGCGCGACATGGTGCCGTGGTGGCTGGTGGCATTGCTCGCCGCCAGGGATGTGGTGATGGCGACGACGATCTGGCCCGCGTTGCGACGTCGCGGATTCTCCAGTCTGCCGGTGCATTTCCTCGGCAAGGCAGCGACCTTCGCGCTGCTCTACGCCTTCCCCCTGGTGCTGTTGGGCAACGGAGGTACCGGCTTCTGGGCCGAGATGGCCAAGGTTGTCGGCTGGGCATGCGCCATCTGGGGAGCCGCGCTCTACTGGTGGTCGGGTCTGCTCTATCTGGGACAGGGCGCCGAAGTGATTCGCCGGTTTCCCCGAGAGATTCCGGCGGGCGGCGAAAGCACCGGCTCGAGCCAGTGATCGCCCCTGACCCGCGCGCGTCTGATCGCGGCGAGGGCACCAAAGGCAGGTAGGGTATCGCTGATGAACTCAACCTCGAATCCCGGGGTCGCCAACAAGGAGTATCACGTTGTTCCCAGACGATCTGCTGTACACCAGCAAGCATGAGTGGGTCCGGCGCGGCGCCGGAAATGCCATTCGAGTGGGCATCACCAGCTATGCGGCCTCCGAACTCGGTGACGTGGTCTTTGTGTCGTTGCCGCAAGTCGGCGAGGAAGTCGCCGCTGACGACGCCTGCGCCGAAGTCGAGTCGACCAAGGACGTCTCGGGCGTCTATACCCCGGTTGCTGGTGTGATTACCGCCGTCAACGAGGCGCTGACTGATTCCCCCGAGACCATCAACTCCGATCCCTACGGTGAAGGCTGGTTGTTCGAACTGGACGTTGCCGATCCTGATCAGGTTGCGCAACTTCTCAGCGCGGACGCGTACAGCGAACTGGTCTCGGGATAGGGTGAAGGTCAATCTGGACCAGTGCCCGGCGGTTCGCTGCTGCGGGCCACATCTGAAAGGTGGCTGTGAATGAAGACCTGTCCCGCTTGCGGCCACGAACTGCTGGAAGACGCGAATTTCTGTCCTCAATGTGGCCATAATCTCGCCAAGCACACCGGTGACACCACTCGAGTCATCTCCCCGGTGATCGAGGAGTTCGATCCCGAAGAACTCGACGCCGAAGACGCCGCCGCGGTCGAAGCGCTGCCGGTCGGTTCGGCTCTGCTGCTGGTGTTGCGCGGCGGGCAATCCGGTGCGCGGTACCTGATTGACGGGGATGTGGCCACAGCCGGACGTCACCCCGACAGCGATGTCTTCTTGGATGATGTGACAGTATCGCGACACCACGCCCGAATCACTCGGGAGAACGGACAGTTCTCCATCGCCGACGAAAACAGCCTGAACGGCACCTACGTCAACGGAGACCTCATCGATGGCGCCGTCGCATTGCGCCGCGGCGATGAGGTCCAGGTGGGGAAGTTCCGCATGGTGTTCTTCCCCGGGCAGGAATGATTCGGGGCGAATAGCGATGGCTCTGGGACTGCGCAGCATCGGCCAAGTACTGGCCGTGTTGAAGCCGGAGTTCGACGACATCTCCATCTCCAAGATCCGATTCCTGGAAGCAGAGGGGTTGATCTCTCCCGAGCGGGCGCCATCGGGATACCGGCGCTATGCCGAATCCGATATCGAGCGGCTGCGCTACATCCTCAATATGCAGAAGAATCACTATCTGCCGTTGAAAGTCATCCGCGACAACCTGGATCTGATGGACCGCGGCGAGAGCATGCCCGCCTTGCCCAGTGCAGCTCCGAGCGCGGCCGCGGAGGTGGTTGATCAGGCCGAGAGCCTGACTCCGCACCCGCGTCCCCCCAGGCGGGCGATTCGCGTTACCCGGCGTGAACTGTTGGAGGTCAGCGGACTGACCGAGGCAGCACTGACCGAGTTGGAGAAGCATCAGCTCGTGGTGCCGCGCCGCGGCACGATCTACTACGGACGCGATGCCCTCACCGTCGCGGTGGTGGCCCGCAAGCTGGCCGCCTACGGTATGGACGCCCGGCACCTCAGAGTGGTGAAGCAGGCTGCCGAGCGAGAGGTTGGCCTGATCGAGCAAGCCATCGCGCCGCACCTGCGGCGTAACCCCGCCGCCCGCGCACTGCCTGCAGAAGTGATGCAGTTGGTGCTGCACGCCCACGCCGCAATCATGCGATCGCAGCTGACGCAATAGGACACCGGCCGTGATCGAGATGAAGGTCGCTGAGATCCGGGTGGCCACCGATGACACTCCACCGGTCGTGGTGTTGGCCGAGGTCGGCGGATCAGGTCGGCTGCTTCCGATCTGGATGACCCACGGGGGAGCTTCGGCGATTCTGGAAGTGACTGAGGATCCCGACGAGCTGCGACCCTCGATTCACGATCTGGCGGCTACGCTGCTGGAACAGCTGAGCAGCAGCGAGTTCGAATCGGCGGACATCATCGAATGCGACGAGGGGCACTTCTACGCCCACTTGGTTTTCGCCGATCGCAAGCTTCCCGCCCGCGCCAGCGACGCCATAGCTCTGGCGATGCGCGCCGGCCGGCCGATCCGCTGTCGGGATGAGGTGCTGGCTGAGTGGGGCGTCGCCGCTGAAGCCGCATCGCAGCCGGCTCCCGAGCAGGCAGAGGACGAGGTTGAGCGATTCTTGGAGTTCTTGGATTCGGTCACCCCCGACGACTTCACCGGTGAGGACAAACCCTGAGGCTCGACTTCAGAGTCTGCAGTGCTGACCTCGAGCCCGCGGCGTGTCGTTGACCACGCTGATGGCGGCGGATTACCGTCTTAATCGCACCGACGTGATTCACGCGTCCGAAGAAGGGGTCGACCGATGAATGCTCCCGAGACTCATCCGGGCAGTCTTCATGCCGAGCAGGAGTTGCTGTTCGAAGGGGACTTCTCGCCGCTGCCCGAAGATCTCGGATTCCGCGGACCGGTTGCCTGCCGCGCCGCAGACATCAGTTACCGCCAGTTGGACTACTGGGCGCGCACCGGACTGGTCGTTCCTGAGATCCGCACCGCCGGCGGGTCGGGGACGCAGCGGCTATACAGCTTCCGGGACCTGCTGATTCTGAAAGTCATCAAGCGGTTGATCGACGCCGGCATCTCGTTGCAGCAGATTCGGACCGCCATCGAGCATCTCCGCGCCCGCGGTGTTGAGGACCTCACCCAGGTCACCTTGATGAGTGATGGCATCTCGGTGTACGAGTGCACCTCCGACGATCAGGTCGTCGACCTGCTACGCGGGGGACAGGGGATGTTCGGGATCGCGCTCGGCGGTGTCTGGCGCGACATCGAGGGCACCTTGCAGGAACTGCCCGCTGAGCGCGCCGATGAGCATCCGGCGCAGACCTCCGACGATGAATTGAGCCGTCGACGCCGCGCCCGCGCCGCGGGCTGAGCTTGCACCGCCGGTCGTGACGGCGGCTTCGCCCTCGGGGCGATAGGTTTGGCCTTGCCATGACTGACTTCACAACACGCCACCTGGGCCCCGACGATGCTGACCGCGAGCACATGCTTCGCGTTGTGGGCTATGACACCATCGACGACCTTCTGGACGCCGCCATTCCGGCGCCGTTGCGCCTGACCGATCCGCTCCAGCTGGACCCGCCGCGCTCCGAAGCGCAGGTGCAGGCTCGGCTGACTGAGCTTGCCGCCCGGAATCATCCGGGCACCGCCATGATCGGCCTGGGCTATTCCCAGACGGTGACGCCGCCGGCGATCCGTCGCCTGGTGCTGGAAAACCCGGCCTGGTACACCGCCTACACCCCTTACCAGCCCGAAATCAGCCAGGGACGTCTGGAGGTACTGGCCGCTTTCCAAACCATGATCAGTGATCTCACCGGACTGCCGATCGCCGGATCGAGCCTGCTGGACGAGGCGACAGCAGTGGCCGAGGCCGTGGCCATGGCCTATCGAGTCTCTCGAGGCAACGACGTGGTGGTGGTTGATGCCGGCATCCTGCCGCAGAGCCTCGCTGTGCTGCGAACCCGAGCGTCCGCGCTCGGCCTGCGGGTAGTGGTGGCAGGCGGTGGCGAACTCCGCGACGACGACACCACGGACATCGCCCTCATCGAAGCCGTACGGCAGCAGACGCCCTTCGCGACGGTGGTGCAGGTTCCGGCGGCCGACGGAACTCTGCCTCGCGCCGATGAACTGCGCCGATTGGCGCAGATCGCCCATGACTGTGGCGGCCAGTTCATCGTGGCCGTCGATCTGTTGGCGCTGACCCTCATCGGCTCGGCCGCACAGTGGGGTGCCGACATTGCGGTCGGATCTGCCCAGCGATTCGGCGTGCCTCTGTTCTACGGCGGCCCGCACGCAGGTTTCCTGGCCGCGCGCGCAGGCCTGGAGCGCCAACTACCCGGACGTATCGTAGGTCTGAGCAAGGATGCCGACGGCGTGCCCGCCTACCGCCTGGCGCTGCAGACCCGGGAGCAACACATCCGCCGGGAGAAGGCCACCTCCAATATCTGCACCGCCCAAGTGCTGCTGGCGGTGGTATCGGCGCTGTATGCCGTCCATCACGGACCCCAAGGCTTGGCCGATATCGCCGGCCAGATCAGCATCAACACCCGCCGATTGGCCGCTGCTGTGACGACGCGCTTCCCGCTGGCCGCCGTGGACTTCTTCGACACACTGACCGTCAGCGTGCCCGGCGGTGCTGCCGAGGTCGTGGCCAAAGCCCGGGCGGCCGGTATCCAGTTGCGCCTGGTGAATGCCGACACCGTCGGCGTCTCAGTCGGGGAGGGCACTACCGAGGAGGACTTGGCTGCGGTGTGCGCAGCCTTCGGAGTGCCTGCCCCCACCGATGAGTGCGTCGGCGGACTTCCGGACGAACTGCGCGAGGTGGACTATCTGCGCCACCCGATCTTCTCCAGCTACCACTCCGAGACCGCCTTCATGCGCTACCTTCGCTCGCTGGCCGACCGAGACTTCGCGCTGGACCGAGGCATGATTCCGCTGGGCTCGTGCACGATGAAGCTGAATCCGGCTGCGGCGATGGAACCGATCAGCTACCCGGGTTTCGCACAGGTGCATCCCTTTGTTCCCGCCGAGGATGCACAGGGCTACCAGGAGTTGATCACCGAGTTGGGTGCGTGGCTGGCCGAGATCTCCGGCTACGACGAGGTCAGCCTGCAGCCCAACGCCGGTAGTCAAGGTGAGTTCGCTGGCCTGATGGCCATCAGGTCGTGGCATATCGCCAACGGCGACCACGATCGGGTGATCTGCCTGATTCCGGCCTCGGCGCACGGCACCAATGCTGCGTCCGCCGCGCTGGCGGGTTTGAAGGTCGTCGTGGTCGCGACCGCCGCCGACGGCTCTGTCGATCTGGACGATCTGCGGGCGAAGATTGCCCAGCACGCCCAACAGTTGGCCGCGGTCATGATCACCTATCCCTCCACGCACGGTGTCTTCGAAGACACCGTGACTCAGATCTGCGAGTCGGTTCACCAGGCCGGCGGTCAGGTTTACATCGACGGAGCGAATTTCAACGCCATGCTCGGTCTGGTTCGGCCCGGACGCATCGGTGCCGATGTCAGCCACTTCAATCTGCACAAGACTTTCGCCATCCCGCACGGTGGTGGCGGGCCCGGAGTGGGTCCGGTCGCGGTGAAGTCGCACCTGGCCCCGTACCTGCCGAACCATCCGTTGAACCCTGCGGCCGGTCCGCAGACCTCCTACGGTCCGGTGAGCGCCGCACCCTTCGGTTCGGCGGGCGTGCTTCCCATCTCGTGGGCCTATATCGCCTTGATGGGGGCCGAAGGCTTGCGTCAATCGGCGGCTGGCGCCATCTTGGCGGCGAACTATGTGGCGACTCGGCTGAATCAGCATTTCCCGGTCCTGTACAGCGGTGCCGACGGTCTGGTGGCTCACGAGTGCATCATCGATCTGCGCGCCCTGACCAAGGAGAGCTCGGTTAGCGTCGACGATGTTGCCAAACGCCTGATCGACTACGGGTTCCATGCTCCGACGATGAGTTTCCCGGTGGCAGGGACCTTGATGATTGAACCCACCGAATCCGAACCGCTGAGCGAACTGGATCGATTCTGCGATGCCATGATCTCCATTCGTGGCGAGATCGACCAGGTCACGCAGGGAGAGTGGCCGTCAGACGATAATCCGCTTCACAACGCGCCTCACCCGGCGACCCGGGTGGTGGCGGACGAATGGACACATCCCTACAGTCGAGACCTGGCCGCTTTCCCGGCCGGACATCGACCCGGGCCGATAGCCAACGGGGGACAGGACAAGTACTGGCCGCCGGTGGCCCGGATCGACGGTGTCTACGGGGACCGAAACCTGGTGTGCAGTTGCGGGCCGGTCGCCGACTACGAGACGGAGTGAGCCTGGAGGTGACAGCATTGGTGGAATGGTGGGAGCGCTTCTCCCAACGGCCGTTGATCGCACACCTCTTGCGGACGATCGACCGATTCACCGTCCGCGGCGGTAGCCAGTTCGCGGCGGCAATCGCCTACTTCTCCGTGCTGTCCCTGGTTCCCATCCTGATGCTGGCCTTCTCCGGGCTGGGTTTGGCGCTGACGGTGTTCTACCCCGACTACCTCACCTCCCTGGAGGATTGGCTGAACAGCAATCTGAGCGCCTACGGCGACCTGGGGCAGACCATGCTCGCCATCGTGAGCAGTTCGCTCAGCAACTGGGCCGCCATTGGCTTGGTCGGACTGGCGATCTCGTTCTGGTCGGGTGCCAACTGGATGGGCAACCTGAAGCGGGCGGTCCGGGCTCTGATGCGGGAGGACTACGACAACCCGCCCAAATCTCTACCGTTGCCGCTGGATCTATTGGCGAACTTCGGTGCGCTGCTGCTGTTGTTTCTCGGCGTCGGACTGATCTGGACGGCGACGGTCGCCACCACCACCTTCGGTGAGCAGCTCGGAGCGATCCTGGGGGTGGTGGGCAGTCCTGGCTGGACCTTGCTGGCCCGAACCGTCACCGGACTGCTCTCGCTGGCTCTGGCGACGCTGCTGTTCTGGTGGATGTTCCGGTGGTTTGCGCTGACAGCGGTGCCCACCAAATTGATGTGGATCGGCGCATTCATCGGCGCTGTGGGACTGATCGTGCTGCAATTGCTGGCTGGCTACCTGATTCAGGCGTTCTCTCGTAGCCTCGCTGCGACCATCTCCATTCCGCTGGTGGTCACGATGCTGTTCTTGAATCTGTTCGCGACGCTGATCCTGTACGTGGCGGCCTGGCTGGCTACGGCCACGGTGCCGGCGCCGCACCCAGAACCCCAGCCAGAACCCGATCCCGAGCCGGTGGAGAACAAGCCGGGGGAGTTGTATGTCTCCAGCGAGGTCGCCCAGAAGTCGATGGGCGTCGGGCTTGCCACCGGCTATGGCATCGGGGCGGCGACCGGGCTGGGCTTGGGGGCGCTGATCGCCGCGGTTGCCGGACGGGTCTTCGCTCGGAAGCGCCCCTGATGGAAGCGTCGCAGCGCAGCCGCGTCGAACCCTTCCATGTCATGGAGGTTGCCAAGGCTGCCACCGCCAGGCAGACCAGTCATGGCGACATGATCGGCCTGTTCGTGGGCCAACCGGCCACGCCGGCCCCCGAGCCAGTCAGGCAGCGAGCCGCTGCGGCAGTGAGCACTGAGGTGTTGGGCTACACGGTGACCAACGGCATCGCGGAGCTACGACAGGTGATCGCCGCAGAATACGGCCGCCGCTATGGACTGACCGTAGACGCTGCCGAAGTCGTGATCACCACAGGCTCCTCCGGCGGTTTCTTGTTGGCCGCCTTGGCGGCTTTTGATGCCGGCGCCCAAGTCGCCATGGTGCGGCCGGGCTATCCGGCCTACCGCAACACCCTGCACGGCTTGGGAGTGGAGATCGTCGATCTGCCCGGCGAGGTCGGCAATCGATTTCAGCCCACCGTCGCGATGCTGGACGCGCTGAAAGAGGTGCCCGACGGCCTGGTGTTGGCATCGCCGTCCAATCCCACCGGCACGATCATCGATCCTCAGGAGTTGGCTGCGGTCAGTGACTGGTGCGTCGAGCATAGCTGTCGCCTGATCAGCGATGAGATCTACCACGGCATCAGCTTCGGCAGGCGGTGCGTCTCGGCCCGGGAGTTCGGATCGGCGTCGATTGTGGTGGGCTCGGTCAGTAAGTACCACTCCATGACCGGGTGGCGGCTCGGCTGGCTGCTGGTGCCCCCGGAGCTGCGGACGCCGGTGGAGAACCTGCAATCAAATCTGGCGATCTGCGCGCCAGCCATCTCCCAAACCGCGGCGGTGGCCGCCTTCACCGAAGCGTCCCGGGTGGAATTGGATTCCCACGTGGCCCGCTATGCGGCTAACCGAGAGCTGCTGTTGGAGCGCCTGCCGCGCCTGGGTATCACCGATTTTGCCCCGCCGGACGGCGCCTTCTACCTGTACTGCGATATCAGCCACCTGTGTGATGACTCCCAGGATTGGTGTGCCCAGGTGCTGTCCGCCACCGGAGTCGCGCTGGCACCCGGCGTCGACTTCGATCCGATCAACGGACATCGCACCATGCGTTTGAGTTTCTGCGGTCAGACCGCGGAGATCAGCGAAGCCATGGATCGACTGGAGATGTTCCTGTCGGGCAGCGAAGCGTGAGACGGCGGCGTCCATGCGTGCCGAGCACATCGATTGGGAAACCGGTGAGGTCGAGTTCTGGGATCTTGACTTCTTGGATCCACTCACACCGCTATCGCAACAACGGGAAGGGCTGAAAGAGGATCTGGCTCAGGTCCGGTTCGGCAACGGCGTACTCATCGATGTCGGTTGGTATCCCGAAGGCTCTGTGACCGGAGAGTTCGTCATCAGGGTCATCACAGACACGAACTGGGATGAACCGTTGCTGGTGGCTTCACACCGCGCGGTCGAAGGCTTGGTGGCGGCTTTACAGGAGGCCGTCACTGCCGCGACGCTCAGTGCTCCGCGGCCGGTGCTGCCACCGGCTTAGGCTGGCCGATCGTGGCGAGCAACTTCACATACCAGTCCTCGGTGATGTCGAATGGCTTGCCACCGGCGATCCGGTCGAAGGCGATGACCGACAGCACATCGCCGTTCTCCTCGTCGTGGCCCACGACACCGGGGTTACCGGCCAGCGCCGAATCGACGCCGAGATCGACCATGGACTTGATCAGCGCACGGTCGAAGGCGTTGGCCGCGGCCGAGCGGGAGTAGTAGCCGGACTTCTGCACCAACACCTTTTGGGCATCCAACATCTCGGCGAACTGCTTGCCGAACCACTGGCCAGGGTTGATTCGCTCCAGGCGGATATGGCCGAAGGCATCGCGGGCGACCTCCTCGCCCTTGCTCTCCATCTCGGCAACGATGTCGGCGATGCCAGCGCCTTCGGAAAGGAAGATGTTGACGCAGCCGACCTCGTCCATGACGGTGCGCAACCGGGCCGCTTCTTCCTCGATGTCGATGATGGCCTCCGGCACGAAGACCGCGTGCACATCCCAGGCCAGCTTGGATAACCCGATCTCGGGCAGCCAGTCAACGCCGTCGGTCCATTCGTGATACTTCCGCGCGGTGGCCGCAGTGAGCCAGCCGCAGTTGCGGCCCATGACTTCGTGGATGATCAGGATGCGGGTGCCGGCGTTGTGTTCGGCCATAACGTTCTTGGCGAATCGAGCACCCATCTCCGCCGCAGTGTCGGCACCCAGTGACTGCCGGATCGGAACGATGTCGTTGTCGATGGTCTTGGGCAGCCCGACCACCGTAAGGCCATAGTCGTGCTTGGCCAGGTAGGCGGCCAGGTCGGCTGCGGTGGTGTTGGTGTCGTCCCCACCAATGGTGTGCAGGACGTCTACTCCGTCGGCGACCAACTGGTCTGCAGCGACCTTCAGCGGGTCGTCCCCTTCGGCGACCAGACCGCGCTTGACGAGATCGGCGGCATTGGTGAGCTTGACGCGCGAGTTGCCCAACGGCGAACCACCGAACTCGTGCAGCAGGTGAGCTTGGGCGCGAACTTCATCGGTCACTGTCACGAAGTCTCCGGTAAGGAGTCCCTGATAGCCGTTGCGGTAGCCGATGATCTCGACCTCAGGTGCGACTTCGGTGTAGCGCTCGATGAGTCCGCCAATGGCCGAAGACAGGCAGGGGGCGAATCCACCGGCAGTGAGGAGGGCGACTTTGCTGACCATTGTGCAGATCCAATCGATGCTGGGGCAGAACCAGGGTTGAGCTTACCGACCGGAATCTGGCTTCCTTGTGGATGACCTTGGTTTGGAACGTTTCGGCATGGGCACAATAGGGCCAACCTGAGGAGAGGGGATCGCGTGCGGGATCAAAGAGGGCTTTCGTTGTCGCCATTCCTGGTGATCCTGCTGCCCGCGCTGCTGGTAATGATCGGTCTCGTCGTGGACGGCGGCGCCCAGGCAGCTGCAGCACGGCACGCCGAGCGGGTTGCCGCCTCGGCTGCTCGCGCCGGGAGCGACGCAGCGGCCGCGGATCGGCTCTCCGGGGGCCAGGATGGTGCGCGGGTCGCTCTGACGGTTGCGCGGCGGGTTGTGGATCAGGACGCGGCGGTCTCGGGTTCGGTGAAGGTGGTCGACAACGCGGTGGTGGTCACCACCCGGATGCGGACGCCCACTGCAGTACTGAGCCTGATCGGGATCGGTGAAGTGGTCGGCGAGGGGTCGGCCCGTTCACTATTGACCGCGGATCGCTGAGAACTACAGGCTGGCCGCCATGCGGCTGACCGCCTCGACCACCAGATTGGGGGAGCACGCCAGATTGATGCGTACCCAGTTGCTGTGGCTGGGTGCGAAATGCGCCCCCGCCGAGAAGGCGACTCTGCCGCGGCGTCGGAAGTGTCGTGCGGGATCCGGCAGATTCAGCGCCGTGCAATCCAGCCAGGCGAGGTAGGTCGCTGCAGAGGGCTGATAGCTGAGCTGGGGGAGCTGGCGTTCCAGCTCGCTGGCCAACAGGCGTTTGTTCGCCGCAATTTCGGTGTTCAACTCATCCAACCACGCTTGCGCATGTTGCAGCGCGGCGGTGTGAGCAAGATTGGCCAGGTGCCCGCCGGCCTCGAGCGCCAGCGGTGCGATGTCGGCAAGTCGCGGTGTGGCCGAT
Source organism: Propionibacteriaceae bacterium UBA7704 (assembly GCA_002482525.1). Taxonomy (GTDB): domain Bacteria; phylum Actinomycetota; class Actinomycetes; order Propionibacteriales; family Propionibacteriaceae; genus Propionicimonas. The sequence goes on along the minus strand of DLGC01000017.1, from coordinate 187,512 downwards.
ATGCCGGCAAGGATCAGTCCGGCCTTGAAACCCGCCAGATTCCACGCCTTCCCTGCCGACGTCGCCGTCAGTGCGTGCTCGCCGCCGGGGACCGCTATCAGCGGGACGAAATCGGTGTCGGCCTCGACCAAGCGGGCGTGGATCTCATCACTGATCACCTGGACGCCAGCCTCATTGGCCAGGGTCATCACCTCGGTGAGCTCCGCGGCGGTGTGTACCGTCCCGGTGGGGTTGTGCGGGGAACACAGCAGGTACGCCTGCGGCCGAACCTCGCCGTGGAACGCGGCTGCCAGGGCGGGCAGGTCCAGGCGCCCCGCAGGCGTCAGTGGCACTTCGAGGAGTTGCCGTCCGTACCCGGCCACGACCTTGCGGAAGGGCGGATAGACCGGCGGGTTGATCACGACCGCACCGCCGGGCGAGGTCGTGGCTTGGAGGAGCGCCAGCACCGAGTTCATGACATCTCCGGCGCGGACCACTTGGGTGGCGGCGTCCAGATGGAGCTGCCAGCGCTCGGCGGCCATGTCGGCGAACGCCTTGGCGTAGGCGGTGCCGTGCGGATAGCCGGTGTCGCCCCGGTTCACCGCGTCGAGAACCACCTGGCGGACCTGTGGCGGCAGCTGGACATCCATCTCGGCGACCCACATGGGGAGCACGTCCTCATCGAAGGCGCGCCATTTGAGGCTGCTCCGTTCGCGCAACTCCGCTAGGGGTACTGACAAGATCGGCATGGATGCAGCCTAGGGGGTGCTGAAGTCGCCTCAGCGCTATGGTTGCTGAATGGCTCGCTATTTCGACGTTCACCCCAAAGATCCGCAGCCACGAGCATTGGCCCAGTTGGCCGAAATGGTGGCCGCGGGCGCCTTGGTCGCCTATCCCACCGACTCCGGCTACGCGCTGGGCTGCCACCTCGGCAATCGGGAGGGGCTGGACCGGATTCGCACGATCCGCCAGCTCACCGATCGTCATCACTTCACCTTGGTCTGCAGTGAGTTCGCTCAGCTGGGGCAGTACGTGGAGATGAACAACGACGTGTTTCGGGCCGTGAAAGCAGCCACGCCCGGACCATACACGTTCATCTTGTCGGCAACGAAGGAAGCACCCAAGGCGATGCTTCATCCCAAGAAGAAGACGGTTGGTGTTCGCCTACCTGACCACCAGGCCGCGCTGGCGTTGCTGCGCACCATGGGCGAACCGCTGATGTCCTCGACGCTGATGCTGCCCGGGGCTGAGGAGCCATTGACCGAGGGTTGGGTCGTTGACTCCGAAGTGGGTGCCCTGGTCGATGCGATCGTCGACTGCGGTGTCTGTGGTGCCGACCCCACCACAGTGGTCGACCTGAGCGGGGAGGAACCACAGATCCTTCGCTACGGCGCCGGGGACGCTTCGCCTTTCGAGAGCTGAGACCCTCGCTGCGGATGCTGGTGCTTCGCCGTCTTCAGCCCAGCGGCCTCACTTGGAGCAGCACTGGCGGTGGACCGGCGTCCGCCTCGGCCTCGACCAGCGGCAGCGTGGTGCTCCCTGCGGCATTCTTGAAGGCCGTCGCCACCACCAACTTGATGCGGTTGAGCTGGTTGACCTCACTAGCACCGGGATCGTAGTCGATAGAGGCGATGTTGGCGTTGGGGTACTGCCGCCGCAGTTCGGCGAACATCCCCTTGCCGACAACATGGTTGGGCAGGCATGCGAACGGCTGTGCGCAGATGATGTTCGGGGTGCCGGTCTCGATCAGTTCCATCATTTCAGCGGTGAGCAGCCAGCCTTCACCGGCTTGGGTACCCAGCGAGATGATCCGCTCGGCCCGCTTGGCCATGTGGTCCAGGCTGGACTGCGGCAGGAACTTGCCCTCGCTGCGCGCCAAGGCCCGATTCACCGGATCCTGATACTGCTCGATCAGCCACAACACCAGCTTCAGCGTGAGGCGGGACTTCTTACCGATGCCCAGGTTCTCCCAGCGCCAGTCGCCGGTGTAGAGCGCTTGACCGAAGAACTCCACAAGGCCCGGCAGCACAGCTTCGCAGCCCTCGGACTCGATCACTCCGACAGCGTTGTTGTTGGCATCGGGATGGAACTTCACCAGGATTTCGCCGACCAGCCCGATACGCGGCTTGCGCGGGATGTTCATCAACGGCAGGTCGTCGAACTCGCGCACGATCGAGGTGATCAGCCAGTGGTACCCGACGCGCCGGCCCAAGGTAGGGCTGAACTTGTCATGGGTGAAGAACTCCGAACAGATGGTGTCCCAGCGTCGATACAGCTCGTCGGCACTGCCGGGCACTTCCTCGTAGGGCCGCACCCGCAGCAACACCGTTTGCAGCAGGTCGCCCAGAACGAGTGCCTGAATACCCTTGTGGACCAGACTTGGCGTGATCTTGAAACCGGGATTCTCCTCCAGCCCCTGCACGCTGACGGCGATGACGGGAACCTGGCTGAGGCCGGCGTCGGCCAAGCCTTTGCGTAGCATGCCGGCATAGTTGGTAGCCCGGCACATGCCGCCGGTTTGGGTGATCATGACGCTGGAGTTGTTGGGATCACCACCGCCATTGACGAAGGTGTTGATGAGCTGGCCGATCACCATGATGGCGGGGTAACAGGCGTCGTTGTTGACGTACTTCAAACCCACCTCGACGTCGGTGTTGCTGGCCTGCTCGAGGAGTTCGATGTTGTAGCCGAGTCGGCGCAAGGCGGCCGAAACCAGCCGGAAGTGGATGGGCGCCATTTGCGGGGCGTAGATGGTGTGGCGCTGACGATCCTCCTCGGTGAAGATCGCCCGTGGTGCGCGGTCGAGATCCTCGGCGTAGGTGACCACCTCCGTGCTCGGCTGGCGCTCATCGGTGGCCGCCTGCAGTGACCGCAGCCGGATCCTCGCGGCCCCCAGATTGGAGACCTCGTCGATCTTGAGCACGGTGTACACGTTGTCGCCGTTCTCGAGGATCTCCTGAACCTGATCGGTGGTCACCGCATCCACACCACATCCGAATGAATTGAGCTGCACCAGCTCCAGTTCGGGATGCTGCAGGCTGACTGCGGCAGCCTCGTACAGCCGGGTGTGGTAGGCCCATTGATCCCGTACTCGCAACGGTCGTTGCACTCGCGGCTGATCGACCACGCTGTCCTCGGTGAGTACTGCCAGGCCGAGCCCGGTGATCAGTTCCGGAATCCCGTGGTTGATTTCGGGGTCGACGTGGTAGGGCCGCCCGGCGAGTACGATGCCGCGGCGCCCGTTGGCAGCCAACCACTCCAAGGCGCGGCGGCCTTCGGCGCGAATATCGGCCTTGACCTGCGCGTCCTCGGCGTAGCCGGCCGCGACTGCTTCGCGAGCCTCGGCGACGGTGACCCCGAACTCGGCGAAGGTCTCGACCAGACGCCGGGGCAGATGGTCGGGCTCGTTGAGGTTGAGGAAAGGCATCAAGTAGCGGACGTCCGGCTCCCGCAAGCCGTCCACGTTCGCACCGAGCACCTGCGGATAGAACGCGACCACCGGACAGTTGAAGTGGTTGTCGGCCTGGGGCGTCGCATTCTGCTCGTAGGGCACACAGGGGTAGAAGATGGTGCGCACGCCGCGCTCCAGCAGGTCCTCGATATGCCCGTGGCTCAGCTTGGCGGGGTAGCAGACGTTTTCCGACGGGATCGACTCTGCGCCCTTGGTCAGGGTCTGGTGGTCCGAGCGCTTGGACAGCACGACTCGGAAGCCCAGCGACGTCAGCACCGTGAACCAGAACGGATAGTTCTCGTACATGTTCAGCACCCGAGGGATGCCGATATCGCCGCGCCGCGTCTGGGCCTCAGTCAGCCGCCGGTAGCCGAAAACGCGGCGGTATTTGTAGTCGTACAGGTTCGGCACGCTGGATTTGGCTGAACTCGGCTTGCCTGCAACGGCACTGGCGCCACGCTCGCAGCGGTTCCCGGACACATGGTGAACGCCATCGGAGAAGGTGGACACCGTGAGCTGGCAGTGGTTCTGGCACAGCCGGCAGGTCTCAAGCTCGGTGGTCATGTCGAACTGATCGAGTTCGGCCACATCCAGCACCGATGAGCGCCCGCTGTCCAAGTCACGGGCTGAAGCAGTCAGCGCAGCGCCGTAGGCGCCCATCAACCCGGCGAGATCCGGACGCACCACCTGAGCGCCGGTGAGGAGCTCGAAAGCGCGCAGCACGGCATCATTGAGGAAGGTGCCGCCTTGGACAACGACCTTGTCGCCGAGTTGGGAGGCATCCTTGAGCTTGATCACCTTGTACAAGGCGTTACGTACGACTGAATAGGACAACCCGGCGGAGATGTCGCCGACCTCGGCGCCGTCCTTCTGGGCCTGCTTGACCGAGGAGTTCATGAAGACCGTGCAGCGACTTCCCAGATCAACAGGCGCTTGAGCACCCACCGCTGAGGCGGCGAACGAACTGATGTCGGTGCCCATCGTCTGAGCGAAGGTCTGCAGGAATGACCCGCAGCCAGAGGAGCAGGCCTCGTTGACGGCGATGGAATCCACCGCGCCGTGGCGAATCTTGAGGTACTTCATGTCCTGGCCACCGATGTCGATGACCGAGTTCACGCCAGGGCAGACCCGCTCGGCGGCCCGGAAGTGGGCCATGGTCTCGACTTCGCCGTCGTCCAGATGCAAGGCAGTACGGATGAGATCCTCGCCATAACCGGTGACGCAGGCCCGGGCCAGGAAAGCACCGGCCGGCAACTGTGAATAGACGGTCTTGAGGATCTGCACCGCTCCGCTGACCGGGTCACCGCCGTTGGAGGAGTAGTGGGTGAAACAGACCCGATCCTGATCGTCGATGAGGACTGCCTTGATCGTGGTCGAACCGGCGTCGATTCCCAGGTAGAGCGGACCAGACGCTTCGGTGAGTTCGCAGCGGGGGAGAGCGGTGGCCTGATGTCGGGCGACGAACTCGTCGCGTTCGGCCTGATCGGCGAACAGCGGACGCATCGTCTCGGTGGCCACCGTCAACGGAATGGCGCGGCGCAGACCGTCGAGCATGGCGGGAATGGTGCGGGCATGGCCGCCGGCGAGGAGTGCGGCGCCGATCGCTACGAATAGCTGAGCGTTGGCCGGAGTGGTGAAACTGGTGACCTGACCATCCAGGGCACGGCGGAAGGCGTCACGCAGGCCCGCCAGGAAGTGCAGCGGGCCGCCGAGGAAGACCAGGTCGCCGCGAATGGGGCGTCCGGCGGCCAGGCCCGAAATCGTCTGGAGGGCCACGGCCTGGAACACCGAGGCGGCGAGGTCCGGATGCGAGGCGCCCTGGTTGATGAGGGGCTGCAGATCGGATTTGGCGAAAACCCCGCAGCGGGAGGCGATGGGGTAGAGGTTGTGGAAGCGTCCGGCCAGATCCGACAGTCCGGAGGCATCGGTGTGCAGCAGCGTCGCCATCTGGTCGATGAAGGCGCCGGTGCCGCCCGCGCAGGTGCCGTTCATGCGCTGTTCTGGGGCGGGGTGCAGATAGGTGATCTTGGCGTCCTCACCGCCGAGTTCGACGACCACGTCCGACTGCGGCAGGAATCGCTGAACCGCTTCGGTGCTGGCGATGACTTCCTGAACGAAGCCGACTCCCATGAGCTCAGCGACTTGAACGCCGCCGGAGCCGGTGACCGAGCACAGGAACCGGGTGTCGGGATAGCTCTTGCTGACGTCACCCAACAGTCGACGCAACTCCCCGCGGACGTCGGCATTGTGGCGTCGGTAATCACTGAAGACGACCTCATCGCCGCTGAGGATGACGACCTTCACGGTGGTCGAGCCGATATCCAGACCCAGCCGCAACTGTTCGGTCATTGGTGGCACTTTCGGTGGGATGGCGCAGGCAGCGAATGTCGAAGAGAACTCTGTACCAATCGCGCCCGCATGGGTTCATCTTGCCTCATGGGGCGGACTTTGTGCATCAGGGTCGGTGTCGAGGAGATTTCAGTTGTTGGAATTCATTCTGCAGGTTTGAGAGGGCCGAGGAAGTCCACGCTCGGCGGGCAATCGGGCTGTGGAAAAGCGGATCGGAGGCCAACAACTGCTCGAGGCGAGCCAGCCGCGCCTGGGCCCATTCGTCCGCCGACAACGTGGGTGCCTCGGCACGCAGTTGGGTTACCGAGGCCAGGTAGCGAGCCGGGGGAGCGGCCAGCACGGCGAGATCGGCATCGCAGACGCGGGCACCACTGGTGTCGCCCGCCAGCGGTGCGTGATCGATGGTGAGTCGAATCAGCCGAGAGACTTCGGTGACTTCTGCTGGTGGCAGGATCGATCTCAGCAGCGTCTCGGCGAGTTCAGCGCTGCGCAGTTCATCGGTGCCGGGAGTGTTGGTGTGTACCGCGTCATGAAACCACAAGGCCATATGCTCGGTTCGGTGCGATGAACCGAGGAAACGCAGCGCGGCAAGGCACTCGGTGAGGTGCTCCACGCCGTGGTAGTAGCGCGAGGACTGTGACCAGCGCTCCAACAGGTCTTCACCGAGTGCACGGTGCCCCGGCAACAGCTCGTTCCAGGCGCGGTGGAGTGCGGTGGTCACCACAGACTGATCAGCCACAGGGTGAGTCCGGCGACGGCTGCGGAGTACAAGACACTGGTGAGGGTTCCGATGATGAACTTCTCGGCGGTTGCCGAATCGGTGGCGCGGAGTTCTGGATAGCGAGCCAGGCTCTTCACCGCCAACACCACGGCGATGCCTTCCGGAAAGCCGGCAAGCAGGCTTGCGTAGACAGCGAGGCGTTCCAGTCGGCCGATCCAGCGGCCGCCGCGCAGGTGGTCGGCGTCGGTCGACTCGGGGGCTGTCGCACCGGCCCGGCTGAGAACCGTGGTGACCACGGGGCTGCCAGGAAGCACAGCAATCAGCGCCGCCACGGCGATCGCGACGGCCTTGAGGGCGACGGCCAAGGCGGGATTCATGAAGTCTCCCGCTCGGGATAGCTCTGCAGGCGGCCGAGGAGCCGGGTGGCCAGGGCGGCACCGCGGTGGCCTTCTTCGCGGGCGGCGGCAGAGAGCCGTTGGCTCACCGCCGAGGGGGTGATGTTGAGCCGGCGCGCCGCCTCGGCATTGCTGAGTCCGGCGTCGAGGAGATCCATCAATTCCCACCCTTCTTGGCTGCGTCGGCTGATCAGCCCCCGCCACAGCCAGATGGCGGTCTCGGCGTCCTGGGCTGAATCGTCGAGTTCACGGTAGCCGGGGCCGCTGACGGTGTCGGGAAGGCGCAGGGCGAATCCGGTGGGCTGGCGCCGGGCAGCCGCGACGGCGTCGCGGGCGGCGAAGTAGGCCGGGCCGCGCGCCGCTCGGGTGGAGGAGGGGAGTGGCTGCTGAACTGTGCCGACACCGACGCCGATACGCCAGTCGGAGAGGCGAGTGAGTAGCAAAATGCAGTCCACGACCGCCCGAGGGTGGGCAATCAGGGCTTGGATCTCGTCGCCGGCAGTGCGCTCGAACGGGAGCTCGACCTCGAGACGGGCCAGCGCGGCCAGCGCCTGGGGGACTGCGTCGGTGGTTTCGCGACTGGAGATCTGGTCGGCGATCACCGCGAAGGTGAAGGATTCAGACTTCATTTCCCAAAGTTAAGCTATGTGGCTTAACTATGCAAGGCCAGGGGAGCAGAGGTCGGCAATGACGGGGTCGGCAACGGCACCGCGTAGTGCGTCAGGGCTCAGTTCGACAGTGAGGGTGGCCCAGCCGCTGCCGCAGTAAATCCTGGGAAGCTCCAACAGGCCGGCGTGAACGGCCACGACGGCGTGGTGATCGCGAGTGAATATGGTGACGCCACCGGGAGTCATTCCCAAAGCTGAGAGTCGTTCCGGGGGTGCCGGACGCAGCGCCGAGCGTGGAATGCCGACAGCGCGCGCCAGGAGCGGATAGCGAAGCCGGGCCGCGCCCGGAATGGCAGCGAGAAGGACTCTGTCATCGGGCAACAGGAAGGCCAGCGTCTTGGCCGAGTATTCGAGACTGAGTCCGGTGAGGTGAAGTTCGTCGGCGTTGCGAGCTGCCGGATGCTCATGGAGGCGGAATTCGACGCCGGCGTCCCGCAGCACCTGGACGGGCACTGGTTCTGTTTCATCGCTGTGGTCGACCATCACGGTGCCATTGTGGCGGCAGTCAGCTCGGGCTGAGGGGAGTCTCTCTCCTCCTTCGTAATGTCATAATGTCTGTTATCGGACCACTCCTGATCCGCTGAAAGACGCGCTTGTGAACCGCATCTGATGCCCTGTGGTGCTGCCGAGGGTCAGCGGTTGGTGAAGAAGTCGGTGACCGGTTGGAACAACGCCAGGGTCTGTCCGCCGAGCGCAGTCACTGCGACGACGATCACTGCCGCAATGCCTGCGGCCAAAATGGCGTATTCGGCGCTGGTTGCGCCGCGATCGGACCGAAAAAGCATGAATGTGACTCTAAGGGAAACCGTGTCGATTGCGCTGTCCCCCATTGGAGCTACCGCTGCGTGAACAGCTACATTGGCCCCATGAAAGCAGCGCCCGTCGCCCGGATTCTGCGATGGTGGCCCTGGGCCGTGATCGCCCTGGTGGTGGCGCTGGTGGTGGGCCTGGGTGGTTTCACTCAGCGCAGTGACCGAAATGTGGTTGCTGCCCCGGGCGAAGAACTCAATTCCCAAGACCTGGTTTTCACCCTGTCGCAGGCCACCGCGCAACATGTGACCAGCCCGTATGCCGATCCATATTGGGAAATCGTGCTGCTGGGCACGGTGCGCAATCCGCATAACGAAGATCTGGCGCCGATCTCTGGCGAGTATGGGCATTTCGCACTGAAGGATCCCGGCAGCGGCGAGGTCGAGGTGTGGAATGGTGCTGGGCTCAGTCTGGACGGCGACCCGCTGCGAACCTCCGTCCCGCCCGGCAACGCCACCATGGCGATGTCGGTTCCGGTGAAGTTCGCCGATGCCTATGTCCCCGGCCCGGAGATTCTGGTGGCCGTGGCACAGATGGAATACACCGACAATGTGGTGCTCGGACTGGACGGTGGACAACGCCATTGGAATATCGACAGCACGGTACCGCCGTGGCTGGTGACCGTACCGGTGACTGAACTGGCTGAGCGACGCGGCTGAGCGGCGTTCAGTTCACGGTGGCGTTGAGCACCACGTCGTGGATCGCGCCGGTGGCGTCGTTGAAACCCACACCGCTCACCTCAGCCAGGTAGCGCTGCGGCACTTCAAAAGCAGCGACCACCGTTCCGCTCGACCCGGCCCGGCAGTCCGACTGCTGCGGTTGCGGCGCAGCGTAATCGGCGGCACTCCACGGCGCCTGATCCGACCACAAGGTCAGTCGGCAGCTATAGGTATCGGCATTCGCGACCGAGGTGGCGTCGTAGGCCACCGTCGCCACCACGAAGGTTGCTCCCGCCACCGGGGTCAGCGTGGCACCGAATCGGTCGATCAACGACCGTGCGCGGGTCAGTGACGTGAGCGTGTAGCGGCTGCCGTCGGTAAGCACCAGCGAACCGCCATCGACCCGTGTCGTCGGTCGCAACGGGTGGGCCGAAACCCACCACACCCACGAACCGGCCACCACGACCGCGACCACCAGCGAACTCAGCACCAAACGCCAGCGTCTCATGGCGCCTCCCTAGGTGGCGCGGCGACGACGAAGACCTGCTGCCCGGCCACCTGAGCTGGGGCGGAATCCGGAATCCCCAGCTCGATGTGCACTTCATCATGGAAGCCCGTCACGAAGGCCGACGTAGTCATGACGGCCTCCAGATGGCTGCTGAGATCAGCGGGGTCCACCTCGAAGACCAGATCCCCGCTCTGCTGGAAGCCCAGCTCGGCGTTGAGACCAAAAGAGCCCCAGCTGCCGCTGTGATAGCGGCGGGACCCGTTGTGCAGCTGCATCGTGACCGTGGTGGCGGGCCCGGAGCGGGCGTACACCGCGGCTGTCACGACGACGAAGGCCAGCCGCGATCGTCCGAGCTCGGGATTCGAAGCCGAAGCCAATGAGTCGCCATAGCGGATCTTGTGCACCGTCACCAGCTTTCCGTCCAGTGTCGATGGCGTCCCCACTGCGACGGTGTGCTGCTGGGCGGACTGACTCGGCTCGAGCAATGACAGACCGGTGAACCCGGCCAGCAGCGCGGCGACCAGGACGACCTCCGCTGCGGAGGTACGACGATCCCCAGGCGCCGGTGCTGCGGTTCGCGGGGAGTCGGAGCGTTCGCGCTGCTGCAGCACCCGGGCAAAGGCTGCCCCCAACAGCGCCAGTTGTGCGCTGAGCACCACCACGTCGGGGATCAGCGCCACCACGGGGGCCAGCAGCAGCCCTTCGGTGAAAGAGCCACCACCAATGGCCCGCAGCACCTGGACCTCGACCCACTCCCCGGACAGACGCACCAGGTTGTAGGCAGTCACGAAGGCAGCCAGCGGAAGCCAGCCGGCACGCAGCACGAGCTTCAACGCCCACCAGGTGGGTAGGTATTTGTCGTCGACGTCACTGAAGAAGGCATCCTGGACGCGCAGCACGGCGCGGCGCAGTCCGCTGGCCTGAGCGAGTTGGCCGCGGATCTGGGCCAATCGGCTCGGCGTGGACTGTTGTTCCGGTGTCTGCGTCCACAGGTCCTGCAGTGACAGCACCCGCGAGCCGAACACCAATGCGGTCAGCGCCAACCAAGCCAACGGTTGACTGATGACCTCCCACAGCACCGGCCACACCGACTCGACGAAGATCTCCCACACCGTTGTGAAGAACACCGGCAGATCGATGTGAAGAAGCTGACTGAGGGTGTGCATCGCGGTGTCGATCCAGCTGCGGACGGCGCGATCGTTCAACCACAGCTGGAATGCCTCCACCAGCCGGAACCCGCTCAGCGCGACGATCAGCAAGAAACTCGCTTCGATGACGACCGCCACTATGCCGAGCACGACAGTCCGGCGCCGATCGAGGAGTCGGTCCAAACCTCGGCGGGCCAGGAACAATCCAACGATCACCACGCCCACCGCGACCATGGCCACCGTGGAGGTGGTGGGGTTCAGATCCTGCAACAGCGTTGCCAGACCAATGCTGGTGACGCTCATCATCGCGAGGTCGTGAACGAAGGAGTTGACGTAACCGAAGGAGGCGTACACCGCCAGGAACGGCAGCATGGTGATGGTGAGCAGGCGCGACAGACTCTGGTCGCGATCATCGTCGATGCGCTCATCGCTGGCGAGGCTTCGCAGCAAGGTCGACACTCCGAGGTGTTCAGCAACAACGCGCAGCGACACCACCAGTGTGGCCAGCCGCGCCGTGACGCCGAGGGCCAGGCCTACGATGACCAGCCACGCCGACCAGACGGCGAGTCGGGCGCTGAGCAACACCGAGCCGTAGTAGGCGGACCATCCCAGCAGCGTCAGCGCCAACAGCTGTGGCAGCAGGTGAATCCAAGCCCGCCCCCCGGCCAGCGCCAAGGCGCCCAACTCGGTGCCGAATCGCCTCGTCAGCGCAAGTATCCCGATCTCGGTGTGATCGGCACTGCGCCGCTGCGAGACCACGGCAACGGAGTGGCTAGAGGTTGATCATGTGGCCGGCGATGCCTTCCACAGCCTCCTTGAGGGCCTCCGACAGGCTGGGGTGGGCGTGAATGTTGCGCGCCACCTCATCGGCAGTGAGATCCCACAACTGGGCCAAGGTCAGCTCGGGCAACAGCTCCGAGACATCCGGTCCGATGAGGTGTGCCCCCAGCAGTTCGTTGTAGCGGGCATCGGCCACGATCTTCACGAAGCCGGTGGCATCGCCGAGGCCGTGGGCCTTGCCGTTGGCGCTGAAGGGGAACTTGGCGACCTTGACGTCGTAACCCAGGTCCCTGGCCTGCGCTTCGGTGTAGCCGAAAGAACCGATCTGCGGCTGGCAATAGGTGGCCCGCGGCACCATGACGTAGTTGATCGGCATGGTGTCCACCCCGGCGATGGTTTCAGCGGCCACAACACCCTGAGCCTCGGCATTGTGGGCCAGCATCAATTTCGCCGTCACGTCGCCGATGGCGTAGATGCCAGGAACGTTGGTGCGAAGGTGGTCGTCGACAGCGATCGCGCCGCGATCGGTGAGCTGCACGCCGGTGTTCTCCAGGCCGTAGCCCTGAATCCGTGGCGCAAAACCCAGTGACTGCAAGACGCGCTCGGCCTCCAGAACCTGGCCCTCTCCCCCACCGGCCGGGCTGACCTGGACGCGCACCCCACCGTTGAGTTCCTCGATCGAGTCGACCTTGGTCGAGGTCAACATGGTGATGCCGAGCTTCTTGTAGGCCTTCGTCAGCTCGGCGGAGATCTCGGCGTCTTCATTGGGCACGATGCGGTCGAGGAACTCCACCATGGTCACCTGGACGCCGTAGTTGGCGAGCACATAGGCGAACTCGGTGCCGATAGCCCCGGCGCCGCAGATGATGATCGACTTCGGCAGATCGTCGGCCAGTATCTGCTGCTCATAGGTGTAGACGCGCTCGCTCACCTGCGTGTTCGGCAACATCTTGGTGGTGGCCCCGACCGCGATGATGCAGTCGGTGAAGCTCACCTCGGTCTGGCTGCCGTCCTCACCGGTGACGGTGATGGACTTGGGCCCGGTGAAGGCTCCCCGGCCGTTGAGCTCGGTGATCTTGTTCTTGCGCATCAGGAAGTGGACGCCCTTGACCATGCGGTCGGACACCTGGCGGCTGCGCCGGAAGGCCGCACCGTAGTTGAACGTGACCTCACCCTCGATGCCGAAGGTGTCGGCTTCCTTGGTGACGACGTGAGCCAGCTCGGCATTTCGCAACAGGGCCTTGGTCGGGATGCATCCCACATTGAGGCAAACCCCGCCCCACCACTGCTTCTCGATGATGGCGACCTTCTTGCCGAGCTGCGCGGCACGAATCGCCGCCACATATCCGCCCGGGCCGGCACCGAGCACTACCACGTCGAATTCTTCGGTCATGAGGGTCACTCTACGCGACCGGCGCGTCGAGAATCGTCCGCTCCCCCGCGGGCAGGTCTTCGCTACGGCGACTCCAAAGGGTGCATTTATCTCTCATGTGAGATACCGTCGAACCGTGACCGAACTTCTTCCCAGCAGTGTGGGCACCCTGATTCGGGATGCACGCAAACAAAGAGGACTGACCCAACAAGAGCTCGCAGGCCTGTTGGGCACCTCTCAAGGCGCTATCGGCCGCATCGAATCCGGCGGCCAGAATCTCAGCCTTGAGATGATCAACAGGATCGCCACGGCTTTGGAGAGTCCGCTGCTGTCAGCAGGCAGCAACGGCCCGCTGAACTTCCGAGTGCATGGCCCCGTGACGCTGCATGGCTCCATCGCGGTGCGTTCGTCGAAAAATGCCGCCGTGGCGCTGCTGTGCGCCTCACTGCTGAACCGCGGACGCACCGTGCTGCGCGGCGTGGCCCAGATCGAAGAGGTGAATCGCATTCTGGAGGTGCTCACCAGCATCGGGATGAAGGCCACCTGGTCAGCGGACAAGAGCGAACTGGAGCTGATTCGTCCCGACCACCTTCAGCTGGACACCATTGACGCCGAAGCCGCCCGGCGCACCCGCTCGATCATCATGTTTCTGGGCCCACTGCTGCACTCTGAACAGCACTTCGAACTGCCCTATGCCGGCGGCTGCAATCTCGGCGCCCGCACCGTCACCCCGCATCTACAAGCACTGCGCCATTTCGGGCTGAGCGTGCAGACCACCAAAGGCAGCTATCGGGCCGAGGTCGCCTCGGTCGACACCGATGAAGTCCGCGTCACCCTCACTGAGCGCGGCGACACCGTCACCGAAAATGTACTGATGGCCGCAGCCCTCTACGAGGGACGCACGGAGATTCGCAACGCCTCCAGCAACTACATGGTTCAAGATCTGTGCTTCTTCCTCAACGACATCGGGGTGAGCGTCGAAGGCATCGGTACCACCACCTTGGTGGTGCATGGCCGGTCCCGGATCGAGGCCGACATCACCTTCTCGCCGTCGGAGGATCCGATCGAAGCGATGAGTCTGCTGACCGCCGCCATCGTGACCGGCTCGGAGTTGACCATCGAACGGGTGCCGATCGAGTTCCTCGATGTGGAGCTGGCGATCCTGGCCGAGATGGGATTGCGCTACGAACTCACTCCGGAGTATCGCGCGGAGAACGGACAAACCCGGCTGGTGGACGTCACGGTGTACCCCTCGCAGTTGCGGGCGGCCACCGACAAGATCCATCCGATGCCGTTCCCCGGTCTGAACATCGACAATCTGCCGTTCTTCGCCGTGATCGCAGCCGTCGCCGAGGGCCGAACCATGATTCACGACTGGGTCTACGAAAACCGGGCCATTCACTTGGTCGACCTGAACAAGCTCGGCGCCGATGTTCAATTGCTCGATCCGCACCGCATCGTGGTCACCGGACCGACTCGCTGGCGCGGCCAGGAACTGGTCTGCCCCCCGGCGCTGCGTCCGGCGGTATGTCTGTTGCTGGCAGCACTGGCGGCCAAGGGCACCAGCGTGCTGCGCGACGTCTACGTGATCAATCGCGGCTATGAAGATCTGCCCAACCGGCTGAATGCTCTGGGCGCTCGAGTGGACGTCTTCCGCGACTGAGGCCCGACGGCATCACGACAGCCGGGTGACCTCGAAATGATGGCTGGGCTCGACCAGTTGCGTCTGAGCCGCAGCGAGCAGTAGCTCCGCCGAACCGGCGTCAGTGGTGGCTTTCAGAAGCGAGTACACCGCATCCGCAGTGCGTCCCATGGCCTCGCCGGGGTCGAGACCCTGCAGCAGATTCGCCAAGAACAATGCGGCTGTGAGGTCGCCGGAGCCTGTGAAGGAACGGTCCAGTTTTGGGGTGGACACCTGGCAGGCGCCGTTGGCAGTGACCGCCAGCATCGTGATCTGATCGGGCGGCGCGTCGGCCAGCACCGTGGAGGTGACCAGCACCACCTCAGGTCCGGTGCTGCGCAGCTGGTGGGCGGCCTGCAGCACCTCGGGGAGGGTCGTCGTGGTGAGACCGGTGAGCAGATCCAACTCGAAGTGATTCGGCGTTACCACCTGCGCGGCCGGCACCACCCGATCCCGCATGAACTCCGGAATCCCCGGACGCACATAGACACCCCGGTCGACATCACCGATCACCGGATCGCAGCAGTAGATCGCCTTCGGATTGCGGAGCTTGACCAGCTCAACGGCCTTCAGAATCTCAGCACCGACTTCCTGGGCGCCCTGATAGCCGGACAACACCGCGTCCGCGCGGCCCAGCACGCCACGCTCATCGATCCCTTGAACAACCTCGGCGATGTCGGACGCTTCGAGCAGCGGGCCGCGCCAGGACCCATAGCCGGTGTGATTGGAGAAATGCACGGTGATCACCGGCCACACCTCTACGCCCAGGCGCATGAGCGGAAAAGTGGCGGCGCTGTTTCCGACGTGACCGTAGGCGACGCTGGACTGAATCGACAAGATGGTGGACACCGAAGTAAACCTCACTGATAAGTCTGGGACCCCGAACGCTATCGGAAACCGGCCCTAGCCTAGGGTCGCTGGCAGCGATACCTGTTGGCGCAGAGTTTTCCGGACGGATAGCTGGGAAGCTCCCGTCGGGGGCGGTGGACGCCCTAGAGTTCGGCTGTGCAGTCCCAGCATCCGTATCTGGCCGGCAGATTTCAGGCCCTCGCCCATCGAGGTGGCTGGCTGACCGCCGAGGACAGGCCTCGGGAAAACACCTGGTACGCCTTTGCCCAAGCTATCGCCGAGGGCTACCGCTATCTAGAGACCGATGTGCACGCCACCGCCGACGGGCACCTGGTCGCCTTCCATGACTCCGCGCTGGGTCGGGTCACCGATGCGTCCGGTCCGGTGAACAGCAAGACCCTGGCCGAACTGGCCCACGTTCGAGTCGGTGGCAGCGATCCCATCGCCTCGATGGAAGAGCTGCTCACCGAGTTCACCACGACCTTTTTCAACATTGATCTGAAGGACGACGCCTCGGTGTTGCTGCTACCGCCGCTGTTGGCGAAGCTCAAGGCCGAGAACCGGGTGTGCGTGGCCTCCTTCTCCACCCGACGGCTGCGCCAGTTCCGAGCTTTGGCGCCCAACGTCCTCACGGCCACCTCGCCCGTCGAAGTGGCCTGGTACGGCTTCGGATTCGGCCTGCGACGACGTCCCTTGGGCAGTGGCGCCGTGCTGCAGGTACCGGCCCGAGTCTTCGCCGACAAGGTCACCTTGGTGCGCAAGGACGTCATCGCCGCCGCCCACGCCGCTGGACGCGCCGTCCACGTGTGGACCGTTGATGATCGCGCCGAGATGGAACGCCTGCTCGACCTGGGCGTGGATGGAATCGTCAGCAACGAGATCGGCGTCCTGAAGAAGGTTCTGATCGAGCGCGACCTGTGGGAGGGGTAAGCATGCGCAGTACGAAGATGCAACGGTCCTGGTATTGGTACGACTGGGCCAACTCGGCCTACATCACCACTACGGCCACGGTCATCATCGGGCCCTACCTGACCAGCCTCGCCAACAACGCCGCCTGCCCCGACCTTGCAGCGGGCGCCGTCTGCCAAACCCCGGTGATGCTGCTGGGGATCTTCCCGGTACTGCCCGGGGCGCTGCACCCCTTCTTGGCGACCCTCAGCACGATCATCTCGGCCGTGCTGCTGCTGTTCGTGGGTGCATTGGTGGACCGATCCCCCCATCCGCACCGGTGGCTGGCCGGCTCGGCCTGGATCGGTGCGATCGCCGGGAGCCTGATGTTCTTCCTCGCCGGCGACAACTGGCAGTTGGGTGCCTGGCTGATGATCATCGGCGCCTTCAGCTTCGGCGCCTCGGTGGTGGTCTACGACTCGATCCTGGTGCGCATCGCCGGACCTGACGAACGGGACCGGGTTTCCAGCCGCGGCTGGGCCTTCGGGTACGTCGGCGGCGGCACCCTGCTGGTGGCCAACTTCCTGTTAATGAGCTTCTACGCCCAACTCGGCATCACCTACGAAATGGCGATTCGCCTCAGCCTGCTGTCGGCAGGCCTGTGGTGGGGGGCCTTCACGATCATTCCCGTGCTGGGCCTGCGCAAGCTGCCCAAGGAAGTGCCCGCCGAGGTGTCCGCCGAAAACCCCTTCGCACAACTGGCCCACACCTTTGCCGAGATGAAGCACTACCCGCAGACGTTGCTGTTCCTGGCGGCCTTCTTGTTCTACAACGACGGCATCCAGACCGTCATCGTCTCCTCCAGCCTGTACGCCCAGTTCGAATTGGGATTCAGCTCCGACAAGGTGATGCTCACCTTCCTGGTCACCCAATTCGTCGCGATCGCCGGGGCGCTGCTGTTCGGGAGGGTCGCCGCAAAACTCGGCGCCAAGAAGACGGTGCTCGGCGGAATCGTGATCTGGCTGGGGGTGGTCGCGGTCGGCTTCCTGCTGCCGTCCGGCATCTTCGGCGCCCTCATCGGACTGGGCGCGGCGATCGGGCTGGTCATGGGTGGCACCCAGGCGTTGTCCCGGTCGATGTATTCCCAGCTCATCCCGTTGGGGAAGGAATCGGAGTACTTCAGCTTCTACCAGGCGATGGAGCGTGGCACGAGTTGGTTGGGCACCCTGACCTTCGCCCTGGTCTTCCAGTTCAGTCAGTCCTACCGGCTGGCCCTGGTCGCGTTGGTGATTTTCTTCGTCATCGGCGGCCTCCTGCTCAGCCGGGTGAACATGCGCAAGGGAATCTTGGACGCAGGTAACGCGTTACCCAAAGTGATCTGATTTGGCCCAGCCGCTATGTTGAGTGTCGGAGGACGATATGGCTGATAGAGCATTGCGAGGATCGGGGCTGGGCGCGAAGAGTCACGCCGACCCGAGCACGGTGGAGCTTGCTCCGCGCCAAGAAATCGGCTTCGACTGCGCCAACGGCCATCATTTCGAGGTCGTTTTCGCTGAAGAGGCGGAGCTGCCCACCGAATGGGAGTGTCCGCGTTGTGGAGCTGCCGGACGGCGCTCGGATGGCGTCGAGCCGGAGCAGAAAGAGACCAAGCCGCCGCGTACCCATTGGGACATGTTGCGGGAACGGCGATCAATCGAGGAACTCGAGGATCTGCTCGCTGAGCGTCTGGACGAGATTCGCAGCGAAGACTGAGCTAGCCCAATTCCCGCTCCCCCGGCGATGCCGGGGGTTTCGGGGCGGGCGGTTGATCGACGACCTCGCCAGGGACCACTCGCGGATCACGGGGGCTGCGCCGCGGCGCCGACGGGAACGTAGACCCGCGCGGTGCATCGCGCAGTGCGCTGTGGGCGACGACCCAGCCGACCGTCTTTCGGGCGTAGGGACGGGTGAAGGGCAGCAAGAAGATCAAGCCGAGAATGTCGGTGAAGAAACCCGGCAGGATCAGCATGATGCCGCCGGCGAGCACCAGTGCGGCATCGGCGAGTTGGCCGGTCGGAACCCGTCCGGCCTCATACGCCGCCACCAGAGCGCGCCAGGACTTGCTGCCCTCGTGTCGCAGTAACAGCGCCCCGACCACGGCCTCCAACAGCAGGATGGCCAGAATCCAACCCACCCCGATGGCCCCGCCGACCACGGTGAGCAGCCACACCTCGGCCACCGAGATCAGGATGAAGACCAGGACGAAGAGCAGCAACAGCATCCGGTAGGGGTTGGGTCGCGATTCACTCACTTCGAGATTTCCTTACGTCGGCGAAACAGGGAGGTCACCTGTCCCGACCGGTATTTGATCCCCCAGCGGGTGGTGAGCAGCATGGCTTCGCCGACGATGGCACCGCTCATCTTGGAATCACCGAGCTCTCGCTCAACGAAGGTGATCGGAATCTCCGCGGCGGTGTAGCCGGAGCGAATCGCCCGCCAGATGAGATCGACCTGGAAGCCGTAGCCAGCGGCTTCGACGGCATCCAAGTCAAGCCCGCGCAGAGTCGTCGCCCGCCAGGCGGCGAGGCCACCGGTGGCGTCCTTGACCGGGATGCCGAGCCAGGCACGCGTCCAGAGGTTGCCACCGCGGCTGAGGAGTTCGCGATGCAGCGGCCAACCTTCGGTTGCGCCACCCTTGATGTAGCGGGAGCCCTTCACGACATCGGCGGTCTGCAGCCGTGCCAGCATGGCGGGCAGATACTCCGGTTGATGCGACCCGTCGGCGTCGTGTTCGATGAGCACGTCGTAACCGGCGTCCAAGCCCCAACGGAAGCCGGCGATGTAGGCCGCCCCCAGGCCTTCCTTGCCAGTGCGGTGCAGCACGTGAATGTGGGAGTCGGCAGCGGCCAACTCGTCAGCCAAGGCGCCAGTGCCATCGGGTGAGTTGTCGTCGGCGATGAGGATGTCGGCTTTCGGCACAGCGGCCCGAATCCGAGCAGTGATCGGGCCGATATTCTCCGACTCGTTGTAGGTGGGGATGATGACGAGCACTCGCTCCAGAGGCGTTGCTGCCTCAGCCATGTGTGGCTCCTGACTGCTTTGAGGACGAGGACATTCTGCCGTAAACGACCACCACGGCCAGGCCAGCGATTCCGGCGAGAACAATAGCCGCCTCGAGGAATCCACCGAACCGCATGGCAGGAGTGATGTTGTCCCGCAATGGAAGCGACACTACTCCGGAGGCGGCGGAGTGGTCGGTGGTCTGGAACACGACCTGGCCGTCGGAACCGATCAGGCCCGATACGCCGCTGGTGGTCGTCACCAGCATCTCTCGGCGCGTCTCCATGGCTCGCACACGGGTGATTGCGAACTGCTGATCGATCTGTCCGCTGCCTTGGAACATGGCGTTGGAGGACTGCACCAACATCACCTGGCCGCCGTGGGTAACCGTGTCGGCGACGATGTTGTCGAAGGCGAGGTCCAGGCACACGATCACGCCCAGCTTCAGCGGGCGTCCCTCGGCGTCGGTGACCTCCAGGACACCGGGCTCGGTGCCTGCTACGGACTGCGCGCCGGCGTACTTGAGTTCAGGAATCAGTGGCAGCAGCAGATCGCGGTACGGCACCCATTCGCCGAAAGGCACGATGCCGCGCTTGATGTAGCGCGTCAGTACACCCTGCTGGGGATCCCACCACAGGGAGACGGTCTGGCGCTGGTCGGGGCCGGGCCCATCGGTGATCGCGCCGACCAGGATCGGCACGCCGGCGGTATCAACAGCCGTGTTCACCAGCGCTGCGGTCTGCGGGTCACCGAAGGGATCCATGTCCGTGCCGTTTTCCGGCCACACGATGAAGTCGGGTCGGGCGAGTTCACCGGAGCTGTAGCGGCGCACCAGGTCAACGGTTTCGGCGGTCTCATTCTTGGTGATGGTGCGGGCCGGACCCAGCCCGTACACACCGCCGCCGGGGGCGCCGCCTTGGACCCAGCCCACGTCGACGCTGCGACTGGTCGTCCCGGCCCCGATCGCCAGCCCGCTGGCGCTGACGGCGCCGATGCCAACCACGGACGCAGCGGCGATGATGGTCCGTCCGCGTACCGGGGCTTGGCTCAGCCAGGCGAGCAGTTGCGCCACCAGGGCGGTCAAGAAGCCGACGCCGGCAACGCCGAACAGGGGGAACCCCCACGCCAGCGGCGAATCGGCCATGGCGTAGCCCAGCCGCAGCCAGCCAAAGCCACCGAAGGGGAACCGGGTGTACACCGCCTCCATGACCGTCCAACTGGCCGCCGCCAGCACCGGCCACCAGTGCACCTTCGTGGCAATTTTGAGCAGCACGGCCAGACCGGCGAAGAAGAGGGCTTGCACCACCACCAAGCCGATCATGGCCTGGACGAAAATGAGTTGTAGCCAGCCCACGCCCAAGCCGAGCAGGCCGACTCCATACAGGTAGCCCAAACCGAAGGCGCCGCGTTTGCTGGGTGAGGCCATGACGACAAGGGTCAATGCGGCAGTGGCCAGGATCAGCAGTGGCCACAGGTTGAAGGGCTGGAATCCCAATGCGGCGATCACACCGGCCAGTGGGGCCACCACGAGACGGCGCCACCGCCGTTCGGCCAGCCAGGAGATCACCGCCCCAGCCTAGGGCGTTCGGGCAAACCACTGGCCTCGAGCGTGACAGCATGGTCAAATGAGCGATTCAGGGCTGCTGCTGTTCGACACCGCGTCGGTGTATTTCCGGGCGTTCTTCGGCGTGCCCACCGCTGTCCGAGCACCTGACGGACGTCCGGTGAATGCGGTGCGCGGTCTGCTGGACTTCCTGGCGCGGTTCATCACCGACTACTCCCCCACTCGGCTCGCGTGCTGTTGGGACAACTCGTGGCGTCCGCTGTGGCGGGTGGTGCTGATTCCGTCCTACAAGGCGCACCGCGTCGGCGATGACGGCGAGGACATCCCTGCCGAGTTGGCGCTCCAGATCCCGCTGATCACGGAGGTGTTGACGGCGGTGGGAGTTCCGATCATCGGTGCGGACGGCTACGAAGCCGACGATGTGATCGGCACCTTGGCGAACCGCGAGCCCGGTCCGGTTGGGGTGGTGACCGGGGATCGTGACCTGTTCCAGGTGGTCGATGACGCCGCTGGCATCCGGGTGCTGTACCTGGGGCGCGGTGCTGGTCAACACGATCGCGTGGATGCCGCCTGGCTGCGGCAGCGTTACGGCGTCAATCCCGAGCAATATGTGGATTTTGCGATCTTGCGTGGTGATCCGTCCGACGGTCTGCCCGGCGTGCCTGGGATCGGTGAGAAGACAGCGGCCCGGCTGCTCGCCGACTTCGGAGATCTGGCCGGTATTCGAACGGCCGCCGAGGCCGGTTTGCTGACCGCCAAGATGACCGACTCCGTGATGAGTGCTGCGGACTATCTCACGGCGGCTACGCCGGTGGTCGCCGTGGAACGCCAGGTGGATCTACCCGAGGTCGACCTGCGGCTGCCCGCCAGCGTTGCTCACCCGGATCGTTTCGACGAGTTGGTCACCGAACTGGGTTTGGGTGGCAGCGCCGAGCGGCTGCGGGTGGCACTGCAGACGGCTGCTCAGGCGCGCAGCACATAGACAGCGGCAGCGCCGACCAGATTCGCCAGACGTTCCCCGGTGCGCGCTGGGCGTCCAGAGGGATTGAGCACGATGCGCCGTTGGGTCTTCAATCCGACGGCGGTGAACAGGCCCTCCAGATCCACCAGCGTGGTGAATCGCAGGTTGGGGGTGTCGTACCAGGCGTGCGGAAGGTCGCGCGACATGGGCATGCGTCCGCGCATCAGGCGCAGTCGGTTGCCCAGCTGGCCGAAGTTGGGCACCGAGACGATGAGGGTGTCGCCGATGCGGGCCATCTGCTGCAGCACTTCGCGAGGTTTGCGAATGGTCTGGATGGTGCGGGAGAGCACGACGACGTCGTAGGAGTCGTCGGCGAAGTCGTCGAGCTGGGTGTCGATATCGAGCTCCACCACCGGGACGCCGCGGGCGATCGCAGCGAGGACGGCATCGGGGTCGATCTCAACGCCGGTGCCGCGGCATCCGGTCTCGGTGATCAGATGCGACAACAGCTCGCCCGAGCCACAGCCGAGGTCCAGAACCCGGCTTCCGTCGGGAATCAGATCGGCCAACAGTGCCAGTTCTGGGCGCAGGCTCATGAGCGCACCTCCAACAGGGCGCGGTCCAGGTAGGTTCGCAGGGTTGCGTGGTAACTCGGGACTTCCAGCAGGAACGAATCGTGACCCCACGGGGAGGATATCTCGCGGAAGGTGACCGGCTGGCCGCCCAATTCGAGGCGGCGCACGATCCGACGCGAATGATCGGTACCGAACCGCCAATCGGTATCGAACGACATGACCAGCCACCGCAGCGGGTGGGCACTGACGCGCTGCAGGGCATCCGTGTCGGCGAACGGATCGAAGTAGTCCATGACCCGCGAAAGGTACAGGTAGCTCAATGCGTCGAATCGCTCGGTGAACACCTGGCCTTGATGGTCGAGGTAGCTTTCCACGGCGAAGTCGATTCCGAAGCCCGGTGCGCCACGACCCGGCTGGGGTGCTCGCCCGAACTTCTCGGTGAGAGCATCCTCCGACAGATAGGTGATGTGGGCCATCATCCGCGCGATCGCCAGGCCGGTATCGGGATGGTCTGAACTCTCGGTGTAGCCGCCGTCGTCGAAGCGAGGGTCACCCATGATGGCGCGTCGCGCAACGGCGGAGAAGGCGATGTTCTGGGCGGTGAGTCTGCTGGAGGCGGCCACCACGATGGCGTTGGCCAACTCTTCGGGGTAGTGCAGTGCCCAGTCCAGAACCTGCATACCTCCCAGCGAACCGCCCAGGGCTGCGAGCAGGCGTTCCACCCCAAGGTGGTGCATCAGGGCGCGATGGACCTCAACGAGATCACCGACCGTCAGCAGCGGGAAGCTCAGCCCGTAGGGTTTACCGGTTTCGGGATTGATCGACGACGGGCCGGTGGTGCCCTGGCAGCCGCCGAGCAGGTTGGCGCACACCACGAAGAATCGGTCGGTGTCCAAGGGTTTGCCGGGGCCGATCAGGTTGTCCCACCAGCCGGGACGCTTCGCACCGGGGTGGAATCCGGCGGCGTGCGCGTCCCCGGTCAGGGCGTGGCAGATGAATACGGCGTTGTCCTTGTCCGGGGACAAGGTGCCATAGGTTTCGTAGGCCACCTCGATGGGGCCCAGAGATTGCCCACTGCGCAGTTGCAGCGGTGATTCAGGGGTGAACAGCCGAACCGATTGGGTGTCGACCAGCCCAACCGAACCCGGTTCGAGCGCCTTCGCACCCATCGTCAACCTCCTGCTTGCCAGGGCAAAGCATAGCCAACCGGGCGGCGTCATCCGGACGTGAAACAATGCGGGGGCATGCGGTGAAAGGAACCCCGATGAGCGAACTCTCCCAACAGATCCAGGCTGACATGGTGGCCGCTATGAAGGCTCACGACGATCTGACCAGGTCCACTCTGCGGATGGTCATCAGTGCGATCAAGACCGAACAGGTCGCTGGGGAGAGCGCGCGGGAGCTGAC
Source organism: Propionibacteriaceae bacterium UBA7704 (assembly GCA_002482525.1). GTDB lineage: Bacteria > Actinomycetota > Actinomycetes > Propionibacteriales > Propionibacteriaceae > Propionicimonas. Next base: position 163,708 of record DLGC01000017.1, on the reverse strand, counting down.
CGATGACGAGGTGATCGCGGTGTTGAACCGTGAAGTCGCCAAGCGTCGGGACTCCGCGGAGTCCTACACCAGCGGCAATCGACCTGAGCTGGCGGCCAAGGAACTGGCCGAAATCGAGGTTGTGCAGCGCTACCTGCCCGCCGATCTGACCGAGGCCGAGGTCGACGCCATCATCTCCGAGGAGATCGCAGCGGTGGCCGCCCAGACGGGTGCCCGGCCGTCCATGAAGCAGATGGGGCTGGTGATGAAGGCCGTGACGGCGCGGGTGAATGGCCGCGCCGAGGGTGCAAAGGTCGCGGCGAAGGTCAAGGCCGCTTTGTCGTGAGCGGCTGCCGCATGGCCGTGCCGTGTTGCGACGGTTGGGTACGGAAGAGCCGGTAGGCGCCGTACAACAGCACCAGGCCGATAACCGACGCCACCAGTCCGAAGACCGAACCGAGCATCAGCGTTGCCACGGCGGAGTTCAGCAGCAGGAACAAGCCGGTTGCGGCGGCAGTCAGACCTGAGACCGTCATCCAGGTCCAGCTGCGAGACCCGGCGCGACTCAGGCGTACCGACATCAGCAGTTGGACGGCACCGGTTGCCAGCATCCACAAGGCCAACACCGCGACCACGAGATCAGCTGCGTGGGGAGGAAAGACGACAACCACCGCACCGATGCCGACACCGAAGGTGCCCTCCAGGATCGCCCAACCCCAGCCGGTGCCCTGGTACAGGGCCCCGATGATCAGGTTGAGGAAGCCGTCGGCGAGGGCGAAGATTCCGAAACCGTAGATCAGCACGGGCGCAGTGAGCCCGGGCCAGAGGATTGCGATGATGCCCAGCGTCAGAATGAGTAGTCCTCGGAGCAGGATGAGCCACCACAATCGGCGGCTGCGGTCGCGCGGGGCGTCGATCACTTGATCTCCTTCCAGTGACACTGAAGGCGTGTCGGGGGTGGGGCTGGAGCCGCACGGACAGCGATGTGGGAGCGCAATCTTGGGCCGTCAGCGGAGTTGGGTTTAGGCTACCGACCACAGTCAAGGTGCGTGATTCTTGGACACCCCCGTATTGAATCCGTTTGTCGACAAGGTCTTGAGGCGCGAATGAGTGTGCGGGGTGTAGTCGGATACGGCAGTGCTGCCGTGTTCTGGGCCGCGTTCTTCATCCTCTACACCCTCGCGGTGCAGTCGCTGGGGGTTGTGCTGGCCAGTGGCCTGTTCGGGGTGTTCGCCGGCCTGTTCCTGTTGGGCCTGGCGAAGATCGTGGGTCGAGAGATCAACCAACCGCCGAAATGGAATGCCGTTCTGATGTGGGCTGGCCTGGGTTGGGTGATCTTCGGCGCGACCGCATTGGCGATGCGGACGGTCGGAGCTGCTGAGACAGCGATTCTGATCAGCTCGCTGCCGCTGTTCTCTACAGTCTCGGCGCAGATGCGAGGCGATTCACGGGTGACCGGTATTGGAGCGATCAGCCTGTTTCTGGGGATCACCGGTTTGGTTCTGGTGGCGCTGTTTCCGGTGGGAGATGCGTCGCTGGCCTTGATGTTGGGCGCTGTTGCGGGGTTGACCGCTGCCATCACCGCGGGTTGGTGCGGGCGTCCGCTGGCCAACCGGCTGCACGAACCGCAGTCGGTGCAGACGGTGGCATTGACCGCCATCCTGGGCGGCTTGGGGCTGCTGGTCGTGGTGCCGTTCGTCGAACTTCCTGTGGTGGGATTCCCGATGGTGACCACGATCGTGATCCTGGCGTTGTGCTGCGCATTTTTGGCCCTGTTCGTGCTGTCGAGTGCCAGCGACGATGTGCCGCGGCGGATCGCGGCAACCTTGCCTGGCATCGGCACGGTGATGGCGGTGCTCGGGGGCGTGGTCTTCCTTCACGAGGCGCTGTCGGTGGTTCAACTCTTCGGGATGGCGTTGATCCTTGCCAGCACCGCAATGCTGCGGGGTTTGGTGCCGAGGTGGTTCCCGGCCTCTTGGCAAGCTTGAGCGAGATCGGCGCGCGAACCCCTAGGCTTGGTGCCCATGAGCGAAGCTGAGGCTGTTTCGGGCGATGACGAGTCTGTCGACGCCGAGGTCGAGACCACACCCCCCTCCGACGACGCCGAAGGCCTGGGGGCGAGACTGAGGGTGTTGGCCCACCTGGGCAGTCCGTTCACGTGGGGCTTCCTGGCCGCTGCCGGCGCCTTGGTTGCGGTGTGGCTGGGTGGGGCCTTGGTGAGCCTGTCGACCGTCCTGGTGTGGATCGGTGCGGCGCTTTTCATCGCGCTCGCGCTGGATCCCATGGTGCGCTGGCTGGAGGCCCACAAGATGGGTCGCGGGCTGGCGATCGCGGTGGTGTTCGTGACCTTCGCACTGCTGCTGGCAGGCCTGTTGGCCTTGGTCATTCCGACGGCCATCGCCCAGATCACCTTGTTCGCAGCCTCGGTTCCTGAGTATCTGACCGCGATACAGCAATCGGACTGGTTGCAGTCGATCATCAGCTCCACCGGCCAGACCAACCTGTACGACACCGTGTTCGCCCAGGCGCGAACCTGGTTGTCGGATCCGGCAAACCTGCTTGCCATCGGTGGTGGCGCACTTTCGGTGGGTACCGGGTTGGTGAACGGCATCTCCGGAACTCTCATCGTGATGGTGCTGACCCTGTACTTCCTGGCGTCTCTGCGCAGTATCAAGCGTGCGGCGGTCGTGTTGGCTCCGGCCTATGCGCGTCCGAAGCTGACTGGTTTCGTGGAGCGAATCACCGGATCCGTGGGTGGCTATGTCTCAGGCATGGGCCTGCTGGCGATGATGAACGCTGTCTTCGCTTTCATCCTGCTTTCGATCCTGGGGGTACCGTTCGCCTCGATGCTCGCGGTTTGTGCCCTGGCGATCACCTTCATTCCGATGGTGGGGCCGACCCTGTTCTGGATCTTGGGCACGCTCGTCACCTTCTTCACCTCGTGGGTGACAGGCCTGATCTTCGCCGGGGTCTACTTCGCCTACATGCAGGTAGAGGCCTACGTCTTCACCCCGAGGGTGATGACCAAGGCCGTCGAGATTCCGGGTTCGTTGGTGCTGATCGGTGCCATCGTCGGCGGAACCTTGTTGGGGCTGCTGGGCGCGCTGGTAGCGGTTCCGGTGACAGCATCGCTGCTGATGGTCGTGCAGGAGGTCTTCCTGCCCAGGCAGGACGCCAAGACCGTGGCGCCGCCGACGTAGCGATCCGGCAGCGCCAGGCTCGGCTCAGCGAGCCGGGTCGGCCACGCGGTTGGTGCGCGGGAGTTCGGCGATGGCCGTCGCGAGCTGACCGGGATTGGTGAAGACGCGGACTTTCACCTCCGGAGCCACCGACTCGATCTTCGCCAGGGCCTCGGTGAGGTATTCCCGACGCCACCGGAACACCCATACCCGCACATCGCGACGCTCGCTGGGGTAGCGAAGGGCGCGCAGCAGGCTGCGGATCGGCGAGTAGTCGAGCACCCAGACCTCGTCGGGATGTCCCAGTTTGGGCTCCGCGATGTCGAAGGGGCCAAGGTCGGCGTCCATGATCCACTGCGGATTGCTGGCAATGGCATCTTGGACTTTGGCCCAATGCGGGGCGGGATGCGGCCGGTGATCGACCGGCCAGAAGTGCTTGTCGATCGCGATGAGTGGGCGTCCGGTGAGGTCGGTCAGCAACGCTGCTGCCGAGGTGTCACCGACTCCGCCACGCCCCAGGATCACGATCCGATCACCGAGAGATGAATCCACCATGAGTGGAGTATGTCAGCACATGAATGGATTCGCGCAGGTTCCTGCAAAATCCCTTCCGTGGGCGCGGTGTTTGAGTGCAAAACCTACGGCTGCGGCGTAGGTTCGAACCAACAGGGCATGCGCGATCAGGAGGCTGACAGTGAACCGTTCGGTGGTCATCAATCGGGAGTATGCCAGTGGCGGACGCGAGGTCGGTCGCATCGTGGCGCAAGCCGCTGGAATGGAGTTCTACGACACCAAGATCCTGCATGAGGCGGCGCTGCGTCAGGAGTACTCCGAGGAAATGCTGGCGACCTTCGACGAGCAGTTCATTGGGGGCGGATTCTTCGATTTCGCGCTGATCGGCGGCGATCCTGAGTTGGCCGCACTCCCCTACCGCATTCACGGCGCGATCACCGAAGTCGTGGTCGAAACCGCCCGCAAAGCACCAGCAGTGTTCATCGGACGCTGTGCGGACCAAATGCTGCGAGACGCCGAACTTCCGTTGCGCAGCGTATTCATCTACAGCACCGACATGCAGCGCCGGATTCACCGTGCCGTGCAGGTCGACGGTGTGCAGCCCAAACATGCCGAGGGCTACATCGCCAAGATGGACCGGGCTCGGCGGCGCTACCAGCAGTTCTTCACCGACACCCGCTTCGGTGACCTGAACAGCTACGACCTGTGTCTGAACAGTGCCGAGATCAGCTACGAGGACTGCGCGAAAGCCATTCTGGCTACCTGTTAGAGCGTTGCGTCACAGTTGATTGGGCATGCCTTTGAGAGGCATTGCCGCATTGCTGGCGTTGTCGTCGCGAGGGCGTTTCGAGCCGCCATCGCCGACGAATCGTTTCAACTCCCGCCTAGTCAATTTCACGTAGCTGTAGCCCGCAGGGGGCTGACCTGAGACGGATTCCCGATTAGCCTTCAACACAGGTACGGCAGACACCCCTCTACCCCTGCCGAAATAGAAACATGAATACACCCCTCCCTCGCCGAGCTTTGCTCGAGCCACCGCCCAGCGCCTCGCGTTCGACAACGACTTCCAACCACGTCACCAACGGCTTGCCCGCAAGTTCGGGGATGCCGCAGTTCGGCGCGATGACCGCCGAGCATCATCCTCGCCGTCTGCTGCAATAGGGCGGCCTCGCTGGCGCACCCTTGTTGCTGGCGTGTTGGACGGTGCGCGTATCGGGCGCCCGCACGCCGATCTTGTTGTGCTCCCGTACTGCCATCGATTGAGGGGTTTGCGACAACGCCGCGTTCCGAGGTGCGATAGACCGCGCCAGAATGTCACAGCGGCAATCGAGGCCCTGCCACCGGAGCTCACCGCGTGTGATCGACATTCAACAAGTGACCGGTGCGGGAGATGTGACTGTCTGTGATCTCTCCTAAAGTCGAGTCATGAGGAAGATCGTCGGTATAGGGCTACTTGCCTCAGCGTTCGCGCCGTTGCTCGCTCTGATCGCGGTCGTGAAGCTGTCGACGCTGGGGTGGGCCAGTTGGGTGATACTCGCGGGGTGTCTCCTCTCGCTAGTAATCCTCTGGCGCGTGCTACGCGGTGTCGCAACACTTCAGTCGCGCCCCGTGGAATCGCGGGAGGTAAGACGAGCGGATGAGTCCGCTCTTGCGTTCACGTCGAGCTACATCGTGCCGGTGGTGCTCGCTGTGTTCAGTGATGACGCCGCATCCCTCGTTGCGACAGGCTCGCTCATTCTGCTCCTCATAGTCATCTATGTTCGGGCCGGGCTATATCACCTCAATCCAACCCTCGCCGTACTTGGCTTTCGGCTCTACCAAGTCACCGCGACAAATGGCACAATAACGATGTTGCTTTCTCATGTCCGATATCTCCCGCAAGAGGGTGTAATTGAGTGCAAATACCTTAGCGACGACGTTGCTATCCAGCTGAAGGGATGACTGTGGCCGACGAACCCGCACGGGTAGCTCTTGCCGCTGCGCTTGATGCAGGTCCGAGCGGGTTGGACAACTTCGTCATCCGCGGGGACGCGCTAGTTGACGCGGAGTTGGCCCGGTTCGACCTGGTTGATGGCATGGCATTGGATGTTGCTGAAGACGTGCATCGATTTGCGGAGGGCCTCACAGGTAGGCAGTTCCTCGACTATGACCCGTCGTATCAGACGAGTAGCTCTCAGGTTCTCGTCGAAAGACTGACTGACATCCCGGAGCTTGCAGCCGTCGACATGGCGATTCGACGAGGGGATGTGCCCAACGATGCTGGCGGGTTGCCCGTCGTTGCCATGGCTCACTCACTGGGGACGGGCACCAGTCGAATCGTTGCTTATCGACTGAAGGGCCCCGGGATTGCCACGCGACGATCCCGGGGCATAACGCTCATCCCCCGGGATGGGATCTACCGTCCCATCGATGGTGACGTTCTCTTCTATGAGCCCCGCTTCGATGTACTTGCCTGCGGTGAGTTTGCGTACTTCACAACGGTCACTCTGATTCAGACGAAGCTGCATGCGCCCGACAAGGCGCGCCGACTCGCCCAAGAAACGCTGATAACTGTGACGGACAAGATCCTCATCGACGGATTCGCAGAGCTGGAGCAGGCGGTCATGGACGACCCGACCATGCGTGCGAAGATGGCCTATGTTGCCCGCCTCGTGCAGTCGGAGCCGGACTACGCAAAGAACCTGACCACCGAGAGCCTCATCGCTTTCGCGGAGTTGTACCCGGACTACGACATTCCGCTATCCACGGTTGACGGCAAGACGGCTTTGCGGTTCGATGCCTCGCCCCAGCACCGGCACCAGATTCCACGGCTACTCGCCGACGATTACCTTCACAGTTACCTGACGGACCGCAATTATGAGGCGGGTTCCAAACAGCGTGTCCGCGCATAGCGAGCGTCTCCCGACGCCAGGGACGATTCGCTTGCGTACCTTGCAAGCACTGCGCGCGTCAGCCCAGTTTGACATCTCGCTCGAATCGGTCGCTCCGTTGCTGGCAGCGGCGCCCAATCTGCTCCATGATCCCCAGCGAGTCGCCGAAATCGAACAGTACATTAGAGCACTGCTCCTGGAGGGGACGTCGATTCCCGAGCACGCTCGATGGTCGACGCTTCCGGTACTCGGCAGCGTTGCCGAGGCGTTTGTCGAGTCGATGCTGATCGACTTTGGATGGCAACCTCTCTATGACGACGATACCGGATACTCAGCTGGGCATGGAGTCGATTTGCTCATGCTTGACCCGTCCCTTTCAGCAGTTGTGGCGATCGAGGTCAAGTCGACAATCCAGCGCACGCGCTGGCCGCGGTTGGCGCCGACCCGTCAGGCGCAGATGACCCCAGCGTGGCTCGACAGTGAGACAAATGAGGGCATGCGGGGATTGTCACTGTCGTCTGGCGATGTGTACTTGATGCTTGTGCAAGTACACCTGGGGCGCCTTAAGTGGCGCGCGTGCGCGGCATCCGAACCAGACGCCCCTAGACCACTGAACGACAGAGAGCAGTTGTTGGACCTCGCCTGGCTGACAGAACGGGCATAGTTTCGCCCAACTGTGTGCGTCCGCCTGCCACGCCAGCTAACGGTCCGGCAGAAAGTGTCGAGGTCCATGATCTAGGCGAGAGGTGATAAGCGCCTGGTGAGCCTGGGGCAGAACCTCACCAGCTCATGCGCCAGCCCCTCCTTCCACGATGAGAACCGACACATCGGCGTCCCGCGGTCGCTGAGCCTCGGAAGAGCTTGGCCGAGATGCGTTCTCTCGCCCACGGACTCCCGCCGCACGCACGAGTCAGACAGTGGCCACCGCGGAGAGCCGAGCCGAGGCTAGCCTGTGAAATTCGCGCGGAGTTTGTCCGACCGAGCATGGCGCACGTACGCCTGGCCCCAACCGCATTCCGCACGCCAAGGGTCTGAGAGCCGCGCCTTCCACCGGCAGGACAGGCGCATCAACAATCCGGAATAGTTGCAGGCTGCCTGAGATCAGGTGGAGCGTCGACATCTTGAATGGAAGAGGCCGCGACGCCAACGAGCGGGTGACGCACGTGAAGAATTGCGTGAAGCGGAACTCGATCATTCTGCTGCGCGCCATCTGGTCGTCCACTCGCAAGGCGGCGCCCAAGGTGATTGCGGCTATGCGGGCGAAAGGGCTAGGTTCTGGTCACTGGCCCGGAACTGCTCGGCAACAGGTTGCATCCGGGACGAACCTACTTCAGGGGGTCAGGCCATGACCGGTCGGATGAGGGTTGCTGTCGTACTACTGATGTTCCTCTCGGTGTGGTTCACGCCCGTTCCCGCACACGCGGACGCGCCCGCACCGTCCTTGGTGGTCAAGGTGGCTGCCACCACTGGAGCCAATGCCAGCCTGGCCGGCGTCCAGATCCTGCCGAAGAACAATCCGTGGAACACCTCGATCCGTTCCCGGGCAGTGGCCAAGAGCTCGAAGAAGCTGATCGCGGGTATTACCGGCAACTTGCACGCCGACTTCGGCGCGAATCTGAACGGAAAGCCGTTCGGTATCCCCTATGTGGTGGTGAGGGGCACGCAGAAGAAGGTGCCGATCAAGTTCACCGCCTATGGCGACGAAAGTGACAAAGGGCCCTATCCGGTGCCGGCGAACGCACCGATCGAGGGCGGCAAGAACTCCACCGGAGACCGCCACGTCCTGGTGGTCGATCGTGACAACCAGATGCTCTACGAGCTCGGCTATGCGTTCCCGGTGTCCTCGGGCACGTCGTGGAAGGCAGCCTGCGGGGCGAAGTTCGATCTGACGAGCAACAAGCTGCGCCCGAAGTACTGGACCAGCGCCGATGCCGCCGGCCTGCCGATCCTTCCCGGACTGGTTCGCTACGACGAAGTGGCCTCCGGCAAGATCACCCACGCGATCCGGTTCACCGTGGCCAGGACCCGCAAGGCATTCGTTGCGCCGGCGCGACACTGGGCGAGTTCGCGGACCAGCTCCTCGCTACCCCCGATGGGCATGCGGGTGCGGCTGAAGGCCAGTTTCAAGATCTCCAAATACCCGAAGCAGGCCCGGGTGATTCTGCAGGCGATGAAGACCTACGGTCTGATCCTGGCCGACAACGGCTCCAACTGGTTCTTCTCCGGCGCCCCCGACAAGCGATGGAACGACCGCCAGCTGAACACCCTCAAGAAGGTGCCGGGCAGTGCATTCGAGGTCGTGAAGATGGGCAAGATCACAAAGGGCTGAGTTAAGGCTCGCCTCTTTCGCGTCACGCGGCACCGTGCGAATACCTGGACCCCTTTGTTGGCGTGCTCGGCGTAGGGCTCCGGCTTCACGACAACGCTCTGTGGTCACGCGAGACATCGGTCACAGGGTTGCGTCGTGTCGAAGAACTGAGTGTCCACCTACCTGCTCAACCCCCGCACCTGAGGCTCTCGGACTAACGCGAAGGAACCCCAGCTGAGGCCCCAAGACCTCCGAAACGCGCCCCATGTCGCGACTGAGGCGAAGGGCGTATCGCTAATCAATGCAACGATCGCGCGGGCCCGATTCGAACGCACCAAGCACCGAACCCGGTGCTAGGAGTGCTACCGATAGACCATCTTGACCAGCCATCCAACGCTACGAGACAGCGCTCTGCCCGTCGACTCATGTGGGATGTGCAAGCTGGGGTCGCATCTCCTAAGCGGGCACGCATGCTTCGGCCAGCCTCAGTTCCCATCCCAGTCAGCGATTAGCGAGGGGGGCTGTTGAGCGCTAACCACGTGGTCCAGATACTCGGCAATTGACTGTACCGCCTGCCAACCGTCGTGCACCCACTTTCGCACGTCATCCGGTCCGTCACTGTTCGCGATATTGGTCGCCTTCGCTGTGTACGGGGAGAGGTGGCTGGCCGCGCCGCGTTTGGCACCGAGGGTATCGAGATCGTTGAGTTCTGCGTTGAGCTCATTCTCTAGATCGGGCCAGTGCACGCCAACGAACTTGGCCATTGATTGGACATTTGAGGACTTCAGTCCGTGATTGCCGTCCAGTCGGCGCGAAAGTTCCATACGGCCGCGACTTCGAATCAACTCAGGCGTGCTCCTTATTCGGTAGACAGCCTCATCTCTTGAGATTTCCTGGCCCACGGCAAATGCGAGGCGTACGCATTCAAGCGGTACCAGGCCTGAGATGAACCAGCCGCAGAGCCGGTCGAAGTGTCTCTCAAAGGTTGACTCGAGATACTCCTCAAGGACCGCGTGTGAAAGCACTAGATACGCATGAACTTGGGCCTTCTCGGGTGCCGACAGCGGTTCCGGAAACTGGGTCAAAACCGTCGCCAACAAGGTGCGATCGAGATGGTCAAGCTGTTCTTTGATTTGCATGTCTAGTCACGGACAAGCGGTTGCGGGAGCGGGTAATCGACGCCGGTCGTCTCTTTGATTATCTGCATCCAGACTCTGTGTCTCGTGATGAACGCGTCAGCGGTCTTGGTTGTAGAGGAGATGGCCCTCACGAAGGCCTCGTTATCTTCACATTCCTCCTTGTACCGTAGAATAACCGCTTCGGATTCATTTTCGACTGCCTGTCTTACCTGTTCGAAAGCGAGCGAGTATGTTTGAAAATCGAAGACGGCACGGTTGAGTGCACGCTCGTACTTGCCGACGCCAGTGTTGGTGTCGATTGACCATTTGCGCGCAAAGGCTTCACCTCCGAAGAACGACATACCGCTCCTGAGTGCCCTCTCGAAGTCGTTCAACGCACGCTCGGCTGTCGTTTGCCTTGTGGACCAGTGTTGATTGAAGTACTGCGAAGTGTCGTCGAGAAAGGTCTTCAGGTTTCCTCGATATTGGAAGGGCGACGAGAAGAACGCAAGGAACCGCAAGAACAGTTCTGCATCGACCATTCTCCGGTCCGGATGCGAATTGTTGAGCAATAGTCGCAGCTCGGCCAGGTCACCAGATGTGTGATCGAGCCACTTGATGAACTCGCCATGTATAAGCGCCTGGCGCAACTCCTGGGGCGATAGAGCCACACTGCCTGTGTTGAGCCGAAGAAAGAGTGAGAGCAGTAGACGCTCCGAGTTCCAGTCGCCGAGAACTACCGTACGGATACTGTGGTTCTCAATGGAGGCAAGTAGGTCTGGGCGCGCGCTTCCGAGTCCGCTGAAGTCCTTGCGGTTGAGTTCAGGCAGAACCTCCAGACCGGAGAGGCGGAGAGATTCGAAGCCGTCGTCGCGTGGGTCGGACGGGTCCACGAAGAACTGCCGAAGCGCGAGAAGCCGCTGTTTGCCATCGAGAACAAAGTAGTGGCCTGGCGCGTCCTTCTTCTCCGCTAGCACGATTTGCGGAATGGGAAAGCCGAGCATGATCGACTCTAGGAGCTTACTCTTCCTGTTCCCCAGCCAGGCGTTGCGGCGCTGGAAAGAGGGCTCTAGATCGATACGTCCTTTTCGCATCTGTGAGACCAAGGTCTCGACCGTCCAGTCCTTGCCGCCGATTGCGGCCTTGAAGCCGGAGGCCGGATCATCAATATCGGCCTCATCCTCACCTTGATCGGGTACGAGTTGAACACTGTCGAGATCGACTACTTCACCGGCACCGTCGTCCTGTTGTGAAACCATGTCTGTATCCTCTCGCAAATGAGTCGCGGAACTTCGTCAAAGTTCGACGACGCGTGGAAGAAACGTAGTTGGGTAGCAGCAGACTCGACAGCAGACTGGCCGTCGATCTACACAACCATCCGCGAGGTCTGGCTTTCGACGCGGCGCGGGTCGAGATAGCCAAGTTGGTACATCAGCGCACGGACGACGGCCTTACCGAGTTCCAGCGGCACAGCATTGCCGAGCTGACGCTGCACCTCCGCGCGAGTACCTTCGATCTTGAAACTGTCTGGGAAAGACATGAGTCGCAGCATCTCGTTCACGCGGAGGCGTCGCGCGCGTTCGTCGCCGGAAGCGGTGCGGATGTTTTCCCAGTGGAACGGGCCGACCCATGGGCCGGGCTGTGCCTGGAGCGTGGTGGAGGGACGGTTAGGGTCGAGCCGGAGCAGGAAGGTCCAATAGCGGCTGCGCCACTCAAAGTGGTTGCGTCCGCCGTAGCGTTCCGTATGCCACAGGTAGTTCTGCCCAGGTGGGATCTCCGCAGCGAGTTGCCCATAGTTGCCGTCCACGATTTCGCCCTCGGCCGCACGGACCAGTCGAGGCAGCCCAGCGAACGCCTGAGATGCGGTGACGTGCGGGATCTTGCTGGCATCGACGGTGCGGCTGTGCTCGCTCCAGCCGGAATGAGTGGGCTCGGGGAACTCGAACTTCTGACCGTCGCGTCTGCCGACGACGAACACGCGGCGGCGCAGCTGCGGAACTCCGTAGTCCGCGGCGAGCAGCACTTTCCATTGCGGGTTGTATCCGAACTCGCCGAGCCCCTTGAGAAGCCGGTCGAACTGGGCTTTGTGGGTCTTATATGTCAAGCCTTGCACGTTCTCCAATATGAATGCCTCAGGGCGTGACTCACTGACGACACGGACGTATTCGTCCAGCAGTGAAGCGTTAGGGTCGCGGCTCTGGCGCTTCTGCTCCAGCCAGAACCCGGACTTGCTGAACGGGGTGCACGGCGGCCCGCCGACGACGAGCACAGGCTCCTTGGCCCGCAGCCCTGCGGTGGCGAGAATCTGCTCGGTGGAGACCTTTCGGATGTCACCGGTGAGCGTGGCGACGCCGTCGAAGTTCGCCTTCAACGTCTGCAATGCGGGCTCGTTGTAGTCCGTCGCGACCGAAACGCTCAGCAGGCCGCTGCCCGGGTCACTGGAGGCGAGGGGCTCGGCGTCTGCGCGTTCGACGGCGAGGTCGAGTCCTCCTGCTCCGGAGAACAGGCTCACCACCGGGAGCTGCTCGCCCATACGCCACCTCGTTTCTATACGCGCACGCACGGCCCGGCCTCTGCGGGCAGTGCGTGTCTGACCAGTATCGTCGAGATGAGTCTGCCGACAGCCACCGACATGCCCAACGCGACCAACGACGTCGGTGGACGACCCGAGCCGGAAGGGATCCTGTGGAGGAAGAGCCGCTCGCCGGACGCGCCTTCGGCGAGGTCTACCGCGTCCAGGGACGGAGCGACCTGCAAGCGTTCCTCCTCGACGCCGTCCGCGCCGCCGGCGGACGTGTGCTGTACGCGAGCGACCCACACCGCGCGCCGGTCTACCTTGGCGTGCAGTTGGACTCCGACGAGCGGATCGGGATGCTGGTCTACCCCTTCCGCGTCACCCGGAACTCGATCAAGAACCGCCCCGACGACGAGGTCCGCGGCCAGCTCCGCTACGGCTCTGAGGAGTCTTGGAAGCGCGAGCACCCGATCGGACGCGATGTCGCCGGCGTGGATGTGACGGTGATTCTCGGGGTCGACCTCGCGGACGGCGTCATCCTGGGCCTGGACGCCAACCTCTGGGACCCGCTGCCGATGGGCATCTCCTTCTACGCCAAAGACGCCGAGATCCAGCTGGCCAAGGCGTCCGGCTGGCACGTGTGGGAGAAGGTCAACCGGGCAGGGAGGAAACGGTCGGAGCCCCGCTCCCCCACAAGTCTTGAGACGGTCGTCGCATTCACTCCCGATCGCCTTATCGACTACGCGCGTCTCGAACGTCGAGCGACCTCCCTGCGTCTGGACCAGCCGCTGCGATACTCGGCTGCCGTCGCGCTCGCAGACAATTCGCCGGTCGATGAGCTGCCGCGTCGGCACGTGCTGGAGGAGCAGTTCGCGCTCACCAGTGAGCAGATCCTCGACATCATCGGTGGGCGTAATCGACTTTCCGTCGCCGTTCGCGGCGGGGTCGCCGAGTACCACCTGGAGCACCTGCTCGAGAAGTCGCCCGACATCGCCGTGGTCGAGCGGCTCGACGTGGACGCGATGCACGACTTCAACGTCATACTCTCGGACGGAAGGCTGATGAGGGTCGAGTGCAAGAACGCGAGCCCAAAAACCTCCGCCAGCGGGAGCTTCAAGGTCGAGGTGCAGAAGACGCGCGCCTCCAAAGGCGACCCTGCCTCGCGGTTCTACCCCGTCGACGGGTTCGACGTTGTCGCGGCCTGCCTGTTCTCACCGACTGGACGGTGGGAGTTCCGTTACGGGCTCACGTCACATATGGCGCGGCATAAGGACTTTCCCGACAGGCTCGCGCCGATCCAGACGATCACAAATGACTGGGCGGGGAGTTTGCCCGCCCTCAGCGAGTGACCTCTCGTCGATCGCGCACGACGTCCACGATGCTCGCGGCGATGGAGGCGGGGGCTTCGTGTTCCCAGAACCGTAGGACGCGCCAGCCCCGTTCCTCAAGCAAAGCGGTGGTCTCGACATCTCGGAGCCGATTCCGGCCGGTCTTGCCCTCCCAGTAGTCGCGGTTCGTCGACGGCATTTTGAAGTGATCAGGGCAGCCGTGCCAGTAGCAGGAGTCGATGAGCACCGCGACGCGGGCGCGAGTGAACAACAGGTCCGCTGTCCGCCGCAGGTCGCGCTCCGGTCTCGCGTCGAACCGGTATCGCAGTCCCGTGGCTTGCACGAGGCGTCGCACCACCAGTTCTGCTTGCGTGTCCCGGCTTCGGTTGCCCTGCATGGTCTTCCGAGCGGCAGCGCTGGAAGCCCGCGGCGTGTACATGGTTCGAGGCTACGCGCACTGCGTTCCTGCCGACAGAGAGGCGGACGAACCGGTAACTGAGCCGCTCACCTGGTGGTTGGCAACCCCACCACCACCGGACCCCTCGAGAGACCAGGCCCGCAGCGCCAAGGCATCAATATCAACCGCGATCCCGAAAGCTGGAAGGACCCTTCTCGGCTGCTCCGAGCTTCCGCTCTAGATCCTCCAGCCGCGGGTAAGCCCACGAAAGCGCCTCGGCTGCGCTATGAACATCGATGGCGGGCAACATGTCACCCCTCGGTGGGTACTGTCCTGCGAGGACGCTAAAGAGGACGTCCTTAATCTGCGTTAGAACAACCGCACCGCTGTAGCCGTACGTTGGCCCCTCCGGACGAAGCCCGTAGTCTTCGCGATGCGGCTTGGGCAATGCCCAATATCGAGCGTGGGCCGAGGCAACTCTCTTTGGCAGCGCTCGGACCTGCTCAAAAATGATCTCATCAGCCGCGATCGCCTTGAGATCCATGATCGATGTGACGTGCACGTTGCTTTTTTGAGTCACGGCAACTGCGCCGCTCTGAGCCCCGGACTCGGACAGCAAGATCCCACGATCTGCACCGACGTCCTCGACGATCGATCTCAGAGTCAGCACGTGGGACTTGTCGACTGGTCGCTTCCAGTGCTTGCACTCGATGACCCAGTTCACGGCCAACCCAGCACGCTCGAAACTCGCGTAGACATCGACGTCATGGCTCCCACGCGCCCCAATAACTCGCAGGTCGGTGTGCACGTCGAAGCCGAGCTCTCGGAACAGTCCTGCTACCTGTTCTTGGTAACCACGCCAACCCGTCAACCTAGTTCGCCGCCTCCGTGAGCAGGCGCACGGTCGCACGCGCGATGTCGGCTGGCCTGTGGCTGATAGTAAGAAGCCGCAACAGTTCTTCGTCAAGGTGAGGACCAATAGCGGCACTAGCGTATGCGTCATGCAGCGCGTCCAGCGCGACCAGGACCTGTGCGTCCTCACCGTCAGCGGGGTACGCTCCGGGCGCCCAACCGTCGACAAACTGCGGATACAGACGCTGAGCGACTGCCGCTGCTGCGCCACCGTACCCTCCTGCGACGAGGAGCAGGCGTCCGGACTGAATCGTCAGACGGGCCTCTTCGATCACGCCCGGTTCCGCGCCGACGTAGCCCGCGAGGCGCCCCCCAACAATGAGACGGGCTGTTGTTTCGCCCGCGACATGCTCGCGCATCGCGGTCAACGCGTTGCCGGCGTCGTGACTCCAAGAGCCGTCCAGGGCACGTGAGATCGGCAGCACCTTACGCGACTCGGAAACCAACGTCAGCCTGCCGATGTCACCGAGATTCCTGTCTGCCGCCAGCAGCTCGTCTGCCGTGAGCTTCCGGTACTCGGATTCGGCGAGAGTGATCTCAAGCGCGGATCTTCCGCTACTGAAACGTTGGGCTTCTTCGATCAGGATCTCGGTGTAGCCATCGGGATTGAGGTGACCACCGTATACGACGGTCCCTCCCGCGAGCATGATCGCTCTGCCTACTTCGGCGACGACCAGTCGGCAGTGTTGTTCAGTGAGACCAAGACGTGAGAGATCGGCGCTCTCAGAGACTGACAAGGCGACTTTCTGGCCCGAGAGAGCGTCTCGCGAGATGAGGGTGGGCTCGCTCATTTCTTGAGTGCTCCGCCGCGCGCAGCGAACGTCCTGGGCGTCAAGATGTCGACGTCGACGTCGTAGCCTGCCACCGCGCACAACTGCAGCAGCACCTCTCGTTCCGCGGGCCCGAGGGGCGGATCGGGGTGAATGACCCAGAGGTGCTTGTCATCTGGCTGCGTATCTTGATGTGAAGCGAGCCAGGGGGCAAGTGTGGTTGGCTCAGGCGATTGCGCAGGAAGCCAATCGAACCCGCCCTCCGAGAGATAGGACGTCTGCGCTTGCCAAAGAGTGTTCTTGAGCGTCTCGTCAACGAGCCTGTTGAGGGCAAGAGCAACCCCGGGATCAGGATCAGCGAGGTCACAGACTACCGAGGGGACGTGGTCCATCAGGAAGGAGCCCCGCTCCTCCCCGGCAGTGAGCGCGTACATGCAAACGACTGGCATGCCGCTGTGCTTTGCGGCGTGGACCTCACGTTGCGTCCACTCGCGTGCGGCGTACACGTCGGTGCGGATCATCAGCAGCGCGCTGCTGCCAGCGGCGTCCTCAAGCGTCCTCTCCCAGTCCCCACCCGGTTGGAGGTCTTGCGCGTCGAAGAACGCCGACAGGTGAGACTGCCGGATGTGGTCACGCACACGCTCGAACATCGCGGGACCGGACCGCGAAGACTCCTCCGAAGAACGGTGCTTCGTGTGACTCACGAACACCGTCAGCCGTGCGGGGAGGTTCGCCTCCCACTGAATCTGCTGGGTGATCGCCTGCGCCAGTTCGCGCCCGAACAAGCCTCCATCTGTGTTCACCTCAGCTGGCAGGGTCTGGATACCGCCGAGGATCTGATTGACGATGCTGGTACCCCATTGCAGACCTTCCGCCACGACAGGGTAGACGCCTACGCCATCCCTTAGGTTCAGTCCAGCAATCTCGCGAAGATACTTGTTCCATGGATTGGCCGCCTCGGCCGCTGCACGGAGCAAGTTCGTGTCGATGATCGGCACGATCGCGTTGAACTGTGCGGCCGGGAGTCCCTCGCCGAGCGGTGTCGCAATGCCCAAGGGCCGCGGTGGCACTCCGTCCTCCCAGGGATCGCTGCGCGCATACACCTCAACGGCACCGCCAGCCAGGCCCGAGAATGCGGGGCTATGGAAGTGCTCATGGAGCTCCGCGAATCGCTCGGTGCCGATCGCGTCGTCGGGGTGCCAGACGACGAACACGTCGAGGATCGGCGGGACCGGCACGCGCTCTCCTTTCGAAACGCCGCCTAATCGGGGCGATGTCAGTGGACAAAAATAGACTATCCCTGGAAGGGAGGAGCCCGACATGAGCAACCCGCACAACATCTTCATCAGCCACCGTCACGAGGACGACGCTCTGGTCGGAGATCTCAAGAAGATGCTCTCCGGCAGCGGAGCCGAGATCCGGGACTCGTCGATCACGAGCGAGACCCCGAACAACGCGAAGAGCCCCGACTACATCAGACAGATCCTGGCTGACCAGATCCGATGGGCGGGAAAGATCATCGTCATCATCTCCCCCGACACGAAGAACCACGAGTGGGTCGACTGGGAGATCGAGTACGCCCGCAAGTTCCCCGACAAGCGGATCGTCGGGGTCTGGGCACCAGGCACCACGCACGACGACATGCCCGAGCCGCTCGAAGACTACGCGAACGCGATCGTCAACTGGGATGCCCAGGCGATAATCGACGCTCTTGACGGCAAGGACAACTGGACAGAGCCCAGTGGTGCTCCCGCGCCTGTGCAGTCGATTCCGCGGGCTGCCTGCTGAATAGGGAGGTTGAGCGTGAAGGTGTTCAGCTACATCGTGCGCTACGACGTCGGGTTCGCACCAAACCCCTTTCACGGGCTCTGCTCTCTTGCCACCTGCAAGCAGGACATCCGCAAGGTCGCCCAGGTCGACGACTGGATAGTCGGCACGGGCTCCCGACCAAACGGCAAAGCAGGCAACCTTGTCTACGCGATGCGCGTCTCAGAGATCGTGAGCTTCCAGGAGTATTGGGACGATGGCCGCTTCGCCGAGAAACGGCCAAACCTTCGGGGCAGCCGCATGCAGCGCTTCGGCGACAACATCTACCACCGCGATCCGGCCGGTGAATGGACCCAGGAGAACTCCCGCCACAGCAAAGACGACGGCTCTCTAGAGGCGCGTCACATGCTGCGCGACACGAAGAGCGAGCGAGTGATGCTTGGAGACGAGTTCGTGTACTTCGGCGGAGACGGCCCAGTCATCCCCGAATCACTGCGCAACGATTACGGCTTCGACCTCGTGCACTCGACACCTGCATACCGCAGCAACTTCACCAACGAGCACGTCGCAGCGATCATCGAATGGGTGCGATCGCTCGAGCCGGGCGTGCAAGGACGCCCGCACGACTGGCCACGTCGCCGGCAACCAGCAACAGCAGCGTGAGCGTCAGCGCGCTCAACTAGAACATGGGCTCGGGGACGCGCGCACGCGCGTGCTCATCGCCCAGCACCTCGTTCTGAGGAAGGTGACCGTTGATCCCCCACTTGGGCGGGAAGAAGAGCGTCATCGGCTCGGGCGTGGAGACGTAGCGAGATTTGATCCGGCTTCTCGCGCTCGCAAGCTCCGGAACCGCCTCACGGCAGTACTTGTCCGTCTCGCAGAAGAGATTCTGAGCGTCGATCGCCTGGATCGGCCGGCCCCAGAGACCGCTGAAGTCAAGTTCCAGGCGGGCGAACTCAGCCTCCTGGTTGTCCACCATCCACATGATCACCTCTTGCGGCGTGAGACCACCTAGGTCGGAGAACACCTTCCTAATGCCACGCAGCGCGCCCGGGCCCGGCTTCGTGAAGTCGTTCTCAGAGAAGTTCACGTGCTCCGAGTAGTTCAGGTCAATCGCCATCTGGTAAGACATGAAATCCCCCATCAAGGGGAAAGTGTGGAGCAGGTCGTAAACCTCTTCCAGCGACTCCGCCTCAAGAATCCGCTCGGCAAGGTGCGACCGTACGAACATATCCCGGAACAGCTCCACATGGTTCAGATGCTTGGTCTTTCGACCGTAAGCGTCCGTGGCGCAGAGGATGAATGCGCCCGTGTAGAGGCCGCCGTTGCGGTCCTTCGCCTCGGTGAGCGCGGCCTCGAACACACCGGTTTCCAGATCTGCAATCCGAGGTGACCGCCCAAGTATCTCGACGACGGTCTCCCACGTACCGACATTGCTAAAGTTCCGGAACGCGACGATCTGGAACAGACGATCGGCAGGGCTTGAGTCGTCATCGCGGTAGGCAACGTTGCGGATGAGGTACTGGCTGACACGGTCCGCAGCTCGATAGACGTTGCAGAACTTGTACTCCTGGAGAATTCGGTCCTGTGTCCACGGCCCCGGGGCTCCAGCGACGCGCGCCTCAAACACATGCTGCCGCTCAGCGGCGAACTTCCAGTAGAACTCGTAGACCCCGTGCCGGGGAGCCGGTGCTCGCATAACCCGTACCTATCTCCGTCTTGCTCTGCTTGCGGTCATCCGCCCTCGTGGCGAAATGTAAGTCCGCCACGTCGTCCGCTGCTTCGCTCCATCATCTCTTCCCGAACGCGTCACAGCCCGCCGGAACCGCCGTCATGACCATCCCGCATCGCGGCGTAGCGTGCCGACTCCATCCGGGTCGGACAGCGCGACCGCAAGCACGAGCCGTAACGCGGTCGCCGTCAGGCGCTCTGCCAGTACGAGCTTCTCCATCCACTCGCCCTGCGGGTGGAGTTGGAGGAAGGCGTCCAGCTCGTCGAACGCCGTCGAAGCCTCTGCGGCCTCCGCATGAACGGTCCCGACCTCGCCGACGATGTCACGCGCCCGCATTAGTTCCTCGAAACCGTCAGGGCCGTCGCTGAACCGCTCACCGCCATTCGTGAAGAGCTTCTCTGCGACGTCGGTCGACTGGTCCGCGAGGAAGGTCTCATATTTGACTGCATACACGAGGAGATCGACCACAGTGTCCAGAAGTGCCTCTCTCCCGGCCGCCGCACCGCATACCACCTGATCGATGCGATCGATCTTGCGGGCAAGGTTGGCGGCGATGCTGATCAGCTCCCCGCGCTTCTTCCACGAGTTGCCGTAGGCGGTGTCCTTCGACCGATGCAAGGCAATGACGGGCTCGCGCAGGTCGGTCCAATCCACCGCCGAGACGGGCGGGGACAGTAGCTGGGCGGAGTCTCGAAACAGTTGCTCATGGAGCGCGAAGGCGATATCGCTGTGGCCGAGCTCGTCAACGAGGTCACGTTGCCGCGCATCGTCAGCACCCGCGGCGATCGCCCACTTAATGGCGATCGCTTGAAGGAACTGACGAAGTAACGGGTCGGGGAAGCCAGCGATCTCCACGTGACAGTCCTCCCCAGATGCCAGTCGAGCTTCGAGGTCGAACCAGCGATCGAGAACATCCGCGAAGTCCTCCCACCGAGTCCCAAACTGAGCACCCGCCCACGCCTCCTCATAGCCGGTGACGCCACCAAACCCGGCGAGGGCACGGTCAGCTTGCTCGTTCCGCTCGTCGTAGAGATGGAGGGATGAGATGAAGAACGACGCGTGACCGACTCGCGCACCGAGCCAGAAGGCCATCATCTCGTGCAGCACACTCCACTCGAATGTGTTGATGCCGGAGAATCCCCAAAGGATGTCGTTGGAACGCACGGTCACGTTGAGGTGGACCCTGCCCTCCCTGACGAGGAAGTGCAGCCAGTTGTTACAGGGCACGTCGAGCGTATCCACGAAGTCGCGCGTTGGATCGAACAGGACTGCGACCGCCCGGCGAGACTCAGGGTCCGAACAGAGGAGTTCGCGGATCTCATCGACTTGATCGACTCCACCCCAATCGCGCAATCGTGGCCCATAGCCGCCACGCCACGTCACCTGGTCGTCCGAGAACTGCAGCGCGCGGCCCAGGTAGCGGGCTAGATACGCCATGTCATCGCGCCCGGCGAGCACCCACATCGTCTCGGCGATGGTCGCGAACACATCGTTACGACGACCCGGCACTGTGATGAAACGCTCCGTTGGCTGCGCCAAGGTCACAGTACGTGTGAGGCGCTCATGGGTCGGAAGTCCGCGAACTGTCACCGGGTGCCCACTCGAACGAATCTCGGCAAGCTCGGCGATGAAGGCCTGCGCAGCATTGCGATAGAGCATGCATACCCTCCCCGAGCCGCTTCGATCTTGAGATCGAGTATCCCTCACGGCGCAAGAATTCCGGCGACCGAAGGAGTCCAGCGCCAGTCGTGTCGTCAGAGAGACTGCCGCTTCAGTTCCTCCGTGGCGGTCGCGTGAGGGTGCGACGACTGGCTCAATCGTGCCGGTGCGTCAGCGCGTGGACTCTACGACACCGGTCTCCGGGTCGGAGACATGGACCGGGACAACCGGATCGCGTGGATCAGACACCAGCACTATCCCGGCAAAGGTGGCCTCGTCATCAAGCAGACCAAAGGCCGCAGAGACCGTCCCTTCCCGATGCTCAACGCTATCGAACCCATCCTCTAACGCCTCACCGACGGCAAGGAGCCCGGCGATCCGCTCCTGCGCGGACCACGCGGTGGAGTCCTCACGACCGCCACCGTGGGCGACGCGAGCCGCCGGAACCACCTCGTGGCAAGGCTCGGCTTCGGCCACCTCACCCGTCACGAGCTGTGGCACACCGGATCGACCTGGATGGCCGACGCCGGCATCGCCCTGCACGTGCTCCAAGAGATTCTCTGGCACCAGTCGAGCGAGACGACCAGAGGCTACCCGCACCCCGACCATCGGCGCCGCGCCGAGGCGGCCCGGCAGGCCAACCAGTTCCTGTCCGCAGCCCTCACTAGAAGCGACACCAGCCGCCGCGACGGGCCCCGCCTGTGACCTTCTGGGAGACTCGCTCCGACCCTCCCAGAAGGGGGACCGGAACATCGTCGTGCGCGGATTCTGATCCACTCCACGGACACCTATTGGTGCACTTCACTCGCGACGGGACCGCAGGAGGCTTATCCACTTCAGCAACGGTGGGAGCGAGCAGATCGAGCGAGTGGACCAGCCAGTGACCGCCCTCAGAAACGACGAAGCCCTGGTGACAGTTGTCTCTCACCAGGGCTTTGGTCGGGCTGACAATGTCTGGGTTCACGGCATAGGCGACAGGTGATAGGCGACTGGTGAGTCGGGTCATAGGCGACAGTCGGGTGTATGTCGAAGCATCGGGTTGTGGTGTTGAAGATCGTGGCTGGGCAGCTCAGCGTCAGCCAAGCCGCTGAGCAGTATCGGACAAGCCGGCAGTATTTGCACCGGTTGTTGGCCCGGTACCGGGCAGAGGGTTTGACCGGGTTGGAACCCCGCTCGCGAAGACCGAAATCGAACCCGGCAATGGCTAGTGAGTCGGTTCGGGCGCGGGTCGTGGAGCTACACCTGGCGTTGACTGCTGCGGGGTTGGATGCCGGTCCGGGCACGATCAGTTGGCATCTCGAACAAGAACAGATCCGGCCGCCGGCGATCTCGACGATCCGCCGGGTCCTGCACGCTGCCGGGCTGGTCACTGCCCAACCCCGCAAACGACCCAGGACTTCCTATGTCCGGTTCCAGGCCGACCTGCCTAACCAGTGCTGGCAATCCGATTTCACGCACAGGCAGTTGGCCGACTGCAGCGGTGTCGAGATCCTGAACTGGCTCGATGACCACTCCCGCTACCTGCTGGCCTGCGTCGCGTTCCCCCGGGTCACCGGCGACGACGTGGTCAACACGTTCCTGACCAGCTGCGACACCCACGGCGTCCCCGTCTCGACCCTCACCGACAACGGCGCGGTATACACCTCCCGGCTCACCGGCGGACAAAACGCATTCGAGTACCTGCTGCCCCTGCTCGGTGTGATCCAGAAGAACGGCTCACCCAACCATCCCCAAACCCAAGGCAAGATCGAACGCTTCCACCAAACCCTGAAACGCTGGCTAGCCGCCCAACCCGCCCCAGCCACCATCAGCGCCCTGCAACACCAACTCGACACCTTCACCAGCCACTACAACCGCCACCGACCCCACCGAGCCTTCAACCGCACCACCCCCGCCGACGCCTACCACGCCCACCCCAAAGCAGCTCCAGCCACCACGACCACCAACAGCCACTACCGCATCCGCTACGACCGCATCGACATAACCGGACGCATCACCCTGCGCAGAGCCGGCAAACTCCACCACCTCCACATCGCCGCCGCCCACAAAGGAACCCGCGTCCTAGTAGCCATCTCCGACGACACCACCGTCACCACCATCGCCCTCGACACCCGCTAAATCCTGGCCACCCACACCATCAACCCGGACCACAACTACCGGCCCAACACACAGGAGGAGCCCGGCCGATGGCCGAACTCCTCCTGACACCTGTGCGCGACTCACCTGTAACCGATGTCGCGACTCATCACATTGGTCGGGCTGACAGGATTTGAACCTGCGACCCCTTGACCCCCAGTCAAGTGCGCTACCAAACTGCGCTACAGCCCGTTCTTCGTTCGGGGCGAACCCCGGCGCGTCACTTTACACGCATCGGCGGGTAGTCCCCAACGCGCGCGCCGAAGCAGATGATCGAGGCCGTCGTTTCCTCTAGATTGGACTCATGCTCGCGCCTACCCCACTGCTCAAGCCAAGTCCCATGGACGTCATGGCGGTCTTCTCCGGAACCTGGTCCATCGTCAAGCAGAAGTTCGGCCTGTTGCTGGGAATGACGCTCGCAGCCACCGGCGTGGTGACCGTGGCTTTGGTCCTCTTCGGGCTGGCGATTGCCGGCTCGATCGTCTCGATGATCGCCGGCGTAGCGCCGTCGGTCGCTGCCATCGTTGGCATGGTCGTCGGCTATCTCGCAGTGGTAGTGGTGTCCTACCTGGCGGTGTTCAAAGCCCAAGCCATGATCACCCTCGGGGCCTATGAGGTAGCTCAAGGGCGCACTCCTACCTTTTCAGGGCTGCTGGCCGGCACCAAGGGTTTCCTGCCGCGACTCACCGTGCTCTTCGCACTGGGTCTCGCTGCCGTAATCCTGATCAGTGTCCTGATGGGCTTGCTCTTCGCCGGCATGGCTGAGTCAGCACGCTCCAGTGGAAGCTCAGCGGCGGGCCTGGGCCTGGTCGGCGTGATCATGGTGACGATGATCATCGTGATCGTGGGCGGCTACTACCTCACCGTCAAACTGCTGTATGTGGTTCCGCTCATCGCCATCGATCAGTTGGACGGTATCAGCGCGCTGAAACGCTCCTGGAAACTCACCGATGGTGCGTTCTGGCGCACGCTGGGCTACGTGCTGCTGCTGGCCATCGTGCTCGGGGTGGGCAGCACGATCATCAGTTTCATCGCTCAGATCTTCATGATTCCGGCCGTGGGATCGCTGAGTGCCTTGGAATACACCAACGACCCCGCTGCGGTCTTCGCGGCGTTGCTGGCAACAGCGCCGTTCCTGATCATCCCCACGCTGCTGACCACGGCGTACCAGATTGTGGTGACCCCGTTCATGTGTGTGTACGTCGCCGTCATGTACATCGATCAGGTGCGTCGCTCGGAGCTGCCTCCCGGCTACGTACCACCCACTGCGGCAAGCTACAACCCTCCAGGCTTCCCACCGGTCAACCCCGACGGGTATCCCCCACCCCCGCCGCCACCGCCCGCTCAGCCCCACTGACCAAAGAAACAACCGCAAGGAGGAACGATGAAGATTGCCGAAGCAGCAGAGTCCTTTCTCAGTCACAAACGCATTGCCGTCACCGGCGTCTCCCGCGACGCCGGCAGCCACGGCGGAAATGCCGTCTTCGACCGGCTCGTCGATCGCGGCTACGACGTGTTCGCCATCAACCCCAACACCGACCACATCGGCGAACACCCGGCCTTTCCCACCCTGGCCGCCGTCCCTGGCGGAGTCGAGGCCGTCGTCATCGCCACCAGCCCCATCCACGCGATGGGCACCATGACCGAAGCCGTCGAGCTGGGCATTCCGCAGGTGTGGATGCACCGTTCCATCGACAAGGGCAGCGTCGATGCCGAAGCGGTTGCCTACGGCCGAGAACACGGCCTGACCGTCATCGACGGCGGCTGTCCGCTGATGTTCGGGCCCGCCTCCGATGGTGGTCACAAGGTGATGTGCGCGATCTTGAAACTCACCGGAGCGGTCCCCCGGACGGTCTGACTCAGCGCTTCTTGCGCTTCTCCCTGGCCCGCACCTCGACATGCACCGGGGAACCCCGGAAACCGAAGTCCTCGCGCAGTCGACGTTCCACGAACCGCACATAGGGCGCGTCGAAATCCCCAGAGGTGAACAACGCGAACGTCGGCGGACAGTTGTGGGCCTGGGTTCCGAACAGAATGCGGGGCTGCTTGCCGCCGCGCACCGGGTGCGGATGAGCCGCCGCCAGGCGTCCCAGGAAGGCGTTCAGCTTGCCGGTCGAAACCCGCGTCTCCCAACCCTCCAGAGCCTCCTCAATCGCCTTCGAGAGCCGATCCACACCGCGTCCGGTCAGCGCGGAGATATTCACACTCGGCGCCCAGGCGAAAGCCTGAATGTCCTGCTCGATCTCGCGCTCCAGATAGCGGCGGCGCTCCTCATCGGTGAGATCCCACTTGTTATAGGCGATCACCAACGCCTTGCCGGCATCCTCGACCATCGACAGAATGCGCAAATCCTGATCTGAGATGGTCTCCGAGGCATCCAGCACCACCACACACACCTCGGCGCGTTCGATCGCACCCTGGGTGCGCAACGAGGCGTAATACTCATGCCCGCTGGCCTCTTTGACGCGACGTCGCAGGCCGGCGGTATCGATGAACTGATACGTGATGCCTCCGACGACGACCAACTCGTCAACCGGATCCACCGTGGTACCGGCGGCATTGTCGACCACGGCCCGCTCGGCTTTGGCCACCTTGTTCAGCAGCGACGACTTGCCCACATTCGGTCGGCCGACGATAGCCACCCGGCGCGGGCCACCGATAGTGGCCTCGGCAACCGCGCCGGTGTCGGGCAGCACGTCGAGCAGTGCATCCAGAAGATCGCCGGTGCCGCGTCCGTGCAACGCGGAGACCGCATGCGGCTCCCCCAGCCCCAAGTTCCACATGCCGGCGGCATCAGCCTCGGTACGGGCATCGTCGACCTTGTTGGCCACCAGCAGCACCGGCTTGCGGCTGCGCCGCAGTACCCGAACCACCGCCTCGTCAACATCCTGGGTGCCCACCGTGGCGTCCACCACGAACAGCACCGCGTCAGCGGCGCTGATCGCCAACTCCGCCTGAGCGGCGATCTGAGCGGCCATACCCTTTGCGTCGGGCGCCCAACCACCGGTATCGACGATCACAAAGTCACGGCCGGCCCATTCGGCGTCGTAGCTGACCCGATCCCGGGTGACGCCGGGAAGATCCTGCACCACCGCCTCGCGCCGCCCGATGATTCGATTGACCAGCATCGACTTGCCGACATTGGGTCGGCCCACCACCGCGACAACCGGACGCAACGCTGTGGACTCTTCGTCAGGATTCATGACTGCCTCCGCACATCAGCGACGAGATCCAGCACTGCCTGGATGGTCTCGTCCAAAGTCAGATTGGTGCAGTCCAGCCCCACAACACCATCGGCAGCCGTGGTGAAGTTCACCAGCGTCGAATCATCGCGATCACGACGCAACACCTGATCGGCCAACGCAGCGGCATCCACCTGACCACCCAGGTCGCGGTTGCGGCGAGCCAGCCGTACCTCGGCATCAGCGCTGAGCAGCAGCCGCACCTCAGCATCCGGGGCGACCACCGTGGTGATGTCGCGCCCTTCGGCGATAATGCCGTTCTCAGCAGCCTCGATGATGGCCCGCTGTCGCGCGACCAGATCTGCCCGGCACTCCGGAATCGTGGAGACCGCGCTGACCTTCGCCGAGATCTCCGGCTCGCGTATCCGCTGGGTGACATCGATGCCGTTCACCAGGACCTGCTCGACCTGGGGATCAGTGCTGATCTGAAGGTCGGCGCCCACGGTTGCCGCGATCACGCCCTCGGTATCGGACGGGTCGACCCCGGCGTCCAGATAGGCACAGGCCACGGCGCGATACATCGCCCCGGTATCGAGGTAGGCCAGGCCCAAGGCTTTGGCTACGCCCTTCGACGTGGTGGACTTTCCAGACCCACTCGCTCCATCGATGGCGATCACCAATCGGTCAGCAGTCATGGTGGGGCTTCTCCTCACAGTTGTGGATCGTGGTCGGGCACAGTCCAGCCGGCAGTGGTCAGCGCCTGCGCCAACTCGGCGGCACGATCCGGAATCACTTGCAGCGACAACCAGCCGCGCTGCAACTCCCGGTCGTGGTCGATGCGCACATCCTCTACGTTGACCCCGGCCGCTTCGATGTCGACGAACAGCCGACTCAAGGCGCCAGGTGCATCTGGGATCTCGACCACGACCTGGGCGTAGTCAACCGGATTCAAACCGTGCTTGCCGGGCAGCGCCCGGGTGCCGTCCTGGCCGCGCCGCAAGATCGAATCCAGCCCGGATTCGGTATCCGTGTCGAACGCCGCAATCAGCTGGTCCAGGTTGGCCCGCAGTTGCTCCAACTCATGGCGAACCGCAGCCGCATTGGCGCCGATGATCTGCTGCCACAGCTTCGGATCCGAGCCGGCGATGCGCGTCACATCGCGTAACCCTTGGCCGGCCAGGCGCAGGTGCTCGGCGGGAACGTCGGTCAGCCGCTCGGCGACCAGGACCGAGACCAGATGAGGCAGGTGCGAAACCTGTGCCACCGCCTCATCGTGATGGGCTGCCCCCATGCTCACCCGCCGTGCCCCGCACAACTCGGCGACCTTGCTGACAGCCAGCACAGCGTGGGCCGCAGCGGTGTCGTGAGGAGTCACCACCCAAGTGCGATCGACAAACAACTCAGCACTGGCGGTCATCGGACCCACCCGCTGCGAACCGGCCATCGGATGCGAACCGACGTAGCGTGACAGGTCTTTGCCGGTGGCCCGTAGATCTGCGACGACGGCACCCTTCACCGATCCGACGTCGGTCACGGTGGCTTGCGGATAGTCGTCCAAGGCCTTCGCGATGGTGGCAGCCAATGCCTGGGGCGGCACCGCCACCACGACCAGCTTCACCGCTGCCGGATCGGCAGGTTCGATCGTGCCCGCGCCGCGGGAGGCAGCGACCTGGGCGTGGCTGGAAACCCGGTCCTGCAGGTGCACCTGCAGCCCGGCACGGGTAAGCGCCTGGCCCACCGATGCTCCAACCAAACCAGTGCCGATCACCAGCACCGGTGACAACTCTGCAACGTCCACGTCGTTCGCTACTCCTTGCTCAACCTGGGTCAGCCTACCGACACCAGGTGGGAGTCAGTTAGCCGGGTCGCTCTCCACCCCGGCCGGACGAGGCCCGGTGTAGTCCGGGCCATACGCGCCCGGCGCAGGGCGGCGCTTGCGCGCGGGTGCCGTCACGCCCGGAGCCAAACGGCGTGTGAAGATCAAAAAGCCGGTGTGGCCGCTGGTGCCGTGTCCGGGCCGGATCGCCAAACCTTCGGCGTGCCAATCGCGAACCTGATACTCCCGAGCGACCGGTTCGGTGAACCCACCATGGACTCGCAGCGTGTCCATGGTGCGTCCCAACTGGGTGGTGGTCGCCACATAGCAACACAACAGACCGCCGGGCTGCAGCACCCCGGCGACGGCCTCGATGCAGTCCCAAGGCGCCAACATGTCCAAGACGGCTCGGTCTACCGGTTCCAGTCCCAACTCGGTGACCAGATCGCCGACACGCAGGGTCCACGCCGGATGCGGTGCGCCGAAAAAGGCCTCCACATTGCGTTGGGCGACCTGGGCGAAATCGGCGCGGCGCTCGTAGGAGTACAGCCGTCCGGTCGCTCCGATGGCGCGCAAGAGGAACATGCTCAACGCCCCCGAGCCCGCCCCGGCCTCCAGCACGCGGGCCCCGGGAAAGATGTCGGTCTGCACCAGGATCTGGGCTGCGTCCTTGGGGTAGATCACTGCCGCACCTCGCGGCATAGTCACACTGAACTCCTCCATCAAGGGACGAAAGGCCAGATACGACGCGCCCCCTACCGAACGCACCACGCTGCCCTCGGGCTGGCCGATGAGTTCGTCGAACTCGATGGCGCCCTTGGTGGTGTGGAATCGCCCGCCTGCAGCGAGGACCACCGAGTGCCGCCGTCCCTTGGAATCGCTGAGGGTGATGCGTTCACCATCGCGGAACGGCCCGGTGCCTACCCCGGTGAGGTCATCAGTCACGGTGGAATCCCCACAGTCCTAGTTGTTGTCCCGAGCCGAAATTGCCGTCGGCCATCGCTGTCCCAGGGCCCAACAGCAGGGACTGATCGGTTTGGCTGACCGGCAGCACGGTGTCGTCGACGGCCGCCTGGGTTTGGATGGCGGCGACGGCCTGATTGCGCGCCGAGCCGATGGACAGCCGCGAGGCGGCATCCCAACCGGCGAGCTTCTTCTGGCTGCTCGACAGCGGCGCCTCTACATAGAGCTGAAGCCAGCCGGTGGCGTTGTCGACCCAGGCCGGGCTCACCGTCAACAGCAGATCGGCATCTCGGCTGGTGGTGAGCCGGACGCTGACCGAATCCAAACTCTCGATGCGATCGCGCAGCAGCTGCGCCACATCATGCTGACCGGCATCGTCAGCCTGCCAGCCCAACGTCAGCAGAACGCGTTTGCCCTTGATCTTGGGCAGTTTGGCGCGACCGCCGACGGCGAAGGCGGAAACGCGTTCTGGGACGCCCAGGGGAACGATGGAGTCCAGACTGCGATCAGTCTGCAGCGCGCCGGCCACGCCCAGCCGAAGCCGCTTGTCGCCCCGGCGTTTGCTGGCCGGATTCCAATACAGCCGGGTGACCTTCACCCCGCTCAGGTTGACCGTCGTGAAGCCGTGCGCGGTGTGATCGGCGCTGGTCGAGATCTCATTGTCGACGCGTTGTTGCGCCGCAGGATCCAGACAGGCCCAGGCCACATCGGTGGTGTGCTTGGCCAGTGCTTCTTCAGCAGCCAACGAGTCCGGCAACACCGTCAGTCGGAGTTCATCGAGTTGGGCGGCCGTCGGGCCAACATAGTCACCGGCCTTGCGCAGGGTCGCCCCCTTGGCGGAGATCTCCGCCACCGAGAAGGGGCCGGAACCGACCGGTAGCGTGGTCAGCGGCAACGCCGTATCGGGATCGTAAACCCTGCTGTCGACGATCGAGGCGGCCTGCGCAGCCAAGGCGTATCCGAATTGGTTGTCCTGCCGGGAAAGTACGAACCGAACCGTCTGGGCGTCTGGAGTCTCGATGCGTCGCAAACTCGACAACAGGCCCAGTGAGGTGCCGCTACCACCCATGCGCAGCAGCCGCTGGATCGAGAAGCGCACATCGGTGGAGTCCAAGGGGTCGCCGTTGTGGAAGCGCAACGTCGTGGGCAGCGTGCATTCATAGGTCAGGCGAGAGGTGAACGCACAGTCGGTTGCTGCATCCGGCTTCAGGTCACGGCTGCCCGGCGCGACCCGCATCAGCCTCTGGTAGACGCTGGTCACCAGGATCGAATCGGTGCGCGAGGTCGCCACCGCCGGATCGGTCGTCGTCACCGCACCCAGCACAGCCACGGTGAAGGGACGCGGCTGCACGGTGCTCGACGCCGACGGTGCCGGTGCCGGCGAGGTGCACCCTGCCAGGAGCGTCAGACCCAACGCCGCGGCGCTGAGCGCAATCCAGCCACGGTGGCGGCCCCCCAGGTCAGCGAGCATTGAAGTACTTGGCCTCCGGATGGTGAACGATGATGGCGTCGGTGGACTGTTCGGGGTGCAACTGGAACTCCTCCGACAGCGTCACCCCGATCCGATCAGCGCCCAACAGTGACACCAGGGTGGCGCGATCAGCAAGTTCGGGACAGGCCGCATAGCCGAAGGAGAACCTACTGCCCTGGTAGGCCTGGTGGTGAATCATGTCGTTCATGGCACCGTCGCCGGTCAGCCCCAATTCGGCGCGAACCCTGGCGTGCCACATCTCGGCCAGGGCTTCGGCCAACTGCACCGTCAGGCCGTGCAGTTCCAGATAGTCACGGTAGGCATCGGCAGCAAAGAGCTTCGCGGTGGCTTCGCTGGCCGGCCCCATGGTCACCAACTGCAATCCGATCACGTCCGGCCCCGCGGAGGCAGCCTCCTCGGCGTCGCGGAAGAAGTCCGCCAGGCATAGACGGCGTCCCTTGCTCTGCCGTGGCCAGGTGAACCGGGCCACCTCAGTACCCGGCTCGCTCGGATCACCCAGAATCAGGGTGTTGCCCTCAGCGTGGCAGGGCCAATAGCCGTAGACCACGGCAGGCTCCACGATGCGCTCGGTACGCAGCCGATCCAGCCAGGCGCGCAATCGCGGTCGGGCCTCGGTTTCGACGATCTCCTCGTAGCTGGCGCCACCGGAGATCGGCTTCAACCCCCACTGCCCGCGGAAGGTGGCCCGTTCGTCGAGCCAGCCACTCACCTCGTCCAGCGCAATGCCTTTGACCACCCGGCTGCCCCAGAACGGCGGTGTGGGTACCTCGACGCCGCGGGCCACTTCAGAGCGCTCCAACGAATCGACGTGCGGCGCGGGCTTGGTCACCGTTGCTCGCACCTGACGGCGTCGGGGTTCGGGCAGTGAAGCGCCTGGCAGGCCCGATTTCACCGCGACGACCGATTCCATCAGGGACAGTCCCTCGAAAGCGTCCTTGGCATAGCGCACTTCCCCGGGGAAGCGATCGTTGAGATCTTCCTCGACGAAGCTTCGGGTCAGCGCCGCGCCTCCCAGCAGTACCGGTATGTCGGTCAGCCCGCGTCGGGTGAGCTCCTCGAGATTGTCGCGCATCACCTGAGTGGACTTCACCAACAACCCCGACATGCCGATGGCATCGGCCGAATGCACCAAGGCCGCTTCGATGATGGCGCTCACTGGCTGCTTGATGCCCAGGTTCACCACCGTGTAGCCGTTGTTGGTGAGAATGATGTCGACCAGGTTCTTGCCGATGTCGTGCACATCACCCTTCACCGTGGCCAGCACCAAGGTGCCCTTGCCGCCGACATCGGCGCGATCCAGATGGGGCTCCAGGTACCGCACACAGGTCTTCATGACCTCCGCAGAGGACAGAACGAACGGCAACTGCATCTGGCCGGAGCCGAACAACTCCCCCACTGTCTTCATGCCGCCCAGCAGGTCCTCGTTGATGATGTCGAGGGCGGGCTTGAGCTTCAGTGCTGCGTCCAGGTCGGCTTCCAAACCCTTCGGGTCGCCATCGATGATGCGTCGGCGCAGTCGTTCGGGTACCGGCAGCGCGGCCATCTCCGCGGCGCGCGCCTCCTTGGTGGCGGTGGTGGAGACCCCTTCGAACAGCTCCAGGAAACGCGACAGCGGATCGTAATCCTCGCTGCGACGGTCGTAGATGAGGTCCTCGGCGACGCGGCGCTGCTCTTCGGGGATCCGGGCGATCGGCAGAATGCGGGCAGCCGGAACGATCGCCGAATCCAGCCCGGCCTGCACACACTCATGCAGGAACACCGAGTTCAGCACTTGGCGGGCAGCGGGATTCAGGCCGAAGGACACATTGGAGATGCCCAGCGTGGTGTGAATGCCGGGGTACTTCTGAGTGACCTGGCGGATTGCGTCGATGGTATGAATCGCATCTCGGCGGGTTTCTTCCTGGCCGGTGGCGATCGGGAAGGTCAGGCAGTCGACGATGATGTCGCTGGTGCGCAGCCCCCACTGCTCGGTGAGGTTTGTCACCAGCCGGTCGGCTACGCGAAGTTTCCACTCGGTGGTGCGGGCCTGCCCTTCCTCATCAATGGTGAGTGCCACCACAGCGGCGCCGTGCTCGACGACCAACTTCATCACTGAGGTGAAGCGGGAATCGGGGCCGTCGCCGTCTTCGAAGTTCACGGAGTTGACCACGCAACGACCGCCGAGCAGTTCCAGGCCGGTCTGCAGCACCGCCGGCTCGGTGGAGTCCAGCACAATCGGCAGCGGAACCGCCGAGCCCAGTCGGGACGCCAACTCGGCCATGTCGGCGGCACCGTCGCGTCCGACGTAGTCGACGCACAGATCCAGCACGTGCGCGCCGCCGCGGCTTTGCTGCTTGGCGATATCGACGCACTCGTCCCAGTCCTGGGCCAACATGGCCTCACGGAACGCCTTGGAACCGTTTGCGTTGGTTCGCTCGCCAATGGACAGGTAGCTGGTGTCCTGGTGCAGCGGCACCTCCGCATACAGCGAGGACACCGCGGGCACCTCGGTGACGTCGCGATGGGGAGCGGCCTTGCCCTGCACGGCCTCGGCGAGCTTGGCAATATGTTCAGGAGTCGTACCGCAACAACCCCCCACCAGACCGATGCCGAACTCGCGGGCGTAGTTGTCCACATAGCCGACAAAGTCGACCGGCCCCATCGGGTAACGCGCCCCGTCAGCGGTGATCTCGGGAAGCCCGGCATTGGGCATGCACACCACGGTGACATCGGATTGGCGACTCAGTTGCCGCAGATGCTCGCTCATCTCCACCGGGCCGGTACCACAGTTGAGCCCGATGCCTTCGACCCCGAGCCGACCCAGGGCTGCCATCGCAGCCCCGATCTCGGTACCCAACAGCATGGTTCCCGACGTCTCGATCGTGACATCGACGAAGATCGGAAGGTCCGCCCCGTAGGCACGCAGCGCAGCACGAGCGCCGTTGATAGCGGCCTTGGCCTGCAGCAGGTCCTGGGAGGTCTCCACCAAGAAGCCGTCGATGCCACCGGCGAGCATGCCTTCGGACTGCTGCTGGTAGGCGGTGGCCAAGGCCCGATAGGACACATGGCGCAGGCTTGGCAACTTGGTTCCCGGACCCATGCTGCCCAACACGAAGCGCGGGCGCTGTGGCGTGCTGGCCGCATCGGCGGCGGCACGAGCCAAGCCGGCACCGGCTTTGGCCAGGTCGAACACCTGGTCAGCGATGTCGTATTCGCCCAAGGCGGTCAGGTTGGCGCCGAAGGTATTGGTCTCCACACAGTCAGCGCCCGCAGCGAAGTAAGCCTGGTGGATGGCCGAAACCACATCGGGGCGGGTGAGGTTGAGCATCTCGTTGCAGCCCTCGAGGCCGCCGAAGTCGTCCAGACCCAGGTTGTAGGCCTGCAACATGGTGCCCATGGCGCCATCGGCAACCAGTGTTCGGGCAGCAAGCGCAGCGCGCAGATCATGGGTCATGGACAGCAGAATATGCGAGTCGGCCTAAGGTGGATGCCATGGCAGCAGCGCGTGAACTCACTGGACTACGGAATCCGGCCGTCATCGCCGCCTTCGGTGGCTGGAACGACGCCGGCGAGGCAGCCAGTGGGGTCATCGATCATCTGGCTGATCGCTACGAAGCCGAATTGGTTTTCGCCATCGACCCTGAGGAGTTCTACGACTTCCAGGTGAATCGCCCGGTGGTCAAGATGCTGGACGGCCGTCGGGTCTTGGAGTGGCCTTCCACCGAGGTGCTGGTGGCGCGGCTTCCCGAGCGAGATCTGGTGCTCATTGGCGGACCGGAACCGAACTTCGCCTGGCAGGTGTACGCCTCGCGGCTGTTGTCGATGCTGCGCAGCATCCGCCCCGACCTGGTGATCCTGCTGGGTGCCATGCTGACCGATGCCCCGCACACCCGTCCGGTGCCGATCAGCGGCACAGCCAGTACCGCCGGTCTTGCCGAGGAACTGGGTCTGGAAGTCTCGACCTACGAAGGTCCCACCGGAATCGTGGGCGTGCTGGCCCACGACTGCGAGCGCGCCGACCTGCCGGTTGTCTCGCTGTGGGCGTCGGTGCCGCACTACGTGGCTGATCCACCCAATCCGAAGGCGACTCTGGCGCTGCTGGCTCGGGTCGAGGACGTGCTGAACGTCCCGCTGGACGCCGGTGACTTGGCGGAAGCGGCCACGGCGTGGACCACCCAGGTCAACGAACTGGTTGCCGAAGATCCGGACGTGGCCGGCTACATCACGGCATTGGAAGAACGCCGCGACGAGGCGACCCCCGATCCCAACGGGGACGCCATCGCCGCTGAATTCGAACGCTACCTGCGCCGTCGCGACCAGCGTCGCGGCTAGTGGTGCGCGGCGCCCTCAGCCAGCGCGCGAAGCGTGCGCACCATGGCATCGGGGTCGTCGGCCTTGTACACCGCAGAACCGGCCACGAACGTGTCAGCCCCGGCTTCGGCGCAGCGCTCGATGGTCTCCGGTGAGACTCCGCCGTCCACCTGAAGCCAGATATCGCCGCCGTGTTTGTCCAGCAAGGCACGGGTGCGCTGAATCTTCGGCAGCACCATGTCCAGGAAGGACTGCCCGCCGAAGCCCGGCTCGACGGTCATCAACAACACCATGTCGAGCTCTCCCAGCAGATCCTCATAGGGCTCGATCGGGGTCGCCGGACGCAGCCCCATGGAGGCACGAGCGCCGAGCGACCTCAGTTGGCGGGCCAATCTGATCGGCGCATCGGAGGCTTCGATGTGGAAGGTGACCGATTCTGCTCCGGCTTCGGCATAGCCCGGCGCCCACCGATCCGCCTCAGCGATCATCAAGTGGATGTCGAGCATCTTTTCGGTGCCGGCGCGCACCCGCTCAACGACCGGCAGCCCAAAGGTGAGATTCGGCACGAAGCGGTTATCCATGACATCGAGGTGAATGGCATCGCTATCAGGCACCCGCGCGATCTCGGCGTTCAGATCGGCGAGGTCAGCGTTCAGGACACTCGGAGTGATTCGGATTCCCATTGGCGCAGCCTAGCGGCGACGCAGCAATGCGAGAAACATCGCATCGGTGTTGTGTCGTTGCGGCCACAACTGCACGAAGTCACCCAGGGCGGCATCGGGAACCTCGGGCAGGTAGTCCGCTGCGTGCAGCACGTCGACCTCAGCGCCAGCGCCTTCGACAACCTCGATGGTCTCGGCACGGTGCGGCGAGCAGGTCACATAAGCGATGACACCGCCGGGCCGAGTGCTGGTGATTGCTGAGGACAGCAAGGCTCGCTGCAACGACACCAACTCAGGCAGATCGGAGCTCTGGCGGCGCCAGCGGCTTTCCGGACGCCGACGCAGCGCCCCCAGACCGGTGCAGGGCACATCGGCCAACACCTTGCTGAAACTCTGCGGAGCCCATGGTGGCTTCGTGCCGTCGGCGGCGATCACCAAGGGGCGCTTCGCAGCCGGATAAGCCCGCACATTAGCCGCCACCAGCGCCGCACGATGCGGATGGAGCTCGGCTGCCAGCACTGACGCTCCGGCCTGATCAGCCAGACCGGTGAGCAGCGCGGTCTTGCCGCCAGGGCCAGCGCACAGATCCAGCCAGAGACCGGCGGGCGCCTCGGCCCGCGCCAGAGCGAGGGTGACCAGCTGGGAGCCCTCATCCTGGACCCCGACGCGTCCCTGCGCCACGCCGGGCACCGCACTCGGATCGCCTGCGGTGTAGCCGCCATAGGGTGAGTAGCGGGCTGCGGTGATCCCGAGATCGTCGACCTCAGCCAGACCGGGGCGGACGGCGAGCGTCGCTGTGGCCGGGATGTTGTCCACGGCGAGCAACTCTTCCAGCTCACCACGCGACAGCAGATCGGCGAAAGCCTCGGTCACCCAGCGTGGATGATGGTGAGCCAGCGACAACCGGCCCAGCTCGTCCTCCTCGGCACCAAGGAACTCCACCCAGCCCTCCCAGTCGCGGGCGGCAACCTTGCGCAGCACGGCATTGATCAGGCCGACCAATCGCTCCCCCACCTCGCGGGCGGCGACGTCGACGGTGGCCGAGATGGCGGCATGGGCCGGCACTCTCATGCCGAGCAACTGGTGGGTGCCCAGCCGCAGCAGGTCCACCGCGGCTGGTTGTAGCGAGCCCAACGGCCGTCCCGAGGCTGCGACGATGATCTGGTCATAGGTGCCCATCGCTCGGCAGGTTCCGGCCACGAGCTCGGTGACGAAGGCCGCGTCCTGGGTGGCCAAGGCGGATCGTTGACGGGCGAGTTCGAGATTGGCGTAGGCGCCGGTGCCGGTCACCGCGCGCACGATGCGAAAGGCGGTCGATCGTGCCGGGTCGGCCCGGCGTTGCCGAGGGCTCACTCGAATCGTCCCTCGTGGTGCAGGCCTCGTCCCCAGTCGGCCCCTGCCACGGCCTTCTTGCCGGCGGGTTGGACGCTGAGCAGCTCCAGGGTCCCTTTGCCGGTGCCGACGAGCAGGCGCCGTTTCTGGGCCAACAGCTCACCGGGCTCCAGGCCGACGTCCTCGACCAGTCGAGCGCTCAGAATGCGGCAGCGTTGGCCGCCGAACTCGGTCCACGCGATCGGAGCGGGATTGTTGGCCCGGATGCGGCGATCCAATTCGACGGCCGCCGAGTGCCAGTCCAGACGTGCCTGGGCCACGGTCAACTTGGGCGCCACGGTGATGCCCTCGCTGGGCTGCGGACGAGCCTGGGCCCGGCGGTGTTCGAGGTCGTCGAGCACCTCGAGCAGGGTCTGGGCGCCCAGCGGCTGCAAGGCGGCGAGCACTGACCCGCTGGTGGCGTCGGCGCTGAGGGCGAACTCACGTTGGCCGAGAATGTCACCGGCGTCGAGTTCGGCCACCAAACCGAAGACGGTCACCCCGGTGACGGCATCACCGGCGAGAATGGCGTGCTGAACCGGGGCGGCCCCGCGCCACCGCGGCAGCAACGAGTAGTGGACATTGACCCAGCCGTAATCGGGAACGTCCAGCAGTGCCTGCGGGATCAGCCCGCCGTAGGCCACGACCGGACAGCACTGCGGTGCCAGCTCGGCCAGCCGTTCGGCCAGTTCCGGGTCCTTGGCTCGAGCCGGCTTGAGCACCTCAATGCCTCGCTCGGTGGCAAGGTCGGCAACGGGGCTGGGAACCGGACGGGAACTGCGGCCCTGTGGCGCATCGGGTCTGGTGAGGACAGCCACCACGTCGTGGTTGGAATCATCCAGCACGGTGCGCAGCGTGTCGGCCGCCACCGTGGGGGTTCCGGCAAAGACCAAGCGCATGCAGCCGAGTCTAGTGGGGACGCGGCCCACCCGCGGACGGGCCGTCGGCTCGTCCAGGTGCCGGTGGCTCAGCCGATCGACGCGGGTCTGGCCCACTCCTACTCGACGACCTGGGGGTCGACGACAACGCGCCAGGGCGGATCCTTATGGGCCGCGCGAGCTGCCCGAATGCGGTGGAGCTCGCCGAGCAGCTCCGGCGCCACGGCTGGATTGCAGCGAACCGTGAGTCGTCCGTCGCCATCCGAACCGTCCACCGGGAAGGGCCCGATCACCGTTGCGGACTTCCCCAACAGGCCGGAAAGCTCCGACAGGCTGGCCAACGGACCGTCGATCAGGATCAGCTTCACCGTCGGCGGCAGACTCGCCTCGGCCCGCTGAGCTAACTCGACGCGGGCATAACCCACCGGGTCCAGGCGAACCAGCGCTTGAATCTCTCGGGCTTCGGCACTCCCGACGACGAGCACGGTTCCGCCGGCCTCGGCGGCACGTACCTTCGCGGTGACGCTCAACCAGCGGCGCAGCGTCTCCTCCCCGGCCCGCAAGTCGGCGCGGGCCAGCATCCGATCGGCGTCGAGCAGGACCGCAGCGGAGTACCCCTGGCTCGCCGCCGGTTCGGCGCCAGGGGTGGCCAGAACCAAGGCGGGGGCATCGGGGATCTCGCTGCGCCGCTGCTCCGCACTGGACTGCAGCACCGGTGTCCCCGGAAAGGCACGCCCCAACTCCTCGGCCGTCCGACGTACGCCGGTGGCGGCGCTGCGAAGGTCCTGGTGACCGCATTCGGGGCAACGCCATGGCTGGTTTGACGGGCCGCACCAGGCGCAACTGATGGGCGCCTGACCGGAATCCACCATGGGTTGGCCGCAACTCGGGCACCGTGCGGTGGCGCGGCAGTGCGCGCACACTAGTACCGGCCGGTAGCCGGCCCTCGGCACCTGAATCAAGACCGGCCCGTCCAGCAGGCCGCGGCGAATAGTGGCGAATACATCCTTCGGGAGTCGGGCCTGATCAGCCAGCGGATCCCGGTCGCTGACCCGGGAACTGCTGCGTATCGCCGCACTCACTGATCGAGTCTGCTTCGGCGTCAGCTCGATGGGCGCCAGCCAGTCGCGTTCGATCAGTTGTTGCACCTCGCAGGTGCGATTGTGAGCTGCCAGCAGCAAGGCGCAGCGCTCCTGGTGGGCACGCAGTGCAGCCACCTCACGGGTATGCCAATAGGGTGCGTGAGCCTCGGAGTAGGAATCATTGCCGTCGTCCCACAGCGCGATCAACCCCAACCGTGCAATCGGAGCGAAGACTGCCGCGCGCGTGCCGATGGCCAAGGGCGTCTGGGCGCGCGAGACCGCCAAGAAGTTCCGATAGCGAGCTGAAGGCCCCACCTCATTGCTCAGCACGGCAAAGCTGCCCTTGCCGAATGCCTCGGTAACGGCGGCCTCGACACTCCGCAGACCGGTGCTGTCCGGGACGATCAGCAGCACGCCGCGACCGGCTCGCAGCGTCGCCGCGGCAGCCTCTACGAAACCGGCTTGCCAGTCGCCGACGCGACCCATCGTCGGCGCCACCGTCCATGCCGCTCGCGGGTGTGCACCCTCGGCGATCGCGTGAAGGAAGCGATCCGCAGCGGGGTACTCGCTCAGGCTTGCTGGAAAAGGTCCAGTGAGCCGGGGCAACGGTCGCGGCGAGGAGACCGCCTTTTCGGTGGCGGCGTGGCGAGGCGGCACCGCCAGCCGCACCACGTCGGCGAAGCTGCCGCCGTACCGGTCAGCCACCGCGCGGACGGTGGCGATCACGGCGGGGCTGAGGACCGGCTCGGGCGAAACCACCTTCTCCAGCGGCGACAGCGATTGCCGCTCACCGGCCGGGACGCGATCCAGGATGAAACCATCGCGCAGTCTCCCTGCGAACCGGACTTTCACCCGCGCTCCGGGCTGAGCCTGATCGGAGAGCCCTTCAGGAACCGCGTAGTCGAATGGCCGGTCCAGATTGGCCAGCGGCATGTCCACTGCGACCTGCGCCACCGACCTATCCATGGTCGGCATGGTAGTGCTCGACGCTGACGCTCAACCCTTCACGGCGGCGGCCAGAGCCGCGGCGCGGTCGGTACGCTCCCAGGTCATCTCCGGCAGTTCGCGTCCGAAATGGCCGTAGTTGGTGATCTTGGAGTAGATCGGGCGGATCAGCTCCAGATCGGCGATGATCGCCGCCGGGCGCAAATCGAAGACGTCCTCCACCGCTGCGGTGATTTGATCCACCGGCACCTTCTCGGTGCCGAAACAGTCGACATAGAAGCCCACCGGGTGCGCTCGGCCGATCGCGTAGGCGACCTGAACCTCGCAACGATCCGCCAGACCCGCCGCCACGACGTTCTTGGCGACCCAGCGGGTCGCGTAGGCGGCCGAGCGGTCCACCTTGGAAGGATCCTTGCCGGAGAAGGCGCCGCCGCCGTGGCGGGCCATGCCGCCATAGGTGTCGACGATGATCTTGCGACCGGTGACGCCGGCGTCGCCCTTGGGTCCACCGATGGTGAACTTGCCGGTGGGGTTCACGTAGGTCTTCAGGTCAGCGGTCGAGATCGAGTAGCGGGCCAATACCGGCTCGATCACCCGGGCCCGCAACTCGGCTGCGATCGTGCTCTGCTCGACGTGCTCGCGATGCTGTGATGACACCACCACTGCATCAACTCGGACCGGCGTGGTGCCGTCGTATTCGACGGTCACCTGGGTCTTGCCGTCCGGAAGCAGGAAGTCCAACTCGCTGTCTTTGCGGACCTCGGCGAGACGCTCGGCCATCCGGTGCGCAATGTCGATCGGCATCGGCATCAGGGTGGGGGTCTCGTTGCACGCATAGCCGAACATGAGGCCCTGGTCACCGGCACCTTGCAGGTCGAGGTAGTCCGCGGAGCCGTCCAGGCGGTTCTCCTCGGCACGGTTGACGCCCTGAGCGATGTCGGGAGACTGGTTGCCCAAGGACACCGCCACCCCGCAGGTATCGCCATTGAGACCGGCAGCCGAGGAGTCATAGCCGATGCCGAGCAGGGTCTTGCGTGCCAGCAACCCGACATCGGCGTAGGCCTTGGTCGTGACCTCTCCGGCCACGACGACCAATCCAGTCGTGACCAGGGTTTCCACTGCGACCCGCGAACCCGGATCCTTCTTGATCAGGCGATCGAGCACCGCGTCGGAGATGGCGTCGGCCACCTTGTCCGGGTGACCTTCGGTCACTGACTCCGAGGTGAACAAACGGCTCATCTAATCTTCCCTCTCCCGGATGGCGACTGCAGCGTCAAGGATCTCATGGGCGACCGCGAGCTTCGATCCCGAGAACTGCTGTGGTGGTGCGCTCTGCGAGAGTATGTAGC
Source organism: Propionibacteriaceae bacterium UBA7704 (assembly GCA_002482525.1). Classification (GTDB taxonomy): domain Bacteria; phylum Actinomycetota; class Actinomycetes; order Propionibacteriales; family Propionibacteriaceae; genus Propionicimonas. The sequence goes on along the minus strand of DLGC01000017.1, from coordinate 122,495 downwards.
CCTGATTCGTGGCGGCGCCGAAGACCGCACCGGCGCTCACATTGTTCGCGACCAGCACCTGACAGCCCTTGCGCGCTCGCTTGGCCGTACCCAGCGCGATGAGTTCGTCGGGCCCGGCGGCGGTCTCAGCGGCAAAGCCGACGATGACCTGATCCGACCGAGCCGAGCCGACCAACTCGGCGAGCACATCCGGGGTCTGAGTCAGCTTCAGGTCAAGTGGCTGGTCGCCGTCCTTCTTGATCTTGGCTTGCTGTGGGTGGTCCGGAGCGAAGTCAGCCACGGCGGCGGCCATCACGATCACATCGGCGGCGGGTGCGGCCTGCCGCATCGCGTCGGCCAGTTCAGCGGCTGATGACACGTCCACCACCTCCACCGCAGCAGGCGACGGCACCGCGAGGTTGGCGGCGACCAGAGTCACCGAAGCGCCCCGAGCGACGGCGGCGCGCGCCAGCGCAACCCCCATGCGTCCGGAAGAGGAGTTGCCCAGGAATCGAACCGGATCCAGCGCCTCGCGCGTGCCGCCAGCGCTGACCAGGACGTGACGTCCGGTGAGGTCGCGGGCAGCCAGCGCGGTGCTGAGCGTCGGATTCTCCACAAGACTGCACGCGGTGGCGGCCAGATCCTCCGGTTCAGGTAGCCGCCCGGGGCCACTGTCGGGACCGGTGAGGCGACCCACTCCTGGGTCCAATACCACCACGCCGCGCGAGCGCAGCGTGGCTACGTTGTGTTGAGTCGCAGGATGCAGCCACATTTCGGTGTGCATCGCGGGCGCGAAGACCACCGGGCAGCGCGCCGTGAGCAACACATTGGTGAGCAGATCGTCGGCCAGACCGGCGGCGGCGCGGGCCATCAGATCAGCGGTGGCCGGCGCAACCAGAACCAGGTCCGCCTCGCGCCCAATACGGACGTGGTTCACCTGTGCGGCATCAGCGAACACTTCGGTGTGCACCGGACGCCCGGACAGCGCCTCCCAGGTGGCGACTCCGACGAAGTTCAGGGAAGCCGGTGTGGGGACCACCTCGACCTCATGGCCGGATTCGCCGAACAGGCGCACCAAAGCAGCGGCCTTGTAGGCCGCGATGCCGGCGGATACGCCCAGCACTATCCGGCTCATGAGGTGACCTGAACGGTCCCGCTGTCAGGCCAGATCGTCGGTGCCGAAAGGCTCCAGCGAAAAGTCTGGATCAGCCAGGGCTTCAGCGCGGGCAGCAGCCTCGGCCTCGGGGTCGATGTCGGTGCATTCCAGCACTCCGGCGTTGATCTCGCGCAGCGCGATGGTCAGCGGCTTCTCCTGGATTCCGATCTCCACCAGCGGACCGACGTTCTCCAGCAGACCCTCGCCAAGTTGGGAGTAGTAGGCATTGATCTGGCGCGCACGCTTGGCAGCGAAGAGGACCAGCCGATACTTGGAGTCAACGGTGGTCAGCAGCTCGTCGATGGGTGGATTGGTGATCCCCTCGGGGGTTTGAGTGCTCAAGTTCAGCTTTCTGATCAGGTGGTGTGCGGACAGCACCAGGCTGTCCAGCGGGTCACAGACCCAACAACTCTACCAACTCGGCCACGGTTTGACCCAACTCGTCGTTGACCACGATGTGATCGAACTCGCCGGCGGCGGCCAGCTCTGCCTCGGCCGTCTGCAGACGCCGACGGACTTGCTCCTCGGTCTCGGTGCCGCGATCGCGCAATCTGCCCACCAGAGTCTCCTCATCGGGGGCGGTAAGAAACACATATCGCGCTCCCGGCAGCCGGTGGCGGACCTGACGGGCGCCTTGCAGCTCGATCTCCAGAATCACCGGCCTGCCTGCGGCCAACGCCTCGGTCACCGGTGCGCTGGGAGTTCCATAGCGGGCACTGCCATGTACCTCGGCCCATTCCAGGAGCCCATCGGTAGCGATCAGTCGATCAAATTCGGCTTCACTGACGAAGTGATAGTCGACGCCATCGCGCTCTCCGGGGCGCGGCGGGCGCGTCGTCGCCGAAACCGACACCCACACGTGCGGGTGCGCGTCGGCCAGCGCGCGAACGACCGTTCCCTTGCCAACGCCCGAGGGCCCGGAGATGACGGTGACGTCAGCCGTCACTGAAACTCGGCTTTGAGGCCGGCAACTTGATGCCGACCGAGCCCGCGAATGCGCCGATTCGGAGCGATGTCAAGGCGATCCATGACCAGGCCGGCGCGCTTCTCTCCGACTCGCGGCAGTGCCTTCAGCAAGTCGACGACCTTCACATGGGCCAGCACGTCGTCGCCGGCGGCGGTGTCCAAGGCGGCCGAGAGAGTCAGAGAGCCGTCGCGAACCTTGCTCTTGAGATCAGCGCGGCGACGCCGAGCCTCAGTAGCAGCGGCCCGCGCGGCTTCAAGCTGTTCGGCAGTTAGTTGCGGAATTGTCACTTTGGTGCCTTCGTTGCGTTGTCAAGGGGAGCTTTTACGCCCATAACCTAGCGTTTCCCACTCGCGTGCGCCACGTCCTCGAATGGGAAAATCATCAGGCGACCGGATTCACTTCGGAATCGGCCTCTGCGAGGAGCTGGCTGACCCGCTCGCGCAGCGCAGATCGGTCCGGACCAGCACCGATGACCCCGCGGCCCACTACGGGAAGTACCTGATCGACGGCGTCACCGAAGAGCGCGGGAAGGTCGGCGATGCGGCCCCCCTGAAAGCCGATCCCGGGGACCAAGATGGAGCCATTGAAGTCCTCGACGTCGCAGCCGAGACTTTCGTGGGTTCCGCCGACAACGATTCCGATCACGCGCTGCCGAGTTTGGCGATTCGCCTCGGCGGCAGCATCAATGATTGATTGGGCAACGGAGTTGTCGTCGCTCAGCGCCAGCTGGACGCCCCCACCCTCAGGATTCGAGGTACGCGCGAGCACATAGACTCCCCGGCCGGTGGCCAGCGCCAGCTCGAAAGCCGGCAGCAGTGAACCGAAACCCAGGTACGGCGAGACGGTGATCGCATCAGCGGCCAGCGGTGACCCATCAGCGAGGTAGGCGACCGCGTAGGCGTCCATCGTCGAGCCGATGTCCCCGCGTTTGACGTCGAGCACGCTCAGGGCACCGACGGCGGCGATGTCGGCCAGGAGCCGCTCCAACACCGCTATCCCCGCAGAGCCATAGCTCTCGAAAAAGGCGGACTGCGGTTTGAACACCGCGACCTGATCGCCCAACGCCGCAACCACCTCGCGGCTGAAACGTTCGAGGCCGTGCACATCCTCGCTGAGATTCCAGGCCCGCAGCAGACCCGGATGCGGATCGATGCCCACGCACAGGGAGCCTCGTTCGGAGACCACGTCCTGCAGGCGCCGCCAATATCCAGTCACGGGCGAAGCTTAGCCAAGTCTGCGCTGTTTATGCTTGCGGCAAGGGCAGGACCTGCGTAAAGAAAGCCCGTGTACAGCTGCACCAAGGCCGCGCCCGCGTCGAACATGGCGGCCGCATCGGCGGCGGTCATGATTCCGCCGCAGCCGATCACCGGCAAAGTGGTGCTGCTGGTCAGCCGGGTCACCACCTGCAGCGCCCGCGCGGTGAGCGGAGCGCCGGACAACCCACCGGCTTCGACAGCCCGGCTCTGATCGGCGGCACTCAGGCCGTCGCGACCCACCGTGGTGTTGGTGGCGATGAGTCCCGCGGCCCCGGCACCTTCACAGACGGCCACGACCTCATCGAGTTGCTCATCAGTCAGGTCCGGTGCCACCTTCACGAAGATCGGTAGCGGTGGCCGGCCGTCGACGGCCAGGGTTGCCGCTTCACCGGTGAGCGCGGTGACAAGCTGGCTCAACGCTCCCCCGTCTTGGAGGCTGCGCAGCCCGGGGGTGTTCGGGCTGGATACATTCACCGCGAGGTAGTCCGCATGCGGCGCCAACAACCGTAACGACTCCAGGTAGTCATCGACCGCCTGCTCCACCGGGATGACCTTGGTCTTGCCGATCGAGATGCCGACGGGCAGACCGGCTGCGCCGTTGCCGCGATAGACCCCCCGAGCGGCCAAGGTGGCGGCCACGACCGCCGCGCCGGGGTTGTTGAAGCCCATGCGATTGATGATCGCGCGGGAGTCCGTCAGCCGAAACACGCGGGGGCGATCATTGCCGGGTTGTCCGTGGCCGGTGATGGTTCCCACCTCGGCGAAGCCGAAACCCAGCCCGCGCCAGGCCAGCACCGCGGAGGCGTCCTTATCCAGCCCAGCCGCCAATCCCACCCGCGAAGGGAACGCCACGCCGGCTACCCGAGTGGGTCGTCCGGCTGTCTCGGCGAGCAGCTTGGCGAGGAATCGGGCGGGTCCGGACGAGCCGACTCCCGCCAACACATCGATCATGCGCTCATGAATGAGCTCGGGGTCACCCTCGAAGGCGCGAAACAGCACCGGACGCACGACCTGCTGGTAGCCGAAGCCCAGCAGCGGAGTCGGCAGTGCCATCTCAGGACCGTTCGGAGATCTCGGCGGCGACCGCGGCGCTCCAATCCTGCAACGAACGCACATCGACAGCGCCGCGACGCAGCGCCTCGATTCCCTGGACGCAGGCACCCAAACCCTGCACGGTGGTGACGCAGGGGACGTCGGCCAAAATGGCGGCCGATCGGATCTCCCAGCCGTCCTTTCGGGGGCTGCCGTCCTTCGACTGGCCGTGCGGGGTGTTGAAAATCAGGTCGATTTCACCGTCCAGAATCGCTTGCACGACGGTCTTCTCCCCGTCCGGGCCTGGTCCCTGGGTTGCCTTGCGGATCGTGGTGACTTCGACGTCCTGGCGCCGCAGCACCTGCGCGGTGCCCTCGGTAGCAAGCACTCGGAAGCCAAGATCGGCAAGGCGCTTGACCGGGAAGTTCGCGTGTCGCTTGTCGCGGTTGGCGACTGAGACGAACACGGTTCCGGTGATCGGCACATTGCCGAAGGAAGCCGCCTGGCTCTTCGCGAAAGCCGTTCCGAAAGTTCGATCCAGGCCCATGACCTCGCCGGTGGATTTCATCTCCGGGCCGAGCAGGCTGTCCACCCAGGAGCCGTCGGCGGTGCGGAACCGGTTGAAGGGCATCACCGCCTCTTTCACCGCGATGGGGGCGGCGTCCAGGATCGTGGTGCCGTCCATACCGACCGGACGCAGCATGCCCTCGGCCCTCAGCTCGGCCACGCTGGCGCCCATCGAGATCCGGGTTGCCGCCTTCGCCAAGGCGGTGCCCGTGGCCTTGGACACGAAAGGCACCGTCCGAGAGGCGCGAGGATTGGCTTCCAACACGTACAGCACGTCGGACAGCAGCGCGAACTGGATGTTCAGCAGGCCGCGCACCCCGACGCCGCGGGCGATTGCCTCGGTGGAGGTTCGAATCTGATCGATGACCTCGTTGCCCAGGGTGATCGAGGGCAGCGAGCACGCCGAGTCGCCGGAGTGGATGCCGGCCTCCTCGATGTGCTCCATGACGCCGCCCAGGTAGAGCTCGGTGCCGTCGTAGAGGGCGTCGACATCGATCTCGATGGCATCATCCAGGAAACGGTCGACCAAGACCGGACGGGAAGGCGTGATGTCGGTAGCCCGCTGAATGTAGGACACCAGTGACGTGTCGTCGTAGACGATCTCCATGCCGCGTCCACCCAGCACATAGGACGGCCGCACGAGCACCGGGTAGCCGATGTCGTGAGCGATGGTCAAAGCTTCCTCGGCGGAGTGCGCCATCCCGTAGGCCGGTGCCGGCAGGTGGGCCTCGGCCAGCACCTGGCCGAAGGCGCCGCGTTCCTCAGCCAGATTGATGGCCTCCGGCGGGGTTCCCACGATCGGCACCCCAGCGTCCTTGAGCGCTTGGGCGAGCTTCAGCGGGGTCTGCCCGCCGAGCTGCACGATCACCCCGGCGACCGGTCCTGCGGCTGCCTCGGCGTGGTAGACCTCCAACACGTCCTCGAGGGTGAGCGGCTCGAAGTACAGCCGATCCGAGGTGTCGTAGTCGGTGGAGACGGTCTCAGGGTTGCAGTTCACCATCACCGATTCGTAGCCGGCGTCGCGCAGCGCCATCGCCGCATGGACACAGGAGTAATCGAACTCGATGCCCTGACCGATGCGGTTGGGCCCCGAACCAAGGATGAGCACGGCCGGAGTGGTGCGTGGAGCGACCTCGGTCTCCTCGTCGTAGGAGGAGTAGTGATAGGGGGTCCGGGCGGCGAACTCCGCAGCACAGGTGTCAACGGTCTTGTACACCGGTCGCACGCCCAGCGCCCAACGCAGACCGCGGATGACATCCGGATCCTGATTGCGCAGTTTGGCGATCTGACCGTCGGACAGTCCGTGGCGCTTGGCCCGACGCAGCAGGTCAGCGGTCAGTTCCGGGGCGTGGCGCACTTCCTCGGCGACCTCGAAGATGAGGCGCAACTGATCCACGAACCATGGATCGATCTTGGTCGCCGCGAAGATCTGGTCGTCGTCGGCTCCCAGCCGGAAGGCCTTCATCACCAGATTGAGCCGACCGTCGTGGGGACGCTGCATGGCGGTGAGAAGTTCGGCCAGTGATTCGGTGATCGGGCCAGTGAAGTCGAACCCGGCCTTGGCATCTTCCAACGAGCGCAGTGCTTTGCCCAATGCCTCGGTGAAGTTGCGGCCGATCGCCATGGCCTCGCCGACGCTCTTCATATGAGTGGTCAGCGTGGTGTCCGCGCCCGGGAACTTCTCAAAGGCGAACCGCGGCGCCTTCACCACCACATAGTCCAAAGTCGGCTCGAAGGAGGCCGGGGTTTCGGCGGTGATGTCGTTAGGGATCTCATCGAGGGTGTAGCCGACCGCCACCCGAGCAGCGATCTTGGCGATCGGGAAACCGGTCGCCTTGCTGGCCAGGGCCGAGGACCGGGAGACCCGCGGATTCATCTCGATGACGATCATGCGGCCGTCGTCGGGGTTGATCGCAAACTGAATGTTGCACCCGCCGGTGTCGACCCCGACCGCACGGATGACGGCGATGCCGACATCGCGCATCGCCTGGTATTCGCGGTCGGTCAGCGTCATGGCAGGGGCGACGGTGATCGAATCACCGGTGTGCACGCCCATCGGATCGAGGTTTTCGATGCTGCAGACGATGACGACATTGTCGGCCTTGTCGCGCATCACCTCCAGCTCGTATTCCTTCCAGCCCAGCACGGATTCCTCGATGAGAACCTCGGTGACCGGCGACGACGACAGACCGATACCGGCGATGCGGCGGAGTTCGCCTTCATCGTGGGCGAAGCCCGAGCCCACCCCTCCCATCGTGAAGCTGGGGCGTACCACCACCGGGTAACCGAGCTCGGCGACGGCATCCATCACCTCATCCAGACTGTGACAGATGGCCGAACGCGCCACCTCGGGACTCGCCCCGGGCACATCCAACGCTGCGACGATCTCCTTGAACTTCTCGCGGTCCTCACCGGACTGGATGGCGTCGATGGAGGCACCGATCAGCTCGACGCCATACTTCTCCAGCACCCCGGATTCGTACAGGGCCACCGCGGCGTTGAGAGCGGTCTGGCCGCCCAGCGTCGGCAGCAGCGCGTCGGGGCGCTCCTTGGCGATGACCTTCTCCAGATACTCCGGCTGGATCGGCTCGATGTAGGTGGCGTCAGCGAATTCCGGATCGGTCATGATCGTGGCCGGGTTCGAGTTCACCAGGATGACCCGGAAGCCCTCCTCGCGCAGCACGCGGCAGGCCTGAGTGCCGGAGTAGTCGAATTCGCAGGCTTGACCAATCACGATCGGGCCGGAGCCAATGACCAAAATCGAGGAGATGTCGTTACGGCGTGGCATCAGACGTTCCCCTCCAGCTCGGCGGACGCCCGGTGCCGGGCCATCATCTCGGTGAACCGATCGAACAAGTAGGCGGCATCGTGCGGGCCGGCGGCAGCCTCCGGGTGGTACTGCACTGAGAACCCGAGCAGTTCTCCGGTGGGCTTTCGCAACTCCAAACCCTCCACCACATTGTCGTTGAGGTTCACATGCGAAACCCTCGCCGGTCCCCAGCGTGTGGGAATGTCGGTGTCCGGCGGAGCCTCCACCGCAAAACCATGATTATGGGCCGTGATCTCGACCTTGCGAGTCGATAGATCCATCACCGGCTGATTGATGCCGCGGTGGCCGTACTTCAGCTTGTAGGTGCCGAGCCCCAGGGCGCGCCCGAAGATCTGGTTGCCGAAACAGATCCCGAAGAAGGGCAGGTCAGCGTCGAGCAGCTCGGTGAGCAGGCCGACCGCGTCGTCGGCGGTGGCCGGATCCCCGGGGCCGTTGGAGAAGAAGACGCCGTCGGGGTGCAGCTGTTGAATCTGGGCCAGCGTGCTGTCGGCAGGCAGGAGATGGACCTCGATGCCTCGCTCGGCCATCCGGACGGGAGTCATGTCCTTGATGCCCAGGTCGATCGCGGCGACGGTATAGGCACGTTGACCGACAGCCGAGATGAGTTCGGGGTGAGGCACGGTCACGTCGGCGACAAGGTTGGCACCGGCCATCGGTGGCGAGGCCAGTACCTTGGCCAGCAGCGCCTCGACATTGTCTTCGACGGTGGAGATCCCGACGCGCATCGCGCCGCGTTCGCGCAGATGCCGGGTCAGCGCACGGGTGTCGAGCTCGGCGATGCCGATCACGCCTTGCGCCCGCAGCTCAGAGTCCAGCGACCGGTTGGAGCGCCAGTTGGAGCGCATCCTGGACAGATCCCGCACGACATAGCCGGCAACCCAGATCTTGTCGGACTCGTCGTCTTCGTCGTTCCAGCCGGTGTTGCCGATGTGCGGTGCGGTAGCTATCACCACTTGGCGGTGATAGCTGGGATCGGTCAGGGTTTCCTGGTAGCCCGACATGCCGGTGGAGAACACCGCTTCGCCGAAGGTCTCCCCCTCAGCTCCGAATGAACGACCTCGGAACCAACGTCCGTCCTCGAGAACGAGCAGGGCCGGTTTTGCAGGTGCGCTCAGCGGGCTTGTGGGCATTGATGTCCTTCAGATCGGCGGAGAGGTCCGCTCTCGGACCTAAACGAGCCTAGCAAAACCGACGCGGTGGTGCGCACCCCGCCCACTGTGGCGCGCGGTGGTGGCCCGAACCGAGGTGAGTCTCAGTTGGTGGCAACGCTGCGTGTTGCGGCGATCGAGCTGAGAAGACCGTTGAGGAAGGCCGGCGACTCGTCGGTGGAGAGCTCCTGGCACAGCCCGATGGCTTCGGCCAGGATCACATCGGTGGCGGTCGCGGTGAACATCAACTCATAGCAGGCCACTCGAGCCAGGTTGCGATCAACGCGTGGCATCCGTTGCAGTGACCATCCCTCGCTGAGGTGGTCGACGATGGCCTGGTTGATGATGTCCGCCTGCTCGGTGACACCGGTGACCAAGGCCACGGTGAAGTCCCGAATCGGAACCTCGGAGTCCTCGGCATGGATCGACAGGATCTCCGCGGCGGGCAACTCGCGCAGATCTGCCTCGAACAGAATGTCCAGGGCCTGTTTGCGGGCCTTGGTGCGAGCCGAGGAGCGTGCGGGCTTGCCCGGTTGGCGAGCAGCGCTCACCCTCAGACCCGACCGAGGTAGCTGCCGTCGCGGGTATCGACTTTCACCTTTTCCCCAGTGCTGATGAACAGCGGCACCTGGATGGTCAGGCCGGTCTCCACGGTGGCGGGCTTGGTGCCGCCGGTGGAGCGATCCCCCTGCAGACCGGGCTCGGTGTAGGTGATCTCAAGCTCGACGGAGGCCGGAAGGTCGATGTAGAGCGGGTTTCCCTCGTGCATCGCGACCGTGGCGATCTGGTTCTCCAGCAGATAGTTCTTGCCGTCGCCCACGACCTCATCGTTGAGCGGAAGCTGGTCGTAGGTGTCGGTGTCCATGAACACGTAGCCGTCGCCGTCGTGATACAGGTACTGCATCTCGCGACGATCCACCTGAGCGGACTCGACCTTGGTGTCGGAGTTGAAGGTGCGATCAACGACCTTGCCGCTCAGCACGTGCTTCAGCTTGGTACGCACCACCGTGTTGCCCTTGCCGGGCTTGTGATGCTGGAACCAGGTGACGGTCCAGAGCTGACCGTCGAGGTCCAGGACCATGCCGTTCTTCAGATCGTTGGTGGATACCGTTGCCACTGACTTCCCGCTTTCACAATGTCATAAACCGCAGTGGCCGAGTCTAGCGGCCCGCTGATCACGGGGCGAACTCGGCCCTCAGGCAGTGCCGGCCTGCTCCCGCAGATCGGCGAGCATGGCGGCCTTGGCCTGGGCCCGCGGCAGCGAGTGCTGGCGCATCCACTCAGCGGCTTCGGTATTGCCGGCCTTCTCCAGTCCGGCGATCACCTGCTCGATGACCTCCGGAGATTTGTTCTGGCTCATCTTCGCTTTGCCGACGAGCTTGGTGATCCGGATTTCCACTCCCACGATCGAACGCAGCAGCTTCTCCACCGCATCGTCGGGCATGGTGTCGACCGTGTCGTCGCCGCGTCCGGCGCTGATGCGGCGAACCGCATCCAAGGTCCACTGCGGATCGTCGTGGGCGATGAGTTCGCCGTGGACGTGCACGGTGACGTAGTTCCAGGTGGGCACGCTGACCGCCTCGGGACGGCTGAGCCATTCGGCGTCCACATAATCCTGCGGACCGTTGGCGATGAACAAAGCCTCGCCGGGGTGACGCCACTGCGGATTGACCCGCGATAGATGGCCGATCAAACTGCCCAGACCCTCGCCGGGCTGATACAGCATCGGGACGAAGGTGGCGTCCAAGCCGTTGGGTCCAACACTCACCAAGTCACCACCGGCGACCGGACTGAGGAACTCGGCGGCCTGCTCGGTGCTCAGTGCGAAGTGTTCGGGAACATACATCAGGCCTCCACAAGGGCGTTGTAGGAATCTGCCAGGACTTCCTCGGCAGCGTCGGCGACAATTGTGGCCCGTCCCAGGCCCGTGAGCAGCACCAATCTCAAGGTGGTGCCTCGCGTCTTCTTGTCCAGGCTCATGGCTGCTCGCAGTGACGCCCAATCCTCGCCTGGATAGGACACCGGCAGACCTGCTGTACGCAGCACCTCCCGGTGTCGACCCAACAGGTCGTCATCGATCATTCCTAGCCGGTGAGCGACCTCTGCTGCGAACACCATGCCGATGCTGACCGCCTCACCGTGGCGACGCCGGTACTGCTCGTGCTGCTCCACCGCGTGTCCGAAGGTATGGCCATAGTTGAGAATCTCGCGGCCGATGTCTCCCCCACTGCTGGTGCGCTCACGCAGATCAGCGGAGACGACTTTGGCCTTCACCGTGATCGCGCGGCGGATCAGCTCCCACTGCAGATCGCTCCCGGCCTGCAGTGCACTGGCCGGATCCTCGGCGAACGCGTCCAAGATGCGGGGATCAGCGATGAAGCCGCACTTGAGTACCTCTCCCATGCCCGCGCGCAGGTCGTCGATCGGCAGGGTCGACAGGTAGCCGAGATCGCACACGACGGTGTAGGGCTCGTAGAACACGCCGGCGAGGTTCTTGCCGGCCGTCAAGTTGACGCCGGTCTTGCCGCCGACGGCGGCGTCGACCATGCCCAGCAAGGTGGTCGGCAGCGCGACATAGCGGACACCGCGCAGCCAGGTGGCCGCCACGAATCCGGCCAGATCGGTGGTGGTGCCGCCGCCGAAGCCGACGATGGCATCGGAGCGGGTGAAGCCCGCCTCGGCCAGCCGATCCCAGCATTGCGCCAGCACGGCCGGAGTCTTGGCGGCTTCGGAGTCTGGCACCTCAATGGTCAACACCTCGCTCTCCAGCCCTGCGGTGAGTTCGGGAACCCACGATTGCAGGCTGGGGGGATAGAGGATGGCGACTCGAGCCACATCCTCCAGGAACTGCGGTAATAGCGCTGGGGCACCCCGGCCCACCAGCACCTGGTAGGGCCGCTCGGCGGCGACATCCACGGTCTCCCAGGTCATGCGTCCTCCCGCTGGGCGATGATTGCGGCCGCGACATCCGCGGCGCTCAAGCGATCTGTCTGGATCCGATGCCCTGCGATCTCTTCATACCACTGCACGCGGGCGTGGAGGTCGGCTTCCAGTTCTTGTCGGACCGAGATCAGAGTCTCCATGCCCAAGGATGCCAATCCGAGTCGCCGGGTGGCCACCGTTACCGAGGTTTCGAGCCACCAGGTGGCGGTGGGGTCGAGGGCATTACGCAGCGAGGCGTTCAGTACGGCTGCACTACCCAGCGCGACGACGGCTTCTGAGGTGACCGCGGCCAGCGACACTCGAAGTTCTTCTGCCTGGAACCGATACCGGCCTTCGTCGGTGGCGAAGAGCTCGGGCAGGCTGGCGTCCAGGATCTCCGAGACCAACTGGTCGGTGTCGACCAGCTCCCGGCCGAGTGCCTGGGCCACCAGGGCCGCGACGCTCGTCTTTCCTGATCCGGGGATTCCGACCAGGATCACGCCGTCACTCAATCCAGTCGTCTTTCGGCCAGCCGGGCTCGATAGGCCTCGTAGTTGCGCTGCGTCTCGTCCACGGAGTCGCCACCGAACTTCTCCAGGGCGAGCTCAGCCAGCACCAGCGCCACCATGGCTTCGGCGACGACACCGGCTGCGGGTACAGCGCACACATCAGAACGCTGGTGATGCGCTGCGGCCGGGCCACCGGTGGCGACATCGATCGTGCGCAAGGCACGGAGCACGGTCGCGATGGGCTTCATAGCGGCGCGGACTCGAATGACTTCGCCGTTGCTCATGCCACCCTCAACGCCGCCGCTGCGATTCGAGATCCGGTGTGGTCCTGAGGAGCCGGGCTCCATTTCGTCGTGGGCCCTGGTGCCGCGCACTGTCGCCAGCGAGAAACCGTCGCCGACTTCGACGCCTTTGATGGCCTGGATCCCCATCAGCGCGCCGGCCAGTCGTGCGTCCAGACGGCGGTCGCCCTGGCTGTGTGAGCCCAAGCCGGGCGGGACGTGGTAGGCCAATACCTCGACCACACCGCCCAGCGTGTCGCCGTCGGCCTGGGCGCCGGCGATTTCTTCTTGCATCGCAGCGCTCGCGGGCCCATCGGCGCAGCGCACCGGGTCGGCATCGATCGCCGCTAGCGCCTCCGGACCCGGCAGGATGCCCTCAGGGGCAGCGGCCTGGCCGATGCGCACCACATGGCTGAAGATCTGAATACCGAAGGCCTGTCGCAGGAAACTCGCCGCAACAGTGCCCAGCGCGACTCGGGCCGCAGTCTCTCGCGCAGAGGCGCGCTCCAAGATCGGGCGCGCATCGTTCCAGTCATACTTCTGCATGCCGGCTAGATCTGCGTGGCCCGGTCGCGGCCGCGACAGCGGTGCGTTGCGTGCCAACTTCTCCAACTCTTCGCCAGGCACAGGGTCGGCGGACATGACGGTCTGCCATTTGGGCCATTCGGTGTTACCGATCATGATCGCGACCGGTGAACCCAGCGTTTCGCCGTGGCGCACGCCGGCCAGGATGGTCACCTCGTCGGCCTCGAACTTCATGCGGGCGCCGCGCCCGACTCCGAGACGTCGGCGGGCCAGCGCGTCGGCCAGATCAGCGGTTGTCAGGCTCACATGGGCCGGAATTCCCTCGATCGTGGCCACCAGAGCAGGACCGTGGGACTCCCCTGCTGTCGAATACCGCAGCATGACGCTCCCTGCCCTCTACTTGCCGTTGCACTTGTCGCGATTGGCCTGCGAAGCCATGCACCACTGCTGAAGTTTTTGGGTGTTCGCCTGGTGTTCCGACGCAGTATTGGCGAACAACGTCTCGCCGGTGTCGAGGTTCACCACCGTGAAGAACAGCCAGTCGCCCGCGGCAGGATTCTCCACAGCCTCCAGCGACTTCTTCGACGGTGATGTGATCGGGCCCTTCGGCAGGCCCTTGTACAGGTAGGTGTTCCACTTCGAATCGAGTTGCCGCTCGGCCTCGGTGGTGAAGACGCGTCCGGTGATCCCATTGGCGTAGGCGACAGTGGCGTCCGATTGCAGCTTCATGCCCTTATCGAGTCGGTTCAGGAAGACGCGAGCGATCTTCGCGCGGTCGCCTTCGTTGGGCCCGGCTTCTTTCTCGACGATGCTGGCCAGCACCACCAGCTCATAGGGGCTCAGGCCGAGTTGGTCAGCTGATTGGAGCAACGATGTGCTCTCCGCGACCGCGGAGAAATGCTCGGTCGCCAGATTGATCACCGAGGTGGCGGTCGGCTTGTCGGGCAGTTGGTAGGTCTCCGGGAAGAGGAAGCCCTCCACGCCGTTCTTGGCCCAGGCCGGCAGCTCGAGACTCCTCCAATCCTTGTACGCCTTCTTGAAGTCGGCCGCGGGAACGCCGCTGGCCTTGGCCATCACGGAGATCTGCTGATCGATGGTGCGGCCCTCCTTGAGGGTCAACCAGTTGCGCACCAGATTGGCTTTGTCGAGCAGCATCGAAAGCGCTGTTTCGGCCGGAAGCTGTTTGCGCAGGTTGTACTGGCCGGCTTGAATCGACGCGGTGCTGGCCTGTGCTGCCTTGGTGAACGCCTTGGTCGACTTCACCACATCGGCCTCAACCAGGATTTCGCCGATCTTACTCACGGTCGCGCCTTTGGGGATCACGACGACAATGGCTTCGCCGCCCTCGCCGACATAGTCCTCGGCAGTGCGGAAGTCCATCCAGGCGGCCTGGGCCTTGCTGAAGATGAAGAATCCGCCGCCCAGCAGGACGACCAAGGACAGCGCTACTGCGAGTCCGGAGCGGATCTTGTACCAGAGCTCTTTCTGGTTGATCTTGCCGCTCTCGGGGTCACGTACCTGATCCGGAGTGGGCCTGGGGTCCGAGGTGGGTTCGCTCATTCCAGTCCTGTCCTTCCTGGGGTCTCCCCGCCAGGGAATTCTTCGCCCACCGGAAGCCCGGTGTTGCGCTCAGCCTGCAGTGCCGTCTCCAAGAGTGCCACAGCGGCTGCTTGATCGATCACTCTGCGCTGCTTCTTCGCGTCCCGACCGGCGCTGGCCAGCTGGCGCGAGGCGGTCACCGTGGTCATGCGTTCGTCCACCAATCGCAGTGTTACCTGCGGCAGCGCAGCCACCAGCTGCGCGGCGACCTCGCGCATCGCTATCGCCGCAGGGCCCTCCTGACCGGCCAGATTACGGGGCAGGCCCAACAAGACTTCCAACGGCTCGTACTCGGCGACCAATGCCTGTACCCGTGCGACCGCGCCGGGACCTGCGGCGATGGTCTCCACCGGAAAGGCGAGCAGCCCGTCGCGGTCGCTGGCAGCGACCCCGATTCGGGCCCTCCCCCAGTCCAGAGCCAGCCGAACCCCGGGACGCATCACTCAGCCGGCCAGCGCGGTACGGATCGCAGCCAGCGCCGCCGGTGCGGCTTGGGCGTCGTTCCCGCCGCCTTGCGCCAGATCGTCGCGGCCGCCGCCGCGTCCGCCCAAGGCAGGGGCACCAACGCCGACCAACGCGCCGGCCTTGACCCCCGCGGCGCGGGCAGCGGCCGAGACCGCCACGATCAGCACCGGCTTGGTGGCCTCGCCGCCGATGAGGGCGACAACGCCGGGGTTACTGCCGAAGCCGTCGCGCACCTGGATGGCGAGAGTCCGCAGATCATCACCGCTGCTCCCGGCCAACTGCTTGGCCACGAAACGGGTGGTGCCCACGACCTCGGCCTGCGCGATGAGGCTGGGTACCTGGCCGAGCAGCTGCTGGGCGCGCAGGTCGGCGACCTGTTTCTCGGCAGCCTTGAGGTCGGCGATCAGCTTGGCCACTCGGTCGGTGAGTTGGTCCGGCTGAACCTTCAGCGTGTCGGACAGTCCGGCCACCAAGGCGCGTTCCTTGGCCAGGGCGTCGAAGGCGTCGGCGGCGACGAAGGCCTCAACCCGCCGCAGCCCCGAACCCACCGAGGATTCGGCCATCAACGACAGCAGGCCGATCTGGGCGGTGTTGGGCACATGCGTGCCGCCGCACAGCTCGCGCGACCACGGTCCGCCGAGTTCGACCACCCGCACGATGTCGCCGTACTTCTCGCCGAACATCGCCTGGGCACCCAACGCCTTGGCCTCGGCCAGCGGCATCTGGGTGGCGGTCACCTCGTAGTCGGCGCGAATCGCCTCGTTCGACAGCCCCTCCAACTCTTCCTTCATCGCTGGGGTGAGGGCACCAGTGGCGTTGAAGTCGAAACGCAGGTAACCCGGCTTGTTGTAGGAACCTGCCTGGTGGGTGCCTTGACCCAGGATCTGCCGCAGCGCGGCGTTCACGATGTGGGTCGCGGTGTGAGCCTGACAGGCGGCGTGGCGCGCGTCAGCATCAACACTGGCCAGCACGTTCGAACCCGTCGCGAGCTCGCCGTCGGCGACGCGAACCTTGTGCACCACCAGGCCCTGCACCGGTCGCTGCACATCGAGCACTTCCAGGCTCAGGCCATCGCCGGTGATGAGACCGGAGTCGGCGTCCTGACCGCCGGCCTCGGCGTAGAAGGGCGTCTGATCAAGCACAACCTCGACCACCGAACCAGGAGTCGCAGTCGGCACCACGCGTCCATCGGCGACGATGCCGCGCACAGTGGTCTCCACCGACAGGTCGCTGAAGCCCAGGAAGGGCACCTCACCGGCATCACGCAGGGTGCGGTAGGCCTCGGTGTTGACCGCGCCGCCCTTCTTGGCCTTCGCATCGGCCTTGGCACGCTGCCGCTGCTCATTCATGAGCGTGGTGAAACCCTGCCGATCAACCTGGAGGCCTTGTTCGTCGGCCATCTCCAAGGTCAGATCGATCGGGAAACCGTAGGTGTCGTGGAGCTGGAAGGCCTGCTCCCCGGTGATGACCGGGGACGCTTCCTTCTTCGCATTGGTGGCAGCCAGGTCGAAGATCTGGGTTCCGGCAGCAAGCGTGCGAGCGAAAGCCTCTTCCTCTGCGTAGGCGACCTGCGACACTCGCGTCCACTCGGTGTCGATCTCGGGGTAGCTGGCACGCATCAGATCACGGCTCATGGGCAGCAGTTCCGGCAGCACCGGGTCTGTGACTCCGAGCAGTCGCATCGAGCGGATGCTGCGACGCAGCAGTCGGCGCAACACGTAGCCGCGGGCCTCATTGCCGGGGGTGACCCCATCGGTCATCAGCATCAGCGAGGACCGTACGTGATCGGCAACCACCCGCAGCCGCACGTCGTCGTCGCGATCACGCCCGTAGGTCTTGCCGGAAAGCTCCGCCGCGCGGGCGAGTACCGGGCGCACCTCGTCGATCTCATAGAGGTTGTCGACGCCCTGCAACAGGAACGCGACGCGCTCCAAACCCATGCCGGTGTCGATGTTCTGGCTGGGCAGCGGGCCTGCGGCGTCGAAATCATCCTTGGCGCGTACCGCGGAGAGCACCTCAGTTTGGAACACCAGGTTCCAGATCTCCAAGAAGCGGTCCTCGTCAGCTTCTGGCCCCCCGTCGGCACCGTATTGCGGCCCGCGGTCGACGTAGATCTCCGAGCAGGGACCACCGGGGCCGGGGACGCCCATATGCCAGTAGTTGTCTTTGAGCCCGCGGCGCTGGATGCGTTCATTCGGGACGCCGACCTTGCGCCAGAATTCGGCGCTCTCGTCATCGTCGTAGTACACCGTCACCCAGATGGCGTCGGGGTCGAAGCCGAAGCAGCCGTCGTCCTGGCTCCCGGTGACCAGTTCCCAGGCGTACTCGATGGCGCCTTCCTTGAAGTAGTCACCGAAGGAGAAGTTGCCGTTCATCTGGAAGAAGGTGCCGTGACGAGTGGTCTTTCCCACTTCCTCGATGTCGAGGGTGCGCACGCACTTCTGCACACTCGCCGCGCGCGCATACGGTGCCTTTTCGGCCCCGATGAAGTAGGGCTTGAACGGCACCATGCCGGCGTTGACGAACAACAAGGTGGGGTCGTTGTAGACCAGGGATGCCGAGGGCACGATGGTGTGGCCGCGGGCAGCGAAGAAGTCGAGGAATCGACGCCGAATTTCGGCGGTTTGCATGGGTTGGTCTCCTGTGGTGAGCGGGTCGGTTGTGGTGAGGTCTCCTGGACGGTTGGGTCAGCCGTCCAGGCCGGTAGCCTCCCGCAGTTCGGCCTCGCGTTCGGACATCGATTCGGACAGATTCTCGAAGAACTCGCCCAGCCAGGTGGTAGCGCCGTGCTGGGTGCGCGAGATCTGCTCAGCCACACCCTTGGGCGTGAAGCGTTCGTAGTATTCCTTGCCCTTGAGGATGATCACGGCAGCCAGCGCAATGCCGACGGCGAACCAGAAGAAACGCTTCCCCATCAGTTCGCCTTCCGCTTGTTGCTGCGCTTGCCGGAA
This sequence comes from Propionibacteriaceae bacterium UBA7704, assembly GCA_002482525.1. GTDB lineage: Bacteria > Actinomycetota > Actinomycetes > Propionibacteriales > Propionibacteriaceae > Propionicimonas. The sequence continues at coordinate 104,308 of DLGC01000017.1, read as the reverse complement.
ACCGCCTGGCGCAGCCCGTAGGTGAAGGCGGCGGTCTTGACCAAGGGCCCACCCAGAGTCGCGGAGAATACCGTCGACAGCTGGGCGGCGTTTTCGGCAACCACCGTTGCATTGGCACTGACCTTGGCCACATCCTCGGTGACCAGACTCAGCTTGCCGAGCTCATCGTTGGTGGCGGTGACGGTGCCCTTGAGTTCCACCAGGATCGGAACCGCGTTGTGTCCGATATCGCGCACGGCGAGCCGGGTCTCCTCCAGCACACGGCCGAGCTTGAGCAGCGGGACGGCGCCGAAGCCGACCAGGGCAACAGCGGCCATGGCGGCGATCAATCCGGCAATCTCTCCGACAGACATGCGATACCTCGCTGAACGGTGGGGTTGGTACAGGGGAAGCCTAGTGCACGTTGCCCCTGGTGCCTCAGCCCACCACTGTGGAACTGTGCCACTGCTGATCGGAGCGACGTGGCTGGAAGAAGAAGGTTGCCACGGCACCGGCCAGGGCCGCGATGGCGGGCAACAGCATGGTGACCGCCATCGCCTGGCTGAAGCCGGCCAGTTGCTCCGGGCTCAGGGCGCTGCCCCCGCGACTGGCCGCACCCTCTGCTCCGGGGGCATGGGCACTGATCTGCACCTGCATCAAGGCGGCGATCGCCGCGCTGCCTAACACCGCGCCCACCTGACGCATCGAGTTGTAGATGCCCGAACCGGCTCCGGCGTCAGCCGGGGCGAGGTTGAAGGTGGCCGTGGTGCCGACCGGCGAATAGGTGAATGAGGTACCCAGCCCCATCAGCGTTGCCGGCAGCAGCATGCGCCACCACAGACTGACATCGGGCACCATCCAGGCGGCATACCAGGCCAATGAAGCCGCCATCACGAGGAGACCGCCGGTGGCCAGGATGCGCGGATGCACTCGGTCGACCAGTCGGCCGACGACGGGCGCCAGCAGGCCGCTCAACACTGCCGTGGGCACCATCTGCAGGGCGGCCCGGGTCGGGCTGAATCCCAGCACGAGCTGGTAGTAGAACGCCAGCGGCACCGCAGTGCCGGTCACAGCGATACCCACCATGGAGATGCTCCAGTTGGCTAGCGCGAAGTTGCGGTCGGCGAACAGCCGCAACGGCAACAAGGGTTCGCCCCGGCCGCGCCACTGCCACACCACGAAGCCGGCCAGCACCAGGATGCCGAATACCAGTAGCGACCACACGCCGGCACCCCAGCCGTAGTTTTCGCCTTCCTGGATGGCGAAGACCACGCTGGTCATGCCGACCGCCCACAGTGCGACACCGGGCAGATCGAACTGGTGGCTGTGAATCTCCAGATCGGGAACCAGCCGCCACGCCACGATCAGACCGACGACGCCCACCGGCACGTTTACGAAGAAGATCCACTCCCATCCCAGGCTGTCCACCAGGAGGCCGCCGAGAATGGGGCCGACCAGCGTGGCGACGGCTGCCGCCGCGCCCCACAGGCTCATGGCTCGGCCGCGTGATTGCGGCGGGAAGGTCCGGGTGATGACCGCCATGGTCTGTGGGGTCAACAGCGAGGCGCCCAAGCCTTGGACGGCGCGGGCGGCGATCAGCATTTCGATGCTGCCGGACAATCCGCACCACAGCGAGGAGGCGGTGAACAAAGCCAGACCGACCAGATAGACCCGTTTGGGACCGAAACGATCCCCCAGCCTGCCGGTGACCAGCAGTGGCACCGCGTAGGTGAGCAGGTAGGCGCTGGTGACCCAGATGACCTGGTTCACGTCGGCCTGGAGGCTGATCATGATGCGCGGATTAGCGACCGCGACGATCGTGGTGTCGACCAGGATCATGAAGAAACCGATCACCAAAGCCCATAGCGCCGGCCAAGGACGGTACTCAGAGTCGCTCATGGTGGTCTCTCCTCGGATTGAACGCCACAGGGTCGCGCCGAGCCAGCCTAAGCCGGGCGGCAACACTCCACTCGGAGGTGATCACTGTGTTGGTGCGGGTGGCGCGCCTTCGGAGAGCAGCGTGGTCAGGTGTTCGAGGCGTTCGGTCATCGCGGCCTCATTCCCGTGATCACTCGGACGGTAGTACTGGGCGCCGAGCAACTCATCGGGCAGATACTGCTGGGCCGCGACACCAAAGGGCGCATCGTGGGCGTATTGGTAGCCGACACCATGTCCCAGGCGATGAGCAGCTGGATAGTGCGCGTCACGCAGATGCGCGGGAACCTGACCGATGCGTCCGGAGCGTACGTCGGCCAGGGCGGCATCGACAGCGACGATGACGGCATTCGACTTCGGCGCCAGGGCGCAGGCGATGACCGCATGGGCCAAGGTGATGCGCGCCTCCGGCATACCGATCAGCTGCACGGCCTGAGCGGCGGCAACACAGGTCTGCAGGACCGAGGGCGCAGCCATGCCGATGTCCTCGCTGGCCAGAATGATGAGGCGACGGGCCACGAAACGGGGGTCTTCGCCGGCCTCGAGCATGCGGGCCAGGTAATGCAGACTCGCCTGAACGTCGGAGCCGCGAACACTCTTGATGAAGGCACTGATCACGTCGTAGTGCTGGTCGCCAGCCCGGTCGTAGCGCACTGCCGCCTTGTCGACGGCTGCAGCGACGGTGTCGGCATCAATCAGCTTCGAGCCGCGGGACTGTGCACCGGCCGCGGCCTCCTCCAGATAGGTCAGGGCCCGCCGAGCATCGCCGCCGGACAGCCGCAGCACATCGGCGCGGGCCTGGTCGTCCAGGCTGAAACGCCCGGCCAATCCCCGCTCGTCGACGAGCGCGCGATCCAGCAACACGGTCAGGTCATCATCGGTCAAGGCCCGCAGCGTGAGCAGCAGCGAGCGGCTCAACAGCGGCGAGATCACCGAGAAGGAGGGATTCTCCGTTGTGGCCGCGATCAAGGTGACCAGCCGGTTCTCCACGGCAGGCAGCAGCACATCCTGCTGCGCTTTGGAGAAGCGGTGCACTTCGTCGACGAACAGCACTGTGCCCACGCCGGCGGCGAGCTGCCGCTTGGCCTCGGTCAGTTCGGCGCGCACCTCTTTGACTCCGGCGGTGACGGCAGACAGTTCCACGAAGCGGCGCCGTCCCGAGGCCGAGACCACCGCCGCGATCGTGGTCTTGCCGACTCCCGGCGGGCCCCAGAGGAACACCGACATCGTGGCGTCCTCCTCAGCCAACCGGCGCAGCGGCGAGCCCGGACCGAGCAGATGCTGTTGGCCGACGATCTCCTCCAGGGTCCGCGGACGCAGCCGCACTGCCAGCGGCAACGAGCCGCCGTGGCCAGCGGAGAGCGAGCCGTCGGCACGGGCAGTGCCCGGCTGCTCGACCGGGTTGCCGAATAGATCCGTGTCCACCGACCAGACGATACCCCTCTGGCTCGGGGTTGAACTCAGTTCTTCTGTGCGCTATCGTCGATATATCGGCGACGTGCCGATCATACGACAGGCGGGAACCGCTCCCGCCCCTCAATTCTGAAGAAGGAGAACCTCATGAAGAACGAATTCACAGCCGACGACTACGGAGACTTCGGACGACGCCCCCATCCCGGACGCCGCGGTGGACACCGCGGGCCGCGCGGAATGCACGGCATGGGCGGCTTTGTGATGGGTCCGGGGCCGATGGGACCCTTCGGCCCCGGCGGACCCTTCGGGCCCGGCGGTCCGATGGGTCCGCGTGGCCGTGGCCGCGGCCGCCGCGGTCATGTGCGCAACGCCATCCTGGCCCTGCTGGCCGAGGAGTCGCTCAACGGCTACCAGATCATGCAGTCCATCGCCGAACGTACCGACGGCGCCTGGAAGCCCAGCCCCGGTGCGGTCTACCCGGCACTGTCCCAACTGGAGGACGAGGGACTCATCGAGTCCTTCGACAATGACGGCCAGAAGGCGTTCCGGCTCACCGAAGCCGGCATCGAAGCTGCCGCCACTGCTGACAAGCCGTGGGAACGGGTCAACGAGGCCGTCGCAGGAATGGGCTCCGACCAGCTGCGTGACCTGTGGGCGGAGGTTCCGGCATTGGCCGGGGCCTTGAAAGAGCTCAGCCGCAGCGGTACGTCCGCTCAACTGGAGCAGGCCACCGCACTGTTGGCCAAAACCCGTCGCGACATCTACGGCCTGTTGGCCGCCGCTGACGACGACCTGACCAACCCGGAAGATCTGCGCTAGAACTACTCAGCCTTGGGGGCCGGTGGGACGAAGTCCACACCGGCCTCCTTGCGTTGCTTCGCCGTGATCGGTGCCGGGGCCCCGGTCAGCGGATCAAACCCGCCTCCGGTCTTCGGGAACGCGATCACATCCCGGATGGAGTCCGCGCCGGCCAGCAAGGCCGTGATGCGGTCCCAGCCCATTGCGATGCCGCCGTGAGGCGGCGCACCGAAGGTGAAGGCGTCCAAGAACCACCCGAACTGCTCCTCGGCCTGCTCGGGAGTGATCCCCATGACCTTGAAGACTCGCTCCTGGATATCCCGGCGATGAATACGGATCGATCCGCCACCGATTTCGTTCCCGTTGCACACAATGTCGTAGGCATAGGCCAATGCTGAGCCCGGATCGGTATCGAAGGTGTCCAGTGAATCCGGCTTCGGTGAGGTGAAGGCGTGGTGTACCGCGGTCCACGCGCCCTCGCCCATCGCCACATCGCCGGCGGCGACAGCCTCCGAGGCGGGCTCGAACAGCGGCGCATCGACGACCCACAGCAGCGACCAAGCCTCAGGGTCGACCAGCTCCAGGCGACGGGCGATCTCGTTACGGGTCGCGCCGAGCAACTGCTGCGACGCCTTGCGGGCACCGGCGGCGAAGAAGATGCAGTCGCCGGGACGGGCCGCTACTCGGTCAGCCAAACCGGCCCGCTCGGCCTCGGTGATGTTCTTGGCCACCGGACCGCCAAGCTCACCGTCCTCACCGATGGTGACGTAGGCCAACCCCTTGGCGCCGCGCTGCTTGGCCCACTCCTGCCAGGCATCGAAGGTGCGACGAGGCTGAGAGGCGCCGCCGGGCATCACGACCGCGCCCACATAGGGAGCCTGAAAGACCCGGAAAGTGGTGTCGGCGAAGTACTCGGTGAGTTCGGTCAACGGCAGATCGAAACGCAGATCGGGCTTGTCGGAGCCGTAGGTATTCATCGCCTCGGCGTAGGTCAAACGCGGCAGCGGTAGCGTCAACTTGTGGCCCTTCACGGCCCAGATGGCGGCCAACACCGCCTCCCCCAGCTCGATGACATCTTCCTGGTCGACGAAGCTCATCTCGATGTCGAGCTGGGTGAACTCCGGCTGGCGATCAGCTCGGAAGTCCTCATCGCGGTAGCAGCGGGCGATCTGGTAGTACCGCTCCATGCCGGCCACCATGAGCAACTGCTTGAAGAGCTGTGGGCTCTGCGGCAGCGCATACCAGCTTCCCGGAGAGAGTCTGGCCGGCACCACGAAGTCGCGGGCACCCTCAGGCGTCGAATGCGTCAGCGTGGGAGTCTCGATCTCTACGAAGTCTCGCTCGGCCAGCACCGTGCGGGCGGCGTGACTGATCTGGGACCGCAACCGCAGTGCCGCGGCCTGGCTGGGTCGACGAAGATCCAGATAGCGATACTTGAACCGAGCCTCCTCGCCGACGCTGGTGCGTCCATCAAGTTGGAAGGGCAACGGCGCTGACGGGTTGAGCACCTCGAGAGTCTGGATAGCGACCTCGACCTCGCCAGTGGCAAGCGCCGGGTTGACGGTATCGTCCGAGCGCTTCTCCACCACACCGGTGACGGCGATGCAGTACTCATTGCGCAGCGCATGGGCGCCGGAGGTGGCCAGCACCTCGTCGCGGACCACCACCTGGACGATGCCGGACGCGTCGCGCAGATCGATGAAAGCCACCCCGCCCAGGTCTCGACGCTTGTCCACCCAACCGGTCAAAGTGACCGTGGTGCCGACGTGGTCTGCCCGCAGTGAACCTGCGGTATGGGTGCGAATCACGAGGAGAGTTCCTTTCCGGGCCGTCAGTCGGCCAACGAAGAGTGTACGACCGACGGCTTCAGGTCGGCCTGCGGCGGCAGCCAGGAGGACGCATCGGCGGCCACCTGCTCACCACTGCGAATGTCCTTGACCTCGCCGGTCGAGAACCACACGAAGGGAATGCCGCGACGGTCGGCGTAGCGGATCTGCTTGCCGAACTTGTCGGCTTTGGGGGCGACCTCGGTGGCGATGCCGCGGGCGCGCAACTGGGTCGCGATGGCCAAAGCGTCAGCCCGGGTGTCCTCGGAGTCGACACTGACCAGCACGCAGGTGGGCACCGGACGGGTCGTCGTGAGCACCCCCTTGCCGATCAGCGGTACCAGGATGCGGCTCACCCCGATGCTCAGGCCCACACCGGGATAGGTGGAGCGTCCATCGCTGGCCAGTGAGTCGTAGCGCCCACCCGAGGAGATCGATCCCATCGATTCGTAGCCGGCCATGGTGGTCTCGTACACGGTGCCGGTGTAGTAGTCCAGACCGCGGGCGATCTTGAGATCGGCGACCAACCGGCCGGGCACTGCGGCGGCGGCCTGGGTCACCACCTCGGCCAGCAACTCCAAACCGGCACTCAGCATCGGGTGTTCGACGCCGAGCGCGGCCACCTGGTCGACGAAGGAGGCATCCGCACAGCGAATGCTCGCCAGCTTGAGGCACTTCTCGGCAGCGGACGCGCTGAGTCCCACCTCGTCGCGCAGCAGTTGAGCCACCGCCTCGGGGCCGATCTTGTCCAGCTTGTCGACCCGCTGCAGCACCTCATTGGGCTGCTCCACACCCAACCCGCGGTAGAAGCCCTCGCTGAGCTGACGATTGTTGACGCTCATCGTCGCGGGCGGGATCCCGAAGTCGATGTGCAGGCGCTCCAATGCCTCCAAGGTCACCAGGGGCAACTCCACATCGTGGTGAGCGGCAAGCGTCTCAGCACCGACGATGTCGATATCGGCCTGGGTGAACTCGCGGTAGCGACCTTCTTGGGGGCGCTCGCCGCGCCACGCCTTCTGAATCTGGTAACGACGGAACGGAAAGCTCAGCTGGGCTGAATGCTCCAGCACGTAGCGGGCAAAAGGCACCGTGAGATCGAAGTGCAATCCGAGTTCATCGACGGCCTCGGCGTCGGCGTGCAGCCGGCGCACCACGAAGACCTCCTTGTCGATCTCGCCCTTGCGGGTCAACTCGGTCAGCGGCTCGACCGCCCGGGTCTCCACCGAGCCAAAACCATGCAACTCGAAGGTCTCGGCGAGGCTGGCCAGCACGCGCTGCTCGATGATCCGTCCAGCCGGAGCGAACTCGGGAAAGCCGGACAGTGGTTTGGGTCGGGACATCAGTTCCTCAAGAAGCCTGGTTGCAGATAGGGATTGTTCACGCGTTGCTCGGCCATGGTGGTCTGTTCGCCGTGCCCGGGCAACAATGCGCTGGAATCGGACAGTTCCAGCACGACGTCGCGCAAGGTGGTCTTCATCCGCGCCGGGTCCCCGCCGGGTAGATCGGTGCGCCCCACCGAGCCGGCGAAGACGACATCTCCGGTGAAGACCAAGCGATTGATGGTGGGATGCCCGCCGTAGTCCACCTCGAGCAGGACGCACCCAGCGGTATGCCCAGGAGCTTCGGTCAACGAGAAGGACAACCCGGCGACGTGGAGAGCGGCTTTCGTGTTGTAGAGCTCCACTCGTGCCGGTTCGGCCATGGCCTCACCGACCAGCGATCGGATCGCAGCAGCGCCTTCCTTGCTCAGCCCTGCGGCGGGATCGGAGAGCAGATGCCGATCGGCTCGGTGGATGTAGGTCGGAATGTTGAACTCATCACCGAGAGCGGCGGCATCGGCGACGTGATCGAAGTGTCCGTGGGTGCACAGGATGGCGCGAGGCTCCAGACGGTTGTCGGCGAGCACGGTGCGAACTCGAGCGGCCGCGTCCTGACCTGGGTCGACGATCACGCACTGAGACAGTCCCGCCCCAGCCACCACATAGCAGTTCGCCTGCCACAGACCGGTCGTCACGGATGCCAAGAACACGCGGTACAGCCTATCGGAGGCGACCAGATGCGCCTGCGTTGTTACAAGCGCCCCCAAATCGGGCAAGATGAACCCATGACTTCCACCACAGGTCCGGACGCTTTCGGTCGGGTCGACTCTGATGGCACGGTTTACGTGCGTACTGAGGACGGCGAACGCAGCGTCGGTCAAATCCCAGACTCAACCGCGGAAGAGGCTCTGGCCTTCTACATTCGCCGATTCGAGGCATTGGAAGTCGAGGTGGGACTGCTGGAAACCAGGGTCAGAAATCGTGCCTTGAGCCCTGACGAAGCCCGCAACAGCATCAACACCGTACGCAAGGCCGTCGCCGGCGCGAACGCGGTCGGGGATCTTGCGGCGTTGGCGGCGCGGCTTGACGCTCTGACACCGCTGTTGGAGGAGCAATCTGCCGCTCGCAAGGCCGAACGCGCCAAGCAGCAGGAATCTGCGCGTGAGCGCAAAGAGCAGATGGTGGCCGAGGCCGAGGCTCTGGCGGCAGGCAATGATTGGCGCGGCGGGGTCAATCGCTTCCGCACGCTGCTGGATGAATGGAAGGCGTTACCGCGGATCGACCGCGCCACCGACGACGCGTTATGGCATCGCTTCTCCTCTGCCCGCACCACCTACACCCGCCGGCGCAAGGCCCAGTTCGCCGAGCAGTCCGCTCGTCGTGATAGCGCCAAGATCGCCAAGGAGAAGATCATCGCCGAGGCCGAGGAGTTGGCGACCTCCACCGAGTGGGGTGCCACCGCTGCGGCGTTCCGCGAGCTGATGGCCCGCTGGAAGGCGGCAGGCCCGGCGCCCCGCGATGTCGACGATGAACTGTGGGCCCAGTTCCGGGCCCTGCAGGACACCTTCTTCAATGCCCGCTCTGCGGTGCTGAGTGCGCAGGACGCGGAGTATCAAGCCAACCTGGACGCAAAGCGCGCCCTGTTGGATCAGGCTGAAGCTGAGATCCTCCCGATTTCTGATCTGGCCGCTGCCCGAGCAGCCTTCCGCAGTTTCCTGGAGAAGTTCAACGCGTTGGGCCGAGTGCCTCGCGAGCAACTGCGCAGCCTGGATTCGCGCGTGAAGGCGCTAGAGAGTGCCGTGCGCACCGCCGAAGAGGACGAATGGCGGCGTACCGATCCTGAGGCGCGCGTGCGTGCCGAGGAGACTGTCGCGATGTTGAGCGCCGAAATCGACAAGCTCACCGAGAAGGTCGCCAAAGCCGAAGCTCGCGGCGACAACACAGCAGCAGCCAAGGCCCAGGAGTCGATCGACACCTACTCCGCGTGGCTGGCTCAGGCCAAGGAGACCCTCGCCGACTTCAATCGCTGAGTCTCAGTTCTTCAGTCGGTAGGCGTCATAGACGCCAGGCACCTTGCGGATCGCCGAGATCAGGTGTTCCAGGTGGCTCAGATCGGTGATCTCGAAGGAGAACCGGAATTTGAACTTGTGGTCCTTGGTGGTGTTCAAGGTCGCTGATTGAATCGAGATGTGGTGCTCCCCCATCACATTGGTGACCTCGGACAGAATGCCGGTGCGGTCCAATCCTTCGGCGTGGAGCGCCACCAGGAACGAGCTTCCTGCGGTGGGTGCCCAACTGACGTCCACCAGGCGTTCCGGCTGGGCTCGTAGTGACTGCGCATTGGTGCAGTCGGCGCGGTGTACCGACACTCCGCTCTCGCGGGTCACGAAGCCGATGATTTCGTCTCCGGGGACCGGACGGCAGCAGCGCGCGAGTTTGACCCACACATCAGGATCGCCTTCGACCATCACACCGGCCTCATTGCCCGAGGGGCGCGCTCGCCGGGTGCGGGTGATCACCGAGGTGTCCTCGCCACCGATATCGGCGACCTCCTCGGCGCCGCCGGCGGCGGCGATCAGCTTCTGGACCACGGTGGCCGCGCTGATGGTTCCCTCACCGATGGCGGCATACAGGCCGTTGATGTCGCGTACCCGGAACTGTTCAACCAATCCGGTCATGTGCTCCGGCGTCAGCAGCCGCTGCAAGGGCATGCCGGCGCGGCGCAATTGCCGGGTGAGGATGTCGCGACCGGATTCGATCGACTCCTCCAGGCGCTCCTTGACGAAGTAGTGGCGAATCTTGGAGCGCGCCCGGGGGCTGGTGACGAAGTTCAACCAGTCGCGGCTGGGTCCGGCGTTGGTCGCCTTCGAGGTCAGCACCTCCACGACATCGCCGCTGGACAGCGCCGATTCCAAGGACACCAGACGCCCATTGACCCGTGCTCCGATGGTGCGATGCCCCACTTCGGTATGCACCGCATAGGCGAAGTCCACCGGGGTCGCGCCGCCGGGCAGACTGATGACGTCGCCCTTCGGGGTGAAGACGAAAACCTCGTCGGTGGCGATCTCGAAGCGCAGCGTGTCGAGGAACTCCGCAGGATCCTCGGTCTCTGCCTGCCATTGGCTGATCTGCTGCACCCAATTCAGCTCGGTGCCGTCGACCTTGCCTTCTTTGTACTTCCAGTGGGCAGCCACGCCGTACTCGGCCTGCTTGTGCATCTCGTGAGTGCGGATCTGCAACTCCACCGGCTTGCCACCTGGGCCCAGCACCGTGGTGTGCAATGACTGGTACAAGTTGAACTTCGGCATCGCGATGTAGTCCTTGAACCGGCCGGGCAGCGGGTTCCAGCGGGCATGCAGCGCGCCCAGGGCGGCGTAGCAGTCCCGCTGACTGTCGACCAGGATGCGCAGACCCACCAGGTCGTAGATGTCGGCGAAGTCGCGCCCACGCACCACCATCTTCTGGTAGATCGAGTAGTAGTGCTTGGGCCGACCGTAGACAGTGGCTTTGATGTCGGCTTCGTCCAAGTCAGCGCGAACCTGGTCGATGACCACCCGCAGATAGTCCTCGCGCAGGGGGGCTCGGGCGGCGACCAGCTTCACGATCTCGTCGTAGACCTTGGGCTGCAGAGTGGCGAAGGCCAAATCCTCCAGTTCCCACTTGATCGCATTCATGCCCAGGCGGTGGGCCAATGGCGCGAAGATCTCCAAGGTGTCGCGGGCGATCGCCGATTGCTTGTCCTGGCGCAGGTAGCCGATGGTGCGCATATTGTGCAGCCGGTCGGCAAGTTTGATGACCAGCACCCGGATGTCCTTGCTCATCGCGAGCACCATCTTGCGGATGGTTTCGGCCTTCGCCGACTCTCCGTACTGGATCTTGTCCAGCTTGGTCACGCCGTCCACCATGGCCGCGATCTCGGGACCGAAATCGGCGGTGAGCTGCTCCACGGTGTAGGAGGTGTCCTCCACGGTGTCATGCAGTAGCGCGGCACACAGGGTGGCTTCGCTCATGCCCAACTCGGCAAGAATCGTCGCTACTGCCAAGGGGTGGGTGATGTAGGCATCCCCGCTCTTGCGCAGCTGACCGGTGTGGTAATGCTCGGCGGTCCGATAGGCACGCTCGATGAGGCTGGTGTCAGCCTTCGGATTGTGCGCGTGGACGGTGCGGATCAGGGGATCCAACACCGCATCGGGTTGATTGCGTTGAGCCCCTAGACGCGCCAAGACCTGACGCATCCGCATCCGGGGCTGGTCGGTGGCGGCCACTTTCGAGCGCGTCGGATCCGGAGCGGAGGCGTCCCTGCCATAGGGACCGTAGATGTCCTCGCTCACGCGGCGCCTTCCCGGTTGGAGAGTGACTTAGGAGTCTACTCGCGCCGTGCGCGAATCCGGCGCACGGCGAACCACCACGATTTCGTCGCCGGTATGCAACTGATCGGCTCCGGATTCGAAGAATCGACGCAGCGACCTGTTGCGAATCACGGCCAGGACCTTCTCTCCGGGAACGTCCTTCGCCGACATGCCGTCCTCAACGGAGGTCACCATGCGCTGGTGGATCTCCAGACCATCGCCGGCCGAGAGCAGATCCTCGATGACCTCGCCGAGCTGCGGGCTCATCGACGACAACCCCATCAGTCGTCCGACCGCGTCGGAGGAGGTCACCACGGCATCGGCGCCGGACTGTCGGATCAGCGGGACGTTGTCGGCGTCGCGCACGGCGACGACCACATGCGCGCCGCGGTTGAGTTGGCGCACCGTCAGTGTGGTCAGGATCGCGGTGTCGTCGCGTCCCACGGTGATGATGACCTCACGGGCCTTCGGCAGTTCGGCACGGCGCAGCAATTCTCGGGTGGTGGCATCGCCTTCGAAGCCGGCAAAGCCGTGGGCGTTCGCCTCCTGGATGGCCAGGGAGTCGGCATCGATAACCACGATGCGCTCGGGCTCTACCGAGCCACGCAAAAGCGTGGCGGTAGCGCTCTGACCAGTGGTTCCGTAACCGATGACGACGGTGTGATTGCGCATGGTCTTCCTCCAGCGGGAGTCCAACAGGGCTCGGCGGCCTTCGTTGGCCAGGACCTCGACGGTAGTGCCGACCAACAACACCAGGAAGGCGATGCGGATCGGGGTGACCACCAAGGCGTTGATCAACCGCGCCGAGGTCGTGATCGGAGTGATGTCGCCATAGCCGGTGGTGGTCATGGTGACGGTGGCGTAGTAGAACGCGTCAATGAAGCCGATGGGGGCTCCGGTGGCGTGATCGGCATAGGCGTCGCGGTCGAAGTAGACGATCACGGTGATGAGCAGCAGCAGGCCCAGTGCCAACAGCACTCGGATGATCAATTCGGCCGCCGCACTGCGGCGCCGGGCAGGCAGCCGAACCTGGGCAATGCCCTTCCACGAGGCAGGGCCCCGGGTCAGTCGCGCTCCCAGGCCGGCCATTAGATGCTCAGCACCGCACTCGGTTGGTCGATGCCCAAGCTGGCCAGGTGAGCCGCACCGCCGAGGAAGCCCAACTCGATCAGCACCGAGACGTGAACCAACTCTGCGCCCAGCCGTTGGATCAACGCAGCCGTGGCACCCACGGTACCGCCGGTGGCCAGGACATCGTCGATGACCAGGACCCGCTTGCCCGGTGCGATGGCATCGGTGTGCACAGCAAGGGTTTCGTGGCCGTATTCCAGCGAGAAAGTCTGGGTGTAGACGTCGCCGGGCAACTTCCCGGGTTTGCGTACCGGCACGAACCCAGCACCCAACTCCAGGGCGACCGGCCCGGCGAAGATGAAGCCGCGCGCCTCCATGCCCACCACCACATCGATATCCGGCGGTGCGGTGGCTGCCAACGCCGAGATCGCAGCGCGATAACCCTCGGCGGAAGCCAGCAACGGTGTGATGTCCTTGAACACCACCCCCGGCTTCGGGAAATCGGGAACATCCCTGATTAGGGATGCCACGAGCTCCCGGTCGGTGTGCGCCGTCATCGGATCAATGCTTCCGCTTGCTGCGCGGCTGCCGCGCTCGTTGCTGTCGTGCGGCCTGTTGGATGGCCTTCGCGTCCACCAGACCAGGCGTGGCCACCTCGGCGTCGGTGGCCGCATCCAGCTCCACCGCGACCGTCTTGGTCGCCGCAGTCTTGGTCTTGGCCTGAGCGCTGGCGCGGACGTCGGCGCGGGCGCGTTTGCGCTCCAGATGCTCGCGATGCTCGGTCATGTCGGCATCGCGCTCGCGCAACTGTGCCAGCAGCGGTGTCGCGATGAAGATCGAGGAGTAGGCCCCGGCGATCATGCCCACGAACAAGGCCAGACCGAGGTCCTTCAGAGGGCCGGTGCCCAACACGAACCACCCGGTGAACAGCAGCGCGGCCACCGGCAGTACACCGATGATGGTGGTGTTCAATGACCGGACCAACACCTGGTTCACTGCAGCATTCGCCGCCTGCGAGTAGGTGCGATCGGAGTTGAGGATGTCCTTGGTGTTCTCACGGATCTTGTCGAAGACCACCACCGTGTCGTACAGCGAATAGCCCAGGATCGTGAGCACGCCGATCATGGTCGCCGGCGTGACGGTGAATCCGATCAGTGCGTACACCCCGACGGTGATCACCAAGTCGTGCACCAGCGCAATGATCGCGGCGATGCTCATCTTGAAGTCCCGGAAATAGATCCAGATCAGCAGCATCACCAGGGTCAGGAACACACCGAGGGCGATCAGCGCCTTGGTAGTGATCTGCTGGCCCCACGAAGCACCGATCTGGGTATAGGTCACATCGTCAGGCTGGATGCCGACTGCACCGGAAATAGCCTTCTTGACCTGCACGACCTCATCGGGAGTCAGCGGCTTGGTCTGCACCCGAACCTTGTTGTCGCCCATGGTCGTGACGGTGATGTCGTCCTGGCCGGCCAGACCCAGTGAGGCCACTGCGTCGCGCACCTCGGGCACGGTTTGGGCGGTGACCTGGACCGGCGCTTGGAAGTCGACACCGCCACGGAACTCGATGCCCATGTTCAGCCCGTTGATGATCACCGCGAGCAGCGAGGCCACCAACGCGATGGCGGAGATGATGTACCAGCGACGTCGATGCGCAACGAAATCGTAAGAGATCTGCCCGGTGTAGAGGCGGTGCGCCAGCGTCACCTTCGCCGGCTTGGGCAGCTCGGCGTTGGCATCGTCGCGCTCGTCAGCGATCACAGTGGTGTCCTTTTCGGTCGCCATCATGCCTCACCCCCCGCCGGGGCTGCGGAGGTAGGACGCGACTTTCGTCGGGAGTTGTGCAGCGGTGCATGACTGGTACCCATGTGCTCGGGTTCGAACCCGGAGAACCTCATGCCCTGACCGTAGAACTTGGTACGACCCAGCAAGGTCATCAGCGGCTTGGTGAAGAAGAACACCACCACCAGGTCGATCAACGTGGTCAGACCCAAGGTGAAGGCGAAGCCCTTCACCGATCCGATCGCCAGCACGTATAGCACCACGGCCGACAGCAGCGAGACGGAGTCGGCGGCCAGAATCGTCTTGCGCGAGCGTACCCACCCGGTCTCGATGGCGGTACGCAGGCTTCGGCCGTCGCGGACCTCGTCACGTATTCGTTCGAAGTAGATGATGAAGGAGTCGGCGGTGACACCGATCGCCACGATCGCGCCCGCGATACCGGCCAGGCTCAGTGCGAAGCCGATTGCTTGGCCCAGCAGCACCATCATCGACCAGGTGAGGGCACCGGCAACAGCCAACGACATGGTGACCACGATCGCCAGGCCGCGGTAGTACAGCAGGCTGTAACCCACGACCAACAGCAGGCCGAACAGGCCGGCGATGATGCCCGCCTGCAACTGGTCGGCACCGAGCTTCGCCGAGACGCTGTCGACGCTGGAGACTTCGAAAGCCAACGGCAGCGCGCCATAGGACAGCACATTCGCCAGTTCGGTGGCCGACTTCTGGGTGAAGTTACCGGTGATGCTCGCGGTACCACCGGCGATCGGACCGTTGCGAACTCCCGGCGCAGAGATGACCACGCCGTCCAACACGATGCCGAACTGATTGTCCACCCCGGAGGAATTCGCCTGGTAGTTGTTGTAGAGCTGAGTGGTGACGGTCAGGAAGTCGGTCGCGCCGGCGGGTTTGAAGTTGAGGCGAACCTCCCAGGCGACCGATTTGTCCGGCACGCCGGCGCTGGCGCTGTCCACCAATTCACCGCTGATCAACGCGGGCCCCAGTAGGTATTTGGTGGTCCCTTCCTGGTCACAAGTGATCAGCGGCTGATCGCTGACGTCGGGCGTCGGGGAGGTATCACCGCACTGGTAGGAGTCGAATTCCGCGGTGTCACGATCACTCGGCTGCCATTTCATCAACTCTTGCAATGAGGGGGCGGGGTCAGCCGCTGCGGTGGGACGCGGGCTGGGGACCGGTGTCGGCAGTTGTGGCAGCGGACGCCGGTTGGTGGCCGTGCCGGAGGGGGTGGCCGAGGGCTCGGTCACGGTACCGCTGTCCTGCGGCGTCGAACCGGTCGATGCTTCGGCCTTGTACACCTGGCGGAAGTTCAACTCCGCGGTCTGGCCCACCAGACGCACCAGGTCGTCCTGTTGGACGTTCGGCGCGGTGACGATGATCTGGTTGTCGCCGGAGGTCGTGACCTCGGTCTCCCCCACACCCTGGGCGTCCACGCGCTGCTGGATGATGGTGCGAGCCAACTCCAGGCTGTTCGGATCAACCGCGCCGGTGCCGGTCTTGTTGGCCGCGGTCAGGGTGATCGTGGTGCCACCACTGAGGTCAAGGCCCAGCTTGGGAACCCACACATTGTTCACCGCCATGATGGTGAACAGTCCTGCGATCACTGCGAACAGAATGATCAATGTGCGCAGCGGGTGCGCCTGTTGCTTGCTGGTTGCCACGTCTTCCTCTACCGAACTTACGTGCTGTCGACTACTTGCTCTGGTCCTCGCCGGCGCTGTCGTCGGTGTCTGTGCTCTCTGCGTCGTCGAGATCGACGGGGTCGGAGTCGCCGACGGACCCTTCGTCGGAGTACTCGAATTCGTCGTCCACCGGTTGGGAGCTGATGGCCGCCTTCACCACCGTCATCTCCACTCCGGGAGAGATCTCGATGATCGCCTGCTTCTCACCCAGATAGCGGATGGTGCCCACGATGCCGGAAATCGTCATGACCCGGTCGCCGGCCTTCAGTGCCGCCATCAGATCGCGCTGCTCCTTGGCACGCTTCTGCTGGGGACGGATCAACATGAAGTAGGCCAGCGCGACCACGCCGAGCAGCAACAGGATCGTTGTCGGATCGAAACCGGGCATGTGTTCTTCCAATCAGGCTGACGTATAGCAGCGACAACCGTCGCCGACCCAGAAGCCTAGCGCCCTTGTCGGGCAAACCCCATTTGAACCCGAAACGTCTTTCAGTCTTGACTGAACAGATCCGGTGCGGAACCGGCACCGGCACCGCGCGAACCCTGCGGAGGACGCAAGCCCAGGTGTTCCCAGGCCCGCGGCGTGGCGACGCGTCCGCGGGGCGTACGCATCAAGAATCCCTCGCGCACCAGGAAGGGCTCGGCGACCTCCTCCACCGTTTCGGTTTCCTCGGCCACCGCCAAGGCCAGCGTGCTCAATCCCACCGGACCGCCGCCGAAAGAGCGGCACAGGGCATCCAAGACGGCGCGGTCCAGCCGATCCAGGCCCAACGGGTCGACCTCGTACAAGGTCAGGGCGTCGGAGGCCACCTGCCGGGTCAGGACGCCATCAGCGCGCACCGTGGCATAGTCACGTACCCGACGCAGCAGCCGGTTCGCGATTCGAGGAGTTCCCCGCGAGCGCGAGGCGATCTCGGCAGCGGCATCGTCGGAGAGTCGGATGTTCAGCAGTCGGGCTGACCGCGCCAGTACCTTCTCCAGGTCGGCACTGTCATAGAAATCCAGTTGAGCGGTGAAACCGAAACGATCGCGCAGTGGGCCGGGCAGGAGCCCTGATCGCGTGGTGGCACCGACCAGCGTGAACGGCGGAATCTCCAGCGGAATCGCGGTTGCCCCCGGGCCTTTGCCGACGACCACATCGACACGGAAGTCCTCCATGGCCAGGTAGAGCATCTCTTCGGCTGGCCGTGACATGCGGTGGATCTCATCGAGGAAGAAGACTTCGCCCTCGGTGAGCCCTGACAGAATCGCGGCTAAGTCGCCAGCGTGTTGGATCGCCGGCCCCGAGGTCACCCGGATCGGCACTCCCATCTCGGCGGCAATGATCATCGCCAGGGTGGTCTTGCCCAGCCCGGGCGGGCCCGACAGCAACACATGGTCCGGGACGCCGCCGCGTTGGCGGGCGGCGGTCAGTACCAGATCCAACTGGTCGCTGACTCGAGGCTGCCCACCGAACTCGCCCAGGGTCGCCGGGCGCAGCGCGGATTCCGCCGCCTGCTCATCGAGGTGAACGTGCGGGTCCAGTGGATCGTCGGATTCGAGGTCTGCCACGGTCAGCTACTTTGCCAGGCTGCGCAGCGCGGCGCGAAGCAACTGCGCCACCGAGACGTCGGCATCCTCGCCGAGATCGGCCGCAACCCGGTCGCAGGCGGCTTCGGCGTCACGATGGGAATAGCCCAAACCCTCCAGGCCGCCGATCACCTGCTCACGCCAGTCGCCGACGGCGGTACTCGGCTTCACGCTGAGAGCGCCGGAGCCCACGAAGATCGCAACCTTGTCCTTCAGTTCCAAGACCAGCTTGGCGGCCCCCTTGGCTCCGATGCCCGGCACCCGGGTGATGGCGGCGGTGTTGCCACTGGTGATGGCCGCGGCGAACTCGCCGGGCTCAAACACCGAAACGATCGCCAACGCGATGCGCGGGCCGATACCCGAGGCCGTCTGCACCAGCTCGAAGATGTCCCGCTCGTCGGCCGTGCTGAAGCCGTACAAGGTCAGCGAGTCCTCACGCACCACCAACGACGTGTGCAGGTCGACGGACTCCCCTATCCGTGCCGCTCCGGCGGTCGCCGGCGCACACAACACCCGAAGTCCCAGCCCCGACAGGTCCACGACCAGCCAGGTGCCGCCGATGGCGAGCACCCGTCCCCGAAGCTGCGCGATCATGCGCTGGCCTTTCCTGCCTGCTTGGCCACGGCCCGGGCAATGCGATCATCGGCGGCACCTCGCCACAGATGGCAGATCGCCAAGGCTGCCGCGTCCGCAGCATCGGCGGGCTTGGGCGGAGCGTCAAGCTTCAGGATTCGGGCCACCATGGACGCCACCTGAGCCTTGTCGGCACGTCCGGAGCCGGTGATGGCAGCCTTCACCTCGGTCGGAGTGTGCAGATACACCGGGATGCCTGCCTTGGCCGCCACCAGCATCGCCAGCCCGGCGGCCTGTGCAGTGCCCATCACCGAGATCACATTGTGGTCGGCGAAGACCCGCTCGATCGCTACCACGTCCGGCCGGTGCTGGCTCACCCACTCGGTCAGTTCGGCCTCGATCCGGAGCAGTCGCTGCGGCAACTCCAGATCGGCAGGAGTCATGATCACCCCGACGTCGACCAGCACTGGGGCGCGCCCCGGACGCCCATCGACCACGCCGACACCGCAGCGGGTCAGACCAGGATCAACGCCGAGCACACGCATGGCACAACCTTCCGAACATGTGTTCGGATTCTAACCGCGCGGCTCGGGTAGAACGGGTCAGGCACGCCGAGGTCAGTCCTCGATCTGCTCACCGATTTCGTCGGGCACGTCCTCATTGCTGTACACATTCTGCACATCATCAAGGTCTTCGATGGCGTCGAGCAGTTTGAACAGCTTGCCGGCGGTGTCGGCATCGGAAATCGCCTGGTCGTACTGCGGAACGAACTGCACCTCGGCGGATTCGTAGTCCAACTCGGCCGCCTGAACGGCCTTGCGCACCTCGACCACCTGATTGGGGTCGCAAATCACCTTGAAGATCTCGCCATCGTCGATGACATCCTCCGGATCGGCATCCAAGGTGGCCTCCAGCAGGTCGTCCTCGCTGACCTGGCGTCCGCCTTGGGACTTGGCGACCTCGACCACACCCTTGCGGTCGAAAATCCGCGACACCGAGCCGACATCGGCCATAGTGCCGCCGTTGCGGGTCACCGCCACCTTCACATCCGACGCCGACCGATTGCGATTGTCGGTCAGACATTCGATCAGGATCGCGACACCGGCCGGCCCGTAGGCCTCGTAGGTGATCTCCAGGTAGTCGACCGACTCGCCACCGATACCACCACCGCGCTTGACAGCGCGCTCGATGTTGTCCACCGGCACCGAGTTCTTCCGGGCCTTCTGAATCGCGTCGTACAAGGTGGGATTGCCCGAGGGGTCAGCACCGCCGGTCCGAGCGGCCACCTCGATGTTCTTGACCAGCTTGGCAAACAACTTGCCGCGCTTGGCATCGATAACCGCCTTCTTGTGCTTCGTGGTGGCCCACTTGGAGTGACCGCTCATGGATGTCCGTCCGTCTCGGGTGAGGATTTTGCGCCGCTCAGTCTATGACACCTATCTTGGCTGCCATGGTTCAACCCCGTCACGGCGAGTTCAAAGTACCCGGTGGCAAGCTCGTCGCCATTGATCTGCGCGTCGAGGACGGCCGCTTGGCTGATGTTCGGCTCAGCGGCGACTTCTTCCTCGACCCCGACGAAGCCTTGCCGGTCATCGACGCTGCGCTCACCGGCCTCAGTAGCGATACCACTGTGTCGGCTATCGCCGCCCACGTTGATCGGGAGCTGGCGTTGGCCCGCCAGGACGGCACCATCGCCGGTGCGATCACCATGGCTGGATTCGACACCCACGCGATAGCGATGGCCGTGCGCCGCGCACTGGGGCATTCGACCGGTTGGGCCGATCAAACCTTCACCTATCTCGATCCGGGCCCGCTGGACCCGGCCATGCATGTCGCCCTGGACGAAGTGCTCGGTCGCGAACTCGCGGCTGGGCGACGCGGTCCCACGTTCCGTTTCTGGGAGTGGAACAACCCCGCGGTGGTCATCGGGTCCTTCCAATCCCTGCGCAATGAAGTCGACGACGAGGCCGCCCAGCGCTACGGCGTGCAGGTGGTGCGTCGCATCTCCGGCGGTGGCGCGATGTTCATGGAAGCCGGCAACTGCATCACCTTCTCCCTGGTGGTCCCCACCAGTCTGGTGGACGGATTGAGCTACGAGGCCTCCTACGCCTTCCTCGACCAGTGGGTTCTCACAGCCTTGGCCGAAGTGGGCGTCACCGCGCGCTACGCCGGACTCAACGACATCGCCTCCGACGCCGGGAAGATCGCGGGGGCCGCCCAAAAACGGTTCGTCGGTGGTGCTCTGCTGCATCACGTGACCATGGCCTACGACATCGACGCCGACAAGATGCTGGAAGTACTGCGCATTGGTCGAGAGAAGCTCTCCGACAAGGGAACAAAGAGTGCGAACAAGCGTGTCGATCCGGTCCGATCCCAGACTCACCTGCCGCGGGAAGCCGTCATGGAGTCATTCCTGGCGACCTTCCGCCGCCTCCACCACGTGGTCGACGGTGACCTGACGGCCCCGGAGTTGGCGGCCGCCGCTGAGCTGCGCCGTTCCAAGTTCGACACCCCGGATTGGACGGCGCGGGTGCCCTGAGTTCGCACCGGCTCAGCGCTCCTCGGGTCGCGGCGACTCCAGCAGCTGCCAGCCGTCGGCACCCGGTTCGCTCACCGGATCGCTCGTCGAGCCAGTCGGCTCGATCGGCGCCGTCGTCAACTGCTCCCCCGAGCCAGATTCTGGGTTGACCCTGCGAATGTGGCGGATCCAACCGATCAGGCTGCCCACCCCCGCGCCGAGGAACGCCAACGGGCCGAGGGTGCCCGCAATGGTCAGGGCCCACAGTCCTGTCTGGTCCTCCAGGATCGACCCCTGCCAGGGACGCAGCGGATCGTAGCGGACCTCAACGGTCTCGCCCTCGTAGCGCGAGCAGGCCCAGGTGTCACTGGATCGGGTACCGGAGTCGTAGTGCCGACCGTCCACCTCGTAGTGGTACCGAAGGGTGCAGGTGCTGTCGTGGTGGCCATAGCCGTTGACGGGCCGGACCACGGTGATGGCGCCGTTCGTCGTGGCTCCAGGGCGCGGTCTGGAGGCGACCAACATCGTGGGCGCCCAAGGCCGGGGCACCACTCAGGCTCCGGGGCGCCGCCACAGGTAGGGAGTGGTGGTGGTGATCGCGCGCAAACCGGCGCTGCGCAGGATCGGCTCACTGAAGGGGGTGCATTCGGCGTACATCAACTCGCAGCCCGCCCGGGCCGCCGAGGCCGCCCGGGACGCCGTCATCGCCCGATACAGACCCCGTCCGCGCCACTGCGGCAGCGTCGCACCGCCGAAGAGCCCTGCGACCGGACCACTGAACTCCACACGCCCAGCGCTGATGGCCTGCACACCGTCACTGACCAGCCACAGTTCTCTGAGATCAGGGCGCTCGGTGAGCTCGGCCATCAGCCGTTCGCTGAAGCGACTCTGGTGGTGTTCGAACACTGCTGCGTGCAGGGCATCCACAGCCTCGACATCATCACTGAGGTCGTGGCCACCGGTGCCGGCCTTCCGGAGCACCAGCGACTCCGGCACTGCCACCGGAGTCATCAGCTTGGCGGTTTCGCCGATCATCACCGTCTCGACCGGTTCGGGTGCCAGATCCGCTCGCAGCAGCGCAGCGACGAGGCTGTCGTTGCCAACATCGTGGCTGCGGGTCTTCCACTCGAATTGTGAAACCGAACGGGCGCCGAAATGCGCGATCACCCGGGAGACCAGGGTGTCCAGCGCGGCAATGGTGAGTTCGCCCAAGGCGCGGTGGGTGACGAAGCCATCCTCGCCGAACACCGCCAACCACAGGCCTTCCTCGACGACGAGATCGTCGGCACCGATCACTTCGGGATCGCCGCGCAGTAACCGGTCGTGGGCAACCAGCAGCTCGGCGGAACCCGGGTCAGGCGCGAACCGCATCCAGCGCTTCCGACAAGGTGAAGTTGCCCACATACAATGCGGTGCCGATGATCGCACCTTCCACACCGGACGGCACCAATTCGCTCACTGCGACGAGATCGTCGATGCTGGAGACTCCCCCACTGGCGATGACCGCCGCGTCGGTGCGGGCACACACGTCGGCGAGCAGCGTGAGATTCGGCCCGCTCAACATGCCGTCGCTGGCCACATCGGTGACCACATAGCGCACACAGCCGGCGGCGTTCAGTCGATCCAGCGTTTCGTACAGATCGCCGCCCTCTTGGGTCCAGCCGCGAGCTGCCAACCGGGTGCCTCGAACGTCGAGTCCGATGGCGATCCGATCACCATGCTCAGCGATGACGCGTTCGCACCACTGCGGGTTCTCCAAGGCGGCCGTCCCGATATTCACTCGGCGGCATCCGGTCGCCAGGGCACGTTCCAGGGAGGCGTCATCGCGGATTCCGCCCGACATCTCCACCTGCATGCCGACTTCGCCGACGATCCCGGCCAGGACCTCCGCGTTGCTGCCCCGACCGAAGGCTGCGTCCAGATCCACCAGGTGAAGCCACTGGGCTCCGGCATCCTGCCAGCGTTGCGCGGCGGCTAGCGGATCGCCGAACACCTTTTCGCTGCCCGCCACGCCCTGAACCAGCTGCACCGCCTGACCAGCCTGTACATCGACCGCGGGTAGCAGGATCAGTTCACTCATTGCTGACCTTTCAGAGTCTGGAGCCAATTGCGCAGCAGCCGCGCTCCGGCAGCGCCGGACTTCTCGGGATGGAACTGGGTCGTCCACAGTCGGTCGGATTCCACCGCAGCCACGAATCGATCGCCACCGTGTTCGGCAGTGCTCACCAAGGCACCCTGCGGCCAGGACTGATCGGGGTGGACGCCATAGGAGTGCACGAAGTAAAACCGTTCGGACTCCACACCCTCGAACATCGCCGAACCCTCGGCCACCTGAACCTGGTTCCAGCCCATGTGCGGCAGTGGCAGCGCATCCAGCGGCTCGACGACTCCGGGCAGCACGCCCAGACCGGCAGACTGCACGCCGTGTTCCACGCCGAGATCGAACATCACCTGATGCCCTACGCAGATGCCCAAGATCGGCCGGTTCGCCGCAAGCCGTCGTCTCACCAGCTCCGGGCCGCCAACGCCCACCAGTCCGTCCATGCAGGCGGTGAAAGCACCGACTCCGGGCACTACCAGCCCGTCAGCGGCAAGGCATCGATCAAGGTCGGCGGTGAGCTCCACCCGGGCACCGGCAGCGCTCAGGGCACGGGTCGCTGAGTGCAGATTGCCGGAACCGTAATCGAGCACGGCAACGACGGGTGCAGCGTTCACAGGGCGCCCTTGGTCGAAGGCACGATGCCCTCGATCCTCGGATCCAGCGCCACCGCGTCCCGCAACGCCCGGGCCAGCGCTTTGAACTGCGCCTCCACGATGTGGTGCGGATCACGCCCGGCCAACAACCGGACATGCAGTGTCAGCCCGGCGTTCATCGCGAAGGATTCGAAGACATGCTGAGTCAGTGATCCGGCATAGGCGGCACCGGTTCCGCCGATCAGGGCGTACTGCTGGCCGTCGGGTTCGCCGGAGCACACGACATAGGGGCGCCCGGCAACATCGACGACGGCCTGTGCCAGCGCCTCGTCCAGCGGCACCAGTGCATCGCCGTAGCGTCGGATGCCTGCCTTGTCGCCCAGCGCCTCCGCGAAGGCCTTCCCGAGCACGATCGCGGTGTCTTCGACACTGTGGTGACCGTCGATGTGCACATCGCCGGTGGTGGCGATGTCGAGGTCGATCAGCGAGTGTCGCGACAGCGCGGTAAGCATGTGGTCAAAGAAGCCCACGCCAGTACTGATGGTGGACTCCCCGGTGCCGTCCAGGTTCAGGCCAACCCGAACCGTGGACTCACTGGTCCGTCGCTCCTGCACCGCTGTGCGCGGGCTCATCGGATCTCCTTCAATACATCGCTCAATGCAGCGTAGAACGCCTCGGTTTCGGCGGGAGTGCCGGCAGAGACCCGAAGGTACCCCGCAGGCCCGGTTTCACGGACCAACACGCCCCGCTCCAAAAGCCGGACAAAGACATCATGACGGTCATCAAAGGTCCCGAACAAACAGAAGTTCGCCTCGGAGTCGATCACCTCTACCCCCAGTTGAGGCAGTCTCACCAGCATTTCGTCGCGGGTGGCCCGCAATTCGTCGACCCGCGCCAGCATTTCCCGGGCATGAGCGAGCGCCACCCGGGCGATGACCTGCGTCTGGGCGGAAAGGTGGTAGGGCAACCGCACAATGCGGCAGGCATCCACAATGGACTCCGCTGCGGCCAGGTAGCCCAAACGCCCGCCGGCCAGGGCAAAAGCCTTACTCAAGGTGCGGGTGACCACCAGATTGCCGTAGCGCGGCAGCAACGTCAGGGCGGTGCGTTCAGGGTGGCGAGCGAACTCCTGATAGGCCTCATCCACCACCACGATGACCTCGGTCCGGGCCAGCACCTCGTCCAACACCTCCAGCGGCGTCACAGTGCCGGTCGGGTTGTTCGGCGTCGTGATGACCACCACGCTGGGCCGGTACTCCTCGATGGCGGCCAACACCGCGTCGGCGTCCAACCCGAAGTCGGGTCGTCGCGGCACCACCACATACTCGCTGTGGGTGTTGCGCGCATATTCGGGGTACATCGAATACGTCGGCGCGAAGGTCAGCACTCGGCGGCCAGGCCCTGCGAAAGCACCCAGCAGGTGGGTCATCACCTCGTTGGAGCCGTTGGCCGCCCAGATGGTCGCCGGGGTCAATCCGTGCCCGAGATAGTCGGCCAGAGCTGCGCGCAACTCGGTCGCTTCCCGGTCAGGGTAACGATCGATCTCGGCAGCGGCCTCGGTGACCGCCGCACCCATGGCGGCGGCGATCTCCGGCGTGGGCGGGTAGGGGTTCTCGTTCACATTCAGGCGCACCGGAACATCCAGTTGCGGTGCGCCGTAGGGGCTCTCCCCCACGAGTTCAGGACGCAGCGGCAGCTCGCCCAGGCTCACGTCCGGCTTCACGACGACCGCCGCACGCTGATCGCGGCCCGGTGGCCGGGCAGATCCTCCGCAGTGGCGAAGGACTCCACGGAATCGGCGAGTTCGGCCAGCGCCTCGGCGGAGTAGTCGATGATGTGGACCTGTTTGCGGAAGCTGTGCACGTTCAACCCCGAGGAGTGTGCGGCGGCGCCTGCGGTGGGCAGCACGTGCGTGGACCCTGCGCTGTAGTCGCCCAGCGAGACCGGAGCATAGGACCCGACGAAGATCGCACCGGCGTTGTAGACCCGCTCGGCGACTGCGCGCGCATCGCGCGTCTGGATTTCCAGGTGCTCAGCGGCATAGGCGTTCACCACTGCGAGCCCTTGTTCCACATCGTCGACCAGCACGATTGCCGATTGCGGACCCGTCAAGGCGGTACGGATGCGCTCGGCGTGTTTGGTGACCGCGACCTGCGCCTCGACGTGTGCCACCACAGCCTGGGCCAGCGGCTCCGAATCGGTGACCAGGACCGAGGCGGCCATCGGATCATGTTCGGCCTGCGAGATGAGGTCGGCAGCCACGAAGGCCGGTTGGGCCGAGTCATCGGCGAGGATCGCGATCTCGGTGGGGCCGGCTTCGGAGTCGATCCCAATCACGCCGCGCAGCAGTCGCTTGGCCGCCACCACATAGATGTTGCCCGGACCGGTGACCAGGTCCACTGCGGGGCACACCTGCGGTACTCCGTAGGCGAACATCGCGATGGCCTGGGCGCCACCGACCGCGTACACCTCATCGACGCCGAGCAGACCGCACATCGCGAGGATGTTGGGGTGCGGCAGCCCGTCGAACTCGGCCTGGGGCGGGCTCGAAACGGCGATCGAGGACACCCCAGCCACCTGTGCGGGAATCACATTCATCAGCACGCTGGAGGCCAATGGCGCCAACCCCCCAGGAACGTACAGACCGACGCGGCGCACGGGCATCAGTCGCTGCTCGACGATCGCCCCGGGAGCGAGCTCGACGCGAACCACATCACTGGCGGCCTCAGCCTCGGCAACCAAGCGGCGTCGCCGAATCGCCTCGCTGAAGGCGGTGCGCAGTTCCTCACTCAGACCCGCTTCGGCGGCACGGATCGCTTCGGCGGACACCCGGAAACTCGTCGGCACTACATGGTCGAACCGCTCACTGAACTCCGCCAGTGCGGCAGAGCCGCGCTCGGCGACCGCCGCGACGATGGGACGCACTCGTTCCACAGCGGCATCGACGTCGAAATCCGCACGCGGCAGAGCCGAGCGGTAGTCGAGCAGGTTCTGGCCTCGAAGATCGATGGTTTGCAGCACTGCGCCATTCTAAGGGGATCCGGGACGCTGTCCCCCGCGGACCAGCCGTGAGGTGGGTATCACGACGTTCACCCACGGTGCCGTGCCTGGTCTCGGCGCCAGGCAGTGATTGAATGGCGCCCATGTTCATCGGCGCCGGCACCGTTATCAACGTCATCACCGTTGTGGTTGGCGCGCTGTTGGGCCTGTTGATCGGACATCGACTTCCCGAGCGCACCCGCTCGGTCGTCACCCAGATCCTCGGACTGGTCTCGCTCGTGATCGGCGGGCTCTCAATCGCTCAAGGCATGTCGGAGGCCTTTGCTACCGCGGTCGGGCCCAATTCGCGGTTGCTCATTGTGCTCGCCGCCTTGCTCATCGGCGGCATCTTCGGCTCCGTGGTGCGCTTGGAGGAGCGTCTGGACGGTGGTGCCGACTGGCTACGGACCCGCTTTGCGCGCGCCGCCGATCACAACACCTTCATCGAAGCGTCGGTGACCGCGACCTTGATCTTCTGCGTCGGACCGCTTTCCATCATCGGATCACTGTCCGACGGCATGGGACATGGCTCCGAGCAACTGGTGATCAAGGCCGTCATGGATGGCTTCGCCGCCATGGCCTTTGCCTCCTCGCTCGGGATCGGCGTGGCCTTTGCCGCCATTCCGCTGGCCATCTATCAAGGCAGCCTCACGGCCGTCGGCTTCTGGTTGGGCAATATCTTGCCTGCAGCTCATCTGGACGCCCTGACTGCCACCGGCGGCGTGATCCTGCTCGGCCTGGGCATCCGTCTGCTCGGCATCAAGCAGATCCAGATCGGAGACATGCTGCCTTCACTGGTCGCGGCACCACTGCTGGTCGCCGTCGTGGTGGGACTGGCCTAATCCGATGGCTGCAACCCCGGCAACGATCGCCTTGGACGCCGCAGCAGTGCGTTACCGGCTCCACAGCTACCACCACGACCCGGCAGCCACCAGCTTCGGGCAGGAAGCGGCCACCGCCTTGGGCATCGATCCGCTGCGAATGTTCAAGACGCTCGTCGTGGAGCTGTCTGCAACGCCGCTGCGGCTGGCGGTCGCCATGGTTCCGGTGGCCGGGACGCTGAATCTCAAGGCTTGCGGCCAGGCCTTCGGGGTCAAGCGGGTCAGTATGGCGCAGCCCACGCACGTGACGCGCTCCACCGGCTACGTGCTGGGCGGAGTCTCTCCGTTGGGGCAGCGCAGCACATTGCCGACCGTGATCGACGAGACCTGTCAACTGTGGGACACCATCTTTGTCTCGGCGGGGCGCCGCGGCCTCGATGTGGAACTCGACCCTGCCGATCTGATTCGCGTCACGGCGGCTCAGGTCGCCGATATCGCCACCTGACAGCAGTCAGGGCGAGCCCAGAGCCGCTGCCAGGGCGGCGCGGCCACGATCCAAGGCTTCGCGTCGTCGGCCATCTTGATGGTGACGCAGCTCATCGAAGGGCCCGCGCTCCAGCCCCTCGGTCACGGCGGCGTGGGACAGATCGCCGATGACCTGATCGGCGATGACGGCGTCCTGTACCTCGCCCAGAGCACCGCTGGCCCGAGCCCATAGTTCGGCGGCCCGTGCGGCGGGTTCGCCGACGGCCAGGGTCATGAGTTCGGCGCTGTACCGCGCAGCCTTGGCCGCCTTGCGCACCTCATGCCAGCGGGTCAGATCACCGGGCCGGGCCATGGCCCGCTCGGTGCGTTGCCGAGCGACCGCGACCACGGCGTCGTACATCCCCGGCAGCAGGATCGAGGCGGGTTCGGATGCTCGCCAATCCAGCGGTGGCTCAGCCAGCAGTCGCTCCAGGGCGAGTTGCAGCCGCAGATAGCGTTCGCTGGCCAAGGCCGCGATGAGGTCCTGGTGCGCCTCGCGGTGAGCACGCGTCAAATCACCACGAATCCGCTCCCGCACGTCGGCGTCCACCGCGGCGGCAAGCTCGTCCATGGCCAGGCTCAGTCGCGCCAACAGCACCTCGGCGTCCCGCGGTGCCCCCAAGCATTCGGCGTACCAGCGCAGCTCTTCGCGTAATGCCCGAATCGCACCGGTGCGGAACAGGCCCGCGAAGCTATGCAGCACGCAACGCAACCGTCGAGTGGCGACCCGACAGCGGTGAACGGCGTCGAGTGAATCACTCAGGAGGGCCGGCTCCTGGGACTGCAACAGGCCGATCTGGGCGCTCAGATAGCTCCGTACCACCGCCCAGGACTGGGGTGCCGCCGGCTCCTCGTTGGCAGAAGTGGGCTGTTCTGCCAACGCCCGGGAGAGTTTTGAGGGAGAGGTCGATCGCAGCACCCCCTGAGCGGCCAAGGCAGTCTCCACGCGATCCAGCAAAGCCACGTCACCCTCGACCAGTTCGATTTCGGCCTCGGTCCACTCCTGGGACTTTCCGGCCACTCGTGCTCGCATCCGATCAGTGAACTGCCAAGCCAGCAGCCTGCCCGACTCGTCGCACAACTCGCGCTGACTGCGGCTGATATGAACGTCGGCCACCGGATACAAGGCATGCCCGGCAGCGCTGTCGGCAACCAGGTCACGCAGTTGGCGCGGCAGCCGCTCGCCGCCGGGGGGCAGCGCGATCTCCCGGCGGGTGTCGGGATCCTCGGTCGGAAGTTTGGCGTGCCATCCGGCGTCAGGACCACCGCGTCGACGTTGCACCACCTGACCGGCGGCGTTCAGCCGAAAGTCGTAGGTGTCGTAGTAGGTGAACACCAACTCCAAGGCGACGGCCGGCCCGACGGTGACGATGTCATCGAGACCGGGAAGCTCTTCGCCTCGTCCTAAAGCGAATTTTCGTTCGGTCTCGATGTCGCTGGCCATGACGGCTCTCAGGTCTCGTCGGTGGTCAGGACGCCGATCTCATCCACCTCGGCGTGTTCCTCTGGTTCGGGCTGATCGCCGCGACCTGAATCCAGCGCGACTTCCTCGTCATCGGGGCCGAGTGAGGAGATCAACAGCACCGGGGTCACCGCCGCGAAGGCCCAGATCGCCAGCGCCGACCAGGCCTGCAATTCCAGCGAGACTGGAACCAGGTCGCCGGCCTGAGCCGCAGCCATCCGTGCCTCGAACGGGCCTGGGCCCAACAATGTGCCGAATCGCCAGCAGGCGAGTCCAGCCAAAAGGCCCGCAGCCACGGCTAGCAGGGCGGTGGGCCAACCCAGCGGATGGAACCACTTCCAGACCACGAGGCCCAGGCCTGCCCCCACCAAGGCGCCCGTGATGCTGAACCAGACGTCGGCGGCCACAATCTGACTCAATCCCTGTTCGCCGATGACGGCCGAGCCATCGGGCTGAATCTGATAGCTGGGAAGAGTCACCACTCCCGACCAGAAAACACCGGCCAAGGCCCCTACCACGATGGATAGGCCGACCAGCAGCAGAATCCAGGCGGCCAGTGATCCCTGCTGGGACGGTACCTCCGGTTCTGCAGCCAACTCCTCGGCGACGGTGGTGCTCACAGCGAAAGCCTAGACCACCAGCGCGCATGATCGGCGGGCACGACGCAGCGGTGTTCAGCCAGCGACACAGGAGGGTCCCAGCAGTGCCTTGAGGTCAGCGATCAATGGTCGCGACGGTGCCACGCGGAGCTGCTCGTCCAGCTTCCAGATCTTCGACCCGCTCGTGGCCGAGACCAGCCGAACCCGGACTTCGGTGGGCCCCGGATGGGCTTTCAACACCTGACGCAACTGCTCCACGACCGCTGGCGTGCACCGCACCGCCGGAAGCTGGATCAGCAGCGGCCCTGCGGGTCCCTCGTTGACATCGGGGAAAGCCACTTCCTGGCCGGTCATCTCCACCGCGTCATCCTTGCTGCGAACGCGTCCCTTGATCCGCACCACGGTGTCGGTGGCCAGCGACAGGGCCACGCTGGCGTAGGCCTTGGGGAAGATCAGCACCTCGATGGCGGACTCCAGATCCTCGACGGTCACAATGGCCCACACATCGCCATTCTTGGTCTGTTTGCGCACCACTGAGGTGATCATGCCGGCAATGGTGACCATCCCGTCGCGCGGGCCGTCGTCGGCCCGCAGGGCACCGATACTCAGATCTCGGTGGGCGGCCAGCACGTGCTCCAGACCCAACAGAGGGTGATCACTGACGTACAGCCCGAGCATCTCGCGCTCGAAAGCCAATCGCACCCGCTTGTCCCATTCGGGAACATCGGGCACCGGGGCCATCGCGAACTCCTCGGAGGCACCGGAGTCGC
This sequence comes from Propionibacteriaceae bacterium UBA7704, assembly GCA_002482525.1. Lineage (GTDB taxonomy): Bacteria > Actinomycetota > Actinomycetes > Propionibacteriales > Propionibacteriaceae > Propionicimonas. Next base: position 73,566 of record DLGC01000017.1, on the reverse strand, counting down.
CAAACAGATCGTCCTGACCGTTGGCCTGATTGCGTTTCAGATCGATCACTTCGTCGACGCGCCGCTCGAAACACTCCATCAGCGAGCGCCGGGTGTGGCCCATCGAGTCGAAGGCGCCGGCCTTGATCAGGGACTCGATGACGCGCTTGTTGCACGCCACCAGTGGTATCTGATCCAAGAAGGCATTGAAGTCGATCGCTTTGCCCTGATCGGTGCGGGCCTCCACGATCCCGGCGACCACGTTCTCACCGACATTGCGGACCGCGGCCAGGCCGTACCGGATGTCGGCGCCCACCGGGGTGAATCGCCCCTCGGACTCGTTCACGTCAGGAGGCAGCACGTGGATTCCCATGCGACGACACTCCCCCAGGTACAGCGCCGTCTTGTCCTTGTCGCTTTTCACCGACTCCAGTAGCGCAGCCATGAACTCGGCCGGGAAGTTGGCCTTCAGATACGCGGTCCAGTAGGACACCACTCCGTAGGCCGCCGAGTGGGCCTTGTTGAACGCGTAGGCCGCGAACGGCACCATGATTTCCCACAGCTTCGTGATCGCCGCATCGGAGAAGCCACGCTCACGCATACCGGAGCTGAAGGGCTTGAACTCCGCCTCCAGAACTTCTTTCTTCTTCTTGCCCATGGCGCGGCGCAGCAGGTCGGCTTGGCCCAGGCTGTATCCGGCCACGCGCTGGGCGATCTGTTGGATCTGCTCCTGATAGACGATCAGTCCGTAGGTGGTGTCGAGGATGTCGGCCAGCGGATCGGCGAGTTCGGGGTGGATAGGCTCGACGGCTTGGCGTCCGGTCTTGCGCAGGGCGTAATTGGTGTGGCTGTCAGCGCCCATCGGGCCGGGTCGGTACAGCGCGATCGTCGCCGAGATGTCCTCGAAGTTGTCCGGACGCATCATCTTCAGCAAGGAGCGAAGACCGCTACCGTCGAGCTGGAACACCCCCAAGGTGTCGCCGGAGCCGAGTAGTTCGTAGGTCGCCGGATCAGTCATGTCACGCCGCAGCGCATCCAAGTCCAGCTCGATGCCGCGGTTCGCCTTCACGTTGGCGACCGCGTCGTCGAGGATGGTCAGGTTCCGCAGACCGAGGAAGTCCATCTTGACCAGGCCCAGGCTCTCGCAGCTGGGATAGTCGAATTGGGTGATGACCTGACCGTCCTGTTCCCGCTTCATGATCGGGATGACATCCAGCAACGGGGCGCTGGACATGATGACCCCGGCGGCATGGACGCCCCACTGACGCTTCAGACCTTCGATGCCGCGGGCGGTGTCGACGACGGTCTTGACGTCTGGATCGTTGGCGTAGAGCTCGCGGAACTCTGTGCCTTCGCCGTAGCGGTCGTGCTGGGGATCGAAGACATCGGCTAGTGACACGTCCTTGCCTTGGACCGGCGGCGTATAGGCCTTGGTCACGCGCTCGCCGAGCGAGAACGGCATGCCCAACACCCGACCGGCGTCTTTGATGGCCTGTTTGGCTTTGATCGTGCCGTAGGTGACGATCTGACAGACCCGATCGGCACCGTACTTCTGGGTGACGTACTGAATCACCTCACCCCGGCGACGCTCGTCGAAATCCACATCGAAGTCGGGCATCGACGGCCGTTCGGGATTCAGGAACCGTTCGAAGATCAGTCCGTGGGGAACCGGATCCAGGTCGGTGATCTTCATGGCGTAGGCGCACATCGAACCGGCACCCGATCCACGGCCGGGCCCGACGCGGATGCCGTTGGCCTTGGCCCAGTTGATGAAGTCCGCCACTACCAGGAAGTAACCGGCGTACCCCTTCCCGATGATCACCTCCTGCTCGTACTCGGCCTGCTTGATCGCGTAATCCGGGACGCCCTCGGGGTATCGGTCGGCCAGTCCATTGGTGACTTCCTTGATGAACCAACTGGTTTCGGACTCCCCGGCCGGCACTGGGAACTCTGGCATGTAGGTACCGGTTCCCTCATCGAAGCTGGTCTGGCACCGCTCAGCGATCTCTAGGGTGTTGTCGCAGGCTTCCGGAACATCGCGGAACAGATGGCGCATCTCCTCCGGTGACTTCAGGTAGTAGCCATCGCCGTTGAAACGGAATCGATTGACGGCGTCCTTGGTCGAACCCGCCGAGACGCACAACAGCGTGTCGTGGTCGTCGGCATCGCTGGCATTTACGTAGTGCAGGTCATTGCTGGCCACCAGCGGAAGCTTGAGGTCCTTGGCAATGCGCAGCAGATCGTCACGGACGCGCCGCTCAAGGTCCAAGCCGTGATCCATCAGCTCGACATAGAAGTTGCCCGCTCCGAAGATATCCCGGAACTCCGCCGCCGAAGCCAGCGCCTCCTGGTATTGCCCCAGTCGCAGATGGGTTTGCACCTCGCCGGACGGGCAGCCAGTGGTGGCGATCAGTCCTTTGGCGTAACGATGCAGCAGCTCGCGGTCGGCGCGGGGCTTGTAGAAAAAGCCCTCCAAGGAACTCAGCGAGCTCAATCGGAAAAGGTTGTGCATGCCTTCGGAGTTTTGCGCCCAGATGGTCATGTGGGTGTAGGCGCCCTTGGAGGAGACATCGTCGCCGGTGCCGTCACCGAACTGCACCCGTTTGCGCTCACTGCGATGGGTCTTGGGAGTGAGGTACGCCTCCAACCCGATGATGGGCTTCACCGACGACTTCTTGGCAACCTTGTAGAACTCGTAGGCGCCGAAAAGGTTGCCGTGGTCGGTGATGGCCAGAGCATTCATACCCATCTGCTCGGCAGTGCTGACCAGGTCTCCCAGGCGAGCAGCACCATCCAACATCGAGTACTCCGAGTGGCAATGCAGATGCACGAATTCGGCCGACACGCTGACCGCGACCTCCCTCTCGGTCCGGATCGAATGATGGGTCATCGCTGGGGGAAGTCAGCGGGCCTTCACTGTAACTCCGAGCACCGACGATCCGGTGCCCCGACTCACCCTGTAGGCGGTGCGAATTGTCGAGGTAGTGGCCCACCTATCGTTGCTGGGCTAGCGTCTGAGGTGACGCAACGAGGAGGTCGCGGTGACAGCACCGGTGAGTCTGATCGGCGCCCCCACTGATGTGGGCGCATCACGCCTGGGATGCCGATTGGCCCCACAGGCATTCCGGGTGGCGGGCATCGCCCGCGCCCTGACCGGTTTCGGCTGTGACGTTCGCGACACCGGCGATCTCACCGGGCCCGACAACCCGCAATCCGGGGCAGTGGCTGGCTACCGCCACCTCGCTGAGGTTGTCGCCTGGAACCAGGCGGTGTACGACGCGACCGCCCGCGAGCTTGCCGAGGACCGGCTGCCCATCCTGTTGGGGGGTGACCACAGTCTGGCCATCGGTTCAATCAGCGCGGTCGCAGCACACTGCCGGGCGACCGGCCGAGCACTGCGGGTGATCTGGATCGACGCCCACGCAGACTTCAACACGGCAGCCCTCACGCCGTCGGGCAACTTGCACGGCATGCCGGTGGCCTGCCTGGCCGGGCATGGTCCGCAGGAACTCATCGGGATGGCCGGTTTCACCCCGGCGGTATCCACCGATCAACTCCGCCAGGTCGGGTTACGGAGCGTCGATGAGGGCGAAAAGTCCTTCCTCAGGAGTGAAGGTGTGGAGGTCTTCGACATGCGCTTCATCGACGAAATCGGCATGCGGCGCACCATGGTCCGTGCGCTGGCAGGAATGGACGCCGACACGCACCTTCACGTGAGCATCGACCTGGACTTCGTGGATCCCGGGGTTGCACCGGGGGTCGGCACCCCCGTGCGTGGCGGCGCGACCTATCGCGAAACCCAGTTGTGCATGGAGATGATCGCCGACACCGGACGGCTGGGGTCCCTGGATCTGGTCGAGGTGAATCCCGCCCTCGACGAGCACAACCGCACTGCCGAGTTGACCGTCGATCTGGTGGAGTCGTTGTTCGGAAAGTCCACCCTGGAGCGCGTCCACCCCGAACCTGAGGTTTAGGAATCGGGAGCCCACACCACGTACCGGTCGTCTTCAGCGATGCCGCGCCAAGCCGATCCGACGCCATCGCACGTCCCGATCGCGCAGTCGGCTACCGCCGCTTCACTGTGCCCGCCCTAGCGTGGGCTCAGCGCACAGCTTCGAGGCTCAGGTGCCTCTTGGGCCTCAGCCCAGCACCAATGGGCGGTCGGTGGGCTGAATCGGCTTCGGCAGGTTGGAGGTACGACCCGACAGCAATGAGTCCACGGCATGCGCGCACGAGCGCCCCTCGGCGATGGCCCACACGATCAGCGACTGCCCGCGACCGGCATCTCCGCACACGAAGACCCGATCCACATTGGTCGCAAAGCTGGCGTCGCGGGCAATGTTGCCGCGAGCATCCAGCTCCAGTCCCAGCTGCTCAACCAGACCCTCCCGCTGTGGACCGGTGAAGCCCATCGCCAACAGCACCAACTGGGCATCGATCGTCCGCGTGGTGTTGGGAATGACCTCCAGTTTGCCGCCGACGAACTGCACGTCATTGACCACCAGACCAGCGACGTGACCGTGCTCGTCTCCGACGAACTCCGCGGTGGAGACCGAGTAGACGCGCTCGCCACCCTCCTCGTGAGCGGACGTCACCTTGTAGGTCATCGGATAGGTCGGCCAGGGCTGTTTCTCCGGGCGGGTCTGCGGTGGCATCGGCAGGATCTCTAGTTGTGTCACCGAGGCGGCACCCTGACGCAATGCGGTGCCCAGGCAATCCGCACCGGTATCGCCGCCGCCGATGATCACAACGTCCTTCCCGGTCGCCAAGATCTGGTCTTCAACCTCCTTGCCGCGTGCGACGCGGTTGGCCTGCGGCAGGTACTCCATCGCCTGATGGATGCCACCCAACTCGCGGCCAGGAACCGGCAAGTCACGCGCGATCGTGGAGCCGATGGCCAGCACGACGGCGTCGAAGCGGTCGAGGAGTTCCTCGCCGGTGAGATCCTCGCCGACGTTGACCCCAGTCTTGAAAGCCGTGCCTTCCAGGCGCATCTGCTTGAGCCGCTTGTTCAAGATGTCTTTCTCCATCTTGAACTCGGGGATCCCGTAACGCAGCAGACCTCCGGCGTCGTCGGCGCGCTCGTAGACCACCACGGTGTATCCCGAGCGGGTGAGCTGCTGTGCGGTGGCCAAGCCGGACGGGCCGGAGCCGATCACCGCCACCGTCTTGCCGGTATGCCAGGCAGCAGGTTGGGCGGTGACCCGGCGATCATCCCAGCCGCGATCAATGATCGAGACCTCGATGTTCTTGATGGTGACCGGATCCCGATGAATCCCGACCACACACGCGGTTTCGCAGGGTGCTGGGCACAGCCGTCCGGTGAACTCCGGGAAGTTGTTGGTGGCGTGCAGCCGCTCCAGCGCGCCGCGCCAATCGTCACGCCAGATCATGTCGTTCCACTCGGGGATCAGGTTTCCCAGCGGACAACCCGAATGGCAGAACGGGATACCGCAATCCATACAGCGACCCGCCTGCTTGGAGATGATCGGCAGCACCGCACGCCCGGGACTGCCGGGATACACCTCTTGCCAGTCCTGAACACGCTCTTCGACCGGACGACGCTCGGCCACCTCCCGCGGGGTGGTCATGAATCCTTTCGGGTCAGCCATGCGAGGCCTCCATCATGAGTTTCACCGTGGTCTCCTCATCCAATCCGGCGGCCTCAGCCTCGGCGCGGGCCTTCAGCACCCTGGCGTAGTCCCGGGGCAGCAAGGTGGTGAATCGCTGCGCCAACTCCACATCGTCGCTGGCCAAGAGCCTCTCGGCCACCGCCGATCCGGTCTCTTCGAGGTGTTTGGTCAACAGCTCACGAATGCGGACCATGTCGGTATCCGAGGCCGGCTTGGCGTCGACCAACTCAGTGTTCAGTCGTGCCTCGACCAGATCCAGAACCCAGGCGACACCACCGGACATGCCCGCGGCGATGTTGCGTCCGGTCTGACCCAGAATGAGCGCCTCGCCGCCGGTCATGTACTCGCAGGCGTGATCGCCCACGCCCTCCACCACCGCGGTAGCGCCAGAGTTGCGGACGCAGAAGCGCTCGCCGACCTGACCTCTGATGAACAACTCGCCGCTGGTCGCGCCGTAGGCGATGACATTGCCGGCGATGATCTGCTCCTCGGCGGCGAAGACCGCCTCCTCGTGGGGCCGCAGAATCAACCGGCCTCCCGACAGACCCTTACCGAAGTAGTCGTTGGAGTCCCCCACCAATCGCAGCGTGATGCCGGCAGGCAGGAAGGCTCCGAAGCTCTGGCCGGCGGTACCGCGCAAGGTGAAGTCGATGGTGTTCTCCGGCAGGCCCGCACCCTGGGTGGCTTTGGTGACCTGGTGTCCCAACAAGGTGCCGACCGTGCGATCCACGTTGCGCACCATCAGATCGGCGCGCACCAGCTCGCCGTTGCTGATGGCCGGCTGAGCGATCTCGATGAGTTGAGCATCGAGTTTGTCCTCAAGACCGTGGTCTTGACCGGTGACGCGGTGCAGCGGAGCACCCGCCGGCAACTCCACCTGGGCCAGGATCGGCGAGAGGTCCAGTCCCTTGGCCTTCCAATGATCGATTCCGGGACGGGCACGGAGCACTTCGACGTGGCCGATGGCCTCCTGAAGCGAGCGGAAGCCCAGTTGCGCCAGCAGCTCGCGAACCTCCTGAGCGATGAACTCGAAGAAGTTCACGATGTAGTCGGCATGCCCGGCGTATTTCTCGCGAAGCTCCGGGTTCTGCGTTGCGACGCCCACCGGACAGGTGTCCAACTGGCAGGCTCGCATCATCACGCAGCCCGACACCACCAGCGGTGCCGTCGCGAAGCCGTACTCCTCGGCACCCAACAGGGCGCCGATCACCACATCGCGGCCGGTCTTGAGCTGACCGTCGACCTGTACGGTGATCCGGTCACGCAAACCGTTGAGCAGCAGGGTCTGCTGAGTCTCAGCCAAGCCGAGTTCCCAGGGGCCACCGGCGTGCTTGACCGAGGTCAGCGGCGCCGCTCCGGTGCCACCGTCGTGGCCGGAGATCAACACCACGTCGGCCTTCGCCTTCGACACACCGGCCGCCACCGTGCCGACGCCCACTTCGGCGACCAGCTTCACGTGGATGCGGGCACGCGGATTGGCGCACTTCAGATCGTGGATCAGCTGCTTGAGATCCTCGATCGAGTAGATGTCGTGGTGTGGCGGTGGCGAGATCAGTCCCACGCCCGGCGTCGAGTGACGGGTCTTGGCGACCCAGGGGTACACCTTCTGGCCGGGCAGCTGCCCGCCTTCGCCGGGCTTGGCGCCTTGGGCCATCTTGATCTGAATGTCGTCGGCATTGGTCAGGTAATCGCTGGTGACGCCGAAACGACCTGAAGCGACCTGCTTGATGGCACTGCGCCGCTGCGGATCGTAGAGCCGTTCGCGGTCCTCGCCACCTTCACCGGTGTTCGACTTGCCGCCGAGCCGGTTCATGGCGATGGCCAGCGTCTGATGGGCCTCCAGCGAGATGGAGCCGTAGCTCATCGCTCCGGTGGAGAATCGTTTCACGATCTCGCTGACCGGCTCGACCTCCTCGATCGGCACCGGTGGGCGCGGCGAGTCGAACTCCAGCAGGCCGCGCAGCGTCATCATCCGAGTGGATTGATCGTTCACGCGGTCGGTGTAGGTCTTGAACAACTCGTAGCTGCCCTGCTTGGTGGCGTACTGAAGGCGTGCCACCGTCTCAGGGTCGAACAGGTGCGGCGGGCCTTCCCTGCGCCACTTGTACTCACCACCCACGGCGAGGGTGCGGTGCGGCACCGTGATGCCGTAGGGCGGGTAGGCGGTGGCATGGCGTCGCGCGATTGCCTCGGCGATCTCGTCCAGCCCGATTCCTTCCACCCGACTCGTGGTGCCCGTGAAGTACTTGTCGATCACTTCGCTGGAGACCCCGAGGGCCTCGAAGATCTGGGCACCGGTGTAGGAGTGGATGGTGGAGACACCCATCTTGCTCATCACTTTGAGCACGCCCTTGCCGAGCGCCTTACGCACGTTGTACAGCGCGGCCTCGGGGTCGATGTTGACCAACCACTCCCGACGGGCCAGGTCCTCTGCGGTCTCGAAGGCCAGGTAGGGGTTCACCGCTGCGGCGCCGTAGCCGATCAGCAGCGCGACATGGTGCACTTCGCGCACGTCCCCGGCTTCCACGATCAGGCCCACCTGGGTACGGGCCTTCTCCCGAACCAGATGGTGGTGAATGGCTGCGGTGAGCAGCAGCGACGGAATCGGTGCCATCTCGGCATTGGAGTGACGGTCGGACAGCACCAGGGTGCGCGCACCACCTTCGATGGCTTCACTCACCTGCTGGCAGAGGTGGTCGAGGGTGTCGCCCAGGGCTTTACCGCCACCGGCCACCGGGTAGAGGCCACGCACGATGTAGGTGTCGTAGTCCGGCATCGAACCGTCACGGTTGATGCGAACCAGTTTTGCCAACTGGTCCGAATCCAGGATCGGGTAGTTGATCACGATCTGTCGACAGGATTCCGGTCCGGGCTGCAGCAGGTTGCCCTCCGGCCCCAACGAGGCTTTCAGCGACGTGACCAGTTCCTCACGGATCGCGTCCAGCGGAGGGTTGGTCACCTGGGCGAACAACTGCGCGAAATAGTCGAACAGCAGATGCGCGCGATCGCTGAGCACCGCCAAGGGGGTGTCCGAACCCATGGAGCCGATCGGCTCGGCGCCGTTGTTGGCCATGGGTGTGATGATCTGGCGAATCTCCTCGTGGGTGTAGCCGAAGATCTGCTGGCGGCGGGTGACCGAGGCATGGCTGTGCACAACGTGCTGCTGCTCGGGCAACTCGTCCAGATCGACGCTGGAACGCTCCAGCCACTCCCGATAGGGGTGTTCGGCTGCGAGCTGGGCTTTGATCTCGTCGTCGTTGATCAGTCGGTGGGCGTCCAGGTCGACCAGCAGCATGCGACCGGGCTTCATGCGGCCCTTCTTGATCACCTTCGCCGGATCGATATCCAGCACGCCGGCCTCGGAGGCGAAGACCACCAGGCCGTCATCCGTGACCCAGTACCGTCCCGGACGCAAACCGTTGCGGTCCAACACCGCCCCGATCAGGGTGCCGTCGGTGAAGGTGACCGAAGCCGGACCGTCCCAGGGTTCCATCATCGCGGAGTGGAAGGCGTAGAAGGCCCGCCGATCCGGGTCCATCTCGGTGTTGTTCTCCCAGGCCTCCGGGATCATCATCAGCACCGCGTGCGGGAGCGAACGACCGCCCAGGTGCAGCAACTCCAGGACTTCGTCGAAGGAGGCCGAGTCCGATCCGCCCGGTGTGCAGATCGGGAAGATCCGCTCCAGATCACCGGGAATCTTGTCGGTGGCCAGCAGGGCCTCACGGGCGCGCATCCAGTTGCGGTTGCCCTTGACGGTGTTGATCTCACCGTTGTGAGCCATCAGCCGATACGGGTGCGCCAGTTCCCAGGCCGGGAAGGTGTTGGTCGAGAACCGGGAGTGAACCAGCGCCAGCGCACTCTCGACCCGCTCGTCGAGGAGATCGCTGAACACCGCAGCGAGTTGCTGGGTGGTCAACATGCCTTTGTAGACGGTGGTGCGTCCCGACAGCGACGCGAAGTACACCCCGGCGTCATTGCGCGCCCGCTGGCGCAGTGGATACACCGCACGATCGAGGTCGATGCCATGAGCAAGATCGGGGGTGGAGACGAAGATCTGCTCGAAGAAGGGCATGTTCGCCACCGACACCGGGCTCAGTGTGCTGTCGTCGGTCGGCACTACCCGCCAGCCATGCACCACCAGACCTTCTTCGGTGGCGACGTACTCGATGGTTCGCTTCGCGGTGGCTCGCTTGGTCGGATCCGCCGGCAGAAAGGCCATACCCATGGCGTAACAGCCAGGTGTCGGCAGATCAAAGTCCACCACGTCACGCAGGAACCGGTCCGGTACCTGCAGCAGCATGCCCGCGCCGTCACCGGCTGCGGCATCGGCGCCGGTGGCGCCTCGATGATCCAGATTCTCCAGGGCGGTCAGGCCCTTGGCGATGATGTCGTGATCTACCTGTCCGCTGAGATGGGCCACGAAGGCCACCCCACAGGCGTCGTGCTCAAAGGCTGGGTCGTAAAGACCAGTCGCAGGCCGTTGTGGCATTGACATCACCGCCATAAAGATCTCCCATCTGCGCGGCAGGCGCCGGGGGGTGCAAAACCAGTCGGCACCGAGCCGACGCTGCACACTCGGAGGGCGAGCTTAGCTGAACCTTCTCGGTCCGTGAGCACGCCCGATTGCATCATGGACCTGAATTCGCACTTCACCGGCTGATGACCAGCCTCTGGAACCCCGAGAATTGCGAAGTCAGCGCCCGGAGCCGGAGGGTTCGTCCGGCTCTGTGGAGGAATTATGAACCGTGGCGGCGTCAGAATCGCGAGCATCCGTTCCGGCTGCGGATTCCGCAGTTGATGCTACGGATTCCGTAGTTTCGACGGGGCTGACTGCCTCCAAGCCGAACTCCACACGCTCCTCGCGTCCGGGACGATTACGCACCAGCCAGACCAGCAGAATGATGCCGGCCAGGCAGATCAACATGGCCACCGCAGCATTGAAACGCAGCGGTCCGAAGACGTCGTAGGAGTAGTCGGTACGCAGGGATTCGGTGAAGATCCGTCCGAAGCCGTACAACGCGATGTAGAGCGCGAAGACCTTGCCGCGCCCCAGTTGCCACTTCCGATCGGCCCAGATCAGCGTTGCGGCGACCAGGAGGTTCCATACCGACTCATAAAGGAAGGTGGGATGGAAGGTCGCGTAGCTCTCATAGCCCGGCACTCGATGGGCAGGGTCGATCTCCAAGCCCCACGGCAGTGTCGTGGGTAGCCCGTACAACTCCTGGTTGAACCAGTTGCCGAACCGACCCAAGGCCTGCCCCACGGCGATGCCTGGCGCCAGCGAGTCCGCCAACGCGGCGAACGCAATCTTGCGACGCCGAGCCACCACCCAAGCAGCCAGCGCCCCGGCTCCGATCGCGCCATAGATCGCGATCCCGCCCTCCCAGATCGCCCACCAGTGCTGATTGGCCGTGGGGCCGAAATAATCGCCCAGGTGCGTCAGCACGTGGTAGATGCGGGCACCGACGATCCCGATGGGGATGGCCCACAGCAGCACAGTCTCGAAGCTCTCCATAGTGCCGCCGCGAGCACGCCAACGCCGCGAGCCGATGATCCAAGCCGCGATGATTCCGGTGATCAGACACAGCGCGTAGATATGGATCGTCAGCGGCCCGATCTGGAAACTGCTGATCGAGGGACTCGGGATGAAGAGGGTGATCATCGTCGTCGTACTCCCTGCGTCAGGTCGGCCAGCACACTGCGCAGACCGGTGAAGTCCTCTGGATGGCCCGCGTCCTCAGCAGCGAGCATCGTGGCGATGAACGCCGAGCCGACGATCACGGCATCGGCGAAGGTCGCTACCTCAGCGGCCTGATCGCCATTGGATACGCCCAACCCGACTCCGATCAGTGTCTGCGGTGCCAGGCGTCGAATCCGGGCCACCAGCTCCGGGGCCGCGGCCGACGAACTGCTGCGGGTACCGGTGACTCCCATGACAGCAGTCGCGTACAACCAGCCCCGAGTCAGCGCTGCGGTCATCGTGATGCGGTCCTCGGAAGAGGATGGTGCGACCAGGAAGATCCGATCCAAGCCGTGCTCCTCGCTGGCGCTCAGCCAGGGCTGGGCGTCGTCGGGAACCAGGTCAGGAGTAATCAGCCCGGATCCCCCGGCGTTCGCCAGGTCGCGGGCGAAACTCGCCACGCCGTAGTGCTCGATCAAGTTCCAGTACGTCATGACGACCGCAGGTCGACCGGCAGCGCGAACCGCCTCCACGGCGGCAAACACATCGCGGGTGCGTACGCCTCGGTCCAACGCCCGGGTGCCGGCGCGTTGGATGACCGGTCCGTCCATGACCGGATCGGTATAGGGCAAGCCGATCTCGACCAGATCGACGCCCGGAGTCTCCCCGTCGGCCCCGCACAGCGTACGGAGAGCTTCCAGGGATCCGGCGACGCTCGGGTAACCCACCGGCAGATAGCCGACCAGGGCCGCGCGCCCGTCGGACTTGGCTGCGGTGATGGCTGAAGCGGAGCTCGGCGGATTCATGCCACACCTCCGGTGTAGTGGTCGGGACGCCCGGTCAGACCGAAGTAGGCATTGGCGGTGTCCACATCCTTGTCGCCGCGCCCCGACAAACACACCACGATGGTCGGATCCGCATCGGGCTGCTCGGCAGCCAGCCGTCGTCCCAGGGTCATTGCTCCGGCCAAAGCGTGCGCGGATTCGATCGCAGGCATGATGCCTTCGGTGCGGCACAGCAGTTTCAAGGCGGCCATCGCCTCATCGTCGGTGATCGCCTCGTACTGGGCCCGGCCGGTGGCTGCGAGCCAGGCATGTTCGGGCCCCACCCCGGGATAGTCGAGCCCCGCTGAGATCGAATGCGACTCCCGGGTCTGGCCGTCCTCGTTCTGCAACACGTACGTGCGAGTGCCATGCAGGACGCCGACCGAACCACCTTGGATGGAGGCGGCATGCCGACCAGTCTCCACACCGTCACCGCCTGCCTCGAAGCCGAACAGCCCAACCTCGGGTGTGTCGATGAAGTCCGCGAAGGTCCCCAGCGCGTTCGAGCCGCCACCGACGCAGGCAGCGACCGCCGTGGGCAGCCGCCCGTAGCGATCAGCCATCTGTTCGCGGATCTCAGTGCTGATCACCCGCTGGAATTCCCGCACAATCTTCGGAAACGGATGCGGTCCGGCGACGGTGCCGATCAAATAGTGCGTGGTGTCGACGCTGGCCACCCAGTCACGCATGGCCTCGTTCATCGCGTCCTTCAACGTCTGGCTGCCCGACTCCACAGCGACGACCTCGGCGCCCAGTAACTGCATTCTGGCCACATTCAGAGCCTGTCGGTCGGTGTCGACCTTTCCCATGTAGACGCGGCATTCCATGCCCAGCAGCGCCGCCGCAGTGGCCGTCGCGACCCCATGCTGACCGGCGCCGGTCTCTGCGATCACCCGGCGCTTTCCCATGCGGCGAGTCAGCAGAGCTTGGCCCAACACGTTGTTGATCTTGTGGGAGCCGGTGTGGTTCAGGTCTTCCCGCTTGAGCAGCACTCGAACCCCGCCACAGTGTTCGGCGAAGCGCGGAACCTCGGTCAGCGGCGTGGGACGTCCTGAGTAGTTGCGCCGCAGCCCATCGAGCTCGGCCCAGAAGTCGGGATCAGCATTGGCTGTGGCGAACTCTCGATCGAGTTGGTCCAGCGCTGCGATCAGAGCTTCGGGGACGTAGCGCCCACCGAAAATGTCAAAATGACCGGCATCATCCGGCAGTTGATTCGGTTCCACAGACCCATTTACTCACATCCGGGAGCACGACTCACGCCAGCGACCGTAGCTCGGCCACCGCATGGGCCGGATCGCCGTGACGAACCAGCAGTTCCCCCACCAGAATCGCGTCGGCACCACAGGAACGCATCCGGGCGGCGTCCGCCACCGAGAGGATCCCCGATTCAGCGACCTTGACGATGCCCGGCTCAATCAGATTCGCCATCTGCTCGAAATGACTCAGATCCACGTCCAATGTCTTCAGGTCGCGGTTATTGACGCCGATCAGAGCCGCGCCGGCGTCGACCGCCCGGCGAACCTCGTCCGGAGTGTGGGCTTCGACCAACGCGGTCAAACCCACCTTCGCGCAGAGCGCCAGCAGCGCTGCCAACTCGACATCGGTAAGAGCAGCCACGATCAGCAGCACCACGTCGGCGCCCACGGCACGGGCTTCCCAAATCTGGTAGTCGGTGACCACGAAGTCCTTGCGCAACAACGGGCTGTCTACCGCCGCGCGGACTGCCTGCAGGTCGGCCAGGCTGCCGCGGAAGCGCCGCGCCTCGGTCAACACCGAGATCACTGCGGCACCGCCTGCCTCGTAGTGGCGTGCCAGCGCTGCGGGATCGGCAATGTCGGCCAGATCGCCTTTGCTCGGGCTAGATCGCTTCACCTCGGCAATCACCGACAGCCCGGCGGCGCGCAAGCTTGGCAGCGGGTCGCGTGCGGGCGGCATCCGATCAGCGGTTTCCATCACCGTGGAAAGTGGAAGCACGGACTGCCGCTCGGCAAGATCCTCAACCACCCCGGCGATGATCTCGTCGAGAACAGTCATCAGGACTGACCGTACCCCAATCGTCGAAGCACCGCGCTTGCGGGCCCGGCCAGCACCAGCAATACCAAGGCTCCCCAGAGCATTCGCCAGTTGGGTCCCAACAGGAACGAGAAGGCTCCCATCAACAAGGACACAGTCACGATGACGCGCGCCACCAAGGTGGCCATCGGCGCGCGATGGTGTGGGCGTTCAGCCCTCACCACGGCGCGCTCAGCGCTTTCGATCATTACAGCCCCCGAAGCCTGCGACGTTCCCCAATGAGCCTCCATATTGGCCTTCTTTGCCACAATTCGCCACTCCGAAGACCAAGGATTTCCTAAAGAACCAAGCGCGCGAACAACGTTCTCACTAGGGAATTCACTCGAGCAGGCATCGACGGATTGCTGAAATACCTAGCCACGATGAACTCAGTCCAGACGTGTCAACCGGTTGGCTTCAAGGACTGCTCCCAACACAGCAGCCGCCTTGTTCTGTGATTCCAGATCCTCTGCGTCGGGACGCGAATCAGCCACGACACCAGCACCAGCCTGTACGAAGGCGACGCCGTCGCGGATCACCGCCGTGCGAATGGCGATGGCGGTATCGGAGTCCCCGGCGAAGTCGAAGTAGCCCACCACTCCGCCGTAGAGGCCGCGGCGCGAGACCTCCAACTCATCGATGATCTCCATGGCACGCACTTTCGGCGCACCAGTGAGGGTGCCCGCGGGGAAACAACTCAGCGTTGCACTCAAAGCGGTCTGATCATCGGCGAGTTCGCCGGTCACCGCAGCCTCCAAGTGCATCACCTTGCTGTAATGCCGAACTTTCATGAACTCCACCACCGAGACGGTGCCCGGTCGGCAGACCCGGCCCAGATCGTTGCGTCCGAGATCGACCAGCATCAGATGCTCGGCGGCTTCCTTCGGATCAGCCAGCAACTCAGCCTCCAAGACCGCATCGCTGGCCGCGTCGCGTCCCCGCGGTCGGGTCCCGGCAATCGGGTGAGTGGTTGCGTGTCCCGCGGAGACGCTCACCAGTGCTTCCGGACTGGCGCCGACGACGGCAAAGCCCTGAAGTCGCAGCAGGTAGAGATAGGGACTCGGATTATTGCGGCGCAACACCCGGTAGACATCCAGCGGATCGGCGGTGCAGTCCACCTCGAAACGCTGACTGGGCACGATCTGAAAGGCTTCACCAGCCTTGATCTCCTCGACCGCGGCGCTCACTGCGGCCTGGTACTGCTCTGAGCTGCGCTGACGCCGCACCGCAGCGGTCGTCAGGTGTGGGTCATCAGCGGCCAGCAACGCCGGCTTGGGTGCACGCAGGTCGGCGAGCATCGCTTCGATCCGGTCACAGGCGTCAGCATGAGCCTGTGCGATGCCTGCCGCCGAGTCGTCGAAGTTGATCGCATTGGCGATCAACCACACCTGCCCGGTGCGATGGTCGAGGACAGCCATGTCGGTGACCAGCATCATCACCAGTTCCGGCAGTTCCAGATCATCGGGATTGGAATCGGGAAGCACCTCCAAGCGGCGCACCACGTCGTAGCCGAGATACCCGACCATGCCCGACACCAGCGGCGGCAGGTCAGGATCCCGCGGGGTGTGGAGCATTTCGATGGTCCGGGCGAGCGCGAGCAATGGATCGATGTCGGAGGGCAGACCGCTGATGGGCCGTCCAGCCCAATGCCACACCGCGCGACCATTCTCCTCGGTCAAGGTAGCGGCCGCGTTGACTCCGATGAAGGAGTAGCGCGACCAGGTTCCCGCGTCGGCGGATTCCAGCAGGAAGGTGTTGGGACGGTCGGCGCACAGACGGTCGTACACACTCACCGCCGTCAGATCGTCGGCCATGACCGTCGTGTGCACGCTCACCACCCGACGCTGCGAACCAGCGAGGAGGAAGTCCGAGAGCTCCGGCAGGATGCGGATCGCCATCACTCCCCCTCGGCGCTGTCATCGCTGAGAAGCACCGTGGTATCGAAACACGATCGGGTGCCCAGGTGGCAAGCCGGACCGGTCTGGTCCACCTTCACCAGGACAGTGTCGGCATCACAGTCCAAACGCACTTCACGCACCCATTGCACATGGCCGCTGGTCTCGCCTTTGACCCAATACTCCTGGCGGCTGCGGGACCAATAGGTGCCCCGTCGAGTTCGCAGCGTGCGCTGCAGGGCCTCGCGGTCCATCCAAGCCAGCATCAGAACCTCGCCGCTGTCGGCATCTTGAACCACTGCGGGCATCAGCCCGTCGGAATTCACCTTCAGTGCAGGCAGCCCTGCGGCTTCGACATCGCTCACCGGTTCATTGTGCCAGCAGGCTCAGTGCAGACTGGTCACCTCGAACAACTGTGAGCGGGCATCGGCAGCCGAGAATTCCCCCGAGCCGCTGGCGAACAGCGCTACCGTCACTCGACCGGCGGCGGTGTCGGCCTCGGCCCAATCCAGCGCCAGCGAGTCGATCAGAGATCGTCCCAGACCGGGTCCGCCGATGGCGCCCAGCGGTGAGCGATGCGGATGATGCTCATGAACCCGCAGGCAGAGCAGCCGGCCATCGTCTGCGCCGACCACGACGTCGGCCTGCTGGGCGCCGCTGTGGCGCACGGCGTTCAGCAGGATCTCGCGCAGCACCTCGACGCAGGCATCACAAAGATCTCGGCTGCCCCGCAGCAACGCGTTTGCGCCCGGGCGCAGGTCCAACGACACATCCAGAACCCCTTCCCACACCGAGGTCACGGTCGCCAGCCGCTCCGCCGGCGGGTGGCTCGCCGTTTGATCGATCAGATCGGCCAACGACAAGGTCTCGCGAACCCGCATGATCACATCGTCATCGACCGGGGTGCCCGACAGCATGCGATCACGAGCGGCCCCCAGCATCAGGGCGGCAGCAGTCAGATTCGCTTGCACCCGTCCGTGCAGGGCCGTCGCCAGTCGGCGTCGCTGCGCCCACAGTCGCTGCCGGGTGCGCCGCAGTTCCCAATTCGTGCGCAGGATCAGATTGCGTGCAGCCGCGCTCTCCTCGTTGCGGATCATCGCAAAAGCCGCCGCCCAACCACTCACCATGGCCAGCAGCGGTGGCATCAAGAACGCCTCCAACGGCTCCCGCCAGCCCACACCCGTACTCAGCATCAAAGCCGTCAGACCCACCAAATAGGTCACCAGATAGACCCCGAAGACTACGGCGACCGCTGAGCGGGGTTCGATGTTTCGTAGCCGGGGCGCCAGCACCTTCTCCGCGAATGCCAGCAACAGCAGGTGCACGGCCAAGCTGCCGAACGCCCACAGGCTGCCGGGGTCGAAGCGATGCGGAGGCGGAGCCAACTCCGCGGTGAATACGATGGGCAGACTCAGTGAGACCACCAGCATCGGCTGGAAGGGCCGAGCCAGCGGCCAACTCCGGATGAGCGAAGGCAGCACCTCTCGCCAGCCCTGCCACAGCGGATCCACCGACAGTGGCGCCGGTTCGGCGGGCATCGCTGCCAGATCATGGCTGGTGGGCCGCACCTTGGACGCGACCACGTTTTCAATGACGATGACGGTCTCGGACAGTTCTTCCACCGTCATCCCCGAGTGCAACCGGCCACGAATGTCGAAGACGGCAGCGTGAGTGTTGGCTCGTACCTCGGTGAGCTTGCGGTCGGCCTCAATCAAGGCACGAGTTTCTTCAGTTCGGGTGAGGAGTTGACGTTCATATTCGATCTGCAACTGGCGCCGCTGCGCCCGCACCTGCCGAGACCAATCCACGAGGATCGCGGCAGAGGCGACCCAAATCAACACGCTCAAGGACCACGCCAGCGATGCCCAGGCCCAGCGCACCCACAACGTTTCATCAGACGGCGTGCCCACGACCACCACAGCAGCGCTCACCGAGCCGCCGACGGCGAAGAAGATCAGTTGCCAGGTGCGTGCGGCACCGTCGGAGAAGACCCGTCTGATAACGGGGAGGAGCACCCAGATCAGCACCGTCAAGGTGGCCAGCATCGCCAGCTGGGCGGTGACGGCGACCTGGAACGCCCACAGCGCATCCGCACCGGAGCCGATGACGTAATACATCTGGGAGATGAGGAACCACGGTGTTGGAACCAGCAACGCAGCCCAGCCCACCGGTTGTGCCCAGAAGGGTGAACGCAGTGTGCTCAGCAGTGCTCGTGGTCCGAGCCGATCGAGCGGATTGATCACGTCGGGGTCGGGCCGTGGGCGTAGTAGAGCTTCGCCAGCTGCACCCGAGGATTGATGTTCGATCCCTTTTTGACCTGCAGCCGTTGGATCAGACGCTGCACGATCTGCTCAACACCGTGACTGGACGTGCCGCGGCGGGCAGCGATTTCGGCATTCGACAATCCCGCAGCGATCAGACGCAGCACCTCCAGCTGGTCTCGGCTGAGCACGCTCAATGGGCCGGCGTCCATGGAATCGTCGCGCCGGGGCTCCTGATCGCGAAGGACGCCCTCCAAGGTGTCCAGCAGCAGACTCGCGTCGGCCAACGAGCGCTTGTTCACATAGGCCGCGCGCGAAGGGATCAGTCGCACGTCGACACCGGCGACTTCCGGGGACGGGGCATTGGTCAACACCACCAGGGCAACCCAGGGCGCATCCCGATCGGCATAGGCCAGCACTTCGGCTCCGCCGGGACCCTCACCAAGATCCAAATCGACAAGCAGGGCATCTGGGTCGAAGTCCTTCAGTCCTTGGATGCCCTCCGTGGCGTTGCCGACCCCCAGGGCGTCGAATCCCGCGTTCTGTAACAGCGACACAGTCAGCGAACGGATCAATGGCTCGTCCTCGACCACCAGCACTCTCCGGGGGGTGGCAGGTACCGATCCTGATGGCGTTGTTGACGACATGGGCCTCCTGACAGAAATATGACTCCATCTTTCCATCCCTTTCAGTCAGGGGAGGGGACTTCGACTGCGTTTCCTGCACCCCGAGGGTGGGGAAAACTGCACGCGGAATCGCCCTGACCAATCGCGCCACTTCACACTGGAACTCACCCGAGGGACCCCATTGGCGAGAGGCTGCCGTGAATCTGTATCAATTCGCCGTCACGGTGCAACGAGATCGCGAGGATGCGCACGCCCGCCGGATCGCTGCCGAGCAGCAACAACCGCTGGCAACCCCGACGCAGCGCGCACTGGCGCGGCTGGAACGCCGCAGCCTGCCCAGCATCTGAGGATCAGGGTCCACAACCGCGTCCAATACGCGGTGCGTGTGGTCACAGGGTGTCACGAACCTGAAACAATGCGCGCTATGCGCGTATACAACTTTTCTGCCGGTCCTGCCATGCTGCCCATCGACGCCCTCAACGTCGCTCAGTCCGAGCTCACCGACTGGCAGAGTTCCGGCATGTCCGTGCTGGAGGTCTCACACCGCAGCAAGGGGTTTGTGGCCTGCGCCGCCGAGACCGAGGCGCTGCTGCGTCAGGTGATGAACATCCCCGAGGGCTACCGCGTGCTGTTCCTGCAGGGCGGGGCCACCGGCCAGTTCGACGCGATCCCGCTCAACCTCACCGCGCCCGGTGCGAAGGTGGACTTCTTCAAGACCGGCCAGTGGTCGACCAAGGCGATCAAGGCTGCCCAGGCCCAACAGCTCGACGTGACCGTGGTCGCGGATCGCGCGGAGTCCAACTACACCGATACTCCGGCCGCAGACGGCTTCACCATCGACTCCGACGCGGCCTATGTGCATTACACGCCCAATGAGACCATCGGAGGCGTCGAGTTCAGCTATGTCCCGCAGACCGGCGATGTCCCGCTGGTCGCCGACATGAGCTCGACGATCCTGTCCCGGCCCATTGACGTCAGCCGCTACGGGCTCATCTACGCCGGGGCACAGAAGAACATGGGACCCTCGGGGCTGTGTGTCGTGATCGTCCGTGAGGACCTGCTCGGTCACGCCCGACCGGGTACCCCGTCGATCTGGAACTACCAAGCGATGGCCGAGGCCGATTCCATGCTGAACACTCCCCCGACCTTTGGTATCTACCTGCTGGGTCTGATCCTGAAGTGGGTGAAGGACCTCGGCGGTTTGAGCGCGATGGCCGAACGTAACCAGGCCAAGGCCTCCGCGCTGTATGGCTACCTCGACGCCAGCGACTACTACCGCAATCCGGTGGCGTTGGACTCCCGTTCGTGGATGAACGTACCTTTCCTGCAGGCGAATCCGGATCTCGACAAGGCATTCGTCGAACAGGCCACTGCGGCTGGCCTCACCAACCTGGGTGGACACCGCTCGGTGGGCGGCATGCGTGCCAGCATCTACAACGCGATGCCCCTGGAAGGTGTCCAGGCGCTCATCGACTTCATGACCGACTTTGAAACCCGGAACGGCTGAGGAACACCATGACTTTCACTATCAAGACACTCAATGCGATCAGCAAGGTCGGCCTGAATCGTCTCCCCGAGGCTGATTACGTCATCGGTAATGACGTGGACAACCCGGACGCGATCCTGCTGCGGTCGGCGAATCTGCACGACGTGGAGATCCCGGACTCCGTGCTGGCGGTCGGTCGCGCCGGTGCCGGCACCAACAACATTCCGATCGCGGACTACTCCGCCAAGGGCATTCCGGTGTTCAACACCCCCGGCGCCAACGCCAACGCCGTCAAGGAGTTGGTGGTCGCTGCAATCTTCCTGGCAGCGCGCAACATCATTCCGGCCGCCGCTTTCGCCCATCGGCTCGACGGCAGCGCCGAAGAGATGAACAAGGCTGTGGAGGCCGGCAAGAAGCACTTCGTCGGCTTCGAACTCCCCGGACGCACGCTCGCTGTCGTCGGCCTGGGCGCCATCGGCGTCGAGGTGGCCAATGCCGCAGTCGGGTTGGGGATGCGCGTGATGGGCTATGACCCGGCGATCACCGTGGAGCACGCCTGGAACCTCTCTTCCAAGGTCGAGCGGGTCACCAACCTGGAGGCCATTTTGAAGCGGGCCGACATCGTGACGGTGCATGTGCCGCTGGTTGACGGCACCCGCGGCCTGATCGGTGCCGAACAGCTCAGCGTGATGCGCAAGTCTGCGGTCTTGATCAACTTCGCCCGTGGCCCGATCGTCGACGTGTCGGCGGTCGTGGCGGCACTCGAGGACGGACGCCTGCGTGGCTACGTCTGCGACTTCCCCAGCCCGGAGTTGAACAAGCACGACAATGTGGTGACCTTGCCGCACCTGGGCGCCTCCACCAACGAGGCCGAAGAGAACTGCGCCTATATGGCGGCTGAGGAGATCAAGGACTATCTGGAGAATGGCACCATCAAGAACTCGGTGAACTTCCCCGACGCTGAGCTCGCCCGCACCGAGGGCACCCAGCGAGTCGCCATCGCCAACAGCAATGTGCCCAACATGGTTGGCCAGATTTCCACTCTGCTGGCCGATGCCGACTTGAATATCTCCGATCTGCTCAACAAATCCCGCGGCGATCTGGCCTACACCCTGGTCGATGTCGACGGCGAGGTTTCGGCGAGCGTGATGGATCAGATCAGGTCGATCGACGGTGTGCTCGCCGCGCGCCTGATCTGAGGTTTGCCGCCGGGAATCACCCGGCGCGCAGCCACTGGCGGGCCAAGCTGATCCGAGCCTCCACCTGTTCGGTGGTGGCTTGGGCCAGCGCCGGTCCTCCGGTCTCTCGGCGCAGGCCGGAGTGCACATGTGAGTGTGGGATACCCCGAACCCGGGCCACTTGAGCGACCAGGCTGTTCAGTTCTTTGCGTCTGCTCGCCAGTGTCCGGTGCAGTGCGGCCTGTGGCTCCTCGCGTCGAGTCCGAGCCTGGCGGTCACGGCGCGCCAGCTGGCGTCGTTGCCGCTCAGCCAACAACAGGCCCACCTGCTCGGGATCCAGCAACCCCGGAAGGCCAAGGTATTCCGCCTCCTCGACACCGGACGGCTCGGCCTGAAGACCGTAGGCCTGCGCGTCGTAGAGGACATGGTCGAAGCTCGCGATGGCTTCCAGAGTCTGCTGCTCGGCGTCGAAGTCCGCGAGAGTGCGTTGGCGATTCGCCTCGGCGATCAGCGCCTCCTCTGGTGCCCACAATTCGGCATCGGAGTTGGACGGCCGTCCCAACACATGGTCCCGTTGACGCTCTAGGCGGCTGGCGTGGGCCAGCAGGATCGGCACGGTGGGCAGAAACACGCTGGCTAACTCACCGCGTCGACGACTGCGCACGAAACGCCCCACCGCTTGGGCGAAGAACAACGGTGTCGAGGTCGCTGTGGCATACACCCCGACCGCGAGCCGCGGCACATCCACGCCTTCGGAGACCATGCGTACGGCCACCATCCAGCGGTCGGAGCTCTGCGAGAACTCTTCGATCCGGCGACTCGCACCGCGATCGTCGCTGAGCACGACGGTGGGCTTTTCGCCGGTGATCTGCTGTAGGGCCCGCGCATAGGCGCGGGCCTGTCTTTGATCGCTGGCGATCACCAACCCGCCGGCATCGCCGATATGGCGTCGCACTTCGGTCAGCCGTCGATCGGCGGCACTGAGCACCTGCCCGATCCACTCCCCCGCCGGATCCAGAGCGGTGCGCCACGCCTGGGCGGTGATGTCCTTGGTGCTCGGCTCGCCCAACTCCATGGCAACCTCGTCGCCGGCGCGGGTGCGCCACCGCAGCCCGCCGCCGTAGGCGAGGAAGACCACCGGACGAACCACCTGATCGCGCAGCGCCTCGGCGTAGCCGTAGACATAGTCGGCTTCGGAACGTCGGGTGCCGTCGGCGGCCTCCCGGTAGCGCACGAAGGGTATCGGGGTGTCGTCGCTGCGGAAGGGGGTGCCGGTCAACGACAACCGGCGCGTAGCCAGTTCGAAGGCATGTGCGATCGCTTCGCCCCAGCTCAACGCATCGCCGGCGTGATGAATCTCGTCGAAGATCACCAGCGTCTTCCGCGCCACTGTGCGTGTTTCATAGGCGAAAGGGGCTGCCGCGACTCCGGCATAGGTGACCACTTCGCCGTGGAACTGGCGCGACCGGCCTTTCTTGGTGCCGCCTAGGTTCGGATCCAGGTGCAGCCCCACTCGCGCGGCCGCTTCAGCCCATTGCACTTTCAGATGCTCGGTGGGCGTCACCACGATCACCTGCTCGATCTGACGCTCTGACAACAGGTCGGTGGCCACCCGGAGTGCGAAGGTGGTCTTACCTGCCCCCGGTGTCGCCACGGCGAGAAAGTCGCGGGTGTCGAGTTCCCGATAGCGCGTCAGGGCGGCGACCTGCCAGGCGCGCAGCCGCGCAGCCGTTCCCCACGCGGCACGCCCGGGGAAGGCCGGAGACAGTTGTTCCAGCGAGGTGTGGTTGGGCATTCAGCTCAGGCGGTCCACAATCAACTCGCGGACGCGGGCCGCGTCGGCCTGGCCGTGCAGATCTTTCATGACCGCGCCGATCAGGGCACCGGCCGCCTGCAGCTTTCCGTCACGGATCTTGGCCGCCACGTCTGGCTGGGCGGCAATCGCCCGGTCCACCGCCTCGGTCAGCGCCGAATCGTCGGACACCACCGCGAGGTTTCGGGCAACGACGATGTCGGCTGGTTCGCCTTCCCCGGCCAATACTGCGTCGATCACTTGGCGAGCCAACTTGTCGTTCACCGTGCCGGCATCGACCAAGGCTTGCACTGCGGCGACCTGTGTTGGCGAGATCGGCAGCTCTGACAGTTCCACTGCGGTCTCATTGGCCCGACGCGCCAGCTCCGTCAGCCACCATTTTCGCGCGGCCGCCGGGCTCGCACCCGCGGTCACGGTCGCCTCGATCAGGTCCAAGGACCCGGAGTTCACAATGTCGGCGAACTCCTGGGCTGCGAAACCCCACGCCTGCTGCAACCGCTTGCGTTTCACCGCAGGAGCCTCGGGAAGGGTGGCTCGCAGTTCCTCGACCCACGCAGGGTCCGGGGCCACCGGCACCAGATCCGGCTCGGGGAAGTAGCGGTAGTCCTCCGCCTCTTCTTTTGAACGACCCGGAGTGGTGTACCCCTCCTCATGCCAGTGCCGAGTCTCCTGAGTGACCTTGCCGCCAGCGGCCAGCACCGCGGCCTGACGGCGGATCTCATAGGTCAGCGCGTTCTCGATGCTGCGCAGCGAGTTGACGTTCTTGGTCTCGGTGCGCAGGCCGAAGGTGGTGGTTCCCTTGGGCATCAGTGAGATGTTCGCATCGCAGCGCAGCGATCCCTGCTCCATGCGCACATCCGAAACTCCCAGGGCACGCATCAGATCCCGCAGATAGGAGACATAGGCGCGACCGACCGCAGCGGCTTTGGCACCGGTGCCGGTGATCGGCTTGGTGACA
Organism: Propionibacteriaceae bacterium UBA7704; assembly: GCA_002482525.1. Lineage (GTDB taxonomy): Bacteria > Actinomycetota > Actinomycetes > Propionibacteriales > Propionibacteriaceae > Propionicimonas. The sequence continues at coordinate 49,181 of DLGC01000017.1, read as the reverse complement.
ATCTCGATCAGGGGCGTGCCGGCCCGGTTGTAATCCACCAACGAGTACTCGGCGTCGCCGATACGACCGCTGGCGCCGCCGACGTGCACCAGTTTGCCGGCGTCCTCCTCCATGTGGGCCCGCTCGATCTCGATGGCGAAGACTTCACCGTCCACCTCCAGCTCGACCAGCCCCTCGGCGGCGATCGGCTCGTCGTATTGCGAGGTCTGGAAGTCCTTGGTCATGTCCGGATAGAAGTAGTTCTTGCGCGCAAACCGACAGGACTCGGCGATGGTGCACCCCAAGGCCAGCCCAATGCGGATCGCCGACTCGATCGCCTTGCCATTCACCACCGGCAGGGAGCCGGGCAGGCCCAGGCACACCGGGCAGGTGTTGGAGTTGGGTTCGGACCCGAACTGGTTCGCACAGCCACAGAACATCTTGGTGGCGGTGTTCAACTCGACGTGGACCTCCAAGCCCAGCACCGGATCGAACAGCTCCATCGCTTCGGCGAAATCCATCAACTCGGCACTCATCGTCCGCCCTCCGAAACCAAGTAGGAGCCGGCATCGCTGCTGGCCAGCCCCTGCAGCAAGGGACCACCCCAGCGGTCTTTCAGGGCGGCTTCCAGCGCGGCCCCCACCCGATACAGCCGGTCGTCGGCCAGGGCCGGCGCCATGATCTGAAAACCGGTGGGCAGCCCGTCGTCGGGGCTGAGGCCCGAAGGTACCGACATGGCGCAGTTTCCGGCCAGGTTCGACGGAATCGTGCACAGGTCCGCCTTATACATGGCCAGCGGATCGTCGACACGTTCGCCCAGACGAAATGCCGTGGTGGGCGTGGTCGGCGACACCAACACGTCGGCTTGGGTGAAGGCCGCTTCGAAGTCCCGGGTGATCAAGGTGCGCACCTTCTGCGCCGAGCCGTAGTAGGCGTCGTAGTAGCCGGCCGACAGGGCGTAGGTTCCCAGGATGATCCGACGCTTGGCCTCGGCTCCGAACCCGGAGCCTCGGGTCAGGTTCATCACGTCTTCGACGCTGTTCACGCCATCGTCGCCCAGCCGTAGCCCGTAGCGCATGGCGTCGAACCGAGCAAGGTTCGAGCTCACCTCGCTGGGCATGATCAGGTAGTACGCCCCCAGTGCATAGTCGAAACTCGGGCAGGACACCTCGGTGATGACGGCACCCAGCTCACTGAGCACCTCCAAAGCCTCGGCGAACCGCTGTTGCACACCAGGCTGATAACCCTCACCGCCGAGCTCCCGTACCACCGCGATCTTCATTCCGCGCACGTCGGCGGCTTGCGCCGCCGCCACCACATCAGGCATCGCAACGTTGATGGAGGTGGAGTCACGGCGGTCCCAGCCCGCCATCACCTGGTGCAGCAAGGCCGCATCGCGGACCTCCCGCGCACAGGGACCAGGCGTATCCAAACTGGATGCCATGGCGACCACGCCATAGCGGGAAGTGGTGCCGTAGGTGGGTTTGACCCCGACCGTGCCGGTCACTGACGCGGGCTGGCGGATGGAGCCCCCGGTATCGGTGCCCAGGGCCAAGGGTGCCTCGAAGGAGGCCAGGGCGGCGGCGGATCCGCCCCCGGAGCCGCCGGGGATGCGCTCGTTGTCCCACGGGTTATGGGTGGCGAAGAAGCCAGAATTCTCAGTGGAGGAGCCCATCGCGAACTCATCCATGTTGGTCTTGCCCAACACCACGATGCCGGCGTCCAACACCCGCTGGGTGATGGTGGAGTTGTAGGGCGGGATCCAGCCCTCCAATATCCGCGAGCCACAGGTAGTGGGCGCGCCGGTCATGGTGAAGATGTCCTTCATGGCGAGCGGGACCCCGGCCAGCGGCCCCAGCTCAGCACCGGCTGTCCGACGCTGGTCGACACCGGCCGCGCTGGTCAACGCCCGCTCGGCGTCGACATACAAGAAAGCGCGCACGCGAGGGTCGACCCGCTCGATCTGGTTCAGGCATGCGGTGGTCAACTCCACCGAGCTGAGCTCACCGGCGGTCAGCCTCGCTCCGAGTTGGGCGGCGCTCTCCTGCAGAATCTCGCTCACGCTTCCTCCCCCAGGATCCGGGGCACCCGAAAGCGGCCATCCTCCACCGAAGGGGCAGCGGCCAGCACGGCCTGCGCCGGCAACGACGGTTCCACCTCGTCAGCACGAAACACATTGCGCAACGGCACCGCATGGGAGGTGGCAGGGGTATCCGGGCCCACCGCCTGTGAGACGGTGGCGACCGCTTGCAGGATCACCTCAAGTTGGGGGGCCAACTGTTGCAGTTCGGCCTCTGTGAGCCGGATCCGGGCCAATGCACCCAGTCTGGCCACGTCACTGGTAGTCAACGCCAAGACGAACTCCTGCTCAGAAATCAGTCCACAACCCTGGTCGGCGGACCGGTGTCTCACTCTACCGGTGTGGGTTGACCCCTCTGTAACACCAATAGGCCACACTGTGGGGGTGTTCCTTGTACGCGTAGCCCTTCCTGACCGCCCCGGATCGCTCGGTTCTGTCGCCAGCGTCATGGGGCGAGTCGGAGCCGATATCAATGCTGTGGAGATCGTGGAGCGCTACGAAGGCTTTGCCGTCGACGACTTCATGGTTGAGCTGCCTTCCGGGATTGCCGCGGACGCCCTGGTGACCGCCTGTGAATCTGAGCCGGATGTGAAAGTGCTGTGGGTGTCGCACTACCCCGAAGCCTGGGGGCTGCAAGGCGACGTCGATGTTCTCAACGCCATGACCGAGGATCCCGACCACGCCGCCGAGATTCTCACGCTGCAGGCACCTGCGGTGTTCCGTGTGGCCTGGGCGGTGCTGATCAATCGCAAAGCCGGCAGCGTGCTGGCCGCCTCCGAGATGGCACCGGATCTGGACGCTGAGGGCATTACCGCCTTCGGCTCACTCACCGATTCCCAGGTCTCCGAACTCCCTGATGGCTGGATCCCCGGCTGGGGCGAGACCCTCATTGCGGTGGCGCCGCTTCGCAAGGGTCTGGCGATCGTGCTGGCCCGCCGAGGCGGACCGGAGTTCATCAAGTCCGAGTTGGCACGGCTGCGGCATTTGGCGGCGCTGGCGCACTGACGCCCGCCGGACTCAGGCTCAGTGCAGCATGGTCCACATGTAGTAGCCGTACGCGATGATCACACCGAGCACGACCACCAGCGCGCCGATGGCGAACCACCGATGGCGACGCTTCACACGCGTGGCGGGCACCTCGATCGGCCCCCATTCGCCCAACGCGGGTCGCACCCGCGGCGGGGCTCCCTCATTGAGGTTGAGATTGGAGTTCAGACCTTCAGGCACGATGTGATCCTACGCCGGGCCGTGAAGCAGCAGATCGTCGAATTGCGAGGCCGACAGGATCGGAATCCCCAACGCCTCGGCCTTGGTGAACTTGGAGCCGGTGGTCTCCCCCGCCACCAGCAGGCTGGTTTTCGACGACACCGATCCGGCAGCCTTGCCGCCGCGGGCTTCGATGGCCTCATTGGCCGAGTCGCGGGTGTAGCCAGGTACCGACCCGGTGACCACGATCGTCAGGCCGGCCAGAGTCTGGGGCAGGGTCTGCGGTACGGAGGCTTCGTCGGCCAGACGGCAACCGGCGGCTTGCCATTTGGCGATGATCTCGCGGTGCCAGTCCACCGAGAACCAGTCGACGATGGACGCAGCCAGGACCGGCCCGATCCCCGCCACCGAACTCAGCTGGTCGGCATCGGCTGCGGCGAGCGCCTCGATGCTGGGAAAGGCCCTGGCCACATCCGGTGCGGTGCCTTTGCCGACATGTCGAATGGACAATGCCACCAGGAATCGCGTGAATGAACGGCTCTTCGCAGCTTCCAGATTGACCAACAGCTTTCGGCCGTTGGCCGACAGCTCGCCGTCCTTGGTGGTGAACACCCCGGCCGCGACCAACCGCTCCGCGGTCAGGTCGAACAAGTCGCCTTCGTCGACCAGCAAGCCGGCACGCAAGAGTTCGTCGGCGGCTTTCTCCCCCAACATCTCGATGTCGAGACCCTGCCGGGACGCCAGGTGAAACAACCGTTCTCGCAGTTGTGCCGGACAGGAACGCCGATTTGGACACCGAATGTCGGCGTCGCCCTCCTTCTCGGGACGGAGCAGGGTTCCGCAGTCCGGGCAGTGGGTCGGCATCACGAAGGCTCGCTCGCTGCCGTCACGGGCATCCACCACGGGCCCGAGGACCTCGGGGATGACGTCGCCGGCCTTGCGCAGCACCACAGTGTCACCGATCAACACGCCCTTGCGGATCACTTCGCTGGCGTTGTGCAAGGTGGCCATCTCTACGGTCGAACCGGCCACCAATACCGGCTCCATCACCGCATAGGGGGTGACCCGTCCGGTACGTCCGACGTTGACGCGAATATCGAGCAGGGTGGTGGTGACCTCTTCGGGCGGGTACTTGTAGGCGATCGCCCAACGCGGCGCGCGGGAGGTGTTGCCAAGCCGCTCCTGCAAAGCGCGGTCGTTGACCTTGATTACCACCCCGTCGATCTCGTGGTCGGCATCATGGCGATGTTCCCCATAGTGGCGGACAAACTCCCGCACCTCTTCTGGGTCGGTGCAGACCCGGTAGTAGGGGGAAGTCGGCAGTCCCCAGGCGGCGAGCAGTTCATAGCCGGCGGATTGGCTGGGCACAGCGGCACCGCTGAAAGCGCCAATGCCATGCACCAGAAAATGCAGTCGCCGTTGAGCGGTCACGGCGGAGTCCTTCTGTCGCAGCGACCCGGCAGCCGAGTTGCGCGGGTTGGCGAAGGGTGCCTTGCCTGCGGCCACCAGTCCTTCATTGAGTTTCGCAAAATCGACCGGACGCATGAAGACCTCACCGCGCACTTCGACCACCGCTGGCGGTGGATCGGCGTGCAACATCTTCGGCACGCTGTCGATGGTGCGCACATTCGCGGTTACGTCTTCGCCGACCACGCCATCACCGCGGGTCGCAGCGCTGACCAGACGCCCGTTGCGGTAGACGATGTCGAGGGCCAGCCCGTCGATCTTCAGTTCGCACAGGTAGCCCGCGGTCCGAAGGTCATCGCCGGCAAGGTTCTGCGCCCGCAGCAGCCAATGGTCGAGTTCCTCGACGGAGAACACATTGTCCAAACTCATCAAAGGCACCAGGTGCGTAACCGGAGCAAAGGTGGCGCTGGCGGCACCACCGACGTGCTGGGTGGGGCTGTCGGGAGTGCGCAGCTCGGGGTGAGCATCCTCCAACGCGATGAGCTCACGCATGAGCACATCGAATTCAGCGTCAGAGATCACCGGGGCGTCACGCTGGTAGTAGCGCTCCCGATGAGCGTTGATCTCGGCACTCAATTCGGCATGGCGGGCCGCCACGTCTGGATCCATGCTGGAAACCCTAGCTCCTCGCTGGGCGGCCGAATCAGGCCACCGTGTCGATGATGGTGGCACTTCCCACCACTCGGTCGCCGTCGTAAAGGACGGCTCCTTGTCCGCAGGCGATCCCGAAACCGGGCTGGTCCAATTCGATGTGCAACCGGTCCTCGGTCGCCGTGATGGTTGCTGGCATCGCCTCGCCGTGTGCTCGAACCTGAACCAAGCCCTGCCACGGTCCCGGCTCCGGGCGTTCGGTCCAGCGCGGCGGCCCGGCGATGATCCCGCCCACGGCCAAGCGCTCACGCGCCCCGACGGTAATGGTGTTGGTTCGCGCGTCTTTGGCCACCACATAGCGCGGCCGTCCGTCCGGGGCCGGCACGCCGAGGTGCAGACCGTGGCGTTGTCCGATGGTGAAGAGATGCTGGCCGCGATGACTGCCAAGTTCATTGTCGAGATCATCCACGATGAGGCCGCGACGTTCCCCCAGCCGCTCGGCCAGGAATCCGGCAGCGCCGCCCTCCGGGATGAAGCAGATGTCATTGCTGTCGGGTTTGGTCGCCATCGGCAGCCCCAGCGCCGCAGCCTCGGCTCGAACATCGGCCTTGGAGCTGACCGTCCCCAAGGGGAACAGACAGTGCTGCAGCTTGTCGGCAGTGAGCACCGCCAGCACGTAGGACTGATCCTTGGGTAAAGCCGCCGCCCGGTACAGCGATACCGTCTCCTCGGTGCGCTGCAGTCGGGCGTAGTGCCCGGTGGCAACGGCGTCGAAGCCCTCGGCCAGGCCTCGGTCGAGCACGGCACCGAACTTGATGCGTTCATTGCAGCGCAGGCAGGGATTCGGCGTGCGTCCGGCGGCGTACTCACTCAGGAAATCAGCGACCACCTCCTCGCGGAACCGATCCGAGAAGTCCCACACCGTCAGCGGGATACCCAACAACTCGGCAGCATGTTGGGCATCAGCCACAGCAGCACCGCTCACCTGCTCGGACGTGCCCAGACCATCGGTGAGACGCAGGTGTACCCCGCTGACCTGGTGCCCCTCGGCAATCAGACGGGCCGCCGCGACCGTGGAGTCGACACCCCCGGACATGCCCACTAATACCCGCATGACTACCCTTTCCGTATGCTCGAAGGAGTCTACCGAGCCGAGGGGTGTACCGGCTGCCGCGATGCATAGCGCCCGGGCCGGCTGCGCGCCAGTCCCCGCTCAGAACCCAGCTTCGGTTTCGGCGAGGCGGGTTTCATGGTCCACACTAGGCACACTCTCACAACCCAAAAGGCAGTACATGATCGAGCCGAACCCGGCACCCGAGGCCGTTCTCGGAGCGCGCCTGGAGAACGGCGGGGCCAGCTTCTCGCTGTGGGCGCCGCGCGCCACCCGAGTCGAGTTGGCCCTCGTTGACGACGACGGCGAGCAGGCCAATATCGACCTCAGCCGCGGGCCCGATGGCGTATGGCACGGCTGGGTCGCTCAGGTCGAAGCCGGCCAGCGGTATGGCTTTCGCGTCCACGGCGCCTGGGATCCGCAGACCGGTCAGCGGTTCAATCCGGCCCGGCTGCTGCTGGACCCCTATGCGCGAGCGATCACCGGTGGCGTTGATTACGCCGGACCCATCACCGATCACACCACCGAGTCCAATTTCGATCTCGATCCGACAGACTCCGCCGGCTCCGTGCCGTTGAGTGTCGTGGTCGCTGAATCCGAGCCGCCGGTACCGCTGGCGCATCCGAAGCCGCTGGCGGATTTGGTCATCTATGAGACCCATTTGCGGGGCTTCACTCGGATGCACCCGGCAGTCCCCGAGCACTTGCGCGGCAGCTACGCCGGCCTGGCATACCCAGCGGTCATCGACTACTTGGCTGAGCTGGGGGTCAACGCCGTAGAACTGCTGCCCGTGCAGCATTTCGTCTCCGAGCCCTTCGTCGTCGGCAAGGGATTGGTCAACTACTGGGGCTACAACACCCTGGGCTACTTCGCCCCCCACGCCCACTACGCCAGCACCGGAAGCCGCGGCGAGCAGGTGACCGAGTTCAAGACCATGGTGAGCGCATTGCATGAGGCGGGTATCGCGGTATTACTCGATGTGGTCTACAACCACACCGGCGAAGGCGGCCACGAAGGCCCGACGCTGTGCTTCCGGGGCATCGATCATGCCGCCTACTATCGGCTCACCGACGACCGGCTCAACGACTACGACGTCACCGGCTGCGGCAACTCCGTGGACACCTCCTCTCCTGGGGTGCTCAAGCTCGTCCTGGATTCGCTGCGCTACTGGGTCACTGACATGGGGGTTGACGGATTTCGATTCGATCTCGCCACCACGGTCATCCGAGATCGACAGCACCACGTCGATCAGGCGCACCAGTTCAAGGAACTCATCGCCGCCGATCCCGTCCTGGCCGACAAGGTGATGATCGCTGAGCCCTGGGATCTGGGCCCCTTCGGCTACCAGGTCGGACGCTGGGGCCCGCACTGGAGCGAGTGGAACGACCGGTTCCGCAACTATGTGCGTGACTATTGGCGCGGCGCCACCCACGGTGTCGGCGAATTGGCTACCAGACTGTCCGGCTCCTCGGATGTCTTCGATCATGCTGGCCGTCCGGCAACCGCCTCGGTGAACTTCGTCACGTCCCACGACGGGTTCACTTTGCGTGACCTGGTCAGTTACGACACCAAGCACAACGAGGACAACGCAGAGAACAACGCCGACGGCAGCAACGACAATCATTCCTGGAACCACGGTGTCGAAGGCGAGACCGACGACCCGCAGGTCAACGCAGCCCGACAACGCACCGCTCGCGGCATCATGGCCACCTTGCTGCTTTCGGCCGGCATCCCGATGATCACCGCCGGCGACGAATTCGGGCGTAGTCAAGACGGCAACAACAACGCCTACTGTCAGGATTCGCCGCTGTCCTGGGTGAACTGGACCGTCGAGGCGGATTGGCAACAACTCACCGACCTGACCCGCGACTTACTGCAGCTACGTCGGGACTATCCGCTGCTGCGCTCGCCGAACTGGCGGGTCCCCGGTGAAGTGGTCGACGCCCGCGGCGTCGGCTTGGGACGCCCTGGCGTGAGTTGGCTGGCCGAGACCGGGACCGAGCTCACCGAAGACCAGTGGCGCGACCCGCAGCGCACCCTGCTGGGCTTGTATCTCAGCGACCCCGACCAAGCCGTGCTTTTCTACGTTCATGGCGGTCACGATCCGGTCGAGGTGACGCTGCCCGGGCCGGAGTATGCCGAGCGTTTGGCGTTGATCCTCAGCACCGGCGTGCCGGGCGAGCTCTCTGATGCCGAACACGCTCCGGGGGACACCGTCACACTGCCCGGACGCACCGTCGCGGCGTATTCGGTTGCGCTGCCGGTCTCCACCGCGCCAACAGGTGCGTAGAGCGTCCTCGACATAGCGCTCGCAGGCGATAGGTTGGGGGTCGTGAGCGAGAACACCCCGGTGCCCCGCAAACGGAAGGCTCCGGCCAAAGGCGGCCGGCCGGCCGCTTCCGGTCGAGCCGCCGCCGGCCGCACCTCCACGACCCGCACCGTCACCGGCCCCGACGTGAGCAAACCGATCGCCGCAGCTGCGAAGCCGAGCCCTTCCCCGGTCCTCGATCTGGATCCAACCGGCGTCCTCCCCCATGGTTTCGGCCGTATCTGTGTGCGCGGCGTCTCACCGGTTGTCGAGGGCGGGGTGTATCCGGCCAAAGCCGTTGTCGGCGAGTTGGTTCCCATCCGGGCGAAGGTCTTCCGCGAAGGACACGACGCGGTCAACGCCTCGGTGATCCTCACCGCGCCCGACGGCACCACTCACCAGCAGGCCATGATCGCCGTCGAGCCTCGCGGTTTGGATCCTTGGGAGGCCTGGGTACGACTGGACCAGCGCGGCGAGTGGCATTTCCGCGTGGAAGGCTGGTCGGATCCCTGGGCCACCTGGCAACACAATGCCCACGCCAAGCTGTCTGCTGCGGTCGATGCCGAGTTGGTCTGCCTCGAGGGCGCACAACTGCTGGAGCGCGCCGCCCAAGCCGCCGAGCACGCTGGTGATTCGGTTCAGGCCTCGGTGCTGCGGGCCACCGCCATCGGGTTGCTTCCCGAACGCCCCGCCGCAGATCTGTTGGAGATCGTCAACGCCGGCGGCGTACGCGTGGCGATGAGCAAGTACGGCCCGCGCGAGCTGATCTCCCCCAGCCCGGACTATCCGATCTTCGTCGACCGGGCTCGGGCCTTGGCCGCAAGTTGGTACGAGTTCTTCCCGCGCTCGATCGGTGCGACCTATCATCCCAAGACCAAGAAGTGGACTTCCGGAACTTTCGACACCTGCCACGCCCGGCTCGAAGAGGTGGCAGCGATGGGCTTCGACGTCGTCTACCTGCCGCCGATCCACCCCATCGGCACCGCTTTCCGCAAGGGCCGCAACAACTCGCTCAAGCCTGCGCCGGGCGATCCGGGATCGCCGTGGGCCATAGGCTCCGCCGCCGGTGGACACGACGCCATCCACCCCGACTTGGGAGATTGGGACGCCTTCGATCGGTTCGTAGCCAAGGCCGCCTCCCTGGGTATCGAGATCGCCCTGGATTTCGCGCTTCAGGCGTCACCGGACCATCCCTGGGTCGCCACACACCCCGAGTGGTTCACCACTCGACTGGACGGCACCATCGCCTATGCCGAGAATCCGCCCAAGAAGTACCAGGACATCTACCCGATCAACTTCGACAACGATCCGTCCGGGATCTACCACGAGGCGCTTCGCGTGCTGACGGTGTGGATCTCACACGGCATCAAGATCTTCCGAGTCGACAATCCGCACACCAAGCCGGTCCAGTTCTGGGCCTGGCTGATCCGTGAACTGCGTCTGATCGATCCTGATGTGCTGCTGTTCGCCGAGGCCTTCACCACCCCGGAGATGATGCATGCCCTCGGACGCGTCGGCTTCCACTCCAGCTACACCTACTTCACCTGGCGAACCACCAAGTCCGAGCTCACCGAGTACTTCACCGAGTTGGCCACGGAGAGCGATACCTTCTTCCGCCCGAACTTCTTTGTGAACACTCCGGACATCAACCCGCTCCACCTGCAGTCGGGCAACCCTGCGATCTTCGCGATCCGCGCAGTGTTGGCCGCGACGGGCTCGCCTGCCTGGGGCGTCTACTCCGGTTTCGAGCTGTTCGAACACGAAGCGTTGGCGCCGGGACGCGAGGAGTATCTGCACTCTGAGAAGTACGAATACCGCCCCCGGGATTTCAACGCCGAGCCCAACCTCAATCTGTTGCTCGGTCGACTGAACGAGATTCGCCGCGATCATCCGGCGTTGCAGCAGCTTCGGCAGATCCGCTTCTTGGAGGCCGCGCACGATCGCATCCTCGCCTTCGCAAAGACCGACGGTTCCGACATCGTGGTCGTCGTCTGCAGCCTGGACCCCGACCAGACCGTGGAGACCGAGGTCGTCGTCGACCTGGCCGATTTCGGGATCGGCGCCGGAGCGATCGCGGTACGCGACGAACTCACCGGCAACGAGTTCCTGTGGCGCGAGCGGAATTTCGTCCGGCTCACTCCGGCCACTCCGGCGCACATTCTGCATGTCCTGGGCCCGGTGACGAGCTGAACATCGAGCAGGCCTGGCGGAAGATCCTCCCCACCACCCGCTGGTTCGCGGGCAAGGGGCGGGCGATCGAGGGTGTCCGGGTCGTTGCCGAACCCTGGGCTGTCCCACCACCATCCTGGCCTGCCGTGCGCACGGAGACCATCACGGTCCGCTACGCCGACGGGGACGCCGAAGACTACGTCGCGATCTCGGCCTACCGCCACCAGCTACCGGGATCACTCGACGCGGACTCGGTACCCGTAGAGCTACCTGGTTGGGGCTTGCTGACCCTCAGCGATGCCACCGGTGATGAGCTCGCCTTCACCGCGTACCTCGCCACACTGGCCTTGGCCGACGAGCTGCGAGGACTCTCTCCGCATCGCCTCACCGTCGAGCAGAGCAATACCAGCGTCAAGCTCGGGGAGAAGGCTCTGTTCAAGCTGTTCCGACGCCCCGCACCGCCGCCCGACCGGGAGGCGCTGCTGCTTCGGCGGTTGGCTCACACCGGTGTCGCCCCCGAACTCTACGGTGAGGTGCGCGGCCAGGATGGGCGCCAAGCCGCCATCATCGTGGAGTACATCGACGCCATCGCTGATGGCTGGCAGTTGGCCTGCACCTCCTGCGCCAACCAGACCGATTTCAGCAGCAGTGCGTTCGAGCTGGGACGGGCACTGCGCACCATGCATCACGCCCTGGCCGGACCATGGCTGGATGCAGACCCTCCGGTGACCGTTTCCGGTGTCGTCCCGGGACGCGACCTCGCTGATGCCATGCTCGCACGGCTGACGACCACGGCTGCTGCTGTGCCCGAAGTGGCCGGGATGGCCGCCGATCTTCGGCCGGTCTTCGAAGCGATCTCCGATATCACCGTCGCCGTGTCGCAGATCCACGGTGACTTTCACCTCGGCCAAGCCTTGTATCGTCGCTCCCCTGCCGGTTGGGTGATCATCGACTTCGAGGGAGAACCCCTGAAGTCGGCCTCGGAACGCCTGGCGCCGGATTCACCGTGGCGCGATGTCGCCGGTGCGCTGCGGAGCTTTGAATACGCCCGGCAATCCCATGCCGACCCGCGATCGACCGCTGCGCACCATTGGGTCGTCGCGACTCGTCGGGCCTTCCTTGAAGGGTATTGCGGCGCTGCGGCGGTGCCTGCCGAGCTACTGCGTGCCTATGTCGTGGACAAGGCGCTCTACGAGATCCGCTATGAAGCACAATCCCGCCCGAATTGGGTCCACATTCCCCTGGAATCGGTCCAAGATGAACTGACCAGGGCACTGCCCTGATCCGACGTTAGGAATTGATATGGCGCACGACCCCTCTGCAGGCTTGACCGGCTGGGATCTGGAAGGTTTCCACAACGGTGGTGACACCGAGTGCTGGCGTCGCCTGGGTGCCCACCCTGTCACCGTCTTCGACGACGAGCGCGGTGAGGTGACAGGGACGCGGTTCGCGGTGTGGGCGCCAAACGCCCGCGAGGTACGGCTCAACGCCGATTTCAACTGGTGGACCGGCGACGCCATGCATCTGATTCCGGGCTCGGGAGTCTGGGTGCTGTTCGTCGAGGGTGTCAGCGACGGCGCCTTGTACAAGTTCAACGTACTCGGCGCCGACGGCATCTGGCGGGAGAAGGTTGACCCGATGGCCTTCTTCGCCGAGCAGGCCCCGGCGAACTCGTCCATCGTGTACACCAGCGCGTACGCGTGGAGCGACGACGCGTGGATGCAGCGACGCGCGAGCGCGACGCCGCACGCTGAGGCCATGAGCATCTACGAGTTGCACCTCGGCTCCTGGCGCAAGGGCAAGACCTACCTCGAGTTGGCCGATGAACTGGTGCAGTACGTCACCTGGGCCGGCTTCACCCATGTGGAGTTCATGCCAGTGGCCGAGCACCCCTATGAACCGAGCTGGGGCTATCAGGTAACCAACTACTTCGCTCCCCAGTCACGACTGGGTCGCCCCGATGAGTTGCGGTACTTGATCGATCGACTGCATCAGGCCGGAATCGGCGTGATTCTGGATTGGGTTCCCGGACACTTCCCGAAGGATGAATGGGCCCTCGGACGCTTCGACGGCACCGCCTTGTACGAGCACGCCGATCCGCGGCAGGGAGAACACAAGGACTGGGGCACCTACATCTTCAACTACGGGCGCAACGAGGTGAAGTCCTTCCTCGTTTCGAACGCCTTGTACTGGGTGACCGAATTCCACGTCGACGCGCTGCGTGTCGACGCAGTCGCCTCAATGCTCTACCTCGACTACTCCCGCAACGAAGGAGAGTGGGTCCCCAATATTCACGGCGGTCGGGAAAACCTGGAAGCAATCGACTTCCTGCGCTACGTGAACTCCCACCTGTATCACCGGGTCCCCGGAGTGGTCATGATCGCGGAGGAATCCACCTCCTTCGATGGCGTGACTCGCGCGGTGGACGCCGGCGGACTCGGTTTCGGCTTCAAATGGAATATGGGTTGGATGAACGACTCGTTGCGATACCTGGAGTTGGAGCCGATCCACCGCCAGTACCACCACAACGAGATGACCTTCGCGATGGTCTATGCCTTCTCAGAGAACTTCATCCTGCCGATTTCGCACGACGAGGTCGTCCACGGCAAGGGTTCCATGATCAACAAGGTTCCGCAGGACGCCTGGCGCCAGTTCGCCACCTTGCGGGCCTTCTATTCCTTCATGTGGGCCTTCCCGGGCAAGAAACTCATCTTCGCCGGCTGCGAGTTCGGGCAGCGAACCGAGTTCAACGAAGCGGTGAGCCTGGAGTGGTGGGTCAGCGATCTCTGGGGCCATCACGGGCTGCAGCGACTGTTCAAGGACCTCAACGACGTCTATCGACACACGCCGGCACTGTGGGAGCTGGACTCCTCCCCCGCCGGCTTCGCCTGGATCAACGCCGATGACGCCGGCGCCAACACCTACTCCTGGATCCGCAACGACACTGCGGGCAATCACCTTGCCGCGATCGTCAACTTCTCCTCCGAGCCGTGGACCGAGTACCGCATCGGCCTGCCGGAGTCCGGGGTGTGGACCGAAATCCTCAATTCCGATGCCGGGGTTTACAACGGCACCGACAACTTCGGCAATCTCGGACGGGTCGTCGCTGTTGATCGGCCCCATCAGGGTTTCCCGGCCAGCGCGACCGTGGTGGTCCCGCCGTTGGGTGCGGTCTACCTGCGTCACGATCCCGACCAATCCTGATCCCGGTGTTGCCCATCACCATCACCGACGGCGTTGCCGTCGTCGCGCTCGACCCAGCGCGGTCGGGGGCTGAGGCCGCTGCCGCAGTCCAGGCTGCCCGCGACGCAGCGCTGGCCGATCCCGAGGTGCACCGCGTCGAGATGTATGTGACCGCCCCGAACCGCGACTATCGCCGAGCACTGCACCAGGCCGGCTTTCGCCTCGACGGCGTCGCGCGAGCTCGGCGTCGCACCGCTGTGGGCCTGGCCGACGAGTGGTGCTATTCGCTGTTGCGTTCGGACCCCATCGACGGTCGCGAAGCATTCACCGCGGTGATGAACTCCGTCACCGCCCGCAAACGGGTGATCGCCCACCTACTGCTGACCGATTCCCAGGATCGAGTCTGCATCCTGCAGACCACTTTCAAGCCCGACTTCGAACTACCTGGCGGCATTCTCGAAATCGGTGAGAGTCCCCGCGACGGGCTGCTCCGTGAAGTCAGGGAGGAGCTCGACCACACCGTCGAGGTCGGGCGCCTGCTCGTCGTGGATTGGCTGGTTCCCTATCTCGGCTGGGAGGACGCCGTGGAGCTCATCTTCGACGCCGGAACCCTCACCGATCCCGACCTGCTGCGGCCCGATGGTCACGAGATCGAGGCTGTCCATTGGCTTGATCTGACGGCCGCGGCCGCGCGCATGGCACCTTTTGCCCAAGGGCGCCTCCATGCGGCCTGGTCGGCACGACAGGAGTCGCAAACCTTCTACCTCGAAGGCGGCGCCCGCATCTCCTAGGCCCTCATTGGCCTGGAGCCAGTGACCGCCGAGAGGGGCGCCTGTTCCGCCTGACCGCGAGCACCTCGCAGCGCGTTGGACTTGATCACAACGAGAAAGGACTTGGCGGCAATCACCGAGGAGCCTCCCGGCATCAGCGCGAAGCTCGCCGTGGTGCGAGACGCCGTACCGGCAGCCTTCCGGACAGCGAAGTCCGACGACCTCGCCGAGATCGATGCTCGTAGCGCAACGCTGCAGAACACCGTCGCGGCGACGCTCAATCAAGGCTTCCTCGGCATTTTCGCCGTGAGCGGGATCGTGTCGTTGGCCGGTTTGGTGCTCGTGCTGGTCTACCCCAGGCGGGTCAGAACAGCGCCGACATCAGCGCGCGGCGAGCCCTGAGAACCGACTCCTCGGAGTTGCCGACGGTCTCGAACAATTCGAGCAAACGCACCCGAACCGTCTCGCGTTCAGGACCGCTGAGAACTCTGATCAGCTCAATCAGTCGGTCGAACGCAGCCTCCGGACGACCTTGACTCAGTTCGACATCGGCGGCATCCAGGCCTGCCTGCAGATTTCGCGGATCGGCCGCCGCGGCAGCCATCACCGCCGCCGGCTCCAGCGTGGTGATGCGCGCCAGCAAGGCGGCCTGCGCGCGACCGGCCTGCGCCTCAGGGTCATTGGGTGTCGCGGCGAGGATCGCATCGAACTCAACCACCGCCTGTTCGAAGTCACCGGTGGCCAGCGCGGCGTCCGCCGCGGCAAACCGGGGATCGGGGCCGGCGTCGGCAGCCACGCTCACCGGCTCTGCTCGACCAGTCACGCCGTTGGCCGCAGCCACCTGTAGCAACTGGTCAAGATAGGCCTTGGCCTCGGCCTTGTTGCGGGTGCCCTGCCACAGCGGCGCCAGCTGACCGGCAATCACCGCGATCACCGTCGGTACTGCCTGGATGCCCAAGGCTTGCGCGAGTTGCGGTTCCGCGTCGATATCGACCTGCGCCAGCAGGAAGGCACCACCGGCTTCATTGGTGAGTTCGACCAGGTCGCGCGAGAGTTGGTCGGCATTGGCCCGGGGAGAGTTCAGCTCCAAGACAATCGGGTAGCGGGCAGACGCTGCGATCAATTGCTCCAGTCCCTGCGTATCCACCGTCGTCACGTAGCTCGCTCCCGGCGGGGGCGGCGGCGCCTTGGCCGCTGCGACGATGCCGGACAGATCCATGGCTCCTGCGGGATTGAAACTCATACCGGCATTCTTCCATGACCTGCAATTGGCGCCCAGGCCGGGCAAGATGGCCTCATGGTTCATGAACGCGCCGGCCAGGTTGCCCGCCCTGAAGATCTCATCGACCCCGACGCCGTGGTCTCGGCCTACTACGACCTGCGGCCCGACCCGGACAATCCCGATCAGCAGGTGGTCTTCGGCACCTCCGGGCATCGCGGCTCGAGTCTGGATGCCGCATTCAACGACGCCCACATTGCCGCCACCACTCAAGCCATCGTGGAATACCGCGCAAGCCAGGGCATCACCGGCCCGTTGTTCATCGGTAAGGACACTCACATCCTCTCCGGTCCGGCGTGGCGCACCGCTATTGAGGTCTTGCACGCCCACGGCGTAGCGGTGCATGCCGAGGCGGATTCCGATTTCACGCCCACCCCGGCGGTGTCGCGAGCCATCATCGTCTACAACCGTGATCACTCCGGGCCGCGCGCCGATGGCATCGTCGTCACGCCGTCCCACAATCCCCCGCGCGACGGTGGCTTCAAGTACAACCCGCCGCACGGTGGCCCGGCAGACACTGACGCCACCAGTTGGATCGCGGCACGGGCCAACGAGCTGCTGCGCGATCCCGGCGCCATCGCACGGACGCCCTACCAGCGCGCCGCCGCCGAGGTCACCCGCGTGGACTATCTCGGTGCCTACTGCGAGGACCTGCACAACGCCATCGATCTGGACGCCATAGCCGGATCCGGGGTGCGCATCGGGGCCGATCCCTTGGGGGGCGCGTCAGTGCAGTACTGGGCCTACATCGCCGAGCGGCTCAACCTGGACCTCACCGTGGTTAATCCCAGCGTCGATCCGACCTGGAGTTTCATGAGCCTGGACTGGGACGGCAAGATTCGCATGGATTGCTCCAGCCCCTACGCGATGGCCGGCTTGATCGCAAACCGGGACTCCTTCGATATCAGCACCGGCAACGACGCTGATTCTGATCGCCACGGCATTGTCACCCCGGACACTGGACTGCTCAATCCCAATGCCTACCTCGCCGTCGCGATCAGCTACCTGTTCGATCACCGCCCGCAGTGGGCTGCCGGAGCCGCAGTCGGAAAGACCCTGGTGTCTTCATCCATCATCGACAAGGTCGCGGCAGACCTTGGCCGCACCCTGGTCGAGGTTCCGGTCGGATTCAAGTGGTTCGTGCCCGGCTTGATCAGCGGTGATCTCGGATTCGGCGGCGAAGAATCCGCCGGGGCCTCATTCCTCGCTCGCGATGGCAGCACCTGGACCACCGATAAGGACGGCATTCTGCTGGCGCTGCTCGCCAGCGAGATCCGCGCGGTTACCGGGTCCTCCCCCAGCCAGCTGTATGCCGCCATGGAGGCCCGATATGGCGCTTCCCATTACGCGCGCATCGATGCACCTGCCAGCCGCGAGCAGAAGGCCAAACTGGCCAAGCTCAGCGCATCCGACATCACCGCCACCACACTCGCTGGGGAGCCCATCACCGCCACCTTGACCCACGCACCCGGCAACGGCGCACCGATCGGCGGGCTGAAGGTCACCACCGCCTCGGCGTGGTTCGCTGCCCGCCCCTCCGGAACCGAGAATGTCTACAAGATCTATGCGGAGTCCCTGCGTGACGCAGCACATCTGGCGCGGGTTCAAGCCGAGGCCAAAGAAGTGGTCGACGCCGTTCTCGCCTAGTCAACTGTGGAAAGCTGGACTCATGAACAATGACGATCTGTTTGTGTGCATCGATCACGTCGGCCTGGCCGTTCCCGACCTCGACGAAGCCATCCGCTTCCACACCGAGGTGATGGGCTGGCGCGTGCTTCATCGAGAAACGAATGCCGAGCAGGGTGTCGAGGAAGCCATGATCGGCACCGGCGACCAGGGCCCGGAGAACGCCCAGATTCAGCTGCTCGCGCCACTGAACGAGAACTCCACCATTGCGAAGTTCCTGGCCAAGAATGGGCCCGGAATGCAGCAACTGTGCTATCGCGTCGCCGACCTGGACCGGGTCTCAGCGGTCCTGCGTGAGCGCGGCGTCCGCCTGCTCTACCCCGAACCCAAGATCGGCACCGGTGGTTCTCGGATCAATTTCGCTCACCCCAAAGATGTCGGTGGCGTGCTGTTGGAAATTGTCGAGCCAGCGCATTAACTCATTGCCTCCCCGGGTCGAGAAAGGCGAGGAATTGCCGGTAGCATCGTGAGAGACCTCAAGGAGAACACGTGAGCTACGACGATACTTCCGGTTTGGAACTGTTCGACGAGACCGCCAGCGCTGTGGGGAACTTCCCGCAAGCCCTGCGGGGCTACGACAAGGGCGCGGTTGACGCCTATGTCCGTGATGTGGAGGCACAGCTTTCGCGGGCGAAGGCGCAGGTGCGCCAGCAGCAGAAGCAACTCGCGACGGCCACGGCGAAGTCCGAGGACACCGACTACTCCAAGCTCGGTGCCCATGCTCGCGGCATGCTGCGATCTGCCGAGGCCCAGGTCAACGAGATGCTGGCGACAGCGCAAGCCAAGGCCAAGCAGATCGTGGCTCAGGCCGAAGCCGACGCCGAGGCCATGACCAACGGCGCCGTGGCCGCTGCCGAGGCAGAGCGCGCGAAGTCCGCCGATTCCTTGGCGGAGATGCGCAAGCAACTCAGCGAGCAGAATGCCACCGACCTCGAAGGCGTCAAGGGACAGGCCGCGATGATCCGTGAGGCGGCACAGCGGGAAGCCGACCAGATCCTGTCGGAGGCACGCAGCCAGGCCGATCTGGTAGCCCAGCAGACCGAAACCGAACGCAAGAGCCAGCTCGCCACGCTGCAGACCGAGCTCGCCGACCAGAAGTCCGAGCTGGCCCGACAACGAGAGGCCGAGCTCGCCGAACTCGCCGAGGTTCAGAAGGCGGCCCAGGACAAGCTCAACGAGCTGATGGAGCAGGCCCGCGTTCAGGCCGAGGAGTATCAGGCCAAGATCGAGTCCGACACCCAGACCTGGGATCAGCGCCGCGAGTCCGTGCTCGCGGAGGCCGAAAGCACCCGTCAAGCCGCTCAAGCGCAGGCAGAGACCATCATCAGCAGCGCGCGTGCGGAGGCCAAGAATGTGCACGCCGAGGCGCTTCGGGTGGCCGAGCTCAAGAAGGCCAAACTCGAGGCCGCCGTTGAGATGCTGTCCGGTCGACACAAGGCGATCCTGGCCCAACTCAACGAGTTGTCCAGTCTGGCAGGCAAGAGCATCCAGGAGTACGGCGACGCCGACGAGGACGGTGAGGTGGAGGTGGCTGAGGCCGTCGTGCCGGAGTCTGTCGATGCTGCCGAACTGGCCGACGAGCCGGACGAGGCCGCAGATGATTCCGATGAGACCGAAGTCATCGTGCGCGGGTCCGCCCAGAAGGGCTCTGACGAATCCTTGGTTTCCCACTCTGTCGGTGCGGAATAGCCCATGACCTCCGGCGACGAGCCGAATCCGTCTGATCCGCGCGAAGTCGAACCGACGCCCTCGGCGGCACCGGACTCCAGCCGCAGTTGGCTACGCCGTTGGCGTCGCATCACACAGCCGACACCCCCGGACTTCAATCCGGGAGTCACTGACGGCGACAAGCCGCGGGTATCGCTGCTGGAACGCAGTCCGCTGCAGATCGGCTTTCTTCTCACCTTGGGGGCCCTGTCAGCTTTCGGACTGGTGACGGCCATCGTCAATCTGCGCACGATCCTGGTGTTGGTGCTGCTGGCACTGGCGATCGCACTCGGACTGAATCCCGCCGTGAGTTGGCTGCACGAGCACCGTATTCGCAGAGGCTGGGCGGTGCTGATCGTCGCCTTGGGTGTCATCGGGCTGCTGGTCCTCGCCGGATGGGCGGTCGTTCCGGTGGTCACCGAACAGGTGAATCTGTTGATGATCCAGTCGCCGTCCTATCTGCAGAACCTGCGCCAGAATCCTCAGATAGCCGCGTTCGACGCCCAGTTCCAGGTCATTGATCGCGCCGTTTCGTATTTGACTTCAGGCGAACTCATCACCGGCCTCTTCGGTGGCTTGGTCGGAGCCGGTCAAGTCGTGGCCAATGTCATCTTCACCGTCATCATCACCACCGTGCTGACCCTGTATTTCCTGATCACGCTGCCGTCGATCAAGGAGCTCATCTATCAGTTGGCACCAGCCTCGCGCCGACCTCGGGTGAGATACCTGGCCAACGAGATGTTCCGCCGCGTCGGCGGGTATGTGTCCGGATTGTTCACCGTCGTGCTGATCTCAATGACGGTCGCCTTCACCTTCTTGAACATTGTCGGAATGGGACGCTACGCGATGGCGTTGACCGTCGTGGTGGGCATGTTCGCCTTCGTGCCACTGGTCGGCACCACGATTTCGATGATCATCTTGTCCATCGTCGGGTTCGCCTTCTCCCCCACCACTGGTTTGATCACCTTGGCCTTCTTCCTGGTGTACCAACAGATCGACGCCTATTTCATCCAACCCCGCGTGTTCGCACATTCGGTGCAGATCCCGGCGGTGCTGGTGATGCTGGCCGCGATCTCCGGCGGCCTGCTCATCGGCATGATCGGCGCCATCTTGGCCATCCCGATCACCGCCGCCTTGCTGCTGTTGTACCGCGAGGTGCTGGTTCCTCATCTGGACCGCATCTGAATCAGCTCAGAACAGCCGATCCTCACTGTGATCAAGGCCGCGTAGGGCGTTGTAGTCGACCAGCACGCATTCGATGGCTCGAGTGCCCGCGAGAGTCTTGGCCTGCGGCTTGATCTGCTGAGCTGCGAAGACACCACGCACCGGTGCCAGCAACGGGTCGGCATTCATCAGCTCCAGGTAGCGCGTGAGTTGCTCCACCCCGTCGATTTCGCCACGACGCTTCACTTCCACCGCCACATAGGCGCCGCTGTCATCGCGGAACAGCAGGTCCACCGGACCGATCGGGGTGAGGTATTCCCGCTGCACCAGGGTCCAGCCGTCGCCGAAGGTACCGGGGTTCTCGGCCAGCAGCGCCTGCAGGTGTGCCTCAACGCCATCCTTCTGCAGCCCGGGATCGATGCCCAATTCGTGGGCCGAATCGTGGAAGACCTTCCCGATCGCGATCTGCAAGGTGTCGCCGTCCTTGTTCCGGACCTCCCACACCTCGGTGAGCTCGGACTCCCAGGCCGCCACCACAGCCTCCACATCCTCCGGCGGCGGTGTCACGGTCAGGGTGCAGGGGGCGCTCATCCAGTTCAGCGGCTTATAGGCTCGATCGTCGGCGTGAATCGACACCGATCCGTCGGCTTTGACCATGATCAGTCGCGTCGCCATCGGAAGGTGAGCGGTGAGTCGTCCGGCATAATCAACTTGGCAACGGGCAATCAGCAGGCGCACTCGGCTAACCTACACGGCCCGGCTTCGGCTTGCCCATTCAGCCCTCATGTCATAGGACAAGATCATGGCCAAACGCCCTTCCAAGCATCTGCGTGCACCCCGACCATTGTCGGTGGGTGCCTTCGCTCGCGCCGACCGCAAGGACGACGGTGAGTGGATGGTGCAAGCCATGTCGGCTGACGCCGCCACCAAGACCTACCGATGCCCGGGCTGCAATCGCAGCTTCGGGCCCGGCGTCGCTCATGTCGTGGTGTGGCCACGGATTCCCGACATCGGCTCGTCCTCGGCAGTCGAGGATCGACGCCATTGGCACAGTGCATGCTGGAGCAGGAGGAAGTGATGACCCGTTTGAACGTCACCATGGTCGGGGAGGGAAACCCTCGTTTCGTCTTCCTGCACGGGCTCTTCGGACGGGGCCGCAATCTGATGCGCATCGCCCAAGGTTTGAGCGGTCTCGGTGCTTCGGCGCTTTATGACCTGCCCAATCACGGTGACAGCGACTGGACCGAGGATTTCAGCTACGCCGATACCGTTCAGACCGTCGTCGAGGACATCATCGATCGGTTCGGAGCACATCCGAGGCTGGTGCTGGCCGGTCATTCCTTCGGCGGCAAGGTGGCCATGTTGGCTGCTCTCAGCGAGCCGTCGGTGTTCGCCGGGCTGGCTGTGATGGACATCGCGCCGTCGAACTCAGCCCAAGTGTCCGGCTTCGGTGTCTTCCTCGACGCCATGCGCAGCCTGGACTTGAGCACCGTCACCAGCAAAGCCGATGCCGACGCGAAGCTGGCCGAACAAATCCCGCAGCCACCGGTACGCCAGTTCCTGCTCACCAACCTGCGCGACCGCGACGGCTGGCAGTGGCAGCCGAATCTCGATCTCATCGATCGATCCTTGGCCGAAATCGCCGACTGGCCGATCACCGCCGGCCCGAGCTTCCCCGGCCCCACGGCCTGGATCGTCGGTCAGCAGTCGGCCTACTACCGTCCCGACGACATCCGACTGATGCAGCAGTATTTTCCGCTGGTCCGCACCGTGGAGATTCCCGCTGCCGGGCATTGGGTGCACTCCGACAATCCGGAGGCCGTCATCTCGGCTCTGGCCGAGCTCAGCGCGGCGTCACCGCGGTGATCGTCACCGGCTTGGCTGGATGCCCCACACCCTGGCCCTCACTGTTGTCGGTACCTGCCGCGGCCACCTTCTTCAGTACGGCGATGCCGGTGGCGTCGATGGTTCCGAACACGGTGTAGTCCGGGCTCAACTGGGTGTCGTCGAACACCAGGAAGAACTGAGATCCCTGGCTGCCCGGTGCCGAAGTGCGCGCCATCGCCAAGGTCCCTGCCGGGTAGGTCTCGCTGCCGGTCAACTCCTCGCTGTACTGGTACCCCGGTCCACCGGTGCCGGACCCGGTGGGATCGCCACATTGCAGCATCGAGAAGCCCGTGGCGACCCCCAGTCGATGACACGGTGTGTCGTCGTAGAAACCCTGCTCGGCGAGCGAGATGAAGGAGTTCACCGCACACGGGGCATTCGCACGATCCAGGGTGATCGGGACATCCCCGCTGTTGAGCTTCACGACGTACTCCACCGTGCCAGTCGCAGGCACACCGGCGGTGGGAGGTGTCGTGACCTGGCGGCTCGCGCCACCGGTCGTCTGATAGGTGCAGGATGTGGTCCCGGCGGCTGCGTCGCTGCCAGCGGATTGGCCTGGTGTTGCCGTTGGCGTTTGCGTGCAGCCGACTGCCAGGCTCAGGGTGGCGGTTGCGACCGCGGTCATCATCAAAATCGCTGGTGTTCTCACTCGCCCTACGCTGCCACAGCACAGCGCGTTTGACAGTCATGTCTCGCCGGTGTTGATTGATTCACATGGTGAATCTGACGCGCATCTACACCCGTACCGGAGATGCCGGGAGCACCCGGCTTGCCGACCTCTCCGAGGTGAGCAAAACCGACCCGCGTGTTCAGGCCTATGGCCACATCGACGAGGCCAACTCCATCATCGGATTGGCACTCACCGCCCCTGAGCTGCCGGCCGACATCGCCTCGATTCTCGGCCACCTTCAGAACGAGCTGTTCGACTGTGGCACCGACCTGGCCACGCCGCTGGTGGCGGACCCGGACGTGACGCCACTGCGGGTGGAGCAGGACTACCTCGACCGCCTGGAGGCCTGGTGCGACCAGTACTCTGCGGAGTTGCCCGAACTGAAGTCCTTCGTACTGCCCGGCGGTGGCGCCGCGACGGCCTGGTTGCAGTTGGCACGTGCGGTGGTGCGACGCGCCGAGCGCACTGCGTGGGCCGCCGCTGCGGTGCACGGCACGCAACCCGCCACTGAAGGTCGAGCCGGAGGCGTCAATCCCCTCGCCGTGACCTACCTGAACCGGCTGTCCGATCTCCTCTTCATTCTCGCGCGGGCGTGCGCACCCGACGGCACCGAAGTGCTCTGGGTGCCGGGCAAGGATCGCCAACCGCCGGATACCGCCGCGGCGCGAGCCCGGGCCCGCATCATCGGCGAGGATCAGCGGTAGCGCGCACCGGGCGGCGCTGACTCCAACCAGCTCAACAGACCGGTCAAAGACGCGATCGACATCGACAGCTCCCAGACCTCTCCGTTCGCCGACTCCAGACCCACGATGCGCTGATTGTCGCTCAGCACGACGGACTCGATGGCGTCCGGCTCCCGTTGCTCGCCGGCGCGAGTCACCGAGCGAGGAAAGATCATCCGAGGCCGTAGCGACGGCGAGAAGACCCGAAACCACTCCAGATTGTCGCCCGAATAACGGGCGACGCCCAGAGCCCACCCGGCTCCAGGCGTCTTATCCGTCAGTCGCAGACTGCAGTCGAACAGCCCACCCTGGCGAGAAAGCCAGCGGCGTCGGCTCGCCAAAAAAACGACCGGAACCACCAGGATGATGAACAGTGCCAGGACGGACCACTCCGCGATCGGCAAGAGATCCACGGGCACTGCTCACCGCCGATCAGTGGCCGTGTGCCATCCGGGCAGCCTTGAGCTGAGCATGTGCACGAAGGTAGTGATGACGAGTCTGCTCGTCGATCTCACCCTCGTTCAGTCGCTTCTCGGCTGCGGCCAATTCGTGCTCGGCGGCCTTCAGGTCGATCTCGGCGGCCACCCGGGCCATCGGCGACAGCACCGACACGCGGTTGTCGGCGACCGAGATGAACCCGCCGTCGACCGCCACGACCTCGCGGTTGCCGTCAACGGTGAGGATCTCAGCCGCGCACGGTGACAACGTCGCCAGCAGCGGCTCGTGATTCGGCATGATGCCGATATCACCCTCGGAGGTACGAGCGATCACGCTCAGGGCATCCCCCTCCCAGGCGATACCCTCAGCCGCGACGACCTCTACCCGAAGTTGTGCCACCTCAGCCTTCCTTCTGAATGCGATCCCAGTTGGCGTACACCATATCCATACCACCGACGTTGAAGAACGCCTGCTCAGCGATGTGATCAACCTCGCCATCGCAGATCATCTTGAACGACTCGATGGTGTCGGCCAACGGCACCGTCGAACCCTCGACGTTGGTGAACTTGGTTGCCATGTAGGTGTTCTGGCTGAGGAACTGCTGCAGGCGTCGAGCCCGAGCCACGATGATCTTGTCTTCCTCGCTCAGCTCGTCCACACCCAGGATGGCAATGATGTCTTGCAGTTCCTTGTTGCGCTGCAGGATCTGCTTCACCCGAGTTGCCGTGTCGTAGTGCTCCTGGCCCACGAACTGCGGATCGAGGATGCGCGAGGAGCTGCTCAGCGGATCCACAGCCGGGTACAGACCACGCGAGGCGATCTCGCGGCTGAGCTCGGTGGTGGCGTCCAGGTGCGCGAAGGTGGTCGCCGGAGCCGGGTCGGTGTAGTCGTCGGCGGGCACGTAGATCGCCTGCATCGAGGTGATCGAGTGGCCACGGGTCGAGGTGATCCGCTCCTGCAGCTGTCCCATTTCGTCGGCCAGCGTTGGCTGGTAGCCCACCGCCGAAGGCATACGGCCCAGCAGGGTCGAGACCTCCGAACCGGCCTGGGTGAAACGGAAGATGTTGTCGATGAACAACAACACGTCCTGGTCCTGCACATCGCGGAAGTACTCCGCCATGGTCAGTGCCGACAGCGCGACGCGCAAGCGAGTGCCCGGCGGCTCATCCATCTGGCCGAACACCAAGGCGGTGTCCTTCATGACGCCGGCTTCGATCATTTCCTCGATCAGGTCGTTGCCTTCACGGGTGCGCTCCCCCACACCGGCGAACACCGAGGTGCCACCGAAGTTGTGGGCGATGCGGTAGATCATTTCCTGGATCAGCACCGTCTTGCCCACACCGGCACCGCCGAACAGGCCGATCTTGCCGCCCTTCACGTAGGGGGTGAGCAGGTCGAGCACCTTGATGCCGGTCTCCAGCATCTCGGTCTTCGGCTCCAGCGCATCGAATTTCGGGGCGGCACGGTGAATCGGCCAGCGTTCGGCGATCTCAACCTTGTTCGCAACCAGGTCCTCATTGAGGCAGTCGCCGGTCACGTTCCACACCCGGCCCTTGGTGACATCGCCCACGGGCACCGAGATCGGTGCGCCGGTATCGGTCACCTTGGCACCACGACGCATACCGTCGGTGGGCTTCAGCGAAATGGCTCGCACCATGTTGTCGCCGACGTGCAAAGCGACCTCGGCGGTGATGGTGCGGGTCTGCTCGCCGTCGCTGATCTCGATCAGCACCGCATTGAGGATGTCGGGCATCTGGTCGGCGGCGAACTCCACATCCACCACCGGGCCGATAACCCGGGCAACCCGCCCGGTGGCCGCTGCGATCTTTTCGGTAGTCACAGTCATTCGAAGTCTGCCTTTGCCTAGTTCTGGTCTTGGGTGAGGTCGGCCAGTGCGCTGGCACCGCCGACGATTTCGCTGATTTCTTGGGTGATCTCGGCCTGGCGAGCCTGGTTGGCGGCCCGGGTCAGCCCCTCGATCAGTTGCTGCGCGTTGTCAGTTGCGGCTTTCATCGCCTTCTGTTGGCTGGCCAACTGCGATGCCGCCGACTGCAACAGGTAGAACCAGATCCGGCTGCGCACATACAGCGGCAGCAGCCGATCCAGCACCGCCTCAGGGCTGGGCTCGAACTCGTACAGCGGAAGCAGTTCCTCGCCGGAGACCTCGTGGACGCCTTGGACCACTTCCAGGGGCAGCACGCGCCGTGCCCGCGGGGTCTGGCTGAGCATGGATTCCATCCGGGTGTAGATGGTCCAGATCTCGTCGACGCCGCCCTCTTCGTAGGGACGCAGGAAGTCCTCCACCAATCGATCGGCGATGTCGACCGCGCGATCATAGGTCGGCGAGTCGGAGAAGCCAGACCATGACGCCGCCATGTCCATGCCGCGATAGCTGAGGTATCCGATGCCCTTGCGCCCGACGGCGTAACGCACCATCTCGATGCCCTCGGCGTCCAAGCGCTCCCGCATCTGGGAAACCATCTTGATCACATTGGAGGAGTACGCGCCGTTCATGCCGCGGTCGGAGGTGATGAACACCACCGCCACCCGACGCGGCTTGTCCGCCTGCGGCCGGGTCAGCGGGTGATCGGTGCGCGAGTAGGTCGCCACCGCCGAGACCGCCCGATTCAACTCTCGGGTGTAGGGCAGGGTGCGAGCAGCGGCCTGCTGGGCCTTGAGCACCCGGGATGAGGCGATGAGCTCCATGGCCCGGGTGATCTTCTTGGTGGCCGTCACCGATTTGCGCCGCTGGCGCAGTTCGCGAAGGCTGGCTCCCATTGATCAGCTCCGCTTCTTCTGAACCACGATTTGCTCGTGGTCCATGTCCTCTTCCGCGATGACCTCGGCCGGATCGTCCGCGGTCGCCAGCGGGGTACCGTCGCTGGCGACGAACTGGCGGCGGAATGCCTCCAGAGCTTCCTCGGCAGCAGCCTGAGTGTCATCGTCGAACTTACCGGTCTCACCGATCACGGTCAGCACCTCGGTGTGGTGCTTGAGGTAGGCCAGGAACTCCTGCTCGAAACGCAGCACGTCGGCCACCGGCACATCGTCGAACTTGCCGTTGATGCCGCCCCACACGCTGATGACCTGATCGGCTACCGGGTAGGGGGTGTACTGCGGCTGACGCAGCAACTCCACCAGCCGCGCGCCCCGCTCCAACTGGCGCCGGGATGCGGCGTCCAGGTCGGAGGCGAACATCGCGAAGGCTTCCATGTCGCGGTATTGCGCCAGGCCGATCTTCAAGGTGCCCGACACACTCTTCATGGCCTTGACCTGCGCGGCACCACCCACGCGGGACACCGAGATGCCGACGTCGATGGCCGGACGCTGGTTGGCGTTGAACAGGTCGGATTGCAGGAAGATCTGACCGTCGGTGATCGAGATCACGTTGGTCGGAATGTAGGCCGACACATCGTTGGCCTTGGTCTCGATGATCGGCAGCCCCGTCATCGATCCGCCGCCGAGCTCGTCGGACAGCTTCGCGCAGCGCTCCAGCAAGCGGCTGTGTAGGTAGAACACGTCGCCGGGGTAGGCCTCGCGGCCCGGCGGGCGACGCAGCAGCAACGACATGGCGCGGTAGGCCTCGGCCTGCTTGGTCAGGTCGTCGAAGATGATGAGCACGTGTTTGCCGGCGTACATCCAGTGCTGGCCGATGGCCGAACCGGAGTACGGGGCGATGTACTTGTAGCCGGCCGGATCCGACGCTGGGGAGTGCACGATGGTGGTGTAGGCCATCGCACCGGCCTCTTCCAGCTTGGTGCGCAGCGCAGCGATGGTCGAGCCCTTCTGACCGATCGCGACGTAGATGCAGCGAACCTGCTTGGTCGGATCACCGGATTCCCAGTTGGCCTTCTGGTTGATGATGGTGTCCACCGCGATGGCCGTCTTGCCGGTCTTGCGGTCACCGATGATCAACTGGCGCTGTCCGCGACCGATCGGCGTCATCGAGTCGATCGCTTTGATCCCGGTCTGCAGCGGCTCGTTGACGCTCTGGCGATCCATGACGCCGGCGGCCTGCAGCTCCAACTCCCGCAACCCGTCGATGTCGGTGATCTCACCCAGACCATCGATCGGGTTACCCATGGAATCCACCACACGCCCCAAGTAGCCGTCACCGACAGGAACGCTGAGCACCTCGCCGGTGCGGCGGACGACCCCGCCCTCCTCGATGCCTTCGGAATCGCCGAGCACCACGACGCCGATTTCGCGGACGTCCAGGTTCAGCGCGATACCGAGCGTGCCGTTCTCGAACTTGAGCAGCTCATTCGCCATGGCGGACGGGAGGCCCTCCACCCGCGCGATGCCGTCACCGGAGGTGGCAACCACGCCCACCTCGTCCTGGCTGGCGGCCTCGGGGTTGAAGTTCGTCACGAACTTGTCCAGGGCGTCCCGGATCTCCTCGGGGCTGATGGTCAGATCGGCCATTTGTGCACCTTCTGCTTTCGATTTCTACTGGGTGAGTTGTTGTTGAGCGGCGGCCAGGCGGGCGGCGACCGTGCCCTCGATCACTTCGTCGCCGACCTTCACCCGAGCGCCGCCGAGCACGCTGGGGTCGATCACGATCTGCAGGTTGACCTCACGGTCGAGCTTCCGAACCAGAATCTCCCGCAATTTCTTGGTCTGAGCCGCGGTGAGCGGCTGAGCCACGGTCACGGTCGCAATGGCGCGTTCCCGAATCGCTGCGGCCAGCCGCAGGTATTCCTCGGTGGTCGCTTCGAACGATCGCTGTGAGGCAGCGACTGCGCGCTGCGCCAGGGCCAAAGTCACCGGGTCTGCCTTCGTCGACAGCAGATCCGACAACAGCGTCAGCCGCGCTGCAAGCGGGGCGTTGCGATTGTCCAATGCCTGGCGCAGTTCGGTGTCGGCTGCCACAGCACGGTTCAGATGGAACAATTCGGATTCCACCTGGTCCAGTGCCTGGGCAGCCTGAGCAGTTCCGAACAGCACCCGCAGGCCCTGCCGATTGATCGCGTCGGTCAGACGCGACCCGATCCCCCACCGCAGTCCGGCGGCCTCGCCGATGATCGACGTCGCCGTCTCGCTCAGCTTGCCACCGAACAGCGCTGCAGCCATCGCCCGCCGACTGTCGTCGGCCGTGGTCGAATCGGCCAGAGCGTTCCGCAAGGTGGCCTGCTCGTGGAGCACATCGGCGATACCGAACAGTTCCTCGGCCAGGCTCAGCGTGGGCTTCAGGGCATCAACCGTGCGGTCGAGCTCCGAAATCCGGGCTTCGGTGGCTGCATTCATGCCTGCTCCACCGGTTGCGACTCGAGCTCAGCGAGGAAACGGTCGACGGTGCGGCGGGCAGCCGCGTCCTTGGCCAACGACTCCCCGACGATCTTGCCGGCCAGTTCGGTGGCCAGACCACCGATTTCGCCACGTAGCTGCTGCACTACCTGCGCGCGCTCGGCACCGATCTGTGCACGAGCATTGGCCACCAGACGCTCCGCATCGGCAGCAGCCGCGGCCCGGATCTCGGCCGAGGCCGCGGCAGCATCTGCCTTGGCCTCTTCCCGGATCTTGGCTGCCTCGGCTCGCGCCTCGGCCAACTGTGCCTGATACTCGGCCAGCGCCTCAGCAGCCTCTGCCTGAGCCCGCTCCGCCTTCTCGATACCACCGGCGATCTCAGCCGATCGTTCGGCGTAGGTCTCCTCGAACTTCGGCACCACGAACTTCCAGACCACCACCAGGATGATCAGGAACAACACGACGCCTGCGACCAACTCCGAGGTGTACTCCGGAGTCAGCGGCGGCATGCCGGATTCCAGTGGGAACATTCCCCCAAACCTCATTACAGGGCGAAGGCGAGCGCGATGCCGATGATGGCCAGCGCTTCAGTCAGGGCGAAGCCGATCCAGGCGGTGCTCATCAAGGCACCCTTGGCCTCAGGCTGACGAGCGGTGCCCTGAATGACGGCGGCGAAGACCAGGCCGATACCGATGCCGGGGCCGATCGCTGCCAGGCCGTAGCCGATCATGTTCAGGGAGCCGACCATTTCCATTGGGATCATGGATGATTTCCTTTCGAGGGTTTCTTACAGTTGCTCAGTGCTCATCGGCTAGTGCCGAGGCGACATATTGGGCGGTCAGGACCGTGAAGATATAGGCCTGCATGACCGAGACGAACAGTTCCAAGGCGAAGATCGCCAAGCTGAAGACCAGTGCCACGCCACCGGCGGTGTGTAGCAGCCATTCGGGTTTGCCATTCAGCGGGCCTTCGGTCCAGGTCAGCAGCATGGTGCCGCCGACCACGAAGACCAGCACCACCAAGTGGCCGCCGAACAGGTTGGCGAAGAGTCGCAGCGCCAAAGTGATCGGGCGAATGATGAAGTTCGACAAGAACTCCAGCGGCATCACCAGCGGCAGCATCCACCACGGCACGCCGGCAGGCATCGTGTTGTTCTTCAGATACTTCAACAACCCGTGTTTGTAGATACCCACGCCGTTGTAAAGCAGGAAGGTCAGACCCGCCAGACCCCATGCGTAGCCGATCTTGGAGAAGGTCGGGAACATGAAGAAGAAGAACTGCCCGAACAGGTTGTTCACCAGCAGGAAGCTGAACAGCGCCACCAGATAGGGAACGAACTTGCGGAAGTCATGCCCGAGCATGTCGCGGGCGATGCCGTCACGCACGAAGTTGTAGGCCAGCTCGCCGAAGTATTGCCGCTTGCCGGGGACCAGCTTGTGCGAGCGCGATACCCACAGCCAGAAGGCGATCACCAAGACGGCGCCGAGCACCGCTTGGAAGAGCTGATTGTTGATCCAGTAGAACTCCGGGCCCAATCCCGGGAAGAGCGGACGGGCGCAGAAACTACCGACCCCGATGATGAGGCCTTCTTCGCCGCCCTCAGTGTGAGTGCAGACGTCCCACTCCAGGGGAATAAACAGGCCGGTCAGGCCGGGCATACAACCTCCTCGGTCAGGCCGTTCATACGGTGCGTCCGTAACGTGAAATCACAAGGTAAGTGCTCAGGCCCAAACCGACCATCACCCCTACCAAGAGAAGCCATGAGGTGTGCAGCCAGGCATCCAGCAACCAACCGATTCCGCCATACAGCGCAGGTCCGGCCAGCATGAGGCTCAATACGCGATAGCCGTCACTCGTGCCGTTGCGATCACCCATGGTGGCAGCACCATATCAGGCAAAAGTGCCTATCGATTCCATGATGTTACCTAGTCTGTTTGTCCTTGTGGCGGGTCGAACGCGGGCACCCGCAGCCGAGAGAAGGCAAATACCTCGGCGGCGAGCCAACCCGCGAGCACGATCAGGATCGTCACACCCAGTTGACGGCCATCCAGCCAGGGCACCCGCTTCACAATCCAGGCTGCCACCAACGCCACCGCGACCACCCGGAGCAGGTACGACACCAGGCTGGCCATCATCACCACGACCGGTTCTGCTGCGGCCAGGGCGACCTGCACGAGCTGGCCCACCATGAAGAACCCGATCGTGATCAGACCGCCGATCAGCACCGCAACCAGCGCCGAGGGCCCGACCAGCAACCCGAAGCCAAGAGCGGCCAACGCCCAAGCCGCCGCAGCGCCACCGGAGCCGGCAGCCAGCAGCCGCAGAGCGCGCCGCCGCGGGCTCAAGGCGCGCCCCTCAGCCATGGGCCGACCGCACTCGAGTTCGCATCCTCGGCCCCCAGGTGAGCAGCGCAGCCAAACAGATCGCCAGCAGCCAGATGACCAGGCTGAGCACCGACGGGAACAGACCGATCAGGACAGCGCCATAGGCGATCACGGCAGACCACAGCCACAACAGGGCGACCGCTCGCCGATGGCTGTGACCGAGCTTCAACATGCGGTGGTGCAGATGCTGCTTGTCCGCCTGGTACCACAGCTTGCCGGCGACTGTGCGTCGAATGTAGGCCATCACCAGGTCAAGGAATGGCAAGGCCACCGCGGCCAGGGGCACCAGCAACGGCAGGTAGGCCGCCAGCGCGTTGGTGCCGAAATCGGCGAGCTTGGAGGGATCGACCTGCCCGGTGAGGCTGATCGACGACGCTGCCAATAGGAAGCCCAGCAACATCGAGCCAGAGTCCCCCATGAACATCCGAGCCGGATGCACGTTGTAAGGCAAGAAGCCCAGGCAGATGCCCACGGTGGCCACCGTGATCAGACTCGCACCGGTGGCGCGCACCAGCTCCTGCTCGTACGACAGCAGGTAGGCATAGCTGAAGAAGGCGCTGGCTCCGATGGCGACCACACCGGCCGCCAGGCCGTCCAAACCGTCGATCAGATTGATGGCGTTGACCGCCACGAAGATCAAGACCATGGTGACCACGATGGACGTGCCATCATCCAAGGCGATAATTCGGTCCGGCAGCGGAATCCAATACACCTTGACCCCGTTGAGCACCAGCAATCCGGCTGCCATGAGTTGACCGGCCACCTTGGCCAAGGCGTTCAGCTCGAACATGTCGTCCAGGACGCCGACCGCGCAGATGACCCCGCCGGCGATCACCACGGCCACAGCATCGTGGCGCACCTGCGCGAACTCCCCCAGCCACGGCAGACTGGTGGCCACCATGAAGGCGGCGACCAGGCCGACCCACATCGAGATCCCCCCGAAATACGGGATCGGTTTGGTGTGCACATCGCGGTCGCGCACTGTCGCCACGGCATTGAATCGGAAAGCCAGCCGGCGGGCCAGACCACTGAGGAGATAGGTGACCGCAGCAGCGATCAGCAACACCATCAGATAAACCCTCATGCTCAGCCCTCGGCCAATTCCGGCAGTACCTCGCGCAGGTCAGTGACACTGATGCGCCCTTCGCGCAGCAGCCGAGGTTGTCCGGACAAATCAACGATCGTGCTCGGAACCGGCCCGGAGGCAGGCCCGCCGTCGAGGAAGACCGCCACCGAATGCTGCAACTGATCCACGGCTTCGGCAATACTCAGGGCCGCCGGACGTCCGCTGACGTTGGCACTGCTCACCGCCAGCGGGCCGGTGGCTCGCAGCAGTGCTCGAGTGAAGTCGTGGTCGGGGATCCGCACCGCGATCGTGCTGCCTCGGTCCCCCAGGTCCACATCCAGGCTGGCCTGGGCGCGCACGATGATGGTCAGGGCACCCGGCCAGAAGCTGTCTGCCACGGCGCGGATCTGTTCGGTGACCTCATCGGCGAGAGTCGGCAGCGCGAGCACATCCCCGATCAGGACCGGCGGCGGCATGTCGCGTCCGCGTTGTTTGGCATTGAGCAGGCGCTGCACCGCGTCGGCGTCGAAGGCACTGGCTGCGATGCCGTACACCGTGTCGGTGGGCAACACGATGCACTTCCCCTCACTGATCGCCGAAACCGCAGCATCGATCGCCGCATCGGGGTCGCTGCCCACCTCAAGAACGTGCGCCATGCTGCTCATCCTGCCAGTGATTGGGCCCGAACACCGCTGACGAAACGAGGCCGGTCGGTCAGGTCCTGGTGATCCACCACACTGTGGTACCACCCCGTGCCGGCGAACAGGGCGGTGACCGCTTCGGATTGGGATTCGGCATGTTCGGCACACACCACAGCGCCCGGACGCAGCAGTCGTGCCGCCACTGCCGCCACCACCCGTAGTGCATCCAAGCCGTCGGCTCCGGAGAAGAGCGCCAACGCCGGTTCGTGAGCTCGCACCTCGGCGCTGACTCCCTCCCAGGCCTCCAACGGGATGTAGGGGGGATTGGCGATCACCAGATCCACCTGTCCGTTCAGCTCGGGGAAGGCGTCAGCCATGTCGCCGACCCGAAGATCGACGCCGGTTCCGCTCAAGTTGTCCGCCGCTGTCTTGGCTGCGGTCTCGGACAGTTCCACAGCGTATTGCCGAACGCCGGTGGTCTCGGTGGCGATGGCCAGCGAAATAGCGCCGCTGCCGGCGCACAGTTCGACCACGACCGGCGCAGTGATTCGCTGCAGTCGTTCGATGGCCCAGCCCGTCATCACTTCGGTCTCCGGGCGGGGAATGAACACCCCCGGTGCGACGGCCACCTCCACGGTCCGGAAGGCAGCCCGCCCGGTGAGGTATTGCACGGGGATTCCGGTGCTGCGGCGCTGCAGCAGGGATCGATAGTCCTCGATCGTGGCTGCGGGCAGATCGTCGACCATGGCGAGGCGGCCTCGCTCGAGTCCAGCCGCATAGGCGAGCAGGGTGCGCGCCTCTGCCGCTGATCCCAGTTGCGCCGTTCCCTGCGCGATCAGTGCCGGGACTTTGGTCATGCCGGGCCTTGCCCCAGCCGTTCGGCCAGGTCCGCGGCCTGCAATGCCTCGATCACCGCGGAAAGGTCACCGGCGAGCACCTGATCCAAGTTGTACGCCTTGAATCCGATGCGGTGATCGGCGATGCGATTCTCGCCGAAGTTGTAGGTGCGGATTCGCTCGGAGCGGTCCACCGTGCGTACCTGGGACTTCCGCGCAGCCGAGGCGGCCGAGGCCGCCTCTTCCGCCGCTTTGGCGACCAGGCGGGAGCGCAGCATGCGCATGGCGGATTCCTTGTTCTGCAACTGCGAACGCTCGTTCTGGCAGGACACCACGATGCCGCTGGGCAGATGGGTGATGCGCACCGCCGAATCGGTGGTGTTCACGCCCTGCCCGCCGGGGCCCGAGGAGCGATAGACGTCGATACGCAGGTCGTCGTCGTTGATCTCGACCTCGGTGGCCTCCACCTCGGGCATCACCAGCACCCCGGCGGCCGAGGTGTGCACCCGTCCCTGCGATTCGGTCACCGGGACGCGTTGCACGCGGTGCACACCGCCTTCGAATTTCAACACGCCGTACGGCGCATTGTCTGGATCCGGGGCACCGGTCGCCTTCACCGCCATGGTGATGGATTTGTAGCCGCCCAGGTCGGTCTCCTGCGAGTCCAGGACTTCGGTCTTCCACCCACGATTCTCGGCGTACTTGGCGTACATCCGGAACAGATCGCCGGCGAACAGTGCCGACTCCTCGCCGCCTTCCCCGGACTTGATCTCGATCAGGGCGTCGGCGGAATCGTTGGGGTCACGAGGCGCCAGGAGTCGGGTCAGCCGGCCCTCGACATCGACCAACTGGGCACTGAGTTCTTCAGCCTCGGTGGCAAAGGCCTCGTCTTCGTCGGCGAGTTCTCTCGACGCGGCCAGATCAGCGCTGAGCTGGCGGTAGGCGGCCAGGTTCTTGATGATGGGGGTCAACTCGGCATAGCGGCGACCGATCTTGCGCGAGGCCACCGGATCGGCATGCACGGCGGGATCGGAGAGCCTTTGCTCCAGTTCGGCGAACTCCGCCTCCAGGTCTGCGGCGGCTTCAAACATCAGTTTTCCCTTCGAGGGTCCCCATCCAACAATGACGAACGCCGGGCCCCAGGAGATTCCTGGGACCCGGCGTCGGTGAAGCTACTTGCCCTTCTTGGCGTACCGGCGCTCGAACCGGGCCACGCGGCCGCCAGTGTCGAGAATCTTCTGCTTGCCGGTGTAGAACGGGTGGCAGGCCGCACAGACTTCGGCGTGAATCGCGCCGTTCTTGGCGGTGCTGCGGGTGGTGAAGGTATTGCCACAGGTGCAGGTCACCTGGGTCTCCACGTAGTCGGGGTGGATGCCTTGCTTCATGGTTTCTCCTGTTCGTTGAGCACCGGGTCGCCATCGCTTCGAGGGCTGAGCAGCCCTGGGCGTGAACCGGCACCGAGGTCCCATTGTTCCGCAATCGAGGGACAACTCCAAACCGCAGTGTCGTCGATGGCAGACTGACACGCATGTCCCAGCCCACCAGCACGCGCATCGATGGCCTGGTCGAGGTCACGCTCACCGAAGAATCACTGCCCCAGATCCTGGCTTTGGACACCTGGGCTTTCCCTTCACCGGTGCCCGCCAGTGATCAACTCGCCTGGCCCTGGCCGCTGGACCCACAGCGCAGCAGGGCACTGGCCGAGCCCGGCAGCGACACGCTGGCCGCAATGCACGGCAGCTACGCCTACAGCACCTTCCCGGTCCCCGGGGCCACGACGGCGGTTGCCGGCTTGACTGCGGTGGGAGTGCACCCGCAGTACCGCGGGCGCGGCCTCCTGCGCTCGATGATCACCACCCACTTCGCCGACTGCCGCGCTCGCGGTGAGGTTGCTTCGGTGCTGTTCGCCTCGCAGCCGGCGATCTATGGACGATTTGGCTACGGCTTGGCCAGCCGGACCGCAGCAGTCACCATCAAGCATCATGCTGCGCTGCGACCGGTGGCGGGCAGCGACGCGATCACGGTCACCTTCGAGGAGTTCGACTTCGACGCTCATGCGGCGATCGTTGCCGGTTTGCACGCCCGTGCGGCGGGCAGGAACATCAACACACCGGGCTGGGCGACCCGGGAGACGCCTCGACTACGCGCGCACTTCCACGCAGATCCAGCGGAGTTGCGCGAGGGGTTCGAGAAGTGGCGCATCATGGTGGCCTTCCGGGAGGACGATCCGGTTGGTTATGCGCTGTTCCGACGCAAGTTCCGCTGGGCCGAGGCCGGACCCGAGGGACCGGTCGAGCTCCAGGAATATGCCGCTACCGATCCTGCGGTGGTGCACGCCTTGTGGACTCGGCTGCTGGATCTGGAACTGACCAGCACAGTCCAGGCCCACTGGATCGGCCTGGACGACCCTCTGCTGACCTTGCTGGTGGATCCCCGCGCTGCAACCCCACGCATCATCGACAATCTGTGGCTGCGGCTCATCGACGCCCCCGAAGCGCTGCGCAGACGGCGCTATGCGGCCGCGGTAGACCTCACCATCGAACTCACCGACGACATGCTCACCAGCAATGCCGGGCGATGGCGGCTGCGGGCTGATCCCTTCAGCGCGAACGTCGAGGTCACGGTGAGCGACACCGCTGAGGTCAGCATGGATGTTCGCACCCTCGGATCGCTGTACCTGGGTGGATTCAGTGCCAGCGCGCTGGCCTCCGCTGGCCTGATCGAGGGAGCCGCAGAGTCCGTGGCAGCACTGAGCAGTGCCTTCGGGTGGCCGCGACTACCGGTCTGTAGCTGGGTCTTCTGAGAACCCGCCGGGTGCTGCACGCGGCGCGTCGGGCGGAATCGCGGCCAGCAACATCTTGGTGTAGTCGTGGATCGGGTCGGCGAACAGCGTCTCGGCGTCCGCGGCTTCCACCACCACACCGTCGCGCAACACCAGCACGTTGTGGCTCATCTGCTGCACGATCGCCAAGTCGTGCGCGATGAAAAGGTAGGTCAGCCCCTTCGACTTCTGGAGTTCCGCGAGCAGATCCAGCACTGTTGCCTGCACCGACACGTCCAAGGAGGCGGTGGCCTCGTCGAGGATGATGATCTCCGGCTCGAGCGCCAAGGCCCGGGCAATGGAGACACGCTGTCGTTGCCCCCCGGATAGCTCGTGGGGGTACCTCAGCCGGAACTCCGCGGGAAGACCGACCTGTTCCAACAGCTCGATCGCTCGCTCCTCGCGGGACGCAGCGCTGTCCCCGCCCAGGCCATGGGTCCGTAGCGGCTCGGTCAGTGCGTCGGCGACCGAACGCCGCGGATCGAGCGAGGCGAAGGGATCCTGGAACACCATGGCGATGCGCCGCCGATCAGCCCTCCTGGCGTGCAAGAGATCCAGGGTTCCCAATTCGGCGGTGCCGGCTCGCGGCGGCAACAGACCGGTGAGCACATTGGCGATAGTCGACTTCCCGGAGCCGGACTCCCCCACCAGTGCGGTGGTGGTTCCTCGGCGGATCTCGAAGGACACGTCGTTGACCGCATGCACCATGCTGCGTCCACTCGGGGTCGCCACCGGGAACCGCACATCCAGATTCCGAACCTCCAGCAGCACGTCGGCGTCGGGGTCGGCCGGTGGCGGTCCGGCGGTCTTACCCAATCGGGGACGAGCCGCCAACAACTGCCGGGTGTAGTCGTGCTGAGGGTGGTAGTACACCTCGGTGATGGGTCGGTGCTCCACCACCGATCCGGTGGCCATCACGAGAACATCGTCGGCGACTTGGCCGATCACGCCGAGGTCGTGGCTGATCCACACCACCGCAGTGCCCCGAGCCGACTGCAATTCGCGGACCAGGTCGATGATCTGTGCCTGGGTGGTCACATCCAAGGCTGTGGTCGGCTCGTCGGCGATCAGCAGCCCCGGATCGCAAGCCAGGGCGATGGCGATCATGGCGCGCTGCCGTTGTCCGCCGGAAAGCTGGTGCGGATAGGAGTCAACCCGCTGCTCCGGCTGCGGGATGCCGACAGCGTCGAGCAGTTCGGTCGCTTTGGAACGCGCCGCGCGCCGGGTCAATCCTCGGTGGGCCTCCAGCGACTCTTCGATCTGTCGCCCGATGGTGAGCATCGGATTCAATGAGGTACTGGGATCCTGAAAGACGAAGCCGATCTGACCACCGTGCACCCGCCGCAGCGTTCGGGGGCTGGCGCCAGTGAGTTGCACCGCCTCGCCGCTGGTGGTGCGCAACAGGCTGCTGCCGGAGATTCGGCGCCCGGGCGCATCCAACAGACCGGTGGCGGCCAGGACCGTCATCGTCTTGCCCGACCCGGACTCGCCCACGATGCCGAGGGTTTCGCCGGGCGCCACGGCGAAGCTCACCCCGCGCACGATGTCGGCCGGGCCGATCGCGACCTGCAGGTCGTCGACCTGGAGCAATGGCTCACTCATGCGGTCCGCCTTGCTTCGATGATGGTTCGTTGGCGTGGGTCCAGAACATCCCGCAGGCCGTCACCGACCAGGTTGAACGCCAAGGCGGTCACGAAGATGGCCGCGCCAGGGAAGATCGCCATCCACCACGCCAATCCCAAGAATCCTTGAGCGGTGAAGATCATGCCGCCCCAGGAGGGATCCGGCGGCTGCACCCCCAGCCCCAGGAAGGACAGTGCCGCTTCGGACAGGATGGCGAAGGCAAGCGAGAGTGAGGTCTGCACGATCAGTGGGCCCGAGATATTGGGCAGCACGTGGCGTCCCAGGATGCTCACCGCCGGAGTGCCCATGGTTTGCGAAACCTGGACGAACGGCGAGGTGCGCACCGACAGCGCACTGCCCCGCGCGACCCGCGCGAAGATCGGGGTGTACACCACGCCGATGGCGATGATCGTGGTGGGGATCCCTGGCTGGAAGATCGCGACGATAGCCAGCGCCAGCAACAACACCGGAAAGGCGAACATGATGTCGACCACTCGCATCAACACCGCGTCGGTGGGGCCTCCGAAGTAGCCCGACACGATGCCGATGCCGCCGCCCACCAGCAGTGCGAATCCCACGGCCGCGAACGCGATGGTCAGCGAGGTGCCGGCGGCCAGGATCACCCGGGAGAAGATGTCCCGGCCCAGATCGTCGGTTCCGAACCAGTGCTCGGCACTCGGGGGCTGCAATTGATTGGCAACGTTGATCTCGTTGGCGCCGTAGGGCGCCAGCCAGGGCGCCAACAGTGCAACGGCGATGATCAGTGCCAACACCACGATGCTGGCCACCGTCACCGGGTTGGACGCCAGTAGCCGCCAGGAACTGAACCGAGTGGTCGCGGGTTCCACGGTGAGAGATTCTGCGCTCATGCCAATCGAATCCTCGGGTCGACCAATGCGTAGAGAGCGTCCACCACCAGATTGACGGCCAAGAAGATCATCGCGATCAGCAACACCGCGCCTTGGATCACCGGGTAGTCCCGAGCCGCCACGGCGTCGTAGACCAGGCGGCCCAGTCCCGGCCAGGCGAAGACGACTTCCACGACGATCACGCCGCCCAGAATGGTGGCGAGCTGAATTCCGGTGATGGTCAACACCGGCACCAACGCGTTGCGGACGATGTGGGCGAAGGTGACCCTGCCTGGTGCTAGTCCCTTGGACACGGCGGTGCGCACGAACCCGGCATGGGCGACCTCCAGCACCGCGGCGCGGATATAGCGGGTCATGATGGCCCCGGCCACGATGCCCACCGTCGTCGCCGGCAGTACCACTTGACGAAGCCACTGCGCCGGGTCGGTGGCGATGGGAACGTAGCCGCTGGACGGCAGCCACCCCAAGCGCACCGCGAACAGCGAAATCAGCAGCAGGCCCAACCAGAAGTCGGGAATCGACACGCCGGCCTGGCTGGCGACTCGGACGATCCCGTCGCTGACCTTCCCCTCATGGAGCGCCGAGAAGATTCCGGCCGGCACCGCAATCAGCAGTGCGATCAGCAGCCCCGGAATCGCCAACGAAACCGTGGCCGGCAGCCGCGAAAGCAGGATCTCCACCACGGGTTGGCCGTTGCGGAAGCTCACGCCGAGATCTCCGGTCAACACTCCGCCCAGGTAGCTGAAGAACTGTTCGACCAAGGGCCGATCCAGGCCGGAGGCCGCCCGCAGCGCATCGTAGGCCTCTTGGTCGAATCGGGTGCCCAGAGCCAGTCGCACCGGATCACCGGGAACCAACTGGATGAGCGCAAAGACCACGACCACCACGCCGAAGAGCACGATGGCCGAGGACAGGAGACGGGTACCCATGAAGCGGGCCACAGAGCCCAAACTCACACGCATACCCCTCTCCTGCCCGTCAGGTGAGAATCAATCACTTGGTCAGGTACGCCGTCCGGAATCGAATCGCCCGATCCGAGCGGGTGGTGTAGTCCTGCAATGAGGGCGACCACACCTGGATCACGGCCGGGTTGTACAGGTAGGCATAGCTGACCTCGTCGGCGATGATCTTCGCGGCCTGTGCGTAGAGATCCTTGCGTTTGACCTGATCAGTCTCGACACGTCCGGCGTCCAGCAACCTGTCAACCTCGGCGTTGGAGAACTTCTGGAAGTTGTTCACACCCTTGCTGTGATGCTGAGCGTAGTAGAAGTCATCCGGATCGATATTGCCCAGCCAACCCAGCATGAACATGTCGAAGTTGCCCTTGCCCTCATCGTCCAACCAGGTGGAGAAGTCCGGCTTTCGAATGCTCACCTCGATGCCCAGGGGCTTCAGATTGGCGGCGATGATCTCCGCGGCGGTCACCGTCTGGGGGTAATCCTTGGTGGCGAGCAGGTCGAGCTTGCCGCCGGTGTACCCGGCTTCGGCCATCAACGCCTTCGCCTTCTCCAGGTCGGTGCTGAAGGGTGCATATTCGGTGTACCACTTGCTCGTCTTCGGAATCGCGAGCTGATTCTTCACCGCCGTGCCGTAGCTGACCGCCTGCACGATGGCGTCGCGATCGATGGCGTAGGCGATCGCCTGACGCACCCGGACATCCGACCACGGCTTGCGGGCCTCATTCAGAGCCAGGTACCAGTAGTCATTGGACGGCGCCAGTCCCAACATCACCGCAGAATCCGACTGCAGAGTGCTCACCTGTTGGGTCGGCACCACATCGGTCCACTGGACGTCGCCGCTCCGCAAGGCGGCCAGCGCGGTCGCCGACTCACTGATGAAGCGGAACTCGACTTTGGCCACCTTCGGAGCGCCGCCCCAATAGCTGGGGTTGGCATCGAGGGTGATGTGGTCACCGGAGACATACTCAGCCACCGAGAACGGGCCGGTGCCCACCGGGGCGGTGTTGATCTTCTTGCTGTCGACATTGGCCTTGCTCACGATGGCCATGCCTTTGAATCCACCCAGGGAGGACAACAGATTGGGGGTCGGCTGCCCGACGGTGATCACCACGGTGCTGGCATCAGGTGCGCTGATGTCTGTGATCGCGCTGAGCCGCCAGGCGTTGGCAAGCTTCTCGTCGATGATGCGCCGATAGGAGTAGACCACGTCCGCGCTGGTGAAGTCCGATCCATCCTGGAACGTCACGCCCTGACGCAGGGTGAAGGTCCAGGTCAACTGATCGTCGCTGACAGTCCATGACTCGGCCAGCGCTGGCTGCATGTCAAGGTTCTGGTCAGGCTCCACGAGGGTGTCGAAGACACTCTCCAACACCTCGAAGGCGAAATAGGAGGTGGTGCTTTGCGGATCGAGCTTGTCCGGTTCCCCACCGATAGCTGCTACCAGGGTCGCATTCGGATCTGCCTGCGCCGACGG
Source organism: Propionibacteriaceae bacterium UBA7704 (assembly GCA_002482525.1). GTDB lineage: Bacteria > Actinomycetota > Actinomycetes > Propionibacteriales > Propionibacteriaceae > Propionicimonas. Next base: position 6,844 of record DLGC01000017.1, on the reverse strand, counting down.
CGTGCCTGACGCTCCACAACCGCTCAAGAGCAGGGCCGCGGCCAACCCCGCGATGCCCGCAATGGCTGTGCGTTTCATAGTGTTTCCATTCAGCCGAGTGTCGAAGCTCCATCATTTTGATGATGCCTCGATCATTATGTGGCACCAACTGGGCCGCGCCAACAGCAGCACCGATGTCGAAATCCAACCGTGACAAAGCCGCTCACGGTGTGAGAGCGGAGCTCACTGCTCCAGCGGGACGACCACACCGATGACGGTCGTGGGGCCCTCGTGGCCGTTCGCCCACCAGTGTGGCTGCGAACAGTCGTAGGTCGCGGTATCGCCCGCTGACAACTCCACCCGGCGACCCGCGCGTCCGAGAATCAGTACTCCCTGTTCGACCAGAGTGGTCTCGGTTCCCAGATGCCGATAGGGCTGCGCTTCGTTGCTGAAGCCCACCGGAAGCGTGGAGCGGATGACTTGAACCCTCGCTGTACGCGGGGTCAGCAATTCTCGGCGCACCTGCCGTTCGACGGGTTCATCGGAGTCCTCGGGCATCAACTCCCGGTTGGACGCCGAGACGACCACCAACTCCGCGCTGGGCTCCAGAAACAGCTGCCCTAGGCCCAGGCCCAGCGCGAGCGAGATGCGCTGCAGCGAATTGAGGGAGGGATTCCCCAAGCCCCGTTCCAACTGACTGATGAGGCCGAAGCTCACCCCGGCCGCTTCGGCCAAGGACTGGACCGACATGCCCAAACGCTTGCGCGAGCGGCGAACGGTGCGTCCCACCGTCTCAATGACGGCGGAACTCAGCTCGTCGGTGGCTTCAGTCACGCCGACCAGTCTAGGAGAAGAATCGGATCACTCCGGGCTGGGCGTGGTCTTGGAGATCACCATCAGGAACTCGCGGTTGGACTGCGTCTTGCGCATCCGGTTCAGCAGCATCTCCAGGCTCTGCTGCGGATCCTGGGCGCTGAGCACTCGGCGGAGCTTCCAGATGATCGCCAACTCGTCGCGACCCATCAACAGTTCCTCACGACGAGTGCCGGAGGCAATGGGGTCGATGGCCGGGAAGATGCGCTTGTCGGCAAGCTCGCGACGCAGCCGCAGTTCCATGTTGCCGGTGCCCTTGAACTCCTCGAAGATCACTTCATCCATCTTCGAACCGGTCTCGATCAGAGCAGTGGCCAGGATGGTGAGCGAGCCGCCGTCCTCGATATTGCGGGCCGCGCCGAAGAACTTCTTGGGCGGATACAGCGCCGCAGAGTCGACGCCACCGGAAAGGATGCGTCCCGAGGCCGGCGCGGCCAAGTTATAGGCCCGGCCCAACCGGGTGATGCCGTCCAGCAGCACGACCACGTCCTTGCCGAGTTCCACCAGCCGCTTGGCACGCTCGATGGCCAACTCGGCGATCGTGGTGTGATCGTCAGCGGGTCGATCGAAGGTGGAGGCGATCACCTCGCCGGAGGTGGTGCGCTGGAAGTCGGTCACTTCCTCAGGTCGCTCGTCGACCAGGACCACCATCAGGTGGACCTCGGGGTTGTTGGCGGTGATGGCGTTGGCGATCGCTTGCATCACCAAGGTCTTGCCGGCCTTGGGCGGCGACACGATCAGACCACGCTGACCCTTGCCCACCGGCGACACCAGATCGATGATGCGTCCGGTCATATTCATCGGCGTGGTCTCCAAGCGAAGCCGCTCGGAGGGATACAGCGGTGTGAGCTTGTTGAACTCCGGCCGATCCTTGGCCTTCTCCGGGGCATCGGCGTTGATCGTGTCGATGCGCACCAGCGGATTGAACTTCTCGCGACGCTCACCGTCCTTGGGTGCTCGAATCGCACCGGTGACGATGTCGCCCTTGCGCAGCCCCCACTTGCGGACCATCGACAACGACACATAGGCATCGCCTGATCCCGGCAGATAGCCGGAGGTCCGCACGAAGGCGTAGTTGTCGAGCACGTCCAGGATGCCGGAGATATCGACCAGCACATCGTCCTCACTGACGACGGGCTCTGCCTCCATGCGCTCCAGACCGTTCATGCCGCCCGAGCCACCGCTCCGACGCCGATTCTGGCGATCACGGTTCCGACGACGGCGGCTGCGACGACCGCCCCCGAACTCGTCGTCATCACGGCTGTTGCCGCCTTTGGCCTGGTCATTGCCGCGCTGGTCACTACCGCGCTGGTCATTGCCGCGCTGGTCACTACCGCGCTGGTCGTTGCCCCGCTGGTCATTACCGCGCTGTTGGTCGTTGCCGCGCTGGCTCGAACCGCCCGACTCGCCGCCGTCGTTACGGCGACTGCGCTGGGGGTTCTTGTCACCAGCCTTCAGCGCCTCCAGGCGTGCCGCCACGTCGTCAACCTCACCAGCGCCGGACGGCGGACCGTCCGGGGCAACCAGCGTGGGTTGTTCGGCCGGCTGCGCTGCGGTGCGCTTGCGTGACGCCGAGGTCTCGGCGGTGTTCGACCCGCCGCGTTGAGCGGACTTGATCGCGTCGATGAGGGCCCCCTTGCGCATAGCGCCGGTGCCTTTCACCCCCAGGGACGCGCCGAGCTTCTTCAGCTCGGGCAGCAGCATCGCGTCCAAACCGGAGCGTCCAGAAGTCTGAGGATTCGCGTCTTCGACAGTGTCGGTCACTGAATTCCTTTCGGAAAGGGTGGCTCACCGTTCCGTCCAGGCAAGCCCACCCGCGCTCTGTGCGAGCGATTAGGGAATATCGGCCAGATCTGAAATGTCAGCCAGATTCGATGATCCAATGCTGTGCTTTCTCGACGACACTCAAGTGATCTCGGGTTCGTCTTGCCCGATCTGAGGGGCATGCGCTCTCAAGGCGCGCCTCAACTGTAGCACCCGCCGGCGGCGATGCCCTACTCGGCAAGCCTGAGCGGGTCGCGCTCAGTTCAGCGCGTTGTCAAAGGCGTGCTGGAGCTGCTGGTAATCGGTCACCACCGGAAACTGCGGGAATTCCGCGATCACGTTCTCCGGCGGGCAGAACAGAATCCCGGCATCGGCTTCGCCCAGCATTGCGGTGTCGTTGTAGGAATCACCGGTGGCCACCACTCGGTAGTTCAAGTCGTGGAATGCACGCACTGCCGCCCGCTTGGCATCGGGCTGCCGCAGCCGATAGCCGACCACCCGATCATCACGGATCTCCAGCTTGTGGCACAGCAGCGTGGGGAAGCCGAGCTGGGCCATCAACGGCATGCCGAACTCGTAGAAGGTGTCAGAAAGGATCACCACCTGGAAGCGTCCCCGCAGCCAGTCGAGGAACTCTGCAGCCCCCGGCAACGGCCCCATCTCTGCGATGACGGCCTGGATCTGACTCAGGCTCACTCCATACTCGGCCATCACCCGTAACCGATGCTGCATCAACTCGTCGTAGTCGGAGATGTCGCGGGTGGTCAGTCGCAGGTCGTCGATCCCGGTGGCCTTGGCCACACCGATCCAGATCTCGGGGACCAGGACGCCTTCCAGATCAAGACAGGCCAGCTCCATCTCAGGCTCCCTCCACATGCATCAATGCGATCCCCGGATGCACCTCCGGCATGCGATCCAACTCATCGATCGCGGTCAACACCTGACTATGTCGCGCTGCGTGGGTCATCACACCGAGCCGGGCCTGCTCGCCCTCACTCTCTTGGCGCACGGCCTGCAAGGAGACACCGTGACGGGAGAAGGCCTCGGCAACCGCAGCGAGAACGCCGGGCTCATCATGCACCGTCATGGCGGCGTAATAGCGCGACACCACGTCACCAGGATCGGTCATGGCACGCCCGGAGTAGCTGGACTCCCCTGGGCCTCGACCATTGCGTACCCGGTTGCGGGCGGCGGTCACCAGATCACCCAGCACTGCCGAAGCAGTCGGGGCTCCGCCGGCGCCCGGCCCCATGAACATCAGCCGGCCGGCATTGCGCGACTCGATGAAAATCGCGTTGTAGGCGCCGGGGATGGCGGCCAACGGATGGGACAACGGCACCATCGTCGGATGCACCCCCACCGCGATCGAGCCGTCCTCGCCGAGGGTGCAGCGGGCCAACAACTTGACCACGCAACCCATCTCTTCGGCTGCAGTGATGTCGGCCTTGCTGACTGAGGTGATGCCTTCGCGGACCACGTCGGAAAGTTGCACCCGGGAGTGGAAAGCCAGGCTGGCCAACAGGGCCGCTTTCGCCGCAGCGTCGTAACCCTCGATATCGGCGGTGGGATCAGCTTCGGCGTACCCGAGGCGCTGCGCGTCGCCCAGCGCCTCGGCGAAGTCGGCGCCCTCGGTGTGCATCTTGTCGAGGATGTAGTTGGTGGTCCCGTTGACGATGCCCATCACCGCAGTGACCTCATCACCGACCAGGGACTCACGCAGGGGTCGCACGATCGGAATCGCGCCGGCAACGGCGGCCTCGTAGTAGACATCCACGCCAGCCTCCTCGGCGGCGGAGTAGATGGTGGGGCCGTCCTCGGCCAGCAACGCCTTGTTCGCGGTGACGACCGAAGCTCCGTGCCGGATCGCGGCCAGGATCAGACTGCGAGCCGGCTCGATGCCACCCACGAGCTCGATCACCAGATCAATGTCGCCACGCGCCACCAGTGCGTCAGCATCCGTGGTCAGCAGCGCGGGGTCGATGCCGGGTCGTTCCACGTCGGGGCGGCGCACCGCAATACCGACCAACTCCAGTGGCCGACCCACTCGGGCTCGCAAATCGTCGGCCTGCTCGATCAGCAGCCGAGCCACCTGGGAACCGACGACCCCACAGCCCAACAGCGCCACCTTCAGCGGCGTCGACTTGCCCATATCAGTCCTCTCCGCCGAGCCCAGCGTCGAGGGCCAGGACATCGTCCAGGGTCTCACGGCGCAACACAGTGGTGATTCGTCCGTCGCGGACCGCGACCACCGGCGGCCGCGGGGTGTGATTGTAGTTGCTGGCCATGGATCGGCTGTACGCACCGGACGCCGGCACTGCCAGGAGGTCGCCCACCCGAACGTCATCGGGCAGGAACTCGTCGCGAACCAGAATGTCGCCGCCTTCGCAGTGGATACCCACCACACGGGAGACCACCGGCTCGGCGTCGGAGGTGCGATTGGCCAGGCTGGCCGAATACTCCGCGCCGTAGAGCGCCGGACGCACATTGTCGCTCATGCCGCCGTCGGTCGACAGGTAGCGCCGAGTCAGGCCACCACCGATATCGACCGGCTTGACCGTTCCCACGCGATAGATCGCGGTGCCGGCCGGTCCCACAATGGCGCGTCCCGGCTCCAAGGACAGCTCGGGGATGTCCAGGCCGAAGCCGCGACATTCGTGGTCGACGATCTCACGGAGATTGTCGGCGAGCTCTGCCGCTGAGGACGGGTCGTCCTCCTTGGTGTAGGCGATACCGAAACCACCGCCGAGATCCAATTGCGGCAGATTCAGGCCAACCGCCTCTTTGAACTGGGCGAACAGCTTCAGGGTGCGACGGGCAGCGACCTCGAAACCGTGGGTGTCGAAAATCTGACTGCCGATGTGGGAGTGGACTCCCAGCAACTCCAGCCGCGGCGAGTGATGACAACGGAACAGTCCCACCAGGGCCTGCCCGGAGGTGATGGAGAAGCCGAACTTCTGATCCTCGTGCGCGGTCGCGATGTACTCGTGGGTGTGAGCCTCAACCCCGGTGGTGACACGCACCATCACCTTTGCGGTGGTGTCGAGTTCTTCACACAATCGCTCCAGCAGACTGATCTCGTCCGACGAGTCCACGATGATTCGACCCACACCGCTGGTCAGCGCGAGCCGCAGCTCAGCCTCGGATTTGTTGTTGCCGTGGTGACCGATCCGGGCCGGATCGAATCCTGCACGCAGCGCCACGGTGAGTTCTCCCAGGCTGCACACGTCCAGGCTGAGTCCCTCCTCGGAAATCCAGCGGGCCAGCGTGCCACTGAGAAAGGCCTTTCCGGCGTAGTAGACGGTCCAACCGTCGAAGGCCACCCGCCACGCGGCGGCCCGGGAGCGGAAGTCCTCCTCGTCCAGCACATAGACCGGAGTTCCGACCTGCGCCACCAACTCGTCGGCGCGCACGCCGCCGATCTGAAGCATGCCGTCGTCGCAGCGCCGCGCAGTCTTGCTCCACAACTTCGCGGTGAGCGCGTTGATATCAACGGGCCGGGTCAACCACACCGGGGCAGGTGAGGTCACCTCGGCGTGAATCTCGCCGGCGACATGCATATGACTCATGACCGCAACTGTGCCAGAAGCGGCACCCCACGCGGCGCATCCTGCGGCGATGTGGACGCCCATTCCAGCCGATCCGCAGCGTCGATGCGCTTCACACCAGCAGGGTTTGATACAGTGCTCCACGGCCCAGATCGTGGGTTTGGCCCCCGTAGCTCAGGGGATAGAGCACCGNNCAGGTTCGAATCCTGCCGGGGGCGCCACACCTGCATCAGCACGGCGACATCCTTTGGCAATGCCATTCGCAGCCGGCCAAGTTTGAATGTCATTACTTGGCCTTTGTGCCAACATTCCTTTCCTGACAACGCAATTCAGAACTCCTACTACCCAAAGTGCAATCCCTACCCCGGGATATGTAACATCGGATACGACGAAACTGAACAGGCGACAACACGTCAGGAAAGAAGACGAACGTGGCTCAGGCCGATGACACCCAAGGATCCCGCTCCAGCGAAGGCCAGTTCGGCGCCAATGCCTGGCTGATCGACGAGATGCGCGAGCACTACCGGATCGACCCCTCCTCGGTCGGAGCCGACTGGGCAGCCTTCTTCGAGCGCGAGGCCGGTAACAAGGCTCCCAGCGCTCCCACCCCGACGGCAGCCACGCCTGCTGTCGCTGCACCGGCGGCCACCGCTGCGCCCGCTGTCCCCGCCGCGAGCCCCGCG
>DLGC01000021.1 GCA_002482525.1 Propionibacteriaceae bacterium UBA7704 | reverse complement strand
GCGTAGCGTCCGTCTCGAAACCAAGCGCTAGGTCGACGCCTTGCGGCTTCGATGTGATCGCGCCTCGGCTTGGATGATGTCCCAGCGATCCTCGATCAGTGCGAGGCGCTTGGCGCGACTCCAGCCCTGGATCTGTTTCTCCAAGGCGTAGGCGTGGGCGATGTTGTCAAACTCTTGTGCCCAGGCCAACTCGACGGGGAGACGCGTGCTGGTGTATTTCGCACCCTTGCCGCTGGCGTGCTGGGCCAGTCGCGCGTCCAGGTCGGTCGTGCTCCCGACATAGAAGCTTCCATCAGCGCATTTCAGCATGTACACCCAGGCCATGGGTTCAGTGTGTTGGCGCGGCATCGGTTGAGCACAGCCAGCTGAGCTGATCTGTGGATAACGGTTCGTGACTGGGAGGTTTCGAGACGCTCACTTCGTNNCTCCTCAACCAGCCGGAGTGGGGAGGTCGTTCGCTCCTCAACCAGCCTGAGGAGGGAGGTCCTTCGCTCCTCAACCAGTCGGGGTGGAGGGTGCTCCTCCGTCGGACGGATTGGGCTTGTTCTTTCCTTTTCCGGCTGATCAAGGAGGGCCGTCTCGACCAGGCCAGGCGCCGTTCGCCACGTGGTGCCTATTCGCCGATGAAACGGGGGGAGCGCTTCTCTCGCCAGGCTTGGGCGGCCTCGGTCGCATCGGTGCTCGACCATACTTCGGCGTAGCGCGTGGCCGTCTCTTCGGTGTCCGCCCAGCCATTGAGGACGCGCTTTGTGTAGGCCAGTGTCAGCGGGGCGAAGTCGGCGATCTGCTCAGCCCAGGTGATGGCGGCGTCGAGATTTCCGCGGCGGTCGGCCAGGCCGAGGTGCATCGCGGTATCGGCGTCGATTGTCTCGGCGGCTAGCAGCATGCGACGGGCGAGCCCGTCACCGGCCACCCCGGCCAGAGTGCGAATGGTCCAGGTATCCACCGCGAGGGCGTTCTTGGCGGTGGGAATCGCAAAGCTGGCGGTGGCGTCGGCCACGCGCAGATCGCAGGCGATCGACAACTGTGCCCCGCCGCCGACAGCCGGGCCGTTTACGGCTGCGATCAGCGGGACGGTGAGCTGCGACAGTCCGTGCAGCATCGCGTACAGCGCCTCGATGAACTCTTGGCCGTAGACCTCAGACAAATCAGCACCTGAGCAGAACGAACTACCCGCACCAGTGATCACGATGACACGCACGCCGTCGCGGACGGCCTCATCCGCAGCCGCCGTGATGGCACGGCATAACTCGATGTTCAACGCGTTGCGTCGATCCGGGCGGTTCAGAGTGAGGATCGCGATATCGCCGCGACGTTCGCTGAGCAGGCAGTCGGTCATAGCGCCGAACTTAGTGGTCCTCAGGTGTCTGTGTAGCCGAGCGACCCTCGATTGAGAGTCGTGGCTCGGTGCTCTGGAGCTGATGGAAGCCGGCTTTGTCGGCATAGAAGGCGCGGATCACGTCCATATCGGCGGTCGGGTCACCGCTGAGTTCAATGGTCGGCCCTAGCCCGGTGGTCATGGTGTTGCGATCCACGAAGGCCAAGGTGACCGGCAACTTGGCGTCCAAGGCGAGACGGTAGAAGCCCGACTTCCAGTTGCGACCGGTGCTGCGCGTACCTTCGGGGGTGATCACGATCGAGATATTGCGATCGCTTTGCTCGGCGAGCACCTGCTGCACGATGGTGCCTGGGTTGCCTCGATCTACCGAGATTCCCCCCAGTGCCCGCATGATCGGGCCGCGCCACCCGGTGAACAGGGTGTGCTTGCCCAGCCATTTCATTGAGATGTTGGCACGCCAACAAATGGCGAGCATGAAGACGAAGTCCCAGTTGGACGTGTGCGGGGCTCCGATGATGATCCGAGGCCGGTTCGGCTGCGGTTCGATGGTCAGGGTCCAGCGACTGAAGCGCCAGTACGTGCGGGCGATGCCGTTTCGGATCATTACGTGACACTACGCCCCTGCGGCGTGAGTCACAGCATCGGTCAGGACTTGTCCGAGGAACGGCGCTTCCACCAGGTCCACACCGCAGTGATGATGATTGCGCCGACCAGCGATCCGATAATGCCGGACGCCCGGAACTCCAGGCCATCACCGGAGAGCAGGCTGATCAGCAAGCCGCCCACGAACGAGCCGACCAGGCCTGCGACGATGGCCAACGTCCAGTCCAGGCCTTTGCGGGAACGTCCCACGATGAGTTGTGCGCCGGCGCCGATGATCATGCCGAACAGAATCAAGCCGATGATGAGCATGGCCACAGCTTAGAGGTCGAGGCGGTGTGGGCGCGGCGCATTGGTCCTGGCGAGGACGCGTACCTCTACGGATTGAGGAAGCCGCCAGCTTGGAGCGACTATGCCCCCGGGGGTATATTTAGGGCGGCGAAAGGAGACCCGTGTCAGCGACCAACACCAAGCATCGAGTACTGGTATTCACCACTCCCACCTGCTCGTGGTGTACCCGCGTCAAGGCCTACCTGCGTGAGAACCGGGTGCAGTTCCGAGAGATCGATGTCAGTCGTGATCAGAAGGCGGCCGACAATCTGGTCCGCAAAACCGGCCAGATGGGGGTCCCCGTTGTCGAGATCGACGGTCGGCCGATCGTAGGCTTCGACAAGCAGCGAATTGACGCGCTGTTGGGCTTGCGCGCCCGTTGACCTCGGCAGCATTGTCGGGTTCGTAACATCAGCCGGCTCCGCTAGAGTGGCGGGGCTTGTCCGTCGTCGGAAGGAAACTGTCGTGAGTGAATCCGTGCAACCGCTCGGCTCCCGAGTTCTGGTGGAGGTATCCGAAGAGGAAAGCGTGACCGCAAGTGGTCTGGTCATCCCCGATACCGCCAAGTCCAAGCAGCAGCGCGGCGTCGTCATCGCTGTGGGTGATGACGAAGAGATGATCAAGGTGAAGCCTGGCGAGGTTGTGCTCTTCCCGGAGTACACCGGCGCTGAGGTTCACATGAACGGGCACGATTACCTCGTCATCGATGCCACCGAACTGTTGGCGGTCATCCGCTAGTTCAGCACCGTCGTCGGCCGTCCCACCAGGGTGATTCAGGTGGGGCGGCCGTTGTGTTTTCTAATGGTTGCTGAGCTGGCGCCAACGACCCAAAGCGCCTTGCCATTCGCCGTCTTGGGAGAGGTGTCCCAGTGTGCGCCGCGGTGGGGCGGGGGTCTCGGCGTGCGTGCACTTCGGACAGATCCAGGAATAGGACGAGGCTGCCGCGTCCTCGGAGTGCAACACCATGGCGGTGTGGCATGCCGGGCAGGTCGGGATCGTTGCGCTCGGACTCGACGGGATCCGCTTGGTAGGAGGCGGAATCGGAGTGACCGGCTGAAGAGGGCCGATGGCGAGCAGTTGGGCGACAGCCTCGCCGTCCAGCAAGGTGATGCGGGTGTGCTCGGCGAACTCGTAAGCCTCGGCGGTGAAGCCGCAAGCCGTGATCGCCAGCCCCCACGACGCTGATTGCGCGGTGACTGCTCGATCAAGGCGTTGCACCACGTCGACATCGGAAACCGTGACGCGACGACGCTCGAAGCTCACCAGAATGCGATCGCTTCCTCGCAGCAGCACCAGATCGACTCCCGAAACAGAATCGACCATGAATTGCACCTGATATCCCTGGTCGCGGTAGGCCTCGCTGACAATCTGGGTGAACTTCACCGCACCGAGTTGAAGAAGCCACTCGGGCCCGTTGACCTCCGCAGACGCTGCGCGGCTCGGCTCAGGCTCTGCCGGTGTGGGGTTCCGCAGAGTGCCGTGGGTCCAGGCGGTCGGGGGGTTTTCAGTCATGTGAAGGCATTCATGAACAAGTGGTACTGGTCGGACCCTAATCTGTGGCCGGTGATCGGCGTCAGTCCTCTTTCGGGGACATTTCGTGAACGATGAGCCTGCTATCGCGTAACGAGCAGGGGCTCGATTCGTGCGACCAAAGCGGCCTCGCCCTGCGCTCCGACGATGCGATCGACGACAGCACCGTGGCGCGTCATGACCAAAGTCGGAATGGACTGTGCGTCGAAACGGGCCGAGGAGCGCGGATTGTGATCGACGTTGACCTTCACGACTTTGACTTTGCCGGAATAGCGCACCGAAAGCCGCTGCAGCACCGGCGCGACCATCGTGCACGGCCCGCACCAGGGCGCCCAAAGGTCGATGAGTACGAGGTGGTCGGTGTTCAAGGCTGCATCCAAGTCAGCGTCGCCGGCTTCGACGAGCCACGGCAGGGGCTGGTGGCAGGACGCGCACTGGGGGCGTCCTGAGGACGCGACTGGCACCCGGTTCTTGGTGCCACAGGACGGACACACCGCGATAGAACTCATGCTCCCACGGTACCCGCTGGTCGACTTGGCGCCGATGGCTACGATAGCTAACGACATATCGCAATATGGCTTGAAGGGAGCACGCGATGTCGCACACCCAAGAAGCTCTCATGGATCCCGCCGCCTTTCTGCGCAAGCTGGCCGACTGGGGAATGAAGGGTCCCGTTGCCGGTGGCTACGGTCCTCACACTCGGGCTCGACGCGGCGACACCCGGGCGGCGATTCTCAAGGTACTGGCCGAGCAGCCGATGCATGGCTATCAGATCATTCAAGAACTCGGTCAGCGCAGCGGGGGACTGTGGCGTCCCAGTGCGGGCTCGATCTATCCGACCTTGCAGTTGCTGGCCGATGAAGGTCTGATCGAGGCCACTGAGACCGCAGGTAAGAAGGTCTTCTCGCTCACTGAAGACGGCAAGGTCGCCGTCGCTGACCTGGCGGCGGAACCAGCACCGTGGGACGTGGCGGCCGCCGTCGGGGATGTCTCGGGAATACTGGATCTGCGGGAGTCCGCAGCCCGATTGGCTTCCGCAGTGATGCAGGCGGCCCGGACCGGCGACAAGCAGAAGACCGACAAGGTGGTGGAGATCCTGAACGCGGCGCGCAAACAGGTGTACACCCTGCTGGCCGAGGACTGATGCTCACATGACCCCTGCGCAACTTCGCGCGCGCTATCGCCGCATCATTACCTTCTTCGGGCTGGTCACGGCGAGCTTCATCTACTGGGAGATCGTGTTGCCCAAGCTGGGGCTGGCGCGGTGGACCGACCGCACTCGGGTGAAGCGCAACCAGCGCATTGCGGCACGATTCCGAGCCTTGGCGATTCGCCAGGGTGGCTTGATGATCAAGGTCGGTCAGTTCCTATCTGCGCGTCTTGATGTGCTGCCGGTCGAGATCACCGATGAGCTCTCCGGCCTGCAGGACGAGGTGCCACCGGCCCCTTTCGAGACGATCAGAATCCGGGCTGAGCAGGATCTGGGCCGGCCCTTGGAACAGGTCTTCGCCAGCTTCGAGGCCGAGCCGCTGGCTGCGGCTTCACTGGGGCAGGCGCACCGGGCAGTGCTGTTCGAGGCTGACGCTGAAGAGACCGGATTCGCCGCTGTGGTGGTCAAGGTCCAGCGACCCGACATCGACAAGATCGTGGACGTGGACCTCACCGCCTTACGCCGGGTGGGTCAGTGGCTGACCCGCTATGAGCCGGTCAGCAGTCGGGCAGATGTTCCTGCCCTGGTGGAGGAGTTCGCCACCACAACGCTGGCCGAGATCGACTACATCGCCGAGGCCGGGAACGCCGCGCACTTCGCAGCGGCGTTCGGCGACGACACCGGCGTCCGAGTTCCCGAGATCGCCTGGGAGCACACCACGACGCGGGTGCTGACCTTGGAGGACGTGACCGCGATCCGCATCGGCGATCACGACGCGATTGCTGCAGCCGGGATTGACCGGATCCAGGTGGCGAACAAGCTGGTGGAAACCTACCTGCAGCAGATCTTCACCGATGGGGTCTTCCACGCCGATCCGCATCCGGGCAATCTCTTCGTCGAACCGACCGGCGACAATGGCGACTTCCGATTGACGTTCATCGATTTCGGCATGGTGGGCAGGATCCCTGAGGAGCTTCGCGAGGGTCTTCGAGAGGCATTGATTGCTATTGCGCTGCAGGACGCCGCCCGACTAGTGGGGGCGTTCAAAGAGCTTAAGGTGCTCCTTCCGACCGCCGATGTGAAGCTGCTGGAGTTGGCTGCTGCCCAGGTCTTCGACCGTTTCGGCGGCATGACGATGGGTGATCTTCGCGACATCAGTCACGAAGAGATGATGAGTTTCGGCTTGCAGTTCCGCGATCTGATGGTCAGCATGCCGTTCCAGCTGCCGGAGAATCTGCTGTTGTTGGGACGCAGCATCGCCATGCTCTCGGGCATCTGCACCGGGCTGGAGCCGAACTTCAACGTCTGGTCGGCATTGGCGCCCTACACCGCCAAGCTGGTTGCTGGGGACGACGGCGACTCCCGATCGTGGGACACCGTCAAGGAAGAGGGCATCAAGATCGCCCAGACGTTGATCGCGCTGCCGACGCGGATCGATCGTTTGATGACCACTGCTGAACGGGGTGAGCTCTCGGTGCGTAATCCGATGCTCGATCTGCGGATGCGTCGTCTGGATCGGACCCTGAATCGCATGGTCTTCGCGGTGGTGTTCGCCGCACTGCTGGTGGCATCCGCTCTCTTCTGGCCGGTCGAGCCCGTGATGGCGCGGGTGCTTCTGGGAGCCTCGGCGTTGCCTCTCTTGGTGGTGCTTTTCGGTGGTCGCAGACGCCCCCCGGTATAGGCGTCGGTGATTGAATCGTCGTAATGAACACTCGATTCTCATTCACTGCATCGGCGGCTTTGCATCCGCTCATTCCTTGGGGCAGTATTAGCGCTGCCTGCGGTGTTTAGGGTGAAATTAAGGCACGTCGTGCCACCATCACAATGATCTAACCCGCAGTGTGTATTCGCCATCAGGAGATTGGGGAACAGTGGGTTTCAAGGTAGCTGGGCGTGCCGTTTTTGTTTCCCTGCTGGTGATTGCGCTGGCGTGGAGCGTTGGCCCTGAGGTGAAGGCTGAAGGGGTACTCGAGCCGATGACGGCCACGGGGGTGGTTCTGATCAATGGCAAACCCGTCGCGGGGGTGCGAGTCTGTGGCCTTGGCTGGTATACCGACGATGGGAACCCGCCCAACGGGGCGACCTGTGCGCTTACTGGCATCGACGGGGGCTACACGGTGAAGGTCCCAGTTTTGGAGAATTCTCTCGGTGATCGCGACGCTTGCCTGGCGGCTTCTCCGGTCACCACCGCGCATCGGGATCTGTTCGCTCCGATTTCGCTAACCAGCCACGGCGGCGCGTGGTGTCGACTCCCGCTGGATCCGAATCCGGGAGCGGTTGTTGCCTATCCCAACATCGACATCGAGCCATTCCATCGCCTCAAGGGTCGGGTGGTTGACCCCCAGGGGCGGCCTGTTGTGGGTGCGGTGGTTGATTCCGGGACTCCGACCAAGCACCGAACGGATCGTCGCGGACATTTCTCTGTGCGCCTAGGCATCTACTACTACGACGACGGCGATATCACCGTGACAGCTCCCGGCTTCCGTCGTTCCTGGTCCCGGGGGCAATGGAGGGACGGCTATGACCTGGGGCACATCGTGATGGTGCCCAAGAACAAGCCTGCGAAGTATTCCTACAGTGGTCGGATCGTAGATGCGGCTGGCAAGCCCTTTGTTGGAGCTCGAGTGTGTGTCGTAGGTGGTGCCTGTTTGTCGAAAGCGGGCTCGCAGGGACGGTATTACGGGTTGGTTCCGAACACGAGTGTGCGTTTGCGAATTTCCGCGCCAGGAACCACGGAGGTGATCACAGCTGACTCCTCCCCGCAGCTTTCTTGGGGTTCCTTCGGGGAGGGTAATGACTATCGATTCCACGCCAAGCGCAGCATTGTGGGGTCGCTGCCCAAGATCGTGCGCAAGGCCACGAGGCCTGAGGTACTCATGGTTCGGCTCGGAGCATGGGCGCCCAAGCCTGTGTCGCAGACCTGCCGGTGGAGGGTGGGATCAAAGGTGGTCAAGAAGTCCTGCTCGGCGCTGCGAATCAAGGCGGCCTATCGAGGCAAGCCGATCACGGTGACCGTGAAAGGCTCCCGCCCGGGGTACCCGAGTCAGTCTCGTACGAGTCGGGTCTTTCGACTCAGCCATGGCTGACCTTGAGTCGGGCCATGCGAGGCCTGCGGAGGCCGACCTGAGCTTTGCCGACTGATCCGCCGGGGTTTGAATCGTCCTAATCGGGACCCGGTGGTCACGGGTCGCGTTATGGCGTTGCCTCCGGCATTGGCGTAGTGCAGTATTAGCGCTGCCCGCGGTGAACTGCGCCTCTTTGAGTGCGCTATGCCGCCGGTGCAAACACCCGGCCTGCCGGGGGCTTTTTAGGTCCGGGGATTGCTTAACTACGGGGATTCAAGATGGGGGATACTTGTGAACATTCATGCTGCCCGAGTGGCGGTTGCCGGAATCGCCGGCATGGCGATGCTCGTGCCTGGAACAGCTCCGGTTTGGGCTGCTGTGGACGACGTCACCGTGACCGGTGTCGTTCGTCTCGACGGAGTTCCGACTGCAGGCATCGAGGTGTGTGACCTTTTTGACAGCACTGATTGCATGCTTACCGATTCGGGCGGAACGTACACCGTCACACCGAAACTCACTACCGATAACCAGTTCGGGGTGGACGTCGAGGTGCGCTGCGTCTCGGTTTCGGCCACAGACACCCATGAGGGTCTGTACAAGGACATCCGGTACGGGGAGCAGTGCCAAGTCAAGATCGATGCCGAACCGGGGGACACCGTCCAGCGTGACCTCGAGGTGAACTCCTACCCGGTGGCGAGTGGACAGATCGTCGACGTTGCAGGCAAGCCTGTCGCGGGCGCCACCATCAAGAGTGGGTATCGTCCGGTCAGCCTGACTGATGCTCAGGGCCGGTTCTCGGTCAGAATGGGTCCCTACCCCTATGACGAGCATTCCTTGCATGTTTCGGCGGATGGCTATGAGTCGATGGGGCAGAAATGGTCGCCTGACGGGGACCTGGGACGGATCGTGCTGCCGCGTGCGGGGGTTACCGATCAGTTCTCGGTGAGTGGGCGAGTCGTTGATGTGCAAGGCCGCCCGTATGCCGGCGTCACTGTGTGTATCGAGGCTGGCCCGTGTATCGGCACGACAAAGGCCGATGGGTACTACTTCGGCCTGTTCACGCGCTCGTCGGTCAGCGACGCTGAAAAGCTGCAGTTGAAGGTGCCAGGCAAGAGTGCGCCGGTGAATATAACCCGCGACTACCTTGGCTTTCAGTCCACGCTCGCCACTCATGTGGATTTCGAGCTCGATAGTGCACGTCGCATCGTTTCGGTGAAGCCGAAGATCCACGGTACGGCGAAGGTGGGCGCACGGCTGACGGTGCGTGCGGGGTCTTGGCTTCCGCAGCCGGTGGCAACCACCTGTCGGTGGTATGTCGGCTCGAAGGTGGTCAAGCGCAACTGCTCGCCGCTGAAGGTGAAGGCGTCCTACCGTGGCAAGCGGATTCAGGTCACAGTGACCGGCTCGCGAGCTGGCTACGCGAGCAAGACGGTGGCCAGCCGCCGAACCGCACGGGTGCGGTAGTCGACCTCGCCGGGTGATCCGCGATCCAGAGACCATGTGGCTGAGGAATACCAGGCGAGTTAAACCTGAGTAACGGCGGTGAGAATGTCTGGCGCCGGTTGCCCTGGCACCCCCACTATGGGGAGTCAGGGCAACCGGCACTCACCCGACAGGCGATTTTTCCATGGCTTCTTCTTTTGTCGTTGCGGATCTGCTGCGCCGCCAGGAGTCGGCGCGTCACCTGGATTTCAAGGTGGAAGTGCCTTGCCCGGTGAAGAACCGATTCCAGGCCGCCTATGAGGCCTTTCAGGCTGAGCAGCATGTGCTGAGTGGGCGTCGGTTTTTTAGCTTCGTGCCCTCCATGTGTGGCGAGCATGTTGAGGTTGCCGGAACCCTTCGGGATGTGGCCGCAGCCACCAGTGTTGAGCAACTCCCCGAAGTCTCCATCGATTCCGCTGCGGGTGCCTTCACCTCCACCTCGGTGGTGGAGCGTTTCGCCAAAGCCGGTGCATTTCAGCAGGTGGTTGATCTCACCGAGGTGCCCTTCTTGGACGCCGATTCCTTCACCGATCCACTGGGTGCCTACAACGTGATTGCGGTCAACCCTGAAGTGATGCTCATCGACCGCAGAGCGCTGGGTGATCGGCCGGTGCCCCAGAGTCTCACCGATCTGCTGGATCCGATCTACGCCGACAGCCTGAGTATCGGCGACAGCCACAAGAGCATCGGCACTCGCTTCCTGAGCTGGGTGAAGGCCACCCACGGCGAAGAAGGCCTGGTCGCGGCCGACCGCACCATTGCCACAGCCCTGAATGGGCCCGGAACCGCGCGCACCGCCGGACGCACCTCGCCAGCACCGGCCGCGATCTACCTCGCGCCATGGGTCTTCGTTCAGGGTGCGGTCAAGCCGGGGCGCTTGGAGTTGGTGTGGCCCAGTGACGGCGCCCTGTGTAATCCGCTGCTGACAATCGTGCGCGCAGATCTGGCCGAGGAGAATCAACCCCTGGTCGATTTCGCGACCTCTGCGAGTCTGGGCAGCGTCTTCGCCACCAGTCATTTTCCCTCGACGATGCCCGGCGCGACCCCGGTCATGCCCGAGGGTGCTTGCGTCCAATGGTTGGGGTGGGATCACCTGCTGAGCGGACGGCAGGCCGCGTGGGATGTGGAACTCAGCGTCCGCTTCGCCAAGTATCACCGCGACAACTCCTGCTGATGCGGTTCGTCACCGTCGCCGGGCCGCCCAGCTCGGGCAAGACCTCGGTCATTCTGCGTGCCATCGAACACCTTCGGCAGCGAGAACTGCAGACCGGTGTGATCAAGTTCGACTGCCTCAGCTCGTCTGATGCCGACACCTACCAGCGCGCCGGAGTGATCTCGAAAGTGGGATTGGCAGGCAGCCTGTGCCCAGATCATTTCTTCATCACCAATGTCGATCAGGCCGTCCAGTGGGGAAAGCGTCAAGGCCTGGACCTGCTGATCAGCGAAAGCGCCGGTCTGTGCAACCGCTGCTCACCACATGTGAAGAAGGTACTGGCCGTGTGTGTGATCGACAACCTGTCCGGCATCGGCACCCCGGAGAAGATCGGGCCTATGTTGCGGCTCGCTGATGTGGTGGTGGTGACCAAGGGAGACATCGTCTCTCAGGCTGAACGGGAGGTCTTCGCCGCTCGG
The DNA here is from genome assembly GCA_002482525.1 of Propionibacteriaceae bacterium UBA7704. Lineage (GTDB taxonomy): Bacteria > Actinomycetota > Actinomycetes > Propionibacteriales > Propionibacteriaceae > Propionicimonas. The sequence goes on along the minus strand of DLGC01000021.1, from coordinate 62,292 downwards.
ATTCGCGAAGTGAACCGGCTGGCCACGGTGATCGCGGTCAACGGCATCACCGGGCAGGGTGCCTTCGCGCTGAGCCGCCTCTTGGCCGATGCGGCGGAGGTCGACTCCCTGCAGGGCGACTATCTGCGGTTCTCGCTGCCGTCGGCGCTGTGCTCCTACTGCATCGGGCAGACCCGCATTGATGAGACTTTCCAGGCCGGCAATCTGCGAAGGATCCGCTTCGATGACTGACCAACTCAGCCCGCAGTTGGCTGAAGAGCTGCTGGTGAACCGATCGGTGGCGGCGCTGCTGGGGGAGTATCCCTATCTGGAGAACTATTTCGACGCGATCCGCCTGGAGACACTCGACACCTCGATCTCGGTCGCCGAGTTGTTGGCCGACTATCCCGAGGAGTACTTCACCGACTACGGGCTGACCAAGACCGGCTTTGCGGAGGTGCTGGTCGGCTTCGTCGAGAGAATGCTCAGCCAGCCGCCGGACGAACTGGCGCAGGTGGCCACGATTACCGTCAAACCTGGCTGTGACAAGGCCGGACGTCCCGAGTCTTGTGGGTTGACGATGCGTGCTGGGGAAGTCACCTGCATCGTCGGCCCCACCGGAGCCGGGAAGTCCCGGCTGCTGGAAGACATCGAAAGCCTGGCCCAGGGCGATACCCCCACCGGACGCACCGTATTGGTCAACGGTGCTGCGCCCAGCGACGAGCAGCGCTACGACCTGGGGCATCGGCTGGTGGCTCAGCTCACCCAGAACATGAACTTCGTCATCGACCTGCCGGTGGGGGAGTTCATCGAGTTGCACGCTCGCAGCCGCGGCATCGCGGAGCCGGCGAAAATGGCTGCCGAAGTAGTCGCCTGCGCCAACACCTTGGCTGGGGAGCGAATTGCTGCGGCCACACCGTTGACCCAGCTATCAGGGGGGCAATCGCGCGCGGTGATGATCGCCGATACCGCCTTGTTGTCGGCTTCCCCGATTGTGCTGATCGATGAGATCGAGAACGCCGGCATCGACCGGCACCAGGCGCTGTCGCTGCTGGTGGGCCGGGACAAGATCGTGCTGATGTCGACCCATGATCCGGTCCTGGCACTGTTGGGGGACCGCCGAGTGGTGATCCGCAATGGCGGCATCATGTCGGTGTTGGAAACCTCCGAGGCAGAACGGGCGAACCTGGAGTTCTTGACCGCACTCGATGATCGACTGGCCGGGCTGCGGGCCGCGATCCGGGCTGGCGAGCGTCTGGATTCAGACCTGCCCAGCATGCTGGGGATGACGTTTTAGTCCGGAAGCCGCACCTGATCGTGGTCGGCGACGACCAGTCCGTCGGCGATCAACGAGGCGATTGCGCGGCGCCGCTGCGCGCGATCAGGCCAATCGGCCAAGACTTGAGGCTGCGCAAGGCCGCCCTCAGGGTGTTGTCTGAGGGTTTGTAGGATTGCGCCCCGGGCCTCACGGTCGCTGCCCTTGTAGCGGGCTTGCCGGGGTCGGACATCACCGGTGTCTGGACGGCCCAACAGGTACCAGCGACACTCGGTGTGAATCGGGCACCGGTCACACAGTGGATTGCCGGCCAGGCACACCGTCGCCCCAAGCTCCATGGTCGCGGCATTGACCCCGAATGCCTGCTCGGGATCGTCGGGCAACTGGGCGTCCATGTCGAGGAGGTCGCGGCGGGACGGTGCACCGGGCTGGCTGCGGCCATGGACGGCGCGAGCCAGGACACGGCGCGTATTGGTGTCGACCACCGGATGGCGCTGGTGATAGGCGAACACCGCCACAGCGCGAGCGGTGTAATCCCCGATGCCGCTGAGCTGCAGTAGCTGCTCGACATCGTGGGGCACCTCGCCGCCGAAGCGATCGCGAATTTCGATGGCCGCCTCACGCAGCCACAGGGCGCGCCGCGGATAGCCGAGATTCGACCACTGCTTGAGCACGTCGGCGGGACTGGCTTCGGCCAACGTTTCTGGGGTGGGCCAGCGATCCAGCCAGGCCTCAAGATGTGGGATGACGCGGGTGGCTGGTGTTTGTTGCAGCATGACTTCGCTCACCAACACACCCCAGGCACTGAATCCAGGGCGGCGCCACGGAAGGTCGCGGGCGTTGCTCGCAAACCAACCGATCAGGCGAGGGGCAAGGTCGGACACGCTCGAATTCTAGAGTGAGAATGATTCCGGCGGGGTGCTGACTAGCAGCTATGCCACTGAGGTTGAGGCTCGAATATCCACCACGATGCGTCCGTGGGCCTGTCCGTTCATCAACCGGTGGGCGGCGGGGATCGCGTCGTCCAAGCTGACGGTCAGGGTGGCCGATTCGAGCCGGTCCAGTGGCAAGGTGGCGGCCAGGAACTCCCAGGCGGCTTGGCGTTGAATCAGCGGTGTGTGCACCGAATCGATGCCGGCCAAGGTGACATTGCGCAAGATGAACGGCATCACGGTGGCGGGCAGCGAGGGAGATCCGGCCAGGCCGCAGGCGGCGACAGTGCCGCCGTAGCGGGTTTGCGCCAGCAGGTTGGCCAACATTTCGCCGCCGACGGTATCGATGCCGCCGGCCCAGCGGGCCTGCTGCAGTGGTTTGCCCTGGCCGAGGAACTCGGCGCGATCGATGATCTGGCCGGCACCCAGCTCGCGCAGATAGTCGCCGTAGTGGTCGGCGCGTCCGGTGACGGCGGCGACCGGGCAGTGTGCTGCGTCCAGCATGGCGACCGCGATGGAGCCGACCCCACCGGTGGCTCCGGTGACCACGACCGGATAGCTGGCGTCGATGCCCTCGCGCATCAGGCGCAGGACGCACAGGGCTGCGGTGTACCCGGCCGTCCCGATGGCGGCGGCCTGGGCTTGGGTGAAGGCGCTGGGCAGCTTCACCAGGGAGCCGGCCGGCACCCGGGCCAGCTCGCAGAAGCCGCCGTGGCGGGTCTCGGACATGCCGATGCCGTTGAGGATCACTTCATCGCCGGGATTCCACGCTGGTGAGGCCGATTCCACGACGGTGCCTACCAGGTCGGCGCCCCCGATCAGCGGTGTGGAGCGCACAATGCCGGGCTTGCCGGTCAGTGCGAGGCCGTCTTTGTAGTTCAGATCGGAGTAGTGCACCTCGATCAGCACGTCGTCGTCGCCCAGCATGGCGATGTCGATGTCTTCGACGGCTGCGGTATTGATCGCTCCGGTCGCGGTGGGTTCATCGAGGCTACGGATGACGATCGCTCGGGGCATGGACACTACTTTCGCTTCATCGAGGTTCGAGTCGTCGCGGGGGTGGGCGGCTCGTAGAGTGTTTTCACCATAGCGGATGTAGGCGGATGTTCTTCCTTGTGGGCTGGCGGATCGTGGGTTGGCTGGTTTCGCGTGGTGCTTCGGGTACGGCACAGTATCCCCATGCCTGAAGAGCCATCCTTCGAAGACGTCGAAGCCAGCTACGCCGCCGCCTTGGCGGCCGTGGCGGCACCAGCTGCCCAACGCCTGCGCGATGCACTGGCACAGGTCGAGGCCGCGGCCACTTTGGGCGGTTGGGTTGAGCCGCCTCGGGCCCCCGGAGCCGCACCGTCCCAACCCGAACCGCAACTGTCTGCTGAGGCCGACGCCCTGCTTGCGGTTGTCAACGACCTCGGCGCGGACATCCCCTTCGATTGGCCGCACTGGTCTGAAGGACGTTCGCTGGCCGAGAGCCCCGAACACCTCCGCGACGCCACCGGTGCCCAAGCCGTCATGGTCATCAACGCATTGCAGCGCTTCGACCGCTTCTCCGACGGGGCCCTGCTCAAGGCCTTCAACGACGGCGTAATCCAGGCCGCCGTCCGTCGCATCGTGGACGCCCTGCCCGCCTAGCGCCCTTTCGACGTCGCGTGGTTCTTCCTTCGCCGGCCGGTTGAGGAGGACGCGTAGCGTCCGTCTCGAAACTCGTCCGTCTCTCCTTCGGTTGGTTGAGGAGGGCGCGTAGCGTCCGTCTCGGAACCTCGTCCATCCCTCCTTCGGTTGGTTGAGGAGGGCGCGTAGCGTCCGTCTCGGAACCTCGTCCATCCCTCCTTCGGCTGGTTGAGGAGGACGCGTAGCGTCCGTCTCGAAACCTCGCAAGTTGTTTTGTGGACTGGTGCGGAGTGGTTTCGAGACGCTCACTTCGTTCGCTCCTCAACCAGCCGGGGTGTGGGTGTGTTCGCTCCTCAACCAGCCGGCGTCTCGAACCCCCCCCAACCCCCGCCAGTCCACCGCTCGCTACCCCCGCGCCTGCCGTCCCGCCGGACGCAACACGATCTCCGGCATGGTGGCGTCCCGCGGCAGATCGATCGCCTGCACAATGGCCGCCGCAACCGTGGCCGGATCGAGATAGGACTCCACGTCGTAGTCACCACCTTCTTGGTGGCGCACCGCCTGCTGCATCGGTGTTGCCGTCCGTCCGGGAAACACCGATGTCACCCGAACTCCATTGCGGCCCTCCTCGCCGCGCAGCGAGTCAGCCAACGCCCGCAACCCGGCCTTGGACGCCGCGTACGACCCCCAGTTCGGGTGTGCGGTAATACCTGCCCCCGAGTTGACGAAGATCACCGACCCTCGTGCCGCCCGCAACCCGGGCAAGGCCCACCGGGTCAACACCGCTGGCGCAACGAGATTCACCTGCAGCGTCTCCTGAAACTCCTGCGCCGACATCGAGACCACCGGATTGAGCTGCACGATCCCGGCAGCGTGCACCACCGAGTCGATGTGATCGGGGAAGTCGCCAGCAGCGATGAGCTGAGAATCCATGTCGTCGCCGCCCAGATCGACCACGAGCACCCGGGCTCCGAGGTAGTGGGCGCGGAGTTCCTCGCCTCGCTCAGCGTTACGCGCTACGAGCAGCAGATTCTCCCCGCGCTGCAACAGTGTGTGTGCGACGACAGCGCCGATACCGGAGCCTGCACCGGTGATCACATGTGTTCCCATGCCCGAAGGTTATGTCGGCCCGGGGACGGTCACAACGCAGTCCACGACCTGTCCGAGCCGCACGATCGGCCGCCAGCCATTCCGCAGCCGATGATCGCCGTCGTCCGCAGTGCGGCCGGGAAGTCGACTGTGGTCTCTTGTCTGGGGTGGACTTCAGGCCGACGCCCCGTGCGCTGACCGCTTGCCTATTGCGAACCACAGGATTGGGCCAATAACCGGAAAAAGCAGTGCAATCAGAACCCAGATGGCCTTCTCGAGTCCTGAAGCGGTCCGGTGTGCGCCGATGCTTGCGAGCGCCGCAATGAATAGCCCGACGAAGATCGCAATTATGATCAGGTATTCCCAACCACCCAAGCTTGTCATAGAAGCCCTTTCGCAGGAATCGGTCAAATGCATCGTTAGGCTATCAGCTTCGCGTCGAGCATTCGGCGACGAGGTTCGGGCCAAGTCTGCACCTCCCAGTGATCGCCTCTAGGATGAATGCCGTCTGTCCGCCCGGCGGAACGCCGCCGGCGCAGCTAGGAGGTCAGTGTGGCCGGAACCAAGCCTAAGGCGTCCACACCAACCAGGCGGACGAAGAAACGGTGGATCGTCGTCGGTGTCGTCGTCGTCTTCTCAGTTACCGTGTGGTTGAACAACACCAGCGCCTTCACCGATAGTTCTGGGGCGTACAAGTTGCTCGCCCACCGAGGCTTGGCACAGACCTTCGACATCTCCGCAGTGACCGCCACCGCGAACACCGCCCGCGTGATCGATCCACCGCAGCACCCCTATCTTGAGAACACGATGGCCTCGATCACGGTCTCGTTCGACACCTACAAAGCCGATGTCGTCGAACTCGACGTCCAGCGCACGAAGGACGGCAGACTCGCGCTTTTCCACGACGCCGATCTGGCCGACCGCACCGACGGTACCGGCCCAGTCAGCGACCACACTATGGCCGAGCTGCGAAAGGTCGATGTCGGCTACGGGTACACCGCCGACGATGGCAAAACCTATCCCTTTCGGGGCAAGGGTGTCGGGCTGATGCCGGAGTTCGGAGAGGTGCTGGCCGCCTTTCCCGGACGCGACCTGCTGATTCACATGCAGCATGGGGATCTGGAAACCGCCAAGATCTTGTGGACCTACCTCAAGGACCTTCCGCCCGAGTGGCGCGACCGCATGAGCTACTACGGTAACGAGATCGGTCTGAAATACCTGCGAGATCAGGAGCCGAACGCTCGAATCCTCACCGTCGCCATGATCAAGAGCGCACTGCTGCAATATGAACTCCTCGGCTGGACGGGCTACGTCCCCGCCGAACTGCACAATATGGAGCTCCACATTCCAATCGACTACGCGCGCTATCTGTGGGGTTGGCCGGAAAAGTTCGTTCAGCGCATGGATGCAGTGAACACCCGAGTCGTCCTCGTCGAGGGCGATGGCGACTGGTCGGAAGGCTTCGACACTCCCCGGTCACTATCGAAAGTCCCGGAGGGTTTCACCGGCTACGTGTGGACCAACCGGATTGATCTCGTCGCTGACCGATAGCCAAGCCACCTAGAAGCAGGTCCAGTGCGTTACGTTCTATTGCGTTCAACGCTGGCCATGCTGGTCGCATGACCGTCTCTCGCGGGCTCACGCTGGTCGCCGAGGAGGCAAACGCGGGCCGATGCCCTGGCTTCTGAGCAGCTGCAAGGCGCCCGAGGCATCCGTCACCGAGGGCAACGGGCGATATCCGAGTCAGCGTGGCCGTTTGGCGGCAGAGCGTGGCGACTCTTCTCTCCGGGGCCTTGACGATCGGACACATGGCGGCCATGAGACAGGGGGTGAGTGTCGCCGGTCGGCAGTGAAGGGGCTTTGCGCGGTCTGTTCTGGGGCGAGCCTGCTCCCGCCTTACGGGTCCGAGGGGACGCATCGACTTGGTGGGTCCGGTGCGGCGTCAACCGCGTTAGTTCGATAGGTCAGGTACGACTGCGCCCCAAGCACTGTAGAGGTGGTGGACGGCACTCGCGATCTCGGTTCCGGCCACAGCGGTGGCAAGAGCGAGCGGAGCCGCGTCGATTCTCTCAAACGCCACGAGGGACTCCGGTTGACTGAACAGCCAGTACGCGTATTGTTCGGCGAACGGCGAGTAAACTCCGTAGGTGCTCAGCACGGTCTCGATTTTCGCTCGGTTGACCTCAGTGAACGAGCGGAGTTGGTCGGGGTAGGCTCGCCGGTCCTGCGGGAGAGCATCGCTGATGATGCCCAGCACCTCGAACGAGAGTTCCTCCTCTCCTGGCTCTGCCACGAAGTTGAGATATATGGATTCCGCCGCTCTCAGGAGTAGGGCAGATTCATATCGGGGATCCGCCGCAATCTCTGCCATGGCCAGCCGCACCTCCTCGTCAAACATCTCAGTTAGCACTGACAGGCGAAGAACGCGTCGTCGGGTCGACTTCGAAGGCTCGACAACCCCCTTATATATGAGCTCATGGGAAGGCACTGACCATAGGTCTTGCGCCTTGGTCCTCAGCTGGACCTCGCACTCAATCGGCTCGCTCTGACTCGTGACAGCGCCGGGCACGACGACTTGGCAGTGGATACCGGAGTAGGACAGCTTGTCCGCCTCGCTGGCGTCATGCGTATCCTCTATGGTCAAGACACGGATGCCGTCCGGCTCTGACTCGATCAGCCCCCTGACAAGTCCCAGCTCGTCAAGCGTCTTCACGATGATGCGGCCGCCCACTTTGTCGGTGATCTGCCCCCAGGGGTCCGAGTAGTTCTTCAGGTGGATCTTCTTCACGAAGCTGGATACTGTCTTCGCCCGGACTTCGATGTCGGCTCGAACGCCAGACCGGCTCAGTAGGCGCCGCAGGAGCACTTCCATCTTGCGCCCTGCTGCCACGAAGTGGCCGTGTTCGGCGATGTAGCGTTTGCGGGCGAGGTCGTTGGGCATCACAGAGCCTTGGGTCCGCTTGCTCCTGACATGTGGGTGATGTGGTCCTTGATCGTCAGGGTGCTCAGATGCTCGTCGCTGGACTCCACGGTGAGTGAACCGTCGGAGTACATCTCGGGCGGTGCGAGGACCGTAGCCCCGCGCTGAGTCTGAAGCTTGAATCGCTTGATGCTGCTGGCGACCAAAGTCACGTCTTTGCGGAAGGATTTGATGGGAAGGCCGCAGCCAGCGAGCTGGGTGATGAATGCGTCTTGATCTTCTTGGCGGAGGTGTCGCTGTGCGAATGCCTCTGCTGACAGGATCTTGCTCGAGCTCTGCATTTCAGAAAGGAGTGCGATCTGATAGTCGGCATGCTTCTCGGGATCATCCTTGGCGGTGCGAGCTATGAAGCGCTGGCCTTCCTTGAAGAAGGTCTCCGTAAGTACGTCGGATCGTTTGACGAACTGGCATCCTAGGAATTCTACGAAATAGGCGGCCACTCCAGAGCCAGATTGCTGAGCGTCAACAACAAGTCCGCGCAACGGCGCATCTTCGTCGGCATCGCTCTCTTTGAAAATGCCAATCTTGAACACCTGGGTTCCCTCACCAAGGATAAGATCGCGAAGGTACTCAGCCTTGTATGTCAGCTTGCCCTCGGCGGTCGAGGTTCGTTGGACTCGCATACCTTCTTCGTGCTCCATCTTGGTGATGACCAAGCACGGCTCGCCGTCGAGTTCTCCTGTGATGACCATCACCAAGCCCACTGGGCTCACCCACTTCTGAAGCTCGTGCAGGGATCTGGTCAGAGCGATGGAATCGGGCACCAAGCTGCCAGCCCCCGAGAGCAGCCCCTTCACAGTGGTCGGTGTGGGGCTACTTAGTGAAGGATCCTCTACGACGGGTCTGGCTCGACCTGCCAGGGTGCTCTTCAGTCTCAGTTCAATGAAACCCCTGTCTAGGTCCGAAAGTTCGATTGGCGCCTCGCTAAATTCGATGGTCTCGGGCTCGTCCGAGCGTCGGCCACCGCGCGGGATGCGGTGCATGATTACTTGTTTCACTGTCAAAGTGCCGAAATCACTCACGTCCTCGAGCCTCTCGCCTAGCAGGAATACGTTCTTGCATCGCAGCCTACGGCGAGTCACCCCCGGAGTGGTGGGTTTATGGAGCCATTCTTGCGCAGACGGAACACATTCCTGTCGCAAGTGGGTCTGAACGCTTGCGTCAACCCCTGTGGGCCGCGCGTTGGCCACATGAGTCGTCAACGGGCTCGTAACCCGTACTGCACGGGTCGCGCCGACCTTCAACCAGTACGGGCAACGGCCCTTCACGCGCCGAGATGGAGCTTTGGGTGGCTTTCTACGTAGTGGGCACCTCATGGGGTGGTTCGGCGTCCAGCACCCCTCGTCTGCGAGGTTCGCCCAGGAACCCGGTTGCGCCGTGAGTTCGAGCGCCTCTCTGGGAAGCGACGGAACTTCTCGCGGTCAGCCTGGCGTCGGTTCGTCTCGCCGAAAGCCCGCTGTGGCAGCAATCCGCTGGTGTGCGGGCCGATCGCACACCGCCGAGGGCAGATGGCGTTCGCGTATGCGGTTGATGAGAGCCTTGGCCTGTGTGCGCCTCGAGTTCAGTCGCGCCAGCGTTACCTTGCAGGCAGTCTTCGAAAGGCAGGGTCGGATCTCGGTACTTGGAAGTGAGGGGGTCGGATGCAAACGGACCTGCTTCAATCGGGCTACAGGCCTCGCACTGTCTTTCGCTCGCGTGGAGCGCAGGCTCCGAAACGTGCGTTGGTCACATCTGGGCAGCCAGAAGCCCTCCTGCCGGGAAGAAGCCGCCGGATATGTGTGAAGAACGCGAACGATCTTGGGCGAGTATTCATGTTTCGACGTAACGGTGCCCATTTTGAACTGCCCGACGGTGGTCGCGGAATGATCCGGTTCCGATTGCATGACCTCGACAACCTGCTTCGAAACGTGCCCGCAGTCAAGGGCTATCGACGCGATCCCCGCTCAGGTTGCCCAGGCCTGTATTAGCTGAATGCTGTCTGTGACTCGCGTCAGCCCTCGTCGAGCAGGTACGAGCGACTTGCGGAGGGGAACGGAGAGCAACTCTGCTGGCCTCATAGTCTCCAAGAGATCCATCAGCTGGTCACGTACCTCTGAGAGGCCTGATAGCGGCGCAACCAAATCAGCGTACGCCTTCGATAGGCCCATTGAATCTGGGGCTGACCCGGCAAGATAACGAAGCCTCTGCATTGCAGAGTCGAGCTCCGTTGTCGCAGTGAACATTTGGTGACCCACGCTCTCGATTTCACGGGCTGGTGATTCGAACCCGTGGGCCGCGCGGATGGACCACATCTGAATCTCTTTCGGTGAAGGACTTGGAGGCAAAGGCCCGGCACCCTCCGCAGCATTGCCGAGCGCTTGTATAGCAGGCGCCATCGACTCCGCAGCCGACGTCATTGTGGCCATTTGAGCGTCTATGGTCGCCATGATCTCGAACAACCCCGGCGACTCGTCCTCCTCTGCATCCTTGACCGCCGTTTTGGCATCGTTCGATGTGCCGCCAAGCTGGTCCGGGGAGAGCAAGGCGAGTCGACCCTCCGCGGCTTGATAGGACCGTACGAAACGGTCCGCCAACCGGGCCATCGTGCGCTTCCACTCGGCCGACCCTCGGTCTGAAAGCACCGCGTCCTCGATGTCCTCCCACTGGCGCTGGGATGAAACGCTTACGATCTCATCGGGTGACGCGTCGTGGAAGACGCCGGGGGCTTTCAGCACCAGCACGGGAAGGAGGAGCTCGGTGACGCCGAGTGTCTGCGCGTTCGAGTAGAACCGATTAAACTCCGCTCGGCAATTCGGGCTGTCGAGGTACGCTGCGCTGAGGAGCGGAATAAATATAGTCGCCCCCAAGATCTCATTGGTTAGGCGCTCGCTCCAGATATCCCCCCACTCAATATTATCCTGGTCGATGAACGCGCTCACTCTCCGGCCGGCCTTGGCGTAGACGAAATGGGAAAGGAGTTCTTTGAACGGTCGAATCATGTCGAAGACGGCGTCGTCGGCGCGAGCGTAGCTCAAGAACACCTTTATTCCGTCATCAATGGCGACCGGGGGCTCTGCGGTCGAATCGAGTGAAGGGTTTACGGGCAGAGTGCTTCGCGTCGGCGCGATTGCTGGGCTTTGGTGCGTGCTTCCGTGCACCTTCTTGCGACGGTTAGACAATGGAAACCCGCTCTCAGTCGTGTTGATCGAATGCTACAGAAGGTTAGCCGAGATGCGGCGAAAATTGGGTGTCAGTACTGCGTCCGCCATAATTTTCATAGACCTGCGCTCGGTGGTCAGCGGGTTTTTCCCGTCGCCATGTGCTGGCAGAGCCGGGCGGCGTTCGCCTCTGAACGGCTCAGTGGTACCTGCAAGGCGGCAAGCGTGGCGCCCTGCTGAGCAGCCGTCACTGCGCCGGTGTGGCGGAGGTCGTAGCGGCCTCGACTGTTGCGGGTTTCTTGAAGTAGCTGGCGATAGTGGAGGGCCTCTGCGGGCGTCCACTATCGCACGGGAACCGCATCAAGGCCTTGTCGAGCGCAGTGAAGGTGTCTAGGAGTTGCAGGATGGACGGGATCAGATGTGGCGGAACCGCGACATCTCGGATGCCGGCCGCCGACTTGGTTGGCTCAGCCCAGACCCAGCAATTCGCCTTGCCGAGCCCCAACGCACCTAGACCACCACGGTCGAGCGGTAGTTGGCATGGTGAAGCTCGCCGGCCGCGTTGAACTCCTCGATGGGGGAACCGGCACCGCTTCGACTGTTGCCCGACCCGAGGGTAGGTTCCGACTAGCCCCGGGTCGGTCCTCATCGGCAACGCTGTTCATGATCGCTCTCCGTGGCCCGTACGACTTCCAGTCACTCAGTGGGTTGCCGCCGAGGCCCTCCAGCGCGCCTTGGGGCTACGGTGCGTCGCGTGTTCGTTGATGCCTCGGAGTCGCATGCGGCCGAACGTCGGCCCCAGTTGGTGCTTCAGGGTCCCCACACAACTCGCCCGCGTGGATGCCTGCTGCGGGTGGCCCTTTTGGGTGCGGCGCTTCGCGCTCCACTTCTCCGGGTGGGTCTCGAAGTCCAGCGTCTTGGAGGCTACCGTGCCGCTCGTCGTGGGATCCCTGCGTAGATCGCTCGCTGGCCTCGCTCAGATTGCGTTTCCCACGGGGCAATCCACTGGCGACGATCTTGGCCTGCGAGCTGGCCGGGGTGACGGGCCGGAGATCCTGCTTGGGCCCCTAAGGACGGTGCGGATATGGCCGGGCGCGAGCCTGCGGGTTGACGCGATCTTATGGCGTTCGCGCACCATCAGAGTCTCTGATCGTTATTGCGCGACGTGGCTCTGTAGTTCAACAGAGGGTTGGTGCACCCATCTGTCCTGTTTCGGTCCGCTCACCCGAGCGGAAAAGATGCCTAGTGAATGAGCGGTAACCTGCTCAGTGGGGCGGGTGGGGCTCGAACCCACGACCCAAGGATTATGAGTCCTCTGCTCTGACCGGCTGAGCTACCGCCCCCGATGCCGTCTGCGCCAAGTTATCCTCCGGTGCATCGTGCGGGCAAAACGCTGCGCTCAGCGATGACGCGGCTTTCTGCTCCGCATCCCGGTGGGAAACCGCGGCTCTCGATACTGTGATGACGTGACAGAGACCCCCGAGACCACCGAGGGCACCGATGCCCGCCCTGATGTCCCTGAACGCGCCGGTCTGGTGCTGAGTGCGCTCATCCTGGGAGCGCTGGTATGCAACATCAACCTGGCAGCTGCGAATGTTGCGCTACCCGACATCGGCGATGCCTTCAGTGCGTCGCAGACCGCCCTCAACATCGTCGCAGTGGGCTGCTCGCTCGGTCTGGCCATGTCGGTGCTCTACTTCGGCGCCATCGCAGACCGCTATGGACGCAAGCAACTGCTGATGGTTGGACTGGCCTTGACGATCGTGGCCAGCCTGCTGTCAGCGTTTTCGGTATCCATCGAGATGCTGGTGGCCTCGCGGCTGTTCACCGGCATCGCGGCCGGAATGGCCTTTCCCACCACCCTGTCGCTGATCACTGCACTGTGGCATGTCGGTCCCGGACGTACCCGCGCCATCGCGATGTGGTCCGGCGTGAGTGCGATGGCCTCGGTGGCCGGCTCGATTGTCGCCGGGCTCCTGCTCACCACCTGGTGGTGGGGATCGGCATTCCTCATCGCGGTGCCTATTGCCGCGATCGCCTTGGTGTTGGTGGTGCTCTACGTTCCGGCTCACGTCCAGGAATCCATCGAACCGGTGGACCATCTCAGCGGAGTGACGTCCACGGTGGCCGTGGCCAGCTTGGTGCTGGGTATCAGCATGGTCTTCGCCCCCGGGCAGGTGCAGATCGGGGTCGTCCTCCTGATCGTTGGCGTGCTGCTAGTCGCTGCTTTCGGGTGGCGCCAACTGCGGATCGGCCATCCCCTCTACGACCTGCGCGTTGCCCGCCGACGGCTGTTCTGGGTGCCGGCCACCGGTGGCACCATCGTGTTCGGCTCGTTGATGGGCGCACTGTTCGTCGGCCAGCAGTACATGCAGAACATTCTGGGCTACTCCACGCTGGAGGCCGGCCTGGCGATCACCCCCTCAGCGGTCGGACTGCTGGTGTGCGCACCGCTGTCGGCTCGACTCCTGGAAGCCCGCGGCTCCCGATTTACCATGCTGGTCGGCTACGGGTTCGTCCTGGTGGGATTCCTCACCACCTTGCTGTGGAACCCCACGACCCCCTACTGGTTGGTGGGCTTCGGCTTCCTCACTATCGGAACCGGCGCGGCCTTCGCCATGACACCGGCCTCGCGGGCGCTGACCGAAAGCACGCCCGTGCGGAGAGTCGGCATGGCTTCAGCCACCTCTGACCTCCAGCGCGATCTGGGCGGCTCGATCATGCAGTCCATTCTGGGGGCGATTCTGGCCGGTGGGTTCGCAGTTTCCTTCCGCCGCCAGATTGCCGCCGCAGGCGAGACCGCCAGTATCAGCAATGACGTCACCCAGGCACTGCTGGCTTCCTACGCCTCCGCGATGCATGTGGCCGACAAATATCCGCAATACCGCGAGCAGATCGTTGCCGCCGCCACCCACAGCATGGTCGCCGGCGCGTGGGCGGCCTACCTGGTGGGTGCCATCGCCATCGTCATCGGAACCATCGTGATTGCGGTGTTCCTGCCTTCCTTCGTGCAGGAGAAGGAACTCGTCGCCGCCTACGCGAAGGCTGATGCCGTCGACGACTGAGCCGCCGACGGGGCAGCCAGGCTCAGCTCCCGGGCTGCTGGTTCGTTGATCACGGGGCAATCCGCTGTCGCTCACCCGGAGCACCCGTGTTCCCCGTTAGGTTGGAAGCAACCGATCAATCGCCAGGCGGCAACGATGCTGCCATACGGCAAAAGGGAGCCCCACCCATGTACTACAGCAGCGGCAATTTCGAGGCATTCGCACGGCCACGCAAGCCCGAAGGCATCGACAACAAGTCGGCCTACTTCGTTGGCTCCGGTCTCGCTGCGCTGGCCTCGGCTGCCTTCCTGATCCGCGACGCTCAACTGCCCGGTGAGCGCATCACCATCTTCGAAGAGCTCGGGCTGCCCGGCGGCAGCATGGACGGCATCTTCGACAAGCACAAAGGCTTCATCGTTCGCGGCGGACGCGAGATGGAGGAGCACTTCGAAACCCTGTGGGATCTCTTCCGCTCCATCCCGTCGCTGGATACCCCCGGCGCCACCGTGCTCGAAGAGATGTATTGGCTGCATAAGGCCGATCCCAGTTCGTCGAACTGCCGTGCGGTCGAAAACCAAGGCGTGCCCATCCCGCAGATGCATGAACTGACGCTCAGCCCGCAGGCCGTGCAAGAAATGCTGAACCTGGCCCTCACCAGGGAATCCGATCTGCAGGACAAGCGGATCGACGAGTTCTTCGGCGAGGAGTTCTTCGCCTCGAACTTCTGGCTGTACTGGGCCACCATGTTCGCCTTTGAGCCCTGGGCCAGTGCGATGGAGATGCGCCGCTACCTGCTGCGTTTCGTCCATCACATCGCGACCCTCACCGATCTCAGCAGCCTGAAGTTCACTCGCTACAACCAGTACGAATCGCTCATCCTGCCCCTGACGGCCTACCTCAAAGACCAGGGGGTTCGGTTCCAATACGACACCGAAGTCACCGGCATTCAGGTGGACACCGCCAACGGCACCAAGCTGGCGCGAAGCCTCACCATGACCACCAAGGGCCAGCAGCGCACCATCGAACTCAGCGAAAACGACTGGGTCTTCATCACCAACGGCTCCATCACCGAAAGCACGACCTTCGGCGATGACGATCATCCCGCTCCCATCGTGACCGACGCCGGCGGCGCGTGGAGCCTGTGGAAGCAGCTCGCCGTTCAGGACCCAGCCTTCGGACGGCCCGAGAAGTTCTGCGAGAACATTCCCGAAGCCAATTGGGTCATCTCGGCGACCATCACTCTCACCGACGACAAGATCGCCCCCTACATCGCCGAACTCACCGGACGCGATCCGCGCAGCGGCACAATCATCACCGGTGGCCCCTGCAACTTCCGGGACTCGTCGTGGCTGTACGGGTTCACCATGAGTCGCCAGCCGCACTTCGCCGCCCAAGACACCAGCAAGGAACTCGTCTTGTGGGTCTACGGCCTGTTCTCAGATCGCGTCGGCGACTACGTGAAGAAGACCATCAAGGAGTGCACCGGCGTCGAGTTGTGCGAGGAGTTCCTCTACCACCTGGGCGTACCGACCGACCAGATCGCCGACTTGGCTCGCAGCTCCGCCCACACGATTCCGTGCCACATGCCCTACATCACCTCCTACTTCATGCCGCGAGCACTCGGTGATCGGCCCGACGTCGTGCCTGCGGGCTCGAAGAATCTGGCTTTCATCGGCAACTTCGCCGAAACCGAACGCGACACCGTCTTCACCACCGAGTACTCGGTGCGCACCGCAATGGAAGCGGTCTACACCCTGGCCGGAGTTGATCGGGGAGTGCCGGAAGTCTTCGCCTCATCGTTCGACATGCGCACCCTGCTCAACGCGGTCTACTACCTCAACGGCCAGACCAAGCTCGACGAAGTGAAGCTGCCTTTGCTGGCGCGCTTCATCGAAGGAATCGCGCTGCGAAAGATCGAAGGAACCTACCTGGAGGAGCTGCTGGCCGAGGCGAAGCTGGTGTGATGCTTCGACCATCGCACCGCAGGAGCCTGGCGGCAGTTCCCGGCGCTGTGCCGCCAGGCAGCGAAGTGGTCCACTAGGCAGGCGACCCGGACGGGCTCAACGGCAGCGCCAGCGTAAACGTCGAACCGTGGCCCAGCCCGGCCGAGGTGGCCGTCAGCTCGCCGCCGTGCGCCCGGGCGATACCGCGGGAGATGGTCAGCCCGATACCGGAACCGGATTCGCCGATGCGCTGATCGTTGACCCGGTAGAACCGCTCGAAAATGCGCGGCAGTTGATCGGAGGTGAGTCCAACCCCGGTGTCGGAAACCTCGATCAGGGCGCGGCGGTCGGCAATCCGAGTCCTCACCGTGATCGTGCCACCGGCAGGCGTGGCGCGAAGCGCATTGCCCACCAGATTGGTCACCACCTGCGCGATTCGGTCGGGGTCACAGTTCACCGGCAGCGAGCCCGACGGTGCCACCACCAGCGTGACGTCGGCGTCCTCGATCTGAGGACGCAGACGTTCCGCGGCAGCCTGCACAATCGCGCTGGCATTGGCCGGCTGGATCCGCAGGCCCAGGCGCCCCTCTTCGGCCTTGCTCAGTGACGACAGATCCTCGCCGAGGCGACGCAGGCGTCGGGTTTCGTCGGTGATCTGGGCGAGGTTCTCCGGAGTGGTGGGCAGCACCTGGTCGATCATGCCTTCGACGTAGCCGTCGATGACCGTCAGGGGAGTGCGCAGTTCGTGGGCAACCTCGCCGAGCAGCCGCATGCGATGAGCCTCGGTCTGAGCCAACGCCTCACCTAGTTGATTCACATCGGAGGCCAACTCGGCCAGTTCGGCCTCCTTGGGTTCGGGAACTTCGGCGGCGTAATTCCCGTCGGCGATCTGACGTGTCGCGGTACGCACGGCGCTGAGCGAGTGAATCACGCGACGGGCAGCGAATACGCCGAACACAGCCGCGGCAAGGATCCCGACCACGGCGCCGACCAGCAGGGCCTGGGTGACCGCGGTAGCGAGTTGGTCGCGCAGCACCATGCCGGCGCCGGACGTGCCGGGCCCGCCGCCCATGCCGGGGCCGCGTCCTCCGGTGCCGGTTTGGCGACGCAGCGTCTCGTCGAACATCGCCGGCGCCAGCCAGCGCACCACCCCGAAGGTGGCCACCACGCCGATCAGGGCCACCAGCACATGGCTGACCACCAGCCGCACACTGAGCCGATTCATCACGCCTCCTCGGTGCGGGGCAAGAATTTGTAGCCCACACCGCGCACGGTGCCTACGATCGCCGGGTTTGTGGCGTCGTCGCCCAACGAACTGCGCAGGCTGCGGATATGCACATCGACCACTCGGTCATCGCCATAGAAGTCGTAGCCCCACACCTTCTCCAACAGTTGTGCCCGGGAGAAGACCCGCCCTGGTGCGTTGGCCAACGCCCACAGCAGATCGAAATCCAAGGCTGACAGTTCCTTGGATGCTCCGGCCACCAGCACCTCGCGGCGGTCGGGGTCGATGCTCAATCCGCCACTGAATCGCAGCACCGGATCAACCGGCCCCTCCGCGGGCGCCGGACGCTGAATGCGGCGCAACACGGTATTCACCCGGGCCACCACCTCGCGGGGACTGAACGGCTTGGTGATGTAGTCATCGGCGCCGACGCTGAGCCCCACCAGCTTGTCGACCTCTTCGCTGCGGGCGGTGACCAGGATGACCGGAACCTCCGACTTCGCCCGGATCATGGTGAGCACCTCAATGCCGTTCAGGTCGGGCAGCCCGACGTCCAACAGCACCAAATCGACAGGTTCGCTGACATCAAGCACCCGCTTGAGGGCGTCGGCTCCGGTGCCGGCCTGCACCACGTCGAAGCCGTCCGCCTCCAGATAGGCCGACAGCACCGTGCGAATCGGTGGCTCGTCATCAACGATCAGCACTCGCCTTGCCATGGTGGGCCCCTTTTGCTCGGTTGGGAGTCAGCCTAGACACCGCATCGGGTGGGATGCCCGAGGGCACCCCACCCAACACGCGTCCGATGCATCAACTCAGTGGGCAATCCGCGGGACGGGCCTGGCCACCGTTTCGTCCATAGCCCTGGCCAGCGCCGTACCCGGGGGTCACGGTTGATGACGGATCAGCGGTCGCTTGGCGTCCATAGCCACCGCGACCGTTCTGGGGGCCACCCATGCCGACGCCGACGGTCTTGCCATCGCGCAGCGCAGTGAAGGCGGCCAGGTGGTTGTCGGAGCCGGCCTTGAGATTGCCGAACACCGCTTTCACATCGGCGGGCAGATTGGTCGCCAGTGCCTTGTTCAAGTCGTCGATGTCGACCTGTTCAACGGCGACGCCCACCTTGTAGGCCTCGGTCAGCGACGTCTTGGCCTGAGCCTGCAACGTGCTGTACAAGTCGGTCAAGGCAGGGTAGGCGTAGCTGCCGGCAGCCTTCCCGGCGGACGGATCGCTGAGCCCGTAGCGGCTCAGCAGGTAACCGACTGAGTCGTAATGGCGCTGCTCGGAGTTGGCGATCCGCTCGAACTGGATCGCGTTGTCGGGGTACAGCTTGGCGATGGCCAGGTAGGTGTCGCGGGCCAGCCGCTCCTCCTCGCGCATGTAGGCCAGGTCCTTGGCGACGTCGGCGCTGACCGTCGTGGTGGCGCTTGTGGTGGTGGGGCTCGGGGTGGGGATTTGAATCGGGGCTGCAGTTGCTGCGGCGCTGACTCCCAGACCGAGACCGGCCACGATCGCCGAAGCGGCGATTGCTTGTTTGTGCCAGGTCTTCATTTCGGGGTCCTCCTTGGTAGTTCGTGGTGACACTGAAGAACCTAGGCAGCGCTGATGAAGGCCCCATGGGCCCAATGTGAAGCTTGTGTGTGGGCTGCTCTCCGGTTGGCTGAGCTCGTCGAAGCCTCAGATCTTGATCGGGAAGCTGAACATGATCGCGGCACCGACCAGTGCGACGGTGATCGCCAAGCCGAGCAGCGCCCAGGAACCCTTCACGGTGCGTGAGCGTTGGGCAACCGCAGCCAGGAACAGGACGAGGGCGAACAACACCGTCAGCAACGAATAGTTGTCGCCGCGCTGATTGTTCTCCAGCGCCTGAGCGAACTTGGCGTCCGCGGTGGCGTTGAGTTCGGCAGCTTTGAGAGTGCCTTCGGGCACATAGGCCGGGTTGGCGAAGGGGCTGGACTCCACCCGTCCGCCGTCCTTCCACGCGGTGAAGGCTTTCGCGAAAGCGGGAGTGAACCGGGATTCGATATAGGCCTGCAGCTTGGGTTGGTCGTTGGCGACGGCCTGCACGTAGTTGGCCCAGATGACCAGATCGAACATGCGGGCATCGCGCGCTGTGCCGTCGGCGTTCGTGGCCTGAATCCGAGCCGAGGAGGCCTGGCTGAAGGCGATCGACATCTCGCCGCCCCACTTGGAGGCCTCGAAGCCGCACCACGCGGTCAGGATGGCCACCGTGGACAAGATCACGACGGTAAATACCTCGATGACACTGCGCTGGCGGGTGGAGGAATCCTCGACGTTGCCTGTGGTGGCCTGACCCCCGTCAGCAGTCGAGGTGGATTGCGGAGTCGATTCCTCAGCGGTCATTGGGGTCACCTCACTGGTGTGGCGTCGACGGTTCGACGCACGGTGACATTCTTTCGGCTACCAGCGAGTCCGGCAACGAAACGGCAGCAAAGACGTAGCTCGGTGGCGCCGCTCAGAACCGGCCCATGCCTGCTGCGGTCGGGCATTGGAACTTCGCCGAGGCCGCCAGACCCACGTCGTTCATGTAGCGCACCACGATCGCCAACGCCTGCGGCAGCGAATTCTCGGTGTAGGTGATGCCGTGTTCGTCACAGGCAGCCCGAACCAGCTTCTGAGTGCGACGCAGGTGCGGACGCGGCATGTTCGGGAAGAGATGGTGTTCGATCTGGAAGTTCAAGCCACCCATCAGGGTGGTTATCCACCACCCGCCCCGCACATTGCGCGAGGTGAGAACCTGTTTGTTCAAGAAGTCGAGGCGGACATCGGCGGGAACGATCCGCATCCCGATGTGGTTGGGCGCGAAGCTGGCACCCATGTAGACGCCGAATACGGCCAACTGCACTCCCAGGAAGGCGAAGGCCATTCCCAGTGGCAGCAGCCAGAACAATGCGCCGAGATAGAGGGCGAATCTGCCCGCGATCAGACTGAGCTCCAACACTCTGCCCGGTTGGGGTTTACGGGTGAACAGGCTGCGAATCGACGTCTGGTGCAGATCCAGGCCCACCAGCAGCAGCAACGGGAAGAACAGCCAGCCTTGGCGTTGGATCACCCACGCCCGAAAGCCCGTACTCTGCGCCGCGTCCTCGGTGGTGAAGGCGACATTTCCCAGTGCAATGTCGGGATCCTTACCGACCTTGTTGGGATTGGCGTGATGCCGGGTGTGCTTGTTCATCCACCACGAGTAGCTGATCCCGACGAAGGCGGTCGACAGCACGCGTCCCAGCCGATCATTGGCCGGCGCGGACTTCAGCACCTGGCGGTGGGACGCTTCGTGTCCGAGAAAGGCGAACTGGGTGAAGATGATGCCCAGGGCGGCTGCCATCAGCAGTTGGAACCAGGAATCGCCCAGCAGAATCATGCCGGTGATGGCGCCGCCCAAAGCTGCGATCAGTGCGCTCGCCACGGCCAGATAGAACCAGTGGGTGCGGTTGTTGAGACCGGAGGTGCGCACGAGTTGGGCGAGTTCGGTGAAGCTGCGCGTCCGCTTCTCGAACGCCTCACGGACGGGGGAGGAGCCAGCAATGCGGGCGGTCGCAGGGGAGGGTGCATCGATGGAGGTCATGATGCCGCCATATCTACCGGTCCTACAAAGAAACCCGGATGGCGACTCCTGAACTGGTAATTCGAGAGTACGCGCGTATGGCGCACTATAGAAGCAATGCGGTGCCCAACTAAGCACCTCTTTCTGGGGTGCCACCCAGTCCTATTGGCTGTCGCCCAAAAAGGCTGCGGCCGGCAGCAGCCAGGCATCGTCGGGATGTTCGGCCAGAGTGCGACGCAGCGCGTGCAGCGCTCGATGCTGCAGCACTCGGATCGCACCCTCGGTCTTGCCCATGATCGATGCCGTCTCGGGAATCGTGAACTGGTGGAGGAAGCGCAGCAGCAGCACCGACCTCTGATCGGTGCTGAGCCCGCTGAGAATCTGGTCGATTGCTGCTCGCTGCACCGTCGCTGATTCTTCTGGATCGACGGGCGTGAGCCGATCAGCGGCGGCCACCACATCGCGATCACTGCTGAGAGGACGTCGTTTGTCACGACGCCACTGGTCAATGAGCTGATGGCGGGCGATCGTGAACGCCCAGGCTCGGAACTGTGCTTCGGTGCCTTCAAAGGTGCCCAGCCTGCGCACCATGTGAACGAATACCTCGCCCACACAATCCTCTGGGTCGCTAGCACCCTGACCGGTCAGGAACTTCAACAGTCCCGGGGCAAGCTCTCGATACAGCTCTTCCCACGCCCAGTCAGCCCCGTCGGTGGCTGCCGACAAGACGTCGTCGAAGCGGGATTCCAGCGACATGATGAGCCGATGCTAGGTGCGATCTGCGGGCGCGCCCCGGTGGCCGAGGCGCGCCGCAGAGTCGGGGGCGGGGTTGTGACGGCGACCAGAATCAGTCGTCTGATTCGTCTTCGTGGTCCTCATCGTCTTCGTGATCGTCGCGGTCATCGGAGTGGGAGGCGTCGTCATCGTCGTCACCCTCATCCTCTTGGTGAGTTGTGGTCTGCTTGGGCGGGTCGTAGGGATCGCTCGACTCAGACTCATCCGAGCTGTGAGTCTCGACCGATTCCATCTTGCTGGCCGGCTTGGGACTGGCCGCCGATTCCTCATCTGCATCATCGCCTTCCTCACCAGTGTCAGTGTCGGCCAGGTCTGCCTCAGAGTCCATCAGCATTGGTGCTGGTACTTGCTGAGGCTCCTGTTGCGTCGGCAACAGCGTCAAACCTCCGAAAGCGCTGGCGGCGGTGACACCACCACCGATTACAACGAAAGCGGCGAGCATGGCACCCAGGGCGGTGCGTCCGCGCTGGCGGGAGCGAATATCGGGCATGGTCTTATTCCTTTGGGGAGCGTCGTCGTGGAAGGCTTGCGAGATGGCGGCCAAGTGCACCGCCTGCTGGGTTGGGGAGGGGGCGTCGGTGTAGGCGCTGTCGGCTGCGTCCAAGAAGGCCGCAACCTGACCCCAGGTCGGATCGTCGCGAGTGATGTTGCGTGCCACCACCCGAGGTTCAGTCGTGTCGTCGAGTCCCATGATTGCCTTTCCATCTAGGGAAACGTCTTCAGCCGGGGAGTTGTTACACCCCAGGCTGATCACTGTGACGCGCGCCGCTGTACAACTCGGGCCGCTGGGCGGCGGCTTACTTGGGACGCCTGCCCAGGTAAGGCTCCAGGTGCGCACCCAGGGTGGGGCCGAGCAAGGAGCTGAAGGTCGCCGTCAGGTGGTGCTTGTCCCGGTAGACCAGAGTGTTGCCCTGAATAGCCGGACAGGTCATCGCATTGCACAGGTAGATGGTCGGGTCGAGCACCGGGGTGCCGGTTCGAGATGCCGCGGTCACCTCGGCGTGCTGGATTCCGGGATTCAATGCTCGGTCGCGGGGCGCGTCACACGAGGCGGTGTCGTCGAGGTGGGACGAAAGGCAATCTGCAGGGGTCTCAGCGAATTCGGGGGTGTCAAGAATCACGGCGGCAGGCGCGCCCAGCTGATCGATCGTGTCGATCAGGCCCTGCTGCCAGCGGGCATCGCGAGTCGCTGGGTTGCCGTCGACCAACTCACGGGAGTAGTTGGAGAGGACGACCAGTCGAGGAGGTTTCGCAGCGATCCGCTTGATGACCGCGGCGCGCCACGTGAGGCACTGCTGATAGATCACGCCGTCGTTGACCGAATCCACCCAGACCGAAGGGCATGAGCTTTTCGTGTACGCCATGATGGCCAAGCCGTGTTGTTGGGCATAGCGGTGGAGCGCCGGAAACCACTGCGCGGCGTGGGAATCGCCGAACAACACGATCTGGGGGGCTGTCGGCGAGCCGTAGAGACAGCCCCGCGAATCGGTGGACGGCGCGCTGCGATGGCAGCCGTCGGCGTACAGGGCCGGCAGATCGTCAGCGGCCTCGCGGAGCGACGGTGTGAGGTTCGTCGGCACGAACGCCGTGCCGACCGGCGATTCGGATATGGCCGTCGCCGCGACGGACGTCGTGCTGGACAGCTGGGTCGCAGACGAGCCAGCGAAAGCGGCGCTCGCCAGCGAAATCGACACCAGCGAACCGACCAAGGCCCCCCACAGAGAACGCCGAGGTCGCGCCTTGGCGAGAAACGGTGTGCTGCGCATGGGGTTCTCGACGAACCGGTACAACAACCACGCTGCCGGAACGCACAGCACGGCAATGGACAAGGTGGACCGCAGTGGCAAGGGATTCCCGAAACCCACGGCGGCTTGCGGCACCACCAACGCCGGCCAATGCACCAGGTACAGCGAGTAGGAGATCAGCCCCAGGAACTGCATCGGCGGTGTCGACAGCACCGAGGTAGGTCCCCACCGTGAGGCCGTGGCACCGGCGGCGATGACAGCCGCCGTCCCCAGAGTCGGAAGTGCGGCCCAATAGCCGGGGAACAGGGTGTTGGAGGACAGCAAGATCGAAGCGGCCACGATGGCGAGGATGCCCAGCCAGCCGACGATCGGAGCCGCTTTGGCCGGAATGAGCCGGGACCTCTGCTGTAGCTGGAATGCGATGGCGGCGCCGAGCCCGAGTTCCCAAGCCCGAGTGGGGAGTGAGAAGAACGCCCATGGCTGAGAGACGAAGGTGAGCCACACCCCCAAGCCGAAGGATGCCGCCACGAGCAGTGCCAGCACCACCTTGAGCACGGTCTTTGACCCGAACGCCTTCCAGCCCAGCGCCAGCAGAGCCGGCCAGATCAGGTAGAACTGCTCCTCCACGCCCAAGGACCAGTAGTGCTGAAACAGCGAAGGCGCAGTGTCGGCAAGATAATCGGTGCCTTGGACTGCGAAAAGAACGTTGGGCACGTATAGGGCGGTGGCGACCGCGCCGCGCCACACCTGGCTCATGAGTACCGGTGGGAACCACACGACGGCGGCGATTGTGGACAGGATCAACACCACAAAGGAGGCCGGAAGGATGCGACGGGCGCGACGAGCGTAGAACTCAGCGAAGGAGACTCGGCCGTGGCGGGCCAGCCCGGAAAGCAAATGTGACGTGATCAGGAATCCGCTGATGACGAAGAACACGTCGACACCGACATACCCACCCGGCAGCAGCGGGAGTCCGGCGTGGTACAAGACGACGGCGGACACCGCGACGGCGCGCAGCCCTTGGATGTCAGGGCGAAAGCGGGACCCGGAATCGGAGGCTTCGACCACCAGGGCACCCTACCCTTCAGGTCCGTGCGGCCACGGAAAACAGAAGCTCCCCCGCCTGGACTCGAACCAGGAACCTACGGATTAACAGTCCGACGCTCTGCCAATTGAGCTACAGGGGATCGCGCGCTGGCGCGGGGCGATACGTTACCAGAACTTCAGCTCAGGTCGTACTCGTCGCGCAGTTGGGCCATGGCCGCCTTCACCGCGGGTTCGTCGGACAATCCCGCCAGCGCGGTGTGCTCACCGGCAGAGACATGCCACTGCAAGGGGGCAGTGGGATCTGTGAGGTCCTGGCGGGCACTCACCACGGCCGATCGTTTCCCGCCCAGCATCACGGTCTGAGCGCACATGATGGTGGCCTCGACGCGCTCATTGAACAGTTGGAGCAGCGCCGCCGCGTCCTGTAGTGCCAACGACCCTGAGGTGCCGTCGATGGTGGTCCACAGCAAAGCCCCTTGCTCGCTGTCCCAACGCCCGCGCTCCACGGTGTGCCACGGCAGTTGCGCCCAGCCGTCCGGAGTTCGGTAGACCAATCGATCGGGCAAGCCCGCCACCGGACCGTGTGGACCAGTGGCGACCGCCAATACTTGCGGACGCACACCCAAGGTCTGCTTCAACTCGGCCTTGGCGTGTGCATCCAACCGCAGCAGCTTTCTCATGACGCCATTGTGGCCGACGGGCACTAAGCCGGCCCAATGCAGCGATGCGTGCGGTCAGGGGACTGCGGCACCGAGTGCCTCACCGATGGGCTCGGTGATCGTCATCGTCGCGAGATGGTCCATGGTGGTGGGCTGCTTGTTGATGAGGATCAGAGCATTGCCGGTGAAGGATCGCACCAGTCCGGCTGCCGGGTAGACGACCAGTGAGGTGCCCCCGACGATGAGGAGGTCGGCTTTCGACAGGTAGTGCGCCGCAGCTGTCATCACCCCTGAATCCAGGGATTCCTCGTACAGCACCACATCGGGTTTGATCACCCCGCCGCAGGGGCACGTGGGCACTCCGGTGGACTCCAAGATGGTGTCCAGCCGATACCGGCGCGCGCACTTGCGACAGGTGTTTCGATGCACGCTGCCGTGCAACTCGAGCACCTTTCGTGAGCCCGCGGCCTGGTGCAGGCCGTCGATGTTCTGAGTGATGATGGCGGTCAGCTTGCCAGCCTGCTCCAGTCGGGCCAGCGCCAGATGGGCGGGGTTGGGCTTGGCTTTGGGGTGCAGCAGGTTGGCGCGGTAGTAGTCGAAGAACTCCTCGGTGTGTTTGACGAAGAAGGAGTGACTGAGGATCTCCTCGGGACTGAAGGTGCCGATGCTCTTGCTGTACAGACCACCACCGGAGCGGAAATCAGGGATGCCGCTCTCGGTGGAGACCCCGGCGCCTCCGAAGAACACAATTCGTTCGGAGGCTGCGATGGCCTCAGCCAGTTGACTCATGGGTTGACCCTAGACCCGGAACGTAACCTGGCTGACCCGAACGCCACGTTAGGCTGCGGGCATGGACGCTGAATGGCCACCGCCGGCCGATTCCACACCAGCTCGGGAAGGGATCGCTGAGCGCCTGTCGCGGATGATCCAACTCCCGACGATTTCGGTCGATCTGCCCCACACCGGCCTGGGAGTCTTCGAGGAGTTCGAGCAGCTTCTCGCTGAGCTGTATCCGCTGATTCACGCCAAGCTCGCCAAGGAGAAGATCGGCGAACTGGGCCTGGTCTTCGACTGGGCACCGGCAACGCCCACCGATGAGCCACCGGTCGTGCTGATGGCCCACTTCGATGTGGTGCCGGTGGTCGGTCAAGAAGCGGAATGGGGCGCCCCTCCCTTCGAAGGCCGCATCGTCGAGGGCGAAGTGCTCGGTCGGGGCGCGCTGGACGACAAAGGGGCGCTGTGCACCCTGCTGGAGTCGGTGGAGAACCTGCTGGCCCAGGACTGGGCGCCCCCGATGCGGGTGTTGCTGTGCCTGGGAGGCGACGAAGAAGATCATGGGCACGCCGCCCGGCTGATCGCCGAGACGCTGCGGGAGCGCGGCGTGCGTCCAGCCTTCGTGATCGACGAAGGCGGCGCAATCACCCAGATTCCGTTCCCGGGTGTCCCGGGCTGGTTCGCCATGGTGGGTCTGGCCGAAAAAGGCGTGATGACCGTGGAACTGAGCACTTCCGGCACCGGCGGTCACGCCTCGGCACCCTCCGGCCTCACCGCGGTCGGACGCATCGCCAAGGCGGTCGCCAAACTCAACCGCAATCCGTTCCCGCCGCACACCCCACGCACGGTGAGTCAACTCTTCGGCGCCATCGCAGACCATGCCGAGCCGCTCTATGCCGCCGCCTACCGACTGGTGGGACGCGCGCCGGTGATCAGTGCACGGGCGCTGCCGCTCGCAGGCAATGAAGCCACCGCCATGGTGCGTACCACGCTGGCCCCCACCATGCTCGATGGCGGCAGCAGTTCCAATGTGCTGCCGTCGTCGGCCTCGGCCACGCTGAACATTCGCATCAATATTGGCGAGAGCACCGCTAGTGTGATGGCTCGGCTGCGGCGAGTCATTGCAGATTCCGAGGTGATCGTGCGACTGGTGGAAGGTGACGAGCCCACCCCCGAGGCGAGCACCACCAATGCGGCCTGGAAGCTGATCATCGACGCCGTCGAAGCGAGCTACCCCGGCGTGGCAACGCTGCCGTATCTGACGATGGCAGCCACCGATGGTCGGCACTGGCACCGGTTCGTGGCCGATGTCTATCGCTTCGCCCCGCTCCAGATGGACGCAGCACAGCGTGCCAGCATCCACGGAGTCGATGAGCGGGTCAGTATCGATGCGCTGCGGCGCGGTGAACGGTTCTATCGAGCACTGATGCTCGGACTGGCAGGAGTGACTCATGAGTGAACCCGTGGCGGTGGACGCCGGCAAGATCCGTTTCGGTGCGCTGGGTGCAGTGGTCGGTTTTCTGGTCTTCGTCGAGCTGACCAGTGGCGTGATCCAAGGCTTCTACACCCCGCTGCTGACCGATATTGCACGCCATTTCGGGGTTCCGGACGCCGATGTGAACTGGCTCGAAGGTGGCCAGGCCATGGTGGCCGCCATCGTCATCCCGGCCTTCGCCAAACTCGGCGACATGATCGGCCACCGGCGCATGTTGCTGGTCTCCACTGCCTTGACGGCGGTCGCGAGCATCGCGATGCCGCTGACCGGGAACTTCTGGTTGTTCCTGGTCGCTTGGTCGCTGCAGGGCTTCTATATCGTGTGGCTTCCCTTGGAAACTGCGCTCATCTACTCCCGGGCCCGTTCCACCGGGCACCCGGCCGTGCTCACCCGGCGCGCTGCGGGTCTGTTGGTCGGCTCGCTGGAAATCGGGGTGATCCTGGCAGCCCTGGCGTCCGGCCAGCTCATCGAAGTCATCCCGCTGCCGTACATCCTGTGGATTCCCGCGATCGCGGTGGCCGCGTGTTTCTTCGTCATCCTGTTCGGAGTCAAGGAATCGCCCGACCTGCACGGCGGCACCTTCGATGTGGCGGGTCTGCTCCTGGTGGCGGTCGCCCTGTTGGCCTTCACCGGCGGGCTGTTCCTGCTTCGCATCCAGGGTGCATCGAGCGTGATGCCGTGGCTGGTGATCGTCGTGGGCCTGCTGATGTTCATCCCCTTCGTGATGTGGGAGCTGCGCAACGACGACCCCGTGGTTGACGTCCGCATGTTCGTCCAGCCTGCGCTGTGGCCGGTATTCCTCACTGCCGGCCTGTTCGGCGTGAGCGTCCTCGGAGCCCAAGCACCGCTGTCCACCTTCGCGCGCACTGATCCAACCATCTACGGCTACGGCCTGGGGGTGAGCAGCGGGCAGACGTCGATTCTGATCGGCGTCTACGTGCTGTCGCTGGTCGTGGGGGCACTCACGTTGCCGTTGGTCACCAAATTCGTCACGCCGCGCTGGGCGCTGGTCGGTGCCAGTGCCATGGTGGCAATCGGCTATCTGCTGTTCCTGCCGCTTCACGACACCTATGTGCAGACGTTGACCAACATGGTCATCGCCGGTCTGGGGTCGGGGGCGCTGGTTGCCGCACTGCCGGCCGCGGCGGCCGCTGCTGCACCGCTGGGACAAACCGGCGTGGCCACCGGGCTGACGAACTCGGTGAAGACTGTCGGCGGGGCAGTGGCCTCGGCGGTGTTCGGCATCGCGCTGGCCACCCATGCCGATGGCAGCGCAGCCCAGACTGCGGGATCCTTCAGCGGCTATGTGACCGTGTGGACGGTCTGTGGCCTGACCGCACTGGCCGCCGCGGTGGCCCTGTTGTTCGTGCCCAAGACCGCCTTCAGCGATACGGCAGCCTCCTAGGCCATCGCTGTTTCGCCGGGAGCTCCGGCGGGTTCTCGGGCCGGCCCGGGGTGAGACGATGGGCGCGATGAGACTCTCTGCTGGCGTGTCCGCCGACGCTGACCCTGATGCCCTGTACGCCGCTGTGGTCGACGCCGCCGGTGCCGACGGCATCAGCCTGTATCCGCACCAAGAAGAGGCCATTTTGGAGATCCTCACCGGCTCCAATGTCATCGTCACAACCCCGACCGGGTCCGGAAAATCGCTGATCGCCACCGCAGCACACTTCGCGACTCTCGCCCAGGGCGGGCGCAGCTACTACACCGCACCGATCAAGGCGCTGGTCAGCGAGAAGTTCTTCGCCCTGTGTGGCATCTTCGGAGCCCACAATGTCGGCATGGTCACCGGCGACGCGTCGGTCAATGCCGATGCCCCCATCGTGTGTTGCACCGCTGAGATCCTGGCCAACATCGCGCTGCGTGAGGGCCGTAGCGCCGCAGTCGATCAGGTGGTGATGGACGAGTTCCACTTCATTGCCGACCGGGATCGGGGCTGGGCCTGGCAGGTGCCCTTGGTGGAACTCCCGCAGGCCCAGTTCGTCATCATGTCGGCCACGCTGGGAGATGTCCGCCAACTCGGCGAGGAACTCCACCGGGCCACCGGGCGTGCGAGTGCGGCGATCAGCGACGCCGTGCGACCGGTGCCGCTGGTCTACTCGTGGGCCACTACGCCGATTCACGAAACCATCCAGAGCCTGATCAGCGATCAGCAGGCGCCGGTGTACGTCGTGCACGCCACCCAGTCCCAAGCAGTGGATCGAGCCCAATCACTGCTCAGCTCGGGCATCGTGGATCGTCGCCATCGCGCCGCACTGGTCGAGGCCTTGCGCGGTTTCCGGTTCGCCGGCGGCTTCGGCAAGACCCTCTCGACACTGCTGCATGCCGGAATCGCGGTGCACCATGCCGGTATGCTGCCGCGCTACCGACGGCTCGTCGAAACCCTGGCTCAGCGCGGGCTCCTCACCGTCATCTGCGGCACCGACACCCTCGGAGTAGGGATCAATGTGCCGATTCGCACGGTGCTCTTCGCCGCGCTTACCAAGTTCGACGGACGCCGCGGTCGACTGCTCAGCAGTCGCGAGTTCCATCAGATCTCCGGACGGGCTGGCCGTCCGGGATTCGACACGGTCGGCTATGTGGTGGCTCAGGCCCCCGACCACGAAGTCGAGAATGTGCGCATCGCAGCCAAGTTCGCCGACGACGCCAAGAAGCTCAAGAGTGTGCGCCGCAAGAAGCCCCCGGAGGGTTTCATCAACTACACCGAGGCGTCCTTCACCAAACTGATCGAGTCCACCCCGGAACTGCTCCGGGCACGGATGCGCGTAACCCACTCCCTGCTGCTCAACCTGTTGCAGCGCGACGAGGACACTGGCACCGCCTTCATCACCCTCATCGACTCCTGCACCACCGATCCCGCGGTGCGCCGGCGCCTGATCCGCCGCGCCGCGGCCATGGGCCGCTCACTGATCCGCTCCGGCGTGGTCACTCGGCTGCCGGAGCCGACGCCGGGCGGACGCCGCTACGCCCTGGCTGTGGACCTCCAGCACGACTTCGCACTCAATCAGCCGCTGAGTGCCTTCGCACTGTCGGCGATCGGCGAGTTGGACCAGGCCGCACCCAGCTACGCCCTGGACGTGGTCAGCGTCATCGAGGCCACGCTGGAGGACCCCAAGGTGATCCTGCTGGCCCAGCAGTTCAAAGCCCGCGGCGAGACGGTCGCCGAACTGAAAGCGGACGGCTACGACTACGAAGAACGCCAAGAGATCTTGGAAGACGTCAGTTGGCCACAGCCGCTGGCCGAGTTGCTGCACGACGTTCACAGCCGCGAACTCGTGCAGCACCCGTGGCTGGCCGAAAGCCCGGTGAGCCCCAAGTCAGTGGTGCGCGACCAGTTCGAGAGGGTCATGACCTTCGCCGAGTATGTGGCCTTCTACAAACTGCAACGCAGCGAAGGCCTGCTGTTGCGGTACCTGTCGGACGCCTATCGGGCGCTGCGCCAGACCGTGCCGGAGGCAGCTCGCACCGAAGAACTGGAAGACCTCATCGAGTGGCTCGGTCAGGTCACCAGGCTTACCGACAGTTCCTTGTTGGACGAATGGGCCGCGCTCACCGGGCTGGCCAGCGATAGCACCGACCTGACCGAACCCACCCCGCCGAATCACACTGTCACCGGCAATGCGCGGGCCTTCCGTGTGATGGTGCGCAACGCGCTGTTCCGCCGGGTGGAGCTCGCCGCCGCCGACGATGTCGACGCGCTTGCCCGACTGGAATCCGGTGCCGGCGCGCTGACACGCTCGGACTGGGATCACGCCTTGGGCGACTACTGGGACGAGCACGACGAGATCAGAACCGACGCCGACGCGCGGGGCCCGGCCCTCCTGGTCATCGAAGCGCACGGGCGCGAATGGCAGGTACGCCAGATCATTGCCGACCCCGCTGGCAACCACGACTGGGCCATCAGCGCCCGAATCGACCTCGACGAATGCGACGATGCCGAGGAACTGGTCATCCACACAGTGTCCTTCGCCCGGCTGGACGGCTGAGTCACACCGGAGCCGCACGAGCTACAGCAGCTCCAGAATGGTGCGTCCGACACCGTCGTCATTGTTGCTGGCGACTTCGGTGAAGCCGCAACCCTTCATTGAGTTGTGGCCGTTGGCGACCACATAGCCGCGACCAGCCCAGGCCAGCATCTCGGCATCGTTGGGCATGTCGCCGAACGCGATCACATCCTCGGCCTCGATGCCCAGTTCTTCACATAGCAAAGCCAGGGTGCTCGCCTTGGAAATGCCCGGTGCGGTGAGTTCGATCATGCCGTAGCTCTGACGAACCGAGGCATGAGTCAGCGTCAACTGCTCGCCCACTACAGCGGCTGCGAGGTTCGTCAGCGGCTCGGAACGCACCTCGGGATGGAATCCGAGCATCTTGATCACACCGCCCAGTTCTGCGATGAGGTCCGGCAGCTCGCCGATCAGATGGCCCGGCTCATCACGCTGCCGCGACGGTGAGGTCGGTTCGCAGCCGAAGCCCTCAGCCGTTTCCACCCCGAAGGTCGTGCCGGGGATCGCTTGGCGCAATTGCTCGGCCACGGTCATCACCACCGCTGGTGTCATCGGGAATTGCTGCAGTGCTCGGCGGGTCGCAAGATCGACAACGGCGCCGCCATTGCTGACGATCACCTGCGCGTGGGCGGTCGTCAACCCGTCCAGAACCCCGAGCCAGCGGGCCGGACGGCCGGTGGCGATCACAAACGGAACGCCACGCTCAGCCGCTTTGGCCGCCGCGGCGGCATTCACCGCAGACACGGTGCCGTCCGGACGCAGAAAGGTGCCGTCCAGGTCGGTGGCGATCAAGCGGGGAATACTCACAGCTTCGAATTCGGTGTGGGGGAGCCCACTCCGCTGGGTGAGGCGCTGCCGGGCCGCGGCGAAGGTGAGCCGGTCTGTGGCGAGGGCGATCCGGATCCCTTCGACGGCGACGGGCTCGCGGTCCCCGGCGAGGGCGAAGCCGATTGTGGCGAGGGCGAGGCTGACTGCGGTGAGGGTGAACCCGACTGCGGGGATGAGGACGCCGACGGTGGCGGGGTGGTCGGAACCGGTGGCGGGGGCTGCTCGGTGGAGGAGTTCTGGAAGATCAGAATCGCGATCAGGATCGCCAGTGCTGCCAACAGAAGCATCAACAGCCACGACACCAGAATGGATACCCAGCCGGATCGGTCGTATCGCCCGGGCCACGGCAGCGGCCACACCTTGGCGATGCCGGGTCTGGACCAGTCGATCCAATGCAGGCGGTAATCCGGACCCGCCGGGGTGCCCTGTGGCCCCAGCAAAGACAGGTCGACCTCGGAGAGGATCCGGTTGGCCTCGGCCAACGACTGCGGCGAGGCGTCGTAGGCCAACGCTGCCCACGGTGTCGCCGGGGCGTCGTCACCAATCGCGGGATCGTCGTCGTCGGCACGGAACCGGCTGCTCAGCCGCCCCTCGCCTTGGCCGAGCCCGCCGCGCGCGATGACGGTATCGATGTGCAGCTTGTTGATGGTGCCCGCGAAACGATCCCGGGCGCCGGCGTCGGCAGCGGCCCCTTCGGACAGCAGAATGACCATCACCGAGGTGTTGTCGTCATCGTGACCGATGAACGCCACCCCGGACGGCGCAGCGGTCAGCCGCGCGTCCAGCCAGAAGTCGCCGACCTTCGGTGGGTCGGAGGGCAGCAGCGGAGACAGACGCAACGGCTCGCCGGAAGTCGGTTCGCTCATCTCATCCCATCGTTGCAGCCTGACCGGGCGTCACCATTGTGCCGTAACAGCCCAACTTGCGCCGATCCTCGACCCTGGCCTGCACGCTCACACCGAAATGCTGGATTCACCCGGTATCGTGGGCGGCGCCTGCGGTAACAACATCAGTGAGTATCAGGAGTGTCCCGGTGACTAATCCGAGCAGCGAACCCGTAACGCCCCTAGCGCCGGGCACCACCCCCTCGACGGCGCCTGACACCGCCGCTGCAGCCCGATTGTTGGGTCAGGCGATCGAACAGGTGCAGCGGGTCATCGTCGGCCAGGAGCACATGGTCGAACAGCTCATGGTCGCCCTGCTGGCCAAAGGCCACTGCCTACTCGAAGGCGTGCCTGGTGTCGCCAAGACCCTTGCGGTGCGCAGCTTTGCGACCGTCGTGGGCGGCAAGTTCTCCCGCATCCAATTCACCCCTGATCTGGTTCCCTCAGACATCGTCGGCACCCGGATCTACTCGGCAAGCCAGGAGAAGTTCGATATCGCCCTGGGCCCGGTCTTCGTCAACTTCGTGCTGGCCGACGAGATCAACCGCGCACCGGCCAAGGTGCAGTCGGCGATGCTGGAACTGATGGCCGAGCAGCAGGTGTCGATCGGCGGAGACACTTACCCCGTCCCGCAGCCGTTCATCGTCATCGCCACCCAGAACCCGATCGAATCCGAGGGTGTGTACCCGCTACCCGAGGCGCAACGCGACCGGTTCCTACTCAAGGTGGACGTTCCCTACCCTCGGGGCAATGAGGAATTCGAGATTCTTCGCCGAATGAGCGTGCATCCTCCCACGTCGAACCCGGTTCTCAACCCCGAGATGGTGCGCCAACTCCAAGACATGGCCAGCAATGTGTTCGTGCACAACCTGGTCGCCGAATATGTGGTGCGGCTGGTGCTGGCCACGCGTACCCCCGAAGAGTTCGGCATGCCCGATCTCACCTCTGTCATCCAGATCGGTGCCAGCCCACGCGCCACGCTCGGCCTGGTTGCGGCGGCGCGCGCCCTGGCACTGATCCACGGACGTGACTATGTGCTGCCCACCGATGTTCAGGCTGTAGCCAAGGACGTCATGAGTCACCGTGTGGTGCTGGGATTCGACGCCGTCGCCGACAACATCAGCTCCGCTCAGGTGATCGAACGCATCCTGGCGATGGTTCCGCCGCCCACCCCGGTGTGGAACACCCAACAGCGTCAGGCAGCCACCACCCAGCACCGCTACCAGCCGCAGGGCTGACCTTTGGCGAAACAGGCCCCCAACTTCGCACCTCCCTCGGCCGACCTGGGGGCGGTGTCTTCGGTCGTTCAGGCGCCGACGGGCGCAACCCTGCCGCTGAGCAAGTTGGCGCCCGAGGCGGCCCTGCGGCGGCTGGAACTGACCGTAGTGCGACGGCTGGACGGCTTCCTGCACGGCGACCATCAAGGGCTGCTTCCCGGCGCTGGCTCGGAAACCAACGATGCCCGCGAGTATGTGCCCGGCCAGGACGATGTTCGCAAGATCGACTGGGCGGTGACCGCTCGCACTCAGGTGCCTCACGTGCGCGACACCATCGCCGATCGTGAGCTCGAGATCTGGGCACTATTGGACGTCACTCCCAGCATGAATTGGGGTACTGCCGGAGTCACCAAACGGGACCTGGGGATCGCTGCGGTGGCGACCGTCGGTTTTCTCAGCCAGCGCATGGGGGACCGCTTCGGTGGTCTGGTGATGCGTCCTGAGGAAATCAAGCGACTCCCGGCCAGATCCGGACGCACCGCCTTGTATGGCCTGCTGCGTCGCATGCTCATCGAGCCGATCGTGCCCGACCATGCCCGGGGGCCGTTCTCGTTGGCGACCGGTATTCAGCGGCTGGCCCGCAGCGAGCAGCGCCGCGGCATGCGGTTGGTGGTCTCGGACTTCCTGACGCCGGGCGATTACGAGTTGGATCCCGAGGTTCCCCCGGATTGGGAGCGCCCGATTCGGCAGCTGTCGCTGCGCAACCAGGTGCTGGCCGTTGAGGTCGTGGATGCCCACGAGATCGACTTCCCCGATGTGGGCGATCTGTTGATCCGCGATCCGGAGACCGACTTCTCCCGCTACGTGAATACCTCCGATGCTGCCGCGCGGGAACGCATGAATGCGGCGACCGCTGCGCAGCGGGAACGGATCCGGGTTGCGCTGCGTCGAGCGGGCGCAGCACATATCCAGTTGCGTACCGATTCAGACTGGGTCCATGACATCGCCCGTTTCGTGCTGGCCTACCGTCGTACTGCCAGCGCGTTGCACCAGCCTCCGGCCGGAGTGACCCGCTGATGTTCGGTCTGTTGAACTTCGAGGACCCGTCACGGCTGTGGATTCTGCTGCTGGTGCCTTTGCTGATCGCGGTCTACATCTTCGCGCTGAAGCGCAAGCATCGCGTGGGAATGCGCTACACCAACACCACCTTGCTGGGCCGGGTGGCGCCCAAGCAGTCCCAATGGCGTCGCCACCTCGCCGTTGCGCTGTCGCTGCTGTCGTTGATCGCCTTGAGCATCGCCTGGGCGCGCCCGCAGGGCATTGAGATGGTGCCGCGGGAGCGGGCCACCGTGGTGATGGTGGTGGACACCTCCCAGTCGATGGCCGCCACCGACGTCAAACCCAATCGTTTGGACGCCGAGAAGACCGCCGCCAGTACCTTCCTCGATGAACTGCCCAAGAAGTTCAATGTCGCCGTGGTCAGCCTGTCGGGGAATCCGGCGGTGCGGCTGTCGCCGACAACCGATCGCTCCCAGGCCAAACAGTCGATCAACACGCTGAAGCTGCAGGACTCGACCGCCATTGGTGAGGCGATCTATGTCTCGCTGGCCGCTCTCCAAATGGCACCTCAGGGCGACGCCGGTGACAAATCGCCGGCTCCCGGCGCAATCGTGTTGCTGAGCGACGGACAGAACACTGCGGGACGGGCGCCCGTGCAGGCGGCGGCGGCCGCCGCCAAAGCCGGCGTCCCGGTTTACACGATCGCCTACGGAACCGACAACGGCTATGTCGACCTTGACGGCAAGCGGGAACGGGTTCCGCCGGACCGCGAACTGCTCGATCAGATCGCGACCATGACCAAGGGTCGGGCGTTCTCCGCGGAAGATCTGAGCCAACTGCAGCGGGTCTACGAGAACATTCGCAGTGAAGTCGGCCAGGTGCCGAAGAAACAGGAAGTGACCGCCCAATGGGCGGGCTACGGTTTGGCCTTCGCCGTCATCGCGGCGCTGGCTGCCGTGTCGCTGGGAGCGAGGTGGCCGTGATTCCCGATGGATTCCTCAGGCCGGAGCGGCTGTGGTGGTTGCTGATCATCGTGGGCCTGATCGGGCTGTATGCGCTGCTGCTGTGGCGCCGTCGCCGCAAGGCCCACCAAGGAAGCACGATCGTCGGCCTGGAGCGGGTGCTGCCCAAACAGCAGGCCTGGAAACGACATCTGGCCGTGGTGTTCGCACTGCTGTCGCTTGCTGCGCTCACCGTCGCCTTCGCCCAACCCAGTGGCGAAGTCGATGTGCCGCGCGATCGCGCCACGGTGGTGGTCACCCTGGATGTGTCACGCTCGATGATTGCCGAGGATGTCGATCCCAACCGCCTGGACGCGGCGAAAGCCGCAGCCACTGAGTTCATCGACATTCTGCCCAGCGGCTTCAACGTGGCGCTGGTTCGGTTCGCCGGGGCAGCGGCGGTCGTGGTTCCGCCCACCACTGATCGTGCCCAGGTCAAGGCCGCTATTGCCAATCTGGAAGTGGCGCCATCGACTGCCATCGGCGACGGCATCTACTCCTCGCTGGATGCGGTAGCGCAAGCTCCCATCGACCCCAATCATCCCGATGATCCGGCACGCGCGGCGATCGTCCTGCTTAGCGATGGATCGACGAATTCGGGGCGTCCCAGCTTGCCGGCGGCCGAGGAGGCCAAGAAGCAGGGCGTGCCGATCTACACCATCGCCTACGGGACGTCGCACGGCTATATCGAGATCGATGGTCAGCGACAGCAGGTGCAGGTCGATTATCAGGAGTTGTCCAAGATTGCTCGGGCCTCCGGTGGTGAGATGTTCACCGCAGATGCCTCCAGCAAGCTGAAAGAGGTCTACAGCTCCATCGCCCACCAGGTTGGCTACGTCAAAGAATCTCGCGAGGTCACTGAGGCCTACGCCGGGTATGCGCTGTTCTTTGCAGTGCTGGCAGCCCTGGCCGTGGCGTCGCTGGCCGCCCGCTGGCCCTGAGCCGCGACCGGTCGCGGGCGAGTCGGGGTAGCCGAGGCCCGTCGGCTAGGGCACAATGGCCACAACCGATAACGGAAGAGATCGCTGGGGAAGGCAAATCTCAACCGGATCGGGGGACACCATGAATAACACGCGCGGGATCATGACGATTCACTCCGCGCCTGTTGCGCTACGCCCACACCTGGAGTGGGCGGTCGGCGCCGTTCTCGGCCACCGCATCGAACTCGACTGGACCTGGCAACTCGCCGAACACCGCACCTTGCGTGCCGACTACTCCTGGACCGGTCCGGTCGGTACCGGTGCCGACCTCGCGAGCGCGCTGCGCAGTTGCGAACGGGTTCGCTTCGAGGTCACCGAGGAAGCAGTGCCCGGCGGCGAAGGTACCCGATGGGCTTTCACGCCACGACTCGGCGTCTTTTCAGCCACCATGGGTCCGCACGGCGACATCCTCATTCACGAGGAACGGCTCAAGCAGGCTGTCCTTGCCGACGCCTTGGGTCGAAAGCCACTCAGCGAGTCGATCTACGCCCTGCTGGGCACCGACTGGGACAGCGAACTGGAAACGTTCCGGCAGGCCGCCGAAGGCGCACCGGTGCGCTGGCTGCACGTCGGCTGATCGCGCCGTAGCTCCTCAGAC
Source organism: Propionibacteriaceae bacterium UBA7704 (assembly GCA_002482525.1). Taxonomy (GTDB): domain Bacteria; phylum Actinomycetota; class Actinomycetes; order Propionibacteriales; family Propionibacteriaceae; genus Propionicimonas. The sequence continues at coordinate 24,431 of DLGC01000021.1, read as the reverse complement.
TCGAACCACGGCGGCAGCCGCGACGACCCTCAGCGGGTCTGGTTGGCGTTGGTGACGGCGACGGCCACATTGGCCCCGCCGAAACCGAAGGAGTTGTTCAGCGCGGCGAGATCGCCGTCCGGCAACGGGCGAGCTGTGTTCGCTGCAACATCGATCGGCAGGCCGTCCTCGGGGTCCTCCAGATTGATGGTCGGCGGAACCAGGCGGTCGTGCAGGGCCATCACGGTGGCGATGGTTTCCAGTGCACCGGCGCCGCCCAAGAGGTGTCCGGTCATCGACTTGGTGGAGGTCACCACCACGTGATCGGTGTCTGCGCCGAAGGCGGCTCGCACGGAGTTCGCCTCGGTGATGTCGCCCTGCGGCGTCGAGGTGCCGTGGGCGTTGACGTGGTTGATATCGGCAGGCGTCAGGGACGCATTTCGTAGCGCCTTGGTCATGGCAGCGCCTTGACCGGCACCACTGGGGTCGGGCAGCACCATGTCGAAGCTGTCGGCGCTGATACCCGAGCCGGCCAGGGTGCCGTAGATCTTGGCGCCGCGGGCCTGGGCATGTTCGAGGGTTTCGATCACCATGACCGCAGCGCCCTCACCCATCACGAATCCATCGCGACCCTTGTCCCAGGGCCGGGACGCACGCTCTGGCTCGTCATTGCGGCGGCTGAGTGCCTGCATCTGCCCGAATGCGGCCAGCGGCAGCGGGTGGATGGTCGACTCGGTGCCGCCGACGACAGCGACTTCGGCGCGGCCCAGACGAATCTGGTCGATCGCCAACGAAATGGCCTCATTGGAGGAGGCGCACGCCGAGACCGGCGCGTGAATCCCGGCCTTGGCGTGAATCTGAATGCCGACATTGGAGGCCGGAGCATTCGCCATCAGCATCGGAATTGTGAACGGGCTGACCCGTCGGTAGCCCTTGTCGCGGTGGTTGTCCCAGTTGTTCAGCAGAGAATGAAGGCCGCCGATTCCGCTGGCCAGGGAGACCAGCAGGGTGTTGGAGTCGATCTGGCCGCTGTCCTCGGCGTCCCACTCGAAGCCGGCATCGGTCCAGGCCTCCCGCGCCGCGACGAGCGCCAGCTGGGTGGAGCGATCCAAACGCCGTGCCTTGACCCGGTCGATGATCTCGGCGGGATCGACCGCGGCGCGGGCTGCGATCTTCACCGGGAGCTCATCGACCCACTCGTCGGTGAGTCGGCTGACGCCGGAGCGGCCGGCCAGCATGCCCGCCCACGTCGAGGCCAGGTCGCCACCCAGGGGTGTGGTGGCTCCCATTCCAGTGATCACGATCTCAGTCATGGTGCTCCGATGGAGGTAGAGGTTGGTTCCGGCGTTTCAGGGCAGGACCGGGTAAGGAAGTCTCGGCCGGGGCTGGTCGGCCGAAGGTGCTGCTGGAGCTTGTCGATCCCCAACGATGGTCTCGACAAGCCCGCCACGCAGGGGTGGGTCAGCTATGAGCTTCGATGTAGGCAACGGCGTCGCCCACGGTCTTGAGGTTCTTGGACTCCTCGTCAGGAATGGTGACGCCGAACTTCTCGTCGCAGCCGACGAGGATCTCGACCATCGCCAGGCTGTCCACGTCGAGATCATCGACGAAAGACTTGTCCAGTTGAACATCCTCAACCGGGACGCCGGCAACCTCGTTGACCAGCTCGGCGAGCTGAACGCGGATTTCTTCAGTGGTGGCCATTGGGTTCTCCTTCATTTCTTCTTGGGTGCTGCTCACCGGCGATGCCGGAAAATCAGGGCAGGGTGATGACTTGGCCGGAGTAGACCAGGCCGGCGCCGAATCCGATGATCAACGCGGTCTGACCGGAGGTGGCCTCGCCGCTGCTCAGCAGGGCGTCCATCGCCATCGGAATGGTGGCTGCTGAGTTGTTGCCCAGCGTCTTGATAGTGCGTGCGACCACGACGTGCTCAGGCAGCTTGAGGTAGCGCAACAGGGTGTCGGTGATTCGGTTGTTGGCCTGATGGGGGATGAACACATCCAGCTCATCAGGGGTGATCCCGGCTTCGTCCAGACAGCGGCGGGTGGCTTGGGCGATGTAGCTGGTGGCCCACTTGAATACGGCCTGCCCGTCCATGCGGATGGTGGGGAAGGTACCGGACGCGACCGCGTCGGCGATGCCCTGGTCCATCCAGATTGCGTCGTACTGGTCGCCGTCGGATCCCCAGACCACCGGACCGATTCCGTTGGTCTGGCTGGGGCCGACCACGACTGCGCCGGCGCCATCGCCGAAGAGGAAGGCCGTACCGCGATCGGTGAGATCGGTGATATCAGAGATGGTCTCACCGGCCACGACGAGCACGTAGTGGGCCTGGCCGCCGCGCACCAGGGCTTCAGCCTGCGCGACGGCATAGCTGAAGCCTGCGCAGGCCGCAGAGATGTCGTAGGCGGCCACATCACCGAGACCGAGCAGGCCTGCCAGCTTCGGGGCCAACGCCGGGGTCTGGTAGTAGTGCGAGATCGTGGCCACGATGACCGCATCGATCTGATCGCGGGCGACGCCGGAACGATCCAGGGCGCTGGTGGCCGCTGCGACCGACAGGGTTTCGATGTTCTCGTCCTCGGCGACCCAGCGGCGCTCCGAGATGCCGGTGCGTTGCGTGATCCACTCATCGGAGGAATCGATGAACTGGCACAGGTACTCGTTGTCGATCACTCGCGACGGAGTGGCCGAACCGACCGAGTAGATGCGGGCGAAGGGCGCGCCGGTGCTGGCTTTGAGCGTCATGAAAGGGCTCCCGAAGAGTCGTGGACTGGGTAGAACCGAATCAGGGGCTGGCCGGGGGCGACTGGATCGCCGTCCTCCACCAACCATTCGGTGATCGTTCCGGGGTGGGACAGGCCCACCGTAATGGTGTCGCGCGGGTTCGTCACGGTTCCAATGGCGTCCCCGGCGTCGAGACGAACACCGACGTCGATGCCCTCGTGGGCTCGGAACTCGCCCTTGCCGGGGGAAACCACCAGCATCCAGGACGGTGTGGCGTTCTGCAGGCTGACAGAGGCGTCGTCACCGTGCTTGGCGACGAACTCCTGGGCGGCCGGGATCTGGTCGGGAGTGTTGAGACTGAACAGTTCCACACCCTTGAGATTGCGCTTGGCGATTCCGGTCAGGGTGCCGGCCGGCGGCAGTTCCAACAGGCCGGTGATACCCAGGTCGGCCATCGTCTGCATGCACAGATCCCAACGCACCGGGTTGGCTACCTGCTTCACCAGACGCTTGAGGTACTCGCTGCCGGATTGGACGACTTGGCCGTCAGCGTTGGACAACAGGCGGGTGCGCGGATCCTGGGTGGTGATGGCGCGAGCCAGTCGGTCCAGGTGGGCCACCGCGGGCTCCATGTGCACGGTGTGGAAGGCGCCGGCTACGGAAAGCTGGATCAGTCGGGCGCGAGCAGGTGGATTGGCTTGCAGCCCGGCGAGTTGCTCCACGGTGCCGGCGGCCACGATCTGTCCGCTGCCGTTGTTGTTGGCCGCGGTGAGGCCCTGGGCCTCGATCGCGGCGAGAACCTCGGCGGTGTTGCCGCCGACGACAGCCATCATCGAGGTGGGTCGCGTGGCGCTGGCTGCGGCCATCTGGCGTCCACGCTCGCGCACCAGGACCATGGCCTGCTCAGCGCTGAGGACGCCGACAGCGGCGGCAGCAGTGATTTCGCCGACACTATGGCCGGCGACCACGCCGGTTCGCTGGAAGCCGTCGGCAGGATGCGGAAACAGTTCCAAAGCAGTCAGCAGGCCGGCCGCCACCAGAAGGGGTTGGGCGATAGCGGTATCGCGAATGGTCTCGGCATCGGCTTGTGTTCCGAAGTGGGTGAGATCGAGTTCGGCAACCGTGGATAGCCAGTTGAGGCGATCTGCGAAGCGAGACTCGGTCAACCACGGAGCGAGGAAGCCAGGGGTCTGGGCACCCTGACCGGGCGCAACGATTGCGAGCACGGCTCAACCCTGTCGAATTTCGGGGCGGTACGTGGCGTCGGACGCGACGAAAATCAGTAGTCGTAGTTTGTGGGAAACCTACAAAAGGCCTGGACTGTGGGCGGCCTTCCTGGGGAGCCTGTTGTTACTTTCGTCAGGTTAGGAGGCGCCCGAGCGTGAGCGCCAGGCGCAACGCATAGGCGTCGCGAGAGTCCGTTGGTGAATACCCGGTCACCTCGACGACGCGGCGCAACCGGTAGCGCACCGTGTTGGCGTGCACGAACAGTTCGCGGGCCGTCGCTTCGATGGACCCGGAGTTGGCGAAGTAGGCCGTCAGCGTCGCAACCAGGTCACCACCAGCGGCGACCAATGGCTGGAATAGCTCCACGGCCAGGGCGCGACGGGCGTGCCCGTCCCCGGCCAGCGCCCGCTCCGGGAGTAGCCGCTCGGCCGCGATCGTGCGGGGTGCTTCCGGCCAGGCGCGCACGGCGCGTAGCCCAGACATGGCCGCCCGAGCGCTGCGTGAGGCGTCCATGAGGCTGGCGACGATCGGGCCGACCACCACCTGGCCTGCGCCGAACTCATCGGCGAACTCGGTGACTTGGGTGACCAGTTCCTCGGCGGTGGTGCAGCTCGTGCCGATCACCAGGACCAGACGCTCACCCTGTGGTGCGGCGAGCAGATCCATGCCACGACCGGAGGCGGCGGCTCGGATCGCCTCGACCGCTGAGCCGGGATCCTCCGGCACCGAACCGATGACGACACAGACGCCGGGGCTGGGGGACACCCACCCCAGGGTTGAAGCGCGGGAGACCACCGATTCGTCGGCATCGCCGCGCACGATGGCGTCGACGACCATGGCTTCCAGCCGGGCGTCCCAAGCTCCGCGAATCTCGGCGGCACGGGCATAGACCCGCGCTGCGGCAAAGGCCACTTCGCGGGAGTAGCGCAGAATGCCGACCCGCAGCGGAAGCTGCTGTTCCTCAGGCAGGTCGGCGATCTGGCCCTCGACGGTCTCGATGGTGGTGAGCACCAGGTCCACGGTCTGGTTCAGGCTGACGCGTCGGGTCAGGGCCCGCGGCGCCGCAGCGAAGAGGGCGCCGGGATCACCCTGTCCTCCCGAGCCGAACCAGTGGATGAATCCGTCGATACCCGAGCGGGCCACCACGGTGACCCAGGAGCGGTGCTCGGCTTCCAGACCGCTGAACCAGGGGTGCTGCTCGGCGATCCGGGCCATGGCTGCTGTGGTCAGTTCGGCCGCGGCATCCGACAGCCTCGCAGCGATGGTCTGTCGCGCTTCGGGACTGGGCCACCACGGCTGTTCGGTACTGAGTTCGGGGGAATTCATGAGTGCCCCTCGTCGATCTCGGCTCGTCGTGCGCGGACTATCGCGATGACGACCTCGGAAGGGACCTGCTGGCCGTGATCGAAGCCGAGTGACCCTTTGGACACGCGGAATGCCGACAGATCGGTCCCGAGTTCGGCGAGGATGCCGCCGCTGAACGGGTATAGCGCGAAGCCCTTGGCGTTGCGAGCGAGGCCCAACAAAGGCTGGCCGGCGTAGTGCAGGGCGGGGACACCGTAGCTGGTGCCCTCCTCGGTTCCGGGGACCTCTGCGCGCGCCACCGCCAGCACTGCCGCCAGCGTCGGCCCGGCGTCGCCGGCCTCACCAATGAGGTCCGCAAAGGTCGTCATGGATACGAATCCTAGGGGTAGGAAGTGCTGATGCCAGCGGTGCCGAGGAATGAGTTTGGCCGGTTGCAGGGTTGTGTTGAGACACAATCAGTATGGTCTGACAAACGCAATGACCTGCGTTCCCCCTCCGGAAAGGCTCCACCGTGGCCCGACGCGACTCAGTCGAAATGATCCCGAACGGATTGCCGACGAACCTGCCCGACACCGACCCCGAGGAAACCTCGGAGTGGTTGGCGTCCCTGGATTCCATGGTCGACACCGACGGATTGAACCGCGCACGCTATGTGATGCTCAAGCTGCTGGAAGAGGCGCGCACCAAGCATCTCGACTTGCCGGCGCTTACCGCCACCGATTACGTCAACACCATTCCCGCCGACGTCGAGCCGGCCTATCCCGGCGACGTGGATCTGGAGCGTCGCTTCCGACGTTTGGTGCGCTGGAATGCCGCGATCATGGTTCATCGCGCCCAGCGTCCCGGTGTGGGTGTGGGCGGTCACATCTCCACCTATGCCTCCGCCTCGACGCTGTACGAGGTGGGCTTCAACCATTTCTTCCGCGGCAAGGACCATCCCGGTGGCGGCGATCAGGTCTTCTTCCAAGGCCACGCCAGCCCGGGCATGTATTCGCGAGCCTTCCTGGAAGGACGCCTCAGCGAGCTTGATCTGGACGGCTTCCGCCAGGAGAAGAGCCACCTCGTTGACGGACAGGTACGGGCGCTGCCGTCCTATCCGCACCCGCATCAGATGCCGAGCTTCTGGGAGTTCCCGACGGTGTCGATGGGTCTGGGGCCGATCAACGCCATCTATCAGGCCCAGTTCAACAAGTATCTGGCCAACCGCGGTATCAAGGACACTTCCCAACAGCGGGTGTGGGCCTTCCTCGGTGACGGTGAGATGGATGAGGTGGAAAGCCGCGGCGCCTTGCAGCTGGCCGCCTACGAGGGTCTGGACAACCTGACCTTCGTCGTCAACTGCAATCTGCAGCGCCTGGACGGACCGGTCCGCGGCAACGGCAAGATCATGCAGGAGCTGGAGAGCTTCTTCCGCGGGGCCGGCTGGAATGTGATCAAAGTCGTGTGGGGTCGCGGCTGGGATCCGCTGCTCGCCGCCGACACCGATGGTGCCTTGGTCAATCTGATGAACGTCACCACCGATGGCGACTACCAGACCTACAAGGCCAATGACGGTGCCTACGTCCGTGAGCACTTCTTCAATCGGGATCCCCGCACGGCTGCGATGGTGGCCGATTGGTCCGACGAGCGGATCTGGAAGCTGGCCCGCGGTGGCCACGACTTCAACAAGGTCTATGCCGCCTACGCCGCAGCCACCGCGTTCACCGGGGCTCCGACGGTGGTGTTAGCTCACAGCATCAAGGGCTACTTCCTGGGTTCGCACTTCGCTGGACGCAACGCCACCCATCAGATGAAGAAGCTGGCGCTGGACGATCTCAAGCAGTTCCGCGATCGGCTCGACATGCCCATCACCGACGCCGTGTTGGAGGAGAACCCCTACCAGCCGCCGTATGTGAACCCCGGCGCCGATGACGAGCGCGTGCAGTACGCGTTGGAGCGCCGTCGGGCGTTGGGAGGCTGGGTGCCAGAGCGTCGCACCAATCCCGCGCCGTTGTCACTGCCTGATGCCAAGGCCTACGAAGTCGCAAAGAAGGGTTCGGGCAATCAACCGGTGGCCACCACCATGGCCTGGGTGCGTTTGCTGAAGGATCTGATGCGCGACAAGGGGTTCGCCTCCCATGTGGTGCCGATCATCCCGGACGAGGCGCGCACCTTCGGAATGGACTCGCTGTTCCCGACGCTGAAGATCTACTCCCCACACGGCCAGAACTACACCCCGGTCGACAACGACCTGATGCTGGCCTACCGCGAGAGCAAGCAGGGCCAGATCCTGCACATGGGAATCAACGAGGCCGGCTCGGTGGCCGCGTTCACCGCGGTGGGTAGCTCGTATGCCACTCACGGTGTGCCGATGATTCCGATCTACGTGTTCTATTCGATGTTCGGCTTCCAGCGCACCGGTGATGCGCTGTGGGCCGCCGCTGACCAGTTGGCTCGAGGCTTCCTGATCGGTGCCACCGCCGGACGCACCACGCTGACCGGTGAGGGGACCCAGCACATGGATGGCCACAGCCATCAGTTGGCGGCAACCAACCCGTCGGTGGTGGCTTACGATCCCGCCTATGCCTACGAGATCGCGCACATCATGGCCGATGGGTTGCGTCGGATGTACGGCGAGAACCCCGAAGACGTCATCTACTACCTGACGGTCTACAACGAGCCGATGGTGCAGCCCGCCGAGCCTGAGGGTGTCGATGTCGACGGCATCCTGCGCGGTATGTACCTGCTGGCCGAAGGCAGCTTCGAGGGTGTGAATCCCGATGCGAAACGCGCCCAGCTGCTGGCGTCCGGGGTGGCCGTTCCCTGGGCTCTGGAGGCTCAGGAGTTGTTGAAGCGCGACTTCGGTGTGGTGGCCGATGTTTGGAGCGTGACGAGTTGGAACGAACTGCGCCGCGATGGTCTGGCAGTGGATCAACAGCGATTCCGTCATCCCGAGCAGGAGGCTCGACAGCCGTGGGTCACGCAGAAGCTGTCCGGGCGTCCGGGCCCGGTGGTGGCGGTTTCGGACTACATGCGTGGGGTGCCCGACCAGATCCAGAACTGGGTACCGGGCCGGTTTGTCTCGCTGGGTGCCGACGGGTTCGGGTTCTCCGACACCCGTGCGGCGGCGCGTCGCTTCTTCGGCATCGATGGGCCCTCCATCGCGGTGCGGACGCTGCAGCAGCTCGCCGCTGACGGCGAGGTCGATCCGGCCTGGCCGCTGAAGGCAGCCCAGATGTATCGCCTGGACGACGTCACCGCCGGCAGCAGCGGCGCCGTCGGTGGTGATTCCTGAGCACCACTTGCCGGTACGCCCACCCGCAGTTCGCGATGACCTGTGGGTGGGCGTCGTCTTTCCTAATGGGGCTGGATCTGGCAGGCTGAACAACACCTTTTCGTGTCAGCAACAGAAGCAGGGGAGATAAGCGTGAGCACCGCGCCCGGAACGGCGGCTGCGTCGTCCGCGGACTTGCTGGGGATTGTCCCAGGTTTGGCGGTTCAGGAACTTGGCTGGGATTCCGACGTCGATGAAGAGTTGCGTACCGAGATCCTGGATGTCCTCGAAGAGGACTTCGTCTATGAGGCCATCGAGGCAGTGGACGTGGTTCTGCTGTGGTGGCGTGAAGAGGACGGCGATGTGGCCGATGGCCTGGTCGACGCTCTCACCGACTTGAGTCCGAGTGGCTTCTTGTGGCTGTTGACTCCGCGGGTGGGCCGCGATGGCTACGTGGAGCCATCGGATCTCGCCGAGGCCGCGCTCACTGCCGGGCTCGCCTTGGCGAACACGCCCAACGTCTCCAAGGACTGGCAGGCTCAGAAGCTGGTCCGGCCCAAGGGATCCAGACGCTGAGTCGGGGCATCCCCAGTGGGGCCATCGGTGAGCCGGTTGGTTCCTGCTCGCGGCTTCAGCTCGACGCCAGGGTGGCCGCTTTAGCCGCTACCCCGGCAACGATGAGGTCGATGGCCATGGCGAATTGCTCGTCGTCGTCGATGTCGGCGAGGAACGGCGCTACCGCGGCCAGATGGGGATATGTCTGCGGGGACGCGAGCAGATACTCCCGTCCCATGGCGTCGCGGTCGCCCTGTCGCGCGTCCTCGTCGAGGGTGAGCACGCTTGCAGAGAACGCGCCGGCGGCGAGCGCCAGGTCGGTGATCGCCCGATACACCAAAGCTGCGTCCCGGTCGCGCAGTCCTGCCTCCGACAGCGCGGCGATGACAGTGTCGGCGCCCTGGAACTCGGCCGGGCTCCGCGATACGCGTACTGCGGCGAGTACTGCTACCGCGGGGTGACGCAGACAGGCGCTACGCACCTGGTGTGCCAAAGAGATCAGCGTCTGACGCCAATCGTTGCCGGGGGCGAAATCGCTGAGGGCCTCGACCATGAGTCGTTCGGCCAGTGCACGCACGATGTGGTCTTTGTTGGAGAAGTGACGCAGGACTGCGGTGTGGTTGGTGCCGAGTTGGGCTCCCAACCGGCGCAGCGTCAGTGCGTCGGGACCCTCCTGTTCGACGATCTGAATGGCCGCATCGACAATGCTGTCCCTGGTCAGCGTCGGCGTGGGGTGATGGCCCGCTTGTGGACTGTGCTGCATGGGGTCACGCTACCGTTCCGATCCCGCACTGAGGGTGTCGACAACAGCCTGGAGCGCGGCTACGGTTTCGCGATCACGATCAGCGTCGTCGGGTTTGTTCCACGCACTGGTCTTGACGATGACGGTCTCGCGCTCGGGATCAACCCACAGGTATTGGCCATGGACCCCTAGGCCGGTGATGGGTCGGTGTTGCCCTCCGAGCGTCCACCAGTGTCGGGAGTATCCGTAGTGTGGGTACCCGCTGACCCCGAGCGCGCCGACGTGGAGATGAGGCTCGGTGCCGCTTCGGAACTGCGCGATCCATTCGGAGGGAACAACCTGTTCGGCGCCGACCCGCCCACCGTCGGCTACGAGTTGCCCGATCCGGGCGAGGTCTCGAGTGGTGGCATTCAGTGATCCACCGCCCAACGCGGTACGAGGACGCCCGCGGGTCAGGAAGTAGTAGCCGTCTGTTTCTGCGCCGAGTGGTGCCCACAGTCGCGTTGCGGCATTGCGTGCCAGCGACATTCCGGTGGCTGCTTCCAACACCCAACCCAACACGTGACTGTCGATCGTGGAGTAGTTGAAGCTGAGGCCAGGAGCCGACCGGACCGGAAGCGATCGGATCACCTTCAGGACCGATCCTCCGGTGGTGACGGCGGTCTCGAATTGAATGATCGGTGCATCCGGAACCGACCAATCCTCGACATCGCCGACACCACTACTCATGTTGAGGAGCTGGGCGATGGTGGGTCCGTCGTAGCCGGTGCCTCGCAGTTGCGGGCAATAGTCGCTCACAGGTTCGTCGGTCGAACCGATCTCGCCGCGCTCCACGGCTATGCCGATGAGTAGCGAGGTCACCGACTTGGTGATCGAGAACACCTGGAATCGGGCAGTGCGGCTGGCGAAGGTTCCCGGGTACTCCTCGGCAACGATCTGGCCGTGATGAAGCACGAGAAAGGATGTGGTGTTGGTGCTGCGATGCAGGTCGGTCAATGACCGCGTCTGCCCATCGAACGCATAACGCACCTCGGGCAGCTGTGGTCCGAAGGGCAATCCGCGAGCCGGTGCTGTGCGCGGAATGGTCTCAGTGGGCAGGATCGCCTTCATGTGGGTGAAGGTCCATTCGTTGATCGGTCGACTCGACACGATGTCGCCTTGATGTCGCCACACCCAGGCCGCCGCAGCAACTGCCGCGCCCACGGCGGCACCAGCCTTGAGTGGTGCAGGTATGTGCATGTTTCCGCTCATTGACCCAGTGTAACCAGCGGTGTCACCATTGGAACACGTACGGGTGTCGCGGAAAGACGTGATCTTGGTGGAGCCGCAGTCGGCAACCGGCACCACCCGACTGGGGGCCGCGGCGCTGATTGCGCTCACTGTGGGCATGTCACTGGGGAATGCCGGTGGAAACGTGATGCCGGTACTCCTCGACGGGTTCAGCGCGCAGTTCGAGCTCTCGGCGACGATGGCCGGCCTGATTGCCGCAGCACAGTCGTTGACCGCGGCGATCGTGGCGTTGCTGGTGGCGGGCCGCGCGGCGCGCCCTGGTCGGGTGAGGTTGGTGCGCATCGGTCTGGTGATCGCGACTGCAGGCTTCGTGTGCTCCTGGCTGGCTCCGGTCGCTGGCGTGGTGTTGGGGGCGAATGTCGTTGCCGGTCTGGGGCTTGGTCTCGTCTTCGCTGGTGCCGCTGCCTCGCTGAGCGCCACCCCTGATGTGGACCGGGCGACGACCCTGACGGTGCTGTTCAGCACGGTCCTGATCGCTGTGCTCATCGTTGCCGTGCCGCTGGTCAACTCGCTGGGTGGGGGCACGGCAGGGTTCGCCGTGCTTGCTGGCTGTTCATTGGCAGGGCTGGCATTGGTCGCGGGACTCCCGGAAGTCCCCTCTGGCGTGGACATCACGGGGCGACCTCGGCTGAAGCACAGCTTTCTGGTTGCTGTCGGGGTTTTCGGGGTGGTGGAGCAGGGTGCGTGGTCCTACGCGGCACTACTGGCTCGAACCGATACCGGGGTCGACGAGTCGCAGGCGGCAGGCGTGCTCGCCGTGGCTGCGGCAGCCGGTTCGCTCGCTCTAGGGACTGGTGTGGGGCCGGCAGTCATTGGCGCCCTCTTGGATCAGGGGGGCTCTGCTGGCCTGGCCGCGGGGATTGCCGTGCTGACCGCGGGCGCGATGCTTCCGATCATGCGACTCATGCGTGTACAGCCAAGGCACTTGAGGTATCGGTGAACCGGACCGCTGGCGTCGACGCCGCGGGCTCCAAGCCCGCCAGGGTGGGCGCAAAGGGACTCGAACCCCTGACCCCCTCCTTGTAAGGGAGGTGCTCTAACCAACTGAGCTATGCGCCCCGCCGGTACATCTTAGGGGGCGGACGGGGTGCATCGGCACATCGGGCAGGCCTAGGCCCCCGTCCATGCCTGTGGATGAGGTTGTGGACACTCCGTCGGGTCGCCGCAGTGATTCTGCGTGTGCAAGGGGAGATGTCCGTTGAAACGCACCAAATCCGGTTCCTCGTGCACAGCTCGTGCAGCATGAGGGTTCTCAAGAACTCATACCCGGTGGGGTGTGACTCGCCGTTGTGGTTTCCGAACTCCACCCCGTCCGTGCGAGCAAAACACCTAGTCAGATGCAGGTAGGCCAGGTGGGTCGATCGCGGGATCCTGGAATGGAATAGGCATCGGCATTGCCGAAACAAATCGACATTAGCGGGGTGTTCAAAAATGACCGTGGCGTGACGATTGAATGACGCTTCGAGCATTTTCGAAAATCGCTCGTGTGGGTTGTGCGGCGCTATTCTTCGGACCGCTTCGACGGTGTCAAATGGTTGGCATTCCGGGAGGGTGCCTGTGAGGGTGTCACTCGGTGTATCGCGGTGATCAATGTTCACTACTGCCGGTGACTGTGGGCCGCTACTCGTGGGCGCCGCGCGTGAGCGACGAAGGCGGTGAAAGTGCTTGTCGGACCCCAGACAGGGAAGGAGCCCGCCACGAACCGGGAGCGTTCTGCGGGCACTGCCGGGGGGCAGCTAATCCGGCTCGGGGGGAACCGGAGTTCATTCAGGGTTGTGGCTCGGGGGGAACCACTTGCCTCGGTACGTACTTTAGCGCACTTCTCCGGACCCATTGCAAGGCTTTTGCGAAAGAACCTCGACCCTTAGGTGAGTTTCTCGGAATGAATGCCGATTCTGTCCCCCCCAGGGGGGACTTTACAGTCACCCAAAGGGGGACATGGCGCGATAGGAATGCTCAACAATGGCGCGAATTTGCCGATGGTGCCGCCCGAAGGAGGGTTCGCAACTGGTCATCGCCAAGACCGGTAGAGTGGGGCGTCGTGACTGTGGCAGACCTGCGAGCGGCGTTGAGCGACTTGGATCGCACCCTCGGCTCGATCGAAATTGTGCTGGACCCGACGGCCAAGAAGGCCCTGATCGCGGACCTGGCCGAGGCTGCCGCTGCGCCCGACCTGTGGGATGACCAGGACAATGCTCAAGCGGTCACCTCGCGCCTCTCGCGCCTGCAGTCCGAGGTGGACCGTCTCGATGACCTGCGGCGTCGGGTCGATGACCTCAGCGTGCTGATGGATCTCGCTGAAGAAGAGGCCGACGCAGAGACCATGGCCGAAGCCCAGCGGGAGTTGGCCGCCCTCGGCGCCGATATCGATGCGCTGGAGATCCGAACTCTGCTGTCGGGCGAATACGACCAGCGCGACGCACTCGTCACCATCCGCTCCGAAGCTGGGGGCGTTGATGCTGCCGACTTCGCCGCGATGCTGTTGCGTATGTACTTGCGGTGGGCTGAGCGTCACGGCTATGCCACCGAGGTCTACGACATCTCCTACGCCGAGGAGGCGGGCATCAAATCCGCCACCTTCACAGTCAAAGAGCCCTACGCCTACGGGTTGCTCTCGGTGGAGCAGGGGACCCATCGTCTCGTACGGATCAGCCCCTTCGATAATCAGGGACGTCGCCAGACGTCCTTCGCTGGCGTCGATGTGCTCCCGGTGACCGAGGAGACCGACCACATTGACATTCCCGAGGCGGACATCCGTGTGGACGTGTTCCGATCGTCGGGGCCGGGTGGTCAGAGCGTCAACACCACCGACTCCGCAGTGCGCATCACCCACTTGCCCACCGGGTTGGTGGTTTCGTGTCAGAACGAGAAGTCGCAGTTGCAGAACAAAGCTGCGGCGCTGCGGGTGTTGCAGTCTCGGCTGCTTGAACGGGTGCGCGCCGAGAAAGAGGCTGAGATGCGTGAACTCAAGGGCGACGGCGGCAACTCGTGGGGCTCGCAGATGCGTTCCTATGTCTTGCACCCGTACCAAATGGTCAAGGACCTGCGCACCAATCACGAGGTGGGCAACCCGGACGCGGTCTTCGACGGCGACCTAGACGGTTTCATCGACGCGGGTGTGCGCTGGCGTCGACAGCAAGGGGAGCGCTGAACACGCCGAGCGATGTGAGTTGACCTGTTCGACGATGCACCTACACTGCAAGAAGGCCGTCCTTAGCCTGCGTTAAGGATTCCTTCCCCCATTGTCTAGCTGGCCAGGCACTGCATCGTGATCCGTTTCGAAGAAGTCACCAAGACCTACAACGGTCAGTCTCGCCCTGCGTTGAACAAGATCAGTGTGGAGATCGAGAAGGGGGAGTTCGCCTTCCTGGTGGGCACCTCCGGCTCCGGCAAGTCGACCTTCATGCGACTGATCTTGCGCGAGTATCTGCCCACCTCGGGACGGATCCATGTGGCGGGCAAAGACTTGGGACGCTTGCACAGCTGGCAGGTGCCCGCGCTGCGGCGCAAGATCGGCACGGTCTTTCAGGACTTCCGATTGTTGCCCGGCAAGACCGTCAACGAGAACGTCGCTTTCGCCCTGCAAGTGATCGGCAAACCGAGCTCCGTGATCCGGCGGGTAGTGCCGGAGACGCTGGAACTTGTGGGCTTGGAAGGCAAAGGCGATCGGCTGCCGGAAGAGCTTTCCGGCGGCGAGCAGCAGCGAGTCGCCATCGCACGGGCTTTCGTCAACCGACCGGCGATCATGATCTGCGACGAACCGACCGGAAACCTCGATCCCGCAACCAGCGTGGGGATCATGAAGCTGTTGGATCGGATCAACCGAGCCGACACCACGGTGGTGATGGCCACCCACGACGCCAACATCGTCGACCAGATGCGTAAACGAGTGATCGAGTTGTCCAACGGCAACTTGGTCCGCGACCAGAGCAAGGGTGTATATGGCTACCAGTGAGCGTGTGAGGCTGCTCAAGGAGAGCCAGCGATGAGGCACACCTGGACTGAGACCTGGTCGGGGCTGCGACGCAATGCCTCGATGACCTTCGCCGTGATCGTGACGATGTGGGTGTCGTTGTCGCTGTTCGGCATTGGGTTGCTGGCGGCCGAGCAGGTCGAACTGTTCAAGGGGCGCTGGTACGACAAGATCGAGATCAGCGTTTTCATGTGTACGCCCAAATCACCGGCCAGTGCAGACAACTGCACGCCGGGGGAGAGCACCACCGTGGCCCAACGGCAGGCCATCGAAGCCACCCTGCGGTCCAATCCCGAAACGGCAGAGGTCTTCTACGAAAGCAAAGAAGAGGCCTTCGCCGAGTTCAAGCAGATCTATGCCGATTCTCCGGTGTTGTCCACCATGACGGTGGAGATGATGTCGGACTCCTTCCGTGTGAAGCTGAAAGACCCCACGCAATATCAGGGGGTGGTGTCCTCGGTGGCAGGTATGCCCGGAGTGGAGTCGGTGAACGACCTGCACAAGCTGCTGGACCCCCTGTTCGCCTGGCTGAACTTGGCGCGGTGGGCCACTATCGGCACCAGTGCGCTGCTGCTGCTGGCAGCAGCACTCCAAATCAGCAACACCATCCGAATGGCTGCCCATGCCCGTCGTCGGGAGATCGGCATCATGCGGCTGGTGGGGGCGTCTAACTGGTACATCATGCTGCCGTTCCTGCTGGAGTCTCTAGTAGCGGCTGTGATTGGCGCCCTTTTGGCGTCGGCAACCTTGGCAGCGCTCGAACAATTTGTGATCGTGGACGGTGTGAAAGCGCAGCTATCAAGCCAGCACTGGGTCGACTGGACACATGTCGGCCTAGCCATGGCAATGATCAGTGGGGTGGCCATCGTGTTGTCGGTCATTCCCACACTGATCGCGACCCGGAGGTTCCTCCGGGTCTAATCGACTGATTGGAAAGGACCGTGCGGGTGTCTTCCTCCACCTCGAACGTACCTCGACCACGCAGACGGACGTCGCTGGCCACCACCCCGCTGGGTGTTGTGGTTTTCGCACTGCTGCTCAGCCTGATCCTGGGCGGCATCACGCCGGCCAACGCCGACGACCTCAAGGATGCTCGCGACAAGGTTCGCAAGCAGATGGTGTCGGCCAAGAAAGAGGTCAAAGCCGACAAGTCGGCCTTGGCGCAGGCCGAAGCAAAGCTGCTTGCCTCACAGAATGCGTTGGCCAAAGCCAAGGCTGATCTGAACGTCGCCGAGACCCAACTCGCCGCCGCGCGCGCTGCCGACGCGGAGTTGGTGGCGCAGCTGAAGGCGGCAACTGACGCTGCCAATGCCGCTGCCGAGGCCGAGCAGAAGGCCCAGCAGGACGTCTCGAACCAGAAGGATGTCATCGGGTTGGTGGTGCGCAACGCCTACCAGCAGCAGACCGGCTTGCAAGGTTGGGCCCTGCTATTCGGTGCCGACACCCCCCGGGACCTCGCCTCGCGCATGCAGTGGAACGACACCATCTTCGACACCACCACCGCGGAGTTCCAACGCTTGAGCGTGCTGGAACAGGCCGCAGCGGACGCCCACGCGCAGCGCGTGGCAACCCAACAGGCCGTGGCCGCCAAGCGCAAGGTCGCCGCCGCGAATGTGGCCAAGACCAAGAAGCTCGCCGACCAGGCCGATCAGTCCCGCGCGAAGGTGGCCACCCTGGTCACCGAGAACGCCAAACTGCGTGCTGCCGCCGAGAAGGAACTGGACGCGGACAAGAAGCAGTACGCCAAGCTCCAGGCAGAGGAAGCCAAGCTCACGGCGAAGATCCGCAATGACGGCTCCAACTACTCCAATCCCAACGGCTTCATCAGGCCGGTCAACGCCCCCGCGGGATCTCCATTCGGCATGCGTTATCACCCGATCCTTCATTACTGGCGTATGCACTGGGGCACCGATTTCGGTGCCTCCTGCGGCACGCCCATCCGGGCCATGGCCAACGGCAGAGTCGTTCAATCCGGCTGGACCACCTACGGGTTCGGTAACTGGACGGTCATCAGCTACGGACGCATGTACGGAGCGAACCTGGCCAGCGGTTACGCGCACCAATCCAAGATCATCGTGCATGCCGGACAGTCGGTGAAGCAGGGCCAGATCGTCGGCTATGTCGGCACGACCGGTCTGAGTACCGGCTGCCACCTGCACCTTCAGGTCTATCGCAATGGAGCGCGGGTCAACCCGATGCGTTACCTGTGAGATCGCACGCGCGGCGTAGTTGGTAGGCTGGCGCGGTTCTCACAAGCTCAGGAGGTGTCGTGTCATGCCCAGACCCAAAGGCCGGGTGCTGGTAGCGCAGAATCGCAAAGCGCGCCATGACTACCACCTGCATGATCGCTTTGAAGCCGGCATGGTGTTGACGGGCACCGAGGTGAAGTCGCTGCGTGCCGGACGGGCGTCGTTGGTGGATGCCTTCGCCACCGTCGACGACGGCGAGGTGTGGCTGCGCAACGCGCATATCCCCGAGTACGCCTTTGGCACCTACACCAACCACGCCACCAAGCGGAATCGCAAGCTGCTGCTGCACCGCAAGGAGATCGACAAACTCGACCGCGAGACGGCCTCGTCGGGACGCACCATCGTGCCGTTGGCGATCTATTTCGTCGATGGCTACGCCAAAGTGGAGCTAGCTGTAGCTACCGGCAAACGTGACTGGGACAAGCGCCAGACCATCGCCGCCCGCGACGCCGACCGCGACGCCCAGCGCGAACTCGCCGCCCGCAACCGCGGCGAACGCTGACCAACGCCAAACGCTCCCGAAAGTGGCAGTTCCTCCCGATATTTCGGGAGGAACTGCACGTTTCGGGAGCGCCTCGGGGAAGGGCGACGGGGTGGGGCTACTTAACGCCGACGAGGTCGCAGACGAAGATCAGGGTTTCGCCCGGTTTGATGACGCCACCGGCGCCACGATCGCCGTAGGCCAGGTGCGGGGGAATCTCCAGGCGGCGGCGTCCGCCGACCTTCATGCCGATCAGGCCGTTGTCCCAGCCGGGGATGACGCGTCCGGCGCCCAGCGGGAAGGTGAGCGGAGTCCCGCGGTCGTAGCTGGAGTCGAACTGCTCGCCGGTGGAGAAGGCAACGCCGACATAGTGCACGGCGACCTGACGGCCGGCGGCAGCCTCGGGGCCGGTGCCTTCTTCAAGGTCGATGATCTGAAGCTCGGTGGGAGCGGGACCCTCTGGGGGGTCGACGAAGGGTTTTTCCATGCAGGCACCCTACCCTCTGAGTCAGGCGTATCCGGTGCTCCGGTGGCGCCCATGAGGTGGTCCGAGTAAGCTTACAAAGCTGATCGCTCAGCGATCGGCGTACAACTCAACAGGGGGTGACTGGTTTCGACTCGGGACGGTAGTCCCAGGAGAAGCGGGTCGAGGATCCGAGGACATCTCGTTAACGAATCTCGGGAACCTATAAGTGCCGATTCCAATCGCACTGACTTCGCTCTGGCTGCCTGAGCAGCTAACGAAGGGTCAGCCCGGACGCGCCTTCGGTCCGGTTCCTGGCCTCATTTAGAAGGCTCGCTGCGGCAACTGGGTTCCAGGGTTGTCGCGGGACTTTACTGGAACTGGGCTCGTCCACCACTTGCTGACGTGAGGGTGGGAGTCAAGCAGAACGCCTAGTCAGCTGCACCCGGAGAAGTCCTGGGTCACCTCTTGAGGACGCGGGTTCAATTCCCGCCACCTCCACGACGAGCGAGCGAAGTGAGAGAGCGGTAGCTCTCTCACTTCCGAGCGAGGAGCGGAGGTAGTAGGCCGCGTAGCGGCCGATACCTCCACCAAGCGCTGAGCGCAGAGCGAGCGAAGTGAGAGAGCGGTAGCTCTCTCACTTCCTTCTGCTCCCATCCCAACACCTCCACGCCCATTCCCGGTCGAAGCGCCTTGATGTAAGACTGTCCCAGGGAGGCGATTCATGACTGAGTTCCACGTCGGCGACTTGTTGGTGTCCAGCATCACGAGCACCGATGGCTATTTCGGTGGCTCGGTGATCTTTCTTCTCGACGCCGATGATTCCGGGACCGTCGGTGTGGTGTTGAACCGACCCAGCACCATCGATCTGGACACGGCGCTGCCGGCCTGGGCTGATCTGGTGAGTTTTCCCGGTGAGTTGTTCGACGGCGGCCCGGTATCCCAACAGGGCGCGATCTGTCTGGCCGAGATCGCTGTCGGTGCCGAAGGACCCCCGGGGTGGCGTCGCGTGCGCGGCCAAGTCGGACTGCTCAATCTAGAGACTCCGGTCGAGTTGGCTCAGGGCGCCTATGAGCATCTACGCATCTTCGCCGGCTATGCCGGCTGGGATGCTGGTCAGTTGCAGCAGGAGCTCGAGTTCGGCATGTGGTACGTCGTGCCAGCCCTGGCCAGCGACCCCTTCGACACTGAGCCCGGCCTCATGTGGCGCCGGGTACTGCGCCGCCAAGGCGGCGACATCGGCTTGTTCTCCACGTGGCCGTCCAGTGTGGAGTTCAACTGAATCCTGGGTTGAGTTCGCCTCACCGACTAGGATTCGTTGTTACGTGAAGTGAGCCTGTCGAAGTTCCGGCCGTGCGCAGGACGACGGCGTCTGTCCCGCTAGATCTAACCTCGGACCGAGGAGGACCGAAGTGCCCGATGGTTCCCGCGCGATGCCCGCGAAGATCCTTGTGGTCGACGACGACGAAGCGCTGGCAGAGATGCTGGAGATCGTGCTGCGCCAGGAGGGCTTCGATCCGGTTCTGTGTCACAACGGACAGCGGGCGTTGAAGATCTTTCACGAGCATCGCCCCGACCTCGTGCTCCTCGATCTGATGCTGCCCGGGCGCGACGGCGTCGATGTCTGCCGCGACATCCGGGCGATTTCCGGGGTGCCGATCATCATGCTCACCGCCAAAAGTGACACCACCGACGTGGTCTTCGGTTTGGAAGCCGGAGCTGACGACTACGTGGCAAAGCCTTTCAAGACCCAAGAGCTCGTGGCCCGGATCAAAGCTCGGCTGCGTCGGCGTCCTGATGCCGCTGACGGCGACGAGTCGATCGGAATCGGTGACCTCACCATCAATGTCACCGAGCACACCGTGCGTCGAGGCGAGGAGGAGATCACCCTCACTCCCTTGGAGTTCGACCTGTTGTTGGCACTGGCCCGGCGGCCGAAGCAGGCATTCACCCGCGAAGTGCTGCTGGAAGAAGTCTGGGGCTACCGCCACGCCAGCGACACACGGCTCGTCAATGTTCATGTTCAGCGCCTGCGGTCCAAGGTCGAGAAGGACCCCGAGCGTCCCGAGATCGTGGTGACGGTGCGGGGAATCGGCTATCGCGCCGGAGAGGCCAAACCGGCTGAATGAAGTCCTCGATGAATCCGATTCAGCTCTGGGGACGATCACTGCCGTTCAGAGTGGTGCTTTCGACCCTGGCTGCCTCGGTGGTGATCCTGCTGCTGACCGGCTGGTTCCTCATGGAGCAGTCCACCCGCGGAATCATCGAGGGCAAGACTCAGGCCAGTATTGCCGAGGCCTCCGCGGTGATGACGTCGATGCAGCGCGATCTGTCCACCACCGATCTTCGCACCACCTCACTGGGGGAGCGGATCACCCGGCTGGGTCGCGACGCGACCAATCGCGGCCAGACCGGCAATCAGTATTACGTCGCCATCGAGACGCCGATCTCTCAGATTGGTAGTGCGGGAGTGTCGGCGGCCAGCATTCCAGCGAACATCCGCAATGCGGTGAATTCGGCAGGAAGCCTGTGGAGCACCCCGACGCTCATTCAGTTCACTGACAACCGGCCCGCCGAACCGGGGCTGGTGGTCGCCGGTGAGCTCATCGCCCCCGGACAGGGCGCCTATCCGGTGTATTTCCTGTTTCCCACGACGCAGGAGCGTCAAACCATCGCCGTCGTGCAGCAAGCGGCGCTGGCAACGGGTGTGATCCTGTTGGCGGGATTGGGCGTGGTGGTCTACGTCATGGTCGTCCAAGTGCTGCGTCCGGTACGGGCGGCACGGTTGGCGGCCGAACGCTTGGCGGCCGGACATCTGGACGATCGGATGGCGGTGGAGGGCGTGGAAGACCTGGCGGGTTTGGCGCGCTCAATGAACCACATGGCCGCCGAGTTGGAGCACAAAGTAGGCGAATTGGAAGAGCTTTCCACGGTGCAGCAACGGTTCGTCTCCGACGTCTCCCACGAATTGCGCACCCCGTTGACCACCATCCGAATGGCCAGCGAGGTGCTCTACGCCCAACGCAAATCCTTCAACAGCACCTCGGCGCGCTCAGCGGAGCTGCTGTCGGCCGAGTTGGATCGCTTCGAATCGCTGCTGGCCGACCTGCTGGAAATTTCGCGGTTCGATGCCGGGGCTGCCGAATTGTCCTTGGAAGTCGTCGACCTGGGGCTGCTGGTCGGTGAAGAACTCGAGGCGCTGCGGCCACTGGCCGAGCGTGCCGGAAGCTCGCTGAGCTATCTCACCGAGGGAAACGGAATGGCAGAGATCGATCGGCGCCGCATCCAGCGGATCGTCCGAAACCTGATCACCAACGCTATCGAGCACGGTGAGGGCAAGCCGATTGAAGTGAGGCTGCGCAGCAACGCCAGCGCGATCGCGGTTGCGATACGTGATCACGGAGTGGGCTTCTCGATGACCGAGGGTGCACAGCTCTTCAACCGGTTCTGGCGAGCCGACCCGTCACGGGGTCGACGCATTGGCGGCACCGGCCTGGGACTGTCGATCTCCTTGGAGGACGCCCGTCTGCATGGCGGGTGGCTGACCGCCTGGGGCGAGCGAGGCAACGGGGCCCAATTCCGGTTAACCCTGCCACGTTCGGCCGGCGGGAAGTTGAAGTCCTCACCACTGCCGGCGGCGCCCGAACCGGAGGCACAGTCATGAGACGACGCCCCCTGCTTATTGGAGTTCTCGCTGCGGCCGTGCTCATCGCCGGCTGCACAACGGTGCCCACCTCGGGTCCCGTTACCGAGCACAGCATGGAGCCATCGGGCGCGGTGACCGGCGTCCGAGTCGCGCCGCTGCCCCCAGCCGACGGCGCGACCAAGCTGCTGATCGTCGAGGGATTCCTGCATGCGATGAGCAACTCGGAATCGGACTACCGGGTGGCACGGGAGTACCTCACCGAGGCGGCCGCGAAGTCATGGAAACCGCAGTCAGGGGTTCAGATCTACGCCGACGGCTATCCTCCTACCGAAACCGATCAGACGGTCGTTCTGGTCGCCCCGCTCACCGGTCTGATCGACGCCGGTGGCGTTTACCGCCCGGAGAGCGGCCAGTTGCGTCAGGACTTCGGCCTGGTGAAGAACTCCAACGGACAGTGGCGGATCTCGCGACCCCCGGACGGATTGTTGATGTCGCGGTACCTCTACAGCACCGGTTTCACTGCGGTTGACGTGGAGTTCGAGGCTCGCACTGGTGCGTCGATGGTGCCGGATCCCCACCATTTCCCTGACGACGGCACCGCGGTGAGTCATGCCGCCCAGGCCGTGTTGGACGGGCCGTCCCCGTGGCTGGCACCGATCGTGGTGGCGCGGCAGGCAGGGGAGTTCACTCTCGGTTCGGTGGAGGTGAGCGATTTTGGTACCGCTACCGTCTCACTCAGCAATGGGTCGGAGGTGAGCGATGATCGCCGGGCGCTGCTGCTGTCGGAGATGACCTACACGTTGTGTAGCTTCTCCGATATCGGGACGATTCGTGTCGTAGTGGACGGCCAGGCGTGGACTCATGCCGGTTCGGCCGAACTGAGTCCGAGTGACTTCGCTGGCCTGGATCCGGGCGATTCGGCCCAGTCCAAGCTGGCGTTCTCGGTCAGTGGCGGCAAACTGATACGTCAAAGTAGCCCGGACAACTGGTCGGACCTGGTCGAGGTTCGTAGCGGCTTGCCTGACACCGGGGCGCTGGCTGTGACCCGGGATCTGGCTCGCTGGGCGATCACAACGACCGACAAGACCCAGCTGATCACCGGCAACGCCAGTGGGAAGATCGCCCGACCGTTGCGCAGCGGTACCGGATTGTTGCGTCCGTCGTTTGCTCGCAACGGTGATCTGTGGTCGCCGGTGGCAGCGAACCTCGCTGGTCTGCGGGTATACCGCGAGGGTAAACAGGTGTCGGTCACGGTCTCGGGCATGCCCACCTCGGTAGTACGGGACCTGGCAATCGCGCCCGATGGCAGCCGGGCTGCAGTGATTCTCGGACGCGGATCCTCGGCAATGGTTGGACTTGCCCGAGTGTCTTACAGCGATGAGGGGATCCTGATCTCGGGTTGGGCACCCATCGACATCGATCTCATCGGCCTGGATGCGGTCGACCTGCTGGACCTCGGCTGGAGTTCGATATCGGAGCTGGCTCTGTTGCGCCGCGACCCGCAACAACAGGTTGGTGCGGTGTTGATCAGTCAGGATGGCTCGACGATGAGCGACATCGGGCCCAGCGATGCTATCCGCCTGAACTCCCTGCTGGTCGTGCCGGGCAGGGATCCCCTGGGGTTGTCGAGTACCGGTTCTCTGTATCGCTTCGACGGCGAATTCAACTGGTTCGTCGTGGGAACCGAGGCGAGTGCGGCGGCCTATTCGGGCTGAGCCTGTGGATCGGTGACAACAGGCGGCGGCGGCACCGATGCTGAGGGTCGTGACCATGGATCGTTTGATGGATGCTGCCGCTGAACTGCTGGTGGGGGCCTGCTGCGCGGGCTGCGGGGCGCCGGGCCGAGACATCTGTCGAGAGTGTCGCCAAGCGCTCCAGCGGGAGCTGTTGCACTCTGTTCCCGGTCTGGCGGCACCGGTGGTGGTCTCAGCCCACTATCGCGGTGTAGTGAGGTCGCTGGTGTTGGCCGCAAAGGAACGCAACGACCTGATGCTGGTGCCGGTGCTGGCCGAGCGCCTGGCGCTCGCCGTGGCGGCCCTGGTGGACATCGTCGAGCCGGCAACGCCGCTATGGCTGGTGCCGATTCCGTCCAATCCGGCTACGGTCGTACAGCGGGGCCTGGACTTCACCGGGAGTCTGGCGGCAACGGCAGCGCGTCAGCTACGTGCCCAAGGTCGGCAGGTCGCTGTGATCCGGGCGCTGCGTCAGCGACGGCGTCCGGCAGATCAGTCGGGTCTGGGAGTTTCCGACCGATTCGCGAATCTGCGCAACGCCTATCAGGGCCGTGGCCGGCCCAGGTCCGGCTCGGTGATCATCATCGACGATGTCGTGACCACCGGAGCGACGCTGTCGGAAGCTCTCCGGGCGCTGGCTGTGTCGGGCCATCGTGTCATGGGTGCGGCTGCGGTGGCCTGGACACCTCGATCAAGGACGGGGGGTCGGTGAGCGGTTGACCCTTCGGTGGCGGGGCGGATCCTAGATGGCGCTGGGGCCGCTTTCGCCGGTGCGGATCCGAATGACGTTGTCGACCGGGATGATCC
>DLGC01000020.1:221024-225842 GCA_002482525.1 Propionibacteriaceae bacterium UBA7704 | reverse complement strand
GGTTTCGAGACGGACGCTGCGCGTCCTCCTCAACCAGCCGAGGGGAGGGGAGGTCGGTTTTAAGTCAGTCGCTGCGCGTCCTCCTCGACCAGCCGGGGCAAGGGCGAGCCGGATTCGAGACCGGCTTGCTGACAGCGCCGACGACCCGCTCACGGGGCTGGATTGAGGACCAGATACAAGGTGGGCATCATCACGATCCCGATCACGATGCTGATGGAGTTCATCAAGGTGGACAGCTCGACGTCCGCCCCGACCCGCGCAGTGAAGATCGGCATCATCGAGGCAATCGGCGCGAACAGGATCATCACCACTACCAGCCGGGCTTCCAGTGGGAACGGCAGTAGATACCAGCACAGCGCAGCCGCGACGATGGCAAAGCCGTAGCGTATTGCGAGCATCCGGGCGGCGGCCACGTATTTGGACCGCTGCAGCTTCAGTTCCAGACCGACGCCGATCATCAGCATCGCCAGGAATGGGTTGGCGGCCCCGACCGTCGCAGTGAAGGTGATGACCGGGTCCGGCAGTCGCCAGCGCAGCACCAGCATGGTGAGTAGCGCCAGATAGGCCACGAAGACTGGTGATCGCACCAGAGCGACGGCCAGTTCCGGCAGTAGGCGACGGTTGCGGTCGCGCACCAGCCCTAGAGCCCAGCCATAGGCCACTCCGGCGGAGGCGAACGCGGTGCCGAAGTCGAACAAGGTGGAGTAGATCATCGCGTGCGGCCCCATGAAGCCACCCAGGTACGGCGTTGCGAAGGCGCCGATGTTGTAGGAGCCGGAGTTCAAAACCCCGAAGGCCTGCTCCTGACGGGTCTTGCGACGCGCCAGCAGATAGCCGATGAGCTGCTGGGTGATGTTGATCACCAATGCCAGCACCACCAAGCCCAACAGCGCGTAGTCCAAGTGGTAGTCATTGAAGCTGGTGAACAACGCGCACGGCAGCGTCACCCCGAGGACCAGTTTGGACAGCAACCGGAAGTCGTCTTTGGTCGCCCAGCCCAGTCTTTTGATTCCCAGGCCGATTCCGACGATTGCGACCAGCGACAAGGCGCGAGTCACAATGTCGATCATGCGCAGCAGGCTACTGCCGCCGCCGCTCACGTCGGATCGGTGTTCGAAACACCATGGCTGGTGGAGCGACGGGGTGGGGGCTTCGGTCAGTGATGTGGCGTCATTCATGGACGAGAACGGTGTTCACAGTTACTATTGCTCCGTGATCCCGCTCCCATTCGCCGGAAATGGCCTGGTGCATGGCCTGTTCATGGGCTTGGGGATCCTGGCTGGGCTGGCTGTCTTCCTCTGGGAGAAGCGCAGGCTCGGTCTGAACGATGATCGGCTCTGGGTGATTGCCGGCACCACTATCGCGTTGGGAGCGATCGGTTCGAGGTTGGGAACGTGGTTCCAGTTCATCGACCCGCGTCAGAACGAGCCCATTGCGCTGTGGTGGACCGATGGCAACCGCAGCATTCTGGCCGCGCTGGTCGGCGCGTGGGCGGGGGTCTTTGTGGGAAAGCTGATCACCGGCTACAAGGCATCCACGGGCGACCTCTTCGCGCCGGCTGTCGCCCTGGCCATGGTGATCGGACGCATCGGCTGTCTGCTCACCGAAAACCCGGGGGAGCCCACGGGTGCGGATTGGGGCATGGTCCTCACCGGTTCCCAAGTCGCGGTCGTCGGCGGGGTGGCCGGAGTCGGACTCCACCCCAGTTTCCTCTATGAGATCGTCTTCCAGGCCCTGGCTTTCTGGTGGCTGTGGCGCCACCGCGACCGATTGCCGACGTCGGGAGATCTCTTCGTGGTCTATGTGGCGGCCTATGCCGTCTTCAGGTTCTTCGTGGAGTTCGTGCGAGGTAATGAATCGGTGTGGCTCGGCTTGTCGCGACCGCAATGGTTCCTGCTGGTTATGCTGCCACTGCTGGGTTGGCGGCTGAGTCGGATATTCGGGTCCACCGCTTCGGTGGCGACTGTGGAAGGCTGACATGAGCGATTACTACACACCCCCCGGGGATCTCGGCGGCTCCGGATCGTCCGTGCCGCCCCCGCCCCCTCCGTCACCGCCCGGACCGGCGATCCCGCCCGCCCGTAGCGGCGGTTCCATCGTGTTGGGGTTGGTGATCGGCTTGGGCAGCATGCTGGCCGGAGGCGGCCTGGTTTGGGTGCTCAGCGGCGGGCAATCAGTGCCACAGGTGATCTCGGATCTGCTCGGTGCGATTGCCGGAGTCCTGCCGTTTGCGTTGATCGTGTTGGGAATCGTGCTGAGTGCTCTCCCGAAGACCCGACGCACGGGCGCGGGAATTCTGCTGAGCTTCGGCATCGCCGTCCTGATCGCGGGTGGCCTGTGTGTCGCGCTGCTCGCCGGTGTCAACACGATCCCGTGAGCCGGCCCGTGACCAATCTGCTAGGTATCGCCTCCCAACCCACTCCGCCGCCACTAGGTCCGGGCCAGCCGCTGCGCGGAGACCGGATCCATCGGTACGTCACCGCCTACTGTCCCCAGTGTCACGAGGCGGATGCTGAGCTCGCCTCGGTGCAACGGCTCTCCGGCGTGCTGCTGGTACGTGACGACACCGTCTGGCTGCAGCGCGCCTGCCCCACACACGGTTTGATCACCACCCTCTACGACGAGGACGCCAACATCCTGCGCTACCTCGAGCAATGGCAGGCCCCGACCAAGGTGCATGTGCCCGACCATGCCGACAACTTCCGCCCCATGCCGGAGGCTTTCGCCTACGGGCTACCGGCGTTCCACACCCAACACACCTGCATCCTGCTGCATGACATCACCGAGGTGTGCAATCTGAAGTGCCCGACCTGCTTCACCTCGAGCAGTCCACAACTACGCGGGGTGGCTCCCTTGGCGGAGGTGTTGGCCAATGTGGACGCCCGCCTCGAACGCGAACAAGGCCGCCTGGATGTGTTGATGCTCTCGGGCGGGGAACCCACGCTGTACCCGCAGTTGGCGGAGTTGCTGTCGGAGTTGGCGCTGCGTCCGATTGTGCGGATCATGCTCAACACCAACGGCCTGCGAATCGCCGAAGACGACGACCTGGTTGCGCTGCTGAAGGCCTACCGCAGCCGCCTGGAGGTCTACCTGCAGTACGACGGCCCATCACCGGTGGCCTCGATCCACCACCGTGGCGCGGACCTCACTCGCTTCAAAGAAGCCGCCATCGCTCGCCTCAGCGAGGCAGGGGTGTTCACCACCTTGGTGATGACTGCTGCGTTGGGTATCAACGACGGTGACATCGGTGCGGTGGTGCGCAAGGCGTTGGACACCCCCTTCATCGGTGGCGTGGCGATTCAGCCGGTCTTCGGCTCCGGCCGGGGGTCGGGCATCGACCCCAACGATCGCCTCACCCACACCGGGGTACTGAGCCGACTGGGGCCGCAAACAGACAATGTGGTGCAGTGGCACGATCTGACCGCCCTGCCGTGCTCGCATCCGCACTGTTCCTCGGTGGGCTATCTGCTGCGGGACGACTCCGGGACGTGGCGGTCACTGGCGGCGCTGGTCGGTCATGACGAGTTGCTGCAGTGGCTGGAATTGGATCCCGATTCGCTGGCGAACCGAGTGGCCGATCGGGATCTTCCCGCACAGTTGCGGGAGCTGACCAAGAACTCGATGCTCGATCTGCTCAGCGAGCAGGCCGCCTTGACCAATCCGCGAACCGGTCAGTTGTGGCAGAACATCTGCACCCAATGCGACTTGGGGATTTCGACTTTGGCGACGCTGGCTGCCGGGAAACTGCCCGGTGGCGAACAACGGATGCGCCAATTGCTGGCCGAGCGGGTGAAACGGATCACCATCAAGCCATTCCAGGACATCAACACCATGATCGAGGAGCGACTCACGCAGTGCTGCGTGCATGTGGGCACCGTGGCGGAGTCGGGGGATCATCAATGTGCGCCGTTTTGTGCCGTTCAAGCCTGGGGCAAGCTCGGTGAGCAGCGCCTCAGCAGTGCAACCGGAGGTCAATCGTGAGTGAGGTTCCGCCCGAGGCTGCCGCCATCGCAGCCGGTCCCAAGCCGTCGAGCTTCATCGAGCCGCCCAGCGGGGCAGCCCAACCGGAGTCTGCCGCCACTTTCGATCCGCTCCGGCTGTGCATCTTCGCAACCATCTCCATGCTCGGGTGGCTATTCGGCCCGCTGACTGTGGTGGTCTTCGCCACTGTCGGCTTCCTCGGCTATTGGAAAGCGCGCAAGGCGGGCCTCACCCGCTCCAAGTGTTATCTGCGCGACACCCGCCTCGTTCTGGCCTACCTCGGCCTGTTCCTGGCTGCCGGCATCTGGGGCGTCGTCTTCTTCGTCCTACGCTGGCTCGGCTAGCCGCGTCCCTCCTCGCTACACGTACGTCAAGTTGCTACAGGCGCAGACGTAGCAACTTCACCTACGTGTAGCGACGTGGTGGGCAGGTGGCGGGTAGGTGGCGGCGGGTATGTTCGGATGTTCCACCTTGGCGAAAAGCGGGCCGAGCAGGGGGTTTGCTGAACCCTAAGGAATGAACTGCCGACTCGCAGTAGCCGCACCCCACCCAATAGGGTTCGGAACTGAGCACCAGGCCAGAAGGGATCTGCATGTCCAAGATCATCTACACCTACACCGATGAGGCGCCGATGTTGGCGACTCACTCGTTCTTGCCCATCATCCAGGCTTTCGCCGGCGCTGCCGGTGTCGAGGTCGAGACCCGCGACATCTCGCTGGCTGGCCGCATTGTTGCCACCTTCTCCGATCTGCTCCCCGAGGAGCAGCGTCAGGCCGATGCGCTGGCCGAACTCGGTGCGCTGACCCAGGATCCCGAAGCCAACATCATCAAGCTGCC
>DLGC01000020.1:176355-221012 GCA_002482525.1 Propionibacteriaceae bacterium UBA7704 | reverse complement strand
GCCTCGGTGCCGCAGCTCAAGGCCGTCATCGCTGAGCTTCAAGCCCAGGGCATCGCGCTGCCGGACTACCCCGATGATCCGCAAACCGACGCCGAGAAGGACGCCCGCGCCCGCTACGACAAGGTCAAGGGCAGNNCTGCGCGAGGGCAACTCCGACCGGCGCGCGCCAGCCTCAGTCAAGGCCTACGCCCGCTCGCACCCACACCGCATGGGTGCGTGGAGCGCTGACTCCAAGACCCGCGTGGCCACCATGGGCCACGACGACTTCTACTCCAACGAGAAGTCGATCGTGATGCCGGCCGAGGACACCGTCACCATCCAACTCGCTACCGCAGAGGGCACCCAAGAGCTGACCAAGGTCGCGCTGCTGGCCGGTGAGGTGCTGGACGGCACCTTCATGAATGTCGCCGCGCTTGACGCCTTCATTGATGAGCAGATCGCGGCAGCCAAGGCCGAAGGCGTGCTCTTCAGCGTTCACCTGAAGGCCACCATGATGAAGGTCTCTGACCCGATCATGTTCGGCCACTTCGTCACCCGCTTCCTGGCGCCGGTCTTCGAGACCTACGGCGATCAGCTTGCCGCCGCCGGTTTGGACGTCGACAACGGCCTGGGAGCTATCCTGGCCGGCCTGGATGCGCTGCCCAATGGTGCTGAGATCAAGGCGGCCATCGACGCCGCGATCGACGCCGGCCCTGCACTGGCCATGGTCGATTCCGATCGTGGCATCACCAACCTGCACGTGCCCTCGGACGTGATCGTGGACGCGTCAATGCCGGCCATGATCCGCACCTCTGGTCACATGTGGGGTCCCGACGGCGAAGAGGCTGACACCCTGGCGGTCATCCCGGACGCCTGCTACGCCGGGATCTACCAGGTCGTGATCGACGACTGCAAGGCCAACGGCGCCTACGACCCGACCACCATGGGCTCGGTTCCCAATGTCGGCCTGATGGCGCAGGCCGCCGAGGAGTACGGCAGCCACAACAAGACCTTCCGTATCCCGACCGATGGCGCCGTCCAGGTGGTCAACTCCGCCGGCGAGGTGCTCATGGAGCATCAGGTCAGCGCCGGTGACATTTGGCGAGCCTGCCAGACCAAGGACATTCCAGTTCAGGACTGGGTCAAGCTGGCCGTGAATCGTGCCCGCGCTTCGCAGACCCCGGCAGTGTTCTGGCTGGACGCGAACCGCGCCCACGACGCCGTGATCATCGACAAGGTGAATACCTACCTCGCCGACCACGACACTGCGGGCCTGGACATCTCGATCCTGCCGCCGGCCGAGGCTGCCCAGCTGTCAGTGGAGCGCATCCGGCGCGGTGAGGACACCATCTCGGTTACCGGCAATGTGCTGCGCGACTACCTCACTGACCTGTTCCCGATCATGGAACTCGGCACCAGCGCGAAGATGCTGTCGATCGTGCCGCTGATCAACGGTGGTGGTCTGTTCGAGACCGGCGCCGGCGGCTCAGCGCCCAAGCACGTCCAGCAGTTGGTCAAGGAGAATCACCTGCGGTGGGACTCCCTGGGGGAGTTCCTCGCGCTGGCCTCCAGCTTCGAACATCTCGCCGGGGTCACCGGAAATGCCGGGGCGAAGGTGCTGGCCGACACCCTGGACAAGGCCACGGGCACGTTCTTGAACGAGAACAAGTCGCCCAGTCGCAAGGCGGGCGAGATCGACAACCGGGGCAGCCACTTCTACCTGGCCACCTACTGGGCGCAAGAAGTCGCGGCGCAGACGGCCAATCCGGAACTCGCCGCACGGTTCGCGCCGGTCGCCGAAGCGCTGGTCGCTGCCGAGGAGACCATTGCCGCCGAACTGCTCGCGGTTCAGGGGTCCCCGGCTGACATCGGCGGCTACTACCGTCCCGACGTCGCCAAGACCGATGCAGTCATGAAGCCATCGGCGACGCTGAACGCGATCCTGGCTGCTGTCTGAGTCGAGCGCCTAGGCACCGGGAGCGGTAACGCCCCGGTGCCTAGGTGTTTCAATTCAGGAGAGTTCCTCGACCGGCTTTTCGGGCAGATTCTTGCGGGGGCCGGCCAGCCCCAGGCCAGTGAAGAAGCCACCGACAGCACTCAGGGCTGCTGCCAACAGCAGCAGCGGAATCGGATTGGTGAACTCCGCGCTGCGTCCGGTGGAGAGGGTCGCGTAATGCCAATAGGCGATCCAGCTTCCCCAGGCCAGCATGACGACGCCACCAACGAGAACCAGGACGCCAACGATCAAACTCATCTTGGACAGCACCTTCATGCACTGAATCATAGGGATTCATTCGGACCTGATGGCGCAAGCAGGTTAGGTTGCACTCGTGGACCCCGAACTTGCCGCCTGGCTGGTCTCAGCAGCGGCCGAACCCGCCCTAGCGGCAGCCGCCGCCGAAGCCGACCCCGACTCGGTGGCCGCGGCCCAGCGACTGCGACGGAACTGGGAGCCCGCCCAAGCGGCCGCCGCGCTCACCCAGGCCCGCCTGCGTCGCCGAGCGGTGACCAAGTTCGGCAGCGTCGCCCAGCAGTTGTTCTTCACCACCGATGGGCTTGAGCAGGCTACCCGTGCCGAGGTGGCCCGGTGGCGGGCGCGAAGGTTCCGTGAGGCCGGTGTCGACCGGGTGGTCGACGTGGGCTGCGGCCTGGGTGCGGATGCTCTGGCTTTCGCCGAGGCTGGTCTCGAGGTCGTGGTGCTGGAGGCCGACGCCACCACTGCGGTGCTGGCCGCAGCCAATCTCGCCGGTCGTGGCCGGGTGATCACCGGTGATGCGACCTGCGGCGACGGCCTGAACGCGCTGCAGGCTGAACTGTCCGCCGGCGCTGCGGTCTTCATCGATCCGGCGCGTCGTACGGCCGCCGGACGCTCCTGGCGGGTGCTGGACTTCTCGCCGTCGTGGGACTTCGCCACCGGCCTGTTGGCGGGCAACTTCGGCTGTATCAAAGGGGCCCCGGGTCTGCCGTCGGCGCTGATTCCGCCGGGTGCCGGCGCAACCTGGGTGAGTCATCGCGGCGATCTCGTCGAGGCCAGCATTTGGAGCAGCGGGCCGCGACAGGCGGTGCTGCTGCCCAGCGGCGCCGTGCTGGACGCCGACAGCAGCGTCCCGGTTTCGGTCGGTGAGGTCGAGCGCTACCTGTACGAACCAGATCCTGCGGTGCTGCGTTCGGGGGCGAGCTCTCGGCTCGCCGCGCTGATGAATGCCCATCGGCTCAGCCCCGAGGTGGCCTATCTCAGTAGCACGGAATCGCAGCAGACGCCCTTCGCCACCGGCTTCGAGGTGCTGGCCGTCATGCCGTACTCGGAGCGGGAGTTGCGGGCCTGGGTGCGCCGCGAACGCATCGGTGTGCTGGAGATCAAGGTGCGCGGACTCGACGTCGATCCGGCGGTACTGCGTCGGCGGCTCAAGCTTTCGGGTCCGGTATCGGCGACGGTCGTGCTCACCCCAACCGGCTCCGGTGCGCGGGCACTGGTGGTGCGGCGCCTGCCTCACTGATCTCGGCAGCGTGGGCGCCAGCGGAACCGGTGTGTCGCCGTGTCGCTGGATTGGGGTCGCTGAGTCAGGGAAGGACGACGTCGACGCGAATCATGTTGTGATCGGAAGGGATCACGGAATCGGCGATTCGGCCACTCGAGTTCAGATTCAGCACCGTCTGCCACCGGAGCGCATCGATGGTCTTGGAAAGGTAGATGTAGTCGATGTTGGTTCCCACCAGGCTGGTCGTGGTGGCTTCCTGGGTTCGGGCGTAGCCGTTGAAGCTGTTGTACCGGGCATCGATGGTCGACAGCCCGGTCTCCGGAGCGCGGTAGCGCTGACCGGTGATGCCGCTGCGTAGCGGATCGCGCAGGTTGGCTCCACTGGAGGAGGTGAAGATGTCGTACTGCGGATTGGTGTAGGTGCCATTCGGTCCGGGGGAGTTCCAGCGGGTGTTCATGTCCCCGGTGAGCATCTTCGGCAGGGCGCCACCGACTCGGTTGAGTTCGGCGGAAATGGCCTTTGCCTGACGCACCCGCAGGTAGTGGTAGGTCTTGTTGTACACCGTGGTCGAGCTGCCTTGATTGCTCTGCAGGTGCGTGGTCGCGAAGAGGAACACCTTGCCGGTGGTGATCTGGCGGAACTTCGCCCAGGCCAGATAGCGCTCATTGTCTTTGGAGGTGAGCCGCTCGAGCCTCATCGAACCCTGAGCGAGCAATACCAGCGTGTTTGCGTTGTAGATGATCCGGTTGGCCTGCGACGCCCCTTGGTTGCGGTACTTGCAGTTCGACCGTGAGGTGGTCACCTTGCAGTTGTAGCGGGCGGCATTGGTGAGCCGGTAGGGATCGCCGAGGCGAGCGACGAGGTCGTCGTACTGGGTCAACGTCGAGTTGCGCATCGTGCCTTGACTGACCTCTTGGATTCCGATGACATCGGGGGCCTGTTTGGCGATGGTGGAGACCACATAGCCGCGTCGGGACTCCCAGGAGGGACGTCCGCTGGTGGCATAGGACAGCACGTTGTAGCTGGCCACCCGCACCGGATCGTGGGATCCGGCGGTGTAGTGCAGGCTGGAGCGGTAGGCGGGTCCGGTCGTGGCGCGGGCGAGCATGCTGTAGTTGCTGATGGGTTTGCCCTTGGAATTCAGGGCCCGCACCTCGAAGTAATACGTCTTCGAACTCCGCAGTCCCGGCAGGATGAGAGTGGTGCTCTTGGAGAAAGCGTGCTCGATCATCGCGGAGCTGCTGGTGCCGTATTTCACCAGGTAGTTGCTGGCGTGGCTGCGGGGTTTGAAGGTCACTCTGAGCGAGGTGCTGCCGACGGGTTTGGCCGTCACGCCGGCAGGTGGCAGCAGGCGGTAGCCGCTGCGGGGCATTGTCCATACTCGGGTGGTGCGTCCGTAGGAGGTTCGGGAGCCGTCGGCCAGGATCGCTCGAACCCGGATCCAGTAGCCGCGATGGCTGGCCAGGTGGCGAAGTTCGGTGTAGCTGCCGGAGACCACTTTGGTCTTGGCACCTTTCAGCTTTGCGTTTGTCCCCCAGCGCACCTGATAGCTGGTGGCGCCGGTCACACTGGCCCATCGGACGGCCAGCGCGTTGCGGGAGGGTCGCACCGTCGTGATTCTGGGACCTGCGGTGGCAGCCTGCACCGGTGTCGCCGGGGCTGCGAAGACCAGGAAAGTCGAACACAGCGCAATGACGGCCACAGCGGTACTGATGAAGGAGGCCGGGGTGCGCAGTGCTGCAATCTTCATCTATCTATCGTCTCATCGCAGCCAAGACCCCGCATGGGGGACTGAATATTGCGCCGCTGGCGGTCGACGTTGGCACTCGGCTTGATCGAGTGCTAAGTGCGCGATAGATTTCTGGTTAGCACTCTCGGTGTGAGGGTGCTAGCTCAGCCTCTGGCGGTCGCAGCATTGACGCCGGGGCCTCAGCACACTTGACCACCGGGCCCACCGGCCCTGTACGACGAAAGGCAATTGAGGTGGCAGTAAGCATCAAGCCGCTCGAGGACCGCATTCTCATCCAACCGCTGGAGGCAGAGCAGACCACCGCTTCCGGCCTGGTCATCCCCGACACCGCCAAAGAGAAGCCCCAGGAGGGCAAAGTTGTGGCCACCGGCCCCGGCCTGCCCAACGGTGAGGGCGGTCACCAGCCGATGGACATCGCCGTCGGCGATGTCGTGATCTACAGCAAGTACGGCGGCACCGAGATCAAGTACGACGGAAACGAATACCTGCTGCTCAACGCGCGCGACGTCCTCGCCGTGGTCACCAAGTAAGGAAGAAACACAACTATGGCGAAACTCCTGCAGTTCGACGAGGAAGCCCGCCGCTCCTTGGAGCGTGGCGTCGACATCCTCGCCAACACAGTGAAGGTGACCCTCGGGCCGAAGGGACGCTACGTCGTCCTGGACAAGAAGTGGGGCGCCCCGACCATCACCAATGACGGCGTCACCGTGGCCAAGGAGGTGGAGCTGGACGATCCCTTCGAGAACCTGGGCGCTCAGCTCGCCAAGGAAGTGGCCACCAAGACCAACGATGTTGCCGGCGACGGCACCACCACCGCTACGGTGCTGGCGCAAGCCCTCGTCCACGAAGGCCTGCGCGCCGTTGCTTCGGGTGCCAACCCGATCGCGCTCAAGCGCGGCATCGACTCGGCCGTCGAGGCTTTGGTGACCGAGCTGAAGAGCCAGGCCCGCGAAGTCGAGACGACGGCGGACATGGCCAATGTCGCCACCATCTCGGCGCGTGATGAGGAGATCGGCGGTCTCATCGCCGATGCCTTCGACAAGGTCGGCAAGGACGGTGTGATCACCGTCGAGGAGTCGCAGACCTTCGGCACTGAGTTGAAGTTCACCGAGGGCATGCAGTTCGACAAGGGCTACCTGAGCCCCTACTTCGTGACGGACGCCGACCGGATGGAAGCGGTTCTGGAGAACCCCTACATCCTCATCAACTCCGGCAAGATCTCCTCGATGAACGATCTGCTCCCGGTGTTGGAGAAGGTCATCGGTGCCGGTGGCCAGTTGGTCATCATCGCCGAGGATGTCGACGGCGAGGCGTTGTCGACGCTGGTGGTCAACAAGATCAAGGGCACTTTCGGTTCGGTGGCTGTGAAGGCCCCGGGCTTCGGCGATCGCCGCAAGGCCATGCTGGAAGACATTGCGATCCTCACCGGTGGCACTGTGGTCGCTCCGGAGGTCGGCCTGAAGCTGGACCAGATCGGTCTGGACTCGCTGGGCCGGGCGGCCCGGGTGGTCATCACCAAAGACAACACCACCATCGTCGAGGGTGTCGGTGCCAGTGAAGCCGTGGCCGGACGGGTTACCCAGCTTCGCGCCGAGATCGAGCGCACCGATTCGGACTGGGATCGCGAGAAGTTGCAGGAGCGAGTCGCCAAGCTCGCCGGCGGCGTGTGCGTGATCCAGGTCGGTGCCGCGACCGAGGTCGAGGTCAAGGAGAAGAAGCACCGCATCGAGGATGCCGTCTCCGCGACCCGCGCTGCGATCGAGGAAGGCATTGTCGCCGGTGGTGGTTCCGCCCTGGTGCACGCCTCCCGCAAGCTCGCTGACGGCCTGGGCCTGGTTGGTGATGAGAAGACCGGTGTCGCCATCGTGGCCAAGGCAGTCGGAGAGCCGCTGCGCTGGATCGCCGAGAACGGTGGCGAGGCCGGCCTGGTGGTCGTATCCAAGGTTGCCGAGCTGGAGCCCGGTCAGGGCTACAACGGTGCCACCGGCGAGTATGGCGACCTGATTGCTCAGGGCGTTATCGACCCGGTCAAGGTGACCCGTTCGGCGCTGGCCAATGCGGCCTCCATCGCGTCGCTGCTGCTCACCACCGAGACTGCGGTGGTCGAGAAGCCCGCTGAGGACGACGAAGCCGGTCACACGCACTGAGTTGAGCTGTGAGCCCCTGCGGGCCTCGACCTTTCATGGTCGGGGCCCGCATTCGGTTCTGGGAATGAGTCGTCCTCAGGGATGATGGCTGTTGCCGTACCGGAGGACGCGGGTCCGCCGCAGCGCCGCCTACCCTGACATCATGAGCGACCTGCTGAGCGAAGAGTCCGCCTACCCCGGTCTGTCAACGGCCCCCGGCATCGAGGCAGTGAACCTGCGGCGATCCTTCGGCGATGTTCAGGCCGTGGCCGATATCAGTTTCACCGCACCGACGGGCGCTGTGACGGCCCTGATCGGCCCGAACGGGTCGGGCAAGACCACCTTGCTGTTGATGCTGTCGGGCCTGCTGGCCCCCGACTCCGGCCAGGCATCGGTTGCCGGTCTCGACGTGGTCACCGAGAACCTGAAGGTTCGTGAACAGGTCGGGTGGATGCCTGATGTCTTCGGTACCTGGGATGCGCTGACGTGCGTGGAGATCTTGTCGACCTTCGCCCACGCCTATGGGGTGAGTTGGGCCGATACCGCGGGCCGAGTATCCGAAGTGTTGGAACTGGTTCACCTCAGCGACTTCGCGACTCGCCCAGCGCGGGTACTCAGCCGGGGCCAGAAGCAGCGGCTCGGCCTGGCCAGGGCTCTGGTTCACGATCCGGCAGTGCTGCTGCTCGATGAGCCGGCCTCCGGCCTGGATCCGCGCTCGCGGCTCGAACTGCGCGGACTGCTTCGAAGCCTCGCTGCTGGCGGCAAGACCATTCTGGTGTCTTCGCATGTGCTGGCCGAACTCGAGGAGCTCTACGACGAAGCGGTGTTCCTCTCCCGAGGACGAACCGTCGATGTCACCGACCACCCCGCGGGGACGCCGCCGCTACGAGGCTGGCGTCTGGATGCCCTGGAGCCGACCGAGCTGCGGGCCTTTCTCTCCGGAGCCGGAATCCCGTGGGAATCCGGCTCCGGCAGTGAAGTCACCGTCCCACTGGCTGGCGTGGAATCGGCAACTGAGCTCATCAGGGCTGCTGTGGCGGCCGGGGTATCTCTGCACACGGTGGCCCCGGTGTCAGGCCGTCTGGAAGATACCTACCTGTCGTTGAACGAGGAGCGGGTATGAACACCTGGACGCTCTCGTGGTCAGGGCTGCGCACCGTCACCGAGTTGGAGATCAAGCAGCGCATCCGCTCCAAGCGCTGGATCTGGGCGCTCGTGGGATGGGTCGTTCTTCTCGGCACGATCACGATGCTGGTGATGCTCGCCGCGCGGTCGATGTACTCGGTTGGATACGACGACGGTGCGGCTGTGACCAGCGCCGGGCCGACAGTGTTCGCAGCCATCACGTATCTGGTGCTCGGTATGGGGTTGGTGATCGCGCCAGCGTTCACCGCCACCGCGATCAATGGTGATCGCAGTGCTGGAACTTTGGCGACGTTGCAGGCAACGCGGTTGAGTGCCGTCGAGATCGCCGCAGGCAAGCTGACTGCGGCCTGGCTGACAGCCACGGTGTTCCTGGTGGCCGCGGTGCCGTTCATCGCCTTGTCGATGGCTTGGGGTGACATCTCGCTGGCGCAGGTCGTGGTCGTCTTCCTGGTCGTGCTGACCGAGGTGGCTGTGGTGTGCGCGATCGGCCTGGGGTGGTCGGCCGTCATTTCTCGGCCGGCCGGTTCGGCGATGCTGACCTATCTCAGTGTCGTCTTCCTCACTGTCATCACGGTGGTCGCGTTCGCGCTGTCCATGGTTCTGGTCATCGTCAAGCAGCCGGTTCAGGTGTGGGGGTTGCCGCCAACCGTCGTGGCGGAATACGGCCGACAGGTCGATGACTACTTCGAGAAGAACCCCGACAAGGACAATCCGCCCCCTGCGCCGGTCGAGAAATGCACCTGGTTCGAAGAGGAGCGGCAAGTCACCTACACCGACCGAGTCTGGTGGCTGCTGTTGGCCAACCCGTTCATCATCGTCTCCGATGCTGCTCCGTTGCCCGAGGGTGCTGCTCAAAACCTCGCAGACTATAACCAACGCGGTGTCGACCCGATGGCGAGCCTTCGCTATCAAGTACGGCGCTTGAGTGATCCTCCCGAACTGCGCATAGACGAATGCTCGCAGTACTACGACGGACAACCCGGGTACGTGGTCACCTACGATGACCAGGGCAACGCTCAGGTGACCACCAAGAATGGCGTCCCGGTGCAGATCAGCCCGGTCCAGCGTCCGGTGGTCAATGTTGAGACACCGGTTTGGCCCGGTGGCTTGGCCTTCCACCTGCTGCTTGGCGCGGTGTTCTTCTGGGTGGCGGTGCGTCGGCTGCAGGTTCCGTATCGCTCACTGCGCGCCGGGACCCGAGTGGCTTGACGCCTCGGTGTCGCTCACGGGGTGCTTCGCGAGCGGGCCAAACCCGACTCATAGGCGAAGACCACCGCCTGCACCCGA
Organism: Propionibacteriaceae bacterium UBA7704; assembly: GCA_002482525.1. Lineage (GTDB taxonomy): Bacteria > Actinomycetota > Actinomycetes > Propionibacteriales > Propionibacteriaceae > Propionicimonas. The sequence continues at coordinate 211,245 of DLGC01000020.1, read as the reverse complement.
TCACGCAGTCTCAGTTTGGCCAGCAGATGGCGAACGTGGGTCTTGACGGTCGTCTCGGAAAGATAGAGCCGTGCTGAAATCTCGGCGTTCGACAGACCTTGGGCGATGAGGCCGAGCACCTCGGTTTCGCGCTCGGTGAGGCAGCCGAGCCGTGGGTCGGTCACCACGGGCACGCCGCTGGCCACATGATCCAACAACCGCCGAGTCGCTGACGGCGCGATGACGGCATCGCCGCTGTGGACGGTGCGGATAGCGGCCAGCAGGTCCTGCGGCGGGGTGTTCTTCAACAGGAATCCCGATGCCCCCGCGCTGATGGCGGTGAGCAGATACTCGTCCAGGTCGTAGGTGGTCAGCATCACGATCCGTGGCGGGGTGCGCTCGGCGGCGTCCGCTGCGGCCAGAATCTGGCGCGTCGCTTCGATGCCGTCCAGCTCGGGCATGCGCACATCCATGAGCACAACGTCGCAGCCGACCGAGTTCACCAGTCGCACCGCCGCCGCGCCGTCGGTGGCTTGGCCCACGACGGCCATATCGGCCTGGGAGTCGATCACCATGGTCAAGCCGGCGCTGACCAGCTGCTGATCGTCGACCAAGACCACTCGGATGGTCGGCAGGTTCACGATTCCTCCTCGATTCGCCACGGGATACGGGCCCGAACTTGGTAGCCGGAGTCGGTGGGGCCTGCCCGCAGGCTGCCGCCGAGGATCTCGGCGCGTTCCTGCATGCCGATCACTCCCAGGCCGCGACCGGGTAGTGGTTCGCCAGTGAGCGGATCGGTGGCGGTGGCCTGTTGTCCGCCGCTGCTGGTGACGGTCAGACCGACCTGATCGTCCTGCCAGGCCTGCGCGATCACCACGGTGGCATCGCTGCCGGCGTGCTTGAGCACATTGGCCAAAGACTCCTGGGCGATGCGATGCAGAGCGGTGCGCGCCGCGGCAGGCAGCGGCTGCGGATCGCCGGTCTGGATCAGCGAGATAGTCAGCCCTGACTGGCGGTACTGATCGACCAACTCGGCCAGCCCGGCGTCCAGACTCGGCGAGAGGGCCGGAGCCTCCGGGGTGTCGTCCTTGAGAATGCCGAGGATGCGTCGGGTGTCGGTGAGGGCACCGCGTCCGGTCTCGGCAATCGTGGTGAAGGCCCGCTGCGCGGCATCGGGGTCGGAGCTGACGAAGGAGCCGCCGTCGGCCTGGGCGATCATGATCGCCAGGGAGTGCGCGATCACATCGTGCATCTCTCGCACGATGCGAAGTCGTTCGGATTTCGCCGCGAGCTCGGCAACGCTCTGGTGGGCGTCCAGCGCGGCGGCCCGGGAGGCCAGGGCAGCGGTTTGGGAGCGCCGTGACCGAATCAGCGCGACACTGAGCGTCACCACTGCTACGGCCAACGCGGCCACGACTGCGACCAGGGCAAACTCCACGGTCACCAACCTACCCAGATGGCATAGTGCTGACTTACGCCTGAGTCGGGATGGTCCGGCATCGTGTGAGAGCATTGCCGCACAGAGTGTGCTGCGACGTACCGGGTAAGGAGTTGGGTTGATGACTACCGGACACAGTGGAATGCCTGATGGCTACGGTGCCCCCTACGGCAACGAGCCGACCACGTCGGGATTTGGTACCCAGAATCCTGATTATGGCGCCCCGCAGTATCAGAATCCACAGTACGAGAACCCCCAATTCTCAGACACTCAGTACTCAGACACCCCGTATCCGAACACCCCCTACGCCGAGCCCCAATACACCAACCCGACGCCGCAGCAGTCCTACTCGGTACCGCAGCAGCCGTATCCGGTTCCGCAGCAGTACTACGCGGCGCAGCCGCCGGTGCCTTATGGCGGGTACGGCGCGACGGCGGTGCCTTCGCTCGCGGCGACGATCTTGGTGACGGTCTTCTTCGGACTGTTCGGGTTGATCCCGGCCGCTATTCACTCGCAACGTGCGAATCAGCTGGGTCAGGACGGCAGCAGGTATTGGAAAGCGTTCGGGATCACCCTCGGGATCGAGGTCGCAGTCACGGTGCTGTTCTACGTGATGATCTTCGTGGTCGCCGCCGTCTCCAGCTTCAGCTAGGCCGCACCGACGGTGAGCCGTCGGCGCCGCTCACCTCACTGGTGGACGACGACCTCGACGCGCTGGAACTCTTTGACCTCGGTGTAGCCGGTCGTGGCCATGGCCCGACGCAGCGCGCCGACCAGATTCATGGTGCCATCGGCGACATGGGAGGGTCCTTGGATGATCTCCTCGAAACTGCCCACAGTGGAGAACTTCACCCGCTCGCCCCGCGGCAGCGTGGAATGCCAGGCCTCCGGACCCCAGTGGTAGCCCCTGCCGGGAGCTTCCTCGGCGCGGGCCAGCGGCGAGCCGACCATGACCGCATCAGCACCACAGGCGATCGCCTTGGCGATATCCCCGGACTTACCCAGGGCACCATCGGCGATTACATGGACGTAGCGGCCACCGGATTCGTCCAGATAATCCCGGCGGGCCTCGGCGACGTCGGCCAGGGCCGAAGCCATCGGAACCTCGACACCCAGAACATTGCGGGTGCGCTTGGTGGCGCCGCCACCGAAGCCCACCAGCACCCCGGCTGCGCCGGTACGCATCAGATGCAGCGCCGACTGGTAGGTGGCACAGCCGCCAACGATCACCGGGACGTCGAGTTCGTAGATGAATTCCTTCAGGTTCAGCGGTTCGCTCACCGTCGACACGTGCTCAGCTGACACCGTGGTGCCACGGATCACGAAGAAGTCCACCCCGGCCGATTCCACCACGGTCGCGTACTCTGCGCAGGTCTGCGGCGACAAGGCCCCGGCCACCGGGACTCCGGCCTCACGGATCTCACGCATCCGCTCGGTGATCAGTTCGGGCTTGATCGGTTCGGCATAGAGTTGCTGCATGCGCCGGGTGGCGGTCACGGAGTCGTCGATCGCGGCCAACTCGGTCAACAGCTCGGTGGGATCCTCATAGCGGGTCCACAGCCCCTCCAGGTTCAGCACCCCCAGGCCGCCGAGCTTGCCCATGGCAATCGCGGTAGCCGGGCTCATCACCGAATCGGCCGGTGCCGCGACGAACGGGAACTCGAAGGTCAGCGCATCGATCCGCCAGCTGAGATTCACCTCTTCGATGCCGCGGGTGCGACGCGTCGGCACGATGGCGATGTCATCGAAGCCGAACACCGGAAGGGCGCGCTTGGAGCGGCCGATCTCGATCATGGACATGGATACCTCAGTTCTGTGCCGAGTAGTTCGGAGCCTCGATGGTCATCTGGATGTCGTGGGGGTGGGATTCCCGCAGCCCGGCGGCGGTGATCCGCACGAAACGGCCCTTCTGATGCAACTCCGAGATGGTCGTGGCTCCGGTGTAGAACATGGACTGTCGCAGCCCGCCGATGAGTTGGTAGGCCACCGCAGACAACGGGCCGCGATAGGCCACTTGACCTTCGATGCCCTCGGGAATCAGCTTGTCATCGCCTTCGACATCGGCCTGGAAGTAGCGATCCCGGGAGTAGGAGACGCTACGTCCACGCTTGGCCATGGCACCCAGTGAGCCCATGCCGCGATACGACTTGTACTGCTTGCCGTTGATGAAGACCAACTCGCCGGGGCTCTCCTCGCAGCCTGCCAGCAGCGAACCGAGCATCACGGCATCAGCTCCGGCCACGAGCGCCTTGGCGATGTCACCGGAATACTGCAGACCGCCGTCGCCGATCACCGGCACGCCAGCCGGACGGCACGCCTGAGCGGCCTCCCAGATGGCGGTCACCTGCGGGACGCCTACGCCGGCGACCACACGGGTGGTGCAGATCGAGCCGGGACCAACACCGACCTTGACCCCGTCGACACCGGCTTCGACCAGGGCCTTCGCTCCGGCATAGGTGGCGACGTTGCCGCCGATGATGTCGACTTCGGAAGCGCTCGGCTCGGCCTTCAACCGTCGGATCATGTCCAGCACACCTTGGGAGTGGCCATGCGCGGTGTCGACCACGATCGCATCGACGCCGGCGTCCACCAACTGCATGGCGCGGTCCCAGGCATCGCCGAAGAAGCCGATCCCGGCACCGACCCGCAACCGTCCCTGAGGATCTTTGCTGGCCAGCGGATACTTGTCGGACTTGACGTAGTCCTTCAACGTAATCAGGCCCCGCAGCTTGCCGTCGGCATCGACCAGCGGCAGCTTCTCAATCTTGTGTTTGGCCAGCAACGCCAGCGCCTCTTCGCTGCTGATGCCTGGCCAGCCGGTAACCAGTGGCATGGGGGTCATGACTTCGCCCACCGGGCGGCGAGGATCGTCCTCGAAGCGCATATCGCGGTTGGTCACGATGCCGACCAGGGTGAGTTGATCATCGACCACCGGCACCCCGGAGATGCGGAACTTGGCGCACATCTCGTCGACCTCACCGATGGTGGCCTCAATGCTGGTGGTGATCGGCTGGTCGATCATGCCGGCCTCGGAGCGTTTCACTTGATCGACCTTGGCGGCTTGGTCCTCGGCGCTCATGTTGCGGTGCAGAATGCCCATGCCACCCTCGCGGGCCATGGCGATCGCCATCCGCGATTCGGTCACGGTGTCCATCGCCGAGCTGAGCAGCGGAATTCGAAGTCGAATCCGACGACTCACCTGGGTGGAGGTGTCGACCTGCGACGGGATCACATCGCTCTCATTGGGTTGGAGCAGGACATCATCAAAGGTGAGGCCGAGAGCGGCGAAGGGTTCCGGGACTCCGCTGGGCGACAAGGGAAGCGACACAGGCGACCAATCTCTCAAGGGGACGAGTCGCCAGTGTATCCCCGAGCGCGATGCTGCAGGACAGTGCTGCCGTGGTCAGGACAGTGCGTTCAAGGCCTCGGTGAGCGTGTTGTGCTCGAACTCGAAGCCGGCGTCGATCAGACGGCGCGCGGCGACCCGCTGGCCGGCGAGCAGGGCCTCGCGAACGAAGTCGCGCCCGAACAGCAGCGACACCGCCGGCAGCGGCATCGGAACCAGCGTGGGGCGGTTCAGATAGTCGCCGAAGGTGCGGGTGAACTCGGCGTTGGTCACCGGACGCGGCCCGACCAGGTTCACCGGACCGGTGAGTTCACTGGTCAGCAGGAACTCCATGGCTCGCACATGGTCGGTCAGGCTGATCCAGCTCAGGAACTGGCGGCCGTCGCCGACCCGACCGCCCAGGCCGGCGGCGAACAGCTTCCATTGCGCAGCCAGATAGCCACCATCGACGGCCAGCACGTGGCCGGTGCGCAAGGTCGCCGTCGCGACCGGCGAGTGACTGGCGGCCGCCTCCCAGTCCTGCACCACCCGGGCCAGGAAACCCCGTCCGGCGGGCGAGTCCTCATCGACGATTTCGGGTCCGGTGTTGCCGTAGAACCCGATCGCGGAGGCGTTCAACAGTCGCTGGCAGCGCCCGTCCGGGGCCAACGACGTGACGATGGTCAAGGTCGAAGTGGTGCGGGAGCGGCGGATCGCGGCCTTGCGTTCTTTGGTCCACCGGCCGCCGGCAATGGGGGCGCCGGCGAGGTTGACCACAGCATCCACATCATCAAGCCCGGGCCCGGAAATGCGGCCCGCGTCGGGATCCCAGCGGCGCTGGTCGGAGGTCTGCGGGGTGCCGCGGACCAGCCGCACCACCTCGTGGCCGGCGCTGGTCAGGCTGCGGCTCAGCGCCGTGCCCAACAGGCCGGTCGCGCCACCGATTGCTACCCGCATGTCCTCGATCCTGCCACGCCGGTCATCATTCAGTACTGTCCATGCCAGATCGCGGTCTGAATTGCATTCCATATGCAGAAGGCGATCGCCAATCCGAACACCGCATACCGCTGTCGACGGGTGAGGGGGATCAGCGCCAGCAGAGCCAGGCTCCAGGGCAGATACCAGGGGTGCAGGGCCTGGCCCAGGACGGCGACGGCCAGCGAGCCCCAGGCCACGGCGCTCAGCGGGCGGTCGGCGAAATGCACCACGATCGCCACCAGCACGATCAGCAAGACTGCGGTGCCGATGCGTCCGGCGAGGATGAGGAAGCCGGTGGGCGATCCACCGGTGACCTCGACGATGATCGATCCGAGTTTGGCACTCAGCGCCAGCGGCGCCGGCGTCGTGGCCAAGCCCATCAGGTCCAGCCAGCGAGTCCACCCGAACCCGAGGCCGGTGGCCACGCTGATGGCCACGAAACCGAGCGCCGCCACGGCCGTCACCACCACCGTGCGCCAACCGAGGAGCCACAGCCGACGCAGTGTTGGAAGCGAAGCCAAAGTGGCAGCCACCGGCAGTCCGGCGACTGCGATCACCGTCAAGCCGCCTTGCTGTTTCAAGCTCATCGCCACACCCACCAGCAGCGGTGCGATCACGAAATGTGCCCACCGGCCATGCCAGCGCAGTGCGACCCAGATTGCGGCCAGACTGGTGGCAACCATCGGTGCGTCGTTGTGGGCGCCGCCCAGGAAGTGCAGCACGAGCAACGGATTGAGCACGCCCAGCCACACAGCGCCGCGACCAGGGATGTCGACCAATGCGGCAATCCGAGGAATCAGCCACAGCATGGCGGCCACCGACAGGACGGCGGGTATCCGCATCGCGACCACGGTCCAGTACGGCTGGAACCCGGTGAGCACTCCGAGAACGTGGGTGATGACCAGCGCCAGTGGTGGGTACGCCACCCCGGAACCAGCCCAGAGTTGGTCGATCTGGCCCACGAAAGGGCCGCCGCTGGCGGCCAGCCCCACCAGGTAGGGACTTGCGCCGAGGTGCAGCGTCCAGCCCAGATCGGCGTACAAGGTGGCGTCCGGGCTGAGCACCGGCGGCACCAGCACCAGCGGCAGGCTCCACAGTGCGACAGTGAGACCGGCCTGGACCGGTGGACGTGTCTTAGTGGGGCGTATGTGCCACCAGGCCCACGTCAGCGCCACCACGCCCACCACGAGCAGAATCCGGTCCCACGGCATCGCAGCGGTGAGCCCGATGCTGTTGATCAGGGTCGAGGGCCACCCGTGCGGGTCGAAGGAGAACTCTGGATGACACGATCCCCAGGCCACGGCCACGCTGCCGGCGAAACCGGTCCACACTCCGGGGGAGCGCAGCGTTGAGGACACAGGGAGGTTCATGGGTCTCCGGTGGGAAGGTGCAGTTCTGCGCGCCAGTGTAGGGCGTGGTACTGCGCCGACACCTCGGACTGGGTGCCGGACTCGGGTGGTGGCCTATGTTGGTTCGGTGGTGAAGCGGCGCGGTCAAGTCGGCGAGATACTCGCCCTGGCGATTCCGGCCTTCCTGGCCCTGGTCGCTGAGCCGCTGTTCCTGTTGGCCGATGCCGCGATCGTCGGGCATCTGGGCACCGCCTCGCTGGCCGGGTTGGGAGTGGCTAGTGCGGTGCTGCTGGCCGCCGCCAATCTGTTCGTCTTCCTCGCCTATGGCACCACCTCGATCGTGGCCCGCCAGGTGGGGGCCGGGTCGGTGCGGGCGGCACTCAGCGCCGGTCTGGACGGCACCTGGCTGGCGGTCGGGATCGGCACCGGAGTGGCCACGGCGGTGTGGCTGTCGGCCGAGCCGTTGGCTGCGGTCTTCGGGGCGTCGGCGCACGCCATATCGCAGGCGGTGATCTACCTGCGCATCTCAGCGCTGGGGCTGCCGGCGATGCTGGTCGCGCTGGCAGTTACCGGTGCGCTGCGCGGCCTGCAGGACACCCGCACGCCACTGATCGCCTCGGTGGTCGGCTTCAGCGCCAATATCGTGCTGAACCTGGTCCTGGTGATCGGGCTGGGTTGGGGCATTGCCGGCTCGGCCTGGGGCACTGTGATTGCGCAAACCGGGATGGCGCTCGGACTGGTGGGTGTCCTGGTGCGGCAGGCTCGTCGACAACGAGCCGGGCTGCGTCCAGCTCCGGGACGGGTGCTGCAGGCGGCAGCGACCGGTATTCCGCTGTTCATTCGGACCGTGGCGCTGCGCGCGGTGCTGCTGGTCACCACCTGGGTGGCTGCGGGCATGGGCGATGTCATTCTGGCCGCCCACCAGGTGACGGCGACCCTGTGGAGCTTCCAGGCCTTCGCCTTGGATGCGCTGGCAATCGCCGCGCAGGCGCTGACCGGCAAGGAACTCGGCGCTGGGAACGCGGCAGCGGCACGGTCGGCGACCACCATCATGCTGCGCTGGGGCTTCTGGGGAGGCCTGGCGCTAGGAGTGCTGCTGGCAGCCTCGTCGCCGGTGTTGCCCTGGGTGTTCAGCCCCGATCCCGCGGTACAGCAGGCGCTCTCGGTCGGCCTGGTGGTGGTGGGTGGCTTCGGCTGGTTGTCCGGATTGGTCTTCGTCGTCGATGGCGTCTTGATCGGTGCCGGGGATGGCCGCTGGCTGGCCGGGGCGATGGCGGCGACGCTGGGCCTCTACCTCCCGGTGGTCCTGGCCGTGCATTGGGCTACCCCGGTGGTGCTGAGCTGGGGCGACGGGCCGGCCATGGTGGTGTTGTGGGGGGCCTTCATCGCTTTCATGATCATTCGTTGGGGATTCCTGCGCCATCGGGTGCGCGGTGATGCCTGGTTGGTGTTGGGCGCCCAGCGGTAGAACAGGGCTAATCTCTTTCCCATGTGGCCCCTTGACCCACCGATTCTCAGCGACGCGGGAATCACCCTTCGGGCACCGGAGGATACCGACATCACCGCGATCACCCACGCCTGTGCCGATCCCGACATCGCACGTTTCACCCGAGTCCCGGAGCCGTATGAAGAGTCCGATGCCCGAGAGTATCTCGCGCTGACTCGCCAGCAATGGGCTGAGCGTTCGGGGGCGCACTTCGTGGTCAGCGACCTGACCGGACTGCTCGGGGTGTGTTCGATCTTCCATCTCGATCAGACCCCGGCTCAGGGTGAACTCGGCTATTGGATGGCGCCGTGGGCGCGGGGCAGAGGTGCCGCCGCCCAGGCGGTGCGGCTGCTTTGTGATTGGGGACACCGCGAAATCGGGCTGGACCGGATCTACGCCATGATCGAGGAGGTGAACTCGGCATCGATCCGGGTTGCCATGGCGGCCGGATTCCAACCGACGGCTGATGTCGAGCACTCAGAACTCAAAGGGACCATGCGCCAACTGCGTCGATACGAGCATCGGGTCTGAGCTGAGCTTGAGGTACTGAGGCCGATTATTCGGCGCCGAGCGCCTGATGGTGGCGCACCACTTCGGCCACCACGAAGGTGAGCCACTTCTGTGCGAACTCAGGATCAAGGTTGGCCTCTTGGGCAAGTCGACGCAGTCGCGCGATCTGCTGTTCCTCGCGTTCGGGATCGGCCGCCGCCAGGCCGTGCTCCTTCTTCAGCAGGCCCACCCGCTGGGTGATCTTGAACCGTTCGGCGAGCAGATTGATGATCGCGGCGTCGAGATTGTCGATCGAGCCGCGCAGCGCTTCGAGTTCGGGATCCTGCTGCACGGCCCCAGCCTAGAGGACGTCAGGCCGCCGGGCGGGTGTGCTCAAAGGCTGCCAGCACCTCGTTTCGCCGAGTCGGCCCCACCAGGCGAGTGCGGACGGTGCCGCTGGCATCCAGAACCAGCACCGTCGGGGTCCGAATGATCCCGAAACGCGAGACCAGGTCGATATGGTCGCCCACGTCGAGTTCGATGTGGGCCGCGCCCGGGTGAATCCTGGTGAGATCAGTGATGGTCGCTGCGGTGCTGCGGCAGGGAGCGCACACCGGGCTGGAGAACTGGACGAACGTCACCTCACTGCCCAACCCGGCACCCAGCGTGGCCGCATCCAAGTCCGCCGCGGCCACCACCGCTCGGGCCCGCCCATCGGTCAGTCGCCGGTAGCCGCCGAACACCAGCGCCACCACGATCACGCCGAGGACCACCCACAGCCCGGTCATGACCCCTGCTCCGGGTTCACCGGACGCCGACCCAGCCGGACGCCCAGCAGGTACAGCTCGCAGCCGAGGCAGAAGTTGAAGGCGGCGTTGAGCAGCGCGGCGAGGAGCGCGAAACCTGTCGCGATGTAGAACAGCGGGGTGAGTCCGCTCACCAGGCCTGCCAATCCCAGGATCGCAAAGCCCAGGCCCACGGCCTGCGCGAAACGTGGCGGACGGGCGTCCTCCCATTGCGGTGGTCCGCTGAGCCGGGGGCGCACGAGCTTGGCGAAGGCCAATGCCCACGGCTGGAATCCGGGGCCGACCAGAGCTCCGATGGTGAAGGCCAGGGCTTGGACGCTCAGCAATACCAGCGCGGCCGTTGAGCCTGGCCCGAGGGCGAGGCTGGCTGCCAGCAGTGCGGCGGTGATCGCGGCGCTGAAGCGCGCCCCGCGAGGGTCGATTCGATTGGATTGGGCAGGCATGACAGATCCTTCGGGAGATGAGACGGGGCCACGGCGTGTCCGTGGCGAGATGGCGGCCGGGATCAGGCCGCCTGGGTGGCGCGGTCGAGGCCGGCGGCGACGTCGGCGAGCAGATCGGCGGTGTCCTCGATGCCGAGGCTGAGTCGCACCAGACCGTCGGTAATCCCGGCCAGGGCGCGAGCCTGGGGTGACATCGCTGCGTGAGTCATGGTCGCCGGATGGCAGACCAACGACTCGACGCCGCCGAGACTTTCGGCCAGACAGAAACATCGCAGGCCATCGACGAATGCGGCGACCGCAGCGCTGTCGGCCAGTCGGAAGCTCACGATCGCACCGGGACCGTCCATCTGGGTGACGGCCAGATCATGCTGGGGATGATCGATCAACCCCGGATAATGCACGGCCTGCACCGCCGGGTGAGCGGCGAGCAGGTCGGCCGTCGCGGCGGCGTTGCGTTGCGCTGCGGCCACGCGCAGGTGCAGGGTGTGCAGACCGCGCAGCGCCTGGTAGGCGTCGAAGGGGCTTCCGGTCAGGCCGAGGGTGTTGGCCCACCAGGCGATCTCGGCACCGCGCTCGGCGTCGGCGGCCACGACCACGCCGGCGACGACATCGCTGTGCCCGTTGAGGTACTTGGTGGCCGAATGCACCACCACATCGGCTCCCCAGGCCAGCGGGCGCTGCAGCACCGGGCTGGCGAAAGTGTTGTCAGCCACCACGACGGCGCCCCCGGCGTGGGCCGCGTCGCTGATCGCAGCGATATCGCTGATACGCAGCAGCGGGTTGGACGGCGTCTCCAACCACACCAGATCCACGCCGTCGGCGATCGCCGCCCGTACCTGGGACGCATCGCTGAGGTCGGCATAGACCAGGCTCGCGATGCGTCCGCTGGAGCGCAACGCCTCGAACAGCCGCCAACTGCCGCCATAGCAATCGGCGGGTACCACGACCCGGCCCTGGGGCGGCAGCACCGCGAAGATTGTGGCGGTGATGGCGGCCATTCCCGAGGCTGTCACGCAGCCACTGGCGCCGCCCTCGAGGTCGGCGACAGCCTGGCCGAAGAGGTCACGGGTCGGGTTCCCCGACCGGGTGTAGTCGTAGCGGCGCGGACGGCCGAGCGCTTCGAACTGGAACGTGGCCGACAGGTGTAGCGGCGGTGCCACAGCACCGTAGCTGGTGTCGGTGGATATCCCGGCTCGGGCGGCGATGGTCGCGGGCCGAAGGGCGAGTGGTGCGACGACTTCGGGAGCGGGGGCGGGCTGGTTCATCAGAGGATCTTTCCGGTGATGCCGGTGGCTGCCGAGTCGGGGGTGTCGGACTCGGCAGCCACCGAGACTAATCGAGCAGGTCGGCGTACAGCGGGGTGGACAGGTAGCGCTCACCCCAGTCGGGAAGGATGACCACGATGGTGGCATCGGGGTGATGCTGCACCACATGCTCGGCGGCCTTCAGGGCGGCCCCCGAGGAGATCCCGACCAGGAGTCCTTCTTCGGCGGCGGCTCGGCGGGCCCAGGCGAGGGCGTCGTCGCTGGACACCGGCAGCACCCGGGTGATGACGCTCTGGTCCAGGATCTCCGGCACGAAGTTCGCACCGATGCCTTGGATCTTGTGCGGTCCGGCCTTGCCCTCGGTCAGCAACGGCGACTCGGCGGGTTCCACGGCGAGGATCTTGATGTCGGGATTGTGCTGCTTGAGCCCCTGGCCGATTCCGGTGACGGTGCCACCGGTGCCGATACCGGCGACCACGAAGTCCACGGTGCCGTCGGTGTCGGCCCAGATCTCTTCGGCCGTGGTGCGGCGGTGAATATCAGGATTGGCCGGGTTTGCGAACTGTCGGGCCAGAATGGCGCCGGGGATTTCGGCGGCGAGTTGTTCGGCCTTGGCCACTGCGCCCTTCATGCCTTCCGGACCGGGGGTGAGTACCAGTTCGGCCCCGAACGCCCGCAGCAGCGCCCGGCGCTCCTTGCTCATGGTCTCCGGCATGGCCAGGATCACTCGATAGCCGCGCGTCGCGCCGACCCAGGCCAGGGCAATGCCGGTGTTGCCACTGGTGCCCTCGATGATGGTGCCGCCGGGCTTGAGCGACCCGTCGGCCTCGGCGGCGTCGATGATGGCCACCCCGATGCGGTCCTTCACCGAGTTCGCCGGGTTGTAGTACTCCAGCTTGGCCAGCACGGTGGCGGTCGTGTCGCCATAGAGGCGGTTGATCTTGACCAGTGGGGTTCGCCCCACCAGCTTGGTTGCATCTTCGTAGTACGTCATGTCGTGTTCTCTCCCTTTACTTGCGACGTCGATCAGATGGAGTCGAGGGCCTGCGTCAGATCGGAGATCAAGTCACTGGCGGCTTCGATACCGATGCTGAGGCGGACCATTTCGGGTGCCACTCCGGCGGCGAGGAGTTCCTCGTCGTTGAGCTGGGAATGGGTGGTGGTGGCGTTGTGGATGGCCAGGCTCTTGGCGTCACCGATGTTGGCCAGGTGGCTGAATAGCTTCAGCGATTCGATGAAGGTCGCCCCGGCTTGGCGTCCAGCCTTGAGTCCGAAAGCCAGGATGCCGCCGTAGCCGCGTCCGGCCAACACCCGATCGGCAGTGGCCTTGTGCGGTGAGGAGTCCAAACCGGGGTAGTTGACCCAGGCGACAGCCTCATGGTTCTCCAGGAACTGGGCGACCTCCAAGGCGTTCTCCGAATGGCGCTCGATGCGCAGGTGCAGCGTCTCCAAACCCTGCAGGAACAGCCAGGAGTTGAACGGGCTCAGCGTCGCGCCGGTGTTGCGCAGCAGCACGGTGCGGGCACGGATGATGTAGGCCGCCGGGCCGGCGGCTTCGGTCCACACTGCGCCGTGGTAGGCCGGATCGGCCTTGGTTAACCCGGGGAATCGCTCGGAGTGGGCGGCCCAATCGAACTTCCCGGAGTCGACGATGATGCCGCCGATCGCCGTGCCATGCCCGCCGATGTACTTGGTTGCCGAGTGGACGGCGATATCGGCGCCGTGGTCGAACACGCGTGCCAGCAGCGGGGTGGCGACGGTGTTGTCCACGATGAAGGGCAACCCGAGTGCGTGCGCTGCGTCGGACCAGGCGTCGAGGTCGATGACGTTGATCGCTGGATTGCCGATGGTCTCGCCGAAGACCAGCTTGGTCTTCTCGTCGACGTGAGCTGCCAGCTCTTCGGGCTTGCCGGGGTCCACGAAACGAGCCTCGATGCCGTACTGGGCCAGGGTGTGGGCGAACAGGGCGTAGGTGCCGCCGTACAGCGTGGACAGCGCCACGATGTTGTCTCCGGCGTAGGTGAGGTTGAGTACCGCGTAGGTGATGGCGGCGGCACCAGAGGCCGTGGCCAGCGCGCCAACGCCGCCTTCGAGAGCGTTGACCCGCTCCTCGAAAGTGGACTGGGTGGGGTTCATGATCCGGGAGTAGATGTTGCCCGGCTTACGCAGTGCGAAGAGGTCGGCGGCGTCCTCAGTGTCCTCGAAGACATAGCTGGCGGTCTGATAGATCGGCACGGCGCGGGAGTGGGTAGTCGGGTCGGCTTCCTCCTGACCGGCATGGACGGTCAGCGTGTCGAGGCTGTAGGACATGGTGTTTCTCCTAGTGAATGATGTGTTGCTGCTGCAGTTGGCTGCCCCTGGGTGAAGCCTGGGGCGGGAAATGCGGGTGATGTGGACATAGTCCGAGCAGGAAAATGCGTGGTTCTTTCGAACCGAGTGGTGATGCGGGTCGAGGCTGGGTCAGCACATTCGACAACGCGCCATCGACGGCATGCAGCAGCAACACATGGTTGCGGAGCTCGTCGTGGTCATGGCTGAAGGCTAGCACCATGAATTCGGCGTTTGGCAACTCGTCGCGGTGAAATGCGCAGTCCTGACACCCCTAGAATCAGCAGGCATGAGCGCCGATCATGATCTGGTGCTGGTTGTCGATTACGGCGCCCAGTACGCCCAACTCATTGCCCGTCGGGTGCGGGAGGCCGAGGTCTACTCCGAGATCGTCCCCCACACCATCAGTGTCGCCGACCTGCTCGCCAAGCAGCCGAAAGCGGTGATCCTATCCGGTGGGCCGAGTTCGGTTTATGAGGCCGGCGCCCCACAGTTGGATGTCGCACTGTTGGAAGCCGGCGTTCCGGTCTTCGGCATCTGTTACGGCTTCATGGCGATGGCGCAGGCCCTTGGCGGTACGGTCGCTCAGACTGGTCAGCGCGAATACGGCCGCACCACTGTGGAGGTGCTCGATCCCGGCGTCCTGCTCGACGGACTGCCGGACACTCTGGTGTCGTGGATGTCGCATGGCGATGAGGTCGTCGCCGCCCCGGCAGGTTTCCGGGTGAACGCCCGCTCGCCGCGGGCCACAGTGGCGGCCTTCGAGGATCCACAGCGGCGGCTGGCCGGCGTCCAATGGCATCCGGAGGTGCTGCATTCGGCGCACGGTCAACGCGTGTTGGAGAAGTTCCTGTGGGAGATCGCCGGTTGTCGGCGGAGCTGGGACAGCGCCAATATCGTCGAGGATCAGATCGCCCGGATCCGCAGCCAGGTGGGCTCGGCGCGAGTGCTGTGTGCCTTGTCCGGCGGGGTCGACTCGGCCGTGGCGGCTGCGCTGGTGCAGCGGGCTATTGGCGATCAGCTCACCTGTGTCTTCGTCGATCACGGCCTGCTGCGTACTGGCGAGGCCGAGCGGGTTGAGCAGGATTTCGTGGCCTCGACCGGAGTGAAACTAGTGGTCGCCAACGAGCAGGAGCGTTTTCTTGGTGCGTTGGCTGGGGTGAGCGATCCGGAGACCAAGCGCAAGATCATCGGTCGGGAGTTCATCCGTACCTTTGAGGATGCGGCTCGTCGGATCAATGACGAAGGCCCCATCGACTACCTCGTCCAGGGCACCTTGTACCCCGATGTGGTCGAGTCAGGTGGTGGTGAGGGAGCGGCCAACATCAAGAGCCACCACAACGTGGGCGGCCTGCCCGATGACCTTCAGTTCCAGCTGATCGAGCCACTGCGCACCCTGTTCAAGGACGAGGTGCGGCAGGTTGGGCGTGAGCTGGGATTGCCCGAACACATCGTGAACCGGCATCCCTTCCCCGGACCCGGGCTCGGGATTCGGATCGTGGGAGCGGTGGATGCCGAGCGGCTGCGCATTCTGCGTGCCGCCGATGCCATCGTCCGCGAGGAGACTACCGCCGCCGGGCTGGACGGTGAGATCTGGCAGTTCCCGGTAGTGCTGCTGGCCGACGTCCGTTCGGTCGGGGTGCAAGGCGATGGGCGTACCTATGGGCACCCCATCGTGTTGCGTCCGGTCTCCAGCGAGGATGCCATGACCGCCGATTGGAGTCGGCTGCCCTATGACCTGCTGGAGCGCATCAGCACCAGAATCACCAACGAGGTTCCTGAAGTGAACCGCGTGGTGCTGGACGTCACCAGCAAGCCACCGGGCACCATCGAGTGGGAATAGTCCCACCTCGCTACATTCCGGTGAAGTTGCTACCTCCGCAGAGGTAGCAACGTGACGCGGGTGTAGCGAAGTGGGGGGCGATCAGCGCAGGTCGGACGGGGGCTTGCTGCTGAAGGCGTTCTTCAGATCGTCGAAACCGGTGCCGCCACCGTCGACGGGCAAAACCAGCCACAGGACGACGTAGAGCACGGCCGGCAGCGCGAAGAAGAAGCAGGCCAGGGCCCACACGATGCGCACAATGCTCGCATCGATGCCGAAGGAGCGGGCGACGCCGCCGCAGACTCCGGCGATCATCTTGTCGCTGCTGGAGCGGATCAGTTGTTCTTTCATGGGTTTTCCTTTCTGAGGGTTCAGTGGTCTTTGCTCATTGCCAACATGCCCACACCGATCACTACCAAAGCGATGGGTGCGGCCAAGCCGACGATGCGCCAGTCGACCTGGCCATAGTTGGCCCACAATCCGAGGGCGGCGAGGGCGAGTGCGGCCATGCCGAAGGCGAAAGCAGTGCGATCAGACCTCATGGGATCACCGTCACATCTCCGGCGCCGACCTTGAGATTGATCGTGATTCGGTGGTGCGCGGTGCCGACCGGATTGTTCTGGAAGGAATCGACGTGGCTGGTCGTAACCGGGAAGTCGGCGTCGCCGAAAGTCAACTCGCCAAGTCCGAGTTTCCAGTCCACGGTGGTGGCCTCCTCACGCGGAAGCGTGATCGTGACATCGCCAGTGCCCACCTCCACGTCCAGGTCGCGATCCTGGGTGAGGTCCAGATTGCTCAGGTCGAGGTTGACCGAGCCGGCACCCACCCGGACGGGCTGGAGTTGGTCCTCGTTGGTGATGACACGGGAGTAGTCCCCGACATAGCCCGGATTCGGCCCGAACTGGACGGCAGCGGTAGCCACGGCTGTGACGATGATGGCCGGGATCAGCAGCGGCGGACGCCCCACTCGCGAGGCCACCACCGCAGTGATTCCCAACGCGGCCAGGATTGCAGCGAAGTAGGCGCCCGCGCCGGCCGGAAACCCGAAGACGATCGAGAGGGCGGCCACGATTCCGGTGCCGACTCCTGCCAACGCCAGCGCTAGACCCCACAGCCGCCAGCTTCGCTTCGGCCGCGGAGGTACCGCCGGAACCGGTGGCGGATTGTCCACGACCCACTGATCGCTGGGGTCGGTGTAGGGCTGCTGCCAGCGCGGCTCGGTGGCCTGATAGCCCTCGAATCCGGGGACCTGTTGCTCGGCCAGACGCGCCCGCCAGGCGTCCGCGGCGCGTTCGAACGGGGTGGGCTCAGGGGTATGAACGATCGAAGCCTGAGAGCGACGCCGAAAGCCGACGAACCACAACACCACGGCGATGATCGCGGCCGGCACCAGGACGGCGCTGCTGCCCGAACCCCAGGTGATCACCACAGCCAGGGCCATGACGATCACGGCCAGTGCGACCGGCGGCATCCGCCGAAGCAGTGGGATGGCTCGGGTCAGTGGGCTGTACTGCTCCTGATCGCGCGGCAGCAGCAACAACCCGGCCACATAGAGGGCCACCCCCAATCCACCCAGGAAGATCGTGCTCACCACGGCGATGACCCGCAGCACAGTGGGATCGATCCCGAGGCGCCGCGCCACTCCTGCACAGACTCCGCCGAAGACGGCACCGTCGCGCGGACGGCTGAGCACGGGCAGTTTGTCGGTCACAAGGCAAGTCAACGCCCCCCGGTCGGATTCGAGTATGGGGGTCTACCCTGACGCTGCCCGGTTTTCCGCTCAGCGCGTCTCGGCCCGCTTTGGATAGCCTGAGACGGTAGTGGCCTCTAGGAGAGGAAGCCCCGGTGAGTGTGACCAATCCCGCACGGTCGAGTCGTCCGTTGCAGACCGCCTGGATCGGTGGGGTGTGCGCTGGCTTGGCTGACCAACTGGGGTGGTCGGTGCTGGTGCTTCGACTCGTCTTCGTGGTGCTGGGCGCCTTCGCTCTGGTGGGAGTGCTGCTCTATCTCGTCCTATGGCTGGTGATGCCCGAGCAGTCGGACGGGCCGTCCGCGCCGGGCTTGGAGTCGCACAGCCGCACCGGCATGCGTTCGGTGGCCGACCCGAATCTGAGCGCGGTCGATGTCAGCATGGCGGTGGCGCTGGGTCTGGTCGGATTCGGCCTGCTATGGCTGGTCGAGGCCAGCGGCTGGGGGCTGAACACCGATGCCTTGCTCGCCGGCGTGCTGGGCTCGGTCGGGCTGGGATTGATCTGGTGGCAGGCCGATCGGGTCAGCTTCGATCCGGCACCAGAGGCCTCCGGGTGGCGGCGGGCGGCCGCGGCCGTGCTGGCTCACTGGACGTCGGTGCTGGCCGTGCTGGTGGGCATCATCGCGCTGATCGGCGCGGTGACGGTGGTCGTGACGCGTACCGAGGGCGTCACCGAGATGGGTCAGCTCCTGCTCGCGATCGGCGTCGGCGCACTGGCGCTGCTGCTGGCGGTCTCGCCGTGGCTCTTGCGAGCCCGACGCAACCTGGCCCGGGCACGGCAACTCGCGATCCTGGCCGATGCGCGAGCCGATATGGCGGCCCACCTGCACGATTCGGTTCTGCAGACCTTGGCCTTGATTCAGCGCCAGGCCGCCGATCCCAAGAAGGTGAGCGCGCTGGCTCGCCGTCAGGAACGCGAGCTTCGGCAATGGCTCTACGGCGAGGAGCCTGCCTCCGGCAGCCTGGTGGAGGCGCTGACCGAGGAGATGTTGGACGTCGAGACCGACCACGAGGTGGATGTGGAACTGGTCAGCGTCGGCGACACCGAGATCACTGCCGAACTCGACGCTGTGGTGAGGGCGGCTGGAGAGGCGATGGTGAATGCCGCCAAGCACTCCGGCAGCGACCGCATCGACCTGTACTGCGAGGTTGACGCCGACGTGATCAGCGTTTATATCCGTGATCGCGGGGTGGGTTTCGACCTGGCCGGCATCACCGAGGACCGCATGGGGGTGCGCGGCTCGATCATCGAGCGGATGAAACGCACCGGGGGAAGGGCGATAATCAAGACAGCGCCCGGAGAGGGCACCGAGATCAGGTTGGAGTTGCCCCGATGAGTCAAGAACAGGCCCCGAGACGTTGGCGGGTCGTTGTGGTCGATGATCATGCGATGTTCCGCAGTGGCGTCAAACATGACATCGGCGGCCGAGTCGAGCTGGTCGGCGAGGGCGAGGATGTTCCGACTGCGGTGGCCGCCATCGTGGCGACGCTGCCCGATGTGGTGCTGCTGGACGTTCACATTCCCGGTGGTGGTGGCCTGGAAGTGATCAAACAGGTCAGCGCCACCCAGCCCGACGTGAAATTCCTGGCCCTGTCGGTCTCCGATGCCGCCGAGGATGTCATCGGCATCATTCGCGCCGGCGCCCGCGGGTATGTGACCAAGTCGATTTCTGCTGACGAGTTGGTTGATGCCATCGGACGGGTCGCCACCGGGGACGCCGTGTTCTCGCCGCGGCTGGCCGGCTTCGTGTTGGACGCCTTTTCCGGTGCGATCGACGTGGCCAGTATCGATGAGGATCTGGATCGGCTCAGCCAGCGTGAGCGCGAGGTGTTGCGTCTGATCGCACGCGGCTATGCCTACAAGGAGATCGCCAAAGAGCTGTTCATCTCGATCAAGACCGTGGAGACCCACGTTTCCAGCGTGCTGCGCAAGCTGCAACTGTCGAATCGTCATCAGCTCACCCGGTGGGCCACCGATCGCAAGTTGGTCTGAGTGACGCAGCAGGTTTCTCGATGATCGGCGTGCTGCTGGCCTTCGTCTCCAGCGTGATGTGGGGAGGGTCAGACTTCGCCGCCGGGGTCGCGTCGCGGCGAGCAGATGTGCTGCGGGTGACCGCCGTGGCCTATCTAGCCGCCGGGGCGGTCTCGCTGGTTGTCGTCGTGATCGTGCCGGGGGTGTGGTCACCGGAGGCAGTGTGGTCCGGCGTCGTCGCCGGGACGGTGAGCATCATTGGATTCTTGGCGTTCTACCTCAGCTTGGTGAGGACGGCGATGGGAGTGGCCACAGCCATCCTGGCAGCCAGTGAAGCAGTGGTCCCGGTGCTGGTCGCTGTGGCCTGGCAGGGGCAGAGCTTGTCGCTGTCGGCTTGGGTCGGAGTGGGCATCGCCGTGGTGGGGGCAACGGTGGTCGGCCTCGCTGAGGGCGGTCAGCCGGCACGTGCGACGTGGTGGTCCGCGGGGCTGGCTGCGGTGGCCGGGGTGTGCTTTGGTGTGGCGGTGGTGGCGTTGGACGCTGCACCGACTGATTCTGGGATGATCGCGCCCGGGCTCGAAATGCTGCTGGGGGTGGTGGTGATGCCCCTGCTGGTGCTGTTGGTGCGTTCCTCGCGCCGGGCCGGTCGGCTTGCTGCAGCGTCGGGGTTGGTGGAGTCGACGCCGTGGCAGCCTCGCTCAACCGTGCTCGCGCTCGGTGCCGGCGCGCTCATCGCCGGCGCAAATGTGGTGTTGATGTTCGCCCTGCGAATCGGCCCGTTGGCCGCAGTCGGAGTGGTGGTGTCGCTGTATCCGGTGACGACCATTCTGCTGGCGCGGGTGCTGCTGGCCGAGCGGCTGAACCGCTGGCAGGTGGCGGGCATCGTGGCCGCGCTGACCGGCTGTGTATTGCTCGGAATTGGGTGAGCGCCGTCCGTGACCGCGAACGGTCTCAGACGGCGCTCGTTGCGGTGAGTCAGCGACGTCGTCCGACGATCAGGCCGTAGATCCACAAGACGAGGACTGAGCCGCCGATCGCCAGGCCCCACGACCACAGCGAGAAGAATCCGCTGATGTCGTGGCCGAGGAATGTTGCCCCGATCCAGCCGCCGACCAGGGCTCCGACGACGCCGATCACGAGGCTGGTGACCCAGCCGCCCGACGACTTCAGAATCGCCTTGGCGATAGTTCCGGCGATCAATCCCATGACAATCCATGCAATGAAGTTCATGCCTTCAAACCTACGTTGCCGATCGGCGGTGACGAATCAGTAGGTCCGCCCATGCATCCCTGATCTTGATTGTTCCCAACCCTGAATCGGCGGTGCGCGCTGGCAGTGGGAGCGCCTAGTCTTGGACAGCCATGACTGACTCCCTGTTCCCCGACCTCACCGTGGGGCCCGCGACACCTTCAGCGGACTCCTATCCCTCCCAGGCGAAACCGGCGGTGAGCGAGGAGGCCCTGCTGGCGGGCCTCAATCCGCCGCAGCGCGCCGCCGTCCTGCATGCGGGCAGTCCCGTGCTGGTGGTGGCCGGTGCCGGCTCTGGCAAGACGCGGGTGCTGACCCGACGCATCGCGCACCTGGTCGGCTATCGGGGGATCCACCCCGGATCGATCCTGGCGATCACCTTCACGAATAAGGCAGCCGCCGAGATGCGGGCCCGCGTCATCGACCTGGTGGGGAACCGGGCCAAGCTGATGTGGGTGTCGACCTTCCACTCGGCGTGTGTGCGCATTCTTCGAGCCGAGATCGGACGTTTCGACGTCTCTCGCAGCTTTTCGATCTACGACGACACTGATGCCAAGCGGCTGCTGCAGTTGGTGCTGCGTGACCAGAATCTCGACCCGAAGCGGTATCCGGTTCGGGCGGTGCTGAACTGGATCTCCAACTGCAAGAACGAACTGGTCGACTTCGAGGCGGCCCGCGCCAAGGCCTCCGGGGGCACCGAGGAACTGTATGCCGAGGCGTACGCGGAGTACCAACGACGTCTCACTGCGGCGAATGCTCTGGATTTCGACGATCTGATCATGACCACGGTGCACCTGTTGCAGGCTTTTCCCGACCTGCGCGAGCAGTATCGGCGACGGTTCCGTCACGTGCTGGTCGATGAGTATCAGGACACCAACCATGCCCAGTACGCGCTGATCCGGGAACTGTGCGGTGCGACACAGCCGGACTCTGACGGCCCGCACATTGAGGCGCCCGAGCTCATGGTGGTCGGCGACTCCGATCAGTCGATCTATGCCTTTCGGGGTGCGACCATCCGCAACATCTTGGACTTCGAATCCGACTTCCCTGGTGCGCGGACCATTCTGCTGGAGCAGAACTATCGGTCGACTCAGAACATCTTGTCGGCAGCCAATGCCGTGATCTCGCGCAATCCGCACCGCCCGGAGAAGCGGCTGTGGTCCGACGCTGGTGACGGCGAACTCCTTGTGGGATACGTGGCCGACACCGAGCACGCCGAGGCCCAGTTCGTGGCCGAGGAGATCGACAAGCTCACCGATGCCGGTACCACCAAACCCGGCGAGATCGCCGTCTTCTATCGCACCAATGCTCAATCCCGAGCTTTCGAGGATCGATTCATCCGGGTGGGGTTGCCGTATCGGGTGGTCGGGGGAGTGCGCTTCTACGAACGCAAGGAGATCAGAGACGCCATCGCCTACCTTCGCGCGATTGCCAATCCTGACGACGATGTGTCGGTGCGCCGGGTGCTGAACGTTCCCAAGCGTGGCATCGGTGACCGCACCGAGGCGATGTTGGAGGCTTTCGCAGCCAGCCAGGGGATCTCCTTCGGGGCGGCGGTCGAACGCGCCGAGGAGGTGCCCGGGCTGTCCACCCGCGCGCTGACGCCGGTTCGGGCTTTCGCCACCCTGTTGTCCGATCATCGGGCTCAGGTGGCGGCCGGAACGCCGGCCGATCAGGTATTGGCCAGCGTCTTGAAGGCCTCCGGCTACACCGACGAACTGGCTGCCTCCAGCGACCCGCAGGACGAAACCCGGCTAGAGAATGTGGTCGAGTTCGTGAGCGTCGCGCAGGAATTCGTGGCGGCGGCTCACGTCGTCGATCTTCCCGACTCGACCACGAGCGGCGAGGCTTCCGAAGATGCGGAGTTGGCTGCCGAGTTGGCTTTGGCCGCCCCGGAACCTGACGACTCGCTGTATGCCTTCCTGGAGCGGATCGCCCTCGTCGCGGACTCTGATTCGATTCCCGATCGTGATGCCGATTCCGCTGGTGTGGTGACCTTGATGACGCTGCACACCGCCAAGGGGCTGGAGTTCGACACGGTCTTTCTGACTGGTTTCGAGGACGGGCTCTTTCCTCATGAGCGAGCCCTCTACGACCCCGCCGAGTTGGAGGAGGAGCGACGGCTGGCGTATGTCGGAATCACGCGGGCTCGAAAGTTGCTCTATGTGACTCGGGCAACCGTGCGAACCGTCTTCGGCCAGGCCCGGTATAACCCGGCCAGTCGGTTCACCGATGAGGTTCCCGAGGGCCTGATCGACTGGCGCAGTCTGGGGAGCGTGCGGCCGTCCTTCGTGACGAGTGCACCCCGCCGCGAAACCTCGACTGGTGGCGGTAGTCGCCCCAGCTTCGGCTCCCGGCCGGCGATCAAGACGGTCAGTTCGGTGGAGGTCGGCGAGCGGGTGCTGCACACCAGCTTCGGCCTCGGCACCGTCATTGCGGTCCAGGGTAGCGGGGACGCCGCCAAGGCTGACGTGGACTTCGGCTCTGCGGGAGTGAAGCGGCTGTCGTTGAAGCACGCTCCGATGGAGAAGCTCTGAATCTCAGCGCGAGTAGTTCCCCGTGCCTGGTGCCGCGACTGCGAGCGGGTCGATCAGTTCTTGGTGTAGTTCCAGCCGATGTACTGCATCGGATCGGACTGTGCACCGTTCTTCTTGATCGAGAAGTGCAGGTGGCAGGCGGTCGACAGGCCGGTGCTACCGACATAGCCGATGACATCGCCCTTGTCGACGTGCTGTCCGACCTTCACGATGTAGTTCGACATGTGCAAGTAGCCCGATGACACCTGAACACCGTTGATGTTGCCGTGATCGATCCAGACGTTATTGCCCGAGCCACCGTTATAGCCGGTCTCGGTGATGGTGACCTTGCCGGACTGCGCGGCCCAGATCGGCTGGCCGCAGGTGCCGCCGATGTCATCGCCGTCGTGCATGCGGTAGTAGTGCAGGATCGGATGCAGCCGCATTCCGAATACAGAGCTCACCTTGCCGTGGGTCGGCCACTGGAACTCCGACAAATGCTTGAGGCGCTTGTTCTCGTCGGTGAGCTCGATGGCGTCCGCTCCCAGGGCCTGGAAGCGCTTCACCATCGCCGCGTCGCCGACGGCGTTGTCGATCTGGGTGAGTTCGGTGTTGATGCTCTGGTTGCGTCCGTCGGCCAGATCATCGGCGGATACCTCGGGCTCGCCGAGGGCGCTGGCCATGCTGGCGATCCCGACCGGAGTCTGAACGGCATAAGCATCAGCCGCAGAATTGCTGGCTGATGCTGTGAAAGTAGCCAAGCCGGCGAATCCGATTCCTGAGACAGCGATGACGGCGAGGCCGCGACGAAGCAGTGAGGTGAGGACCTGCGAAGGGAGCTTGCGAGGAGAGGCTTGCAGAGCGCGTCTTGGCTTGTCAGCCCCAGACTGCTGCTCGATCACTTTGCCCCCGAAGATGAGTACTCGTGCCCCGCGGTTAGGCGGTGAAACAGAGCTTAGCATTTCTCAGGAAGATTCTCAGCTTCTGGATCGAGGAGATCTGGCACCCCGACCGATCAGGGAGTAATCGGACTGCGAGATGTGTTCAGGCATAGGGTCGATCTGGCCCCAATTCAGCGGGCGTGGAAGCGAGGATGGGAAGAGTGGATCTGTTCGAGTATCAAGCTCGGGATGTGTTCGAGGCTTCGGGGGTTCCTGTGCTGCGCGGCATCGTTGCCCGCACGCCACAGGAGGCCTTCGATGCCGCCAGCCGGTTGGGTAGCCCCGTAGTCGTGGTGAAAGCCCAAGTGAAGACCGGCGGGCGCGGCAAGGCAGGCGGGGTGAAACTCGCGCGCAGTCCACAGCAGGCCGCCGAATTGGCCGAACAGATCCTCGGGATGGACATCAAAGGACACACCGTGGCCCAGGTCATGATCACCGAGGGGGCCGATATCGCCGAGGAGTACTACTTCTCGATGCTGCTGGATCGGACTACCGGTGGCTACTTGGCGATGTGCAGCCGTGAAGGCGGCGTCGACATCGAGACGCTTGCGGTGGAACGCCCGGAGGCTTTGGCGAAGGTCTGGATCGATCCGCTGATCGGATTGGACGACGCCAAGGCAGCCGAAATCGTCAAAGCAGCCGGTTTCGCTGACGCAGATCAGTCCGCGATCGCGGCCGTCCTGGTCAAGCTCGGTGAGGTCTACCGCAACCATGACGCCACCTTGGTGGAGGTCAACCCCTTGGTGAAGACCGGTTCGGGACACATCGTGGCGCTGGACGGGAAGATCACCGTCGACGACAACGCCGCCTTCCGTCACCCGGAGTGGGCAGACTTCACCGATACCGGTGCCGACGATCCGCTGGAAGTGCGGGCCCGTGCCTTGGACCTGAACTATGTGAAGCTCGACGGCACCGTCGGAATCATCGGCAACGGTGCCGGACTGGTGATGAGCACGCTGGACGTGGTCGCGGCCGCCGGCGCCGACATGCCGGGCCGCCCGAAGCCGGCGAACTTCTTGGACATCGGCGGCGGGGCGTCCTCGACAGTGATGGCCAACGGTCTGGAGATCATCCTCTCCGACCCTCAGGTGAAATCGGTGCTGGTCAATGTGTTCGGCGGAATCACGGCCTGCTCCGAGGTCGCCAAGGGAATCATCGACGCCCTGGCGATCCTGGGGGACAAGGCCAGCAAGCCGATCGTGGTTCGACTTGATGGCAACGCCGTCGACATCGGACGCCACATGCTCGCTGAAGCCGCCCACCCGCTGGTACAGCTCGAAACCACTATGGACGCGGCGGCTCACAAAGCCGCTGAACTGGCCGCGGCCTGAGAAAGGGTAGTCAGATGGCAATTTGGTTGGATCAGGATTCGCGCGTCATCGTCCAGGGCATGACCGGCTCAGAGGGGCGCAAACACACCCAGCGCATGATCATCGCCGGAACCCGCGTCATGGCCGGAGTGACTCCCGGCAAGGGTGGGCAGTCGGTGACCTTCGAAGAGGACCCGGTACCGGTGTTCAACACCGTCGCCGAAGCCAAGGCTGCTACTGGTGCCAACACCTCGGTGATCTTCGTCCCGGCCCCCCACACCAAGGCGGCGGTGATCGATGCCGTCGATGCCGGGATGGAACTCGTGGTCGTCATCACCGAGGGAGTGCCGGTTGCCGACACAGCAGAGTTCGTCGCCTATGCCAAGAAATCCGGCACGACCCGAATCATCGGACCAAACTGTCCGGGCATCATCAGCCCGAATCAGTCCAATGTGGGGATCATCCCGCACACCATCGCTGGACCGGGAAAGTTGGGGTTGGTGTCGAAGTCGGGCACGTTGACCTATCAGATGATGTTCGAGCTGCGCGACATCGGATTCGCAACCGCGGTCGGCATCGGAGGCGACCCGGTGAACGGTACGTCCCACATCGACGTGCTGGCCGCTTTCGAAGCAGACCCTGAAGTCGCGGCCATCGTGCTGATCGGCGAGATCGGTGGCGACGCCGAGGAGCGGGCGGCAGCCTATGTTGCCGAACACGTGACCAAGCCGGTGGTGGCCTATGTTGCCGGCTTCACAGCACCGGTGGGCAAGACCATGGGGCACGCCGGTGCGATCGTGACCGGCTCGGCCGGAACCGCCGAGGCCAAGAAGGCGGCGTTCGAAGCCGCCGGCATCCGGGTGGGTCGCACTCCCAGTGAGACGGCGGCCCTGATGCGTGAGGTCGTCAACGCACTCCCGTGACCAGCCGTTGACAGGAAGATCGGGCTGAGGCGGCGACTCAGGGCGTCTGGCTGGCGCGCTGACCGGCGCGCAGGGCGATAGCGGTCCACTCCGAGTCACTGACATTGGCGTTCTTCAGCGGATTCGCCAGCAGGTAGGTGACACGGTTGCCGGAAGTGACCACCGCGAGACGCAAGGTGAGGGTCTTGCCGCTGATCTTGTGGGTCACCGTCCAGGTCTGCCCGGAGATAGCTGCCGCATCGGCGCCGGTGCCGGTGACCTTGTCGGTGCCGTCGACGGTGGCGGTGAGCTGGCGGGAGGCACAGTTGTTGATGTTCTTGGTCAACGTCGCGGCCAGATCCTGAGCTGCCTTCGCCGAACTGAACTCGTAGTTCACCTGGTCGGTGCCGAAGCTCACGCTGCCGTCCACGGCCGCTGGATCGTCGGCCAGGATGAGGGTGCGCTGACCCGACGAGGTGGTGTTCGACACCTTGGCCAGGTCGATGCCCTCACAGCCGGATCCACGGGACTTCACCTGGAAGTCGGTGGTGACCCACTTGCCGACCCCTGGTGTGATCAGTGGGAGGTCCGCCGGAACCAGCCACCCTGCGGGATCGCCCGCGGCAGGCACGCTGGCTTCCACCGAGATCGCCGACGGACAGGTCGTCCCGGCGCACTGGCGATTCAGCGAAGCCGTCGATGTCGCGGCCAGGGCCGTGAGCGGGATGGCTTCGGGGGTGGCCACGTCGAAGATGTTCACGGTGCGGTCCGAGCGCACCAACAACACGGTGTGGGTCGCTCCGGTCTTGTCTCGGGCCTTGAGGGTCACCGCGTCGGAGGTGTCGCCGAGTCCGGTCACCGTCGATGCGCTCTGCACGGTGGCCGCATCATCAGCGCAGGTCCCCACCTGGGTGAGTCGCTGCGAGTAGGCCTCGGTCGCTGTCGCCGCGTCGGCATAGGAATCCACCGATTGCAGCACTGAACTTCCGGTGGTGTTGCTCAACAGGCGCGCCACGCTTCGGTCGGCCTTCACCGTGGTTCCACCGGACAAGCAGATCGCCGTCTCCGTCGTGGGTGCGGACGTCCATGGTCCGGCACCGAGGACCGCGACCTCGCTGTCGGTGAGTACGGGATCGACGGCTGCCGGGCCAGGACTGCCCAGGGTGCTCGGGGGCTTCAACACCACGACCACGGCCACGACGACCAGCAGGAGGATGACGACGACTCCCGCCATCACCAGGAAAGCCGGACGAATCGACCGCCCGGACTTCTCCGACGCCTCTGCTTTGGCCGGAGCCGCGGCGGTCTGGGTGGCCGCTGCGGCCAACTCCGGAGTGCCGAGGCGGGCCGCAATGTCGGGCTGACTGGCCGCGGCAGGCGTGCCGCCATTCTTCTTGGCTGCCTTTTTGGCCTCTTTCTCAGCCTGCTTGGCTTCCTTTTCGGCCTGCTTGGCCGCCAACGCCTCGGCCTTGGCATCAGCCTTGGCTGCGCGGGCGTCGGCCTTGGCCTCCTCCTTGGCTCGCTTGGCGTCGGCCTTGGCCTCCGCGGCGGCCTCCTTCGCCGCAACCTTGTCGACAGGGGCTTCGACCGCTTCGGTCGGGTCCGGGGTGGCAGGCTCAGGGGTGAGGGCGTGGCTGCCCAGGGCGGGAGCGGCCATCGAATAGGCCGGGATGTCGGCGACGCGGGAGGCCGACGGCTGATAGGACACCGTCACCTCAGGAGGCTGAGTAGGTCGGCTGACCGGAGGCAACAGAGGTTCGTACGCCGGTGGCGGAGACGACACACTGGCCGCAGATCGACGCGGGGCTGCCCATTCCACGTCGTAGGGACTGTCATTGGCGGAGAATCGGCGTCCGGCCGAGGCGGGCAGTGCCGCCTCCGAACTCGGCAGCACGGGCCGCGGTGGCGGTACCAGGTCGCCCAGCGTCCCGTCAGGGTTCAAGGCGAGACGTCGCATCATGCCAGTGTCGGTCAGTGCGGGATCGTCAAAGCTGGCTTCGGGCGCGCTGGGCACTTCAGGGACAACTGGGTCGTCGAAATCGTCGGGCAATGGCCCGAGCGCTCGACGCGGTCTCATGGACCCCTCCACCTCAAGATTCCCGTCTGCATGCCTGGATGATTCGGCCAGTGTAATAGGGACAGCGTGTCAACCTCAGAATCGCGAGCAGGTTGGGTCAGCATTGACCCATCATGCCGACCGCCAAGCACCGTACTCACAGACACTTTCGCTTCAATGTGGCCGATGCGAAGGCTGCACCCATGCTTGAGGATCGGCCCTGGTTGCCCTGGCCCGTGGCCGCCATCGGTGGCGGGCTGGCGGCGGTTCTTGCTGGAACCCTGGTGCTCGGCGCGGTCGCGCTGATCATCTGGATCGGAGCACCGACGTTGCCTTTCAATGACGTGATTTCGGTGATCGGACGGCTGTGGCTGCTGGCCCACGGCGGCGGGCTGACCGCGCCCGGAACCGCGATCACCCTGGTGCCGTTGGGCATCACGGCGGTGATGGTGCTGTTCAGCTTCTCGTTGAGCGCCTTCGCACTCACCCAGGGGGTGTTGGCTCGCGCCGACGCTCTCAGCGCAGGTGCGCTGCGACGGCTGGTGCTGCTCACCTCGCTGCAATTCGTGATCGGCTACGCGGCCGGCGCGCTCCTGATCACCGTGTTGCTCGGGGACGGTCTCGGCCCGGCCATGATCGGCGCGGTCGCGGTCGCAGCTGGGGGATCACTGATCGGTGCGGGATGGTCGGCGGGCTATCGCTTGGCCGGCCCCTCGTGGCTGCGCGGGGCGGTGACCGGTGCGGGAGTTGCGCTGCTGAGTCTGGTGATCCTGGCTGCAACGGCACTGGGCGTCGCGGTGGTGCAGGGCGAGGCACGTATCGCGGCCCTGGAGACCTCCCTGGGCTTGGACACCTCCGGAGCTGTGGTGTGGGCCTTCACCTGTCTGGCCTACCTGCCGACCATGTTGGGCTGGACGGCATCGTGGCTGCTGGGTGCCGGATTCAGCGTGGGAGACGGGTCCGTAGTGGCGCCATGGGTGACCCAGTTGGGCTTGCTGCCGTCGGTGCCGGTCTTCGGGGCGTTGCCGCCTGCCGGGGTGGCGAACTTGGAGCCTTGGTTGGCTTCGGGATTGATCGTAGGCGGCCTGGCCGGGGTGGTTGCGGTACGCATTGCCGGCGGGGGCATCGGTGCCGCCATCGGATCCGGGGCGCTTGCCGGCGGTCTCGCCGGGGGCGCCTTCGTGGGATGGGCCTGGCTGAGTAGAGGAGGGCTGGGCGTCCAGCGCTTCGCGGCTGTCGGCCCGCTGTGGCCCGAAATGTTGATCGGGCTCGGGATCCTGGTGGGAGCGGCCATCCTGGCAGCGGTGATCACCTGGTTCGTGTCGGTGCGAGGGGCGTCCGCTCGCTGACGATCCGGCACCGGCTCGACCTCGGCTTCACGATAAGGTCACCTCTATGCCGATGCGTCTCGTGGTTCTGGTTTCTGGCTCCGGGACCTTGCTTCAGGCGCTCCTGGACGCTGTTGACTCCGGCGATCTGGACGCCACTGTCGTCGCCGTCGGTGCCGATCGTGCGGATGCCTACGGCTTGGTGCGTGCCGAACGCGCCGGAATCCCGACTTTCGTGCGTCAGTTGGTCAAAGGTGGGGATCGCGCGCTCTGGGATGCCGAGCTCGCGGCGGCCGTCGACGCCTACCAGCCCGACTTGGTCGTCAGCGCCGGGTTCATGAAACTGGTTGGTGAGACCTTCCTGGCGCGCTTCGGCGGACGCATGATCAACACCCATCCCGCGTTGCTGCCGTCCTTCCCGGGGATGCACGGCGTGCGCGATGCGCTGGCCCACGGAGTGAAGGTCAGCGGTGCCACAGTGTTCAGCGTGGATGCCGGTGTCGACACCGGCGAGATCCTGGCCCAGGCGGCCGTCCCGGTGCTGGCCGACGACACCGAAGAGACTCTGCACGAACGCATCAAAGTCGTCGAGCGGCAGATGCTGATCGACACCATCAACCACCTCAGTAAAGGGAACCTATGACCGACAAGCTGCCTATCCGCCGCGCCCTGGTTTCGGTATACGACAAGACCGGCCTGGTCGAGCTCGGCCAGGCGCTGGCCGCCGCCGGTGTGGAACTGGTATCGACCGGCTCGACCGCCGCCAAACTCGCCGAGGCCGGCTTGGCAGTCACCGCAGTGGAACAGGTCACCGGCTTCCCTGAATGCCTGGATGGGCGTGTGAAGACCCTGCACCCCCGGATTCACGCCGGGATCCTCGCCGATCGGCGGCTGGAGAGCCATCGGGCACAGCTGGTCGAACTCGAGGTGGCCCCCTTCGACCTGGTGGTGTCGAATCTGTATCCCTTCGCCGAAACCGTTGCCTCCGGGGCCGACGAGGACGAATGCGTCGAGCAGATCGACATCGGTGGACCGTCGATGGTTCGCGCGGCAGCCAAGAATCACCCGTCGGTGGCGATCATCACTTCCCCGGCTCAATACCCGCTGCTCACCCAGGCCTTGGCCGACGGCGGCTTCTCCCTTGCCCAGCGCAAGGAACTCGCCGCAGCCGCCTTCGTGCACACCGCCGCCTACGATGTGGCGGTCGCGGGCTGGATGGGCTCGGTGCTCACCGACTCCAGTGGTGGCGACGGCTTCCCCGCCTGGATCGGCGGAAGCTGGGACAAGGTCGGCAGCCTGCGCTATGGCGAGAACTCGCATCAGGCGGCGGCGCTGTACGCCAATGCGTCCGCCCCGGCCGGGATCACCGGCGCCGAGCAGCTCAACGGCAAAGAGATGAGCTACAACAACTACACCGACGGAGAAGCCGCCTACCGCAGCGCCTACGACTTCAGCGAGCCGACCGTGGCGATCATCAAGCACGCCAATCCGTGTGGCATCGCTACCGGAGCCGACATCGCCGAAGCGCATCGCAAGGCCCATGAATGTGACCCGGTGTCGGCCTATGGCGGTGTGATCGCGACCAACCGTCCGGTGAGCGTGGCGATGGCCGAACAGGTTGCCCCGATCTTCACCGAGGTGCTGATCGCTCCGGATTTCGAGCCCGGTGCTTTGGAGATTCTGACCGCGAAGAAGAACCTTCGGATCCTGAAGGCCGCGCCCTACGCCCACTCCGACCACGTCCTGCACCCCATCTCCGGTGGCGTGTTGGTGCAGCAGCCTGATCAGGTCGATGCTGCCGGAGACGAACCGTCGGGGTGGACGCTGGTCGCCGGTGAAGCCGCCGATGCCGAGACGCTGGCCGATCTGGCCTTCGCCTGGCGGGCGGTGCGCTCGGTGAAGTCCAACGCCATCCTGCTGGCCTCCGGTGGGGCGGCGGTCGGTGTCGGCATGGGACAGGTGAACCGTGTCGATTCCTGCAAACTGGCGGTGGAGCGGGCCGGGGAGCGCGCCCGCGGCTCGGTGGCAGCCTCCGACGCCTTCTTCCCCTTCAACGATGGTCCCACCATCCTGATCGAGGCCGGGGTGAAAGCCATCGTTCAGCCCGGCGGCTCGATCCGTGACGAGCAGACGATTGAGGCTGCGAAGGCTGCCGGTGTCACCATGTACTTCACAGGTACCCGCCACTTCTTCCACTGAGAGGCCCTGATGACCGCACGAATTCTGGACGGAAAGGCTGTCGCGGCCACCATTAAGGCCGAACTCGCGCTGCGGGTGCGAGCGTTGGCCGAAAAGGGCCTGCGTCCGGGTCTGGCCACGGTTCTCGTCGGCAATGATCCGGGCAGTCACAGCTATGTGAACATGAAGCACCGGGATTGTGCCGAAGTGGGCATCGAGTCCATTCGCGTCGATCTTCCTGCTGATGCCACAGCAGAGCTGGTCGCCGAAGCAGTGCAGGGATTGAACTCCGATGAGGCCTGCACCGGCTACATCGTGCAGTTGCCGCTGCCCAAGCATCTGGATGAGAACGCCGTCTTGGCCATGATCGACCCGGACAAGGATGCCGACGGGCTGCACCCGATCAACCTGGGCAAACTGGTGTTGAACGAACCCGCGCCGCTGCCCTGCACGCCCCGCGGCATTGTGGAACTGCTGCGACGCCACGATGTCCCGCTGGCCGGTGCCGAGGTGTGCGTCGTCGGCCGCGGCATCACCGTGGGTCGCCCGCTGGGCTTGATCCTCACCCGACGCAGCGAGAACTGCACGGTCACCCTGTGTCACACCGGAACCCGCGACCTGGCCGCACATACCCGCACCGCCGACATCGTGGTGGCTGCGGCGGGCGTGCCGCATATGATCACCGCCGACCTGATCGCCGACGGCGCAGTGGTCCTGGATGTGGGCGTGAGCCGGGTGGACGGCAAGCTCACCGGAGATGTTGCGCCTGATGTGTTCGACAAGGCGTCCTGGGTGGCACCGAACCCCGGTGGTGTGGGCCCGATGACCCGCGCCATGTTGCTGCAGAATGTCGTGGATCGAGCCGAAGCCCTGGCATGACCACCCCGGTACCGGATACTCGCCCGCCCAAGACCTTCGTGCAACAGGTTCTGGGTCAGTGGCCGCTGGCCTCAGTACTCTTCGGGGTCTTCGTCGGAGTGATCATCGCCGGACCGTTCGGGCACTGGCGCATCGGTTGCACCTTGATCGGTATGGCTGTCACTGCCGGCGGTTTGCTGCGGTTGATGCCGCAGCAACGGGTGGGTCTGCTGGCGGTGCGCAACCGGGTGATCGATACCATCCTGTTGTTGGGAAGCGGTATTGGCATCCTGGTGCTGTCCTGGGTGGTTCCTCCCAGTCGTTAAATTCAGATGTCGTGCAGCCCTCGCAGGCTGCTGTTGACTATGACGGGCATTAGGCTAAGGCCACCCGCGTCGCCAGGCCGGTCGTGGGTTTGCCGTCAGGTAACACCGGTGCCAGGCCGACCGGAGGACGGTGAGACATGTCTGCCAACAAACCCATCGATCGCTCCCGCATCGCCGAACTGACCGAAATCGAGCAGCGGCGCCTCGATGAGCGCACCGCAAAGTCCCGCGCCCTGTACGAAGAGGCCGCCAAGCACCTTTCCGGTGGTGTGGCCTCCTCCTACCAGGGCCGCGATCCCTGGCCCATCTACATCGATCGGGGTGAAGGTCCGAAGATCTTCGACGTCGATGGCAATGAGTACTGGGACTTCCACAACGGCTTCGGCTCGATGGTTCAGGGCCACGCCCACCCGGTGATCGGCGAGGCGATCATCGCCCGTTACCCGCTGGGAACCCATTTCGGTTGCGCCGTTCCCGACGCCGCCTTGGTTGCCGACGAGCTGGCCAAACGCTGGGGACTGCCCAAGTGGCGCTTCACCAACTCCGGCTCGGAATCCACCATGGACGCCATCCGTATCGCCCGTGCCTTCACCGGTCGCGACACGGTGATGAAGATCTTCGGCTCCTACCACGGCCATCACGACACGGTGATGGTCTCCATCGGAGTTCCCTACGACTCCATCGGTGATCGCGACAATCTGGCCTCCCTGCCCTACGGTGCGGGTATCCCGCAGGCTGTCGTTGACATGACCGTGCCGGTGCCGTTCAACGACGCCGAGGCGATGGAACGGCGCATCAAGAAGCTCGACCAGGAGGGTCGTCTGCCGGCCTGCGTGATCATGGAAGCAGCCATGATGAACTTGGGCGTGGTGCTCCCCGAGCCGGGCTACCTGGAGGCAGTCCGCGAGATCACCCAGCGTTATGGCATCGTGCTGATTTTCGACGAGGTCAAGACCGGCCTGTGTGTCGCCGCCGGTGGCGCTACGGACCGTTTCGGGGTGCTGCCCGATCTGGTCACCTTGGCCAAGTCCCTGGGCGGCGGCTTGCCCTCGGGCGCGATCGGTGGCAGCGAGGAGATCATGGCGATCGTCGAAAGCGGAAAGGTCTACCAGGTCGGTACCTACAACGGAAACCCGCTGTCGATGGCCGCCGCGCTGGCGTCGCTGACTCAGGTACTCACCCCGGACGCCTATGCCCACCTCGACCACCTCAATGATCGGATTCTGGCCGGGGCGCGCGACATCATTGATCGCTACGACTTGATCGGTTATGCCGTCGGCATCGGTTCCAAGGGCTGCGTCACCTTCTCCGATGTCAAGGTGCGCGACTACGAGACCTACAAGCAGAACCAGGATGTGCCGCTCACCGAGCTCACCTGGCTGTGGAACATGAACCGCGGCATCTTCGCCACCCCCGGACGCGAGGAGGAGTGGACGCTGTCGGTGACGCATACCGATGAGGCGGTCGATCACTACCTGAGCGTGTTCGACGAGCTGGCTTCGACGCTGCGCGCCTGAGTCAACGACTCTCGGCCCTTGATTGCGGGAAGCCGCCATCAAGGGCCGTTTGCGTTGGCGCGCCACTGCGGGCGCGGATACGCTTCAGTGTCATGAGCCAGACGCCGCAAGGGCCGCACATCGGCCAAGTGTCCAACGGGTACCAATGGAATGGTCAGCAGTGGGTGCCGCTGACCCAGGCTGCGCAGCCGCAGCAGTATCAGGTGGGGCAGGTCGTGAATGGCCATCGTTGGGATGGTCAGCAATGGGTGCCGGTGGCGCAATCCCAGTATCAGGTGGG
>DLGC01000020.1:525-176155 GCA_002482525.1 Propionibacteriaceae bacterium UBA7704 | reverse complement strand
CAGCAGTGGGTGCCGGTCGCGCAGGCTGCTCAGCCGCAGCAGTATCAGGTTGGTCAGGTTGTGAATGGTCATCGTTGGGATGGTCAGCAGTGGGTGCCCGTCGCGCAGGCGCCGCAGGTCGGTGAGGTGCAGAACGGCTACCGCTGGAACGGGTCCCAGTGGGAACCGATGGCACAAGCCGCGTCCGCTGACTCGTGGTTGGAGCCGACGGTCGGTCAAGCTGAAGCCGTGTCGCCCCACTCAAACATCCAAGGGCGGTTGCGAGCCTTGGCCGAAAGCTGGCAGTTCACCTGGGAAGACTCCGGCGACAAGGCCACCATTACTCGAGTCCTGGCCGAACGGACTTCGGTGCTGGCACGGCAGAAGCTGGAGTACCGCGCCACGATCATCGTCGATGACGCCGCGTGGCAGGTGCGCTACTCCGACTCGCTGAAGGAGACCGGCGGCGGATTCACCAGCGGCGATCCCGGCGAAAGTTCAGGCTTCGGCTTTTCCGGTGGCACCTACAGCAGCACCGGCGGCGAGGGCTTGGCCGATGACATTGCCGAGCAGATCACCCATTTCGCCAAGGCCTACACCTTCGACTTCTCCTACGAGCAGTGGCGCGAACAAGTCCGCACGATCGCGGCGGAGGCCGGCTACGAGTTCGTGACCGGAGTCTGATCTGCGGTTTCCCGCTGGCCGGGGCACTGAGCCCGGTCAGCGGAAGTCGCGCTCCATGAACTGACCTTGGGGATCGTCTGTTGCGACCCGCTCGGCTTCGCGTTCGCGCAGTTCCACTCGCCGGATCTTCCCCGAAATGGTCTTTGGTAGCTCGGTGACGAACTCCACGATACGAACCCGCTGATAGGCGCTGAGTCGGGCCCGGGCATGCTCGAAGATGGAGCGCGCCGCCTCCGCCTGCTGATCGGTGGCGTGTTCGACCAGACGGACGAAAGCCTTGGGTACCGCAGCCCGCACCGGGTCGGGGCTCGGCACGATCGCCACCTCGGTCACATAGGGATGTTCCAACAGGATCGATTCGAGCTCGAAGGGCGAGATCTTGTAGTCGGAGGCTTTGAACACATCGTCGGCTCGGCCGACGTAGGTGAGGTAACCGTCGGTGTCGAGTGTGGCGATGTCGCCGGTGTGGAAGTAGCCGTTGCGCCGGACCTCGGCGGTCATCTCCGGGTTGTTGTGGTAGCCGGTCATCAAACCCAGGATCGGTTTGCTCAGGTCGAGGCAGATCTCGCCCTCACTGACGCCGGGGTCGCCGGTCACCGGGTCCA
This sequence comes from Propionibacteriaceae bacterium UBA7704, assembly GCA_002482525.1. GTDB lineage: Bacteria > Actinomycetota > Actinomycetes > Propionibacteriales > Propionibacteriaceae > Propionicimonas. The sequence goes on along the minus strand of DLGC01000020.1, from coordinate 174,887 downwards.
ACAGCACCACCGGGTAGCCAGGCATGGGCCGCCCCATCGAACCATCCTTGACGACCTGGCCCGGGGAGTTGCCCACGCAGCAGGTGGTTTCGGTCTGTCCGAAGCCATCGCGGATGGTGCCGCCCCAGGCAGCACGAACAGTGGTGATGACTTCCGGATTCAACGGCTCGCCGGCACCGAGCAACTCCCGCGGCGGCTGCGACAGTTGCGTCAGGTCGGCCTGAATCAGCATGCGCCACACAGTGGGAGGCGCGCAGAAGGTCGTCACTTGGTGGGTGTCCATGACCTTCATCAGCGTCCCGGCGTCGAACCGTTCGTAGTTGAAGACGAACACTGTGGCCTGCGCCAGGAAGGGTGCGAAGAAGTTGCTCCACGCATGTTTGCCCCATCCCGGTGAGGAGATGTTGAGGTGAATGTCGCCGGGTTGAACCCCCAGCCACCACATGGTGGACAGGTGACCCACCGGATAGGACACCTGGCTGTGCTGCACCAACTTGGGGTGCGAGGTGGTACCGGAGGTGAAATACAGCAGGCTCGGATCGGTGGCCGGTGTCGGTCCGTCGGGAACGAACTGATCACTGGCCCGGTGCGATTCCGCCATGGCGATCCAGCCCGCAGGAGTGTCGGGGCCGACACCGATGCGCAGCACGCCGGAATCGAGACTGTCCAACCGTGCCCGCAGCGATGTCGGTGCCACGACCGCAGTGGCCTCGCCGTGGTGGACCCGGTACGCCAGGTCGGTGGCCGAAAGCAGGGTGGAGGTGGGAATGGCGACCGCGCCGATCTTGTAGATACCGAGCACGATCTCCCACAGATCGATGGTGTTGTTCAGCATCACGATGACCCGCGATCCGCGCGTCAGCCCGAGCAGTCGCAGCCAGTTGGCGACCTGATCGGATCGACGGGAGAGCTCACCGTAGCTCCACGACTGCGCCAGCAAGTCATGGGAGACGATGGTGACCGCGGCCCGATCAGGGTGTTCGCCGGCCACCACATCGAACCACTCCAACGCGAAGTTGAACTCGGTGAGCTCCGGCCAGGTGAAGCCGTCGATGGTTCCGGCGTAGTCGAGGCGGTGTTCGAGGAGAAAATCGCGAGCGTGTCGGACGGCTCGGGTCGCATCGGTGGCGGGACGACCAGTCATGGGCGATCAGCTTTCTGGCAGACGGTGGACTGTCGCAAAAGCCTAGCTGCTACGGCTACGGAACCGTAACTTAATCCGATGGTGTGATTCCAGGAGCGAGCTTCTGAAACAGCACGTGATCGCGATAGCGACCGGCGATGTGCAGGTAGGCCGGGGCATAGCCGAATCGAGTGAAGCCGTTCTTGGTCAATACCGCCTGCGAACGCTCATTCTCAGGGATCGTGCCCGCCTCCACCCGGTGCAGACCCAGAGCGCCGAACGCAACCTCGACGACTTCGCCGACTGCCGCCGTGGCCAACCCCCGCCCGCCGACATGCTCGGAGAGCCAGTAGCCCATCGTCGCTGATTGGAAAGGGCCGCGGAAGATGCTCAGGTTGATCCGCCCGACCGGCTGGGCCTGGTCGTCCAGAATGATCGCGCAGTACATGCCGCCGGCGCGCTGGTGGGCGAGATGGTCGGCCACGACCTGTTCCTGACCGGCAACAGTGAAGTACGACTCATCGCGAACCGGCTCCCACGGCGCCAGGAACTCGCGATTGCTGGACAACAGCGCAGCCAAGGCCGGGGCGTCGTCAGGTTGAAGTATCCGGTGGTGGGTGGGCATGGACCCATCTTCTCAGAACGCGAAGGCGCCCCGGGATCACCGCGGGGCGCCTTCGTTCAGACGACTGCTGGGGGTACTGCTCAGATGAGTCCGAGTTCGGTGACCGCAGCCTTCTCGTCGGCCAGTTCGGCCACCGAGGCATCGATCTTGCCCCGCGAGAAGGCGTCGATCTCCAGACCCTGAACGATCTGGTAGGTGCCACCGGAGTAGGTGACCGGGAACGACGAGATCAAGCCCTCGGGCACTCCGTAGGAGCCGTCGGACGGCACGGCGGCCGAGATCCAGTCGCCCTCGGGCGTGCCGAGCACCCAGTCGTGCATGTGCTCGACGGTGGCGTTGGCCGCCGAGGCGGCCGAGCTCAGTCCGCGGGCCTCGATGATGGCAGCACCACGCTTGGCGACGGTCGGGATGAAGGTGCTCTCGATCCAGGCCTGGTCGTTGATGACCTCCGCGGCATTCTTGCCCTCGACCTCGGCGTGGAACACGTCGGGGTACTGGGTGGCGGAGTGGTTGCCCCAAATGGTCATGTGCTTCACCGCGTCCACGGCGACACCGGTCTTCTGGGCGACCTGGGTGATGGCCCGGTTGTGATCCAACCGAGTCAGCGCATTGAAGCGCTCATTGGGGATGTCGGGAGCGTTGCTCATCGCGATCAGCGCATTGGTGTTGGCCGGGTTGCCGGTGATCAGTACCCGGATGTCGTCGGCGGCCACCGCATTGAGGGCCTTGCCCTGGGCGGTGAAGATGGCGCCGTTGGCGCTGAGCAGGTCAGAACGCTCCATGCCTTGCTTGCGGGGCATGGCGCCCACCAGCATGGCCAGGTTCACACCCTCGAAAACCTTGTTGGGATCGTCGCCGATCTCAATCTTGCTCAGCAGCGGGGAGGCGCAGTCGTCGAGTTCCATGACGACGCCTTCGAGGGCCTTGAGCGCAGGGGTGATCTCCAGCAGGCGCAGTTCCACCGGTTGGTCGGGTCCCAGCAGCGAACCGCTGGCGATCCGGAACAGCAGGCTGTAGCAGATCTGACCGGCTGCGCCGGTGACCGCTACCTTGACGGGAGTCTTGCTCACGTTTGTCTCCTCAAACAGATGCTCGGTTGGATCCGAAACCGACGCTAGCAGTTCCGCTTCACCAGCGGATACGGGTAAGAACATTGGTCAAGGAGCGAGCCGATCAACCACACCGGCACCGCCGGTTGGCCGGTGGTCCGATCCCGGCTCGTTGCGTCCTATGCTCGGAGCATGCGTTTGATCTTGGTGCGCCACGGGCGGACACCCTCCAACACCGAATTGCTGCTCGACACCGCTGCGCCCGGGGCCGACCTCGACGACCATGGACGCTGGCAGGCCAAGACACTCGCCGAACGACTGGCCGATGTTCCGGTTGAGGCCATCTACGCCTCCAACCTGGTGCGCACGCAACAGACCGCTGCGCCGCTGGCGGAGACCGTCGGAGTACCGATCACCGTCTTGGACGGGCTTCGCGAGATCTCGGCAGGGGACTACGAGATGGCCTCTTTCGCGATGACCGACGAGGTCAGCGCCTATCAGTCGACGCTGATGAAGTGGTCCACCGGCGACCTGCTGGCCAAAGTGCCCGGTGGCGAGAACGCCATTGAGTTCTTCGAACGCTACGACGCTGCGATCGCTCAGATCGCCGTCGCCCAAGCCCGCCATGCACTGGCGGTCAGCCACGGCGCTGCCTTGCGGGTGTGGGCCGCCGCGCGGATCCGAGGCTTCGCCGAAGAGATCGGCCACGGACACCTCGACAACACCGGCGTCATCATCGCCGACGGAGACCCCCAGCTGGGGTGGTCATTGGTCGACCTTCAGGGAACTCTGCATTTCGCTGGGGATTGATCGGGCGCATCGATCCGCGGAGGCCAGCGCCCTACGGGCGCTCGCGCGGGGCATCCTCTACCATCGGGGGAACGATGACTGCGGCGGCGGCATCGTCACGGCGTTGGATGGATGACTATGGGTGGATGGCGCGTGCCTCGCTGGGCATTGGCGGCGCTGATCGTCGCCGCCCTGGCCGGTGTGATCGCCATCGTGGTCGGTCCCTTCGCGGTGCCCTCGAGGACTGACGAGGGTGCTGCGGACATGCCGTCCCAGCCATCGCAATCCCCGCTGCCCTCCGCGGCGACACCCGCAACGACCGGGTCGACGCTCCCCGCCGCCGTGACGCCGGTGCGCTACTACCAGTTCGACAAGAAATGGGCCAAGCAGCGCTACGGTCCCAACTCTGATGACACCGTGCGGCGGTGGGGCTGTGGCCCCGCCGCATTGGCGATGGTGATCTCGACCTTGGCTGACCCGACCGTGGATCCCCGGGTGGCCGCAGCCTGGAGCGACAAGCACGGCTACTTCACCCACGCCCCGGAATCGGGCAAGACCGAACCGGCGTACTTCGCTGATTTCGCGTCCAGCTACGGCATTGCGGTGCGCCAGTTGAACACCAAAGACCTGCGTACGTCGCCGCCAGCATCATCGCGGTCGGTCAAGCTTCGAGCGCAGCAGGCGGTGCGTGAGGGCAATTGGGTGATCGCGCTGATGGGGAAGGGTCTGTGGACCACCGAGGCCCATTACGTGCTGTGGTACCGCGCCGAAGGCGACGAGGTGTGGATCGCCGACTCCAACTCGATGCGCGAGGACAAGGCACACAACACCTTCGACACCTTCTCGCAAACCATGATCCGGCTCTGGGTCGTGGAGGTGGCGGACGCCGGGGTGCGCCAGTGACAGCGATCGCGGTGATCTTCGCCGGCGGTGTCGGGCGGCGGGCAGACGTCGGGGAGATGCCCAAGCAGTTCCTCACCGTCGCGGGACGGCCGATCATCGGGCACACCCTGGCGGTCTTCGCCGATCACCCGCAGATCGAGGGCATCTACATAGCGTGCGTCGCGGAGTGGATCGACTGGTTGGCCGAGTACGTCACGCAGGCAGGGTTCGCCAAGGTCCGCGCCATCGTTGCGGGCGGGGAGTTGGCGCAGCATTCGATCCGCCATGCGCTGGACGCAGCCGCGCCTCACTGGGAGGACGACACCATCGTGCTGGTTCACGACGCCGTGCGCCCCATCATCGATCACACGTTGATCACAGCGGTGATCGCGCACGCAGCCCGCCATGGCAACGCCGTGACGTGCGTCCCGGCGCCGGAGACGATCGTGATGTCCGAGGACGGCGAGTCAGCCACGGCATTGCTCCAGCGCAGTCGATCCTTCATCGCTCAAGCACCGCAGGCTTTCGGTCTGGCGGAGCTGCGGGCCGCCCATGAGCACTACGCCGGGGTCGATCCTGAGTATGTCGACGTGGTCGACTCTGCCACCTTGATGGCTCGCTGCGGCCATCGGATTCACCTGGTCGGCGGTCGACACGGGAATCTGAAGGTGACCTATCCGGTTGACGTCGGATTCCTGGAGGGCTATTTCGCAGCGGAGGCGGAGCGATGAGGGCGGCGATGGGACCGGACTTGGCCAGGCTCGCGGCTGATCCGCTGTTCCCCGACGGACTGGGGCAGTTCCGCGACACCACCGTCGTGCTGGCCGGTGCTGGCGGCCTCATCGCACGGTACGTGGCTGCGGGGCTGGCCGCGCTTTCGCGGGCACACGGCCAACGGCTCCGATTGGTCTTGCTGGCGCGAAATCCGGCAGCACTTCGCTCGTGGTGCACCCTGTTCCTCGACGGGGTCGACTACGACGTGCAGCAACAGGTTTTGGGAGAGCCGCTGGGCTACCGCGGCGACGCCGATGTGATCATCCATGCCGGTGGTGGCTCCAGTCCGGCGGAGTACCGGCGTGATCCGGTCGGGATCGCTGCGGCGAATGTGTCGGCGGCTTTCGACCTTCTCGACCTCGCTCGGGCGCGTCAGGCTCGCATCAGCTACTTCTCCAGCCGTGAGGTCTATGGCCATGCCCAGGGCAGCAACGGGCTGCTGACCGAGACGACCGTCGGGGAGTTCGATCACCTGGCCACACGCAATGTGTATCCCGAGAGCAAACGCATGACGGAGTCGTTGTTGGTTGCCTATCACCACCAGTACGCCGTGGATTTTCAGATCTTGCGATTGGCGAGCGTTTACGGACCGGGGATGAAGCTCCACGACGATGGGCGGGCCATGGCCGACTTCATCGCGGCCAGGGTCGCCGGAAAGCACCTCGTGCTGAACAGCGACGGCCTTGCCCTGCGCGGCTACTGCTACGTCCTGGATGCGGCCCGAGCGATCCTGGCCGCAGGCCTGAACGGGCACTGGCCGGGGGTGTTCAACGTGGCCAACGAGACCGAGCCGATCTCGATTCGCGACCTTGCGCAGCGGATCGCCCAGCTGGACGTCCCCGGACTCGAGCCCAGCACAGTGGTCGCCGGCCCGTCGGCCGCGCCGGGAGGCTACAGCGATTTCGGCTACCTCGGGCTGGACACTTCCGCGATCAGATCCCTCGGGTGGACGCCGGTGGTGGGTTTGGACGACGGCCTCCGCCAGACCCTGTCCGCCTTCGTTGAAGGTGACGCGGATGGCGGATGAGGACCGTCCCTACGATCCGGACTGGTATTTCGGATTCGTGGCAGACGCGCTCGCGGAGTTGGCTGCTCACCCCGGCCGGGATCGGCAAGTCGAGGTGGTGCGTCACCTCTACCGGCGGTTTCGTCGCAACCTTGAGGACAACGACAAACGCCTGCTGGTTGACGACCGGCTCGACTCCTTCCTGGCAGCGGTCGCCGACCTGACTCAATTCCTGGATCTCGACCTGCTCCAGCAGCGATTGCAGGGCGTCCCGGAGAACTTCCGGCGTTATCTGCTCGGTGTGCGCGGCGGCGCTGACCCCGCCCGGATCGAGATCAAGAGTCTCATGGTGATCGACGGTGAACTGCGGGTCTACGGATTCATCACCTGGCCCTCGGCGGACGGTCAGACCATCACCGTTCATTGCACCGGGTCCGGTCAGGATCGCAGCTGGTCCCTTCCCGACGGGGGACGTCGCCAGAGCTTCCGCTATTTCGGACTTCCCCTGGTGGAGTACCAAGCCTTTGACCTATCCCTTCGGTTGACCGATCTTCCCGTGGGTGCGCGACTGTGGTGGACCCTCGAATCCGAGTACGGCCCGGTGCCGTTGGAGTTCTCCTCCGCAGCGGCCCGGTTGGCTCCTGATTTCGGTTGTCGCTACGCCGAATTCGACGGGATCGCTCTCTGGGCTCACCGGAGTGATCTGGAGATCGTCGAGCACTCGACCCGGCTGCTGCTGCGTAGCGAGTTGGCGGCATTCGCGGGATTGGCGCGGTCCCGCATCGGCGTACGCGCGAAAGTGAAAGAGGCCGGTTTGAGGGTCCTTTATCACCTCACCAAGCCCTGGTTCGGACGTCGCCTGGTGCTCTACTACGACAAGCTCTATTTGGGCGGTGACAACGGGCAGCACCTTTTCGAGTTCGCCGCTCAACAGTCGGGAAGCGCCAAACATCGCTATGTGATTCAACTCAACGCTCCCGGGGCTCGCGGCCTGCTCAAACGCGGCTTCCGCCTCGTCGACGCGTCCTCGCCGCTGCGCAAGCTGTACCCCCTGCACGCCCACCTGATCGCGGCGACGTCGGTCAATCCGTTGGGACAATGCGGCCTGAGTCGCTTCGAGCGACGTTGGTTCGCCAATCTGATCACCGCCCATGTGGTGTGCATCCAGCACGGCCTGACTGTGCAGTACATCCCGCAGCTTCAAGCCCGTCACATCGACAACATTGAACGCTATTACTGCGCCTCGCCGGTGGAGGTGACCAATCTGAGCCGACCTGAATACGGGTATCGGCCCGAGATGCTGCGTCCTACCGGGTTGGCGCGTTTCGACACCCTGATCCCCGACACCAGGCCGGAAGTGCTGCTCTGCCCGACCTGGCGACGCTATGTCGCCAATGACGCGCCACGCATGGGACAGGTGCGCACTCGGTCGGAGGATTTCCTCGACAGCGAGTACTTCGCCGTCTACTCGCGGCTGCTGACCGATCAGGGTCTGCTGGCCGGGTTGCGTTCGCGAGGTTTTCGCCTCACTTTTCTGGTGCATCCGACACTGGCCTCGCAGACAGCCGACTTTGCCGCGCACGTGGCGGCCGATCCGCAGGCGGCGGGCCTGGTCACGGTCGCCTCATCGACCACGGCGGGCTACCTTCCCCACCTGAAGCGTGCCGCCGTCGCCATCAGTGATTATTCCGGCGTGCAGTTCGATCTGGCCTATCTGGGACGTCCACTGCTGTATTACCTGCCGGAGGAACTGCCGCCCAGCTATCCCATTGGTGATTACGATCCAATCCGAGACGGTTTCGGTCCGGCGGTGCGGACTGTGGCCGAGCTTCGTGAGGCGCTGTGGGTGGTTCTGGACCGGGGCGCGGAACCTGAACCGAAATATCGCGAGCGCGTGGCGGCCTTCTTCTACCATCACGACCGGAACAACTGTGCTCGGATCTACACCGATCTCGCCGAGGTGTATCAGCTTGACTAGCGCTGCCCATGGTCGAATCGCCTATTTCGACAACCTGAAGTACATCCTGATCGTGTTGGTCGTGGTCGGGCACTTCATCGACCCGTTCTCGAAGATATTCGGCGTCTATCAGGGACTGTTCTTTTCCATCTATCTGTTCCACATGCCGCTGTTCGTGCTGGTCACCGGTATGTTCGCGCGAGGCTTGATCCGCAGCGACGGACGCTTCCGCATCGCTCGAGTGCTGCAGTTCCTGCTGCTCTATGTGCTGCTCTATTCGGGCATCTATGTGCTGGAGTACCTCGCGGGCAAGCCAGTGGTCTTCACCCCGTGGTCGGTGGCGAACGCGAGCTGGTACCTGCTGGCTGCCGCGATCTGGTACCTGCTGGTGCCGCTGGCCGCGCGGATCCCGCTGATCCCCGGATTGGTGGGCAGTGTCGTATTGGCACTGGCGGTCGGCTACCTGCCGTTCGTCGGTGATGTGATGACTATCTCGCGGGTCATCTGCTTCGCACCGTTCTTCCTGCTCGGCTACCGGTTGGAACCTGAGGCGCTGCAGCGCTTCTTCGATCGTTCGATCGGCTGGAAGATCGCAGCCGCGGCGCTCCTGGCCGGTGCCTTCGCCGCGCCCTTCCTGTGGCCGCGGCTGCTCAAGCTGCGGGGCCTGCTCTCGGCCCGAAACAGCTACGAAGTACTCGACCACTTCGCGGCGGCCGGTGCTGGATTTCGTGCGGTGTGGTACCTCTCGGCGGTCATCCTGGGCGCCAGCCTGTTGCTGCTGGTACCCCGTGGCTACCACTGGTTCTCCACGGTGGGCCAACGCACCCTGCAGATCTACATGTGGCACCTGTGGTCGCTGCGCGCGCTGGCGCTGATCGCCCTGGTGCCGTTGACCGCGATGTGGGCCTCGGCATCTCCGCTGGCGGTGGTGGTGCCCCTGGCGTTCGCGCTGGGAGCGGCACATCTGTTCGCGCTGCGTCCCCCCTTCGGATTGGTCTCAGAGCGCATTCTGAGTTGGGGTCGGGGCTGGACCATCAGCGGACCGGCCGCCTTCCGGTTGGCGCTGGCGACCGCCGTGCTGCTGCCGACGGCGGCATGGGCACTGTCTGGGCAGCCGTTGACGCTGACTACGTCGGCCAGCCCAGCGTCGACGCCACCGGCTTCCCCGCCGTCGCGCCGGCCGGCGAGTGAATTGGACGCCCTCACCTTCGATGCCCCCCTGGCCGGGGCCACGGGGTTCGCAACTTCCCGGATCCGGCTGACCCCGGCCGCTGGCCTGCCCGGTGGCACGCTGCAGGCCGGTGAGCCGTTCACCATTCGCGCCGATCAGGGCGATACCTGGATCGTGGTTGCCAAGAGCTCCGGTGGCGCCCTGGACCCGCGCGCGGCGCTGATCAATCTTGCCGATGTGGTGCCTTCGTTGGTGCTGTCGGTCGAGACCGCGCCGAGCTACCGTTCCGGCACCGCGATCCTGGATCAGGGCACGTGGTCGGACGCTGACCTTGTGGGGATCAATGCCCGCTTCGCCACCCGCTTGCCCACCGTGCCGGTGAGTCTGGCGACCGCACAGAAGGTGCAACTCGCCCAACGGGCCGCGCTGGCGGAAGGAAACACGCTGATCGTGTACGGCAGTTGGCGTCCCGAGGCTGCGCAGCAGGCGTTGGCCGAATCCCTGGTAGCCGCCTACGACGCTCAACCGGGCGTCCGTGAAGGCATCGACGGCGATGGGTGGGACCTTGCCTGGTTCCTGCCGTCGGCGGCCGACTCCGCGCCGTACGGCGATCGCCTCGAACTCAGCCTGGGCAAGCTCTCCCAAACCGTTCGGCCATGGACGCCGGGAGAGCCCTATCGCTCGACCCAGGCGGACGAATATGCCATGCCGAGTTCGGTTCGTGAAATGTCGCGTGCCGCAGTGTCGACGATCAATCCACCGGGGCCGCAGCAGCCTGCCGCCTCGGCACCATTGACCGAGGGTGCTCGCCGCTTGATCGGCTACTGCCGCGGTGCCGGGTTGAGCGTATCGCCGTCGGCCTGGTGGCTTTTCGAGGATCATCAGGCGCGCTCCTGGCAGCGTCCGGCGGACGTATCAGGTTTGATGATTACCGCACCCCGGTGACCGGGCGGCGATGTTAGGCTGACGCGCGATCGGACTGAATTCAGCGTGTTTCGTGAAATGGCCGGAGGATCATTGTGAGATTTGCCGCAGTGCGTCGGTTGTTGCTCATTGTGTCGCTGATCGTCGGCCTTCAATTCGCCGCAGCGCCGATGCTTCCCGCCGCTCAGGCCGCTGAGGAGAAGGTCACAGTGGTGTTTTGGCCCAACGGTGGAAACCTGGACACCGCGACCAAGACCGTGAGCCCGGGTGCCAAGATCGGCGCTCTCCCCGTGCCCACACGCTCCCGCTATGTCTTCGTGGGGTGGTCCGACCGGCGCGCCCATGGCGGAACCCTCATCAGCGCGTCAACTCTCGCACCGTCCGTTGCCGGCACCGTCACCTATTTCGCCCGATGGGCGCCGCGGCCGGTGTACCAGTTCGACAAGCGGTGGGCGAATGCGCGCTATCGCAACACCGTCCGCGGATCGGGCTGCGGGCTCACCGCGGCCACGATTCTGGTCCGGTCCTTGGGAACCGCGAGCGGCTCATATCAAGTGACTCCGGCCACCGCGGCGAAGTGGAGCCTTCGCCATGGCTTTGCGACGACCGCGCCGGGCAAGACGAAAGATCCCTTCTTCACACAGTGGCCCGCCACCTATGGCGTCACCCTGACACGGCTGAACAAGCGCAAATTGCAGAAACTCTCGTCGACTCAGCGCCGCGCGCTTCACGCCAAGGCGCGGGCAGCTGTCGCCGAGGGAAACTGGGTGCTGGCCTTCATGAAGCCGGGCAACTGGACCCAGCACGGTCACTTCATCGTGTGGTACGACACCGCCGGGAGTCGAGCGCTGGTCCGTGACCCGAACGCCACCAAGCCGGCAAAGACCAGGGCTAAGACCAGCCTGCTGCAGAGTCAGGTATGGCGGTACTGGATTGTGAAGGTGCCGCCGGAGCGGAAGCTCTTCGTCCTCCCGTGAGGCGTGATCGGGGCCGATCAGGGTTGATCGCAGCCATCGCCGTCAGCCTGTTGGTCGTCGCAGGCTGTGCCACCACGCCACCGGCCGGTAGGCCGTCGAGCGCCCCGACCGACCCAACAGCCGGCGTCACGACGACCCCAACACCGTCGACCACCTCCACCCCGGAACTGAAACCGACAGCACCGTCGGGCGAGTTCGAGCTACCGGTCGTGGGTTCAGTGGGGTTCGCCGCCGTACCGATCACTTTGCGGAAGGTATCGGGAACTACGGGCGGACGGTTGGCGCCCGGGGATTGGTTCACCATCACTGCAGTGAAGGGCAGCGACTGGATCGTCGTCGGTGAGCACTCCTCAGGACGGCTGAAGTCGTCGCTGACGTTGATCAACTTGCCGGATCTGATTCCCTCGATCGTGTACACCAACAGCAATTCGAAAGCCTCGGTGTTCCGATCCAGTGCAGTGGCCCTGCCCGGGATCACCGGCAAGCGGCTGTACCAGGCGCGTGGATTCAACGACAAACTGCAGCAGCGTGAGTACTTCATGCCGGTGCGTTTCCCTGTCGCCCAACGCATTCAGGTGGCGCAGTCCGAAGCTCTGGACCACGGCCAGTCATTGGTGATCTACGAGGCGTTCCGGCCCGCTGACGTGCAGCATGAGGTGGGCGCCACGCTGACCAGGCTCGCCCATGACAATGCGACGGTTCGCAGTGGCCTGACCGGGGGTGGTTGGGGCTTGTCGTCCTTCATCGCTTTGAACCTGTCCAACCACCAGCTGGGAGTCGCCATCGATGCCACTCTCGGCAAAGTCACCGACACCACCATTCGCAATGGGCGTGACTACCGCTACACCGAGGTGACGGTCACCGAACTGCCCATGCAGACCCCCATCCACGAGCTGTCCAGGGCCTCGACGTCCTACGCCTATCCGGTGCGGACCAAGACCGGGGACGCCTGGCGCACCGCACCCTTGAATCCGAAGATGACCTCGGCAGCGAAGAAGCTGCGCCGCTACGCCATTGATGCCGGCCTGCGTCCGATTTCCTCGGAATGGTGGCACTTCGAAGACATCGAGGCGCGCGCCGGCGCACCCATGCAGACCTTGGGCCGGTTCCGTCTCAAACTGCCTGGTTCGTGATCAGCGGAAGATCACGGTGCGGGAGTCGTCGAGCAGCACCCGATGTTCGGCGAACAACTTGACCGCCTCGGTGAGAGTGCGGCTTTCCTGCTCCTGACCGACGGCCACCAACTCCGGCACCGCCATGGTGTGATCGACCCGGCGCACGTTCTGCTCGATGATCGGGCCTTCGTCCAGATCAGCAGTGACGAAATGGGCGGTGGCACCGATCAGCTTCACCCCCCGGGAATGCGCCTGCCGGTACGGATTGGCACCTTTGAAGCCTGGCAGGAAGGAGTGGTGAATGTTGATCGCCCGCCCGGCCAACTCCGCACACAACTCCGGGGACAGGATCTGCATGTAGCGGGCGAGCACCACCAGTTCGATGTCGTGCTCGGCGACCACGTCGAGGATGCGTCGCTCCACCTCGGCCTTGCTGTCCGGGGTGACCGAATGAACCTCGAAGGGAACCTCGTAGAAACTCGCCAGATCCGACAGGTCAGAGTGATTGGCAATGATCATCGGAATGGTGATCGGCAGATACCCCGACCGCTGCCGGAACAACAGATCATTGAGGCAGTGGCCCTCTTTGGACGCCAGCACCAGCGTGCGGCGCCGGCGTCCCACATAGTCCAGCACCCAGGTTGCACCGAGTTCGTTGGCGACAGCCGCAAATCGATGTTCGAACTGCGAGCGGTCAAAACCGATCTGTTTCTCGCTTCGCTCGTCAAGACCGTCAATCGCCTCGGCAGCGTGAGCAAGCTCCCGCTGCTCTCGGCTCAATCCACTCTGTACCTGCACGCGCATGAAGAATCGACCCGAGTCAGTGGAGCTGAACTGCTGCAGTTCGGTGATGTTGCCGCTGGCAGCAACGATCGCACCAGTCACCTGATGCACGATGCCGGGGCGGTCGGGGCAGGTCAGGGTCAGCAGCCAATGCGTGGAGTCGATCACGCCCAGTAGGTTATCGCTGCGCCGCACCCGCTGCGCGATTCTGAGCCAGCCCGGGCGGGGTGCGACAATGGCGCGGTGACCGTCGCTGATGTGCCGCCGAGCCTGGCCGAGCTTCCCGCCGACGTCGGAGTCTCCTATGTGATGCCGGTGCTCAACGAAGCCGCCTACTTGGAACACGCCGTGCGCGCCGTCCTCGATCAGGACTATCCCGGCGAACAAGAACTGGTGCTGGCGCTGGGTGCTTCCAGCGACGACACCGATGCCGTGGCCGAAGCACTCACCGCCGATCCCAGGGTTCGGCTGGTCGCCAATCCACAGACCGACATCTCCATCGGCTTGAATCTTGCGATTGCCGCCTCGCAGTTCCCGGTGGTGATCAGGGTCGATGCCCACGCCGAACTTCCGGCCGGCTACTCGGCCACCATGGTGGAGATTCTGCGTCGCACCGGCGCGGCGAATGTGGGCGGCATCATGGAAGCCCAGGGACGCACGCCTTTCCAACAGGCCACCGCGCGGGCCTACAACAGCCCCTTCGGTCTGGGTGGCGGGGTGTATCACCACGGTGACGAGGAGACCGAGGCCGATTCGGCCTATCTGGGGGTCTTTCGCCGAGAGGTGCTCGCGGCAGTCGGCGGATTCGACGAAGAACTGCGCCGCGCAGAGGACTGGGAGTTGAACCATCGCATCCGGGCGGCCGGCTATCGGGTGTTGTTCACCCCGAAGGTGAAGGTCACCTATTGGCCGCGTGACAACTGGGATGCGTTGCGCCGTCAGATGTTCGCCACCGGGGTGTGGCGCGGGGCACTGATCCGTCGCCAAGGCAGCACCCCGGTGCGCTACCTGCCGCCACCGACGGTGGTGCTGGCCGCGATCATCGCCGTGGTGCTGATTCCGCTGCAACTGTTCGGGGTGCTCAGCGCCCCGGCCTGGTCGCTGCTCTACCTACCGATTCTGGGATACCTGGCCGGCGTCACCGTGGTGGGCCTGACGCGACTCGGCGGCGAGCATGTCAGCGACCGACTGCTCAATGTTGTGGTGCTGGCCACGATGCACCTGGCCTGGGGGGCCGGATTCCTCCGCGGCTGGCTCTTCGGGGGCCGCTCGACGGTGGATCGTTCGCGGGTGCGCTAGCTGCGAGACAGTCGAGCCGCGACGAGCGCCTGGGCGGTGTGGGCCACGCGATCGGCGCTCAACCCGTCGGTGTGCTGATGGAAGACCGAGGCCAGGCTGCGGGTGTGAGCCCGGGCCGCTTCGGCCGCCTCGGGATCGCTGAACAGTTCTGCCAGCCGATCCGCGACCTGATTCCAGTTTTGATACCAGCTGCCACCGGCCAACCAGGGGTAGTCGATGTAGAGCCCGCGGGTGGCTTCGTAGTGCTCCAGATCGGGGGCCAACAGCACGAACGGGCGTCCGGTGGCGGTGTAGTCGACCAGCATCGAGGAATAGTCGGTGATGAGCAGGTCCACCCCCCACAGCAGCGGCATGGACTCCGGCTGGTCGGCTGAGGTCAGCAGTCGGATTCGCGACGAGGAGTAGTCGTAGGCGCCCACCCCCAGCGGATGCGGACGCACCAGCAGCACCAGATTGTGGCGTTCGCAGACCTGTTCCAGCAGGTGCCATTGAGCCGGCGTCGGCACGCTGGGATCGGGCTCACCGTCGCGCCAGGTCGGTGCATACAGCACCACTGCGGCGTCGCTGTGATCACCCAGGTGGGGAGCAAGTACCGCTGTGGAGGCTGCGATCCGGTCGGCTTCGCTGCCGAGGAACAGCACATCGGCACGGGGTTCGCCGGTCACCGGCACCTGATCTTCGGAGAGATTGAAGGCGCTGCATAGCGATGCCACGAAGCAGGAGGCGCCAGTCGGCAGCAGCGAAATCGAGGAGGTGCCGCGGCGATACAGCCAGCGCATGAATCCCGAGACTCCCGGAATCCGCCCCAGCCCGCCCAAAGACGTGACGGCAGGGGAGTCGGCGTGGAGCTTCTTCAGCGGCGCGCCGTGCCACAGCTGAACGATCACCGCACCGTACTGCCCGTAGCGGTTCACATCCCCGAGGCCGTGAGTGACCGCGATGACACCGGCATGCAGCACGGCGGCGAAGCCCTCGGGGGAATCCCGATCCACCCAGGCGACGTTGGCCGCGATGGCCTGCGCGCGCTGCCGCTCGGTGCTGACCTCCCAGACGATGCGCGGGGGAGGATTCAGCCGTTCGGCGGCCTGATGGAAGGCCCAAGCGCCGTCGGCGAGCCCGAAATTGCTTCCGATCACCCACAACATCGGATCGCGGCGAGTGGTCAGGGTGTTGAGCCAGCCCCACAGATAGCGAGGCAGGGCACGAACCTTTGCCAGATTGCCGGAGGCGAACGAGTACGGCTTGCGTTCACCTGGAGTTTGCATGGGGTCCATGTTAGGCCGCAGCGAACCCGGCAGCGGCGAGGCCGAGCGGGTGAGCGGTAGGATCGCAGGCCTATCCGCAGGGATACCCCTCTCCAGACTTAGGCCAGGTGCGCACCCATGAACCCGATAGTGAGCGACTCGCTCCTGATTGCGGTTTTCATCATCGTTGGCGGGGTGTTCGCGGCCGCTGAGATGGCGCTGGTGTCGCTGCGTGAGTCCCAGCTCAAACAGCTTTCGACCCGGGGCCGCCGCGGCCGGATGGTGGCGGAGTTGACCTCCTCGCCCAACAGATTCCTCTCCGCGGTGCAGATCGGCGTCACTTTGGCCGGGTTCCTGTCGGCTGCGGTGGGTGGCGTCACCCTGTCCGGGCCGCTGGCCGAGGTCATGGTGGGCTGGGGTGTGTCGCCGGATTGGGCCACGGGATTGGCACTATTCGTCGTCACGGTGGTGATCTCCTACTTCTCGATCGTGATCGGTGAGCTGACCGCTAAGCGCCTGGCCATGCAGCGGGCTGAGGCCTTCGCATTGGCGTTGGCCCCTCTGGTGCACGCCATCGCGTGGATCTCGACCCCGTTGATCTGGTTCCTGGGCAAGTCCACCGATGTGGTGGTGCGGGTTCTGGGCGGGGATCCCAACGCCTCCCGCGAAGAGGTCACCGACGAAGAACTTCGCGCCATGGTCGGTTCGTCGGCCACGCTGGGCGCCGAGGAGCGTCAGATCGTCGATGAGGTTTTCAGCGCTGGCGCGGTGAGCCTGCGCGAAACCATGATCCCGCGCACTGAAGTGGATTTCCTGGACGGCGACATTCCCGCCTACAAGGCGCTGCGTGAGGTACAGGGCGGCAGCTACAGCCGTTATCCGGTGATCGGTGAGGACGCCGACGATGTGCTCGGTTTTGTGCACGTCCGCGACCTGGCCGATCTCGATCCGGTGGGTCGCAACGCGCCGGTGCGGCAGCTGGTTCGCCCGGTGCTGTCGCTGCCGCAGTCGATGCGCATCCTGCGGGCTCTCACCGAGATGCGTCAGGGCCGCCACCATTTGGCGATCGTGTCCGACGAGTACGGCGGCACCGCGGGCATCGTGACCATCGAAGACCTGATCGAGGAACTCATCGGTGACATCACCGACGAATTCGACGTCCAACCGGCCGGCGACGCCACCGATGCTGACATCGACGGCCTGGTCACCCTGGAGGATTTCGCCTCCGAGTACGGCTATGTGCTTCCCGAGGGCCCCTATGACACGGTCGCCGGCTTCGTGATGGCCACATTGGGGTCGCTGCCGGAAGTGGGCGCGACCTGCACGGTGACCTTGGCGGCGTCCCAGGAGCAGGAGCCAGCAGCGAAGTTCGAACTGCGAGTGACCGAGTTGGATGGGCGACGCGCTGCGAGACTGCGGCTGACCAAACTCGGCGGCGGTGGCGATGCCGAGTAGCCTTGCCCGAGTTCTTCTGACAGGAGGTGGCGGTGCGTCCCGCTGATGCCGACGGCTCGGTGCTGCTCACTTCTGGCGATGTCGGCTCCCTGTTGGAAGCGGCCGTGGCTCATTCCGGAGGGAAGCTGCTGTCGTGGACCTTGGACCACATCGACGCCAACCCCAACCAGTCCACGACGGCCACCTATTCAGCGCTGGTGGAGTGGAGCTACGGACGCCGCGAGGAACTGCTGGGAGTCAGCGCGCGGGCCACCGGACCGGTCGACACCGATTCCTCGGCGGAGATCTTCGCCGATGGCCAGCGCGAGGTGGCGGTGTGGATCTATCCGAATGACCCTGACCTGCCCGGATTAGCCCGCGCGGCCTATGCCGAATCGATGGCCGGCATCTGCAACGTTCACCGGATATTCGACACCCCGGTCAGCCCGCAGCAGTTGGAGCTGGAGATGATCGGTTACCGGCCGCGCCGCCGGGCCGTGGTGCGCGTCCGGTTCGGCACCCAGACGGTGTATGTGAAGGTCCTTCGCGGTCGCCTGTTCGACGATGTGGTCACCCGGCATCTGGTGTTGGCCAATGCCGGTGTCCCGGTGGCGCCGATTCTGGCCACCACCGACGACCATCTGCTGGTGCTGGCTGAACTGCCGGGCAGATCGTTGGCCAAAGCGGTGTTCGACCCCACCGACCCCTGCACCGCCGAAGACCTGATCGGTGTCCTGGATTCGATGCCGTCGAGGGTGTGCGAATTGCCGCGACGCCCACCGTGGTCGGATTCCATCGCGCACTACTCCCGCATGGTGGCCCAAGCAGTCCCTGCTCTGGAGCGACGCCTGGAGTGGCTGGTGGAGCAGATCGACGGCGGCCTGCGCCGGATTCCGGCGGGCAATGAGCCCACGCATGGCGATTTTCATGAGGGTCAGATCCACGTCTTGGGTGGACGGGTGTGCGGGGTCCTGGACACCGACACCCTGGGCCCCGGCCGTCGCGCCGATGATCTGGCATGTCTGGTGGCGCATTTGTCCACCATTCAGCGGATGAGCGCTGACCAGGAAGCCAGGGTGCATCAGTTGATTCGTCGCTGGGTGCCCGTCTTCGACGAGCGCGTCGATCCGGTGGAGTTGCGACTGCGCGCCGCAGCGGTGATCGTGTCACTGGCCACCGGGCCCTTCCGGGGGCAAGAACCGGAGTGGGAGCGCGAAACCGCAGTCATGGTCGGTTCGGCAGAAGCACTAGTTCGACAGGTTTTGTGACCCGTTTCAGCCGCGGCCATCTGGCCGTGCGGATAGTGCGGTCGGGCTAGGGTGGCCTCATGACAGAGACGCCGTTGCTCCTTGCCGGCGACTTCGCCACTCCCTCTCGTGAAGACTGGGAGGCCGAGGTTCTCAAGATCCTCAACCGGCGGCGCCCCGAGGGCAAGGAACTGAACCTGGACCAGGCAATGGCTCGGCTGCGGACCACCACCGTGGACGGCCTGAGCATCGATCCCTTGTACACCTCCCATGACGGGTCCTTGGGTGAACCGGGGGTGGCGCCGTTCACTCGCGGCACCACCATTCGGACCGGTTCGCTGACCGGCTGGGATGTATGTGCCTTGCACGAGGATCCCGAGATCGCTTTCAGTAACAAGGAAGTGCTGGCCGATCTCGAACGCGGTGCCACATCGCTGTGGCTGCGTACCGGATCCGATGCCATTGCAGCCTCTGACCTGCCCGCGATCCTGGACGGTGTCGACTCTGATATTGCCGCGATCTCGGTCTCCAGCTACGACGATCAGCAGGCTGCCGCTCGGGCGCTGTTGAACTTCTTCTCGGCGACCGGATCGCATCACGCCAGCGGAAACCTGGGCGTGGACGCGCTCGCTTTCGCGGCCCGCAACGGTGGGCGTCCCGAGTTCGGCTCCGAAGCCGAATGGGTGCGCGCCGCCATGGCGGAGTATCGCGGGGTGCGGGCACTGAGCGTGGATGTGACTTGCTACAACGACGCCGGAGCCGGCGACATCGACCAGGTCGGCTATGCGCTGGCCAGCGGGGTGACCTACCTGCGCGAACTGGAAGCGGCCGGGATCACCCCGGCGGCGGCCTTCGGTCAGATCACCTTCCGGGTGGCAGTCGATGCCGACCAGTTCACCTCCATCGCCCGGCTGCGTGCGTTGCGGCGGGCTTGGGCGCGAATCGGAGAACTGTGTGGCGTCCCGGCCGACCGTCGTGGCGCGGTGCAGCATGCTGTCACCAGCTGGCGCATGATCACTCGCGATGATCCGTGGGTGAATCTGCTGCGCAACACCATCGCTACCTTCGCCGCCGCCGTGGGCGGCGCAGAAGCCATCACGACGCTGCCTTTCGACACCGCCTTGGGCCTGCCCGATGACTTCAGTCGTCGCATGGCGCGCAATACCCAACTGGTTGCCGGCGAGGAGGCCAACATCGGACGGGTCAATGACCCCGCCGGTGGCTCCTGGTATGTGGAGAATCTCACCGACCAGTTGGCTGAAAGCGCTTGGACGGTTTTCACCCAAATCGAAGCTGCTGGCGGCATGGCCACCGCGTTGAGCTCGGGCATGATCGCCGATCGCATCGCAGCCACCAACGCCGAGCGGGCAAAGCGCCTCGCCGACCGGTCGCAGCCGCTGACCGGTGTCAGCATGTTCCCCAAGCCCGACGAGGCGCCGCGCGAGGTGCGGCCGCGTCCAGTCGCCCCGGTGCGGGGCGGCTTGCGGCCGGTGCGTGATGCGGAGGTGTTCGAGGCACTGCGCGACCGTGCTGCGGGTGCTGCCGAGACTCCCACTGCAATGCTGGCCTGTTTGGGTGCGCGTCGTGATTTCGGCGCTCGGGAGACCTTCACCACCGCGTTGCTGGGAGTGGCTGGAATCGCGACGAACCTGGTCGAGGCCGGGTCTGCGGAGGAGTTCGCAAAACAAGCGGGTGATTCCAGCTTTGCCATCCTGTGTTCCTCGGCGAAGGTGTACGCCGAACAGGCGGTGGCCGTGGCCACCGCACTGAAGCAGGCCGGAGTGCAGACGGTCTACCTGGCCGGACGGCTCACCGAAACCGGCACTGATGACGCTGCGTCCGTGATCGACGGCGAGGTTTACGCCGGCATGGATGTGGTCGCCTTCCTCAACCAAACTCTGGATCAGATGGGAGGTGCGGCATGAGCAGCATTCCGAATTTCACTGAGGCCGAGCTGGGCACGGGGCGTCCCCCGGCCGATGCCGCAGAACAGTTCGCCAAGTTAGCTGGAGCACTGCCCGGCTACAGCACCGGGTGGGAGACCCCTGAGCACATCCTGGTGCCGCCGAACTTCGACGACGCCGCCTACGAGGGTCTGGACTTCCTGAAGACCTACCCGGGTCTGCCGCCTTACCTGCGCGGGCCGTACGCCACGATGTATGTGAACCAGCCGTGGACGATTCGGCAGTACGCCGGGTTCTCCACCGCAGAGGAATCCAACGCGTTCTACCGTCGCAACCTGGCGGCGGGGCAAAAGGGTCTCTCGGTGGCCTTCGACTTGGCCACCCACCGCGGTTATGACTCCGATCATCCGCGGGTGGCCGGCGATGTCGGCATGGCGGGAGTCGCCATCGACTCGATCCTGGACATGCGGCAACTGTTCGACGGTATCCCGCTGGACCAGATGAGTGTGTCGATGACCATGAACGGTGCGGTGCTGCCGATTCTGGCGCTGTACGTGGTGGCCGCCGAGGAACAAGGCGCGAAGCTGGAGCAGTTGGCCGGGACCATTCAGAACGACATCCTCAAGGAGTTCATGGTCCGCAACACCTACATCTACCCGCCAACCCCGTCGATGCGGATCATTTCGGACATTTTTGCGTTCACCAGCGCGAACATGCCGAAGTTCAACTCAATTTCGATCTCGGGCTACCACATGCAGGAAGCCGGGGCCACCGCTGATATTGAGATGGCCTACACCCTGGCCGACGGCGTGGATTACATCCGGGCCGGTGAATCGGTGGGCTTGAAGGTGGATCAGTTCGCACCGCGGTTGAGCTTCTTCTGGGCGATCGGCATGAACTTCTTCATGGAGGTCGCCAAGATGCGCGCCGCCCGCATGCTGTGGGCAAAGCTGGTGCATCAATTCGACCCGAAGAATCCGAAGTCGATGAGCCTGCGGACCCACTCGCAGACCTCGGGTTGGTCGCTGACGGCTCAGGACGTCTTCAACAACGTGACGCGGACGTGTATTGAGGCGATGGCGGCGACTCAGGGCCACACTCAGTCATTGCACACCAATGCTCTGGACGAGGCGATCGCGCTGCCCACGGATTTCTCGGCCCGGATTGCCCGCAACACCCAGCTGTTCCTTCAGCAGGAGTCGGGCACCTGTCGGGTCATCGACCCTTGGGCGGGCAGTGCTTACGTCGAGAAGCTGACCAACGACCTGGCCGCAAAGGCCTGGGAGTTGATTCAGGAGGTCGAAGCGGCCGGTGGCATGGCAAAAGCCATCGAAGCCGGCATTCCGAAGATGCGCATCGAGGAGGCTGCGGCGCGCACCCAGGCCCGGATCGATTCCGGACGTCAGCCGCTGATCGGGGTCAACAAGTACATCGTGGACAACGATGTACTTCCCGAGGTGCTGAAGGTCGACAACTCGAAGGTCCGCGCCGAGCAGATCGCAAAGCTCGCCAAACTCCGCGCCGAGCGTGACCAGGCTGTCACCGATGCCGCGTTGGAGAAGCTGACGTGGGCTGCGGCGAATCCCGACCCGACCGATCCTGACCGCAACTTGCTCAAGCTGGCTATCGACGCCGCCCGAGCCCAGGCCAGCGTGGGGGAGATCTCCGACGCGCTGGAGAAGGTCTTCGGACGCTACACGGCGAACATCCGTACCATTTCGGGTGTGTACAACTCAGAATCGGGTAGCACTGAAGCGGTGACGAAGGCCCGCGCCATGGTGGCGGACTTCGAGACCGCCGAGGGTCGTCGTCCCCGGATCTTGGTGGCGAAGATGGGCCAGGATGGTCACGACCGTGGCCAGAAGGTCATCTCAACCGCTTTCGCCGATCTGGGCTTCACCGTCGATGTCGGCCCGCTGTTCCAGACTCCGGAGGAGACTGCCCGTCAGGCGGTGGAATCCGATGTGCATGTGGTCGGTGTGTCCTCCTTGGCCGCCGGTCACCTGACGCTGGTGCCGGCGTTGCGCGCTGAGCTGGACAAGCTGGGGCGTGAGGACATGATGATCGTGGTGGGTGGTGTGATTCCGCCGGCGGACTTCGAGGAGCTTTACGCTGCCGGGGCCGACGCGATCTATCCGCCCGGAACTGTGATTCCCGAGTCCGCGATCGAGCTGCTGACCAAGCTGCGTCAGCGTCTCGACGCTGCCTAGAGCCGTGGGCGAGGACAAGCCGCCGATCTGGCTGGAGTCTGACTTCACCGTTGGGCCGCAGTACGGTCAGGCTGTCCCGCCTGCGCAGGCTCAGGCCGTGCGGCGTCCGGCGCTTGACCCAA
This sequence comes from Propionibacteriaceae bacterium UBA7704, assembly GCA_002482525.1. Lineage (GTDB taxonomy): Bacteria > Actinomycetota > Actinomycetes > Propionibacteriales > Propionibacteriaceae > Propionicimonas. The sequence goes on along the minus strand of DLGC01000020.1, from coordinate 152,252 downwards.
ACCTGCTGGCTGAGCAGGTGCTTGCGGGGAATCGCGGTGGTATCGCCCGCGCGATCACCGTGGTGGAGTCCAGCAAGCCGGAGCATCATCAGATTGCGACGGAGCTGTTGCGGCTGCTGCGCGGCCATACCGGTAGGGCAATTCGCGTCGGCATCACGGGCACGCCTGGTGCGGGAAAGTCGACGTTCATTGATGTGCTGGGACGGCGGCTGATTGCTGAGGGTCACCGAATCGCGGTACTCGCGGTTGACCCAACCTCAGCGAAGACTGGTGGCTCAATCCTCGGGGACCGAACCCGGATGGGGGAGTTGGCGCAATCTGATCAGGCCTTCATTCGCCCCTCTCCGGCAGGTACCCACCTGGGCGGCGTTGCACGTGCCACCCGGGAGTCGATGCTGATCCTGGAGGCCGCCGGTTACGACGTGGTGTTGGTCGAGACCGTCGGCGTGGGTCAATCCGAAGTCGCCGTGGCCGGCATGGTGGACACGTTTTTGCTGATCACACTGGCTCGGGCCGGCGATCAGCTGCAGGGCATCAAACGCGGCATCTTGGAGATGGCCGACGTGATCGCGGTCAACAAGGCCGACGGTGACCACGAGCAGGAGGCCAAGGCCGCCGCCCGAGAATTGTCCGTGGCACTGAAGCTCATCACCTCAGATCCCGCCGCCCGCCGTGCGCCGGTGCTGACCTCGAGTTCACTCACCGGCAACGGCCTGGCCGAGGTCTGGCAGGCGATCCTCGACCACCGCGCCCACCTGGAAGCTGCCGGCCAACTCGAGACCCGCCGAGCCCACCAACAACGCGACTGGCTGTGGGCCCTGGTCCAAGGCGACCTGGAGGACGCGCTGCGCACGTCCCCCGCCGTCAACGCGATCCGCGCCCACCTGGAGGCCCGCGTCGAATCCGGCGACCTCAGCGCCCTAGAAGCCTCCCAAACCATCCTCGCCGCCTTCGCCCAAGACGCCGACCGCTTGCTGGGGCGCTAGCTGCCATTCTGGGCTGGGCATCGGCCGTTACCGGACCTATTGTCGAGTTTTGCCTTTCGCTATGGGCACTTACCCAAACCGGGTCGCGACCCTGGACAAACGCAAGACGAGTTGTGCCGCGGGCTCAAGTCGAGCGCTCAACGGTGCTCAGACCGGAGGCTCGCTGACGCTTCCGTCTCGGTCGAACACCACGAACCTATCGGCACTGTCGAGTACGACATCGAGATGGTTTTGGTTCGCCCACTCCGAGAAGCCCACATATGAAGGCTCGGGAATTGGCGAGGGGAGTTTGGAGAATCGCATCCTCACGCGAGTCTTCTCAGGTGCTATGGACAACAAGTTGAGCCCCCCGAGGTCTGCAATCTTGGCCAGTGTGTCAGCGTCGTTCGGAAACATGAGCAATTGCGATCTGCGGCGATCATCGTGCGTAGGTTCAATTGCTCGGAGCCGGGTCAATATCTCCTTTAGCATCTCGTCTATTGAGTTCTGGGGCTTGGGGGGCTCTACCTGTGCCGTTTCCGGTGTGTTCGGTGGGGGCAGATCGATTGCCGATATCTTCTCTTCAAGCCGTGGCCACCACACTCGCACTGCTTCGTCGACGTGCGCTAGATCGAGTGGTGATCCGGCTGCTTTGTTCACAGAGTTTGCCAGGAGTATGAAGTCGTCGAGGGTGACCGACGTCAACTGAAGCTGAGAGAGGGGCGGCTTGACGCCGCTCTTCTCGACGCCTAGCAGAACCGGACATATTCTCGACGAGACGGACGCTGTGATTGCTCCGGCCTCGTAGTTGAGCCACGGTGAGAGCAGATTGTCTGGTGTCAGGCAGACGATACCGAAGTCAGAATCAGCAAGCTCTCGAGCCAGCTCGACGGTCCAGTTCGAGCCCTTGTCGATATCTTTCGCTGACACAAAGGGCACGACCCCTTGAATTACCTTCGGGAGCCAGTCGCGCAAGCTAAGCGCCAATTCTCGACTGGCGCCTCCGGACCAACTAATGAATACCTTCATGAGAGCGACTCCTTAGAACGTGCATCGTCCGAGCAAAGAGAGACACGTTGAGGTCAGTCAAGCAATCCTCAGGTCCCTGGATGCAGAGTAGAGGAACGCAGAACGGCATGCGGCATGATGATTGCGCTTGGTGGTGGATGGCGGACCAAATGCGAGTCGGTAGCCGAGTGGCACTCGGGGGGCTTCTGTGAGCATCTCCTTGACTCCCGCCGGAGCCCCGTTTGTCAGATCGGGCGGGGTAGCGTCAGGACTGGGCCGGGCACAGAGGCAACTGGTCGGGTGCCCTTGTGAACCCACGCCCCTATCCCACGAGGATTGAATGTAGTCGGCGTCGCATGGCGCTAGGCGCTCATCGTAGCGAGGGAGGGGGCATTGACTGTCGCGCAGTGTAGCCGGATCGCCAAAGACGGTGGCCCCGGGCCACCGGTGCTGCTGAAATCGAGAACCTCCGAATCTCCTCCGAGAATGCCCAGTTCAAGTCTTTCGTCAACGCACAGGCGAAACAACTCTGCGCTTGCCATGATGCGGCTCGCGCAACGACGCGATTCATGTCGACGTGAACTCGCAGGTCGGCGCAATCGATCGCTCTCCCTCATTTGAACTCGACAACAGTGGCGCGCCGGACGATCCTCGTCGCTCGCTGAATCGTTGCAGTCGGGCTGGTGGGGTGAACACCGGCTTTCCGTCCTCCCCGATGTGCACGCTCCATTGGTCTCGGCCGGAATCCCTGGCGGGTTCGATCACGCCGTGGTGGTGATGGCAGAGCAAAACCAAATTCCCTAGTGAGGTGGAACCGTTGTCCCACCAGGGCTGAATGTGGTGGGCCTCGCACGACTCGGGTCGCACCGCGCAGCCGGGGAAGGCGCAGCCGCCGTCGCGCAGGATGAGCGCGTTGCGAATGGCGGGGGTGACCAGGCGGCGGGTGGTGCCGACGTCCAGAACCTCCGAACCGCCACCGAGCACGGCCGGAATCAACTCGGCGTCGCAGCACAGGCGGCGCAGATCGCCTGCGGCAAGGGCATCGTCGGCGCCGATGAGTCCGGCACCGGCGGCCTGGTCGCGCAGCTGCTGGTAGTCGAGCTTTACCAGCACGCGCGCACCACCCAGACCCGGCTCAGGGCGGGACTTCGCGGCAGCATCGCACAGCGAGATCAGGGCATCGGCTTGGCGCTGGTCGTAGCTGGGCCGATCAGCCAGCGGTTCCGGCGTCTGCAGGCTGGTACGCCGATTCTTCTCCCGATGCGCGGTGACCAGCGCCTGGAAACGTTCGCCTTCGGCCAGGGGCAGCGAACCCTCGAAACGGAGCGAGCCGCCGGAAGGAAAGAACCGTAGGAACCGCTCGCGATGGGCCTGCTCGGCCTGGCGCTGCAGCCGGGTCTCCAGCAGCTGCTCGGCGCTCTGTGGTGCCACGGTGCGCAACACCTGCCCGGCTGCCCGCGCCAACCGACCGGCGTCCAAGTGGCCGGCGAGGCTCACCAACTCGTGGGCGGCCTCGGCCTTCTGCTCGGCGTCCAACTGGGGGCCGATGCTGCTCAGCACCTTGCCGATGGCTGCAGCCTGATTGGTGTTGATGGCACCAGTGCTGGCCGCCTGGCCGACCATCGGGTGCTCGCCGAGGCTGCGCGCGGCAAGCACGTCGCGGGTGGCCTCTTTGTGTGAACACACCTCTTGGGTGGCGATCCAGGACGTGATCGGGGTGCCGACGGTTCGCTCTGCGGCTTGGGACTTCTCCGCCTCGGCGGTCAGCAACCCCGTCAGCGCCTGAATGCGACTTTGGGCGACGCGGGCAGTGCGCAGCCACTCCAAACGTTGCTCGGGAGACAGGTCGGTGCGCTTCGGGTTCACCTGATCAAGCAGCAGCAAAATCTGCTCCAGCGCCTGGCCGGCGGGGAGGGATTCGCTGCTTTCGATCATGGGTCTATTCTCCCAGGGGGCACTGACAGAATAGAACAGATGTTCGAAAGAATGTGGATGACGGTTTTGTGGGGTGGCGGGCTTCGACAAACTCAGCCAGCGAGAGGGATAACGCCCTAGATCACCAGAAGCTCGAAGGGCGATTCGGTGCGCAGAACCGCGGCGTAGTGCTCGCGCTGCTCCGCGGTCGGCTCGACCAAAGGCACTGCACTGGGTCGCACGCCGTGGGCGCGGTATCCGATCACCTTGATGCGCATCGTCGGGTCGATGCCGGCCAGCCAGCGTCCGGTCTCGGCCAACAACTCATCGGCATCGTTGACTCCCGTCATCAGCAGCAGCCGCACCTCGTACAGCTTTCCTCGGGCCGCCAAGCGCTCGATGCTGGCCAACACCGCCGCATTGGACGCACCGGTGATGTGCTGGTGAATCTCGTCGTCGAAGCACTTCAGATCGATCATGGCTGCGTCCATCACCGGATCGAGCGCATCCCAAACGTCCGGTTCGACGCCGCCGTTGGAATCGACAAAGCAAGTCAACCTCGGCAGCTCGGCCTTCACCGCGGCGAACAACGATTCGACGAACTGCGGCTGCTGCGTGGCTTCACCTCCGGAGACCGTGATTCCCGAAAGGAAAGGTGCGGCCCGCCGAATCTGAGCCATCAGCTCGGTCACCGGACGCTGCTGGGCCTTCGGAGTCGCGTCATAGGGGCACACTGCGATGCAGGTGTCGCAGCCGGTGCAGACCCCGGCGTCCCACCTCACCGACCCGGCATCGTCGAGCGACAAAGCTCCGCTGGGGCAGGACGCCACGCACACCCCGCAGCCATTGCAGAGGTTGATCGTGTACGGGTTGTGGCAGGCCAGGCAGTCGAAATTGCAGCCCTGCAGGAACACCACGAAGCGGTTACCAGGCCCGTCGACGGCCGAGAACTCGATGACGTCGGTGACCAGCCCGGACGCCGCGGTGGCCAACGGGATCGACAAATCAGCCGCCGGCAGTCGGGTTGAGCTCGGCGGCGATGATCCGCTTGATGGCTCGAGTTGTCACCGTGTGGTTGATCTCGGCGGTAGCGGCCAGATAGTCACTGGAATGCCGGGCGCCATGCTCGTCGACATCGACCAGGTCGGACTTGCGCACCAGATAGCCCGTGATCCGAATGAACTCATTGGAATCGAGATTGAAGGTGAAGTCCCGCATTCCGGCAGCCAGTGCCCCGCGGATCACATCGACCATCGCTCGCGGGTTGCGGGTGACGGTTTCCTCGACATGGAAGATGTCAGAGATACCCGCCGGGAAGAGCTGATGTATCGGGGCGCAGGCCTCGATGTGGGTCAACATGTCCGGCTCCTCGCCCACCGGAATCCGAGTGCCGGCGGTGGTGTCCAAGTCCAGATCGATGCCGCTTTGCGAATGCAGATAGGCGAACCCACCGCCCCCGGCGCAGTACGGCAGCGGACGCTCCTTGACCAGTTCGGCGATACGTCCCACGACCTGGTGAGCCAGAGCGTTGGCACGCTCGTCATGGCCGTAGCGGGCCTCGGCGTGCCCTTCGCGCTCCATGAGCTCGTTGACACACTCGGCCAGGCCGAAGATTCCAAACATCAACGAGAACCGATCGATGTCGATCAGCCCTTCAGTGGCCAGGAAGTGCGACTCGAAGAAACCCTGATCCTCGACCAAGGAACGGATCCGTGCCTCGCCCAGCTCGGCGGTCAGCTCCACCCAGTGAGGCAACCCCTCGGCGATGAACGAATCAGCCTGCCCGACGTGGCGTCCGACAGCCTCCTTGAGGTTCAGCCGCACCAGGCTGTGAGCGCCACCGCGAACCTTCAACGAGTTGTAGCAGCTCACCGCGGCGTACTCGGTGCCGTGATCGCCGACCATCATCGGATGGTTCACGAAATGGGGCTTGCCGGTTTCGAAGACAGTCCGCACCGCGTCCTCGATCAGGTCGTCGGGAGTGTCGGGAGCGACCTTCATCGTCAGGTTCGGCACCACCTGACGAAGCGACCGCTCGACCCGCCAGATCGAACGGATCACCCGGCCGTCGCCGGGGCCCACATTGGCGTGGGTGAAAGCATCAGGTTGCAGCCGATCGAGTTGGATCCAGAACCGCCGCAGCTTGGCGTCCAACTCGGCGTCGGGCAACTCTGCGGGGACGAACGGTTCCAGCAGGGCGTCCAGATCGCCGAGGTAGACCGGGTAGGTGGTCACCGACGGCACCTGGCTGTAGAGGATGGTCAGGAAGCTGAGTGCATCGTCCAAGCCCTGGGGCGGCTCCAACTCCAAGTACTTCACTCCATTGCGCAGCGCCTTGGCGTAATCAGGAAGCACGTAGCGCGGTGTGAACGGCCGATTGCCCTCGTACATGTCGCAAATCACTCGCGCGTCCAGGGCCTCCTGGCACAGCGGCGAAAGTGCGGGGTAGGGCAGTGCATTGTCAGCCAGGGCGGCCAAGCGACGCAGCTTCTGGTCGTAGCCCAGGGCGCGACTGGTGACGATCTGCTCGGCGGCGGTACGCAGCGGGTCTTGCATCCATTCAGACTACCGCCAGCTCCGATCACGCTTGCTTAGATAACGGGTTCGTCACAGGCGCGAGGATGGTGTCCCAATTGCCCATCGAGAAGGTTAGAGTCCTCGGAGGTGCGCTTCATGGCGCACAGCTTGTTCATTCCCAGAAGGAGACACCGTGCATAAGGTGATCAAGTCCGTCGCAGTGGTGGCCGCCGCTGCCCTGTCGCTGACTGCGTGCAGCAGCGGGACGTCCAGTCCGTCGGCCTCGACCGACACTCCCAAGATCAAAGTTGGTATGGCCTACGACATCGGAGGTCGTGGCGACCAGTCGTTCAACGACTCTGCGGCTGCGGGCCTGGACAAGGCTGCCCAGGAGTTCGGCGTCGAAACCAAGGAATCGGCAGCAACGGCCGGTGAAGCGGAGTCCGCCAAAGAAGAGCGTTTGAACCAGCTCATTGATGCCGGCTACAACAACATCGTCGCCGTGGGCTTCGCCTACGCCAACGCTGTCGGCAAGGTTGCCAAGGACAACCCCGACGTGAAGTTCGCCATCGTTGACGACGCCTCCGAGGCCTCCACCGGTGACAACATCATGAACATCGTCTTCGCCGAGAACGAGGGGTCCTTCCTGGTCGGTGCGGCTGCTGCGTTGAAGACCAAGACCGACCACATCGGCTTCGTGGGTGGCGTCGAGACCGACCTGATCAAGAAGTTCCAGGTTGGCTACGAGGCCGGTGCCAAGGCCGTCAACCCCGACATCAAGATCGACGTCAAGTACCTGACCCAGCCGCCGGACTTCACCGGTTTCGGTGATGTGGCCAAGGGCAAGGCTGCTGCTGAGGGCATGTACCAGTCCGGTGCTGACATCGTCTACCACGCAGCTGGTGGTTCCGGCGGTGGCGTGTTCAGCGCTGCGAAGGCTGCAGGCAAGCTGGCCATCGGTGTTGACTCCGACCAGGCCAAGACCGCTGCTGAAGACGTGCGCGACGTCATCATGACCTCGATGCTTAAGCGCGTCGACGTGGGTGTCTACACCTTCATCAAGTCGGTCAACGACAACACCTTCGCGGCGGGCCCGACCGTCTTCGATCTCAAGGTTGACGGTGTGGGCTACTCCACCACCGGGGGCAAGATCGATGACATCGTTCCGCAACTGGAGGACTACAAGCAGCAGATCATCGACGGAAAGATCGTCGTTCCGAGCAAGTGATCAGCTGTTTGGCTTTTCCTTAGTCACGAAACGTCGGCCCGGGTGCACCAGAGTGTCGCCCGGGCCGACGCTTCCCACTAGAGTGCGTTGGGGATCTGGCAAAGGCGCCGATCAGTTGCACATTGAGGAGTCATACCGATGTCGAGTGTCGAACCCGACCAATCAGCGGCCAGCGGGGACCTGGCCGTCGAGTTGGTGGGAATCACCAAGCGTTTCCCGGGGGTCGTCGCCAACCGCGACATCTCGCTGAAGGTACGCAGTCGCACGATCCACGCGATCGTGGGGGAGAACGGCGCAGGCAAGTCCACCTTGATGAAGATCCTCTACGGTGTGCAGGCCCCCGACGAAGGCTCCATCACTATCGAAGGCCGCCCGGTCACCCTCAAGAGCCCCACCGACGCCATCGACGCCGGGATCGGCATGGTGTTCCAGCACTTCATGCTCGCCGACAACCTGACGGTTCTGGAGAACGTGGTGCTGGGGGCGGAGAAGCTGCACGGCATCGGTGACGCGGCGCGAACCAAGATTCGCGAGATCTCCGCTGAGTACGGTCTCCACGTCGACCCTGATGAACTCGTTGCTGATCTCGGTGTCGGTGATCGGCAACGCATCGAAATCCTGAAGGTGCTCTACCGGGGCGCCCGAATCCTGATCCTGGACGAACCCACCGCTGTGTTGGTGCCCCAGGAAGTAACCGAGTTGTTCGATCACCTGCGCGGCCTGAAGTCTGAAGGCCTGACGGTGATCTTCATCTCTCACAAACTCGACGAGGTGTTGTCGGTTGCCGATGACATCACCGTGATCCGTCGCGGAACCACTGTCGCTGAAGTGGAGCCCTCCTCGGTGACCGCCCGTGAGCTCGCCGAACTCATGGTGGGCTCCGAGCTGCCCTCGCCTCAGACCGAGGAGTCCACCGTCACCGACACGGTGATGCTGCAACTCACTGATATCGACCTAGGCGTGCCCGGCCAGGCCAAGACCCTGGACCAGATCAACCTCACCATTCATGCCGGCGAGATCCTCGGAATCGCCGGGGTTGAGGGCAACGGTCAAGCGGAGCTCGTCGAGGTCATCATGGGAATGCGTCGCGCCACCTCCGGGGCGGTGTACCTCGAAGGCGAGGACATCACCACGGCCGGGGTCCGGGAGATCAGAGAGGCCGGCGTCGGCTACATCCCCGAGGACCGCCATCGCCACGGGTTGCTGCTCGAATCGCCCCTGTGGGAGAACGTCATCCTGGGACACCAGACTCAGCCGCCCAACGCCAAGGGTCCTCTGATCGACGCGGCCGCAGCCAAGGCGGATACCGAGACCATCGTCAACCAGTTCGATGTGCGCACTCCGTCGATCTCCGTGACGGCCGGCTCGCTGTCCGGCGGCAACCAGCAGAAGCTGATCATCGGGCGCGAGATGAGCCATACGCCCCGGGTGCTGGTGGCCGCCCATCCCACCCGCGGCGTCGACGTCGGTGCGCAGGCCGCGATCTGGGATCTCATCAAGACCGCCCGGCGCAACGGGATGGCGGTGCTGTTGATCTCTGCCGATCTGGAGGAACTCGTTGGTTTGTCGGATCGAATCCGGGTGATCCTGCGAGGCAGTCTGTCCGGAGATTTTGATCCCGAAGTGGTCACCAAGGAGCAGCTGGGTGCTGCCATGACCGGGGCCGACGCCAGTGAGGAGACCGCCAAATGAGAAGCAACCTGCGCAAGATCGGGTTGGCTCTGGCAGCCCCGGCGCTCGCCATCGTGGTCGCCCTGCTGGTAACCACCATCATTCTGCTGCTGGCCGGTGACCCGGTGGTGGCCGTATGGCAGGTGTTGTTCAAAGCACCCCTGCCGCGACAGATCGTGGCCATCATCAACGAAGCCACCGTGCTCTATCTGTCGGCGGTTGCCGTTGCGATCGGATTCAAGATGAATCTGTTCAATATCGGCGTCGACGGGCAGTACCGCGTGGCGTCGTTCGCCGCCGCGGTCTTCGCCGGCGCGCACTGGTTGCCCGGCTGGCTCAACATCATCGTCGCGATCCTGGTCTCCATGGCCACTGGTGCGCTGTGGGCGCTGATCGCGGGCCTGCTGAAGGTCACCCGCGGGGTGTCCGAGGTGATCAGCACCATCATGTTGAACTACATCGCCACCTACCTGGTCGCATTCTTCTTGAAGATGGCCGCGGTTCAGGTGGAAGGGTCAAACGCCATCAGCACCCAGGTGTTGGCCGAGGATTCGCGGGTGCCGGGCATCGACGTGAGTTGGCTGCTCAACACCCACAACGAGATCTACGGCCTGATCTTCCTTTCCATCGCGGTGGGCATCTTCTACTGGTTCATGCTGAATAAGACCCGCTTCGGCTTCGACCTGCGCGCCACCGGGCAATCGGAGACCGCTGCGGTCGCCAGCGGAATCAATGTGCGCAAGATGGTCGTGATCTCCATGGTCATGTCTGGTGCGGTCGCCGGACTGGTCGGCATGCCGTTGCTGTTCGGCCAGGACTACGCCTATGGCGATACGGTCCAGGCCGGATTGGGCTTTGCCGGCATCTCAGTGGCCTTGCTGGGTCGGAACCATCCCATCGGTATGGCGGTTTCGGCCGTGCTCTGGGGCTACCTGAATCAGTTGAGCAACGGCCTGCAGATCAGTGCTGGCGTCTCCGACCGCCTGGTGTTGATCATCCAGGGCATCATCGTGCTCTCGGTTGTGATCGCCTACGAGTTGATACGTCGGGCAAAGCTTCGACTCGAGCAAAGGGTGGTGGCCTCGGAGTTGGCTCAACAAGAACGCGTCCAGGCTGAGGAGGTGGCAGCATGAGCACCACACTCGTCAGTCCGACCGTCCCGGGAGTGACCTCGGGTTCCAGCCGTCCGAACTGGTACTGGGCCGTGGTGATCCTGGGCTCCATCGCCGTCATCTCCACCGTTCGGGTGCTCACCGGCGCGAACGACATCGACTCCTCAGGAGCGCTCACCGCAGCGATCGGCTTGGCAATGCCGCTGGCATTGGCAGGCCTGGGCGGTCTGTGGTCTGAGCGCGCCGGTGTGGTCAATATCGGCTTGGAAGGCATGATGATCCTCGGCACCTGGGGTGCCGCCTTCTTCGGCTATCACTACGGGCCGTGGGTGGGAATCCTGGGCGCGGCGGCAATGGGTCTGCTCGGCGGTGCTATTCATGCCTTGGCCACGGTGATCTTCGGTGTCGATCACATTGTGTCCGGTGTTGCGATCAACCTGCTCGGTGCGGGCGCGGGGGCGTACCTGGCCGTACGAACCTTCAGCGATCTTCCCGGTGGCGGACCGACGCAATCCCCGCCGTTGGAGAAGCTGCCGTCGCTGTCCATCCCAGGGCTGGGCGATGTGCTGCTGGAACTGGAGAAATCCGGCATCTGGCTGGTCGCCGACCTTGCCGCCATCCTGCGAACCCTGACCACCAACGTCAATGTGCTCGTGGTGATCGCGGTGCTGCTGCTGGTCGCTACCTGGTGGGTGCTGTGGCGCACCGCCTTCGGGCTGCGCCTGCGCTCCTGCGGTGAAGCCCCGCACGCCGCTGAGACGCTGGGCGTAAACGTCCTGCGGCTGAAGTTTGTGGCGGTCTTGATCTCCGGCGCCCTGGCCGGGCTCGCCGGCGGCTTCCTGGTGCTGGTGGCCTCCAACCTGTACCGCGACGGTCAGACCGGCGGCCGTGGCTACATCGGCCTGGCGGCGATGATCTTCGGCAACTGGCGTCCGGGTGGCCTCGCCGCAGGCGCGCTGCTGTTCGGCTACACCGACGCCATTCAGCTGCGCGGTCGCAACGACGTCATCCACGCCTACCTGCTCCCGATCGGCCTGCTGCTGCTCGGCTGGGGCATCTGGCAGATCATCCGCCGCGTCAAGGGCAAACCGTTCACCGGAGTGTGGCGCATCGTGCTGGGCTTGCTGGTGCTGGCCTGGTTCGCCATTTCCAGCGAGGTGCCGCCGGAGTTCACCAGTATGACCCCCTACGTCGCCACCTTGCTGGTACTCGTGTTCTCCGCCCAACGACTACGAATGCCGGCTGCCGACGGTCAGGTCTATCGAAAGGGCGAGGCCGATTAACCCCGACTTTGAGGCGCTGCGCAGTCGTGCTCGGGAGTTCTCCGAGCACGCCTACGCGCCCTATTCGCAGTTCCCGGTCGGTGCTGCAGCCCTGGTCGATGACGGCCGCATCGTGGGCGGCTGCAATGTCGAGAACGCCTCCTATGGCTTGGGTCTGTGCGCTGAATGCGGACTGGTCTCGAACCTCATCGCCACCGGTGGTGGTCGACTGGTCGCCTTCAGCTGCTGCAACAAGCTGGGCGAACTACTGATGCCCTGTGGCCGCTGCCGCCAATTGCTTTATGAACACGGTGGGCCGGACCTGCTGATGGACACTCCAGAGGGAGTACTGACCATGCGTGAGGTGCTGCCGCAGGCCTTCGGCCCAGCAGACCTGGCGCACGTTGCCGATTCCGCCACGAACCCAGAAAGCACCCCATGAGCGTCTCCATCGAAACCTGTCGTGCCATGCCGAAAGTGGCCCTCCACGATCACCTGGACGGCGGCCTACGCCCGCAGACCGTGATCGAGGAGGCAGCCAAGGTCGGCCATGCGCTGCCCGCCGACAACGCTGAGGCGCTGGGCCGCTGGTTCTACGAAGCCGCCGACTCCGGCTCCCTGGTGCGCTATCTGGAAACTTTCGCCCACACCGTGGCCGTGATGCAGACCGCCGATTCGTTGCGACGGGTCGCCCGCGAGTTCGTGCTCGACCAGGCAGCCGACGGCGTGATCTACGCCGAGGCGCGGTGGGCGCCCGAGCAGCACACTGCGGGTGGCTTGAGCCTCAGCAATGTTGTCGAGGCTGTGCGCGACGGCCTGGCCGAAGGAATGGCGCAGGCGCGCCAGCAGGGCCACGACATCGTGGCCCGTCAGATCGTCACTGCGATGCGCCACGTCCCCGAACCGAGCACCGAGATCGCCGAACTGGCCGTGGCCTATCGGAACGACTCGGTGTGCGGATTCGACATCGCCGGCGCCGAGGACGGCTTCGCGCCTACGCGCTTTGTGGAGTCCTTTGATCTGCTGCGCGAGAACTTCCTGCCGTTCACCATTCATGCTGGTGAGGCGGCTGGCGCCGACTCCGTCGCCGGCGCGGTCGGCCGCTGCGGCTGCTCGCGGGTCGGGCACGGCGTCCGTCTGGTGGAAGACATCGCCGAGGACGGCGCCCTTGGCGACCTGGCTCAATACGTTCTGGATCGACAGATTCCCTTGGAGGTCTGCCCGTCGTCCAATCTGCAGACTGGTATCTGCGACCGGGTTGAGGACCATCCGTTCGGACGCCTGGCCGAGGCTGGCTTCTGCGTGACGGTGAACTGCGACAACCGGCTGATGAGCGCCACCACGATGAGTCGAGAGTTCTTCTTGCTCAGTGAGGCGTTCGGCTACGACCTCGAGGCTTTACGCGCCTTCACCCTCAATGCTGCCGGCGCCGCGTTCCTGCACTTCGACGAGCGTCAACAGCTCATCGAGAAAGTGAACCAAGGCTTCAACGCCCTCTGAGCCTGACTGAGGGCCCCTCCCCGAACAGTTGGGGAATCGTTCACCGAAGGTTCGCCTACGGTTGATCACCGCGGCAGATGCCGAGCCTAACTTCGGCTTGTGCCTACGACCAAGAACCGCCCCGTGCGTTCGGTGGCCGTGCTCGCGGACGCTGACAGTCGATGGAAGTGGGGCCTCGGGCTCGCCCGCCGACTGCACCCCGGCGTCGCCATAACGGGTTATCAGTTCGCCGGCGCGCAGACGCCGAGCCAGCGCCAACTAGCCGAGGCCGGGATCAACCCCGACTCGGTCATTGTCGTCTCCGCCGGCGAACTGGTAGCCGCCCTCACCGCCAACCCGGTGGATGTACTGGTGCTCTCCCTGCCCGGTACCGGCGTACAGGCCATGCTGCATCTGCTGGCCCATGCTGAACTCGAGTCCCGGCCGCTGGTGATAACCGGCTACGTCGGCGTGGTCTATGAGCGGGTCGTCGAAGGGCTGCTACTGCGTGCCGGAGCCGACGTGATCGTCGCCAACAGTCCCGCAGACCTCGAGCGATTCCGTGGCGTCCTCGATGGCGTCGGGTATCCCAGCACTTCGCTGGTGCAGAGCCGACTTCCCTTTCTGCGCGAACCGGGCCAGCGGGTGAACCCGCGCTTCACCGTGACCTTCGCCGGTCAACCGGACGTCCCAAACAGCCGCTCCCAGCGGCGCTACGTGGTCGAGCGTCTTGCCGAGCATGCTGCCCAGCATCCCGAGCGCGATGTGCTCATCAAGTTGCGCGGCCTGCCCGGTGAAGTCGTCACCCACGTCGAGCCCTATCCCTACGACGAGATCGTGCGCTCGCTGGGAACTGATCGACCCAGCAACCTGAAGCTGGCCGGTGGCGACATGGGCAAGGCCCTCAACCGCACCGACCTGCTGGTCACCGTCAGTTCCACGGCGGCACTGGAGTCCATTCATCGCGGCTTGGCCACGGCTGTCCTCACCGACCTGGGGATTCGCGAATCCCTGGGCAATGCCTACTTCCTCGGCTCGAACTGCCTGGCCAGTTTCGACGACTTGGACGCCGGCGCGCTGCCCGAAGCCGACTCGGCATGGGCGCGCAGCCACGGCCTCGGCGCGCAGGTGGATCCGCTTCCCGAGCGGGTTGCGGAGCTGTTGGCAGGCGGCGCGCTGCCGCCGCTGCGGCCGTTCTACACCCTCAGCAACGGCAAGGCCTTCCTGCCCGGGGTGTTGGCCGGCTACGGCGTCGGCACCGACGGTAAAGCGGTGCCGTTCCTGGCCAACGGCGCGCCCGACGGCCTGCGACGCGTGGTCCGGCAGAGCGCCCGGAATATGTATCGACACGGCGCCCAAGTGGTTGCGCCGGCACTTCGAAGGTTGGCATCACTATGAGTGGGCAGGTTCTGGCCGTGATCCCGGCCCGGGGTGGGTCCAAGGGCGTCCCGGGCAAGAATGTGGCCCGCATCGGGGGCGTTCCGTTGGTGGCCCGAGCGGTGCGCGCGGCGTTGGGTGCCGACCTCATCGATCAGGTTGCGGTCTCCACCGACGACCCTGAGATCGCCCGGGCTGCCGAACAGGCCGGTGCAATCGTGGTGCAGCGTCCCGCGGAGCTCGCTGGCGACACCGCCACCAGCGAGGCGGCATTGACCCACGCTATCGGCGCGATCCACGGCGAGAATCCGCCCGAGATCGTGGTGATGATCCAAGCCACCAGCCCGTTCATCACCTCAGCCGAACTCGACGATCTTGTCGGGGTCATCAAGGCCGGTGCCGACAGCGCCTTCACTGCAGCGCCGTTCCATGGCTTCATCTGGCGCAGCGCCAATAGCGCCGTCGGCGTGAATCACGACTCCTCCTACCGTCCTCGTCGCCAGGATCGCGAACCGGAGTGGTTGGAGACCGGCGCGGCCTATGCGATGCGCACCGACGGCTACGCCCGCCACGGCCACCGCTTCTTCGGACGCATCGTCGCGGTGCCCGCCCCGGCGGAACGGGTGCTCGAGATCGACGAGCCTGCCGATCTGAAGCGGGCGCAGATTCTGGCCGGACTGCTTGATCACGATCACCGGCCCGGGCCGGGCGACGTCGATGCGGTGGTTCTGGACTTCGACGGAACCCAGACCGATGACCGCGCCTGGATCGATGCCGACGGAACCGAGCGGGTCGCCGTCCATCGCGGCGACGGCCTGGGCATCGCCGCGCTACGTCGGGCCGGGCTGCCGGTGATGTTCCTGTCCACCGAAGTGGTTCCGATCGTGGCTGCCCGCGCCGCCAAACTCGGCGTGGAGTGCCGTCACGGCATCGCCCGCAAGGGCGCGGAGTTGGCGTCCTGGATCGGCGAAAACGAACTCAGCGCTGATCGCGTGCTGTACGTCGGCAACGACGTCAATGACCTGCCCTGCTTCGAGCAGGTCGGCTGGCCGGTGGCTGTCGCCTCGGCCCAACCCAGCGTCCGGGCTGCGGCCCGGGCTGTCACCTCCGTGCCTGGCGGGCACGGAGCCATCCGCGAGATCGCCTCGTGGATCCTTGAGGAGGATCAACTGTGACCACCATCAACCCGCGGCTCCGCAAAATCGGGGATCGCCTCGTGGGACCCGAACAGCCGGTGTACGTGATCGGCGAGATCGGGATCAACCACAACGGCGATCTGCAGAATGCGATGGCCCTGATCGATCACGCCAAGGCCGCCGGCATGGATGCGGTCAAGTTCCAGAAGCGCACCCCCGAGGTCTGCACCCCGCGAGACCAGTGGGAGATCGAACGCGACACCCCGTGGGGCCGGATGACCTACATCGAATACCGGCATCGGGTCGAGTTCGGCGCCGACGAGTTCCGTCAGATCGACGAGTACTGCGCCGAGATCGGAATCGACTGGTTCGCCTCCCCGTGGGATGTCGAGAGCGTTGAGTTCCTGATGGCCTACAACCCCAAGGTGTTCAAGGTCGCCTCCGCGTGCCTCACCGACGACGATCTGCTCACCGCCATGCGCGACACCGGACGCACCGTCATCCTGTCGAGTGGCATGTCGACCCCGGCGCAGATTCGACATGCCGTCGAGTTGCTGGGCAGTGACCAGATCGTGCTGCTGCACGCCACCAGCACCTACCCGGCTCCGGCCGATCAGCTCAACTTGCGCATGATCGACACCCTCAACTCCGAATACCCGAATGTGCCGATCGGCTACTCCGGCCATGAGGTCGGCCTGCAGACCACGCTGTGTGCGGTCGCGCTGGGGGCGTGCATGGTGGAGCGTCACATCACCTTGGACCGCTCCATGTGGGGTTCGGACCAGTCAGCCTCGGTCGAGCCCGAAGGCATGCGTCGCCTGGTGCGGGACATCCGCGTCATCGAGGAATCCCTCGGTGACGGCGTCAAGAAGGTCTACCCGGCCGAAGAGGCAGCGATGCGCAAGCTGCGCCGCGTGACCGGTGTGGTCGCCGATCGCAACGCCGGGCCGGTGCAAGTGGCATGACCATCGACACCGTCGCCCTGGTGGAGAGCCCGGCCCAATTCCTCAACCTCCTGGAATGGGTCCACGCCGAGCGCGCCGCCGATCGGACCGTGGCGATGGTGTTGGCTCCGGTGGAGCACACCGGACGAGAACAACTGCGCCAGATGGCGGCCTTCGCCGCCGAAGAGCACGTCGCTGTGGAGTGGTATGACCCGCGCAAATCCACTCCACAGCGACTGCAGGTGGTGCGTCAGTTGGCCGGACGAGTATCGCGTGCCCGGCGGCTGGTGGTGGGGGATCCGTTCTCCGGGATGATTCAAGCCCTGCTGGTCGTCGCCCGACCGCGTCAGGTGGTCGTCGTCGACGACGGCACCGCCACCATGGAGTTCGCCTCCCAGTTGCTGTCTGGCGAGCCGTTGCGACGGTGGGATGCCCCGCCGGCGATGATGGAGACCTTGCGCACCCCTCTTGCCTGGAATGCGCGACGGTTCTTTCGTAGTGATCGGGTGCGGATCTTCACCGTGATGCCGGTGGCCGGCATGCCGCCGCACCAGATCAACCAACACAGCTATGACTGGACGCGGCGCCGGTTCGGCCCGCCACGGACCCTTCCCGGAGTAGATATCGTCGGCTCGTCACTGGTCGAATCCGGTGTCGTGAACGAGGAGTCCTACCTCGCGGCGATCAGCGTGCTCGCTGGTCGCCATGGCAATCAGGGCCGGTACTACGCCCACCGCAAGGAAGACGATCGCAAACTCGACCGGATCCGGCAGGCAACCAACCTGGATGTGCGTCGGCCCACGGTGCCGTTGGAGATCGAGCTCCGTCGCGGACCGGTCGCCCAAGTACTGGCCAGCTTCCCGTCCTCAGTGGGCTACACTCTGCCGCTGGTGCTGGCCGGAGTGCCGACTCGGGTAGAGCTTCAGCCGGTTCCCACCGACATGCTCACCCCGCGAGTGGGGGACGCCGCGCGGCGCTTCCTGTCGCGGATCAGCGCTGACCTGCGCAACAACGGCGAAGACCATTCCACCGGGCACATCGCCCCAATGAGTATCTGAGGGGCTGCGCGCTCACTTGTGGCTGAAAGTGGGCACCAAGCCGTTGAATGTGACGCTGTAGCCCAAACCGTGGGCGACGATGTAGCCCACTCCGGCCAGCACGGCCGAGATCACGATGGCGAACAGAACGTAGGCGATGATCCGTCCCACCAGGTGGGGTTTCAAGACGGTGACGTTCGCTTGGTCCCCGGCTTCGATGCCGCTGCCCCAGGCCAACGAGCGGACGCCGAGCGCGAACAGCGCCGGTAGCCCGGCTCCCAGCACGAGCCCGACGAGGAGAATCCGCCAGGTGGCTTCCAAAGCGGCCCAGAGCTGATCCATCAGACCGCCTCTCGCACAGGTTCGGCCTGGGCAGGCTTGCCGTCGTCCCATTCGTCGTTGACATTGCTCGGGTTGATCGGATCGCGCCGCGAGCGCCACCACATGAACAGGGCCGCACCAACCAAGGCGGCGAAGATCGCCAGATCGCCGAGGCCGTCGCCCAGCAGGTGTCCGATCCACCACAGGGCAGCAGCGACCAGGGCTGCCGAGGGCAAGGTGATCATCCAGGCACCGACCATGCGGCCGGCAACCCCCCAGCGCACCGTCGCGCCAGTGCGTCCCAGTCCGGAACCGATGATCGAACCGGTGCACACGTGGGTGGTGGACAGCGGGAAGCCCATCTGTGATGAGGTCAGAATCACCGCAGCCGATGAGCTTTCCGCAGCCATGCCTTGCGGTGAGAGCACTTCGACCAGACCCTTGCCCATGGTCCGGATGATGCGCCAGCCGCCGATGTAGGTTCCGCTGGCGATGGCCATGGCGCACGCGAACTTCACCCACAGCGGGATTTCGTCGGTGGGCATGGTCGGGTTGGTCGCGATCAGTGCCAGCGTGATGACCCCCATGGTCTTCTGGGCGTCGTTGGTGCCGTGTGACAACGAAAGCAATGAGGCGGTACCGATCTGGCCCCACCGGAATCCGGCTTCCTGGTACCGCTGAGCCACTCCGCGTGTGATCGCGAAGACCAGACGCGTGCCGACCAGAGCGACCACGATGGCCACTGCCGGCGATATCAAGGCCGGCAGTACTACCTTGCCGAGAACGCCATCCAGATGCCCGTCGCTGCCCCACCATTTGACGCCGCCCCAGCCGAGGCTGGCGACGGTGGCGCCGACGAGTCCGCCGAACAGGGCATGGGAGGAACTGGACGGAAGGCCCCACAGCCAGGTGAGGATGTTCCAGATGATGGCGCCGGCCAAGGCCGCCATCAGAATCACCAGCAGTGCGTGGCCGCCGTCCGCGGTGAGGCTGGGTGTTACGGCGCCGGAGCTGTCCTGAATCTTGATCACTGAGTTGGTGACGGTGATCGCCACCTCTACCGACAGGAATGCCCCGACAAGGTTGAGGATGGCCGAAAGCGTCACCGCCGCCTTCGGACTCAACGCCTTCGTTGCGATCGAGGTGGCCATCGCATTCGCCGTGTCATGGAAACCGTTGGTGAAATCAAAAGCTAACGCTGTGACAACAACAAGCGACAAGAGTAAGAACTCAGAGGTCACGGTGACATGGTAGGGCCAGAATCGCGTCTTGTCGCATCGAAGCGAGACCGTCTCGGTTCCGGCGACTGCGGCTCGAAAACTGAGCTACTATGCGCCGCCACGCGGGGCTGGGTCAGCCCAATCCCACCATCGCGGCGGCCTCGGCCCGCAGCGCGGCCATTGCACTGCGCGCCACTTCTTGCTGCGTCGCCAGGTCGGCATCCACTGGCGCGCGCACCTGCAGATAGCACTTCAACTTGGGCTCGGTCCCCGAGGGACGCACCACGACGCGTACCGTGTCGCCGGCAAAGAGCATGCCGTCGGTGGGCGGCAGTTCGGCCGATCCGTCGGCGAGGTCTACAGCGGTCACCGGCTCGCCTCCCAGGGTCGTCGGTGGGGCCGAGCGCAGCCGTGCCATGGCATCACTGATCAGTGAGAGTTGCTCCACCCGGAACGCCAGTTGGGAGGTGTGATGCACGCCGTAGCGAACACCGAGTTCGTCGAGTCGATCGGCGATGGTCCGGCCTTGCGCACGCAGACGGGAGACCAACGACAGCACACGCACCAGGGTGGTGATGCCATCCTTGTCCGGCACGGCAGTCGGATCGGTGCAGTAGCCGATCGCTTCCTCGTAGCCGAACGCCAGGCCGGGTACCCGTCCGATCCATTTGAAGCCGGTGAGAGTGGTCGTGAACGGCTGATCGTACGCCGCAGCCACCGTACTCAACATGGTGGAGGACACGATGGAGCAGGCATAGGTGCCGGTGGTGCCGCCACGAAGCAGGTCGTCAGCCAACAGCACCCCCAACTCGTCGCCGGTCAGCATCCGCCACTGACCCTCGATCACCGCTGCGATGGCGCACCGATCGGCGTCGGGATCGTTGGCCACGGCTACATCGGCGTTGACCTGGCGCGCCAACTCCACAGCCAAGTCGATGGCTCCGGGCTCCTCCGGGTTGGGGAATCCCACCGTGGGGAAGTCCGGATCGGGCGCGGCCTGGGCCTGCACCTGATGGGGTGCGCTGAAGCCGGTGGCGGCCACCACCCGCTCCACCACCGCAGTGCCCACACCGTGCATGGCGGTATAGACCCAGGTGAGTTCGGTGGGTGTTCCCGCAGCGACCAGTGATGCGGCGCGAGCCACATAGGCCGCAGTCAGCTCGTCGCCGAGGACGGTGTAGTCGGTGCTGCGCGGAATGTCGCTCACCGATCCGGCTGCGACCGCCGCGATCTGAGCGGCGATGTCGGCATCGGCCGGTGGCACGATCTGGGAGCCATCGCCCAGATACACCTTGTAGCCATTGTCCTGCGGCGGATTGTGAGAGGCGGTCACCACCACTGCGGCGACACAGCCGTAGTGACGGATTCCGAAGGCCACTACCGGCGTGGGTCGGCTTTCGGCGCACAGCAGCGGTTTGAGCCCGGCCCCGGCGAGGATCTCGGCGGTGTCGCGCGCGAAAGCGGCCGAATTGTGGCGAGCGTCGTAGCCGACGATGACCGAGCCGCCGGCGAATCCGCGCTGCACGAGATAATGAGCCAAACCGGCGGCGGCCTGTGAGACCACCACGCGGTTCATTCGTGCCGGCCCGGGTCCGAGGCGCCCGCGCAGGCCGGCGGTACCGAAGCTCAACGGTCCGGCGAAGGCTGCTTCGAGTTCGGCTCGGGCGTCGACGTCGCCGGACTGGGCGTCGGCGACCAGGGTGTCCAGTTCGGCCACGGTTGCCGGATCAGGATCTTGAGCCCGCCAGGACTCGATAGCGGCGGCCAACACGGGTGACAGCGGTCCCATGGCTGCTCAGATCCGATCCAGCAGGTCGGCCAGCAGCGAGCGCAGCCGGGGTTCGGCTGCTGCTCCGGCAGCCACGACTTCGGCGTGCGCCAGGGGTGTGGCGGAGATGCCGGCTCCGAAGTTGGTCACCAGCGAGAGTCCCAACACCTCCACGCCTGCCTCGCGGGCGGCGATCGTCTCCAGGGCGGTGGACATGCCAACCAGGTCGCCGCCGAGGATCTTGGCCATACGCACCTCGGCCGGGGTCTCGTACTGAGGGCCATGGAATTGGACGTAGACCCCTTCGGGCAGGCTCGGGTCGACCTCGTGGGCGATCTCACGCAATCGCGGCGAATACGCCTGCGTCATGTCGATGAAGGTGGCGCCGACCAGGGGAGTGGCGCCGGTGAGGTTGATGTGATCGCGCAGCACCACCACCGTGCCTGGCGGCCATTGGTCGACCAGGCCGCCGCAGCCATTGGTGAGCACCACCGTCTTGGCGCCGGCGGCGGCTGCGGTGCGCACTCCGTGTACTACCGGTTCGACGCCGCGTCCTTCATAGAAATGGGTGCGCCCGCTGAACAACGCGGCCACTTTGCCGGCACCGGTGCGAATGACGCGGAGCTTGCCGGCGTGCCCGGCGACGACCGGCTTGTTGAAGCCCGGCAGTTCCGCCAGATCGCACTCTCCGACGGTCTCGCCCAGTCCGACCGACGCCCCGGACCAGCCGGAGCCGAGAACCAGAGCGATGTCGATGGCCGGAATGTCGAATCGAGTCAGCAGCGCCTGTGCTGCGAGAAGGTGAGCCATCCCATGACTATAACGGCCCGTCCTGGGTGGACGGAGCAACATCGGGTCGGTCCGCAGACTGCGGTGAGAGCGGGCCCGCGTCGGCGAAACTCACTGCCGAACGATGGGTGTCCGCCTGCAGCCGGATGGCGACCAGCAGCACCGCCCCCAAGCCGAGGAAGATCAGGAACTGCCCGAATTGCACCAGGCCTCGTGGACCAGTCAGGTAGGCCAGGGCGACCAGCGCCAAACCCACCGCGCTGAGCAGCGCGCCGCCGAGCAGAACCCGGCGTCCGCGCGGGCCGGGATGACGCACCGCCCGTTCCAACAGGATGAGGTCGCCGGCGGCGAGCGCCACCGAGAGTGGCAGGGCGCTGAGTTCCAGCATCACTTCTTGAGTGGCGGTCTGCTCGGGGAGACCGGCCAGGACCAGGATGACGCTGAGCAGGGTGCCGAATCCGGCGATGACTCCCAGCGCGATGATTCGCGAACGCACGCCTCGACCTTAGGCGATGACGCCGCGACCGTCGGATGTCGAACACCTCAGGCGTGTCGGTCCGGCGGCGCTGCACCATGGGAGAATGGGCCGGTGATGACAGTAGCGATTCTCGGCGGCGGACCGGGCGGGTACGAGGCGGCTTTGGTTGCACGGCAACTCGGCGGCGAAGTGACCTTGGTCGAGCGGCGCGGTCTGGGCGGCTCGGCGGTGCTGACCGACGTGGTGCCCTCCAAGACACTGATTGCCGCTGCGGAAGCCATGACGAAGATCGGTTCGGCGGAGGCGCTCGGACTGCGACTGTGCGAGGGCACGCAGAAGTTGCGTGACGCGGTTCAGGTCGACATGGCCACCGTCAACGCCCGAATTCGCGGCCTCGCCCAGGCCCAGTCCACCGATATTGCGGCACGCCTCGCCGCAGAAGGCGTTCGCATCATCGACGGCACCGGACGCCTCGACGGCGCCCACACCGTGGTCGTTGACACCGCCGACGGTGCCGAGCGCATCGACGCCGACATCGTGCTCATCGCCACCGGCGCCCATCCGCGCGAATTGGCTGCCGCCAAACCCGACGGTGTCCGCATCTTCAACTGGACCCAGATCTATGACCTCACCGAGGTGCCCGAGCACTTGATCGTGGTCGGGTCCGGTGTCACCGGCGCCGAGTTCGCGTCGGCCTACACCGCATTGGGCGTCACCGTGACGCTCATCTCATCGCGCGACAAAGTACTACCCGGCCAGGACGACGATGCCGCCGATGTCATTCAGCAGGTGTTTGAGAGTTCCGGTATGACCGTGCTCAACCGGGCTCGCGCGGTGGCGGCCGAGGTTCGCGGCGATCAGGTCGTGGTCAGCCTCGCCGACGGACGTGAGATCGTCGGATCCCACTGCCTGATGGCGGTGGGTGCGATCGCCAACACGGCGGGTATCGGTCTCGAAGAGGCTGGCGTCGAGCTGACCGATTCGGGCCATATCGTGGTGGATCGAGTCTCGCGCACCTCCGTCAACGGCGTCTATGCCGCCGGCGACTGCACCGGGGTCAATGCGCTGGCCAGTGTCGCCGCTATGCAGGGACGCATCGCCATGTGGCATTCGCTGGGCGACGCGGTGACCCCGCTGGACCTGAACACCGTGAGCGCCAATGTGTTCACCGCCCCGGAGATCGCCACTGTCGGGCTGAGCCAGGCCGAGGCATGCACCGCCGGCATCGACATCGCCGCGGTGACGTTGCCGCTGAGCGGCAATGCGCGGGCCAAGATGCAAGCCTTGGAGGCTGGCTTCGTGAAGGTCTTCAGCCTGCCGTTGACCGGGATCGTGGTCGGTGCGGTTGTAGTGGCTCCTTCCGCCTCGGAGTTGATCCACCCGCTGTCGATCGCGGTGAGGCAACGTCTCACCGTCGATCAGGTGGCCGAGTCCTTCACCGTCTACCCGTCGCTGTCGGGATCGATCGCCGAGGCCGCCCGCCGCCTGCACGGTCAGGCTGCCGATCTGACTTACTGACGACCTTTCGCCGAGCGCTCAGGCCCTCCAAGGACAGGAGCGCTCGGCGAGGGTGCTGTTCCCGATGGATCAGCGACCGGGCCGCGTCAGTCACCCCTTGATGTAGGCGGTCCGCTGGTATTTCGCGGTTGTGGTCGCCCGGTGTGACACCGCGGCCGCGTCGATCCAGGTCGTGGTGATCTTGACCCTGAGGCGTTTTCCGGCGAAGGACCTCTTCAACGTCAAGGTCGCCTTGGTTGCTTTGGCAACCTTCTTGCCGTTGACATACCACTGGTAGGTCGTGGTTGCGCCGGACACTGCGTGAACCAAAGCGGCGGTGACCTTCTTGCCGACCTTCAGCGTGCCGGAGATCACGCCGCGGTGGGCCTGCTCCCGATTGAGGCGGTTCTGCATGGCCGTGACCATCGCCTGGGTCGCCGTACTCGTGCTCGCCGCGGTGTCGAGTGCGGACTTCGTCTGCGCCAGTTCGTCCTTGACATTCGATAGCTCGTTTTGCAGCGGTTCGGTTGCTGCGGTGATATCGGCACTGCTATACGGAGTGGTGTCGACATCACCCAATGCAACGTTTTCGCCACCGAATTCCAGGTGAGTGAGCGTGGAAGTGACCACAGTGGTGGTGCCTTGCTTAATTCCGAAGAACGCCACCTTGGTATCGGCCCCGAAGTAATCCGCGAAGAAGGACAGCGGCTGCGGCTTGGACTGCGAACCGTCAACACCATCATCGAAGGGGGTTCTCTTCACCGTGGGGTGGTCAGTATCGGTCGGATCAGGGTTGACGATCCACACATTCGCGGCCCACCACCGACCATTCTCAATCTGGGCATAGGTGCCCCTGTCGTCGCCGGGCGACACATCTTGCTGATACGGCTCCCACACCAACCGGGCGTAGGTCACGTTCATCGAACCGCCCATGATGCCGATCTGGTAGCTGGGCGCGTAGCCGGTGGAGTCCTTGATGGTGTAGGCCAAGCCGGAGACGTCGGTCAAGGCCGTGAGTGGTGTCAGACCGCCGTTGCCATCGGACTTTCCGTAGTTGATCGAAGCGGCCTTGTAGAAGACCAGCCCGTCCACTGTGCTGAACGGTGTCGCGTCACCGTCCTCGATCCACGAGTCGTATGAGGCCGATTCTGCTGTTGCCGGTAGGACCGTGGTGAATGCTCCCCCGATCAGGGCCACGCCAATGAGCGCGGCAAATGCCTTCCTGAATTTCATGATTCCCCTCACGCGGATTCCTCCGAATTTCGCAAGACGGCCCCCCGCCGACCTGCGGGGTCACCATAAACCCGAATTTCGTGTCACGTCGAGGTGAAATGTGGAGGTGTTCCGCGCAAGGCCGAGATCCGGAACATTCCCAGGATTTCTCCCTGGGGAAACCGCGTTCTCAGGCGCGTGCTGAGGTGCGCGGAAGCTGCCAGCGGGTCGAGCGCAGCGCATCGGTGGGCCGTCCGCATTGCGAAACGCCGTGAGGGGAAGGGGTTACTGCGGAGGCGGGGCTGGATCGCCCCGCCTCGCCTCAGCAGTGACTACTCCGGGTCGACGATCTCGCACAGTTCCTGGCCGGAACTGACCGAGGCGCCGACCGTGGCGGCCAGGTTCTTGACGATGCCGGCCCGATGGGCGTTGATGGGCTGCTCCATCTTCATGGCCTCCAGCACCACGATGAGGTCGCCTTCGTTGACCTCATCGCCGTCGACGACACCGACCTTGACGATGGTGCCCTGCATGGGGGCGGCCAGCGTGTTCGACGACGGCGCCTTGGCGGTCGCACCACCAGTGCTGCGCCGGGTCGGACGCTTCACCGCCGGCTTGGCCATCGGGGCGGACAGCGAGCTGGGCAGCTTGACCTCGACGCGGCGGTTGTTGACCTCGACCACATAGGTGGTGGTCTCGACCGGATCGGACTCACCCATGGTGCCGGTGTAAGGCTCGATGGTGTTGTCGAACTCGGTCTCGATCCAGCGGGTGTGGACGGCGAAGGCGCCGTCCGCGGCCACGTAGTCCGGCTCGGAGAGCACCGCCCGGTGGAAGGGGATCACCGACGGCATGCCTTCCAGGGTGGTTTCGCTGAGGGCGCGTTTGGCCCGGGCGATCGCCTCGGCCCGGTCGGCACCGGTGACGATGATCTTGGCCACCAGCGAGTCGAACGAGCCGGGCACAGCCATGCCGGTCAGATACCCCTCGTCGACCCGGACGCCCGGTCCGGCAGGCGCATGCCAGGCGGTGACGGTGCCCGGGGCGGGCATGAAGTTGCGGCCGGCGTCCTCGGCATTGATGCGGAACTCAATGGAGTGGCCGCGGATCTCCGGGTCGTCGAAGCCGAGTTCCTCGCCATTGGCGATACGGAACATCTGGCGCACCAGGTCCAGCCCGGTGACCTCTTCGGAGACCGGGTGCTCGACCTGAAGACGGGTGTTGACCTCGAGGAAGGAGATGGTGCCGTCCTGGCCGATCAGGAACTCACAGGTTCCGGCACCGACATAGCCGGCCTCTTTCAGAATGGCTTTGCTGGATTCGTACAGCCGGCTGCGCTGAGCATCGGTCAGGAAAGGCGCGGGCGCCTCCTCCACCAGCTTCTGGTGGCGGCGTTGCAGCGAGCAGTCGCGGGTGGAGACCACCACGACATTGCCCTTCGTATCGGCCAGGCACTGGGTTTCGACGTGCCGGGGGCGGTCCAGGTAGCGTTCCACGAAGCACTCGCCGCGCCCGAAAGCAGTGACGGCCTCACGGGTGGCCGACTCGAACAGTTCGGGGATCTCCTCCAGGGTGCGGGCGACCTTCAGGCCGCGTCCGCCGCCGCCATAGGCGGCCTTGATCGCGATGGGCAGGCCATGCTCGGTGGCGAAGGCGACGACCTCGTCGGCGTCCGCGACCGGGTCAGCGGTACCGGGCACCAGCGGCGCTCCGACCTTGGCCGCGATGTGACGGGCCTGAACCTTGTCGCCGAGGGCGTCGATGGCCGCCGGTGAGGGGCCGATCCAGATCAGGCCGGCGTCCAGCACAGCCTGGGCGAAACTGGCGTTCTCAGCGAGGAAGCCGTAGCCGGGGTGCACCGCGTCGGCTCCGGTCCGGGCGGCGACGTCCAGAATCTTGGCCTGGTCGAGGTAGGTCTCGGCCGGGGTGAGGCCGTTGAGGGCGAACGCCTCGTCGGCGAGCTTCACGAAAAGCGAATCCGCATCAGGGTCGGCGTAAATCGCCACGCTGCCGATGCCGGCGTCCCGTGCGGCGCGGATCACTCGGACGGCGATCTCCCCGCGGTTGGCAACCAGCACTTTGGTAATCGGCATCGACATTCCTTTCCAGGTCTGAGACCACAACTCAGCGGAGTCTAGTGAAAACCGCGCCCGCTAGGCAGTACCTCGGGCGAGGGATTTCCTGACTGAGACACCCCGGGTCTATCGGGTGCATGCTTGGGGCGTGGAACTACCGCGCAGTCTGGTGTGGCGGGATGGCATCGAAGTCGCCCGGAATATCTCGCCGTCCGAGTTGGAGTCCTTCCGAGGCGAGGCTAACACGGTGGTCTGGCTCGACCTGGTCGCGCCGTCGCGGGAGGCTTTGGGCAAGCTGGCCGATGAGCTCGACCTGGATCCGTTGGCTGTGGATGACGTGATCGAACCCAAGGAACGTCCGAAGGCCACGCGCCATGACGGCCACACCTTCCTGACCTGCTATGCGGTCGCCTTGGAGCGCCCCGACCAAGCGCGGCTGGAGTTACGACTGGCGCGATTGTCGGCCTTCGTGCTGCCCAATGCCCTGATCACGGTGCGGTCCAGCGAGGCGATCGATATCGATCGCATCGTGACCCGGTGGGCTGAGGACGGTCTGACCGGTCACGGCGTCGCGGCGCTGGTGCACGGCATGTTGGACGAAGTGGTGGACGGGCATTTCGAGGTGATCACTGCGCTGGATGAGGACATCGATGATCTGGAGGATCTGCTGTTCGAGAGCGAACGCAGGGCTTCGGAAGTGCAGCAGCGGGTGTTCGCGTTGCGCAAGGCGTTGGTGCAATTGCGGCGGGTCGTGCTCCCGATGCGGGAGGTGGTGAGCGCGGTCATGCGGTTCCGTGATGAGCGTGACATTCCGTTGGCCGGGGAACTGGACGGGTATTTCAACGACCTCTACGACCATGTCATCCGGGCTGCGGAGTGGACCGAGAGCCTTCGCGACATGATCACCAGCGTGTTCGAGACCAATCTGAGTCTTCAGGACGCCCGGTTGAACGAGATCATGAAGAAGCTCGCGGCGTGGGCGGCGATCATTGCGGTACCGACGGCTGTCACCGGCTGGTTCGGGCAGAACTTGCCCTACCCGGGGTTCGCTACCGACTTCGGCTTGTGGCAGAGCGTGGCGTCGATCCTGGTCGGGTCGGTGGGGTTGTACCTCATCTTCCGGCGAGCTGATTGGATCTGACGGGGTCCCTGATCGCAGCGGCTACCATCCGGCTATGAGTCTGTCGCAATCGCTGCTGAGCTTCGGCCTGTTGGCGTTGGTGGTCACTCTCACCCCGGGATTGGACACGGTTCTGGTGCTGCGTCAGGCGCTGCGATCTCGTCGCAGTACGGCTCTGGCAACCGCCGCCGGTATCTGTGTCGGGGCGCTGATCTGGGGAATCGCGGCAGCTGCCGGTGTGGCGGCGCTCTTTGTGGCCTCACCGGTGGCCTACACAGTGCTGCGTTGGCTGGGGGTGGCCTTCCTGCTCTATCTGGGCTTCAGCTACCTGTGGCATGCCTGGCGCGGTCAGCCCCAGGTCACCCTGGCCGAGGCGGTCGTCGATTCGGTGCCCCAGGCTTTCGGCAAAGGTCTGCTGACGGATCTGCTGAACCCCAAGATGGCGGTGTTCTACGTCACGGTGCTGCCGCTGTTTCTGGCTTCCGGCTACCCGCCGGCGCTGGTTGGCGCACTGCTGGCCGGCTTGCATGCGGTGATCGCCATGGCGTGGTTCACCGTGGTGATTCTGGCCGCTCATCGGCTGCGCCATGTCCTCACCGGGCTGCGCTCGGCCCGCGTCATCGATGCGACGGCGGGCGTGGCGATGCTGGGTTTCGCCGCCGTTCTGGGCAGCGAAACCGGGCTCTAGGCGACTCTGGTCGTGTGATCGTCAGCCGAAGACGGCCACGCCCACCGGAATGATCCACAGCACGGCCAGTCCCTGCAGCATGTGGTCGTGCAGGACGACATCCTCGGGTTCGCCGGCCTTGCCCTGATCGATCTTCATCGCATAACGCAGAATGGCCAAGGTGAACGGTGCGATCGACACCGCGGCCCACGGCACCCCGAGCAGATTTCCGCGTTGTTCGAAGGCCCACAGGCTGTAAGACATGATCACGATAGCCATCGAAATCGACCAGATCTCGCGCAGATAGGACCGTGTGTAGCGCTCCAAGCTGGCTCGGGTCTTGGCTTCGGCGCCGAGTTCCTTCAATTCGGAGTAGCGCTTGCCGGCCACCATGAACAGCGAACCGAAGGATGCCACCAGCAGGAACCACTGGCTCAGGATCAAACCGGACGCGACACCGCCGGCGACCGCCCGCAGCAGGAATCCGGCTGCCACCATGGCGAGGTCGATGATCGGCTTGTCCTTGAGCAAGAACGAGTAGCCGATCTGCAGTAGCCAGTACACACTGAGCACTGCCCCCAGCATGGGTGTCACCCAGAATCCGATGGCCAGTGAGCCGAGGGCGGTGAGGGCCGCCAGCGCCCAGGCCAGACTCGCGGGGAGCTCGCCGGCTGCGATGGGTCGAAAGCGTTTCGTGGGATGCGCGCGGTCGGCGTCCACGTCGTGGATGTCGTTGATCAAGTAGATGGACGCGCTGATCAGGCTGAAAGCCAAGAAGGCCCACAGTGTGGGGATGAGTACCGCAGGGACGAAGAGCTGGCCGGCCGCCAGCGGCGCGGCCAGCACCAGCACGTTCTTCACCCACTGCTTGGGGCGCATGGCCCGAAGCCAGGCGGGCAGTAGGGAGCCCGATCGCGAGCTCGTGTCGATCTGGTCGTGTTCAGCCATAGCGCCTAAAGGCTAGCGGAGCGGGGAAGTGCTGCTGCACGACCGGCCCGGCACTCTCACGATCCCCAGTCGCCCAGCGAGCCTTCCAGGGCGCCCAGGGCGGCGTCGGTGAGGGCGTCGCGCTGATCGTCGGGGCAGCCCTGGCTCACCCACCGCAGGCAGGCTTGATCCAGAAAGCCGAAGTAGCCCCACAAGGCGTAGTCGTGGCGCGTCCACACCGCCGGACGGAGCAACCCGCGCAGCGCCTCGACGTAACTGCCGCGCGCCTGCCTGCGAATGGCGACCGCCTCGGGGGGTTCTTCGCCACCGAGCAAAGGGGCGGCCCAGGTTCTCGGGTGGGCGGCGATGTGATCCAGGTAGACCAGGATCGACGCCCGCACCCGGTCGCGTGTGGGCGCGCCGTCGGGGATGGTCTCGATCGCGACCTGCTGGGCCCGGCTGAGTTCGGCGACCGCTGCGGCGACAACCTCGGCGTAGAGGGCTGCTTTGCTCCCGAAGTAGTGGAAGACCAGTGCGGTGGAGGAGTGGGCTTCGCGGGCCACGTCGGCCACCGACACCTCGGCATAGGGCGCCTCGGCGTAGCAGCGCAGTGCTGCGGTGAGGATCGCTTCGCGCCGTGCCGCAACGTCCAACCGCTGCCGACGTGCGCGGTCGGTGTCGGAACTCATGGTCGCCATCCTAGCGCTATTGAGCTATAGTCAATAACGTTATTGAGTCGGACTCAATAGGAGGATTGATGAGTCTGCTGGACCACGCCATCTGGTGGCAGGTGTATCCGCTGGGTGCCTGCGGGGCACCGATCCGCGACGCCGAGCACGGCGTCCATCATCGGCTGAGGCGGCTGGAATCCTGGCTGGACTACGCCGTCGAGCTGGGGTGCTCGGGCCTGCTGCTGGGGCCGATCTTCACCTCGACCAGTCACGGCTACGACACCCTCGACCACTTCAGCATCGACCCGCGTTTGGGCGACGACGCCGACTTCGATCACCTGCTGGAGCAAGCTCAGCGACGCGGGCTGTCCTTCGTTCTCGACGGCGTGTTCAACCACGTCGGCGCCCACCACGACCTGGTACGGCAGTCGGTCGAAGACGGTGCCGGGCTGGTGAAACTGGTCTCCGGTCCGCAGGGAATGCGACCCCTGGGCTGGGAAGGCCACGACGACCTCGCCGTGCTCGACCATGACAACCCAGCCGTCGTCGAACTGGTCGTCGAGATCATGCTGCACTGGCTGCGGCGCGGCGTGGCAGGCTGGCGGCTCGACGCTGCCTACTCGGTTCCGGTTTCCTTCTGGGCCACGGTGATCGGTCGGGTTCGCGACGAGTTTCCACAGGCAGTCTTCATCGGCGAAGTCATCCACGGCGACTATGCCGAAATCGTGACCCGCGGCGGCCTCGACACCGTCACCCAGTACGAGCTGTGGAAAGCGACGTGGAGTTCGATCCAGGACACCAACTTCTGGGAGTTGGCCTGGGCGCTGGAGCGCCACCAGGAATTCAGCGAGACCT
This sequence comes from Propionibacteriaceae bacterium UBA7704, assembly GCA_002482525.1. Lineage (GTDB taxonomy): Bacteria > Actinomycetota > Actinomycetes > Propionibacteriales > Propionibacteriaceae > Propionicimonas. The sequence goes on along the minus strand of DLGC01000020.1, from coordinate 121,002 downwards.
TCGTACCGCAGACCTTTGTCGGCAACCATGACGTCGAACGCATCGCGAGCCTGGTCGGCGACAGTGGCGCGGTCCTGGCCGCGGCCGTGCTGTTCACTGTCCCGGGCATGCCCAGCATCTACTACGGCGACGAGCAAGCCTTCCGGGGTCGAAAAGGCGAAGGCTGGGAGGCCGACGCCGAGCTGCGTCCGGCACTGCCCGAAACGCCGGATCAGTTGGCTGCGGTGGGACTGTGGCTGTACCGGGTCCACCAGGATCTGATCGGACTTCGGCGCCGCAATCCGTGGCTCACCCGCGGGTCGGTGGAGATCATCACCAAGGAGAACGCCGCGATCGACTATCGGGTCAGCGGTTCCGGCCACGTTCTCACGGTGACGATGACGCTGGCCCCGCGCCGACAGGTGGTCATCGCCGTCGATGGTGAGCAGGCCTTCGCCTGGAGCCAGGACCACTGAGGGTCGAGAGCCCGGTCCTGCGGCTCAGCTCTGCTCGGTCCCGCCGTGCCACAGCGAATGCCAGGGCACGCCGAGTTCGGCGAACAGCCGCCGCAGCAGCGGCAGGCTGATGCCGACGACATTATGCGGATCGCCGCATACTCCGGTGACGTAGGCGCCACCGAGGCCGTCGATGGTGAAAGCTCCGGCGACCTTCAACGGCTCGCCGGTACTCACATAGGCCTCGATCTCAGCGTCGTCGAGATTGGCGAACATCACTTCGGTGGTGGCGACCGCCGACGCCGAGTCCACGGCGCCAGCCAGCCGTGCGATCACATGGTGGCCGGTGTGGAGCTGCCCGGTGCTGCCGCGCAGCTGCCGCCAGCGCTGGATTGCTTGCGCGGCATCAGTGGGCTTGCCCATCGCCTCGCCGCGCAGTTCCAAGAGGGAGTCGCAGGCCACCACCAGCACATCGTCGTCACCACCGAGTTCGGTGAAGACCCGATCAGCTTTGGCGCGGGCCAGTTGGTTCACCAGTCCCACCACGTCGATCGCGCTGAAGGCCTCCTCGTCGACATCGGAGACGACGACCTCAGGTGCCAGACCGGCATCCAGCAGGGTTTGTCGCCGCGCCGGCGACGCCGAAGCGAGAATGAGTCGGGGCGAACTCATGGCTACCGCCTCAGATCAGCGCCGGAAGGTGCTGCGCCACGCCTCGCGGCCCGGCAACAGCGGATTGCGCACGGTATGCCAATACGAGCGCCAGCCCCCGGCGAGGGTGCCGGTATGCGGCGCATGCGGCTGGGGGCGACCCCGCCGCACCGCCACCGTGATGGCAGCGATGGCGGCGAGCTCTTCGTCGGTCGGATTGCCCGAAACGATCTCGACGAGATTCTCTGGATCGGGGGCACTCATAGCGGGATGTTCCCGTGCTTCTTCGGCGGCAGTTGCTGACGCTTGGTGCGGAGCAGCCGCAATACCCGGATCACCTGGGCCCGGGTTTCGTGCGGGTGGATCACCTTGTCGACGTAGCCGCGTTCGGCAGCCACATAGGGGTTCGCGAGGTGGTCGTTGTACTCGTCGATCAGCTCGGTGCGGCGCGTGGCCGGGTCCTCGGTGTCAGCCAGTTCCTTGCGGTACAGCAGATTCACCGCACCCTCGGCGCCCATGACGGCGATCTGGGCAGTGGGCCAGGCCAGATTCACGTCGGCACCCAGCGGCTTGGAGCCCATCACGCAGTAGGCGCCGCCATATGCCTTGCGGGTGATCACCGTGACCAGCGGGACGGTGGCTTCGGCGTAGGCGTAGATGATCTTGGCGCCGCGGTGGATGATGCCATTCCACTCCTGGTCGGTGCCGGGCAGGAAGCCGGGCACGTCGACGAAGGTCAACACCGGAATGTTGAAGGCGTCGCAGGTACGCACGAACCGGGCGGCCTTTTCTGCGGCATTGATGTCGATGGTGCCGGCCAGCACCATCGGTTGGTTCGCCACAACGCCGATGGAGCGGCCCTCGATGCGTCCGAAGCCGCAGATCATGTTCTGGGCGTACAGGCCGTGGACCTCCAGGAAGTCGTCATCATCGAGTACCCGCTTGATGACCTCGTGCATGTCGTAGGGCTGGTTGGGGCCATCGGGAATGACCGTGTCGAGCGCCAAGTCGTGCTCGGTGATGGTGAGGTCTGCCTCTTCCTCTTCGTAGACCGGAGGATCCTCGAGGTTGTTCTGGGGCAGGAAGGTGATGAGCTGACGCACATACTCCAGGGCATCCTGCTCATCGGCGGCCAGATAGTGAGAGTTGCCGGACTTGGTGGAGTGGGTACGCCCACCACCGAGTTCCTCCATGGTCACGTCCTCACCGGTGACGGTCTTGATGATCGCCGGTCCGGTGATGAACATCTGTGAAGTCTGATCGACCATCACGACGAAGTCGGTCAGGGCGGGGGAGTAGACGTGGCCGCCGGCAGCTGCCCCCATGATCAGCGAGATCTGCGGGATCACTCCGGACGCCAGGGTGTTACGGCGGAAGATCTGGGAATACAGGTCGAGGGAGACCACGCCCTCCTGGATGCGGGCACCACCGCCCTCATTGATGCCGATGATCGGGCAGCCGGTCTTGATGGCGAAGTCGAGAATCTTGACGATCTTCTCGCCGTAGACCTCACCGAGGGCGCCACCGAACAAGGTCACGTCCTGGCTGAATACACAGACCGGGCGTCCATGGATCGAACCCACACCGGTGACGACGCCATCGGTATAGGGCCGCTTGGCCTCCATCCCGAAAGCCGTGCTGCGGTGTCGGGAGAACTCGTCGAACTCGGTGAAGGTCCCTTCATCGAGGAGCGCCATGATGCGCTCGCGGGCTGTCATCTTGCCTTGGGCGTGCACCTTCTCGACGGCTGCGGGTGCGGCAGGGTTCTTTGCTTGCTCGATGCGGTCGCTGAGGTCAGCGATCTTGCCCCTAGTGGTGTGAATGTCCGGCTGCATGAGCGGAACCATATCCGCCTGCGGGGGGTCTCGTCATAGGGTCAGGGGGTGAATTCCATCTTCGGAGCGGATTGGGCCGCTGAAGTGAGCACTGCGGCCGGCTGGCCGTGGCTGTCGGTGGTCACCGTGGACACCACCGGATCGACGAATGCCGATCTGGCTACCCAGGCCCGTGCCGGTGCGCCGTCCGGCTCGGTCCTGGTCTCCGCGCATCAGAGCGGCGGACGTGGCCGATTGGATCGCGCCTGGAGCGCACCGCCGGGAACCTCGCTGGCGATATCGGCACTGCTGCGTCCCCCGGAGCAACTCTCGGTGATGCGTTGGCTGTGGCTGCCACTGCTGACCGGAGTCGCGGTGGTCGATGGAGTGAGGGCCGCTACCGGGCTGGCTGCCGAGCTGAAGTGGCCCAACGACGTGCTGATCGATGGTCGCAAGCTGTGCGGAATCCTCTCCGAGCGCATCGTCAGTGAGGCAGGGGTTGCGGTGGTGATCGGCATGGGGGTCAACACCCGCCTGACGGCCGAACAGTTGCCGGTGCCTACCGCCACCTCGCTGGCTCTGGCCGGGGCCACGGTCGATGAGAAGCAACTCGTCATCGCCATCCTCCGCGCGTTGGGCGGCTGGTATCGGCGCTGGCTCGACGGTGAGGATCTTGCGCCCGTGCTGACTGATCGCTGTGACACTGTGGGCCGATCGGTGCGGGTCGAGCTGGTCGGCCAGCCCGCTGTGCTCGGTGAGGCGATCGGCATCGACGGCGAAGGGCGTCTGGTGGTTCGTACCGGCACCCACGAGCAGGCGTTCTCCGCCGGGGATGTGGTACATCTGCGCTGAGGTTGCGGTGTGTCACGATTGAGCCATGGGATTACCTTCACACCTGATGGGACAGGGTGAGACTGAGGTCTTGCATATGCGCACCCACATCAAGGCCCTGATCGGGCCGGCGGTGGTCGTGCTGCTGGTGGCGATCGGTACCGGAATCGCCGTCGCCTGGGTGCCGGCGTCCCAACTGTTCTGGGCCGGCTGGGTGATCGTGGGACTCGCCCTGGTTGTGCTCGTGGTCGGCGCGCTGCTGCCTTTCCTTCGCTGGTGGACGGCCACCTACACCTTCACGAGCCGGCGCATCATCACTCGGCACGGCATCATCACCAAACGCGGTCACGACCTGCCACTGAGTCGCATTGCGAATGTGGCCTACGAACGATCGCTCACCGACCGGATGTTCGGCTGTGGCACGCTGCAACTCACGACCTCGGCCGAAGAACCGGTGACCCTGCATGACATTCCTGATGTGGAGCGAGTGCATGTGGTCATGACCGAGCTGCTGTTCAACGGCACCCAGCCCTCGGCCGGGCCGACACCGTCGACCGATCAGCAGGGCGAGTGAGCATCGAGGAGCCAGTGAGGCAGGAATCAGCTCACTCGGAGCAGGAATCCCACCCGGCCGCGCTGTCGACCCAACTGTTCCGCTTCGTCGTGACCGGGGTGTTGGCTGCCATCGTCGACTTCGGATTGTTGAACGTCTTCATGGCTCTGGGGCTGGACTACGTCTGGTCGAAGGCGCTGTCCTTCATTGCAGGCACCACCACCGCCTACCTGATCAATCGCCGCTGGACGTTCGCCGCCGAACCATCCAAACGCCGCTTTGCAGCGGTCGTGGTGCTGTACGCGGTGACCTTCGCGGTGCAGTGGGGGTTGTGGGTGCTGTGCTACCCGTGGTTGTTGGCCACCTGGGGTAGCGAAATCGTCGCCCGTGTAGTCGGCTTCGTGATCGCACAAGGCATAGCGACGACGGTGAACTTCATCGTGCAGCGCATGGTGATCTTCGCTCAGCCGACGCCGCGACCCTGACCCAGCAGGGGCAGCCCTACAGGATCGTCATCTGCTGAGGCTCGACCAGCACACCCGACGAGGTGGGCAGATCCGAGGGCATCACTCGATACACGCGCTTGCCGCGCGCCTCGGCCAGGTAAGTGGTCGGCACACCGTCGATGAAATGGACGCCGGCGCCGTCGTCAGCGGCGAATCCGGCGGGCAGGTCGCCCGAGGCGATCGCCTCGGTGTAGGCCGGCGCCCGTTCGGCCTCGCCGTCGAAATGCGGGCAGAAGCTGCCGTCCACGAGCTCGAGGCCACCGCGCCACGCGCGGTAATCGCCGAAGGTGTCGGTGATGCAGCCGCCGTACCAGCAGGCGCCACCGGCGCCTACTCCGGCCAGCACCACATCGCCGGACTTGGCGCGATTCTTGATCGCCTTGCCCACACCGTGCGCCTTCCACAGTGCCAACAGATTCACCGTGTGCCCGCCACCGACCAGGATGATGTCGGCATCGGCGATGCGTGCGATCGAATCGGTGGAGCTGCCATCCCACAGCGTCAACACCATGGTGCGCACGCCCAGCGTGCTGTAGGCCATCAGGAACTTGCTGATGTACTGCGGGTCATCGGCCGAGGCGGTGGGTGCGAAGCAGACCAGCGGGGAACGCTTTCCGCTGAGTTCGATCAGGTACCGGTCCAGATTGGTCGCAGCGCCATGCTCCGACATCGAGAAGCCGCCGCCGCCCATGGTCACGATGTGTGTGGTCATGGCGCAATTGTGGCAGGTCCACAGTGACCCTGAGGACAAACCGGGTGCGGCGGACAGCACAATTCGCAATCACCGGCCGATGCCTCGACGGCGACCTTTTGGAGCCGGACCTCGCCGCGGGGGAAGATGGCGGCAGACTGTGGCGTAGATCAGGTCGATGTCGGCCTGCTGAGGATGGGAGAGACCAATGAGCCAGGCACCGGTGATCGGCATTCTGATGGGCTCGGATTCCGACTGGCCGATCATGAGCGCGGCCGCCGAGGCGGTCTCCGACTTCGGTCTGGGCTACGAGGCCGACGTGATCAGCGCCCACCGCATGCCCGACGAATGCCTCGCCTGGGGACGCAGCGCCCGCGAGCGCGGCGTGAAGGTGATCATCGCCGGTGCCGGTGGCGCCGCCCATCTTCCCGGCGTGCTCGCTGCCGTCACCCCGCTGCCGGTGATCGGAGTTCCCGTGCCGCTGAAGGTGCTCGACGGCATGGACTCGCTGCTGTCCATCGTGCAGATGCCTGCCGGCGTCCCGGTGGCGACTGTCGGCATCGGCAATGCCCGCAATGCAGGCCTGCTCGCGGTACGCATCCTGGCCGCCGGCGATCCCGAACTCGCCGACAAGGTCGTGGAGTTCCAGGCGCAGCTTCGTGACGCCGCGCGTGCCAAGGGTGCCAAGGTGCGCGGTCTGTGATGCGCGCCTAGTGCATCGGCTCGGCGGCGCGGCTGCCCGACCTGCTTGGTCGGGCGGGGAATACTGATATCGGCTACCGCACCGAATCTCAGGAGTTGTATGACCGCCGCCGCTTCGACGCTGCCGTCTCCGCTGCAGCGCAGCCGGGGTATTTCGTTACGCCGCGGCCTGGTTCTGATGGGCTTCTCCGTCCTCATTCCCGGTATCGCGCAGGCCGTGGCCGGGAATCGTCGGCTGGGGCGCCTCGCAGTGCGTGTGTGGCTGATCACGATCGCGATCATCGTGGTCGTGGGATTGCTCGCCCTGCCGTTCCGCAACGCCGTGATCGCGGTGTACGCCAACCCCATCACTTTGACCGTGCTGCAGTTCGCTGTGCTTGCCTACGGCATCGCCTGGTCACTGCTCCTGCTCGATGCCTGGCGAATCGCCGATCCGCGAGCCATGTCGCGGGTGGGTGCGGTCGTCTCCGGTCTGTTGGCGCTGGTGCTCGCCGTGACCGGCACTGGGGTGGCGTGGGCCACCTCGGACATCCTTGCCGCTCAGCGGTCCCTGTTCGGGGATGTGTTCGGCGGTGGCGGCAGCGCGCAGACGGTGAACGGCCGCTACAACGTGCTGTTGCTCGGTGGCGACGCCGGCAAAGGCCGCGAGGGCCTGCGTCCGGACTCGATGACCGTAGCCAGCATCGATGCCGAAACCGGGCGGACGGTGTTGTTCAGTCTGCCGCGAAACCTACAACGGGCGCCCTTCCCGGTGGATTCACCGCTGCACAAGCTGTACCCGAACGGCTACTACTGCCCGGAGAAACCGTTGGCTGAACGGTGCATGCTCAACGGCATCTACACCGTGGCCCAGCAGAACAAGAAGCTCTTCCCCGGTGTGAAATACCCGGGTGTGGAGGCCACGAAGAGCTCGATCGAGGAGATTCTGGGACTCAAGATCAACTACTGGGCGATGATCGATCTGAAGGGCTTCGAGAAGCTCATCGATGCCGTGGGTGGCATCACCTTGGATATCGGCAAGAAGGTGCCGATCGGCAGCCTGCATAGCCCCAAGGGCGTCTATGACTGGATCCCCGCCGGCAAGAATCAGCATCTGGACGGCTTCCAAGCCCTGTGGTTCGCCCGGTCCCGGGAATACTCCAACGACTATGAGCGGATGATTCGGCAGAAGTGCGTGATGAACGCCATGCTCAAACAGCTCGATCCCACCACCGTCGTCACGAAGTTCCAGAAACTCGCCGATGCCGGCAAGCAGATCGTCGCCACGAATCTGCCGGCCGATCAGATCGGGCCCATGATGGACTTGGCGATGAAGGCCAAAACCCTGCCGATGGCGTCGGTGAGCTTCACCCCGCCGACGTTGAAGGCCGCTAGTGGCGATTACCCCACGGTGAACCCGGATTTCGCCGACATTCTGGCGGTGGTGACGGCGTCGATCGCTGCCAGTGAAGCCAAGGATGATCCGGCAGCCCAGCCGACGGCGTCCAGCTCGTCGACGGCAACGAAGAAGCCTTCGAAGAAGAAGTCGACCTCGACGACCACCGACAATCTGGACAGCATCTGCAAGGTGAGCTGACTCAGAGTTCGCCGGAACCCAGGATGGTGAACACCCAGCTGCCGACGGTGCTGGTCAGCTCGCGGCCGGTCGGGAAGTCGACGTCGCGGGTCATGACGCACATCCGGTAGTCGCGCCCGTCACCGTTGATGCTGCCCATGGAGTTCACCGCCCATAGGCCGTCGGTGGACTTGAATTGAACCCAGCCGTTCTTCAGGTGAACCGCCACCTGGTCAGATTTCGGAGCGCCCACCCCCCACGTCTGGTCATCCTCCACCTGGCCCATCAGGTCGTAGATGAACGCGCACTCGGCCTTGGTCAGAGCAGTCGTCTTCCCGGTGGCCAGCGCGGTCACCAGGGTCACCTGGTCGGCCGGAGTGGTCCAGGTCCAGCTCCACTGATCGGCCTTGTTCGCATCGAGATGAGTGTTTTTCATGCCCAGTTCGGCGGCCAGGGTCGGGTAGTTCTGGTAGCCAGCGTAGGACCACAAGGCCGAGGCGGCGTCGTTGTCAGAGTGAATGATGGCGTTGCGGGCCTCTTCGGTGTGTTCTGCACTCAGCGGCTGGCCATCAGCGCGGGCCTTGCGCAGTGCCATCGCCACGATCATGGGCTTGGCCATCGAAGCACTCTGGCTGGCGTAGTCGCCGGCGAAGCCGTAGCTGTGCCCGCTGCGCACATCGGTGATGAATACTCCGAAGTTGGGGTTCCCCGCACTGATCGTGGTCAGCGCCTGCTCCAGTTGGTTGCGGATGGGGCCGGTCGGAGACGGGCTCGGTTCGGGGATGACCGGCACTGATTCGGTGCACGCCGCCAGCCCGGTGACGACCATGCCGCCAATGACGACTCCTGCCGTAGTGAGAAAGGAGCGCCGGGAAATGCCTAGGTCCATCAGAGTGAATCCTCCGTCGAATGCTGTTGGCAATCATGCCACCTGCGGCGCGACCGACCATGATCGGCGTGCAACGGCACGGGTCGCTCGCTGCGGTTGCGCGACCCCCTAGGCTCAACATGTGCGTTACGTGGTGATTTTGGCCGGCGGGTCGGGAACCCGGCTGTGGCCGCTGTCGAGAAAGGGCATGCCCAAACAACTCCTGCCGCTGATCAACGGCAAGAGCCTGCTTCGGTTGGCTTTCGAGCGTTCGCTGGCCCTGGCGCCGGCACACCGCATCCTGATCGTGACCGGTGCCGCTCATGCTGCCGAGGTGGCGGTGCAGCTTCCCGAACTGCCGGCGTCCAACATTCTGGGAGAGCCCACGGGGCGGGACTCCCTGAACGCCGTGGCCTGGGCGGCTGCGGTGCTGCATGCCACCGACCCGGACGCAGTGATCGCCCACGTCACCGCCGATCATCTGATCGAGCCGGTGGAAACCCTCACCACCGTGATCCGGACCGCTTTCGACTTGGTCGATGCCCAACCTCAGGCGCTGGTCACCTTGGGTGTGGTTCCCACCAGCCCACATACCGGCTACGGGTACCTGCACCGCGGTGCCGAGATCCCCGGATATGCCGAGGCTCATCACATCGTGGAGTTCGCCGAGAAGCCCGCCGCAGAGGTGGCCGAGCAATATCTGGCCAGCGGCGAGTACTGGTGGAACGCGGGCATGTTCATCTGGCGTGCGGACACACTGCTGGAGCAGCTTCGGCTGCTGCTCCCCGATACCTACGCCTCGGTGCTGGCCTTGGCCGCGGAGCCGCACCGGCTCTCGGAGATCTTCCCCAGATTGTTCAAGACCTCGGTCGACTATGCCGTGATGGAGCCGGTCTCGGCCGGGCGAGGCAGTGCCACTGTGCTGGCGGTGGCCCTTCCGGTGTCCTGGCGTGATGTGGGCGGTTTCAGCAGCCTGGCTGAGATCCTGCCCGCCGATGAAGCAGGCAATGCCACCAGCGGCACGGTGACCGCACGGGAGTCCAGCGGAAATGTGGTGCTGAACGCGGCCGATGGATCGCTGATCGCGTTGCTGGGGGTGGACGACCTGGTGGTGGTCCGCACCGCCGATATCACCATGGTCACCCGACGTGACCGGACCGAACAGATCAAGGACCTGGTGGCAGCTGTCACCGCAACATTTGGTGACCGATTCGCCTGAGGCGTCTGGTCACCCCTAGCCTGAACCGAACCCTCCGAATACGGGAAGACGAACACTGGCCATGATCGAGAATCTCAAGCGAACCCGCGAACCGTTGGCGTGGATCTTGATGGGGCTGATCCTGCTGGGCATGGGCCTCACCGTTGGGCGGTTGGTGACGGCCCTGGACGAGATGCCCCTGCTCGCCGCCTTCCAGGAAGTGGGCGGGCTGTGGATGAATTTCGCGATCGCGCTAGCCCTGGTGATCGTCGTGATGACGTGTTCGGTGGTGACTCCGGCCACACCCCGGGCCGGCTTGATCACCAGAATTGCCGCAGTGCTGCTGAGCCTCGGGGTGCTACTCACCTTGGTGAGCGCCTTGCTGGGCATGTGGGCGTCCGCGCTGGGGATCGGCATCGTGCTGGATGTCCTTGGTGGACTGTTGGATGTGGCGTTCAAAGCGCTGCTTGCCGGATCGCTGTGGGTCTTCCTGCGCGGCGTCAAAGCCGGACGCATCGAGACCGCCCCGCAATCCGCACCGACACCGTCGGTGATGTCCGCGGCTTCAGACGCCGAGAGTTCGGGCGATTCGGCGGCCGGCACCGTGTGGTGGACCGCCGCCGACGCAGCGAGCGGGGCCCCTGGGCATGATCGCATGCCCGATTCCGGTACCCCTTCCGAAACGGACCAAGGTGGGGCTGACGAGCAGTCGGAGGGGCCTACGGGTTCGGAATCGCCGAGCGCTCGCGGATGATAACCCCTTCGGGGTTGACACGTTGGTAATGACAAGCGTGTAATTCAGTACATAGTTCGCGATTTGTCGCGAGCGGGTCGAGGAGAATCACATGCAGGAACTGTTCCTGATAGTGGAGCCTGAGGGCGAAGAAGGCATGCTGGGATGGCAGTCCCGGTCGCTGTGCGCCCAGACCGACCCGGAAGCATTCTTTCCGGAGAAGGGTGGTTCCACCCGCGAGGCGAAGAAGGTCTGCCTGTCCTGTGAAGTGCGATCAGAATGCCTGGAGTACGCCCTGGCCAACGATGAGCGGTTCGGCATCTGGGGCGGTCTCAGTGAACGCGAGCGTCGTCGCTTGAAGAAGCGGGCCATCTGAAGCACTTTTCCCAGCCAAGGTAGGCTGGGGCACCGGTCCGGCCGGTACCTGAGGCGCTCACACGCGCCCTGTAGTTTCAAGCTCCGAGAGGCGATGCGTGAGCGAACCCAGCGACGAATTCGGGATTGACCCGTGGGCGTGGCTCCGAGAGATCGACGAAGCGGAGTCTCCCGATCTGAGCGGTTTTCACGTCGTTGCAGCCGTTCTGGCTACCGGTGAGGACGGCTCTCGCACCGAAGCCGCCGTCCAGGCTCAGACGGTGCCGGTTTCGGCAATCGTGCGGGCGTTGCCCGCCGATGCTGCCGGTGACTGGATCTGGGTGGTGCCCGACGACTGCGAACCGGAGCCCGACGCGTTGAGCGCCTTGCTCCTCAGAGTATTGGAGCAACACGACGCCGCTGTGATCGGATCGCTGCTCATTGAGCCGCGACGACGCGGCGCCGGCAAGCTCGTCAGCGACTGGTCCCAAACGATCTCCTCCAACGGACGCATGCGCACCTTGACCGATCCCGGCGAGCTCTACCAAGGTCAGCTCAGCGCCGGTCCCGCACTGGGCGTCCCTGCGTCGGGAATGCTGGTGCGCGGCGACGTGTGGCGCTTCCTCGGCGGATTCAACACCGAGTTGCCCCGCAGTCACTGGGGGCTGGATTTCGGCTGGCGGGCCAACCTGACCGGTTATCTGGTGCTGGGTGAACCGGCAGCCCAGGTGACCAACTACGCCAGCTACGGCGACCCGGCCGATGACCGGGCAGCGGGCTTGGCGTTGATCGTGGCGAACGCCCCAACGCGGCTGCGATGGCTGGTCACGCTGCGCGTGTTCCTGGTGACGCTGCTCGCGGCCCTGGGCTTCCTGCTGGGTAAGGACCTCGAACGATCCGGCGAGGAAATGCGTGGGTTGTGGCGCTGGCTTCGAAATCGACCCCTGCGTCGATCCTTGGCCGACGGCTTGGCCGCGCTGCCCATCAAGCCCAACAGCGCCGCGATCACCAAGGCCCTGCAACCCACACCGGGCTCGGCGATCCGTCGAGCCGCAGGGATCACCGCAGCTCGATTCGGCGGCTGGTTGGAGACCTTCTCCGGACGCGGCTCCAGCATCAGCATCGACGAGATGATCGGCGACGATTTCGCCGACGTCGGCGGTGGCGAGACCAAGATGCCCTTGGCCGCTGCGGTGTCGGTCGCGCTCCTGGTGGGGGCGGTATTGGCCGGTCGAACCACCTGGGGTTCGGGCTCGCTGACTACCGCGCAACTCCTGCCGGCACCAGACCAGTGGACCGGTCTGTTGGACAGCTACCTCGCGCCAGTTCCCGGCGGCGATGGCGTCGGTGCCCCGTGGGCCGCGCTGACCGGGCTCTTCTCCCTGATCGCGCTCGGGAACCCCGACTGGTGGGTGACGGCGATGATCGTGCTGGCCGTGCCCCTGTCGTGGCTGGTGGCCTTCCGACTGCTGCGTCAACTCATCGCCGACCAGTACCTGGCCGCGATCGCCGCGCTCGGCTACGCCCTGACCCCGGTTCTGATCGGCTCGCTGAATGCCGGCAGCCTCGGCGTCGCTTCGACTGCGGTGCTGTTGCCCATGCTCGGATACAGCGCCCGGGGCTGGCTCGCCTCACAGGAATGGAGCTGGCGATCAGCCGGCGCGCTGGCCTTCTGGTCCTTGCTGTTGGTCTCGTTGGTCCCGGCCTTCTGGGTCGTGCTGGCGGTGGCTGCTGTAGTCAGCGGTCTGCGTGCCGGTCGAGCGCGTGCCTGGCTGCAATGGGCTGCGGTGCTGGCGGCCCCGTTACTGCTGTTGGTCGGGCCGTGGGGAATGGCGATGATCCGCTATCCCGGACGTCTGCTGACCGGCATCGACCCCAGCCTGGCGCCGGGGACAGCGGTGACGGCCTGGCAGGTGCTCGCCGGTCAACTCCTGCCCGATGCTGCGCCGTTGTGGCTGACGATCGTCTTCTTCACGACCTGCTGGATCGCGGCATTCGCTGCCGCCCTGAGGCGTCCGCGGGTCGCGTTGCCGCTTCTCGCGGTGGCGGTCGTGATGGTCGCCGTCATGGTGGCCATCACCCACGTGGCGGTCCAGGTACCGCCGGGAATCTGGACCCGTCCGCAGGCCGCCGAATGGCAACTGCTGGTCGTCGCCGCCCTGCTCATCGCTGCGGTGGTGGGGCTGCAGGACGTCGGTGAGGAGTTGGCTGGGGTGGGGCTGGGGCTGCGTCACCTGGGCACCCTTCTGTTAGCGATCATTACTGCCGGGTCGTTGCTGCTGGGGACCGGCTGGTGGGTGATCTCGGGCCAGACCGGACTGTCGCGCGAGCCGGTCGGGACGGTGCCGGCCTTCGTTCGCAATGTGCAGGTGTCGGCGACTCCGGGACGAACCTTGGCCATGGAATCCGACGGTGACAATGTGCGCTGGGCTTTGGTGGAAGGTGACTTCTCTCGCCTTGGCGACCCCGAGCGCGGCCTGGCCTACGGTGGCAGCGAGGCGGCCAAGGCGCTGGCGGCCTCGGTCGTCGCCCGGTTGATCAGTGACACCGCCGACGAACAGATCGTCGCAGACCTGCAGCGGCTGGGGGTGTCCTACATCACCCTGGCTGGTGGTGAAGCTTCCCAGCGCATCTCGATCAACAACACCCCTGGTCTGGGGCTGGGCACGGGTACCGCAGAGCAGTTCGTGTGGCCGGTGCCGGGCTCTGGAGTGGCGACGGTGGTCGACGGCGACCAACGCACCGTCACCGGGGCAGGGCAGCCGATTCCGGCCGGTGCTGCCGACCGCCGTCTGGAGCTGGCGCAGCCGGCCGATCCGCGGTGGCAGGTTGCGGTCGGAGACACCGCAGCGCCAGTGCGTCCCACCGACCCACCGGGGACGGCGTACACCCTGGGCCCGCAGGGGGGAACTCTGCGGCTGACGCTGGAGTCTGATGACTATTGGTGGGCCTGGGTGCAGTTGGCCGGCATCGTCCTGCTGGCTCTGCTCGCCGCACCGTCGGTGCGTCGGCGCCTTCCGGCCGAGCCTCGTCGTGTCGCCGGAGGGGAGTCCTGATGAAACCCTGGATCGTGCCCGCCGCCCTGGCCCTGGTGCTCGCTGCTGCCGTGACTGCCGGCTCGCTGGTCTCGGCTCAACCGCTGCCGGAATCCCCGGTGGGGGAGTCCGATAGTCGGGTCTCGGTGGTATGTCCGGCACCGGACACCGCTACTGCCGACGTGAGAGTCGCGGCAGTCGCTGTCGGGGAGACTGTCCGCACCTCGAAGCTCTCGACGCCGCGCAAGGTGGCCGAATCGAACAAGCTCGTCGTGGTCGAGAATCCGCGCCAGCCGATGCGGGTGTCGGTCAAGGACACCCATCTGTTCGGGGCCACCACCATCTCCAGCGCACCCAACGGGCCGTCTCGCGGCTTGGCCGCCTCGGGGTGCGCCTCACCGCAGTCGGAGCATTGGTTCACTGGTGTGGATGTCTCCAAGGAAGCTCAGGCCGACCTGATCCTGGTGAACCTGGACTCAGCGGAAGCGGTGGTCGATCTGGTTGCCTATGGTCCAGGTGGACGCCTCAACGCGCCGCGAGGGGTCAGCGTGAAGGGCGGATCGCAGCAGGCGGTGCCGCTGTCGGTGATCGATCGCACCGACCAGCCGATCACCCTGAAGGTCACCACATCACAGGGCCGGGTGGCGGCCTTCCTGCGCCAGTTCAGCTGGAATCGCACTGCTCCGTATTCGTCGGATTGGGTTCCTGACGGTCTGGCGCCAGCTGCCAATCTGGTGCTGCCCGGCATCCCAGCCGGCGGCGGAAGCCGCACGCTGGTGGTCTCCAACCCTGGCGAACTGACCGCCGGCGTGGACATCGATGTGCTCAGCCCGACCGGATTGAGCCAACTGTCCGATGCGCAGCGCATCGACGTGCCGCCTGCCACCACGCAGACGATCGAGCTGGCACCGGGTCTGGACGGCGAAGCCGCCGGAGTGCGCCTGACGTCGAACCTGCCGGTCACCGCAGCAGTGCTGGTCGACAATGGCCGCCCCACGGCGTCGATCGACAGCGCGGTGGCGGGTTATACCCCGCCGCTGCCGTCCGATGCGGTGTGGCCGGTGTCCTTGGGCACCGGTACGACCGGACAGTTGCAGTTGGTCAATGCCGCAGCGACCGACGCAACCGTCACGCTGTCGATCGCCAAGGGAACCGCTGCTGCCGTGGACACCACGGTCACGGTGCCTGCCGAGTCCAGCACGACGGTCGCGTTGCCCAAGACGCTCACCACCGTGATCCGCATCCGTACTGATTCAACTCTGCTGTACGGCTCGGTGGTGGCCACCTCCAGCAGCGGCGGCGTCAAGGGCATCGCAGTGTTGGATCTGGTCGCCAGCGAAGCCCGCAGCAGTCGAGCCACCATCGCCTACGATCCACATCTGAGCTAGGGCGGGCCTGCCTGACGCCAGCGACCTAGTCCTCGGGGTTGAAGCTGGGATCGATCTGGTCGATGTCGATCCCGGTGAGCGCCGACAGTTGCTCGAGCAAGGCTCGATGCACCAGGCGCCGCAATTCGGCGGCGTCCTGCGCGCGGTGTTCGATCGGACGCCGGAACAGCACCACCGCGGCATTGCGTCCAGGCGCCGCCGACGTGGCGCTCGCGAGGGGAACCTTGTCGGCCCACCAGCGTTCCACATTGGTAGGAACGTCCTCGAATCCGATGTCCACCCCGACAAAGGCTTGCGGGCAGTGGGCCATCCCGGTGCTGACCGAGGTGCGCAAGCACTCGGCGAACAATGCCGCGCCGCGAGGCGGAGTGCGTACCGGAACCGGGCCGCCGGTGAGTTCGTTGGGTCGGGCCAGTGGCCCCCGCAACCCTCGCCCGTGCCGATCCCGTCGTCGCATGGGGCCAGCGTAGTTCACCGGATGCAGACCAGTTCGGCGACACCTGCCCGCGAAGACCTCGGGCTGTCGGAGTTCCGGGGTAGCGTGATCGGGTGATCAATCGGCGCTGCTCGCGGACGGCCTGCCCCCACCCGGCAGTGGCCACGCTGACCTTTGCTTACGCCGATGCCACTGTGGTGCTGGGGCCCATGTCGGCGCACGCCGAGCCGGGCAGCTACGACCTGTGTGCCGAACACACTCACAAGTTCAGCCCGCCGCGAGGGTGGGAAGTGATTCGTCTGCCCGGTGATATCAGCACGCCGCAGCCATCGGGAGACGACTTGATGCTGCTCGCCGACGCGGTCCGGAAAGCCGGTCTCGGCGTGGCGGAGCCAGCCGTGGAGCCCCAGGTCGCACGGCGCAAAGGGCACCTGTCGGTGATCGCCGATCCTGAGGATCGTTCGCGCTAGGCTCCATCTGTGATTCAGCCGGGGATATTCAAGGCAAACGACATTCGCGGATTGGTCGGCGTCGAGTGGGACGAGGCTGGGGCACGCCGCATTGGTGCCGCCTTCGTTGACGCCTTCGAACTGGCCGGCAAGGAGTTCCTGCTGAGTCGAGATATGCGCCTGGCCGGCCGCGAGTTGTCGCTTGCCTTCGCCGCCGGCGCGATGAGCCGCGGCGCCAGTGTCATCGATGTCGGCTTGGCCTCCACCGACGGATTGTGGTTCGCCTCGGGGCATTTTGGCCTTCCCGGAGTGCAGTTCACCGCGTCCCACAACCCGAGTGGCTACAACGGCATCAAGTTCTGCCAGACCAATGCCTATCCGATCAGCCCCGAGCAGATGGCTGCCATCACCGAACTGAGTTTCGCTGAGCTGCCCCCGCTCGACCTGCCGGCCGCGATCCGTCAGGTCGACGATCTCACCGAGGCCTACGCGGCCAAGCTGCATTCGCTGGTCGATCTCAACGGTCTGCGTCGACTTCGCGTCGTGGTGGACGCCGGCAATGGCATGGCCGGGCTGACGACCCCGGTGGTGCTGGGGTCGCTGGATGTCGACCTCATCGGGCTGTACCTCGACCTGGACGGCAGCTTCCCGAATCATCCGGCCAACCCTTTGGAACCGCAGAACCTGGTCGACGCCCAACGTGCCGTGCGGGACAACCATGCTGACCTGGGCCTGGTCTTCGACGGCGACGCCGACCGTTGCTTCATCATCGACGAGAACGGCCAGGTGGTCAGCCCCTCGATCATCACCGCGCTGATCGCCCGTGCCGAACTGGCCCGCGAGCCCGGCGCGACCATCGTGATCAACACCATCACCTCCCGACTCGTGAATGAGGTCGTCGCGGACGCCGGTGGACAGGTGGTGGTGAGCGCCGTCGGGCACACCCGAATGAAGGCCAAGATGGCCGAACACAACGCGATCTTCGGTGGTGAGCACTCCGCTCACTACTACTTCCGGGACTTCTGGGGCGCCGATACCGGAATGCTTGCCGCCCTGCACGTGTTATCGCTACTAGGGAAGGCGAGTTCGATGTCTGCCCTGGTCGAGGAGTTGTCCGGCTATGTGGCATCCGGTGAGATCAACTCCACGGTCGCTGATGCGGCCACTGCCATGAAAGCGGTGGCCGATCGTCTCGGTGACCACGGTGTGGTCACCTGGACCGATGGTCTATTGATCACGGGGGATGATTGGTGGGTAAGCGTGCGTGAGTCCAACACCGAACCGTTGCTCCGGCTCAATGTTGAAGCCCGAACCGCCGACTGGATGTCTGAACTCCGCGACGCTGCCTTGGAACTGATTCGGAAGGAACGTTGATGGAGGAATTGCCCGCCGAGCTGATGGATGTGCTGGTCTGCCCTTCGTGCCGCACCAAATTCGCCTGGGACTACGAGTCCAACGAACTGGCGTGCACAAGTTGCCGACTGACCTATCCGGTTCGTGACGGCATCCCGATCCTGCTCGTGGACCAAGCCCGTCAGGACTGAGGCGTGGACGACTTCGAGGATTCGAGACTGGAAGACCCGGTCGCGCTGAGCGAAGCCGATGACATTTTGCGGCCATTGGCCGAATCCGGCGCGCGGCTGCGCCGAGAGGCGCTGATGGCGCAGGACTCGCTGGACCAACTCGGTCGGGAAGACCAGATTCGCGCCATGATCACCTTCGGGCCCGAGGCGCGCCTGTTGCGTGCGGTCCTGGAACCCACCTGCCCGGTGCCACTGGTCGCCTGGCCTCGGTTGGGGCTCCCGGGCTGGGTGGGCCCGCTGGACGTCGTCGTGGTCTTGGGTGGCGGTGACAAGGCCAGTCTTGCGGGCGCCTTCGAGGCGGTACGCCGTGGCTGCCGATTGTTGATCGTGGCACCGCCGGACTCGCTGTTGGCCCAGGAGGCCGGTTCCTCGGCCACCACGTTGCTTCCGACGACCACCGGAGACCCACTGGCCGCCGCCATCGTCGCCTTGGCCGCGGTTAATCGGCTGGGACTCGGGCCGGAAATCTCCATCCCTGATGTCGCCGATGCCATGGATGCGGTAGCCACCGAGTCCTCTGCACAACTGGACATCTCGCAGAACCCGGCCAAAGCCGTGGCCCTGGAACTCGCCGACGCGGCGCCGTTGGTGTGGGGCGGGTCGATTCTGGCGGCGCGTGCCAGCCGCCGCATCGCCGAAGCGCTGCGCGCGGCGAGCGGACGAGTGGTGCTCTCCGCCGATGCCGGTGCCCTCGAACCGCTGCTGTCGGCCGTCCCGCCCCGAGACCCCTTCGCCGATCCCTTCGAAGATGACGCGCCGCTGCGGCGTCCCGGATTGGTGATGATCGACGATGGTCGCGACGACGAGCAGGCGATGGAGGAGCGGCGCCGGCTCTCGGCCTTGGCTCAGACCCAGGACGTCATGATCTCCGACCTGGCCCATGACCAAGGTGACCCCGTGGAGCGGTATGTCACCGTGTTGCTGAAGGGCCTTTTCGCGGCCAGCTACCTGCGGATCGGGCTCGCCCGGCGCCGCTGACGCACCTCCCCGACCAGGTGCTCGCGCCCCTGCCAGGGTCTGGCAGGATGGTGCGCTGTGAGCAGTCATCAAAGCAATAAGGCAGTCATCGCTGCCCTGAGTGCCAATTTGTTCATCGCCGTCACCAAATTCGGTGCCTGGGCGCTGACCGGTGCAGCGTCCATGCTGGCCGAGGGCGTGCACTCGGTGGCGGATTCAGCCAACCAGATCCTGCTGCTGCGCGGCGGCGCCACGGCCAAGCGACAGGCCACCGCCGAACACCCCTTCGGTTACGGGCGGGCTCGCTACATCAATGCCTTCCTGGTGTCGATCATCCTGTTCAGCTTGGGCGGGTTGTTCGCCTTGTACGAGGCCTACCACAAGGTGGAAGAGACTCTCGCCGGGCATGAGAACGAGTTGCTGAACAGCGAGTGGTGGTGGGTGCCGCTGGTCGTGTTGGGGCTTGCCATCGTGGCCGAGGGTGCGAGCTTGCGCACCGCGGTGAAGGAATCTCTGCCCAGCAAGGGACGCCAGTCCTGGTCGCGGTTCATCAAGACCTCCAAGTCGCCTGAACTGCCGGTTGTCCTGTTGGAGGATTTCGCCGCGCTATTGGGCCTGTTGTTCGCGCTGATCGGTGTCGGCATGACCTTGCTGACCCACAATCCCTATTGGGACGCCGTCGGCACCGCGTTGATCGGCATCCTGCTGCTGTTGGTGGCGATCACCTTGGCCATCGAGACCCGCAGTCTGCTGCTCGGCGAGGCGGCATCCCCGGCGGCGGTCACCAATATCACCACAGCCTTGGCCGGTGCGGACGGTGTGACCCGCGTGATTCATCTGAAGACACTGCATCTCGGACCCGAAGAGATTCTGGTGGCAGCGAAGATCGCCGTCGAGCCCACCGAGTCGGCGGCCCGTGTCGCGACCGTGATCGACAACGCCGAGGTCGCCATTCGCGCTGCCGAGCCATGGGTGACTGCGCTCTATTTGGAGCCCGACATCGATCGAGGACTCGCACCGGCTGAGCCGCACGCTGCCACCGCAGAGCAGGCCACAGCCCGAGCAGGACAATTGCCTCTCGCGCCGTAAGGCCGGCCGATCGGGTTCTAGGCTCGCCGCATGGCACAGATCCTGACAGTCGAGCTGACCCTGCAGCCCTTCGGTCCTGCCGGCGCTGTGGAGCTCAGCGACGAACAGGTCGCCGTCCTGGGAGATGGCGCGAAGGCGTTTCCGGTAACGGTGACCGTGGCAGGCACCACGTTGCGGCTGCGCCTCGCTCGCATGGGCGGCAAGAACGTCATCGGTTTCAGCAAAGCAGCGCGTGCCGAGGCAGGGCTGGAGCTGGACCAAACCGCATCAATGGACATCGCACGGGATCAGGAACCGCGCACCGTCGAAGTGCCGGCAGATCTGGCTGCGGCGCTGGCCGCCGATCCCCAGGCCGAGTTCCGGTTCGCGGGCATGGCGTACTCCCATCAGAAGGCCTACGTGGTCTGGGTGACGGAGGCCAAACGGGAGCAGACGCGCGCCGATCGGATCGCCAAGACAGTGATCGCGGTGCGCGCCGGACAGACTCGCTGAGCCAGTTCACACCCCGAACAGGTGCGTGAGCACCGTGCTGCCGGCCCCGCCGACGCTCTGCAGCAGGCCGATCTTCGGATCGGGGAGCTGGTTGACCCCGGCATTGCCGGTGAGCTGCTGCACGATCTCGCAGGTCTGGTAGATCGCCGAGGCGCCGATCGGATGTCCGCGGCCCTTGAGACCACCCATGGTGGAAATCGGAATCGAGCCGTCCCGGAAGATCTCGCCGTCGGCCGCTAGGCGCCAACCCTCGCCGGGGTCGGCGAAGCCCACCGCCTCCAGGATCAGCGCAGCCATGATCGAAAAGGCGTCGTGGACTTCGAACAGGTCGACCTCGTTGCGATGCACATTGGCGCGCTTGAAAGCCGACCGAGCTGAGCGGGCGGAAGCCTCCAACCGCAACGGATCGGGGCGATCATCGACTCGGAATCGGTCGGTCACCACACTGGCGGCGAGCATCTTCACCGGCTGGTGCTGGAAGGCGCGGGCCTGGTCGGTTCGGGTGAGCACCACTGCGGCCGCGCCGTCACAGATCGGGGCGGCGTCGTAGCGACGCAGCGGGGCCGACACCACGGGAGCGGCATCGATGGTCGCCTTCGTGATGGTGCGGTCGTGGAACAGGGCGCGAGGATTCCCGTTCGCATTGGTGTGGGCATTCAGCGCAAAGCCGTCGAAGTCGTCGATTCGGCAGCCGTAGCGCTCCAGATACAGCTGCATCAGTCGTGCGTTGGTGTTCAACAAAGTGGCACCACCAGGCACCTCCAACTCAGCATCCAAGCCTTTGGCCAGCGCCGAGATGACGTGCTCACGATCGGTGCTCATCTTCTCCACACCGAGAGCGATGGCAGCCTCCGCTTGTCCGGAGGCG
Source organism: Propionibacteriaceae bacterium UBA7704 (assembly GCA_002482525.1). Taxonomy (GTDB): domain Bacteria; phylum Actinomycetota; class Actinomycetes; order Propionibacteriales; family Propionibacteriaceae; genus Propionicimonas. Next base: position 99,815 of record DLGC01000020.1, on the reverse strand, counting down.
ACTGCCAGATAGGCCATGCGTAATGCGGCGGCTCCGGTCGCGGTAGCGGCGCGCACCTGCAGAGCCTCGGCCCAGCGCAGGCCCGCTTCGTCGGCGATCAGCGCCGCAAGGTGCTTCTGGCCCTGCAGTTCGTCGGCCAGCATGTTGCCGACGAAGATCGCATCCACGCTGTCGACGCCGGCATCGTCCATCGCGAGTCGAGCGGCCTCGGCGCCGAGCTGGCGCAGACTCAACGGGCTGGCGGCGACCACTGGTACCTGCCCGATCCCGACAATGCTGACCTCGCTCACGCGGTGATCCTATCTGCAGCCACCCCGCGCCGAGCGATGCCCTTTCGGTCACTGGCTCCGCCCTGGGTTGGGGCTTGTGACCGAATCGGGCGCGCTCGAGGGGACGGTAGGATCACAGGGTGGAATATCGGGTTGCAGACCTTTCGTTGGGCGCCTCCGGGCGGGAACAGATCACGCTGGCGGAGCATGAGATGCCGGGACTGATGGCACTGCGTGCGCGTTACCGCGAAAGCAAGCCGTTGCACGGTGCGCGCATCGCCGGGTCGCTGCACATGACAGTGCAGACCGCAGTCCTCATCGAGACTCTCGTGGAGCTGGGAGCCCAGGTGCGCTGGGCCTCGTGCAACATCTTCTCCACCCAGGACGAAGCAGCGGCCGCCATCGTGATCGGTCCTGATGGCACCCCGGACGACCCGCGAGGCGTGCCCGTCTTCGCCTGGAAAGGCGAATCGCTGGTCGACTACTGGTGGTGTACTGAACAGATCCTGGACTGGGGCGAGACCGACCCCAACATGATCCTTGACGACGGCGGCGACGCCACCTTGTTGGTGCACAAGGGTGTGGAGTTCGCCAAGGCCGGGGCCGTGCCGAGCGCCGGTCCGCACGACTCCGAGGAGTATGCGGTGCTGCTGGCACGGCTGGCCGAGTCGCGTGTGGATTGGAAGAGCGTGGCGCAGTCGATCTTCGGCGTGACCGAGGAGACCACCACCGGGGTTCACCGGCTCTATGAGATGGCGCGCAACAACACCCTGCTGTTCCCGGCGATCAACGTCAATGACTCGGTGACCAAGTCCAAGTTCGACAACCGCTACGGCATTCGCCACTCCCTGATCGACGGCATCAACCGGGCCACCGATGTTCTCATCGGTGGCAAGACCGCAGTGGTGTGCGGCTACGGCGATGTCGGCAAGGGCTGCGCGGCGTCCTTGGCCGGTCAGGGCGCTCGCGTGATCGTCACCGAGATCGACCCGATCTGTGCCCTGCAGGCAGCCATGGACGGCTACCAGGTCGCCACCCTTGATGACGTCGTTGCCGAGGGCGACATCTTCATCACCGCCACCGGGTGCCTGAAGGTGATCACCGCCGAGCAGATGAGCCGGATGAAGCATCTGGCCATCGTTGGCAATATCGGCCACTTCGACAATGAGATCGACATGGCCGGGCTGGCCGAAATTCCGGACGTGACCCGGACCCCGGTGAAGCCCCAGGTCGACCGCTGGAGTTTTGCCGACGGCCATTCGATCATCGTGCTCAGCGAAGGACGACTGCTGAATCTCGGCAACGCCACCGGTCATCCCAGTTTCGTGATGAGTACGTCTTTTGCCAACCAGGTGCTGGCCCAGATCGAGCTGTTCACCCGTCCTGAGGCGTATCCGATTGAGGTGCACACCTTGGCCAAGGAGCTCGACGAGTATGTCGCGCGACTGCACCTGGACGCTCTCGGGGTGAAACTGAGCGAGCTCACCGAGGAACAAGCGCAGTATCTGGGCGTCCCGGTGGCCGGACCGTTCAAGAGCGATCTGTATCGCTACTGAGGCTCAGGCGGAGACCTTCAGATAGCGCTCCAGCGTTTTGGTCTTGGTCTTGCCTACCCCGGCTGCGGCGGTACGGCCCACGTAGCGGAAATGCCAGGGCTCATAGGGGATACCCGTGATCGCCGCGCGGTGGTTGGGATATCGCAGGATGAAGCCGAACTCGGCAGCGTGCTTGCGTACCCAGCGGCCGGCCGCGCTGGTGCCGAAGGCATAGCCGCGCACCAGGCGTCCCTTGCGGATCACCGCGAGATCGGCGGCCAAGCCGGACTGATGCTCGCTGGCACCAGGTGGGGCGGTGAGCCGGTGGTCGCGGCGATAGAGGTACTTCTGGGTGCTGAAGGAACGGTAGGCCGAACGCACGACGAGTTTGTGGCCGGCCTTTCTCGCCCGAGTGAACAGTGCTTTCAACGCTGTGGCCGCGACCCGCTGCAGCGCCACCTGGCTGATGCCGTTTCGCGGCACCGAGACGGTCACCAGCTTGGGTCGGTAGGTCGCCGTCACGCGATGATGCTTGGACAACACCACCACCGCGCACACCCGAAAGGGCTTGTTGCGTTGAGCTGCTGACCGGGTATCGGCGGCACCGCGGCAATCGGGTTCCTCACTCGGCGCAGGATCGGTGGTGGGTGCCGGACTCGGCATCGGACTGGCGCTGGTCGTCGGAGTTGGCGAGGCCGTCGGTGAGGGCTCCTCGGCGCTGGCCGGGTCGATCCCGGAGCCGACGAAAGCGAGGGTGAGAATCAGCGCGAGAATCGCTCGAATCATTACCGCACCCATCCGCTGCCGTCGGGCTCAGCCCCGCGGAATCTCGAATCGGGTCAGCGTGGCCTTGCCTTCGGCCAGGTTCTTCCATTTGCCTCGGAAGGTGAGGACGGCCAGACCGCAGGTCGGGAACTTCTTGGCCACCTTCTCGGTCAGATCATTGGCCTTGGCCAGGCTGAGGATGAGCTCGGACAAGGTGGGCTGATGTCCGATGAGAACCACCGTGGACGAATCTTCGTCGAAGCCCTGGATCATGGAGAGAAGTTCACCGGGCCAGGCGTGGTAGATCGCTTCGGAGAAGCGAACGTTCTCACACTCCGCACCGCCATCCTGGGCACCTTCCCAGGTCAGTCGCACGCGGGTGGCGGCGGAGGCGAGTACTGCATCGATGTCGTGGCCGGCCAGGATCTCTCCGGCTGCGACTGCATCTCGTTCACCGCGGTCCGAGAGCGGTCGCCGCTGATCGGACTCCGTGGTCTGCCAAGAGGACTTCGCGTGGCGGAGCACGATGAGCGTCTTTGTTGCCATGGCCCACATCCTAAATGGCTTTGGGCCATGCCGGGGAAGCTACTCGTTCCCGTCGCGCATGGATTCCCAGATCTCTTTGCACTCCGGGCAGACCGGATAGCGATCAGGGTTGCGCGACGGCACCCACACCTTGCCGCACAGCGCGATCACCGGGGTGCCCATCACCATGGCCTCAGTGAGTTTGGCCTTGGGCACGTAGTGGGAGAAACGTTCGTGGTCACCCTCATCGGGCACCGGAAGCGTGCGCTCCTCGGTGCGCTCCTTGACGATGGTCACGGTCTGGGGTTGTTCAGTGGTCATGACGTCTGCTTACCTCGGGCGAGTTGCATGATGATGCCTACGGTACCCAACGCGGCGAAGAGCACATACATCGCGATGCTGGTGGCGTATTCACTCCACACCTCCGGGGTGCTGAGCACCAGCACAATGGTGTCTACATAGTCGGCCATCGACGGCTGACCGAAATACTCGTTGGCGTACACCACGGCATCGGAAGCAATGGCGGACACCAGCGCCAGAACCACACCCAGCGCGATCACCGTCACCACAGCGAAGACACCCTTGCGAGGCGGACGCCCGGCGCCCTTGGCGTAGAGCCAGATGCAGGCCCAGGCCATCACCAAGCTGGTGAAAGCCGCGATGAAGTTCAGCTGCCACAGCACGACCGTCGCGACGACGCCCAGCACAATGCCACCTAAGGAGAACAGCACGCCGCGGCCAACGCGTTCCGGCCCACCCGGATCCACGGGAATCGGCTCAGGCTGGCCGGCCACGGGTGCAGGCGGCGGGTAGGCGTTGGGCAGTGCCGCCGGGACTGCCGAGGCGGGGGCTGCCGGTATGGCGGCTACGGGTGCGGGGGCTGCCGGTGGTGGCGGTGGCGGGAAGTTCGTTGGCGCCGCCCCGAATGGATCGAGGTAGGTCTGCGGTCCGCTGTCGCCGGCCGATCCGTAGCCGGGTGGAACGAAGTCGGGCACCGATGCGGCCGGCTGCTGATCAGGCGTCGCGGGCACGGTGGTGGACGCACGATCCGTTGCGGCCGTCGCCTCATCGTCGATGAATCGCCGACCAGCGTGCTCGCCAGCTCCGGCATCCGGCATCGACGCTGCCTCAGAATGAGGAATAGAGTCGTGCGGTTCGCTGGTGTTCATGGTGCTCCTTGTGGCTCCGCGTCGTCGTGATCGTATCGAGGAAGGGACTCGCTGTGGGGCAGGTCGAACCGCGTCGCTCACACACCGCTCTGGTGGTGGGCCTGCTGCTGTGCGTGGTGGCGATCGCCTTCGAACAGATCGCGGTAGTCACGGCCATGCCGGCTGCGGCCGCCGATCTGGGCGATGTGGACCTTTACGCCTGGGCCTTCACCGCGTTCGTGATCTCGCAGATCGTGGCCATCGTGGTAGCCGGTCGGGCCAGCGACAAGGTCGGACCCCGGTTGCCGATGGTCGTGGGCTTCATCGTGTTCGCCCTCGGACTGGTGGTGGCCGGGTCGGCGCCCAGCATGCCGATTCTGCTGTTGGGGCGTTTCATCCAGGGTCTGGGCGGCGGCACCATGAACCTGACTGTGATGGTGCTGGTCGCGCGATTGTTCGACGGGCGCGAGCGGGCTGTGATGATGACGTGGATGTCGATGGCCTGGATGCTGCCGGCCTTCATCGGACCACCCATCGCGGGATGGCTGAGCACGCAGCTGAGTTGGCACTGGGTGTTCTTCTCGGTGTTGCCGTTGATGGCGTTGGGTGGCCTGTTGATCCTGTCTCCGCTACGGCACGCAGACTTGCCGGCCCCCGACGAAGACCCGGAATTGAACGCCCGAGGTGGGCTTTCGCCGTTGCTGGCCGCACCCATGGTGGCCGTCGGCGCGGCCTCGCTGCAGATTGCAGGTCAGCGATTCGACGCGTGGTCGCTGGCCTGGCTGGCCGCAGCAGTGCTGCTGCTGGGATTAGGGCTGCCGACGCTGCTGCCACGCGGCTACCGGCTGATCGGCACCGGGCTGGCCGCCAATGTGAACACCCGCCTGTTGATCACCGGGGCGTTCTTCGGCGCCGAGACCTTCCTGACTTTGATGTTGACGCGTTCGGAAGGGCTGGATCTGACAACCGCCGGGCTGGCACTGACCATCGGCTCCATCGGCTGGACGGCGGGGTCGTGGTTGCAGTCACGGCCGTGGTTGATGCTGCGCCGCGATCAGATCGTCAGTGTGGGAGGCGTGGCCACGGCGGCAGGATTGAGTCTGGTGGCGACCGCCGCCTGGTTCCCGGGGAGCTTGCTGTGGGCTGTGGTCGTGGGCTGGGTGGTCGGTGGTCTGGGTATGGGGCTGCAGATGTCGAGCACGAACCTGGTGGTGATGGAACTGTCCCCAGCGGCTGAACTGGGCGCCAACACGTCCTCGCTGCAAGTGGGGGAGGCACTGGGAAGCTCGCTGGTGGCAGGCCTTGCCGGCACCATCTTCGCCGCCCTGATCGTCGTGAGCGATGACGAAACCAGGCTCGGCGTCGCCTTCGGTCCGGTGTTCACCGCGATGGCGGTCGTGGCAGTCCTGGGGCTGGTGGCTTCGTTGCGCATCGGGCCGGTGGTCAATCACTCGCTTGATAACATCTCGACATCGAGATAGTCGGGGGCGCTATGGACGAGGTAGACGAGATACTCGCGTCGTGGGCGCGCGAGCTGCCCGAGCTCGACACCGCGCCGCTGGCCAGCTTCTCGCGCATCAGTCGTCTGGCCCGCCACCTGGACCGGGCCCGCAGCGACGCCTTCGCCGCCCAGGAGCTCGAGATTTGGGAGTTCGACGTGCTGGCCGCGCTGCGTCGACAGGGCCCTCCCTATGAAGCCTCTCCTGGCGAACTCATCCACGAGACGCTCTCCACCTCGGGCACCATGACCAACCGCGTGAACCGGCTTGAAGCCCGCGGCCTGGTAGTTCGGCTGCCCAATGTCACCGACCGCCGCGGCGTACTGGTCCGACTCACCGACGATGGTCGGCGGCGAGTTCAGGCCGCTTTGAGTGATCTGCTGGACTTTGAACGTCAGCTGCTCGCCACCATTCCCGCCGAATCTCACCAAGAACTGGCCGATCTGCTGCGTCAATTGTTGGCACCATTCGAACGTTCCTGAGCCATACCGATATCGTTGGCAGCGCTCTGGTCGTAGAACGTGAAAGCCCCACATGGCACTGTCTGACCCTCACTTGGCCGAACTCGCTCATGCGTACGGCATCGCGACCGAATTCTGGGACTGGAAAGGCCGCCTCACCGAGGTCAGTGCCGAGACCGTGATCGCCATTCTGGCCGCGATGGATGTCGACGCCACCGATCCCGACAAGTCAACCGCGGCACTGAACGCAGTACACGATCAGCCCTGGAATCGGGTCCTTCCCCCCTGCGTCGTCGTCGAGCAGGGGTGTGCGGAGCCGTTGCTGGTGCACCTGCCACACGGTGATTGGGTGCGGGTGGCGGTGCGCCTCGAGGAAGGCGGCCAGCGTGAACTGACCCAGTTGCGTCACGATGTGGCGCCGCGCGAACTCTCCGGTCGGCTCCTGGGTGAGGCCGCCTTCGAGCTCCCCGCGGATCTCCCCTTGGGCTACCACCGGCTGGAGGCGGCGACCGCCGACGGCGAGGTGGACGCGTCGTTGGTGGTGACGCCGACCTTCGTCGGCTTCCCGACCGCCCTGGGAGATCGGCGAACCTGGGGATACGCCGTCCAGTTGTACAGCCTCACGTCGGCTGAATCCTGGGGTCTGGGTGATCTGGGTGACCTGGCCGATCTGGCCGTGTGGGCGGCCACCCAGCAGTACGCCGGGTATCTGTTGGTGAACCCGCTGCACGCGGCTGAACCGACTGCACCGATCGAGGCCTCGCCCTATTTGCCGATGTCTCGCCGTTTCGTGAATCCGATCTATCTGCGCCCGGAGTTGGTTCCGGAGTACGCCGAACTGGGGGCCGATGCCCGTCGACGAATCCGCGACCTGAAGCGCAAACTGCGCGACCGTATCCAGGACAACGACCTGATCGAACGTCGCCCGATCTGGAAGGCCAAGCTCAAGGCGCTGCGGGTGATTTTCGATGCCGGTATGCGACCGGCTCGCCGGATGGCCTTCAACGACTTCTTGCGCCGCGAAGGACGCGGCCTGACCCAGTTCGCCACCTGGTCGGCTCTGGTGGCCGAGTACGGCCAGGATTTTCGAGAGTGGCCGGCGAAGCTGCGCCGTCCCTCGTCGCCGGAGGTCGCGGCTTTCGCCGCCAAACACCATGAGCGCATCGTGTTTTTCGCCTGGTTGCAGTTCCTCGCCGCCGAGCAGTTGCGGGCTGCCCAATCCGCCGCTCGCACCGCGGGCATGAAGCTGGGCATCATGAGTGATCTCGCCGTCGGCGTCAGCGGACGCAGCGCCGAGGCCTGGACCTACGGCAACCTGTTCGCCGACGGCATCGGCGTCGGCGCCCCACCAGACCCTTTCAACCAACTCGGCCAGGACTGGGGACAGTCGCCATGGCGACCTGATCGGCTCGCTGAGCTGTCCTATGCGCCGTTCCGAGCCATGGTGTCCGGCGTGCTGCGTAATGCTGGTGGTCTGCGGGTGGATCACATCATGGGGCTGTTCCGGCTGTGGTGGGTTCCCGAAGGAATGCCCCCCAGTCAGGGTGCCTATGTGCGTTACGACCATCGGGCGATGGTCGGCATACTGGCGTTGGAGGCCCAACGGGCGGGAGCTTTGATCGTCGGTGAGGACCTCGGCGTGGTGGAGCCGTGGGTGCGCGACTATCTGCGTGAGCGCGGCATCCTGGGTACCTCGATCGAATGGTTCGAACTCGACTCCGAAGGACATCCGCTTCCGCCACAGTCGTGGCGGGAGTACTGCATGGCCTCGGTGACCACCCATGACCTGCCGCCGACCGCCGGCTACCTCGCTGGGGAGCACATCAGGCTGCGTCACGATTTGGGTCTGCTGACCGAGTCCTTGGATGTCGAGTGGGAAACCGACCGGCAGCATCGCGAGCGGGTTATCGACGGGTTGCGTGAGCGTGGTTTCCTCACCGGCGAGGAACCGGAAGTGGAGGAGGTCGTGCTCGCGATGCACCGCTTCTTGGTGGCCACTCCGTCGCGGGTGCTCTGCGCGGCACTCACCGATGCCGTGGGCGATCATCGCACCCAGAATCAGCCGGGAACCTCAGTGGAGTATCCGAACTGGAGGGTGCCCCTGAGCGGGCCTGACGGTGAGCCCATCTCCTTGGAGGATCTGTACACCGACCGGCGTAGTTTTCGCTTGGCCACGGTGATGAACGGCTTCACGGCGCCGCTCAACGCGCCACAGTCCGGTGTGGACCTGGAGGCGAACGAGGCCTCGACCTCAGGACCGGACGACGACGCCGGCAGCACGTAGTTCGGCAACGGTGTCGGCGACGCTGTCCGCTGCCACCGCCGCGGTCAATGGCAGCAGCACCCGGGTGGTCAGCCCCGCCCCGGCTGCGTCCAACGCGGTGGCCCTGACGCAGTAATCGGTGGCGATGCCCACGATGTCGACCCGGGTCACCTCGTGATCAGCCAGCCACACGTCCAAGCCTTCACCATCGCAGGTACCTTCGAAGCCGGAGTAGGCGGCACTGTGGTGCCCCTTCTCGAAGACGGCCTCGAACTGGGATTCGGTCAGTGGCGTGTGGAATTCGGCACCAGGGCTGCCCGCGACGCAGTGCTCCGGCCAGGAATCGACATAGTCGGGTTCGGCGGCGAAATGATCTCCGGGATCGATGTGATGGTCGCGGGTGGCCACCACATGGTCATAGCCATGGTTTCCGACGAGAAGGTCACCGATCGCCGCGGCGACGGCCGCACCGCCGGTCACGGCCAAGGATCCGCCTTCGCAGAAGTCGTTCTGGACGTCCACGACGATCAGCGCGGTACTCATGAGGCGGGCCGATTCTTGGCCCGGCTGGCGCCTGACTTCGATGTGGCAGCGGCCTCAATCACGATGGTGGGGATTGCGGGATCGCCTTGGCTCATCTTGCGCGCTGACTGGGGTAGTTCGGCACGTGCCCGGGCGTGGCGGTCGCGGGCGGCCTCCAGCGGTTCCCGGCCCACCGCCTTGCCCTTGCGCATGAGCTGCACCATGAGCGGTCGGTCGTTTCCGTCGTTGGCCGGCGGGGTGCCGATGCCGACCACTTCGGCCTCGGCTCGCCCCTTGGTGTTGAGTCGACGCAGCGCGAACTTGCGGCCGCCGATGGATGGCTTGCCGGCGCTGTTCTTGGCTACCGGGATCATCGCCGCATCCTTGGCGTCGCTCTCGGCGCGGGCAACCAGTTTGTAGACAAAACCGCAGGTCGGTGCGCCCGAACCGGTAACTAGTGAGGTGCCGACACCGTAGCCGTCCACCGGGGCGCTGCGCAGTGCGGCGATCTGATACTCGTCCAGATCTGAGGTGACGATAATGCGGGTGCTGGTCGCGCCGAGGGAGTCCAGCAGCTTGCGGACGTCGGACGCCTGCTCGGCAAGGTCGCCGGAGTCCAGACGGATGGCGCCCAGCTTGCCTTTGCTGAGTTCCACTCCGGTGCGGACCGCCTGTTCGATGTCGTAGGTGTCGACGAGCAAAGTGGTTTCCTTGCCAAGCGTCTTGAGTTGGGCTTTGAAGGCCTCCGCTTCGGTGTCATGCAGCAGCGTGAAGGAGTGTGCGGCGGTACCGGCGGTGGGTACTCCGTAACTGCGTCCGGCCTCCAGATTCGAAGTGGCTTGGAAGCCTGCGATGTAGGCGGCGCGGGCTGCAGCCACCGCTGCGTGCTCGTTGGCCCGGCGCGAGCCCATCTCGATGCAGGGCCGATCGCCGGCCATGGCGGTCATCCGTGATGCTGCCGAGGCCACCGCACTGTCGTAGTTGTAGATGCTCAACAGCAGCGTCTCCAGCAGCACCGCCTCGGCGAAGGTGCCCTCGACGGTGAGGATCGGCGAGCCCGGGAAATAGAGCTCGCCTTCGGGATAGCCCCAGATATTGCCCTTGAACTTGTACCCGGCCAGCCATTCGGCCAGGTCGGTGTCGATGACGTTCTCCTCCAGCAGGAAGTTCAGCGCCGATTCGTCGAACCGAAACGCCTTCACCGCATCGATGGCGCGTCCGACACCGGCCACCACGCCGTAGCGGCGTCCCGTGGGCAGGCGGCGGGGGAACATCTCGAAGACGCTGCGACGAAACGCTGTCTGGGAGCGCATTGCCGCTCGGATCATGGTCAACTCGTAGTGGTCGGTCAGCAGCGCAGTGCTCAGTGGGCCGCCGGCCGGTGCCAGGAGGACAGTCATGGGCATCAGCCTAACCACGATCGGCCGGTGGCGGTCGGTTCAGGTGATGGCATCGCGAATCGTGACCGGCTGCGAGAGTCTGACAGAATGGAAGCGTGTCCACGCCCGTTCAGCCACCCGCTTCGGCCGGGGATACCGCCACCCTCAATAAGCCCTCGGAAGCGGCCCTGGTCACCTGGGTGACCATCGTTTGGGACGATCCGGTGAATCTGATGAGTTACGTAACTCACGTGTTCACCAGCTATTTCGGGTATCCCGAGGCCAAGGCCAACGAACTCATGTTGCAGGTGCACAACCAGGGCAAGGCCGCAGTCTCGGCAGGCAGCCGCGAACAGATGGAAATCGACGTGGACGCGATGCACGGCTACGGTCTGTGGGCCACCATGGAGCCGGGCTGATGAGGGAGTTCAAGCGTGTCGGCTCCATGATCAAGATGAAACTGTCCGACTATGAGGCTGCGCTGCTGGAATCACTGGTGGAACAGCTTGCCGAGATGCTCGCCACCGATGCCGGTGTCGAACCCAGCTCGGACCCGTTCGTGCGCTGGCAGGCCGAACTGGACGCCTCGGAGCCGTTGGACCGAACCGATCCGGCGATCAAGCGGCTGTTTCCCGATGCTTACCCCGACGATCCGGTGGCCTCAAGTGAATTCCGGCACCTTACCCAGGCCAAGCAGCGCAGCGATCGGCAGCGTCAAGCCGAAGTGGTGCTGAGTGCACTGGCTGACTGTGAGGCAGGGGAGCATCCGGTCCAGGTGCGTCTGATCGAGCTGGATGACTGGCTGAAGACCTTCACCGCCGTGCGGCTGAGCCTGGCTGCCCGGTTGGGAATCGAGACTGCTGAGGACGCTGCCGAGCTGGACGGCCTGCCCGACGAGGATCCGCGCTTGTTCGTCTACCGGGTCTATGAGTGGATCGCCTACCTGAGCGAGAATCTGCTGGCGCTGGCCTGACCCGCTCTGCGGCCCATTTTGGTTACAGTCGTGCTGCGAAATCGTGAATCAGGCTGGTGAGGTGACAAAAGTAAGGCTAGCCTTACTTGCATGAAGCGAGGGATCGAGTTGAGCAAAGCTCCGCTGCAGACGCCGCTCACCCTGATCCGAGCCGATGTCGACCCCGGTGCCTCCCAACGATTGAGTGCCCTCGGGCTGCGCGTCGGCTCCAGTTTCTCGCTGATCTCCAAGACCGCTGGCGGTGGTCGAGTGGTTCAGGTCGCCGGCTCCCGAGTCGCGGTAGGACGCACTCTGCTCGCCGGGCTCCGTGCCGAGGTAGCCGCCTGATGTCCGCAACCGACCACGACACCCTGTCGGAGGCGAAGGCCGAATCAGGAGCCGATGCCCCCGCGAAAGTCCGCGTCGGTGTGCCGAGGGCGGCCCTGCTGGTTCCCTCAGCCAAAGCCTGCTGTCAGACCTCGACGAGCATCTGCGCCGACCCGAACTCCCCGATCGTCGCGCTGGTCGGAGCCCCGAATGCCGGCAAGTCCACCTTGTTCAACGCTCTCACCGGAGCCAAGGTCACCATGGGCAACTGGCCCGGTACCACCGTCGAGGTGTCTCGCGGCATCTGGAAGTCGAACCTCGCCGCTGCCAGCTGCGACTGTGACCACTGCGACTGCGAGCCCAGCGACGAGCCTCTCGACATCGCGCTGATCGATCTGCCCGGCACCTATTCGCTCGACCCGCAATCACCAGACGAAGCGCTCACCCGCGAGCTACTCATCGGCAAGCCGTCCGACCAGCGACCTGATCTGAGTGTGGTGGTCTGCGATGCGTCCCGGCTCACCGGGGGTCTCTACCTGGTCTCCCAGATTCGCGAGCAGGGCCTTCCGCTGGTGGTGGCGATCACCATGAACGACGTAGCCCGCAATCGCGGTATATCAGTCGACACCGCAGCCCTCGCCCGCGAAATCGGCGTCCCGGTGGTGGCCATCGATCCCCGCCGCCGCAGCGGCCTGGATGCCCTGGCTGCCACGGTGCGCGACGCTTTCACTCAGCCGGCGCCCGCTCCGCTGCTGTTGGCATCCGACGACAGCGAACTGGGCGCCGAAGACGCCCGCTTCACCTGGATCGCGGCAGTGGTGGAGGCGAGTTGCGCAGCCCCCGAGACCGCTGCCCGAACCCGTTCTGATCGCATCGACCGCTGGGTGACCGCCCCGGTATGGGGGCCGCTGATCTTCCTGGCCGTGATGTGGGTGGTCTTCCAACTCACCACCGCAGTAGCCGCACCGCTGCAGGACCTGTTGGACGGCCTGTTCAGCGGACCGGTGACCGTCGCGGCCCAGTGGGGCCTGGCGTCGTTGGGTCTGACGGGGACCTGGGTCGAGGGCCTGGTGGTCAACGGCTTGATCGCCGGCGTCGGCATGCTGCTGACCTTCGTGCCGCTGATGACGCTGATGTTCATCCTGCTGGCGGTGCTGGAGGATTCGGGCTACCTGGCCCGCGCTGCGGTGGTGACCGATCGGCTGATGCGTTCCATCGGGCTGCCCGGACGGGCCTTCCTGCCCCTGATCGTGGGCTACGGCTGCAATGTGCCTGCTATCAGCGGTACCCGTATTCTGCCCAACGCCCGCCAGCGCATCCTCACCGCGCTGCTGGTGCCGTTCACCTCGTGCACCGCGCGGCTGACGGTATTCGTGATGATGGGTTCGATCTTCTTCGGCCCTTACGCGGGTACCGCGGTCTTCGCCATGTATGTGCTCTCCATCGTGATCATCATCGGCGTGGGCCTGGCGCTTCGCGGGACGCTGTGGCGCTCGGAGCCCATCGAACCGCTGGTCATCGACCTTCCTGCCTATCAGGTGCCGACTCTGAAGCTGACCGCTTCGGTGGCCTGGTTGCGCCTGAAGGGCTTCCTGCAGACCGCCGGCGGCATCATTGTGGTCACGGTGATCGCGGTCTGGCTGCTGCAATCCATCCCGACCCAGCCCGGCGAGAAGTTCGGCCAAGTGCCGGTGGCCGATTCGTTCTACGGCGTGATGTCTCAGACGGTGGCACCGGTGTTCGAACCGGCCGGCTTCGGATCGTGGGAGTCGGCGTCCACCCTGGTGGTGGGCTTCGTGGCCAAGGAAGCCGTGATCTCGTCGTGGGCTCAGACCTATGCCGTCGAACAGCCCACCGACAACGCCGCCCCCGGTGACCTGGGTACTGCGGTGTGGCAGAGCTTCAACGAGTCCTCGGATGGGCATCCGATCCCGGCCGCCTTGGCCTTCATGGTGTTCCTGATGGCCTACACGCCGTGCGTGGCGACCTTGTCGGCACAGTGGCGCGAGATCGGCGCCAAATGGACGCTATTCGGCATGGGCATGCAGCTGACAGTCGCCTGGACGCTGGCGGTGGCGATCTTCCAGGTGGGACGGTTGCTGATATGAGTGGCGCCCGGGTGCTGACCCCGCTGACCATCGCTCCGGCCACGCCGACGGCAGGGCCGCTGAGTGCGGTTCTTGCTGAGCTGTCGGCCGGAACCGCCACCGTGGTCGAGATGTCGCGCCACACTGGTTTGACGGAAGGGTTGATCCGCACCGCTTTGGATCATCTGGTGCGGACCGGACGCGTGGCGTCCCAAGAACTTCCGATCGGCTGCCCGCCGACGGGCTGTGGGGGTTGTTCGGCGGCGGGCGGCTGTTCGGTCGCAACCTAGTCGGCTACCACACCTGCGGTGGCCGACGGCGATCGGACGCGGCCGTGGTGTGCCCGGGGTCGGTGTGAGTGAGCCGCCGCCACTGTTGCTCCGCGCTGCGGCGCCCATCGTCGAGGAAGCGCAGCGTGCGCAGCACCAGTTTGGTGACGTCGATAGGTTCAGCAGCCATACCTCAACCTTTCCACCTCGCTACACCTAATCAAAGTTCCTACAGGCGCGAAGGTAGCAACTTCGACTACGTGTAGCGAGGTGACGAGGTTGAGGTGTTGGGGGCGATAGGCTCGGGGGTTGTGAATGGCTCTGAGGCCCCGATCGGGGTTTTCGACTCCGGCTTCGGTGGACTCACCGTGGCCCGGGCGCTGCGCGACCAGCTGCCCAACGAGGACATGGTCTATCTCGGCGATACCGCCCGATCTCCCTACGGCACCAAGAGCATCGGCGAAGTTCGCGAGTACGCCCTGGAATGCCTGGACTATCTGGCCGGTACCGGGGTGAAAGCGCTGGTGATCGCGTGCAACTCGGCCTCCTCTGCGGTGCTGCGTGACGCCAGGGAACGCTACGACATGCCCGTGGTCGACGTGATCCTCCCGGCAGCTCGGCGCGCCGTCCGTGCCACCCGAACCGGACGCATCGGTCTGATCTGCACTACGGCCACCGCCACTTCCGGCAGCTATGACGACGCCTTGGTGGCAGTGCGCGACGTGGAGCTGATCACCCAGCCCTGTCCGCTGTTCGTGGAATATGTGGAGGCGGGCATCACCAGCGGACCAGAGCTCATGCAGGCCGCCCGCGACTATCTGCTGCCGCTGCGCGAAGCCGAGATCGACACGCTCATTCTGGGATGTACCCACTATCCGTTGCTGGCCGGCGTGATCTCCTACGTCGTCGGCGACGAGGTGACTCTGGTGTCGTCGGCGGAAGAGTGTGCCCGTGAGGTCTTCGCCAATCTGGCCGATTCCGGACTGCTTCACGACGAACCTCGCACGCCTCGGCTTCAATTTCTCACCACCGGCAGTCCAGAGCTGTTCGCTGGTGTTGGAAGTCGCCTGATGGGTGGCTTCGTTGACCGAGTCGAGCAGATCTACCCGATGTGAGCTTCCCGCTCGGGATGGTTGGGCATGCCGCCGATCTGGGTGGCGGTCCAGCTACCGCTGATCAACAGCAATACCCCGCCGAGCAGGTAGGTGACCGGCAGCCCTAGTGAATGGCTGAGCATGCCCGCAGCGAGCGCGCCGACGGGCATCGCCAGGAAAGCCAGCATCCGAAACACCGAAGTGACTCGTCCCAGCAGATCCAGGGGAACGACGCGCTGCCGGTAGCTGTTGACGGTCACATTCCAGACCATGGAGAAGAAGCCGGCCACCGCGATCGCCGGGAATGCGACGCCGACCATCGGAAAGACACCCAGTGCGATCATCGACGCTCCGAAGAAGCCGAGGGCGACCAGGACGCTGGTGCGCTCGCCGATCAGCGCCGTGATCCGCGAGGTCAGCAACGCGCCGGCCAGGCCGCCGACCGCGAACATGGCGACCACAACGCCGTAGGCCGATTGCGGAAGGTGCAGTATCTGCAGCACGTAGAGAACCAGGACCGCGATGACTCCGGTCATGACGAAATTGACCACGCCCACAGCGATGGCGAGGCTGCGCAGTTCCCGATGGCGCCACAGGTAGGTCAGTCCCTGCATCAGTAGCTCGCGGTGGTCGGCCGTGTCCTTCGACGCCGGTGCGGCGCCCGCGACTCGTGAGGCGATGGCCGAGACGAGGGCGCCCACGGCGAAGGCCGCCGCAGCGAACCAGAAGGGAGCGGCCGGCCACAGCACGAAAGCTGCCGATCCGATCAGGGGCCCGATGAGGGTCGCCGCCAGGGCCAGCGCCATCTGGGTTAGCGAGTTCGCCCATTGGAACTGGTGCGGTTGGACCAGTTCGGGCAGCACTGCCGACGACGCGTTGTCGAAGAACGGCGCGGCGAGGCCCAGCAGGAGGCCGAGCAGATACAAGGTCGGCAACGATGCGTGCCCGATCATGACCACCATGGCAAAGGTGAAGGCGATGACGGCCCGGGCCGCATTGGCCAGCCACATGATGCGAAGTCGGGGCAGACGGTCGGCGGCGATCCCGGAGGTGAGCCCGAGCAGCAACCAGCCGGCTTGTTGAACGGCGTCAGTGATCGATATGAGTCGCGCGTCCAGCGTGAGGGTGGCCGCCAGCAGCGGAACCGCGCCAAGCAGCAGGCCTTCGGCCAGGAAGGAACTCGAACTGCTCAGCCATACCGCCCAGAAGCGGCGGCCCAGCGGTTCGGTCATGACCTCTCCTTCGATATCCCTCGCAGACTAGCCGCCGACGCCGTCGGCAGCCGTGGTGCGCGGCCCTGGCGGTGTTGGTGCCGGCGGGGATCAGGATCCGGGGGAGTTTCCGGGGGCACAATGACCAGCGGCCCTCAGCCTGAGTCAGGTTGAGGGCCGCTGGACGGGGGATATTTCCGTTAGCTCACTACTTCGCCGCCGGCGGATTGCCAGGCGTTGATGCCGCCGTCCAAGTCGTAGAACTGGATGAACCCAGCCTGTGCCATGGCTGACATGGCGACCTTGGACCGGTTTCCGGATCGGCAATACACCGCATAGGTCTTGGACTGATCCAAGGCGGCGATATTGGTCATGAATCCGGAGTTCTCCACATCGACGTTCACCGCGTTGGCCAGGTGGCCGGAGGCGAACTCTTGCGGAGTGCGAACATCGAGGATCACGGTGTCGGGCAACTTCGTCGCTGCTGCGAAGTTAGCCGGCGATACCGAAGATCCGGCCGCTGGGGCCGTCGCTGCGGTGGGTCCGGTCGTGGGGCTCAAGGGAGAGCTGGAGCACCCGACCAGAAGCGCGGCGACGGCCACCAGAGCGGCCAGCCTGGGGATGAGTTTCACCGACCGAAGCCGCCGAAGAGGCCACCGGAGCGGGCGCCGCCGCTGGACCCGTGGCCATTGCACCACTGGTCGGCCGGAACCATAGCCTTGATGGACGCAACATGCTGGCCACAACCGGACCAGGTGGTCTTGCCGCACTGACGACAACGGACCGGACTGCACATGGGATTCTCCTAACTCGCGGACACCGAAAACGATACCCCCCAGGGTATAGGGGATTCAAATCGTGTCCGCCTTTTGGGCAGTGGGGCCTTGGCCTGTCGCCGGCATCGCTGCCGATAAGGTGGCGACATGGCAGACACCCGAATCGATGGTCGCACACCTGATCAACTCCGCAATGTCCGAATCACTCGAAACTGGCTGGATCATGCCGAGGGCTCGGTGTTGGTGGAGTTCGGCGCCACCAAGGTGTTGGTAGCGGCCTCGGTTACCGAGGGAGTGCCGCGCTGGCGCAAGGGCAGCGGTCTGGGCTGGGTGACCGCCGAGTACGCGATGCTGCCGCGAGCCACCAATACCCGCAGTGACCGCGAGGCCGTCAAAGGGCGCATCGGTGGTCGGACCCACGAAATCAGCCGTCTGATCGGACGCAGTCTGCGGGCCGTCATCGACTATGCAGCACTGGGGGAGAACACCATCGTGTTGGACTGTGATGTGCTGCAGGCCGACGGCGGCACACGCACCGCGTCCATCACCGGGGCCTATGTTGCGCTGGTTGATGCGGTGTCTTGGTTGCGTCAGCGAGAACTCTTGGTCGGTGAACCGCTGACGGGCTCAGTTGCGGCGGTATCGGTCGGCGTGGTCGGCGAGGACGCGCTGCTGGATCTGTGCTACACCGAGGATTCCACTGCCGAGGTGGATCTGAACGTGGTGGCCACCGGCACCGGGGATCTGATCGAAGTCCAAGGCACCGCCGAAGGCACACCCTTCACCCGCGCCATGTTGGATCAGCTGCTTGATCTCGGGCTGGCCGGTTGTCGGCAACTCACCGACGCGCAAAGTGAGGCCTTGGCTCGATGACCGTGATCGTGGTGGCAACCCATAACGCCAAGAAGGCCACCGAACTGCACCGGGTGCTGACTACCGCACAGGTGAGCGCCGAGGTGAAGGCGCTACGCGACTTTCCCGCCTATCCCGAGCCCGCCGAGACCGAGCGGACCTTCGAGGGCAACGCCTTGATCAAGGCGCGCGCCGCGGCTGCGGCCACCGGAGTGATCGCTGTGGCCGACGACTCAGGTCTAGAAGTGGATCTGCTCAATCGGATGCCCGGGGTCCGCTCGGCACGGTGGTCGGGGCCTGATGCCACCGACGAATCCAATCTGAACCTGCTGTTGGCCCAACTGCACGACACTGCCGAGGAGGATCGCACCGCTCGGTTCGTCTGCGCCATGGCCATGGTCACTCCCGAAGGCACCGAGCGTCTGGTACGGGGCGTCATGGAAGGCCGCCTGGTGCTCGAACCTCGCGGGAAGCACGGCTTCGGCTACGACCCGATCTTCATCGCCGAGGGGTACTCCAAGACCAACGCCGAACTCGAACCCGAGGTCAAGGACGCCATCAGCCATCGCGGCAAGGCCGTCCGTAAGATGGTGCCACTGTTGAAGAAACAACTGGGGAAGCGATGAAGCAATACCTGGACATGCTCGACCGGGTGCTGACCGAAGGCGTGGCGAAGTCCGATCGCACCGGCACCGGGACGCTGAGCGTGTTCGGTCACCAGATGCGGTTCAACCTGGCTGAGGGTTTCCCACTGCTGACCACCAAGAAGCTGCATACCCGCAGCATCTTCGGCGAACTGCTGTGGTTCCTGCGCGGTTCGACGAATGTGGCCTGGCTGCATGAGAACCGCATCAGCATCTGGGATGAATGGGCCGACGACAACGGCGACCTCGGCCCGATTTACGGCTACCAGTGGCGATCATGGCCGACTCCGGACGGTGGTCACGTCGACCAGATCAAGGGGGTCATCGACTCCATCCGCAACAACCCTGACAGCCGCCGACACATCGTCAGCGCCTGGAATGTCGGTCAACTCGACCAGATGGCACTGCCGCCGTGCCACGCCTTTTTCCAGTTCTATGTAGCCGACGGCAAGCTGAGCTGCCAGCTCTACCAGCGCTCGGCCGACACCTTCTTGGGGGTGCCGTTCAACATCGCCTCCTATGCGCTGTTGACTCACCTGATCGCACAGCTCACCGACCTTGAGGTTGGCGACTTCGTGCATACCCTGGGCGACACCCACCTGTACCTGAACCACCTCGAGCAGGCCAAGCTGCAGCTCACGCGGGAACCACGTCCGCTGCCGAAGCTGGTGTTGAATCCGAACGTGACCGACATCGACGCCTTCGAGCTCAGTGACATCGAGATCATCGACTACGACCCGCACCCGGGGATTAAGGCGCCGATCTCGGTATGAGTACCCGGATCATTGCGATTGCCATCGTCGCTGCCAACGGGGTACTCGGCGACGGCGAACGCCAACCCTTCGAGTTCGCCGAGGACTGGGCCCGCTACAAGAAGGTGACCAGTGGGCACCCCATGATCATGGGACGACGCACCTTGGATGCCATTGGACGCTGGCTGCCCGGACGCACCACCATCGTGGTCACCAGCAAGCCTGACGACGTGGAGCTTCCCACTGACGGCAAAGCCACCGGATTCGCGGTGTCCTCGGTGGCGGCCGCCGTGGACCTGGCGCGCAGTCTGGACGACGACGAGGTGTACGTGGCCGGTGGCGGCAGCATTTATGCCCAGGCGTGGCCGTTCCTGACCGATCTGGATCTCACCGAGGTGCACGCCGAGGCCGAAGGGAGCGTCCACTTCCCCGAGGTGGCCGCGGCCGAATGGGTCGAGGTGCGTCGTGAGCCGCACCAGGAGTTCGACTTCGTGGGCTACCAGCGCGTGGAGTAGCGGTGCGCAGCACGGCCAGCATTCTGCATCTGGACCTGGATGCCTTCTTCGCCGCAGTGGAGCAGCGCGACAAGCCTTCGCTGCGCGGCAAGCCGGTGATCGTGGGGGGAGTGGGACTGCGCGGGGTAGTCTCCACCGCGTCCTACGAAGCCCGGGTGTTTGGGGTGGGCTCGGCCATGCCGATGCACGAAGCTCGGCGGCGCTGCCCGAACGCGGCCTATCTGGCCGGGCGGTTTGGCGCCTACCGTGAGGCGAGCCAGATTGTCATGGGGCTGCTACGGGAACTCTCGCCGTTGGTTGAACCGCTCAGTCTGGATGAGGCCTTCGTCGACCTGGCGGCCGGTTCCGGTCGGGCGCTGGATGATGCCTCCCTGCTCGAGTTGGCGCGACGGCTGCGCGCCGACGTCACCGAGGCGACTGGTGGCTTGACGGCGTCGGTCGGCTTGGGCACATCGAAGTTCATTGCCAAGGTCGCCAGTGAGCTCGCTAAGCCCGATGGCATCCGCCTGGTCAGTGCAGGCACCGAACTGGCCACCATCGCGCGGTTGCCGGCCCGGGCCATCCCGGGCGTCGGGCCGGCCACCATGGAGCGACTGTCCCGGTTGGGGGTAGTGACCATTGCCGACTTGCGCGCGCTGAGCGAGGCTGAACTGATTCGTGAGTTGGGTCGCGTTGGTGGTGAACATCTGCATCGCCTGGCCAAGGCCGAGGACGAGCGCGACGTCAAACCCGAGCGTGAGACGAAGTCAATCTCGGTCGAGGACACCTTTGAACACGATATCGCCGACCTGGCGGTGCTGACCCAGGTCGCCGAACGGCACGCTGCGAGTGTGGTGAAGCGCCTGGTGAAGGCGGGACTATTCGCTCGGACGGTCACTATCAAGGTGCGCTATCCGGACTTCTCCTCGGTGAGCCGCTCACGTACCCTCAACGGTGCCACGGATCGAACCGAGATCGTGGCGCAGGTCGCAACCGAACTCCTGCAGGGCCTCGACCTCAGCGGCGGTGTCAGGCTGCTCGGCGTGGGGGTCTCCGGCCTGGTGGAGACCGCGCAGGAGCCGCTGTTCGATGTGGAGTCTGGGCCGGCCAGCCGGGTGGTCGAAGAGACCGATGTACCGGTAAACAGGCATCCGCGTGACTGGCTTCCCGGTACCGATGTGAGCCACGACGAGTTCGGTGCCGGTTGGGTATGGGGATCGGGTCTGGGGAAGGTGACGGTCCGCTTCGAGACTGCGGACACCGGGCCTGGCCCGGTACGCACCTTCGCGGTGGATGATCCTGCGTTGCATCCAGTGGTTCGCTGAATATGCACCCCCGCAGTTCTCGGTAGACTCTGCCGAGTTGCCGGGGTGGTGGAATTGGTAGACACGCAGGATTTAGGTTCCTGTGCCCGCGGGCGTGAGGGTTCGAGTCCCTTCTCCGGTACTGTGAGGGCGTATACCTGAAGTCGGGCCAGTGTGCAACACATAGCTCCGGATTGTTCTCTAGGTGAGATCTGGTAATTCGATTTACCGGTGGTTACGGGTTGATAACTATGTGCCGCTAGCTGTTGTGTGCGGGGGGCGGGTTGGCGTTAGTGTCCGAGTAGCCCCGAAATCAGGGGGACCCGTCACAGAGAAGTGAGGATCCATGATTCACAAGCATGCGGCCAAGGGTCTGGTCGCAGTCCTATCTGCTACGGCAATGTTGAGTTTGGCGGCCTGTTCCAGTGGCAGCAGTCCGACGGCTGCCGCGAGTGCTGATTGCACGGCATACAGCCAATATGGCGATCTGAGCGGCAAGACGGTGAGCGTATTCACGTCAATTTCGGCTGATGAGGAAGCCACGCCACACATCGAGTCGTACAAGGACTTCGAGCAGTGCACTGGAGCCACGATCAAGTACGAGGGATCCAAGGACTTTGAATCGCAGTTGCCGGTTCGAGTCGAGGCTGGCAACGCTCCTGATATCGCCTACATTCCGCAGCCGGGTCTGGTGAATACCATGGTTGCCACTGGCAAGTCATTCCCGGTGAGCGACCTCGCCATTCAGAACATCGATGCCAACTATGACCCGGTCTGGAAAGACCTCGTAACCGTGGACGGCAAGGTCTACGCAACGCCGGTGGGTGCCAACGTGAAGTCGTTCGTGTGGTATTCGCCGAAGATGTTCGCTGAAAAGGGCTACACCGTCCCGATGACGTGGGATGAGTTGATCGCGCTTTCGGACAAGATCGCTGCAGACAACAGCGGCGGCGTGACCAAGCCGTGGTGTGCCGGCATCGAGTCAGGCACTGCCACCGGATGGCCCGCCACTGACTGGGTGGAAGACCTGATGCTTCGCGTCAATGGGCCTGAGGTCTACGACCAGTGGGTGAATCACACCATTCCGTTCAACGATCCCAAGGTTGTCGCTGCGATGGACAAGGCCGGCTCGATCCTGAAGAACCCGAAGTACGTCAACGGCGGCTTCGGTGATGTCAAGACGATCGCGACCACTGCGTTTGCCGATGCTGGTGCGCCGATTCTGGACGGTACCTGCTTCATGCATCGCCAGGCATCGTTCTACCAGGCCAACTGGGCCTCCTTCGATGAGAACGCGACTATTGCTGAAGACGGCGACATCTGGGCCTTCTATCTGCCGGCCATGACCACCGACACCAAGCCGGTGCTGTTCGCAGGCGAGTTCGCGATGGCTTTTGCTGATCGTCCTGAGGTGCAGGCATTCCAGGCCTACCTGGCCAGCCCTGAGTGGAGCAATGCGAAGGCCAAGGCAACGCCGAATGGTGGCTGGCTCTCGGCTAACAAGGGGCTCGACCCGAACAACCTGACCAAGCCGTTTGACAAGCTGTCCTACGAGATTCTGACCAACCCGCAGGCGGTGCTCCGCTTCGACGGATCCGACCTCATGCCTTCGGCGGTCGGTGCCGGCTCGTTCTGGAAAGGCATGACCAACTGGATTGCGCTGAATCAAAGCAGCCAGAAGGTAGCCGACTCCATCGAGAAGTCCTGGCCTAGTAAGTAAGACCAGGAAGTAGCGGTCATGGCAGGGCCCGAGCTTGCCCAACGGGCGGGCTCGGACCCTGCTGTGCCACTGCACTAGGGCGGGAGAATAATGACGTGGTTCTTGAAGCCGGAGACGCTGCCTGAGAAGTTCGCGGTGATGCTGCTGGCGGTTCTGCTTTTCGCAATGATCATGGGGTTGGTGCTGGCGGTCGTCGACCGGCCTCGGCTCCCTCGATGGGTGCCGGTGGTGGGTTACTTGGGCCCAGCATTGCTGCTGATCATCTTCGGTCTGCTGTGGCCCGGGATGTTGACGATCCGCAACTCCTTTTACAACGCGACCAGTACCGATTACATCGGGCTCGCCAACTACCAACAGATATTCACCGACGAGGGATTTCTCATAGTCCTGCGCAATACGGTGTTCTGGGTGATTCTCGTGCCGCTGGTGGCAACTGCTCTGGGCTTGATCTATGCGGTGTTGGTTGACCGCACCCGGGTAGAAAAACTCGCCAAGACGCTGATCTTCCTGCCCATGGCGATCTCCATGGTCGGCGCTTCGATCATCTGGAAATTCATGTACGAGTATCGCGATCCCAGCCTGCCTCAGATCGGACTGCTGAATCAGGTCGTCATGTGGCTCGGTGGCCAACCGCAGCAGTGGCTGTTGAACCCACCGCTGAACACTTTCATGCTGATTGTGGTGATGATCTGGATTCAGGCAGGCTTCGCGATGACGGTGCTGTCGGCGGCCATCAAGGCCATACCCGATGAGATCGTCGAGGCAGCCAAAGTCGACGGCGTCACCGGGATGAAACTCTTCGTGAACATCACCGTGCCCAGCGTGCGTCCAGCAATCATTGTGGTGCTGACCACGATTGCAATGGGCACCTTGAAGGCATTCGACATCGTCTACACCATGACCGGTGGGAACTTCAACACCTCCATCGTGGCCAATGAGTTCTATACCCAGAGCTTCAATCAGGGACAACGAGGGTTGGGTGCGGCGCTCGCGGTGCTGCTGTTCATTGCCGTCACGCCCATGATCATCTACAACCTGCGTCAGATGCGGATTTCGGAGGGAGAGCGATGAGCGCCTCGATTCCTGTGGAGAAGGCCCGCAAGTTGACTCGCAAGGAGAAGCGGGAGATCGACTCGAAGAACCGGCTCGCCTCGCCGGTGGCCTCTTTGATGGCGGTCGTGATCGCCGTGTTCTGGACGATCCCGACTGCGGGTCTGCTGATCACCTCGTTCCGCCCATCCAGCGATGTTCGGCGCACCGGTTGGTGGACCGTATTCGTAGACCCGGGCTTCACCTTGAAGAACTACGCCGATGTGCTGACCACCAGCAATGTGACCAACTCGTTCTTCAACTCGATCATCATCACGATTCCGGCCGTGGTGATCCCGATCCTGTTGGCACTGTTGGCTGCCTACGCCTTCGCGTGGATCGATTTCAAAGGCCGCACCTTCCTGTTCGCCTTCGTCTTCGCTCTCCAAGTCGTGCCGATCCAGGTCACTTTGATCCCGCTGCTCACCCAGTACGTGAGTTGGGGATTGGCCAACACCTACTGGACGGTGTGGCTGTCTCACACGATCTTCGCGTTGCCGCTGGCCATCTATCTGCTGCACAACTTCATGAAAGAGATCCCACGGTCGTTGATCGAGGCCGCCCGAGTTGATGGGGCCGGCCACGTGCGGATCTTCTTCCAGGTGATGATGCCGCTGCTGGTACCGGCGATCGCGTCTTTCGCGATCTTCCAGTTCCTATGGGTCTGGAACGATCTGTTGGTCGCGCTGACCTTCTCTGCTCCGGAGTACATGCCGATCACGGCAGTACTGGCAGCGTTGTCGGGCAGTTACGGCAGCCGCTGGTACCTGCTGGCAGCCGGTGCCTTCGTCGCGATGGTCGTGCCGTTGATCGTGTTCCTGTCGCTGCAGCGCTACTTCGTGCGCGGCATGCTGGCAGGCGGCGTGAAAGGCTGATGCCTCCCGAGGGGGCGGTGCTGGCTCAGTTGCCCAGCACCGTCTCCACCGGGTCGTCCTTGCTGTCGAACTCATCCATCGACCAGTCGCCGTCGTCATAGCGCAACAGATCCCAGGACCCGGTGCGCTGTGGGAACAGTTCGGCGTCGGTGCCTTTGAGCGCCTTGAGGAAATTGCGAATCACCGAATCGTGGGTGATCACGATGACCGGGCCCACCGGGGAGCCCTCGGCAATCTCGTTGAGCGCCGCCGTGGCGCGTGCAGCGACGGCATCGCTGGCTTCGGCTCCGGGGACCTTACCCAAGCTGCCGAATCGACGAACGACGTCTGCTGCGATCTCGCCGTCGGCCTCGCCGAACGCCCGGTCGATCAAACGACCATCGAGCTCAACATTGAGACCGGCCGCAGTAGCGATCGGTGCTGCGGTCTGGGTTGCGCGCTGTAGCGGGCTGGACACGATGCGGGTGGGTTGAAGCTTGGCCAACAACTCGGCCAAACCCTTGGCCTCGGCCTGGCCCACCAGATCCAACTCGGGGTCGAGCCGACCCCGCAGCCGCCCGGCGGCGTTCAGCGACGTGCGACCGTGCCGACACAGGTAGATGTCAATCATGCGACTCCCTCAAGACCCAAATCCTTGACCAGCCGCGCGACATGGCCGGTGGCTTTGACGTTGTAACGAGCTTCGGCGATCATTCCCACCCCGTCGGTATCAACGTCAATGACAAAGGTGGAGCGGATCACGCCTTCCATCTTCTTCCCGTACAGCACCTTCGTGCCATAGGCGCCGTAGGAGTTGAGAACCTCGCGCTCCGGGTCGGCCAACAGCGTGAAGCTGAGACCCTCCCGGTCGCGGAACTTCGCCAACTTCGCGGGTTGGTCCGGAGAAACCCCCAAGATCTGGTAGCCGGCTGCGGTGAACTGGCTGATCGAGGCGTTGAAATCGTTGGCCTCGATCGTGCATCCCGGCGTCATGGCAGCCGGGTAGAAGTACAGCACGACCCGGCTTCCGGCGAAATCCGCGAGGCTGACGGTCTTCTCGTAGGTGTCGACGAGCGTGAAATCGGGCGCGATGTCACCAGCGTTCAATTTGGCCATATCGCCAACCCTAAGCCATCAGCGCCCGCGCGATCCGAACGCCGGGCCCCGGTGGGCATAGGCTGGACGGCAGCTACGTGAAGGAGACGCCATGGCGACGACGACGCCCACCACAGGCAAGGCCCCGGCGAAGGCCGACATCGAAGCCGAGATCGCCGCCGCCCGCGAACGACTCGCCGGCAACCTCGCCGACCTGATCGATCAGGTCCATCCCAGGGCGATCGTGCACAACACCGTCGCCGACGCCCGCCGCTTTGTGGCCGAGGAAGTACGCCAGGTTGCCGACCAGTTCGTCGACGAGGACGGCACCCGGACCTCACGTGTGGTCCTAGCCGCTGCCGCCGTAGCCGGCGCTGTCGGGTTTGTGCTTATCGTCCGCTCGATCCTCTCGGGGCGTTGACCAAGCGGTACCGCCACCGCTCGCAACGCAGAGGGTGGTTGGCCCTCGGCGGCGGCATCATCGCTGTGGCGATCATGGCCGGCTGCACCGCAGCACCTGACCCGGAGCCCACCACAACGGTTGATCCCTTCACTGAGCACGGGCCGATCGCGTTCGCGGTGGCCAGCGATTCCTCCGGGGCTTGGGCTGCTGCGATCGCCGAATGGAACCGCGGCCATCGCGACCAGCCGGTGACGCTGCGAGAACTCCCCAGTGATTCCGATCAGCGTCACAACACCCTCGCCGACGCAGCCAAGGCCGGTCGTGGTGAGTTCACCGTGATGGCACTGGACAGCGCCTGGGTGCCCGAGTTCGCCGGCAATGGGTGGATCAGCGAACTGCCCACCACCGACTTCGCCACCGATGGCCTGGTGCCCAGTGCCGCCAGCGGCGGAGCTTTTCAGGGTCGACGCTACGGCTTCGGCATCACCGCGGACGCCGGCGTCCTGTACTACCGCAAGGATCTGCTGGACAAGGCCAAGACGGGCGCGCCCAGAACGTGGGACCAACTGGTGAGTGCGTGCGCCAAAGTGCGTGCCCGCCAACCCGCCATGAGCTGCCTGGGCATGGCGTTGGCTCCGACGGACCAGACCACCGTCAATACCGCAGAGGCCGTCTACTCCGCAGGCGGGACGCTGGTCGAGGAGTCCGGCACCCCGGCGGTGTCGTCCTCGCACGCCGTCGCCGGGGTGAATTGGCTGGCCGGCGCGCTCGCCGATGGCACCATTCCGCAGGCAGCCCGTGGCTGGGGCGCCGACGAAGCCGTCCAGGCATTCGCCGACGGAAAGCTGGTCTTCCTCCGCAGCGGCACGACCGCCTGGCACGACTCTCAGGCCATGACGAATGCCTCGCAGATCATCGGCAAGGTCGCGGCGGCACGCATTCCCGGGGAAGCTGACTACGGCACGCCGGTGAGCGGCGGCTATCAGCTGGCCATCGCCACGAAGGGACGCAACCAGGGCACCGCGGCGGATTTCATGCGTTGGCTCGCCTCAGAACCGGCGCAGCGCATTCTGCTGAGTACCGGGTCGCTGGCGCCGTCGCGGGAATCGCTCTACGCCGATGCCCAGATCGCCGCCCAGCAGCCGTATCTGTCGGTCTTCGCTGAATCCATCGCCGCGGCACGCTCCCTGCCTCGCACGGAGAAGTATCCCGAGTTCAGCAAGGACGTGGCAGCCGCCGTCGAGCCGGTGCTGAGTGGCACCACCTCAACCGAGGATGCGCTGGCGAAACTGCAGCAGCAACTCACTGACTTGCTCGGCTGATTCCCTGCAGCAGGCGGGTATGGAAAAGGCCCTCGCCGACAGGTCGACGAAGGCCTCTGTGCGCCGCCAGGGACTCGAACCCCGAACCCGCTAGTTAAGAGCCAGCTGCTCTGCCAGTTGAGCTAGCGGCGCGCGGGAAGAGACTCTACCCCAGCCGGTTGCGGAGTGTGAAATCTGCGCTTCGCTGGGAGCGCCTGCGCGATTCATCGATGTCATAGCCGCATGGCAGGATGATAAGCCGGGTGAAGGAGCGGGATGGATGTGAAGCGGCGAAGCTTCGTGGGTTTACTGGCGAATACCTTGATCGCCAATGTGACCACGAGCTTCTTGTGGTTTGCGCTGGTCTTCTGGATCTACCTGGAGACCCGATCGGTGCTGGCCAATGCCCTGTTGGGCGGGGCGTACATGCTGCTGATTGCGATCATGGCGGTGCCGTTCGGTAGCTGGGTCGATCGGAGCCGCAAGAAGCAGGTGATGGTGGTGGCAACCACCGTCACGGCGGTGGCGTTCATGGCGGCTTTGCTGTTCTTTCTGCTGGTGCCGACCGAGCACATCCTCAGCGTGGGCGGTGTGGCCTTCTGGATGTTCTCCTCCCTGGTGCTGATCGGCGCGGTGGTCGAGAGTGCGCGCGCGATCACCTTGTCCACGTGCGTGACTCTGCTGGTGGACGAGCCGGACCGGGCAAAAGCCAACGGCCAGGTCGGCATGGTCAACGGGCTGGGCTTTGCGATCACGTCGGTGTTCTCGGGTTTGGCAGTCGGCCTGCTCGGGATGCAGGTGACGATCTGGATCGCGGTGGGACTGACGATCGCGTCCTTGTTGCACCTGCTGACGGTGTCGATTCCCGAGCCGGAGGTGCTGCACCCCGACGGTGTGCCCAAGCCAGTGGACTTCGCTGGCGCATTTCAGGCGGTGATCGCTGTTCCCGGGCTGACCGCGTTGGTGCTGTTCGCCACCTTCAACAACCTGTTGGGCGGGGCCTTCATGGCCTTGATGGATCCCTACGGGCTCACCCTGGTGCCGGTGGAGGTGTGGGGTGTGCTGTGGGGGGTGCTCAGTTTCGGCTTCATGATTGGCTCAGCCTGGGTGGCCCGCAAGGGGTTGGGTGCCAAGCCGCTGCGGGCGTTGTTATTGGCCAACATCGCCATGTGGAGCATCGCGGCGGTCTTCACCATCAGGGAGAGCATCTGGCTCCTCGCGGTGGGAGTCCTCATCTACATGGCGCTGGTGCCGGTGGCCGAGGCTGCCGAACAGACCGTGCTGCAGAAGGTCGTCCCTTACGCCAAACAGGGACGGGTGTTTGGATTGGCGCAGGCGGTCGAGGTGGCTGCAGCGCCACTGATGACGTTCGCGATCGGCCCGATTGCTGAGTTCGTGATCATTCCCTACATGAACACTGACGCCGGGCGGGCGCAGTTCGGCTGGCTGCTGGGCGAAGGCCAGGCCCGGGGGATCGCCATGGTATTTCTGATTGCCGGGCTGCTGGGTTTGATCCTCACCCTCGGGGCGTTCGCCACGAAGTCCTACCGATGGCTCACCGAGCGTTACGAGGCAGCCGGGCCGGTGTCCGGTGTCGATGTGTCGCCGAAGGATCGGCAACGCGGCTAGGTTGGATCCAGCACAACCGGTGCCCATCATCTGGGGAGGATCCTTTGTCGGTGACTGAGCAGCCGAACGGCCCAGGGCCGAAGCCTTCGATTCCCGACCTGCAGCACAAGCTGCGGACTTCTCGGCGGCTGAATATTGGCTTGGCGGCGATGGTGGCGTTCCTGTTCGTGGTCGTCGTGACTCAGCAGGTGACTGCCTCGACTCCCAGTGGCGGTGCCGCGACCCCCTCGGCCACCGCGCCGACAGGCACGCTGGCACAGAGCGTCGCCCGCGACCAGGCCGACGATCCGATGGCATGGGGCGACCCGAAGGCCCCCGTGGTGATGGTGCAGTGGACCGACTTTCGCTGTCCGTTCTGTGCATCGTTCGCCGAAGACAGTCTGCCGTCGCTATTCACCGACTACATCGACACCGGCAAAGTGCGTTTCGAAATCCACGATGTCGCCTTCTTCGGCGATCAGTCGGTGGACGCCGCGGCCGCCGTCCGCGCCGCCGGTAAACAAGGCAAGGCCCACGAGTACATGGTGGTGATGTTCGATGCCGCCCCCAGCAGCGGGCACCCCGATCTTCCTGCCGCGAAGCTGATCGGCTTCGCCAAGACCGCCGGTGTGCCGGACCTGGACGCCTTTGCCGCGGATCTCGCCGATCCAGCCGTGCATCAGCAGGTCATCGCCGACACCACGAAGGCCCAGCAGATGGGAGTGACCTCGGTTCCGTACTTTGTGATCGGCGGTCAGGTGGTCTCTGGTGCGCAGCCGCTGGCGAGCTTCCGTGCCGTCATCGACACCGAACTGGCCAACAGCTAGTCATGACCTCGGTTGGCCTGGCCGGCGCCTTCCTCGGCGGCGTGCTCACGTTGCTCAGCCCCTGCTCGGTGCTGCTTTTGCCTGCCTTCTTCAGTTATGCCTTCACCAGCGCCGGCATGCTGGTGGCGCGCACCGGAACCTTCTACTTGGGGCTGATCACCACTTTGGTACCGCTGGGCATGCTTGCAGGCACTCTCGGTGCGATTATCACAGGGCAACGCAGCCTGCTGGTGATGATCGCCAGCGGGCTGATCATCATCCTGGGCGTGATCCAGGTTTTGGGGATTCCGCTGCCGGGAATCGGGCGCCTGGACGGTCACAACGGGGCGTCCGGATTGTCGGTCTACCTGCTGGGCACCGTGTACGGGCTGGCGGGTTTCTGTGCCGGTCCGATCCTGGGCGCGGTGTTGACCCTGGCTGCGGTCAGCGGCAGCGCTTTGTACGGCGGCATCGTGCTGTTGGTTTATGCCGCAGGCATGGTGCTACCGCTGCTGGTGTTGGCGCTGCTGTGGGATCGGATTCCGAAACTGCACGACTGGTTGCGGCCCCGACAGGTGGTGATTGGACGATGGTCGAACACCTGGACCTCGGTGATCGGGGGCCTGCTGACCATCGTCATCGGGGTGGTGCTGATGCTCACCGATGGCACGATTGCCATCCCCGGCATCCTGGACGCCGAGCAGCAGGTGGCCTTGGAATCCCAGGTGATGGCCGGCACCGGTGAGCTCTCGGACTGGATCGTGGTCGCTGCGGCTGTGCTCGTGCTGGCAGGGGCCTGGGTCGTGCACCGCTGGAGGACGGCGAAAAGGGGAGTGAAAGCCGCAGAGTGAGGGTCGTCCCCGATGCCGTCGGGGGCGTCGACAAGCTCAGCCGGCGGGGGTTCGTCTTCGTTCCCTGAGGCTGCCGAAGGGAACAGTCGGCTAGCTGCGTCCGGCTTTGCGGATGGCCGCAATGCGCTGGCGGCGCAGTTCGTCCAACTCCGGCATCGGCAACGGATCCAGCTCGCGGTCCAAAGCCAGCGTGAGCAGGTGGTCGGCCAGCTCGGGGTTACGCGCCAGCGAAGGTCCGTGGGGGTAGCTGCCGATGACCTTGCCCTGTACAGCGCCCTCAGTGCCGTCGTTGGCGTTGCCGATGCCGATCTCGACGCGCGCCAGCGGAGTGGCTGCGCTGCCCAGAGTGGTGAAGCCGCCGTGGTTCTCGAAGCCTGTGATCAGCGACTCGGTGCCATCTGGTTTGATCCAGTGGCTGAGGATCTCACCGACGGCGCGCTCGGTGCCGCGGCGAGTGTCGACGTCGATCAAACCCAGCCCTTCGATGACCTCGTCGTGCTCACCGACAGTGAACGTGTTGCCGACGATCTGGAAGCCGGCGCACACCGCGAAGACCACGGCACCGGCCTCGACGGCCTCGAAGATGTGGCCGTCGGCCTTGAGGCCTTTGACTGCGGAGATCTGGGCCGCGTCCTCACCGCCGCCGAAGAGATAGACCGCACCATCGGCGGGCACTGCATCGCCGGGTTCGATCTCGACGATCTCGGCGTCGATGTCGCGCCATTGCAGCCGCTTGCGCAGCACCATGGCATTGCCCCGGTCTCCGTAGATGCCCAGCAGCGATTGATACAGCAGCACGATCTTGATCGGTGTCATCGCAGGCCCGCCGTCTTCAACAGTGCTTGGAACGGGGTGTAGGTGGCAATGGTGTCCACGTGGTCGACTCCGGCTGACGAAATCGCCGAGACCAGATCATGCTCGATGCGGTGATCGACCCCCGCGTAGCGCAGCCGGACGGCCAGATCGTGCGCTCTCGGGCCGGTACAGATGACGGTGCGTCCGGCGAGTTGCTCGTAGTCGACATCCCACAGCCAGGAGACGTCTTTACCATCGGCGGCCACCGAATCGATGGCCAAGACCACGGGATCGGATTGCGCCAACGGCAGAGCCTCGGCCCAGCCGGCCGGGTTCTTCGCCAACAGCAGCCGGGCTGCGACGCCACCGAAGCTCGCGGTGGCGAAGCGTCCGGCCGGGGCGGTGACGGTGTGCATGCCGGCCAGGGCGGTGTCGACATCGACGCCGAACTCCACAGCGGCAGCCAGGGCGCAGGCGGCGTTAGAGATGTTGAACGAGCCGGGAACTCGCAGGTTCGGGGTGACACGGCGTCCATCGGGCACAGTGATAGCCGCTCCCGCCACCTGATAGGTCGCCTCGGGCTGGCTGAGTTCGCAGCCCGGGCAGTCCCATCGGTCGCGGCCATCGGCGGGAATGCGCTGCAGGATCTCGCCGCAGGCCGGGCACAGCGCACCGTCGGCATGCCACACGGTGTCGGTCTCGACCCAGACGACGCGGGCAGCGGTACCGGCTGACCAGGTGACCAGCGGGTCGCAGGCGTTGGCGATGATCGTCGGACCTGCGGGCCCGGCCGACTCCAGTGCCTGCCGCCAGGCACGCCCCAGGGCTTTGATCTCGTGGTGGCGGTCGAGTTGGTCGCGGCTGAAGTTGAGCAGCACCAGGATCTCGGGACGGGCGTGCGCGATCATGTCGGAGACCACGCGTTCGTCGGTCTCCAGCACAGCGATATCGGCCTTGCGTGCCTGCGACAGTGCCGAGGCGATGCCGTAGTGCAGATTGGCGCCGTCGGCATTGGTGACCAGGCGGGTCGCGTCGACGCCGAGGCCGGCGCGGATTGCTGCGGCCAGCAGATGGGTGGTGGTGGTCTTGCCGTTGGTGCCCGAGACCGACAGTACCCGTCGTCCTTGCAGCAGCAGCGGGAAGGCGTCGGGCACCAGCCGGGTCAGGATTTGCCCTCGCACTGAAGCCCCGGAGCCCTTGCCGGCAAGCCGGGACGTGACCGCGGCCGCGTTGCCGACCGCGATGGCGACACTGAGTCGAATCCGATCCGTCACGGTAAGGGCGGCAGGGGTCGCCAATGCGGACAGCTCAGACATGGCCACCATTGTGCCTTGCCGATCGAAATGCTGACGGTGGCGCGCCTGCGTCGAGATTGTGGCGGGTTGTCAGTTGGTCGCGATTCCGGGACGCGTTTGGTGGCCGGCGGGGGTTGCGGGGAGGACCTGGCGATACTGCGGCTGTTTGCAGAAGCGGTTCGTGCCGGTGTCGGTGCCCCGCAGCCGTCGGCCAACCCACGGCAGCGCATGATCGCGCGCCCACTCCAGGTCGCGACGGATCATGTCGCTGCGGCGTTCCGGCGCCGGTGGCGGTAGCGGCTGGGCCCAATGGGGGTCTTGGGGTGGCAGTCCGAGGGTGCACAGCGCCGCTTCAGAGATGCGTCGGTGAGCCTCGGAGCTGAAATGCACCCGATCGTCGAACCACATGCGACGGTCCTGCAGAAAATGCGGGTTCCACACGTCAATGAGGTGGGCGCCGTGGCGGTGTGCGATGTCGGCCAAGAGCAGTGTGAACAAGGCGACCTTGCCACGATCCAGGCCGACGACCGGTGTTCCTCTGGTGTCGATTCCGGAGCCGAGCAGCACCTCAACGCCAGCACTACGGAAGGCCGCCACCGCCTGCTCGATGCCGGCAGCGAGGTGGTCGGGGTCGCTGATGGAGCGCAGCATGTCGTTGCCGCCGCCCCAGATCGACACCAGGTCGGGCCGCATCGCTTGGGCGACCGGCACCTGCTGAGTGACGATCGCGTGGACGGTGCGTCCGCGCACGGCGAGGTTGGCGTACTCGATGGGTTCGCCGCTCAGCGAGGCCAGATGTTGGGCGAAGCGGTCGGCCCAACCGATCGCGTGCCCGTCGGCATCGAAGTCGGCCAGGCCTTCGGTGATCGAGTCGCCGAGAGCGACGAACCGTCGCCACGGCGGCAGGGGAGCGGGCATTCTCACCTCGGGCTTGATCAAGGAGCGGGCTGCCAGCACGGTATCGGCGCGCCGCGGTGCCGCTGGGGGTATTTCGGCGGCTTTCCGAGTTGTCCACGCGATGTTCGCCCTCCGTACGCGGGGTAATGACCTGCTGGTCATTCGGCAGCTGTGTGTCGCGCAGATCAGTAGGAGTTGGGGATTAGGGGTATGGGCTGGATTGAGCTTCACCCAGTAGGGTGAGTTTTGCTCGACGGTGTGCGCACCGACTTTGACATCGATACGAAGGAGCCTCCCCATGGGACTCATTCAGGCGGCAATCGGAGCGATCGGCGGAACGCTGGCCGATCAATGGACAGACTTTTACACCGTGCCTGCGGGCTTGGCGCCAACGGCGGCGCTGTTCGCAGCGGTGCCTCAGGGGCAAAACGCAGGGCGCGGTTCGAACACCAAGGGTTCCGATGGTGTGATCACCAACGGCAGCCGCATCATCGTCCCGGAGGGCTATGGGCTGGTGCTGATGCAGGACGGTGCCATCACGGCATTTTCCAATCAGGCCGGCGCCTATGTGTGGGATTCGGCTGAGCAGAACTCGCAGTCGATCTTCGTGGGCAATGATCCGATCAGCGCGCTGGTCACCACGTCCTGGGAGCGCTTCAAGTTCGGCGGAATGCCCGGCAC
Organism: Propionibacteriaceae bacterium UBA7704; assembly: GCA_002482525.1. GTDB lineage: Bacteria > Actinomycetota > Actinomycetes > Propionibacteriales > Propionibacteriaceae > Propionicimonas. Next base: position 65,292 of record DLGC01000020.1, on the reverse strand, counting down.
CCAGCAGCGTGCCTACTTCGTGACGTTGAAGGAACTGCCGAACAACCGCTTCGGCACCCAGTCCGAAATCTACTGGGACGACGCCTACATGAATGCCCAGGTCGGCGCTATCACCCGCGGCACGTACACCATGAAGATCCTCGATCCGATCTTGTTCATCAAGTCCTTCGTGCCAGCCACCTACCTGGAACCGGGTCGGGTGTTCGACTTCACTGATATCGACAACGATGCCGCCGCCCAGTTGTTCAATGAGGTGGTCGGCTCACTGGCCCCGGCGTTCTCGATGTACACCAACGATCCGATGAAGCAGAATCGCATCACCCGGATTCAGCAGGATTCCATCGGCTTCGCCAAGAGTCTGTCGGCTGCCGTCGAGGAGAACTACCAGTGGCGTTCGGGTCGGGGCCTGGAGATCGTTGCCACGGCGATCATCTCCATCGAGTACGACGAGACCACCCGCGAACTGTTGCGCAATGTGCAGCGCGCCGATGCCCTGTCGGGTCAACGCGGCAACTCCAACCTGCAGGCCTCCGTCGCGTCCGGCTTTGAATCCGCTGGCGAGAACGCCGGACCCGGCGGGTTGATCGGGATGGGCATGGCGGCCGGCTCCACCGGAATCGGTGCCCTGCAGCAGCCCGCGCAGACGGCACCTCAGGTCGCTGGCCCGCAGGATCCGCCGGCGAAGGAGCCTGGTGAGGATCCGATGGCCAAGCTGACGCAGATGAAGCAGATGCTGGACGCGGGCCTGATCACCCAAGAGGACTACGACGCCGCGAAGGCCAAGGTCCTCGGGCTCTGAGGCGGATTCCATGAGCGTCCCGCCAGCAGGCCCTGGTCCGTCGAGCATTCCTGGAGAGGGGTTCGGTACGCAACCGCCCCCACCACCGCCTCCGCAGCCCCAGCAGGTGCCCCAGGTTCAGCAAGAGCCCGCGCCTGCCCAACCCCAACAGGTCAACACCGCCAACACCGCGCTGCAGGACGGTGTCAATCGGTGCCCGAAGTGTGGCTCGACTGACATCCAGTTGCGGGTCTCCACCGGCATGCTGGTCTGTTTGTTCTGCCGTCACGAATGGTCGGAAGCGAAGATCGAGCCCATGGTCTCCGGTGAGGTTCCGCTGTGGGACCTCACCGGCACGACGGTCGCCTCCGGTGCGTCCGATATTTCTCCGGAAGTCTCCGGAGTGATGACGTTGAAGTGCTCCGGTTGTGGTTCCGAAGTGGTGGTGAACACCGCCGAGGCGATGTCGTCGCGATGCCACTGGTGTCGCCACGTCCTCACCATCAATGAGCAGATTCCCAATGGTGCGGTGCCTGATGCGGTGCTGCCGTTCAGCATCACCCGTGACCAGGCGCTGGCCCATATCAAGCAGTTTGCCGGCAAGCGCCAGGTGTTTGCCCACAAGGCATTTCGCAGTGGATTCGCCCCTGAGAACGTGGTCGGGGTGTACCTGCCCTATCTGGTGATCGACGCCAACGCCAGTGCTGATGTGTGGGGTCAGGGTGAGATCGAGACGGCGCGTTACACCCGCAAGGTCGGCGACCACGACGAGACGTACTACAACGCCGATGTGTATCAGGTTCAGCGCCACGTCGACTACACGGTGGACGATCTCACCATCGAGTCCTCTGCAGAACGCGCGAACATGAATGCGTTCGTGAACACCAACAACATCATCAACACCATCCTGCCGTTCGACACCGAGAATGCGGTGCAGTGGAACGCGAACTACTTGGTCGGCTACACCTCCGAGCGTCGCGACCAGGATGTTTCCCAGGTCGAGCCGGTGTTGGAAGACCAGTTGCTGTCGATCGCACGAGCCCAGGTCGAGAACTCGATGCGCGCCTACGACCGCGGCGTCCGCTGGGAGGCCGAACACTTGGATGTTCACGGCTCGCGATGGGTGGCGATGTACCTGCCGGTGTGGTTGTACTCGTTCTATCAGCCGAACAACAACGGCGGGATGGTGCACTACATCGCGGTGAATGGACGTACCGGAGAAACCATGGGCAGTGTGCCGGTGGCCCAGGCTCGGCTGATCACGTTCGCCCTGGCCATCGGAGTCGTGGTGGAAGCGTTGGTGCTGGTCATGATTCTGGGGGTCCTGTTGTGATTGCGTTGCAGATCATCTTGGAGAGCTCGTCCAGCAACAACCCGGGCTGGTTGCTGTTGGCCGGTCCGATTGCTGCGGTGGCGGTCTACTGGGGCTTGTTCCAGTACTACCGAAACACCAACAAGTCACACTCCTTCGAGCACGAGACCGGGATCGAATCCCAGCCGATCACTGGCAGTGACCAGAAGGTCGACACCGTTCGAGGCACGCAGCGCACGGCGATCAATGGCAACAATGTGAGGGACTACCGCCAGCGCGTGAAGCGGGTGTGACAGCCGAACCTCCCCGCGGTGAAGTCGACCTAGTCCTGACGAGGTGACCGGAATCTGCACCAAGACTGCGTTGAAACGGGTCGCACGGTGTGGGGAACCCGATCGGGATGCACAATTCGGTCACGGTGCCTAGTTGTGGGTGCCGAATGGCAGGTCAGGAGGCGTTTCCCCGGGTTGGGTGTGATGAACAGAAACGGCTTGGGGTGAGTAACGGGACTCGAACCCGCGACATCCTGGACCACAACCAGGTGCTCTACCAACTGAGCTATACCCACCATGACGTCCGGCTAGCCGAACGAGCCTGTTTATCCTAGCGGTTCCGCGCGGCGACCTGAAATCAGTCGGCGGTCACTTCGGGACGATGCCCGGTGAGTTCGCCTTGATGTTTGGCCGCAATCTCGCGAAGCGCATCGGTGGGCAGACCCGGGGGCGTCACGAAGACTGCCTCGCGGTAGTAGCGCAGTTCCTCGATGGATTCCTGGATGTCGGCCAGAGCACGGTGATTCCCGTTCTTGGCCGGGGTGTTGTAGTAGGCCCGCGGGAACCAGCGGTGGGCCAGTTCCTTGATGCTGGAGACATCCACATTGCGGTAATGGACGTGAGCCTCGAGTTCAGGCATGTCGCGAGCCAGGAAGGCGCGGTCGGTGCCGATGGTGTTGCCTGCCAGCGGTGCTTTGCGGGCCTCGGGCACGTACTCGCGAACGTAGGCCAGTACTTCTGCCTCGGCCTCAGCCATCTCCATGCCGGATTCCAGCAGCGGCAGCAGGCCGGATTTCACGTGCATCTCCCGGACGAAGTCACCCATCTGCGCCAGCGCCTCTGCTGGGGGCTTGATCACCACCTGAACGCCGTCGCCAAGCACATTCAACTCGGAGTCAGTGACCAGGACCGCGACCTCAACCAGGGCATCCGCCTTGAGATCCAGACCGGTCATTTCACAATCGATCCAGACCAGGTGTTCGTTCACAAGCGCTCAGTCTAGGACTTCTGAGCCTGCTTCTGTGCGCAACGCCTACGACCGAACCGTGTCGGCGCTATCGCGCCGCGCCGCGGAGGGGTCGTTGACTCGGCTAGCATCGAAGCGCGCAAACGGCGCCGGCCCCCGTAGCTCAGCGGATAGAGCAGCAGCCTTCTAATCTGTCGGTCCCAGGTTCGAGTCCTGGCGGGGGCGCGGTCAGGACATGGCCTCAAGTCCCGATCTGGAGGCCCTCCCTTCCAAAGAGTGGACAGTGTTCTGAAGTTCATGAATTTCTTAGCCTGGGTCGACTGCCATTTGCGGCCCAGTTGCGGGCAGCCGACGCGGTGCTGAAACCTCCCCTGCGCGAGTTGAGGTGGACTGCCGTCTCGACGCAGATGGTTGGTTGCTGTGGTGTCCGGGCCTGAGGCCTTCGTCACCCCCATCCAGTGTTCTGGTCGCCCTAGTCGCACCGTGAACCTTGCTGTAGTGACGCCCACATTCATGTGCGCGCACATGCGCGACCTCGGCACGCTCCCGGTGGTGCGGGTGGGGGAGTTCTGCTTCTATTGCCGCCCCTCGAATCGCGAATTCCGCACTTGCGCTGGTCCGGAAACGGGCTCATTTCGCCGATTTGATCCTTGCCGGGATGCTGCGGGCCTAGGCGTTTGGCCGTGGGGCGCGGCGATGAGTGCATTTCTGGTGCCTATTGGGGGCTGTGCAGCAGTAACATGCGCGCTGTTCGGGTATTCCCGACATCATCTGAGGGGATTCAGGCCATGAGTGTTCAACCTTGGCGCTCCGTGCGCGGCTACATCGCAGTGTTGTTGATTTCGATTTCCTTGGTAGCAACTAGTCTCGGCGCGATCAGCGCTCCGGCTGCGAGCGCAGCTCCAACGGGCTCGGATACTCCGCAGGGGTTTACCTTCGGCTACGACGACTTTTCCTCCTTGGAGGGACTGAAGCTGAACGGGTTGGCGGACGCGATTCAACAGCCGGTGGATGTTGATGGGCATCCGTCGCTGCGTTTGCTCCGATCATCGCTGTGGGAACGCTCGTCGGTGTTCTGGTCCCAGGCGCTGCAGATTGCCACAGATACTGGCGCCTCATCGTTCTCTCAAACGTTTCAGTTCAGGATTACTGGCAACGTGAATACCGGTGCCGATGGCATCGTCTTTGTGATCTGTGACTCGCCCGACGTCGTGGGCGGCGACGGTCTGGGGATCGGGTACTCCGGACTCAGACACTCGATCGGTGTCGAGTTCGATACCTGGTACAACGGCGGCCTGGATCCCAATGGGAATCACATTGGTATCGATATTGATGGGAATCTGCAGTCCGTCACCACTGCGAACCCGCCGAGTTCTCTGGAGAACGGATCTGTGTGGACCGGCTGGGTGGACTATGACGGTGCGACCCACCGCCTTGAGGTGCGCGCATCCGACACCGGCGTGCGTCCAGAGGAAGCCATAGCCGCGACCACTGTGAACATACCGGCTGTGGTTGGCGCTGACGTGGGCTATTTCGGAGTGACGTCAGCGTCAGGTACTGCTTCGCAGACCATTGATGTGTTGTCGTGGAAAGGCACTGGAATCTTCCCCGGCGTCACGCCGGACCCCGAACCGCAGCCAGACCCACCGGTGGCAATCGTTGGTGAGGATCAAAGCGTCGCCGAAGGCGACGTAGTGGGTCTGGACGGCAGCGCCTCCACCTCCGGTGATGAAGATCAAACGCTGTCCTATTCATGGCGGGTGACACCGAAGTCCGGCCCGCCGGTGATGCTGGTCGGGGCGCAAACGGCATCGCCCTCTTTCGTGGGGCTGGACGACGGCGAGTACCGGGCCACATTGACGGTTACCAATGGCGCTGGTCTCCGGGACTCAGCATCCACCATTGTGACGGTCAAAAACCGAGCGCCGAAAGCGAAAGCCAGCGTGTCTGCGGGCACCGTCGGCGGAGTCACTCAAGTAAATGGCACGTTCACCGATGTCGGCCTGCTCGACTCACACAAGGTGAGTGTGGATTTCGGCGATGGTTCCTCCCCGAGAACGGTGTCGCCACAGGTGACTGGCTCAGGTTGGGGCAGCTTCTTCGCCTCCCACGTCTACAGCCAGCCCGGTAGCTTCACCGTCACGACGACCGTCACCGACTCTGACGGCGGAGTCGGAACGGCAAAAGCGAAGACCGTCGACGTGAGGAGAGCAACCGGAGTCTGGGCAAACTCGACTACCGGAGGCTTCCGGTGGTCCGGGGGTACCGGGTCTATCAGCGGCGATGTGCATTCCAACGGCAGCGTCTTTGTGCATGGCTCAGCCAAGACAGTGACCGGTGCGGTGGAGTACGCCAGTTCAGCGAAGGTCTCCGGACAGGCTGCGAGGACCATTCATCCGGTCAAAGCCGCGGTAGCCGGTCTGCCCTACTCCTGGGACATCGAGGACTTCGCTCCGGACGGGGCGGTCGCCGCGGCCGTGGGCAACGCCTACCACGACATGAGCGCTTCGTGTTCTCACGGGGTGTGGCATATGCCCCATGCCCGCCTAGACGACGGCGTGTACTACGTGCCGTGCGATGTGCACCTGAGCGGATCCTCCTTCGGTGGACGAGTCACCCTCGCCGCTATCGGTGCGATCGAGGTCACGGGGTCAGCGCCACTTTTCCAGCCATTCTGGGATGGACTCTCGTTGCTGTCCGATGCGTCAGGCGCCAAAGCCATCCACATCGCGGGCGTCTCTTCGGTGTTCGGTGGTGCCCTCTTTGCCGAGCACGGCGAGATCCGTGTGGCAGGCTCGACCAACTCATTCAGCTGCGCGCTCATTGCCGACACCATCGAGATCAGCGGTACCAAAACCACGGTGGACGCTGCCGACTGTCGCACGTCGGTCTCGAATGACGCCGAGCCGCAACTCGTGCCCGAGTTGAGCACAGCGGTCAGCGTCGACCGTGACACCGCGCTGCCCAACTCGGCACTCGACTACACGGTACGCGTTGGCAATGATGCGTCAACGCTGGTTCTGCCGGCCACCATCGCAGTTCGCAACCTCGACGACGGCTCAATCACCGTCACCGGGCACGACTACGCGGTGCAGCGCTTTGATGTCGCCACCGGCCGCTGGGTGGAACTCGCGAGCGAAGGTGACGATGCGATCGATGTTCGACTTCTGGCCACGCCGGCCGCTGGCGTCGACTACGCACCCAAGGGGTCCATTGACGGCACCACTGTGGAGCCTGGGGCTTGGGCTACCTGGGGGAGCCAAGCCGTCCTCCACCTGAACCCTGAGACCACAACCATGGTCCTCGACCCCGACCGGACCAGCGGCCTGCGAGTGCTCACCGATCTGACAGTCTCGCCCACCTCGGCAAAGGCTGTACGCGTTGTGGGACCCTCGCAGAACTTCATCGTGGCCGTGCGCGACAAGGGCGCAGATGCGCGAGACGTGACAGCCACCGTGTTGCTTCCCAACGGCGCAACTACCGTCGACTCGGCGTCGGAGCCTGACCTGGCCGCACTCGCGCCCGGCGCCCGCGTCGACATCCATCGCAGCTTCGAGGTTCCCGCCGTCGCTGGCCGGACGGACGCCGAAACTGATGCCGGCTACTTGCTGCGGCTTCAGGCTGCCGATGGCACCAAGCTGATCGGCGCAGCGTTCAGCCTTGCCACCGGTGGAGTAGGTCGTCTGGCGGCCCCGATATCGTCGGCAACTGCCACTGAGGGCGCCCCGGTGCTCGAGGTGAAGACCACCGGCGAGAAGACGGCGCAGCCCGGCACCGATGCCGCCTACACCGTGGGATTCACTAACTCCGGGACGGTGCCTGCGAACGCACTGACGACCGCGGCGAGCGCTGACGGCGCGACGCTGGTTCTCACCGGCGCGCCCACAGCGCTCGCGGCGCACGAGACCGCGTCGGCGGACACAACCTGGACAGTGCCCGATGATGCTGACCCCGGGACAGTCGCGGTGCGAGGCGAAGCCACGAGTTGGACCGATGGCAACGGCAATAGCTACGGCCCGCTTGGCTCGACGTTGACCGCGACCGTGGCGGAACGTGCTGCGGTCCAAACCGTGCTCAGCGCCAGGCTTGCCGATGACGTCGGTCAGGACAACCTCGTCAATCCCGGCGACGCAGTCGGGTACACCCTCGCCATCACGAATACCGGCACGAAGGCCCTCAGCGGCGTTCGCGCGGTTCTGCCGTTGGACGCTGACACCGCTATCGATGCGGGTTCGGTCACGGTGCCTGACGGTGCCGCATTCACCATCGCGCAGAACACCCTGACCGTAGCGTTGCCCGACATCGCCGTAGGCGGGTCCGTCTCGTTCCAGGCGTTGGCCACAGTTGTCGATCCGTTCCCGGCGAGCCGGACTTCGATCAGCGCGCAGGCCACCATCACCGCCGACGGACTTGCCTCACAGCTCAGCAGCAACCCGATCAACCCGACCAAGGCGCAACCGACCACCACCCCGGTTGCGCAACCTAACCCGGCGATCGCCACCACACTCGAAGCGGCCATGCGTATTGATGCGGACGGTTCGGGCACCCTCACTGCTGGGGACACGATCCAATACACGATTCAGGCGATCTCGGCAGGAAACGCCACCGTCACTGAGTCCGTCGTCCGACTGCCCGCTCCCACTGGCACTGCTCTGGTGGCTGGCTCGGCTTCGGTGGAGGTGCTCCCCGACCCGACGAGCGCAGGTATGCCTGGGCCGACAGCAGTCGTTGACGAGGACGGGCTCGTGGTCACGCTGGGAAGCTTCGTGCCGGGTGCTTTCGCGCTTGCGACCGTCCAGGCGAGACTCGCGAGCCCAACCCCGACCGATCAGGACGCGATCACTGCCATTGCCACCGCCACGGGCGGCAACATCACCGCGACTGACAGCGAGCCCCTCGCGTTGAGCCTGGGGCATGTCGTTGGGGACAGCGGTGCCCCCACAGTGACCGGCCTCGCCCCCGCCGACGGCACTCGGGTGACCGCCCCTACGCCCATTGGCGCGGAGTTCACCGCTCCCAATGGCACAACGATCACAGACTGGAAAGTGACCGCTCGCCCTGACACCGAGGGTATTGACGGCGAATCGAGTGTGGTGGTGATCGGTTCCGGCACCGGCGCGCCGCCAGCGACCTGGGCGACTTTCGACCCAACCATTCTGCCCAACGGTCCTTACACCCTCACTTACTCCGTGACCGCGTCGGACGACAGCAGTCAATCTACGACGTCAACGATTGTCGTTGATGGTCAGCTCAAGCTGGGCCGAGCGTCCTTCCAGGTCACGGACTTCACGACCCCGGTGGCCGGAACACAGTTGTCGGTTGGCCGCCAATATGACTCGTTCGACGGTGCAACCACCCACGACTTCGGCGTCGCGTGGTCAGCGCTGTTGATCGGTCCGCGGCTCACCACCAATCGAGTGCTCGGTGCAGGCGGCTGGTACAAGTACAGCACCAACTGTGTGTTCGGCTGGTGTTCGAGCGCTTGGGCATCGAACACCCCGCACGTCGTCACGGTGACCTGGCCGGATGGTCACGTGGAGAGCTTCGACATGGCCGGCACCGGGGGAACGAACCTCACCTGGACCGGCTCTGCGGTATTCACCGCCAGAGCAGGGACCACCTCGACGCTGGCCGTCGATCCTGCTCAGGCCACTATCGCCGACAGCAGCGACGGCAACCTCTACGACGGCATCGGCGGGAAGCTGTACGCCCCAACCCGATTCATCCTGACCACCGCCGACGGCGTCAGCTACGTGCTGGACACCGACAAAGGCCTGGTTTCATGGACCACCCGCGACAAGACGGTGTTCACCGTCGGCAGCAACGGGGTGACCTCCTCAGCCGGCGGGACCCCGCTGACGTTCAAGCGTGACAGCGTTGGGAGGATCACCCGAGCCGACGGACTGAGCGGTCTGTGGGCGACCTACGCCTACGACTCTGCTGGCGATCTAGTGAAGGTCACCACCGCTCAAGGTGCCACCACCTACAGCTACGACGCGGCCCACCGGCTACTGACGATCACCGAACCCTCGGGTACCTCAACCCTCGATTACGACGCTGACGGTCGGCTGGTCTCGATCACCGGGCCCGACGGCACGGTGAACACAATGACTGCCGACGTGGACGGCAAGACTCGAACCTGGACAGACGCTGCCGGTGCTGTGACTGTCGAACGGATGGATGACCTTGGTGACGTACTCGAACGCACCGTGACCGCGAAAGACGCCTCCGGGGCGAGCGTCGCTCGCACGACGACGATGGGCTATGACGCCGACGGCCATCTGACGTCCCGAGTGGGCCCGACTGGTGCGAGCGAGTCCTTCACCTGGGATTCGCGTGGGCACCTCACCGCCTATACCGACGCGGCCGGTGCCGTGTGGCAGGTCGGCTACGACGAGTCGGGACAGCTCACCTCGGCGACATTGCCCAATGGTGCAAAGGCGACGCTCAACTATGACGCCTCCGGCCATATCACGAGCTACTCCGATCCGGATGGCACCACTCAGATCAACTCCGACGATAGTGGCCGTCCGTCAACGATAACGATGCCCTCAGGTCAGACAGTCTCTCTGACCTATGACGCCGACACCGGGCAGGTGGCCAGTGCCGCCAGCGCCGGGATGACAGCTTCGCTGTCCTATGACGCGTCAGGCAGGGTTTCGACGTTGACCGGGATGGCCGGTGACACCTACTCGCGCAGCTACGACGCGGCCGGGAATCTAACTGCGCTGACCGGTCCGTTGGGCCTGTCGAACTCAGCCACCTACGACGAGGCGGGGCGGGTGGTGTCAGTGACCCGTGCCCTGAACGGCTCCGAATCGGCGACCACGACCGCCAGTTATGACGATGGTGGTCGAATGGTCCGCAGCCAAGGACCGGAGGGTACGACCGTCTGGACTTACGACTCAGCTGGCCGAGTAGCCACTGAGAAGGTCAACGGGGAGACCACCAGCTACACCTGGGACGGCTTTGGGCAGCTGACCTCGGTCACTGAACCCGGTGGCTGCGTGACTCGCTACGGCTACGACGCGGCGGGCAACCAAGTGCGGGTGACCAACCCGGCCGGTGCGACCACTCGCTCCAGCTACGACGACGCGGGTCGGGTGACTGCCGTCACTGATGCCTACGGCAAGACCACCAGCTACCACCGAAACTCTGCCGGCCAGGTGGATACGGTGACGGACCCGCTGGGCCGCATCACTCGCTACAGCTACGACTGGAATGGGCGACAGACGAGTGCCACGACGCCAGCCGGTGAAGTCACGACGACCAGCTACGACTCTGCGGGTCGAGTAGTGAAGGTGACAAACCCCGCCGGGGCGACCAGCACCTGGACCTACGCCCCGGAGACCGGTGAGCTGGTCTCCAGCACCGATGCCGCTGGGGTGGAAACCACCTACGGCTATGACGATGCGGGCAGACAAACCGCGGTGACCGTGGCGGGAGCGACCACGACGACGGCCTATGACGCGCTGTCGCGGGTGGTGAAGCTGACCAGTCCGTCCGGGGCGACGACGACCTACAGCTACGATGCAGGCGGGCGACAGACCAAGGTGACGACCCCCGCGGGAACGACTCGGACGGTCTATGACAGCGCTGACCGAGTGGTGTCGGAGATTGATGCTCTGGGCGCAGCGACTGACTACACCTACAACGCTCGTGGTCAGTTGGCATCAATGACTGATGCGCTGGGGCACGAGGTGTCGTTCGGCTACGACGAAGCGGGCAATCAGACCAGCATTACCGATCCGAATGGTCACACCACGAGCTACGGCTATGACGTGCTGGGGCTACAGACCAGTCTGACCGATCCGTTGGGCAACACCCAGCGTTGGGCCTATGACGATTCGGGTCGATTGGACTCGGTGACCAATGCTCGCGGTCAGAAGACCACCTACACCTATGACGATGCCGGGCAGCTTGTAGGGGAAGACCGGCCTGAGGGTCAGGTGACCCGCACCTGGGATGCTGACGGGCGGGCGTTGAGTGTGTCGGACTGGACGGGCACAACCAGCTACGAATACAGCAACGCGCTGGGTCTGCTCAGCAAGGTGACACGTCCGACGGGGTCGGTCACCTACGGCTATGACTCGGCCGGACGCCGTACGAGCATGCAGGCTTCGGGGCAATCCGCTATCCAGTACAGCTATGACCCGACCAGTGGCGACTTGGCCGAAGTCACCGCCGGGTCGACGTCCTACCAGTATGGCTATGACGATGCGGGCCGGTTGGCGCAGGTTTCACGCGGCAACCAGGTGACTACGGCGTACTCCTACGACGACTCGGACCGTTTGACCGGCGTCAGTCATGCCTTGTCTGGGGCGCTGATTGACTCCTACACCTATGGCCTGGATGCAGTGGGGAACCGAACACAGGTCACGTCGTCGTCGGGGACGGAGAAGTACGCCTTCGATGCGGTGGGGCGGTTGACGAAGGTGACCGCTGCTGACGGCTCGGTGACGGACTACTCCTATGACGCGGCCGGCAACCGACTGACGCAATCCAGTGATGGTCAGACGCTGCGGTACAGCTATGACGATGCGAATCGGCTGGTGAGTACCTCTGACGGCACCAGCTACGGCTACGACCCTGATGGGAATCAGATCCTCGCCGGAGATCGGACCAGCGCCTATGACTCGGCAGGCTATCCGACGCGGGTTGGTTCGACCTCGGTGGCAACTGATGCCGATGGGTTGCGATCGCGGGTCGGTGATACCTCTTATGTCTACGACGCCACCGGTGGTGTTCCGCAGGTGCTTGCTGCCGGTGGCACGGGTGTGGTCCCGGCTGTTGGGGGCGGGTTCGAGACTGGTGCGGGCTATCTCTTGACTGATGCGCTGGGCACGCCGACTTATACGGTCAACGGCACTGGTCAGGCCAGCAAGGTTGCTGGTGGTGGGGTGTTCGGCGCGGTGGGCGGTTCTGGTCTGGTGACCGGGTTTGCCGGTGGTGTGAACACTGCTGGTGGTTTGGTGCAGTTCGGGGTTCGGGATTATGACCCTGCTCAGGGTCGGTTTGTGTCTGCGGATTCGTGGACGGTGGGTGGTCCGGGTACCGGTGGCTACAACCGGTATGCCTATGCGGGCAACAACCCGGTGACGTTCACTGACCCGAGTGGGCATGTGGCGGCCGTGGAATACGCGGTGCAGATCTTGCGTGGTCCGCTGGCCGCTGCTGGTGAGGTATCCAAGACTGCAGTGTTGTTCTCGGCGGTGTTTGGTGCGGCTGCTGGGGTGGTGGGCTATGCGGTGTTTGGTCCGGAGCCGAAGACGGTTGAGGGTGCGCTTACTTGGGCGTTGATTGGTGGGATTGACGGGATTTGTGGCGCGGTCACTAAGAACGCGTTCTTGTGTGGGTCGTTGAATGGGGCGTTGTTCCGGGGCGCTGAGGACCGGTTGGTGAATCATCGGTGGTCGAGCTGGCAGGACCTTGCGATGGCAGCGTTCCAGAACGGTCTGTTGAGTGTAGGGGCCGGTTGGGCAGGCTATGGGTTGTCCAAAGTCACCAAGCCGGCCTGGACCTGGCTGAAGAACGCCTTTGGTAGAGACCTCGCAAACGCCGCAAAAGGCGCGACAGGCGCTGACGACGTATTGAACGGGGTGCGACTCAGTGAGCAACTTGCGCGCGAGTCAGCCGAAGCCGTCTTCACGCCTGTCGGTACGCTCAAGCCAGAAGTGATTGCCGGGTCGCGTCGGATCATCGCGGGAAGCGAACTAGGCAACCCAAACGTCGTGAGAGGATTAACATCGGACGGCAGCAACATCGCTGATTGGGGGAAATACACGACGGAGACGTTCCCGAGTCCTCAAGGACCGTTCCAGGTGCACTTCTACTACAACCGGGTCACCCAGCGGGCCAACTACGCGTACGACTACAAAGTCGTGTTTACCGGAGGTCGTTGATCATGCTCGTACGCTGTGAGTTCATCATCAGCCCTCCCTCGGGAGGCGCTTTGCCGGCGGACGCCTGGCTCAAGGCTGGATCGGAATATCTCGCTGTCGGCATCGTCGTCGACCCGGGACGCCAGATTGACCTCCGGGTCGTTGACGACTCTGGCGAGCCGAGCCTCTGGCCTATGGCGATGTTTACCGTAGTCGACGGGCACCTGACGCCCGAGTGGGCGGTACTAGATAGGGCGGGGGCACTAGTGATCGAACCAAAAGAGTTTTTGCGACCCGGCTACTGGGAGCGCTATTGGGACCGCGATCGAGAAGCGCGAAGGCTGTTCAGCGAGTTCGTGGAGCGTGCTGTCGACGCGCACAAGTGCGACTCGGATAGCTGACGTGATGAGCCTGTCAAGTTGTTTGTGTAAGCGGGCGCTGCTCGGTTTAGAGGTAGGGCTGGATTCGGCCGGGGTAGGCCAGGGCGAGTTGGGTGAGGGCTTGTTTCCAGTTTGTGGTGATCTGGCCTTCGAGGGCGTGAAGTAGGAACGGGACTGGTGCATGAGCAGGTGACATTCTGACCTGTCGCGGGAGGGTGCGGTAGTTCTTCCTTTCGCAGTGCAAGCCGGCGGCATTTGGTCGCTGGCTAGGTTTGTAGTGTGCCGCTGACTCCCTCTCATATCGCTGCAGTGATTCCGTTGAAGGGACGCTCGGCGTTGCCGTTCGCCGCGCTGGCGGCCGGCAGCATGAGCCCGGATCTGTGGTACTACCTGCCCGGCGAATGGGTGCCGCAGCCGTCGACCCACACACCGTGGGGGATTCTGGTGTGGGATCTGCTGTTCGGAGTGGTGATGTGGGTTGCGTGGCGCGCTGCGTCCGGCCCGCTGTATGACATCGCCCCCGAATCGATCCGGCGACGATGGCGACCACCGAGTGAGTCGTTCGGCGCCTGGCGCTTTGTGCCGCTGGCCGTGCTGATCGGCGCCGTCACCCACGTGCTCTGGGATGAGTTCACCCATGCGGGACGCTTCGGTGAATCCCATGTCGCCGCCTTGGCTGCCGGCTACGCGACGCCGTGGGGGCCGACGGCGGGCTATCAACTACTGCAGTACCTCAGCGGAGTCGTGGGTTTGGTGATCGTCGTGTGGGTGGGCCTGCGCGTCCCGCAACGGACAACGCAGGTGCGTCGCCATCCGCGTCTTGCCGCCCTCACCCCCTTTGCCGTCATACTCGGTGGCCTCGCATCGGTGGGGATCCGTATGACAACTCTGGATGAGTCCGCTTCACGCCATTCGTGGGCCTTCTTCGCCTCGACGGCATTCATCTCCGGCGCGGTGGCGGCACTCGGCGCGGTCTGCCTTGGGTATGCCTACCTCGACCGAGCACACCCCATTCGCTCGTCGGGTTCGCTCTCGCATGTGCATTCAGGTCGAGAAGGCGAACGCACCGCGCATCCGCAATCCGAGGGCACCGATGACGTGGCGCCCGGTTGGAGTTGAGCCTCGAACAGGCCGCGCCAGGGCCCATTCAGCTGCGACTCGAACTCGGCGAGCGTTTCGGCCGAATGCGTGGCGCGATGGCCCCTGCCGTGGTGCAACTCGCTCTCCAACTCAAGGTATTGGGCAGCTGCACCGAAATAGATGAAGTGATCCGACACCAGCACGTAACGCCCACCCAGATCATGGCGCATGGCGACGGGGTCCTCCGCGTGGCCTCGGGAGTGGGCACACGGTGTCACCTGATGGGCTGTTGCCGGATCATTGCCGGTGTAGATCGCATCACCGTGCCAGGCCGCATCGGCCGCCGACGTGGCGGTGGTACGAATCGGACGCTTGCGGGGGTAGTCCTCAAAGTAGGACTCGAAGTCGAGTACCTCGGTGACCTGCATCACAAAGACCACGGAACGGTATGGGCGATCGGTGAGGCGTGATCCCGCCAAGCCGACGATCCAGATGCCCTGTCTACGGACCTGATCCGGCTGGGAGCGGCGCAGTTGGTTCACGTCGGCGAGTCCGGTTCGTCGGAGCAGCTTGCGGCCGATGGCTCTGCGCAAGGCGGGCTTGCAACAGGCAAGCGTGCACACGCCGAAATAGGGATTCGGCGCGAAGCCGGAATCCGTCGCAACCACATAGCTGTACAGGATGTTCACTCGATTGTGAGACTCGTCGGCCACGTTCCTATCCTGGCGTCTTTCGCGGGCCTCGGCAGGCACTTCTGGCGCCACATAGTGGCCTGAACACGACTGAAACAAATGCGGGCTAGTGTTCGAGTGACCTCCCGGGTTGAGCATCCGGCCAGGTGTGCGGAGCCCGACCACGGCTGGTTGGCGCCCCGATAGCGCATCGAGTAGTTGTGGGTGGTGTTAGCCGTGGCCGTGACCAATGGCCAAATCTCATTTTGGTGGCAGCAGATCGGGCTGCCTGAGCAGCGCAGTTCCCTTCCTGGAGACCTGGACGCCGATGTCTGCATCGTCGGCGGCGGATTCACCGGACTGTGGACCGCCTATTACCTGAAGAAGGCCCAGCCCGATGCGCGCATCGTGGTGCTGGAGCAGCGCTTCGCCGGCTTCGGAGCCTCCGGACGCAACGGTGGCTGGTGTGTGAACTCCATCACCGGCGACCGCGAGCAATACCTGCACAGCCACGGACGCGACGCCGTCATCGCTTTCCAACAAGCCATGAACGACACCGTCGATGAGGTCGTCAGCGTTGCTGCCGCCGAAGGCATCGAGGCCGACATCGTCAAGGGTGGCGAGTTCAACGTCGCCTACACCCCCGCCCAGGCCGCGCGTATGAAGGCCTTCTACGACAGCGAAACGACCTGGCCGGTCACCGACATCGAACTGCTGTCGGCCACCGAAGCCCAATCCCGCATCAACGTCGACAACGCGCTGGGTGCCACCTGGCAACCCCACTGCGCCAAGGTGCACCCGGCCAAATTGGTTCGCGGGCTAGCCCAGGTGGTCGAAGCCCTCGGCGTCCAGATTTACGAGAACACCACGGTGCAGCAGCTCAGCTCCGGCAGCGTGCGCACCGAGCACGGCGTGGTGCGCGCCGAAGCCATTGTGCGAGCCACCGAAGGATTCACCGCGAACCTGGCCGGAGAGCACCGCACCTGGCTGCCGATGAACTCTTCCATGATCGTCACTGAACCGTTGCCCGCCGACGTCTGGGCCCAGATCGGCTGGGACGGCCGCGAAGCTCTGGGCGACTACGCGCACGTCTACATGTACGCCCAGCGCACCGCCGATGACCGCATTGCGTTCGGCGGACGCGGGGTGCCCTATCGCTACGGTTCCCGTGTCGACACCGACGGGGTTACCCAAGCCGAAACCATCGATGCGCTCACCGCACTGCTACGGCGGTTCTTCCCCGCAGCAAGCGAAGCCGCCATTGATCATGCCTGGGCCGGTGTGCTGGGCGTACCTCGAGATTGGGCGGCCACCATCGGCTTCGATCAGGCCAGTGGACTGGGCTGGGCCGGTGGCTATGTGGGCACCGGAGTGGCCACCACCAACCTGTCCGGACGCACTATGGCCGACCTCATCCTGCGCCGCGACACCGAACTGACCCGGCTGCCCTGGGTGGGACGCAAAGTCCGTAAATGGGAACCCGAACCCCTGCGTTGGCTGGGGGTGCAGGCCATCTATGCGGCCTATCGCGCGGCTGATCGCGCCGAGTTTGCTGGACGTGCGACCACTGCGCCCATCGCCAAGGTGGCCGACCTCATCTCAGGACACTAGGGCAGCGGAATCAGCACCGAAGTCTTGGCCTTGTAAGCCTCGTAGTCGGGCTGGCCGCCCCACGTGGTGTCAGCCTTGGCCTCCAGCAGCGGCACCCCGCTGACCTTGGCAATCAGCACCGTCACGAACAGTGGCGACAGCATGCCCACCCACTGCCAGCCCTGCAGCACCGGCAGCGTCACGATGGCCACCCCGATCCACAGCACGATCTCGCCGAAGTAGTTGGGATGGCGTGACAGCGACCACAGCCCGGAGTCGATGAACCGTCCGGCGTTGGCCGGATTGGCCTTGAATCGTGACTTCTGCAGATCGGCCACCACCTCGAAACCCAGGCCGAACAGCCACACCACCAGCCCGACCACCGCGAATGCGTCGAGTGCCACCCGATGCTGGGAAGTGATCGCAATCCACGCCGCCGCAGCGGTCATGGTCACCCACAACCCCTGCAGGGTCCACACCTGAGCGAATGGCCAGAAGGACTGCTTGATCTCATCGAAGCGGTGATCCCCGCCGGAGCGCCGTACCCGCGTGAACAAGAAGGAACCCAGGCGCGCGGCCCAAAGCGCCACCATGGCAGCCAACAGCCAACTGCGGGCATCCATCATCGGCGTGGCGATGGCCAACCCGACGGTGATGCCGATGAAGGTGAGACTTCCGGTGAGGTCGAAGAATCGCTCGGTTCGTGCCGCAAACGACGGCACGAAGACGATCCACTGCACAACAAAAGCAATCAGGACTGCGGTGGCGAACAGCCCGAAGCCACCGACGGTGAAGCCTCCTTGGCTGCCTGCCAGCGCCATCGCGGCACCGATCAGCAATGCTGCGATCACGGCCACGAGGGCGCGACGATCCGAATCGTTCATGAATACTCCTGGGGTCTGGGTATTTCCACCATCTTGTCGGCGGAATCTTCCCCTGGCCAGCAGCGTTAGTGCTCATAATCGAATTGCCCACTGAACCGGTGGGAGGTCTACTGATCTCCGCTCGGCTTGCACCCCCAGGAGTTGGCATGAAAGAAGTAACCAGTTCGGTCACCGTCGACCTGACCGGCTATCGCAATGTCACTGATCTGCTCGCCCGTCGACTCGCGGCAGCACCAGACCATGTTGCCTTCGACGTGCCCGATCCCGACAGCAGTCGCTGGCGTCCGGTCACCACGGCCGAGTTCGCCCAGGACGTCATTGCGATCGCGAGAGGCTTGATCGCCGCCGGCTTGGCGCCAGGGGAGTCCGTGGCGATCATGGCCGCAACGCGCTACGAGTGGGCCGTCTGTGACCTGGCGGTGTGGTACGCCGCTGGCGTGGTGGTCCCCATCTATGACACCTCCGCCGAAGCCCAGGTATGCGCCATCGTCGCCGATGCTGAAGTGGGATTGGCCATCGCCGGGCACGAGGCTCAAGCCGAACTGCTTCGCTCCGCCCTTGCCAAGCAAGGCCAGGCCGATCCGCTGGTCTGGACCATGGACGCCCAGCCCGGTCCGGATCTGGCCGCATTGGCCGACCTCGGGCGGCGCATTTCCCTCGCCCAGGTGGAGGAGCGCCGCGTTCTGGCCGACCTGGACTCGGTGGCCACAATCGTCTACACCTCCGGCACCACGGCCAATCCCAAAGGTGCCAACCTCACCCACCGTAACTTCGTGGGCCAGGTGCTCGGGGTGTCGGCCAGCTACGAACAGATCGTCACCGAAGCCGGCAATACGGTCATCTTCCTGCCGCTGGCCCACGTGCTGGCCCGGGCCCTACAACTGATCTGCATCGCCAAAGGCATGCGGATCGCCCATGTCGCTCAGCCCAAGCAGGCGGTCGCCTCGCTGCGGGCGCTGCGTCCCACCTTCCTGGTCGTCGTGCCGCGGGTACTACAGAAGATCGAGGAAGCCGCAGCCCAGAAAGCCGCCAGGATCGGTCTGTCTCGCATCTGGCAGGCGGCCAAGCGCACGGCGATTCAGGCAGGCATGGACGCCGAGAGCGCCGACGCAGGACGACCAGTGCGCCGCGGCTTGCCGGACTCGCTGCGCTACGTCCTGTTCGACAAGCTCTTCTATGGCACCCTGCGCGCCAAACTGGGTGGACGCGTCGACTACTTGCTGTGTGGAGCGGCCAGCCTGAGCCCGGAGCTGTCGCTGCTGTTCCGGGGAATGGGCGTCCCGATCGTAGAAGGCTACGGTCTGACCGAAACCACCGCACCGATCGTGGCCAACCTGCCCGGAGCGATCCATTCCGGCACCGTGGGGGTGCCCCTGCCGAGTAGTACCGTGCGCATCTCCGACGCCGGCGAGGTACTGGTTCGCGGGATCGGCGTGTTCGCAGGCTACCGGCACGGCGAACACAACACCGACGCCTTCGTCGACGGGTTCTTCCGGACCGGGGATCTGGGCACGCTCGACGCAGACGGACGCTTGCGGTTGCAGGGTCGGTTGAAAGATGTGATCGTCACCGCCGCGGGAAAGACGATCTCACCAGCATTCTGGGAGTCGACCGTTGAGGCTGACCCGTTGATCGCCCACGCTGTGCTGGTCGGTGAAGGCAAGCCCTACCTGGGTGGGCTCATCCTGCTCGATGCGGAGGCCGTGCAAACCTGGGCAGCGCATCACGCGTCGGCGAGGCTCCCCGAGGTGCCTCCGGCCGGAGACCCACTGCCGGTGCAGAACACCGAGTTGATCGCGGCGGTGAATCGGATCGTGGAACAGGCCAATCGAGGGTTCTCCCCGGCCGAGCAGGCCCGAAGAATCGTGGTCCTCATGGCCGATCTCAGTGAGGCTGGTGGCCTGGTGACGCCCACGATGAAACTGAAGAAGCCGGCCTTCACCCAGCGGGTCGCCGACATCATCGACCACTTGTACCGCGGTACCAGCGCGGGGGTTTGACCGACAGCCCGCACCTTCGCCGCGTGCCACGCTGGCTCGGCGTTAACGAAACCTCAAGCGTGCCCGCCTTCTCACAGCGGACGCCCAGGAAGGCACACAGCCAGCTCAAAGGCTGCCCCCGGACTCTGGACATGTCCTTAGTTCCACAGCCCAGAGAGGGTGAGCCCAATGCCCACCACCCCAGCCGTCAACAAAGCACGCTTCGCGGTCGCCGGCCTGATCGCCGGATCAACCGTGGCCACCGGGATCATCACCGGAGCCCTGGTCGGCTCGAATGTCATCACTGCCGCCTCGTCTGCTCCCGAAACAACCATCGACACCGGTGTCGCCTCCGGTACCAGCACTACCGGCGGCTTCGACGACGAGAACGAGAACGAGAACGAGAACGAGCACGGGACCTCGAGTTCGAACAGCTCCGGCTCCTCCAACACCAACTCGAGCCCGCAGACCGGTGGCTTCACCCAGACCGGCGGGGTAACGGCCGGTAGTGGCACCGGCCAGACCAACACCCGCGGATCGTGAGCCCGCAAATCATGAAGATTGAAGGGCGTCTTTACGCCGATTTGAGGTTGGCCGCCGCGGCATTCAGCACTCTTGAGAGCGACAACACGGGTGTGGGCACCCCGAGCCCCTCCCCGCAACTCAGGAGTGAACCCTATGGACACCCCCGCACTGGCCAAGACTCGACTGGCCGTCAGCGCACTGCTGGCGACCGGCGCCTTGGGAACCGTCGGCATCTCCGTGGCTTTGGCAACCAGCCAGATCGCCGAGGCCGAGACTCCCTCGCCATCAGCCTCCGAGACGACTGGAACGCCAAGCGCCACGCCGTCGGCGAGCAAGACCGCCGCCGCGCCGAAAGCCAAGAAGGTCAAGAAGCCCAAGAAGCCCAAGGCCGCCACGGCACCGGTGGCGAAGCCCGTCGTCAAAGCCCCGGTGGCCAAGAAACCGGTGGCCAAGAAGCCGGTCGTCAAAGCCCCAGCTCCCAAACCCGTGAAGAAACCGCCCCAGACCAAATCGAAGGGATCCTGAGTCATCATGAGCAGTTCCACCGCGGTTCTTGATCGCAGCACCGTTCCGGCCGTCGGCACCTTCCGGGCCATCGGGACCAGCCACGAGATCCTGGCCACCCGACCCGAGGCGCTCGAGCCGGCCCTGCGCTACGCCCAGGACTATCTCGCCGCGGTGGACGCTGCCTGCTCACGCTTCCGTGGCGACTCCGAGATCAGCCGCCTGGCTGACCTGGCTGCCGACTCCGACGCCTGGTGCTACGGCTCTCCGTTGCTACTGGACTACCTCGAAGCCGCCCGGCACGGCGCCCGCATCAGCGACGGTCTGGTCGACTTCACCGTCGGCACCGCCCTGGTGGATGCCGGCTACGACGAGGACATGGATGCCGTGCTGGCCCGCGACCACTTCCTGGTCACCGCCGTTGGCCGCGTCCCCGGCTGGGAACGCGTCACCGTCACCGGATCGGGACGCATCAACGTCCCGCAGGGCACCCTGCTCGACTTCGGCGCCACCGCGAAAGCCCATGCCGCCGACATGATCGCCCGCACGCTGGCGATGCGACTGCCCGGCGGATTCCTGGTGAATCTGGGTGGCGATATCGCCACCAGCGGCGAAATCCCTGATGGGGGCTGGAACGTCGGCATCGAAGCAGCCGACGGCGCGTTGCGACAGGTCGTGGCTATCACCAACCAGGCGATCACCACCTCCTCCACCCAGAAGCGCGCCTGGAGCACCGATCGCGGCATCGCCAATCACATCATCGATCCGCGAACCGGCCTTGTGGTCGAGCGGGTCTGGGGGCAGGCAAGCTGTGTGGCCGCCACCGCCCTCGAAGCCAACACCGCTTCGACAGCGGCCCTGGTGCTCGGCGCCGAAGCCCCGTATTGGCTTGCTGAGCGGGGCATCTCCGCCCGACTGGAGCGCCTCGACGGCAGTGTCGTGACCGTCAACGGTTGGCCTGAAGATGATGCCTTCGACGCCCCCGACCCCCGCGAATCTCAGTCCACCATGAAGCCTGAAGGAGTCTGACCCATGAGTAGCGAACTGCTGTGGTACCTCTCTCGGGCCACCGGCGTCGTCAGCATCGTGCTGCTCACCGTGGTGGTCGTGATCGGAATGGTCACTGCCGGACGTCGGCGTCCCCACGCCGACCGGGCCACCATCGCTGCCGGTATCCATCGCTGGCTGTCTTTGGGAATGACGGTCTTCATCGCCACCCACATCATCACCGCCGTGGCTGAAGGCTATGTCGACATCAGCTGGCTGTCGGTCGTGGTGCCGTTCACCTCGGGCTACGAGACAGTGTGGATCGGCTTCGGTGCCATCGCCATCGACCTGTTGGTGACCATCATCGTGACCAGCCTGCTGCGACACCGCATCTCCGAGCGCTACTGGCGTGGCATTCACTGGGCCTCCTACGGCCTGTGGCTGTTCGCCATCATCCACGGCTTCGCCTTGGGCACCGCCGACCAGCCGATCCTGCAAGGCATCACCTTGGCCTGCGGTGTGGTGGGAGGTCTGGCCGCCAGCTGGCGGGTCGCCGTGAGTCACGCCGACACCGACCGTCGTCAGGAAATCAAGTCGCAGGAGTGGGTATGAGCAACATCATCGAACTGATCAACGCCGCCGGACTGACCGGTCGCGGCGGGGCCGCCTTCCCCAGCGCGATCAAGATCAAGGCAGCCAAGGAGAACAAAGCCCGGCTCATCGTCAACGTCTGCGACGGCGAGATCGGCGCCGCCAAGGACGGCTGGGTGGTCGCCAACCACCTCAACGAACTGCTCGAAGGCGTGGCGTTGATCACCTCCGGCCACGCTAAGCCGATCTTCGCCGCCCACCGTGATTCCACGACGGCCCGGCTGTTGGCCGCGGCCGGCTTGAAGGTGTTGGAGGTTCCGCACCGCTATGTGTCCTCTGAGGAGACCTCACTGATCTCCTTGGCCCACGGCGGGACGGCGCGTCCGATGACCAAGAAGGCTCCCTTCGTCTTCGGCGGCCAGCGCAGCGACGGCAAACGCATCAGGCCGACGGTGGTGCTCAACGCCGAATCGGTGTGGCGGGTCAGCCAGATCAGCCGTCGCGGCGTGGATTGGTTCCGCTCCTACGGCACCGACGCCGAGCCCGGCCCGCGGCTGGTGGCGGTGGGCGGCTTCGTCAGCACGCCCAGCATTATCGAGGCTGCCGCCGGCATCCCGGTCATGGATCTGATCAATCTGGCCGGTGGCCTGGATCCCTCGGTGCGTTTGGTTGGAGTCGGCGGTCTGGGCGGCATCCTGCTCACCGCAGATGAGGCGCGTTCGGCGATCTGGGACACCCCGACCATGAAGAGCTACGGCGGTGGTCTCGGGCCGGGAATCATCACCGTGTGGGACCCGCGCCAGGCTGCGGCGCACACCGCTGGTGCGATGATCGCCTACGGTGCCGGCGAATCGGCCGGACAGTGTGGGCCGTGCATGTTCGGACTGCCGGCGCTGTCGGCGGACTGGAATGCGTTCGCGATGCATCCCGGCGCCGATACCCACCGACGCCTGCAGAACCGGCTCACCCTTTTCGAACGTCGCGGCGCCTGCGCCCACCCCGATGGGGTATCCCGATTCGCCACGTCGGCGCTTCGGGTTCTCGGCCCCGAGCTGCTGCAATCTCAGCCGTACTTCGCGGGCGGAAACCAACCTACGGAGGTGCTCAGCTATGTCTGATACGCGAGCGGTCGAATCCGATCTGGCCCGCATCGGCGTCGATCGAGTGCTGTGCACCGGTCACGGGATCTGCGCCCGGACGCTTCCCGAAGCGATCGTGCTCGATGAGTGGGGCTATCCCATCCTGGCCGCGGACGCGGTGCGTCCCGCCGACGCGAAGCTCGCGGTCAAGCTGTGTCCGGCGCGGGCTTTGTTCCTGCGCTGAACGCCCGTAGCGCCGGTAGCGAGGCCAGCGCCAGCAGCAGCGTGACCAGGCCGAAGCCGGCTACCGCGACGAATCCCGCCGGGTAGCCGGCCAGGTCGATGACGTGGCCGCACACGGCGGACCCGATGGCCGCGCCAATACCGATGCCGGTGCCCATCCAGGCCAAACCCTCGGTGAGTTGAGCCTCGGGTACCAGCCGACCGATCAGGCTGTTGCCATTGATGAGCGTGGGGGCGACCGTCACGCCGAAGAGCATGCCGATCACGGTCAGCATGATCACCGAGTCGACGGCTAGCAGCGCGGCTGCCGCGGCGAACATGGCCACGACGATGACCACGAAGCGCAGCCAGAGCGCGGACTTCCACGCTCGCGCGCCGTACAACAAACCGGCCAACGCCGAGGCGAGCGAGAACATGCCCAGCACCAGGCCGGAGGCGGCGCGCTCATCCCAACTGGTCGCGGCGGCGACCACCGTGACATCGATCCCGCCGAACATGGCGCCGATCAGCAGGTTCACAACCACCACGCCGACGACCCCGGGGAGAAGCAGCACTCGTCCCGGCCGCTGACGTTGCTGAGTGCCGGACAGCGCCGCCACGGGCGGTTCGGTCGCCCGCTGGCTGTAGAACAGCGTTGCGCCGAGCAATGAGGACAGTGCTGCGGCGACCAGCCCGGCTGTCGGATGCACCCCCACCGCCAGCGCGGTGGCGATCACCGGTCCAACCATGTAGGTGACCTCGTCGAGGGTGGATTCCAGCGAGAACGCGGTGTGCAACGCTGCGGAGTCTTGCAGCAGATGCTTCCAGCGGGCACGAACCAGCGCGCCGGGGGAGCCGCCGAACGCCCCGGCCACGATCACCGGGCCGATCAGGGCCTGCGCCGGCCATCGCAGCATCGCGAAGCCGACAACCACCAGCAGTGCTGTGGCCGAAACCACCGCGGCCGGATACATCACCCGGCGCTGTCCATACCGATCGACCAGATTCGACAGCAGTGCGGTGCCGAGCGCCCACGACACCGCCCACACGGCGGTGAGGATTCCAGCCAGGCGATAGCCGTCGTACAGCGCCGAGACCATGAGCACCAGGCCCAGACCCAGCATTGCTTGACCCGAGCGCGCCAACAGCCCGGCTGCGGAAAAGCGGAGCGCCCCGGGAAGTCTCAGAATGTCCCGGTAGCTGCGCACTCAGCGATTCTCCCACGAGGTAGCGCCAGCGCTACCCACACTGACCGGCCAGCGCCAATGGAAAACCGGCCGCGGACGACTTGGCTGAGACTATGAACACCTACCACGTCCCGACTGCTGCCCCGCCCGCCCCGCCGGTGCCAGCCAGCGTCATCCTGCAAGCTCGCGCGCTGACCAAGACCTATGGGCAGCCACCGATCCAAACCCTCGCCCTCGACGGGGTCGAATTGGGCATCCAAGCCGGGGAATCCCTGGCGATCATGGGGCCCTCCGGGTCGGGGAAGACCACCTTGCTGCACCTGCTGTCGGGAGTGTTGGCACCGACAGCAGGATCGGTCGCCTGGTGCGGGAGGGACCTGCAGTCGCTCAGTGATGCCGAGCGCACCCGACTACGGCGCTCTGATTTCGGCTTTGTCTTCCAATCCGGGCAGCTCCTCCCCGAACTACCCGCGGAGGAGAATGCGGCGCTGCCCTTGATGCTGGGCGGCATGGCCCGTCCGCAGGCAGTGGCGGCTGCTCGCGAGCAGCTTCGCGCACTGGGCCTGGCCGGTCTGGAGACCCGGCGTCCGGGTGAGATGTCGGGTGGGCAGGCGCAACGGGTTGCCATTGCGCGCGCCCTGGTCGGGCAGCCCGGAGTGATCTTTGCCGATGAACCCACCGGGGCACTGGACCATGCCACCGGCTGGGACGTCATGCGGGTCCTCCACGACTGCGCAGCAGCCACTGGTGCAGCGCTGGTCGTGGTGACCCACAACCCGGAGGTCGCCCATTGGTGTTCCCGGACGGTCAGTATGGCCGACGGCCGTATCGTCGCGACGGCCAGCCAACAACGTGCTGTCGCGCAGCCGACCCCGGCGGTGCTGCGATGAATACGGCCGGTTTGTGGTGGTTGCTGCAACAGCGCTCGCGTCGCGAAACCTCGGCGGCCACCCGCTTCACCGGGGTGCTGGCCGTGATCGCCTTCGCGGCAACCTCGGCGGTGGCGCTGGTCGTGGTGGGGGGCCTACAAGCCTTCATCCGTCGCGGCGCTGATCCCACCGTGATGCCGTCGGATCCAGGAATCAGGGGGTTCTACGTGATCCTGGCTTGGATCGCGGTGTTCTTGCTGCTGGTGCCGCTGAGCACGCTCGGGGCGGCTGCGGCCCGTCTGGCGATGGCGCGTCGTGACGAACGGCTGGCGGCGCTTCGGCTGGCGGGAGCAACCCGTGGCCAGGTGAGTGCGCTGACGCTGGCCGATTCCGGAGTGCAAGCTGCTCTGGGAGCGGTCTTGGGCATTGGGGGCTATCTGGCCGTGCTGCCCGCGCTGACTCTGCTGAGTTTCGAGGATCGCGCATTGAGTGTGGCTGAACTCTGGGTGGGACTGCCATTGTTGCTGGTGACCGTCGTGGCGGTTGTTGCGGTAGCTCTACTCTCGGCCCTGAGCAGCCTGCAACGAGTCTCGATCACCCCGCTCGGCGTAGCCGCCCGCACCTCCAGGCCGCTGCTGAGCGCCTTCCGGCTCGTCGTCCTCGGGTTGGTATCTATCGGCGGGGTGGTCGCCTTCAACGTCTTGGGCAGCGTGGCCGGCATGATCGGGGTAGTGATCGCCGCCGGATTCGTGGCGTTGGGATTGGCCACTCTGAACGTGATCGGCCCGTTCGTCCTGCAGTTGGTCGGACGCATCACCGCTGCCGTGGCGCGGCGGCCGGAGACCTTGTTGGCCGGGCGTCGGCTCGTTGCCGACCCGAAAGCCGCCTGGCGGAGTGTTTCAGGAGTGGGTCTGGCGACGTTCATCGCCGGAGTCGTGGCGTTGGTCGGAATGTTCGCCGGAGAGTCTGCGAACAACTCCGTCGACCAGATCCTGGTGGCCGACTTGGTCACCGGAGGTCTGCTCACCTTGGCGATTGCTGGAGTGCTGGCTGCGGTCTCCACCGGCGTGATGCAGGCCGGTCGCCTCATCGACCAGCGCCAGGAGTACCGCAACCTGGTGCTCGCTGGCGCTGAGCTGCGAGTGCTCAGCCGGGCCCGGCAACGCGAGACCCTGATCCCGCTGGTAGCTGCGCTGGGTACTGCCACGGGTTCGGTGCTGATCGTCGTGGTACCGATGATCGGAATGTCGGCCTATCTCAACCCGGCGGTACTGATGAGTTACGCGCTGAGCGTCCTCGGGGTTGCGGCCATCGTGATGGTCGGCGCCTGGGCCAGTGGGTTCGTTGCGCGAGGGTTGACTGCTGATCTGCGCGCCTGATGCCCTCCCCGGCTGCGGCAGCGGTCGGCGATGGCTCGAGCGGCTCAGTCGTCGACCGCGAGCTCGCGGGTGGAGGCGCGCACCACCAGGGTGCCCGACAGGGTGAGTTGAGTCAGATGGGTTGCATTGCCCTGCAACAGCGAACTCAGCTGGGCAGCGGCGACCCGTCCGGATTCCTGGAACGGTTGGCTGACGGTGGTCAGGCCGAGTGCTTCGGCCAAGGGGCCGTCGTCGAAGCCGGCCACCGACAGATCGGTAGGAGCCTCCAGTCCGGCGCGGCGCATGGCGGCCAGTAGGTAGCCGGCATTGCTGTCGGTGCCGGCGATCACCGCGGTGGCACCACTGCTCAGGATTCGGCGCAGCGCATCGCTGGCGTCGGTGCTGTCCAGTTCGATGGCCTCCATTCGGCCGCCGGCTGCGCTGATGACTTCGCGTGCGCCGTCGAGGCGATGAATGCCGGAGGAGACATATTCGAACGATTCCTGGTGATCGTGGAGGAAGGCCACCACGCGATGACCCTGTGCCACCAGATGGCGGGCCAGGATGCGGCCGTCGCGCTCGTCGTCCTCGACGATGCTGGGCAGCAGATCGCTGTCGACATCCACCAGCAGCACCGGCATGCGGCCACCGGCCAGGGACTCCTCGGCACTTTCGCTCAGCGGGACGCCCATCAGCACCACGGCGTCGTAGCGGGTGTTGATCGGCAGGGTATCCAGGAGGGGGGCGGCGTTCAGGTTCACTGCCGGCACATCCTTGACCAGGACTTCGACATTGTCCTTGCTGAATCCTTGGAGCAGGCCGCCGAGTCGCAAGGCATAGCTGGGCCAGCTGGAGAACGGCGCGATCACCGCCACGGTGTGATGCCCGGGACGTGCCGAGCCGGGTGTGCGTATGGGCGGGGCATAGCCCAGCTCGGTGGCTGCTGCGATGACCCGAGCGCGGGTCTCAGCCGAGACCCGTTGCGGGTGGTTGATGGCGAGCGACACCGTAGAGATGCTCACCCCGGCTTTCTCCGCGACCTGATAGATCGTCGGATTCTGCGGTGCGGTGGCCATGGCGAAAACCTCATCCCAAGAAACTCTTGTCGAAGTATTGCAGATCAGCCTACACTCCGTCGTAACACTTGTATCGAAGCACTTCGACGCCAGTGGATTGAGTACTCAACGAGGAGACGCGATGCAACTGTTGGCACGCAAACTGCTGAAGAGCCCGCTGCTGGCCAGCTTGGAGCCGGGGATCGCGCAATGGGTTCGAACCGATATCAGACTGCGTACCAGCCTGCGGATGTTGCCGCGGCTGCTCTCCAAGAACTGGGTCGTGCGTCGAGCCGCAGAGCGGGAACTGTCCGACACCCTCGCCGCGGAGTTCGCCCTGCCACCCGACCCCACGGTGCGTATCAGTGAACTCACTGTGCCGGGAACGACGCTACGGATTCGGCGCTATCGCCCCGCCGAAGATCAGCCGAGGTATCCCACGCAACTGTGGCTGCACGGCGGCGGGTTCACATCGGGCACCCCGCGGGAGTTGGTCAACGATTCCGTGCTGACCCATCGTGTCGCGGCCACCGGCCTCCAGGTGCTCGCGCTGTACTACCCGCTGGCCCCCGAACATCCCTATCCTGCGGCCAAGGACGCAGCGCTGATCGCTGCTCGGGCGATTCGGGAGCACAGCGCCGAACTCGATGTTGATCCTGATCGCTTCGGCGCCGGCGGCAACTCAGCCGGTGCTGCGATCATCGCGAGTGCGGCATTGGCGGCAGGCGCGGCAGGCGAGCGGCTCTTCGATCATCTTCACCTGGAAGTGCCGCCGGGCACGTTGCGGTTCGATCTGTCCGAAGGAATCACCGATCCGATCGCCGGGCCGGTCGGTGATCAGGCGCAGGCCTTGATAGCGGCCTACCTGCCTGACGGGGCCGACGACGGGTTCGCCTCGCCGGCTGATGCGGTCGAAGTCACCGGCATGCCACCCACCCTGATCATCGGCGCCGAGTTCGATCCGCTGCTGCCTCGTGCCGAAAGGCTGGCAGCTCGCCTGGAACAGGAAGGCGTCCCGGTGATCTGCGAAATCCTCTCCGGCCACCTCCACGCCAGTGCCACGGTCACCGCCCGCAGTGACCGCGCTCAGGACTGGCAGCGCATCACCAACGAATTCCTCCAATCGGCCTATGCCGCCTCACCGACAGGATCTCTCTCATGACCACCGTTTCCACCGGCTCTTCCGACAATGTCGGGGTCACCCCGGCCAGCCCGCTCGCCGGAGATGCCATCCTCGGCCAGCCGCAGGGACGGCAGTTCCTACCGTTCTACCTGCTCAGTTGGTTCGGAGTCACGATCGCCTTGGGCGCCATGCTGGGCGCAGCTATTCCGAAGGTCTTCTTGTTCTTCGACGAAGCGCACAAGGAACAGAACACTGCCATCGTGACGGCCATCGGCGGAGTGGTGGTGATGATCATCACGCCGCTGTTCGGGCGGCTCAGTGACCGCACCATGGCTCGATGGGGAATGCGCAAGCCGTGGATGCTCGGCGGCCTGGTCGTCGGAATGCTGGGTGCGGTCGGCATGGCGGCCTCCACCCAAGTCGGGCCCATGGTGGTGTCGTGGGCGGTGGTCCAGATGGGATTCGGCGCCGTGAACATGGCCATCCATGCGCTGCTCGCCGACCAGATCCCCGGCCGCATCCGGGCCCGCGTGGCGGCCGTGGCCAGCATCTCTGCGGCGATCGCGACGGTGTTGTCGGCGGCGGTGGTGGCATCGCTTCCCAACGACGCCCCGGCGCTGTGGTTCCTGGTGCCGGCCATCGTCGGCGTCGTGTTGTGTCTGCCGCTGGTCTTCGGCTACAAGGACGCCGTCCGCACCCGGCCGGCACCACCGCTGTCCTGGCGGGAAGTCGTCGACACCTTCTGGCTCAGTCCGGTGAAGTACAAGGACTACTTCTGGGCGTGGATCTCGCGGTTCCTGGTGACGATGGCGATCTTCACCATCCAGCTGTTCCTGCTGTTCTTGATCGTCGACAGCCTCGGTGTCTCCAAGGATGACGCCTCGGCGGTGTTGACCGAGTCGCTGATCGTATTCTTCGCCGGCAACATCCTCGCCGCGCCTGTCTTCGGCTGGCTCAGCGACCGCTGGCGGCGGCGCAAGCCCATCATCTGGATCTCCAACGTCTTCGCGGGCATTGCGCTGGCCACCATGATGTTCGCCCATGACCTGCCCGCCTTCCTGGCAGGGGTTGCTGTCCTCGGGCTGGCGCAGGGAGCCTTCGTCGCGGTGGATGTGGCGTTGATGACCGAGGTGCTGCCCAGCGCCGAGGACGCCGGCAAGGATCTGGGAATCGCCGCGCTGAGCTACCAGCTGCCGCAGGTCATCGGCCCCGTCGTGGGTGCGGCCATGATCGCTGCGGTGGGCTACAGCGGGTTGTTCATCGTGGCGGCGGTCATGACCGTCCTGGGTGGCCTGGCGGTATTGCCGATCAAGGCTGCTCGCTGAATCACCACGTGGTGGTTTTGCCCGGCCAGACCCCACAGTCGTGTGTGCTGCGCTACCGTCGCGGTATCGAGAACCGACGAGGGGACGCGACAATGCATGCCTACTCTTTGCCGAACTGCGAACTCGGTGTGGCGACGGCGGCCACTCAGATCGAGGGCGGTCTGTTGGATACCAACTGGCATCGCTGGGCTGCCGCCGGACGCATCAAGGACGGCTCGTCTCCGGCGCGGGCCACCGACCACTGGAACCGAGTTTCTGCCGACATCGACCTGCTGGTCGAGTTGGGCATCAAGCACTACCGGATGGGGATCGAGTGGGCGCGGGTCGAACCCGGCCCGGGCCAATTCGACTCCGAAGGTCTGCAGCACTACCGCGACGAGGTCGCCGCATTGCGTGCCGCCGGGATCGTGCCGCTGGTCACCATCCACCACTTCAATCTGCCGGGTTGGCTTGTCGATTCCGGCGGCTGGCTCGGACCGGATATCAAGACGGCCTTCGGGCGTCTGACCCGTGTCCTGGTCACCGAGTTGGGGGAGTGGGTCGATGAGTGGATTCCGATCAACGAGCCGAACATCTACGCCACCCACGGCTACCTGTACGGGGAGTGGCCTCCCGGCGAGCATTCGGCGATCCAAGCGTTGCGGGTGATGCAGGTCGAAGCCGAGGTGCATATTGCGGCGTACCAGATGATCCATGCCCTGCAGCCTCACGCCAAAGTCGGTTCGGCCAGCCACCTGCGGGCTTTCGCTCCGGCGCAACCGCGCAATCCACTGCATCGGCTGTCGGCTGCTGGTGGTGAGTACCTCTTCCAACGCGCCCTGCTGAAGGCGATGAACACCGGTCGATTCGACCCGCCGTTCATCCGGCCGTCCGGGGTGGTGCCGGGGCGCTACTACGACTTCCAAGGAGTCAACTATTACAGCCGTAGCACGGTGCGCTCGGTCGGCGACGGTGTGGCCGACGGGGTACCGGTGAATGATCTGGGCTGGGAGATCTATCCCGACGGTCTCATCGAGGTGTGCCAATGGGTTCACGACCTTTATCCCAGTCCGATCTACATCACCGAGAACGGCACCTGCGACAACACCGAGACGTTCCGATCGCGCTATCTGTACGACCACTTGGCGCGCATCGCCGCCAGCGACCTGCCCATCCAGCGCTACTACCACTGGTGCTTCACCGACAACTGGGAATGGGCTGAGGGCGAGGTGCCCAAGTTTGGATTGGTGGAGCTGGATTACGAGACCCAAGAGCGCACCATCAAACCCTCCGGACATTTCTACGCCGATATCATCGCCAACGCCGGGGTCACCGAAGCCGCCTACGGACGCTGGGTCGCCGACCAGCAGTACCGGAAGAACTCCTAGATGGTTGCGCCGATCCAGGTCCTCGGCGCTGACGGCAGCACCGGCCCGGCCTTCCATCTGCGCGGCAGCGATGTCAGCTATGTGCTTCGCGTCACCGATCACGGGCACGTGGAACATGTTCATTTCGGGGCGGTGCTGGCCGACCTGACCGAGCTGGCCGATCTGCAACCGTTGCTGCGGCAGCATCCTGCCCAGAATGAGGGTGTGAACTCCCCGGACGATCCGTCCTACTGGCTGGATCGGCAGACCTTGGAGTGGTCGGGCTATGGGCGAGGGGACTACCGGCTGCCGCCCATCGAGGTGCGGCGTCACGACGGCGGCCTGGTGACCGACTTCCGTTATCAATCCTTCGCGTTGCGGGACGGGACGGTGGCGTGCGCCGATGGCTTGCCAACGGCGATCGGCGACGCCGAGAACGCCTCGACCCTGATTCTCACCCTGGTTGATGCAGACCTGATGCTGGAGTTGTACTACACCGTCTTCGTCGAAGCGAATGTGATTGCGAAGCGGGTGGTGCTCACCAACACCGCTGCTCAAGCAGTGCGGATCCCTCGACTGATGAGTCAGCAGGTGGATCTGATCGACCGCGGCTACGAGGTGATCACACTCAACGGCGCGTGGATCGCCGAAGCTCATCCACATCGATCACCGCTGGCGCCGGGGATCACGCTGAACTCCTCGACCACCGGTTTCTCGAGCAATCGGCACAATCCCGGGGTGCTGCTGGTGGCTCCCGACACGGGGGAGAACCACGGCGAGGCCTACGGCTTCAATCTGGTCTATTCCGGAAATCACGTCACCGCCATCGAGCTCACTCAGCGCGGCCTGCTGCGGGTGCAGTCGGGCATCAACCCGGTGGGCTTTGAGTGGACGCTGCACGCCGGGGAGCGCTTTGAGACCCCACAGGCCGTGCTCAGCTTCTCGGCGCAGGGCCTCAACGGGCTATCGGCGAACTTTCACCGATTCGTCGAAGGACACATCGTGCGTGGCCCCTGGGCGCGACGGGCGCGTCCGGTGCTGCTGAACAACTGGGAGGCGACCAACTTCACCTTCACCCATCGCAAACTGGTGAAGATGGCCCGGCAGGCCAAGAGCCTCGGGGTGGAACTGTTCGTGCTCGACGATGGCTGGTTCGCCGGACGCAGCGACGACCACGCTGGTCTGGGCGACTACAGCGTCGACACCGACAAGCTGCCCCGCGGCCTGAGCGGGCTGTCGGCCGATGTTCGCGCGCTCGGCCTGGACTTCGGCCTGTGGGTGGAGCCGGAGTCGGTCAATCCTGATTCCGAGCTGTACCGGGCCCATCCCGATTGGGTGTTGCGCACCGCCGAGCGGGAGCCGCTGCTGGGACGCCACCAATTGATCCTGGACCTGACGCGGCCCGAGGTCCGCGACTACGTGGTGGACCAGGTGGGCACCGTGTTGGACGCCGCGGACGTCAGCTACGTGAAGTGGGACGCCAATCGCACCTTCGCCGATATCGCCTCGCCGACCTGCCCGGCCGGCGAGGTGCTGCACCGCTATCAACTCGGTCTGTATGAGGTGCTGAGGAGGATCTTCGAGCCGCGCCCCCACATTCTGCTGGAGAGCTGTGCGTCCGGTGGCAACCGCTTCGATTTGGGCATGCTGTGCTTCTCCCCGCAGATCTGGGCCTCCGATTGCACCGATCCCATCGAGCGACTCACCATCCAGGGGGGCCTGTCGTACTTCTATCCGCCCTCGACCATGGGAGCCCACGTCACCGCCTCGCCGTCGGAACAGACCCTGCGCGCCACACCGTTGTCGACACGGTTCAACGTTGCCGCGTTCGGGGTGTTGGGCTACGAGCTCGACCCGGAGGAGCTGAATGCCTCTGAGCGGACCGAGATCCGCTCCCAGATCGCGTTCTACAAGCAGCATCGCGAGCTATGTCAGTTCGGGGCGCTGCTGCGTGCTGATCAGGTGAAGCCGGATCGAGTGACCCTCACGCGACTGAATGCCGCCGGTGAGTCGGCCTTGGTAGGTGCCTTCCAAACGCGCGCGATCGCCGCGCAGCCACCGGAGCAGTTGGAGATTCCGCGCCTGGATCCGGCAGCCCGCTACCGCGTCACGGCGGTGCCACACACTTTGGAGATCCGAGGTTTCGGGCGCCTGATCAACCGGCTCAGTCCGGTGCCGATCCGCGACGGGGGAGTGGTCCAGTCCGTGGTGAATCGGCATTATCGGATGCCCGCGGTCGTGCAGGAATATCGCGGCAGCGGGGCCGCCTTGAGTCGATTGCGGCTGATTCCGCAATTCGACGGCACCGGCGCCGACGCCAATACCCGGATTCTGGGGGACTTCGGCTCTACGCTCTACCTCATTGAGAAGCTGGATTCAGCTCCGGCGATCACCGGGGGAGGGGACGAGAGATGAGCGCGACTCAGGAGGTGTCCGACGCGCGGCTGGATCGCCGCAACAAGTGGACCTTCGGTATCGGCACCATAGGCCGCGACATGGTCTACACCCTGGTGAGCATGTACCTGATCTTCTTCCTCTCCGATGTGATGAAGATCCCCGCCTGGGAGTTTCTGTGGGTGAGCTCACTGATCCTGCTAGCCCGACTGGTCGACGCAGCGGCCGACATCGGCATGGGTGCTCTGGTCGACAACACCCGCACCCGCTGGGGCCAGTACAAACCCTGGATCGCCGGCGGAGTGGTGTCCTCAGCCATCTTCACGGTGTTGCTCTTCAGCGATCTGGGCTTCTCCGGCTGGACGCTGATCGCCGGCTTCGCGGTGATCTACCTGTTCTGGAGCTTCTCCTGGACTGCCAACGACATTCCGTACTGGTCGATGATGCCGGCACTGACCATCGATCAGAAGCAGCGCGAGAAGTTCGGGTCCATCGCCAAGATCTTCGCCACCATCGGGCTGTTCACCGTCGTGGTGGCGGTGATTCCGGTCACCACGGCGCTGACGCCGGTCGTCGGTGCGGTACCGGCCTGGACCTGGTTCGCCCTCGGGCTGGTGATCATCATGGTGCTGGGCCAGTTGGTGACGCTGATCGGAGTCAAGGTGCCGACCATCGTGGCCGTGCAGGAGCGCACCAGTCTCAAAGCCCTTGGGCGTGCGGTGTTCGGCAACGACCAGCTGTTGTGGACTGCCCTGGCGATGGTGCTATTCATGACGGGCTATCTGACCACCACCACCTTCGGCACCTACTACTTCAAGTACGTCTACGGTGACGAGGCCATGTACTCACCGTTCGGCGCCGTGCTGGTGGCCAGCCAACTCCTGGGATACGGGATCTTCCCGTTCTTCTCCCGGCGATTCTCCCGGCACGCCCTGTTCACCGCCTCGATCGGACTGATCCTGGCCGGCTATCTGGTGTTCTTCTTCAGCCCGACTCACATTGCCTTCATCGCAGTGGCTGGATTGCTGCTGTTCATCGGTGACGCCTTTGTCACGATCTTGATGCTGGTCTTCCTCACCGACACCATTGAATACGGGCACTGGAAGCTGGGCCACCGCAATGGCTCGGTGACTTTCGCCGTGCAGCCGTTCATCAACAAGGTGGGGGCGGCGCTGTCGACCCAGATCGTGGCGGTGATGATCGTGATCGCTGCGGTCAATCCCGATCATCCCCAGGACACCACTGCCGATGGGCTGCTGACCATCAAGATCGGCATGTTGGTGATCCCGCCGATTCTGATCGTGATCAGCTACCTGATCTACCGGGCCAAGTACCGCATCGACGCAGGCTTCTACGCCCAGATCGTGGCAGAACTGAAAGAGCGCGGCGAGCTGACCTGATCGGGCTAGGCCTTGCCGTCGCGGATCTTCTCGGCGGCGGTGCGGGCCAAGGTGTCGACCTTTTCGTTGAGGGGATGCCCAGAATGGCCTTTGACGTGTTCCCAGCGCACATCGCGGCCCCGCAGGCGCTCGGCGATCATTTCGATCGGCTCGCGATTGAGCACCGGCTTCTTGGCTGCCGTCTTCCAGCCCTTGGCCTGCCAGCCCGCCAGCCAGCGAGTGAAGATGTTGATCACATACATGCTGTCGGCCTGGATCAGCAGCGGGACCTCGGGCGGAAATGCGCCCAGGGCCTCATATACCGCCCGCAACTCCATGAGGTTGTTGGTCGTTTCGGCATGACCGCCGGAATCGTGGCGGCCGTCTTCGGTCGCCCACGCCCAACCGCCAGGCCCGGGATTGCGCAGGCAGGATCCGTCGGTGGCGAGCACCACTCGTTCACTCATCAGCAACTCACCGGGGTTGTTCGATCAGAGTCATCGTGACGTCGGATTGCTTCCCATCGCGGATCACAGTAGCCGGAACTGTCTCGCCCACCTCGGCAGTCAGCAACAGGTGGGAGAGCACACGGCTGGACGCCTGCTGGCCATTGAGGCCAGTGATGACATCACCGACGTGGATGCCGGCTTCCGCCGCGGGGCCGGCGTCGGCAACCGCCTGCACGTACAGGCCGGGCGTTGCGGAGAGCTTGTCGGCCGTATTGGGGCTGATTTCGGCGACTGACAATCCCAGCCACGGATGACCGACCCGGCCATGGGAAAGGATGTCGGCGGTGACGCGCTCGGCGATGGTGGCCGGAACCGCGAAGCCGATTCCCACGCTGCCGCCGCCGGCGACGCCGTCGGCATTGGGCACCGTCGAGATCGCGGTGTTCACTCCGATCAGGCGTCCCTCACAGGTAACCAGGGCGCCCCCGGAGTTGCCGGGGTTGATCGCCGCGTCAGTCTGAATGGAGTCCAGGAGCACCGTGGTTCCGCCGCCGGCGATCGGGGCGGGAACATTGCGATTGAGAGCACTGATGATGCCGCTGGTGACCGTCCCGGACAGCCCCAGCGGCGAGCCGAGCGCCACCACGGCCTGACCCACCGACAGTGGCTCGTTCCACGAAATCGGCAAGGCCGGCAGCTTGTTGGCTGCGATCTGCAACACCGCCAGATCGGTGAGCGGGTCGGTGCCCACCAGTTCGGCGGGGTACTGGCTGCCGTCATCGAGAACCACCTGGAGCGAGCCCTTGCCGGCCGGTGCGATCACGTGATCGTTGGTCAGGATGATGCCGTCGGCGCGAATGATGATCCCGCTGCCGGTCCCGGATCCGGAACTCCCGGTGGTCGTGATGGTCACCATCGAGGGAAGGACTTTGGTGGCGATCCGCTCGGCGTCGCAGCGTCCGGGCTGATCGCCGAGTTCCCGCACCGAGACCGCGCCGAGCGCACCGGCGATCACGGCGATCACGACACCGACGCCGATCAGGGTCGCCCACGTCCGCCGTGACCAGGATGGGTTGGGTGGCTGCGATGACGTCATCGCTGTACTCCTCGGGGTTCATCGACACGCGCCGACGCAGGGTCGACTGCGGCCATCGTTGCAGCTGGGGCCGTATCCGGCACCGCTGTAACTGGTGTGTCGGACTCGCCGAGTGTCGTCTTGTCGCCAGTGGCGCTGCTCACCTCGGCGAAAGCGACCGCGGCAATGATCAAGGCGCAGGCCAGCAGTTGGACGACGGTGAGCGATTCGCCGAGCAGCAGCCAGCCGGTCAGGACAGCCACCACGGGGATCAGATTGATGGCCAGGGCTGCGCTGGTGGCCGGCATCATCTTCAGAGCTGAGTTGTACAGACCGAAGGCCAACAGGCCCGGGAACACACCCAGATAGGCCAGCTCCAGCATGACCGGAACCGAAAGCCCGCCGAGGTTCGGCCAGCCGCCGGTGGCAGCCGCCATCACTGTGAAGAACACGGCGCCGCTGGCCGCCTGCAACCCGGTCAGGAACCAGGGGTGGTAACGGCTGCTGAGCTGCTTGATGGTCAGCATGGATCCGGCAGCGGCCACCATGGCACCGAGTTCCAGCAGATTGCCCAACCACGGCATCGGTCCACTGGCCTGGCTGGTGCCGGTCATCGCCAGCACCACCACCATCGTGATCGACACAGCCACCCCCACGCCCTGCTGCCACGTCAGCCGCTCGCGGAACAGCAGCCACGCGCCCAGCGCGACGATGAGCGGCACCGTCGCCGAGATCACCCCGGCTTGGCTGGAGGTCGTGTAGAGCATCGCCAGGCTTTCCAGCAGGAAGTAGGCGCACGGGATGAAAGCCATGCTCAGGGCTAACAGCTTGGCGTCGCCACGGCGATACTGCGGACGGGGAAGGCGCCACCAGAACGGTAGGAAGGCCAGTGACGCGATCAGCATGCGCAGCGACATCACTGCCATCGGCGATAACTCGGCGTAGGTGTCCTTCGTGACGGCGAAGCTGGAACCCCAGAACAGCACCGTGCCGGTCAGCAGCAGCAGGGCCCTCACCTGCTTCGCCATGATCAATCCTTCCCGCGAGGACCGCCGTCGACGATGGTCCATCGTGGTCGAGTATGGCGACTCTGCGTCGATTGCGGTACTTGGGCCGAATCGCGACCTAAACTCGGCACGGGCCAGCTCGCCGATCCTAAGGAGCCCGATGTACCGCACTCGTGCCGTTGTCACCGTCATGGCCGCTTCGCTCGCGGTCAGCCTGGCCGCCTGCAGCAGCCCCGATGCCATCACCACCGGATCACGACCGAGCACCCCGGCTTCGACGTGGACGCCGAGTTCGCAGACCGATCCAGCGAAGCTGGCCGTCGCACTGGACAGCCTGCCGAACTGGACGCCGCCGAGCAACGACGGTGACGGTGTGTCCAGCCGGGCGATCCTGGACAACGGCGGCCGGGTCACCTGGACGGTGCTCAACGGTGAGAACACGGTGCTTCCCGAGTACACCGGAGACGGCCCAGTGGCCTTCGGGGACGGATCGGTCTACACCGAGGTTCCCGGCGTGTTGACCTTCCGCGGCAACAACTTCCGCAATGCGCCTGCCTATGGAACCGCCGACATCACCCAGAAGAAGCTGCAGGTGGTGTGGACCCAGGCCACCGGTGATGTCTACGCCGAGAACTCCCACTGGGCCGGGGCCGGGTGGACCGGACAGCCACTGCTGGTCAACTGGCCCAAGGCAACCAAGCAGGCCATGGGTTTGACGACCGAGCAGGTCAACGACCCGAACTTCGTGGAAGTCATCTATCCGGTCGTGGACGGCAAGGTGTACCGCCTCGACCTCGCCACGGGCGCCCAGACCAAGAAGCCGATCGATGTGGGCTTCGCTTTCAAGGGGACCGGATCGATCGATCCGCGTGGCTATCCGCTGTTGTATTCGGGTATGGGTCTCAATCAGAACGGCGACAAGACCGGCGCCTGGCGATACCGCATCTTTGATCTCATTCAGAACAAGGAAGTGTCCGGCTGGAACGGTACCGATGCCGGTGCTCCGCGGGATTGGGGAGCATTCGACTCCTCGGCGCTGGTCAATGCAGCAACAGACACCTTGATCGAGCCTGCCGAGAATGGCCTGGTCTACAAGGTGAAGCTGAATGCGAAGTTCGATGCGACGGCCAAGACCGTCAGCGTGAATCCGGAGTTCCACAAGCTCAACTACAACACTCCGGACTCCACCCGCCATGGCATCGAAAGCTCGGCAGCGGCCTGGCGCAATCTGATGTACGCCGGGGACAACGACGGCAACATCGTGTGCTGGGACGCCACCACCCTGCAGGTGGTGTGGGTGAGGCCGACCGGCGACGACACTGACGCCACCATCGTGTTGGAGGACGGTGCCGACGGGCCGTTCATCTACACCGGCAACGAAATGGACAAGCGCGGTGAGGCCGGTGCGACGTCCGGGCCGATCACCATCCAGAAGCTCAACGCGCTCACCGGTGAACAGGTGTGGAGCTACTCCATCGATGCGGTCTACAACAAGGCGGTCAACGGCGGACTGATGGCGACTCCGCTGCTGGGCACCGGCGACGTCTCCGATCTGGTGTTCTTCAATATCGCCAAGACCGGTTCCGACGCCACCGGGACTTTGGTCGCCTTGGATAAGAAGACCGGAACGGTGGTGTGGCAGCGCAGTCTGTCGGCCTTCTCCTGGAGTTCACCGCTGCTGCTCACCGGCACCGACGGCCATACCTACGGTGTGATCGGTGACTCCCGAGGGCTGCTGCATCTATTCAATCCCAACACCGGCGAGGACTACTCCACCTTGCAGCTGTCGCAGAACATCGAGGCCAGCCCGTCCGCCTACGGCAACATGCTGGTGGTCGGCACCTACGCCAAGTTGCTGTACGGCATCAAGGTGAGCTGACCCGTCCCCGGCCAGGTTCCCCGGGGGTGCTGGGCGCGTCGGACGCCGTCCGGTTGCCTGGTGGGCGCACCATGGAGGGGTGACTCGATTGCTGCGTGGTGCGCTGACCGGACTTGGCGTGATGACTGTGTTGGTTTTGACTGGGTGCCAGTTCCCGCAGTGGGGCTCCCCCCTCACTCCCTCCGCGAC
This sequence comes from Propionibacteriaceae bacterium UBA7704, assembly GCA_002482525.1. Taxonomy (GTDB): domain Bacteria; phylum Actinomycetota; class Actinomycetes; order Propionibacteriales; family Propionibacteriaceae; genus Propionicimonas. The sequence goes on along the minus strand of DLGC01000020.1, from coordinate 24,955 downwards.
GCCGTCGACCACACCGACCGGTTCGGCGGGCGCCACCGCGACGGAGAGTCCTTCGCCGACGGCGAGTTCGGCGCCTTCAGCGGTGAGCAAGGCCACCGGATCGCTGGTGTTCTTCCAGATGGCGGTCTCGAAGAAGCTGGTCGGTGTCTGCTCGAGGAACTCGAACCTGAGCGTCACCTTGTCCGACCCGAAGAACGACTTCTACGAGTCGCTCGATCTGGCGGTCCTTCTCGATCCGGCCCAGAACCAGGTGATCTCGGTGACCGGTGACCTCGGCGCGGACAGCGAGGGTTTCACCTGGCATTTGTCCTACGACTCCACCGCGCCGGCCGCGGGCACCTCAGCGACGCTGACCGGCAGCGACCGCGGCTACACCATTACCGGTGTCCTGGCTTCGGCGCAGACCCGACACGGCAAGACCACGACTCAGGATCTGCCGTTCACTCTCAAGCTGGCTTGCCAAGCCGCCTGAGGGGAGAACCTCAGGCGACCTTGACCTTGGCGGTGCGAACGACGGTGGCGTAGCCCGAATGCTGGGCCCTCACCTTCACCGTGACCGTGGCGTGTCGATCAGCTTTCGACAGCTTGTAGGTGGCCTTGGTAGCGCCGGTGATGGCGGTGCCATTGCGGTACCACTGGTAGCTCAGCGTCGGTGTGGGGGAGAAGGTGGACACGGTTGCTGAGAGTCGATGGCCGCTTCGCGCCACTCCGGTGATCGAGACCTTCCCCTTGGTCTTCCATCCCAGATTGCGCACCTTGCCGGTCTGGGCGGAGTACACACTCACGGTGTTGTAGGCCTTGTCGGAGCTGGTCACGCGAACCTTCAGCACGCGCCCGGCATCAGAGGTGCGGATCTTGTAGCTCGCTGCAGTCGCGTTCGGGATCGCCTTGCCGTCGCGGTACCACTGGTAGCGCAGGTTCGCAGGCTTCGGACTCCAGGTGCCGACGACCGCAGTGACGGTGCGCCCGATCTTGACGGTGCCGCTGATCTTGGGGGTGGGCGGCTTGCTGATCGTGCCCTTGGCCACGGCGTTTGATGCGGCCGAGGTCTTCGCTGCCGAGTAGTAGCCGGCCTTCGATCCGGTGACGCGTACCGTGATGCGCGCGCCGTAGTCAGCACTCTGCAGGCGGTAGCGGTAGCCGGTCGCCTTCGTGATGGCAGTGCCATTGCGGTACCACTGGTAGCGCAGGGTGACCGGTGTCGGTGCCCAGCTTCCGGTCGCGACCGACAGCGTCCTGCCCACGGCCGTCACGCCGTTGATCTTGGGTGTCGGCGTACTGGTCAGGCGCGCCGGGGTGATCGGGGCGGTGGTCGCCGAACCCCGCGTGACCGAGGTGTAGGTGGGGCGGAATCCAGTGACAGCGGCCACAATGGACTTCTGCGCATCGGCCGGTTGCAGCTTGTAGCTGGTTCCGGTGGCACCGGAGATCGCTACTCCGTTGCGGTACCACTGGTAGGCGGTCTCGACGCGACTGCCCCAGCTTCCTGGCGTGACCGAGAGGGTCTGGCCCACTGTGGTGGTGCCTTTGATGGTGGGGGTGGGCGCAGCATCCAGAATCATGAACAGCCGCCACCAGGTATCGGTGTTGGTACTGCCCTGACGAATGCCGTTACGAGCTTGGAAGGCTTTCAGCGAGGCGTACGTGGTCGACTCGACTTTGGAGCCGCTCTCTGCGGGGTACCCGGCTGCCGCGAGCAGGGTCTTGATCGCATACGCCCGGGAGCCTGTGCTGCCTAGCGTCACCGAGGTCTTCAGCTTGCTCAGCGTGTTCGGACCGGCTTCGCCGTCGACATTCAGGTGATTGGCCTTCTGGAACCACTTGACGGCGGCGACGGTTTGCGAGTCGAAGCTGCCGGTGATCTTCACCGAAGCACCCTTGTCGGCCAACAGGTACTGCAGGGCGGTGACCTTCGGGCCTTTCTTGCCTGAACTCAGTACGAGGTTCAGCGGCACCTTGTCGTACTTGGTCAGGTCGTAGGTATCGATGACCGACTGCACTGACTTGGCATAGGACGTCGCGCTCGAGGCGTGCTCGAGGTGGGCGATGGCATTGACATAGCTCGGCACCGACGCCATGGTCGCGCGGGCCCAGGTGTACTTGGGATCGGAGGCCACGACGGACGCGTGGTCGAGCACTGAGTTTCCTGCCGAGGAGTACTTGCGGTATTTGACGGTGCTCTTGCCGGAGGTGATGGATACGCAGCCAGCCTGGTAGCTGCTCACCACAGTGGTTGCCAGGACGCCGGCGTCGCCGACGAGGTTCAGCTGCGAGTAGCGGCGCAGACCGGCGTAGTAGGAGCGCGTCTTCCAGTACGACAAGGTGGTCCGCACGACGCCGTAGGCGCGACCGCGGGCCTCGATGACCCGCCAGTCGCCGTTCTTGAGCTTCTTGGTGACCACGGCCACGTGGCCGATGCCGTTGGAACGCGCCGGGTTGTTGCGCAGGAACACCAGGTCGCCGGGTTTGGGGCTGCCCTTGACCGGCTTGGTGACGTCGTATTGGGCGGCTGCCAGGTCAGTGATCGGGTTGCCGGAACGTCCATACACCCATTGCACGAGTTCGGAGCAGTCGAAGGCGGACGGATTGGTATTCGTCACGGCGGCTTCGGCACCCAGGATGTAGCGCTTGCCGACCTGGGCGTTGGCGACTTTGGCAAACCCCGCGGCGCTGAGCACCGCCATACATCTCACGTCGAAGTAGTTGCGAGCGCTCTTGGCCATCGTGTCAGTACCCCAATTGGAGTTGACCGCGGCCTGAGCGATCGACACCGACGCCGGCACTCCGTAGGCGCTCTGGGCGGCCTGAGCGGAACTGACCAACTGGGAAATGAAGCTCAGTTTTGCCGAGGAGGTGACCGCTGATGCTGAGGGGGCAGCAGTCAGCGACAGGCCACCAACCAGGGCCATGCCAACGACTGCAGAAATCAGACGGATTATGCGTTGCACAAGCCGATTTACTCTCCGATGCCTTGTCAGATGCAAGTCCCCTTAGGGGTCTGTTCTCTCAACCAATTGGTTGAGACCTGCCATTGACTAGGGGTTTCGTAATTCAGAGAGCTAAAGGTGTCGTTCAGGGTTGCACGGCGGTCACCGCGGTGATCACAGCGATTCGGAGTCGAAATCCATTGCGGGAAGCCCATGAACCGGGTAGCTCACCGGGCGGGCCGGGACGCCGGCCACGGTGGTGAATGGCGCGACATCCTCCAGCACCACCGACCCGGCGCCGATCTTGGCGCCTTCGCCGACGCGAATGTTCCCCAGCACCTTGGCCCCGGCGCCGATCATGACGCCCTTGCCGATCTTGGGATGTCGATCACCGCTGGCTTTACCGGTGCCGCCGAGGGTGACTTCATGCAGCATGGAGAAGTCATCCTCGACCACGGCGGTCTCGCCGATCACCACCGAGGTGGCGTGGTCGAACATGATGCCTTTGCCGATGCGGGCTCCGGGGTGGATGTCGACAGCGAAGACTTCGGAGATGCGGCTCTGCAGATACAGCGCCAGCGCCTCGCGCTCGTGGGTCCAGTAGTAGTGCGCGACGCGGTAGGACTGCAGTGCGTGGAAGCCCTTGAAGTACAGCAGGGGTTGGGAGTAGCCCCGGGTTGCTGGGTCCCGACTGAGGACGGCGCGAAGGTCTTCGCGGACTGAGTCCTCGATGGTGGGGTCGTCGTCGAAGGCCTGACGGATCAGTTCTCGCAGCGTCAATGAGGTGATGGTTTCGCTGCCCAGTTTTGCGGCCAGGATGAACGACAGTGAGTCGCACAGCCGGTCGTGGGAGAGCACAGTGGTGTGCAGGAAGCTGGCCAGGGCCGGCTCGCGTTGGGCGTCGGCGCCCACCTCAATACGGATCCTGGTCCAGATCTCGTCTCGGGCTTGGGTCACGAGCGATCCTCTCTGTGAGTTCAGTGGGGGCCAACCCAGCGGACTATGTGTCAACGCCGATGTCGACCGGATGATTCCTGGTGGTGGCGAGCAACGATGCTCAGCAACAGCAACAGCCAGCAAGCGCGCAGCACAGCGACGGCGTGAAAACCCGGGCGGTGTCAGTGCGCATACAGAAAGGCTAGCAGGCGGCATCGAGTCGCCCCAGGGGGTCATCGCAACTGTGATCCGATGGTCACAAGGTGGTCCACCACCGCTCGCACCGCGCCGCGTTCGAGGCGGTCGGGCCGCGCGATCGCCACGATCTGGCGGGTGGCGCCCACCCCGGTCAGCGGGATGGTGGTGAGCCCGACGCGTTGACGGGTAGTGAAGCGCGGCAGGAGAGCGCACCCCAAGCCCTGGGCCACCAGAGCCTCGACGACGCGATTGTCGCGGACGCGTTGCACCATCTGAAGCGCAGCGCCGGCGCGGTTTTCGATGGCGATCCGCACCGTGTCGAAAGGGAACCCGATAGGCACCCCGATCCACGCCTCTCCGGCGAGGTCCGCAGCGGTCAGGTGCTCGTGGCGGGCCAGGCGATGGGAGCTCGGCACGGCGACGTCCAGGGGCTCGGCGACCACCGGGACGATGCTCAGGCCCGCATCGGCGAATGGACGCTGGTTCATGCTGTGGGCGATCACCACATCGAAGTCGGCTGCCTGTTGGGCGTAGTCGGCTTCGGCGATATCGGCATCAGTGAGCGCTACCTCGATGCCGCTGTCGGCAATGGCGGTCAGCAGTGGCGGGATGAGTACTTCGGTGGCGCTGGGCAGCCCACAGACCTCAACCGATCCCACCGGGTCACCGCGCAGACTGTCCAGTTGGCTCTGCAGGCGTGCCAGGTCGGTGGCGATCTGGCTGGCCCCGTCGGCCAACAGGCGTCCAGCCGGGGTCAGTCGGAGCCGGCGTCCCTCGGGTTCGGTGAGCCGCACTCCGAAGGCTCTCTCGGCGCTGCGTAGTTGCTGACTCACCGCTGATGGTGAGCGGAAGCCGGCTTCGGCGACTGCGGTGATGGTGCCCCGATCACGGAGTTCGCGGAGGAGTTCGAGATGCGCCAAGTCCATGAAGGTAGCCTAAAGCAAATGCCCAAAAAGATGCGCTTGTGCTTCATTAAATGAGGCAGGACGATGAGTACATGCCCCTTCGACACCGTCTGATCGCCGTTGCGGTCGCCGCGATCTGGGGAGTGAACTTCCTAGCTATCCACCTCTCGCTGCAGGCATTCCCGCCGCTGCTGCTGGTTGCGCTGCGGTTCACCCTGATCGCCATCCCTACCGTGCTGCTGGTGCCGAGGCCGGCGGTGCCGCTGCGCTGGCTGATCGGCTACGGGCTGGGATTCGGAGTGGCGCAATTCACCTTCTTGTACCTGGGAATGGCCAACGGGATGCCGACTGGATTGGCGTCACTGGTGCTGCAGGCCTCGGGGCCGTTCACCTTGGTGCTGGGCGCTGTACTGCTGTCGGAGACGGTGCGGGCTCGGCAATGGTGGGGCATTGCGGTCGCCGTGATCGGCATGGCGCTGGTCGGCGTCGCGCGGGCCCAGGCCGCAGCCTTGGTGCCCTTCCTGCTGGTACTGGCCGGTGCGCTGGGCTGGGCCTTCGGGAACCTGTCCTCGCGGCTGGCCAAGCCCCCCAATGCGCTGCACTTCACCTTGTGGATGTCGGTGGTGGTGCCGGTGCCGATGCTGGTGATGTCGCTGGTGGTCGAGGGACCTGACGCCATCGGAGCCGCGCTCGCCAACTCGCTGAGCCCGACGGCCATTCCGGCGTGGCTGGGCTTGCTCTATACCTGTGTGATCGCGACTGCCGTCGGGTCGGGGATGTGGACCTGGTTGTTGGCTCGTTATCCAGCAGGTCAGGTGGCACCGTTCTCCATGCTGGTGCCGGTGGTGGGCATTCTCACCGCTGCGGTGGTGCTGACCGAACGGCCCAGCGTCTTGGAATTAGTGGGTGGTGCAGTCGTGGTGGCCGGGGTGCTGATCGGGGCTGGGCGTTCGCAGCGCCGGCAAGCCGGTGGGCTTGCGACCGAGCCCCTCGCCGGCGACTCTGCAGCGGCGAAGATCACTGCCTAGGGCTGGTCGGGCTCAGGATCGTCGTTCTTACGCAACTCTTCCTCGCGTCGCTTGAGATCGGCTTCCCATTTCTTGAGTAGCTCCTCGTGCTCGGTGTCCAGCGACTTCAACCCGGCCAGGAACTCCGGGTCGTCATCGGGCGCCCGTCCGAAGTGCGGCTGCTCGAAGCGGGGTCGGGTCGGACCCCGGCGGTTGGTGGCCGTGACCGGCCCTGTGTTACGCGGTCGCCCGGCGATGAACCAGGACACCGGGCCGGCGAACGGCACGATCAGGATGATCAGAATCCACACCCACTTCTGCAGGTTGCGAACCTGCGCCTCGGGCGTTTGGGCGGCATCGATCAAGGCAGCCACCAACAGCGCCACAGCGATAAACGCAGGTAAGACTCGCAGCATCACAACTCCCGTTTCGTGTTACCACGATAGGGCAGGGTGCAAAGAACTCGACTGCTCAGGCCGCCTGCGCGTGCCGGGCCTGCAGATGATTGCTGAAGCTGTGGGCCAGCAGCCGCCCATTGCGCGACAGATCGGTGTCGATGGTGTTCAGGTGGCGGCGCATCTCGCGGCCGCTCATACCGTCCATCTCCGCCCAGCGGGCCATCAGATCCGGCGAGGCTTCGGGGTGGAACTGCACGCCCACCGCGGAACCCAGCCGGAAGGCCTGGTTGCGATACAGCGTGCTGCTGGCCAGCAGTCGTGCCTCGCTGGGTAGTTCGGTGACCACATCTGAATGCGACTCGGCGAAGATCGACGAGCTTCCCAGGGCCAGCCGGCTGACTAGGGGGTCGGTGCGTGCTGCCCCGGTCCAGTAGATTTCCTGGCTGCCATGCTCGCCGCCGGCCGGATCGTTGACCACGACCGTGCCCCCGAAAGCCTCGGCGAGGATCTGGTGGCCCAGGCAGATTCCGAGCAGCGGGATCCCGGCCTCCACCAGGTCGACGACGAACTGCTTCAGGGGGGTGATCCATTCGTGGGTCTCGTGATCGTGGGCGCTCATGCTGCCGCCGAGCAGAATCACACCATCGCCAACACTGTCCACACTCGGAATCGGCCGCTCCCAAAGCGGCACCGCGCGAACCAGAACCCGATTGCTGGCCAGCCAGGGGCCGAAACGATCAACGGGGACATCGGGGTCGGGCTGCAGAATCGTCGCCCGGGTCGGGGTTGGCATATCTCCACAGTAGGTGGCCAATCTGACGGCAGTGTTACGGCTGTGGCGCGTGCGTGCTACAGGCGGATCGGCGCGTTTTTGACGCGGAATAACTCGATGCAGGCGAGGTTCTATTCAGCAGCGAATCGGAAGGATCATCGTCATGGCAGCCTCGAACCCGACTGAACTCAGCGCAACGCACATCTTCACCGAAGGACGCACTGCCTATCGATTCAGCGACACCGCGATCGGTGATGATCAACTGCGGGCCATCTACGACCTCGCGAAATACACTCCGACCTCGCAGAACTGTCAGCCGCTTCGGGTGATCTTCGTGCGCACCGACCGGGCGAAGGCCCGATTGTTGCCACTGTTGGCCGCCAAGAATCGCGACTACGCCGCCACGGCTCCGGTGTCGGCGATCCTGGCCGCAGATCACAGCTTTCACCGCCATCTGGCGGTGCTCAACCCGCACAAGCCCGACCTCGCCGCGACACTGGCCGCCGACGCGCCACGCCGCCGCGCCAAGGCTGCAGACAACTCGTGGCTCCAAGCCGGGGCCTTCCTGCTCGCGGTGCGAGCCGTCGGCTTGGATGCCGGGCCGATGGGAGGATTCGACGCCGCCGCGGTGGACGCGGAGTTCCTGGCCGACACCGACTGGCATTCCTTCCTCGTGGTGAACATTGGCCGGGTTGCCGCCGACGGGCATCGGCCGCGCGCCCCGCGTCATTCATTCGACGAGGCTGCTCGGCTGCTCTGATCCGCGACGGCATCGGCGATGGCCGCCAACGCGCGCGGGTGGGCGGTGGCCCGGAAATGGCCGGTGAACGGCAACGTCACGTTGCGAGCACCAGCCAGCGTGGTGCCTTCGGGAACATGCTGGTCATACCGCACCGACAATGCCGTGATGCGGTGGTCGACCTGACGCTGCTCGGCCAAGGCTCGAATCAGCGGCGCGTCCGGGAGAAGTTCGGCAGTCCCTGCCACCGCGAGTAGGCGCGCCCGGGAAGACCCGGCGAACGGGGTGCAGATGGTGACCATGGCGCTGATGCGCTGCTCGTCGTCGCGCAGCATTGCCAGCTTGCCCATCAGGCCGCCCTTGCTGTGGGCCACCACCATCAAGTCGGTCAGGCCGCGGTGCCGGGCAGCGTCCAGCACCAGGGCGGCGCCGCCGGCGATCGGCAACCGATTCGCGCCCAGCTCCTCGATGACGTGCACGGGGTGCCCCCGTTGGTGCAGACGCTGCATGAGCGGACGCAGGAAGCGCCAGCTCTCAAAGACCCCCGGCAGCACCATCACGGGACGAAGACTGCCGCTGCCATAGCACTCCGGGGTGGCCGGTGCGGCCAATGTTGCGGCAGCCGCGATCGCGGCCCAGGCATAGTCCTTGGCCCACCACAGGGCACGATGTGCCGAATCGGCCATGGCCAGGAGCCTAATGCCGGCGGTGGGCAGTGGGGGGCAGGCGTGGTCGAGCGGGCAGACTGGTCGCGTGGAGTTTCTGGCCGAACTGTGGCGACGGGCGCTGAGCGTCCAACCTGCGGAGTCGACACTGACGGTGGCTGTGATCGCCGCGGTGGCGCTGGTCGTCGTGCTGTTCGGTTGGCCGCTGGTGCGAGGGTTGGTGACCATCTGCCATGAGGCCGGCCACGCTGTGGTGGCGTTGTTGGTCGGGCGCCGGCTGAGCGGAATCAAGCTGCATTCCGACACCTCCGGGCTGACGCTGACCCGCGGCAAGCCGAGTGGCGCCGGCATGGTAGCCACCCTGTTCGCCGGGTATCCTGCGGCCGCTGTCGTGGGCCTAGGGGCCGCCTGGCTGGCGGGCGCCGGGTATGCCGCCGGCCTGCTGTGGGCACTGGTGGTGCTGCTGGCGCTGATGTTGCTGAAGATTCGCAATCTGTACGGGCTGTGGGTGGTCGTCGCCACCGCGGTGGCGATCGGGGTGACCACCTGGTTCGCACCGCCGTTCGTGATCTCCTGGCTGGCCCTCGGCGTGGCCTGGTTGTTTCTGCTGGCCGCGCCGCGTCCGGTGTTGGAAGTCGCCCGCAATCGGAATCCGGGCACCGATGCCGCCCATCTGGCGCGCATCAGCCTGCTGCCGCGCCTGGGCTGGGTGGGACTGTGGCTGCTGCTGACCGTAGCCGCGCTCGTTGCCGGAGCCGGCTGGCTCCTTCGGCTGTGGTGAAGCGATTGCGGATCGCCGGAAGGCGCCGGGGTTGGTAGCGTCGATTGAGGTCTGAGTTCCCGACCAGAGAGGGGCGCTATGTCTGCCATCGTTGACTTCGCCGAGGTGTCGACCGTCGGCCTGGAATCCTCCCCGGTCGCCGAGGCGCTGGCCGGGCTGCGCGCCAATGAGGCGCGCTACTTCCGCAACAAGTACGACTACACCTTCACCGTCGATGCGGCAGCTGACGTGCCCGAGGTGGTCGCCTGGGTTCATGAGGTGCTGGCCAGCGAACGCGACATCGTGATCGCCTCCCCGGCGCTGCAGGCGACCGAGTTCGAGGTGGACGGCGTGCGTTGGGCTTACGTCTTCTACCAATCCGGATTGTCGATCAACGTCCTCTACACCCTGGCCGAGGGCGGTAAACGCGCGGTGGGCTTCAAGCTCAGCGACGGCATGGAGGTCCCCGAAGAGCTGTCGGCCTTCAAGTTCGCCCGCCAACGCTCGAAGTTGGCCGGCACCATCCGCGGCTCCTACTTCGTCATCAAATCCCCCCACTAACCCCGTCCCGCAGCCCTCGTCCATTTCGCTCCCAAAAAGCGCAGAAGCTCCCGAACCTTCGGGAGGAACTGCACCTTTTGGGAGCGGATTGGGGTGGGCGGAGCCCCTGGGGGGTACTAGCGGTGGCGGGTGACGAGGTTGACGAAGACATCCTCGATGGTGGGATCGACCTCGCGGACGGTGGGAGCGGCGAAACCGGCGGCGATGAGACGGCGGCGCAGGTCATCGGCGGTGAGACTTTCCTCGCGTGGGGTCACCACATGCAGCGAGGCCCCTGACAGGTAGGCGTCGTCAATTCCCGAGGTCCCACTGAGCTGATCCAACGCGGCATCGGCGTCGGTGACGGCAATATCGAAGATGCGCTGATCCAGCTGACTGTGCCGCAGCTGCGATGGGCTGCCCTCGGCGATGATCCGACCCCGGTAGATGAACGCCAGTTGATTGCAGTGCGCGGCCTCGTCCATGTAGTGGGTGGTCACGAACAGCGTGACGCCGCGTCCGGCCAACTCGTAGAGCAGATCCCAGAACTGGCGACGGGCCACCGGATCCACCCCGGAGGTGGGTTCGTCGAGGAACAGCAGTTCCGGCTCGTGGATGGTGGCTGCCCCCAGCGCCAAACGTTGGCGCCAACCCACTGACAGATTGCGGGTGAGCTCATCCTCGCGGCCCACGAGATCGGCCATGCGCAGCACATACTCCCGGCGCTGCGCGAACTCCTCGGCCGGCACCTGGTAGATCCCGGCGTAGAAGCGCAGATTCTCATCAACCGTCATGTCCTCGAACAGCGCGAACTTCTGGCTCATATAGCCGATGCGTTGCTGCACCTGATCGGCGTGGTGCACCACATCGGTTCCCAACACCTCCGCCTGCCCGCCTTGGGGGCGCAGCGTGCCGGTGAGCATGCGGATCGTGGTGGTCTTGCCCGACCCGTTCGGGCCCAGGAAGCCGAAGATCTGGCCGCGGGGCACTGCGATGTCGATGCCGTCCACGGCAGTGAAATCGCCGAACGTCTTGGTCAGTCCGGTGACCTTGATAGCGAACTCGGGCTCAGCCATGGCAGCTCCTCACTCCGTGATCCGACGACGGGTGGCGATCACCGCGGCGGTGAAGATGACTGCGGCGAAGGCGGCCAGCACCAGCAACTGTGGGGCGAGTGCAGCGAACCCACTGCCCTTGACGAAGGCCCCGCGCAGCACCTCGATCACCCAGGTCAGCGGGATCAGGCCGGTGAACGGCTGGATCACTGCAGGCATCGAGTCGATCGGGAAGATGAATCCCGACAGCACCATCGACGGCAACAGAATGAACATCATCGCCTGCTGCGCCTGCTGCCGGGTGTGGGAGATCAGCGAGACGAACAGCCCCAACCCGATGCTGGTCAGCATGAACAAGGCCAAGCCGACCAGGACCACGCCGATCTGGCCGTTGAACGGCACCCGGAACCACAGCACCCCCACGGCGGCCACGATCAGCATCTGCACCGTTGCCAGCACCGCATACGGTGTCACCTTGCCGATCAGATACTCCTCGGCCCGGATCGGGGTGACGAACATCTGCTCCAAGGTTCCGGATTCGCGCTCCTTGACCACCGCCTGACTCATGATCGCCATCAGCGAGATCATCATGATGGTCGCAACCAGCCCGGGAATCATCGTGTTCAGCGGATCCATGGTGGGGTTGAACATCACGCGGACCTGGGCGTCGACGCCCGGCGCCGCGAGGTCCACTCCGGCGTCGGTGATCAACTGAGAGTTGTACCGGGCGATGATCTGCGAGGCATAGCTGCTTCCGACCGCCGACACCTGGGAGTCGGAGCCGTCCACCACGATCCCGATCGACGTGGTGCGTCCGGCGTCCAGATTCTGTTCGGTGCCGGCCGGAATCACGATCGCCACCTGGATGACGCCATCGTCCAACAACGGGCGCAGGTCAGTTTCACTGGCTGGGCGCTCGGTGATGGTGAAGTAGTCCGAAGCCGCGAAGGATTGGGTCAGCGCCCGTGAGGTCGCGCTGTGGTCCAGATCCACCACGGCGGTGCGCAAGTGGGTGATGTCGACTGCCACCACGTAGCCGAACATGATCAACTGCAGGACCGGCATCAGCAGCAGCAGCCGCACCAGCAGCGGGTCACGGCGCAGTTGGGTGAACTCTTTCCAGATCAGCAGTCGTACCCGTTTGGCGTTCATCGCCGCCCCCTCCGTCCGTACAGGCGGGCGGCGATGATCACCATCAGTGCCGCGTAGCCGGCCAGGGCGGCCAGTTGCGGCCACAGTTCCATGAAGCCGGTGCCCTTCAGGAAGACGCCGCGGGCCACCGTGACCATGTAGCGAGCCGGGAAGGCCATCGATACGCCCTGCAGGATCGCCGGGATCTGATCCAGCGGGAAAGCCAATCCCGACAGCAGGAACGATGGCAGGAAGGCGACCAGCAAGGCGATGATGTTCGCCGTCTCCGCTGACGGTGCCAAGGCCGAGATCACCAGACCCATTCCCAGTGAGGCGAACACGAACAGCACCGATCCCAGCGCCAACACCCAGGGCGTGCCCCGCATCGGCACCCCGAAGACGGTCATGCCCAGCAGGATCACCATCACCACATCGGCGAAGGCGATCAACGTCCAGGGCAGCAGTTTGCCGACCATCAGCTCGCCCTTGCGGATCGGGCTGACCTCGAGCTGTTCCTCGGTGCCCAGAGCACGCTCGCGTACCAGCGTCACTGCCGTCTGCTGCACGGTGACGATGGCGATGATCACAGCCATCAGCCCCGGCACCAGGAAGATGGTGGAGTTGCGATCAGGGTTGTACCAGGTACGGATCTGCGGCTGCAGCGCCCCCAACCCGCTCAGGTCGAGCCCCTGCTGGTCGGCCCAGGCCCTGGTGAGGTTCTGGTCGTAGAGCTGGTTGAGCGCCACCGAATAGGCCTGCGAAACCTTGGCGGCATTGGTCTCGCTACCGTCGATCAACACCGCGACCTGGGCTCGCCCGCCTCCGGTGATGGTGCGCTCGAAGCCGGCCGGAATGATCACAGCCACCCGTGCGGAGTTGGCATCGAAGGCCCCATCGACTGCCGCCAGGGAATCAGCGTGCTGCACCACCGAGAAGAAGGTCGACGCGTCATAGGCCCGCACGTAGTCGGCGCTGGTCTGGGTGTGATCGAAGTCGACCACCACCGTGGGCACCTGATCGACATCGAAGCTGATCGCCCAGGCGAACAGCAGCAGCTGAATCACCGGGAGCAGCACGACCGCCGCCAGCGTGCGCGGATCACGGCGCAGATGCTTGAATTCTTTGACGACCACCGCGCCGATGCGCGTCAGGGAACCGTTCATGGGCTCACCAGTTCGGACGCGGCGGAACTCTTCTCGGCCAGATAGGCGAAGACGGTCTCCATGTCGATGCCGGCCTCGGCCACCTCAGCCTCGGCGAGGCCGCCTCGCTGCAGGGCGGCTCGCAGCGCGGCTTCCGGATCGGAGTCGCCAGTCCACAGCACCCGCACCACGTCGCCGAGCAGATGGGCCGAGACCACCCCGGGCAGCGGTGCGAGGATCGCTGCGGCCCGGCGAGGCTCGGCGGAGATCACCTCGACCAGGCGCCCAGGAACCTGCGCCTTGATCTGGGTGGGGGTGCCGGATTGGGTGATGCGGCCATTGTCGAGGAAAGCGATATCGGTGCAGCGCTCGGCCTCATCCATGTACGGCGTGGCCACCAGTACGGTGCGTCCCTCCTGATGCAGACCGGCCAGGATGCGCCAGAACTCGCGTCGGGAGACCGGATCCACGCCGGTGGTGGGCTCATCCAGCAGCAGCAGGTCGGGATCGTGCATCAAGGTGGTGGCCAGCATCAGCTTCTGCTTCATGCCTCCGGATAGGAACTGGGCCTGGCGTTCGGCGAACTCGGCCAGCCCCATGCTGGTCAGCAGCCGTTGTGAGCGCTCCTTGCGGTCCGCGCGGCTCACCCCGCGGACGGTGGCGAAGAACTCCAGGTTCTCGCTCACCGACAGATCCGGATACATGGAGAACTTCTGAGACATGTAGCCGATGCGTCCGGTGATTTCATCGCGCTGGTCGGTGATGGACTTGCCGAACACCAAGGCAGTGCCGACGTCCGGTGGCAGCACCGTGGCCAGCATGCGGATCAGCGTCGACTTGCCGGCACCGTCGGGGCCGAGCAGGCCGAACACCGCGCCGGTGCCGATCTCCAGATCGACCCCGGACACCGCAGCGGTGTCGGAAAAGCTCTTCGACAGGCCCTGGGCGCTGACTGCGAGCGGGCGGGTGTTGGTGGGCATCGGTCAGTCCAGCGTGACATCGACCGGCATGCCGGCCTTCAGTGTTCCGGACTCGTCAGCGACCCGAACCCGAACCTCGTAGACCAGCTTGGTGCGCTGATCCTTGGTCTGAACGGTGTTGGGGGTGAACTCGGCTTCGGCGGCCACGAAACTGACCTCGGCGGGGATGGCCGTGGTCACCGAATCGGTGGTGACGGTGGCCTGCTGGCCGATCTTGATGTTGCCGATCACAGTCTCGGGCACGTAGATCCGCACGAACAGATCGTTGGGATCCAATAGCGTCACCAGAGTCTTGGACGGCGCTGCGTTCTGGCCGGGGTTGGCGTTCACTGCGGTCACCACCCCGGCGTTGGGAGCCGTCACCGAGGTGTAGCTCAGTTGCAGCTTGGCCAGCTTCACCGCTGCCCGTGCCTGCGCCAGTCGGGCCTTGGCCGCCTTGACGTCGGCGGAGGTGCCGGTGTCGCGGGCATTGCTGAGCGCCGCCTTGGCTGCGGCGACGCCCTGCTCGGCTTGATCGACCTGCAGCTTCATCGCGGTCTGATCCAGTTGCACCAGCAGATCGCCCTTGGCGACGTGATCGCCTTCGGCGACCGGCACCGAGCTGATGCGTCCGGCCAGCGCCGAGCCGATCTGCGAGCTGGTAGCCTCCACCGAACCCGAGAACTGGTTGGTGTTGCTCGAAGCGGCCTGGGTGGAACTCCACCACCACCACACTCCGCCCCCGATCAGTACCAGCACGACGATGACGATCACCGGAATCGGCGGATGCTTGCGCTTGGAGTTGGCCATGTCGGTCACCTGTCCTACTTGTTCTGGTCGCTGCCGGCTGGGCAGCCGTTGATGGTGATTTCGACGCCGACACCCGCAGGCAATTCGGCGTCGCTGGAGAGTTGCACCTCGACGGCCCGAAGCAGGTGCACGTCGCCGGTGGTGGTTGAGGTCGGGGGATAGTCGGCGGTGGCGGCGATCCAATCCAGGCGTGCCGGCACGCTCTGGCCGGGCGCCATCCAATCGCCGGTGATCGTGGCCGTATTACCCACACACACCGCGGCGGCGTCCTGAGGTGGCAACCAGGTGGTCACCTCCGAGGCGTCCACGGGCCGGATCTCGGCGACAGTGGCGCCGGGGGCCAGCCGGTCACCGCGGTGGGCGATGGTGACGACGACTCCAGCGACCGGTGAGGTCAATACCGCCTGATCGCGTTGCACCTTCGCCAGGTCGACGCTGAGCGTGGCCGTGGCTGCGGCGATCCGAGCCAGGTCCCGCAGGCCGGTCAACTGGGTGCGGGCATCGGTGATCGTGGCGGCGGCCGTGTTCAGCGTGGCCAATCCGGATCTCGCCTTTGCCAGCCCTTGGGAGAGCTGCGGTTCGGCTTGGGCGATCTGGGTCAACGCTGCGTCGACGGTGGCGATGCCCTTGAGTAGCTGTGCGCGTGCCGCGGTGAGTTGGGCCTTCTGCTCAGCTGGCAGCATCGGATTCTTCAAGGCGGCGTTCACCTGGTCGAGCTGGGTGGCGAGTTCGGCGCGGGTGGTGCGTAGTTGGGCCTTTTTCTTCGTCAGATCGGCCTGGGTTGCGGTCAGTGTGGCGATGGCGTCGCGAACCTTGTCGCGATTCGTGGCCACATCGGCGGCCTTGCTGTAGGTGTCACCGATGGCAGCGGTCAATACGTCGACCTGGGCGGTGGCCACGGCGGCATCGGCCCTGGCCACGCTCACCTGAAGGTTGAGCTGGGTCTGGTCCAGCTTCGCCACCGGCTGGCCTGCCTGGATCGAATCGCCCACCGAGACCAGCACCGTCGCGATCTGCCAGGTGTTGCCCAGGCCGAAGGTGGTCGCGGTGGTGCTCGAGCCGAGTTGATCGCCGGTGTCGGTGGCGGTCGGGGCCGCTGCGGGGAAGCCGGCATCGAGATTGACCGTAGGCGGATTCAAAGCGGGTATCTGCACCGTCTGGGCTTGGTCGGTCACAGTTCCGACGGCCTGGACGGTGCCCGTGGCGCTGCTGCAGCCGCTCAGCACGAGCGCGGACGCGATGCCGATGCCGACCATTTTGGTTGCGGTGATCATTCCGGCACCGCCACTGAGGTGAGAAAGGCATCGGTGAGTCTGGCCAGGGTGTCCGCCGACGGCGGTGGCGCCGGATGTGCGCTCAAGAAGCCGTCCAAGGCGACATAGCTCATGACCGGGCCGAGGAAGAGGCGAGGGGCCAGATCGGGATCGGAGAGCCGGATCAGGCCGGTGTCGTGAGCCAGTTCGAGGATCTGCCCCACGCGCCCCAGCAGTTGCCTGGGCAGTGCCGTCTGCACCAACGCGCGCAACTCTGGTACCCGGAATGCCTCACCGAGGATCAGCCGGAACATGGCGATGCTCTCGGCGCGCAGCATGGTCTGGGTGAGTTGGGTGGCGAAGTTCAGCAGCACCGTGCGCAGTTCGGCGACCGACGCGATGTGTTCGGGTGCGGGGAGGTTGGGGAACAGTTCGCGGGAGGCTCGGTTCAGAACCTCAGCGAGGAGATCGACTTTGGTAGGGAAGTAGCTGTACAGGGTCTGCTTGCTCACCCCGGCGTCAGCAGAGATGGCATCGGTCGAGGTGCCGGCGTACCCATTGGCGAGAAACAGCCGGGTGGCGGCATCGGCAATCTGCTGACGCTTTGCCAGTTGGCGTTCGGTCAAACCCAGGGTCATGAATCAAACCGTACAGTACAGTTTGATTGGTGGCGAGCTGTTCCGCCGCCGAGTCGCAGAGTTGCGTAGGAACAGTTGCCGCAGCGGCGATGTCGAGCTCGCTGCTAGCCTGCCCACTGATCGCCGCGATGGTGTCCGGACGGGTGCTTGCGGTTCGTCGCATTCGAGGAGACACATGAAGTTCGCGCGCAACCCCTGGGCGGTGTGGGGTGGTTGGGTGCTCAGCCGTGTTGTCACCATAGTGATCTGGCTACGGTTCGAGGCGAACATCGAGGGTGACGTCACCTACTACTGGACCCGAACCTCGGACCTGATCGCGGGGAACCTCGCGGTCAGCCAGACCATGATCGAATATCCGACCCCGGTGCTGTGGTTGCTGCATCTGCCGTGGCTGCTCTCCGGCCAGACTCAGGCTGGTTTCCTCACCGCCTTCATGGCGCTGCTGCTGCTGGCCGACCTCGCTTTCAGTGTCGTGCTGTGGGCCCGCGGCCGAGGCGTGCACGCACTCTGGTTCTGGATCGCCTTCATGCCGCTGATGGGTCCCATCACGCTGCTGCGCCTGGACCTGGTTCCGGCGTTGCTGTGCGCCGGCGCACTGCTGACGCTGCGCAAGCAACGCAGCGTGGCCGCCGGGTTCTTCCTGGCCGCCGGCGCCGGACTCAAACTGTGGCCGGCTCTGCTGTGGCCGACCAGCCTGCGGGGCACTGGCCGCCACGATCGCCGCCTCACACTCGCCTTCTTCGGCGGCGGCCTTGCGCTGATCGCGGCCGCAGTCGCCTATGGCGGGATCGCACGGCTGCTCTCACCGTTGAGCTGGCAGTCGGCCCGAGGCCTGCAGATCGAGTCGGCGTGGGCCACCCCGATGATGATCGCTCGACTCTTCGATCCCGGAGCGTACGAAGTCGCCTACTCCCACTGGCAGGCGTTCGAGATCTTCGGTCCCGGCCGCGACGCCTGGCTCAACGCCGCCTCGCTGGCAACCCTGGCCAGCTATGTGCTGATCGTGGCCGCCTATGTGGCCTGGCTGAATCGGTGCTATCCCGACCTGTTCACTCGGCGTCCCCGTTTCTCCGGGGCTGAAAAGCCGGCCTCGATCACCTCGGTCGGGCTATTCATGGCTACGGTCATCACGGTCACTTTGATCGCCAACAAGACCTTCAGCCCGCAATACCTGATCTGGTTGGCCGCGCCGGTGGCTGTGCTGCTGCTGGCGTCCACCGACCCCGGAGTGCGTCCGGGCACGGTTCGCACGATTCGAACCATGGCGGTGTGGACCCTGGCGCTGGCGGCCGGAACCCAACTGGTCTATCCGCTGAACTACCTGGCGCTGTGGACCGGCGTGCCCGGATTGGACAGCGCCACGGTGCTGTTGGCGCTGCGCAATGCGGCAATGGTGGTGTTCGCGATCTGGCTGGTCATCAAGTTCCTGGCCGTGCTGCGCCAGCCGGCATTGGATGGCTGAGGGCCGCGATTCCGGCCAGCTTGTAGGCTGGCCGGCATGACGAACCCGGTCGAGGAGCTGGCGCGCCGACGCAATGCCATCCCGGCTCCGTCACCGACGGGAAACTCGCTGCCTGAGCGGGTGCTGAAGTCGCGCTGGACCTGGATCGCGGTGGGCATGCTGCTGGTCTACACCGCCGCCTTGGCGTGGCTGTTCACCGACATCGTGGCGAACCTTCAGGTCAACGACGATGCCACCGGTCTGAATGTCTCCTCGATTCGGCAGGCCGCCTGGCTGGCCCTCCCCACGGTCGCCTTCTGGACGGTGCTGTTCCTGCTGGCCGATCGATACCGCCCGCAACGCCTCGTGGTGTGGTTCCTCGCGCTGGGGTGGGGCGGTGCGATGGCGGTCCTGATCTCTTACTACGTGAACAGTTGGGCCGCCGAACACCTGGGAGTGGCCGGCCCCGGTGATCCGGCCAGTGCGGCTCGGGCTGCAATCTTCATCGCACCCTTCGTGGAAGAGGCAGCCAAAGCCAGCGTGGTGTTCCTGTTGGCGATCTTCTTCCGGTATCGACTTACTTCGAAGCTGTCCACCATCGTCTTGGCGGGCCTGAGTGCCGCCGGATTCGCCTTCACCGAGAACATCCTTTATTACGCCCGGGTGATCGTGTATTCCTCGACCGCCATTTCAGCCGGCGACGCCCAAGCCGCTCTGGACAGCATCGTGTGGCTGCGCGGTGTGTGGACCTCATTCGCCCATCCGCTGTTCACCATGATGACCGGTATCGGCATCGCGGTAGCCCTGCGCACTCACAGCAAAGTCGTGCGCGTGATCGCGCCGCTGGTCGGCTACTTGGGGGCGGCCTTCCTGCACATGCTGTACAACTCGCAGGCCACCTTCGCGCAAGGCACGATGATGTACGTCTTGTACTTCGCGGTCGCCTTGCCGATGCTGCTCGCCGGCCTGTTCTATGTGTTCCGCCAGATTCGCAACGAAAGCCGACGGGTGCGTTCCCGGTTGGTCGACTTCGTGCAACTGGGCTGGCTTCCGCCGCGCGATCCGGAGGTGATGGCGCGCTCCCGAACCCGGTTCCATGCCGGTGCCGTCGCGATCACCCGCGGCTGGACCTGCTTCGTCGACACCATCGTCTTGCAGCGGACCTTGACCGAGTTGGCCTATCTGCGCGACGGACAGGTTCGCGGCATTCTGGACACCGGGTCGCTCCCGCGCGAGCGCGAACTGGTTGAGAAGGCAAAAGCACTCCGCGCCACGGCCATTTCCGATCCTCGTGGAATGAAGCTGAATCTGCCTCGCTGGCGGCGTTCGAAACCGGTATCCTACGGACCGCCGAACTACCCGGGGCCGTCCGGACTAGCCGGCAGTTGGCCAGCACCGACGTCCGTCCCTGGAAGGGCACCGGACCCGCCGCGGTGAAGCCCAATGAGGGTCCACCGAAGAGCTCGTAGGAGGTTGGTATGGGCGTTGAGCGGCTCGTTGGATCGCTGACCCGTCTCCACGACGCATTGGCCGAGCTTCGGCTCCCGCTGGATATTCCCGACGCGGCGGCCAACCGGACGCTCGCCCAAGCCCAAGCCGGCCAGATCCAGGACTATGTGCTGCCTCGGCTGCGTCGCCTCGATGCCCCGCTGTTGGCCGTGGTCGGTGGCTCCACCGGTGCCGGCAAGTCCACCCTGGTCAACTCGTTGGTCGGACGGGTGGTCAGCGAGTCCGGGGTGATCCGCCCCACCACTCGATCCTCGGTACTGATTCATCACCCCAACGACGCCCACTGGTTCGCGTCCAGTCAGATCCTGCCCGGCCTGGCCCGATCTGACGGCGCGGGCACCGACCCGCGCGTCCTGCAGTTGGTGCCCGAGCCGGGTCTGCCCGAAGGTTTGGCGATTTTGGATGCCCCCGATGTGGATTCGGTCGTAGCCCAGAACCGCACCTTGGCCGCGCAGCTGCTTGCGGCGGCCGACCTGTGGCTCTTCGTGACCTCGGCAGCGCGCTACGCCGATGCCGTGCCGTGGGAGTATCTGCGCGAGGCAGCCGCCCGACGGGCCGTCGTCGCCGTGGTGCTGGACCGGGTACCGAGCGAGGCTCTGGGCGAAGTTCCCGCTCACTTGGGCCAGATGATGAGTCAACGCGGGCTGGAATCCTCCCCACTGTTCGCGGTGCCGGAGACCCGGCTCGACTCGGCCGGCATGCTGCCCGACGCCGCCGTGGCCCCGATCCGGTCCTGGCTCCACAGCCTGGCTCAGGATGCGACGCGCCGCAACGAGGTGGTGCTGCAGACCCTGGACGGCGCCATCGAATCGCTGGCAACGCAGGGCCGGGCCGTGGTGCAGGCCGCCACCGACCAGGTGGATGCACTGGCTACCTTGCGTGCCGACGCCGAGAAGTCCTTCGCCGAGGCCACCCGTGCCGTGGCCGCGCAGACCGCCGATGGCACCCTGCTGCGCGGCGAGGTGCTGGCCCGCTGGCAGGACTTCGTCGGTACTGGAGAGTTTTTCCGGGCCATCGAGAAACGCATCGGGCTGTTCCGGGATCGCGTCGGCCAAGCCATGCGTGGCGAACCGAAGCGGGCCCAGGAGGTCAAGCTCGCCGTCGAGTCCGGGCTGGAAGTGCTCATTCGAGAAGAGGGAGAGGCCGCTTCTCGTCGGTCGGTTTCGGCCTGGGAAGCCCATCCCGCCGGACGCCAGATCCTGGCTCAGGACGACACTCTGGGCCGGTTGTCCTCCGGATTCGCCGAGGCCGCGCCCCGAGTGATCCGGGAATGGCAAGGTGATGTGCTGGAACTGGTGACCAGCGAAGGCCAATCCAAGAAGTCCACGGCGCGCTATCTGGCCCTCGGTGTCAACGGTGCCGGAGTGGCGCTGATGATCCTGGTGTTCTCCCAGACCGGCGGACTGGTCGGTGCTGAGATCGGTATCGCCGGCGGCACGGCGGTGCTGGCGCAGCGTGTGCTGGAGGCCGTCTTCGGTGATGATGCGGTGCGCCGGTTGTCCAAACAGGCCAAGCAGCAACTCGACGACCGGGTGCAGGGCCTGATGGCCATGGAACTGGTGCGATTCGAGAAGGTGCTCGACGAACTCGATGTGCCCGCCGCGCACGGCGAGTCGGTGGCCGCGGCGCTGAGCGACCTGGATGCCGCCCGGGCTGCGGCGGATCGCTACCAGCCTGCTGCACCGGAACTGCCGCAACCGCCGGAGGCGCCGGGGGCGCCGGCCGAGCCGTACGATCCGATCGAGTCCGGTGATCCGAGCGAGTCGATCGTCTTGCCCGCTGCTGAGCCTGCCGCCGATCCTGCGGACACCGTGGACGATGGTCCCTCCGGCGAGGTCGAGGGGGCCGATAGCTCCGATGACTCTGACGACGGCTTTGAACCGCCCGAGCCACGTCCAATTCCGATTCCGCACGATCTCGCCGAATTGGCAGCCGAAGCGGTGCGGCGTCCCGATGATGGCTCGGCGCCGGACGTCGACGGTGAGTCGGTGCGGGCCAACGATGAGCCGCCAGCACCGGCCGACGATGACGGGACGGTCGCGGGCCGCAGCGAGCCAGCGATGCCTGACAGCGGCGCAGCGCTGATTCCACCCAGCGAGCCACCGGCGCCGCCCGAGGTGCCGTCCTGGCCCCACCCTGAGCCACTTCGGCTTCCCCCGCCTCCCGAACCGCCCACACCGACCGACTCGATCGGACAGGAGTAGGACGTGAAGGTGTCCGCAGACAAGATTGCCCCGAAGATCGCCGCGCTGAGCGAGGCCGTGGAGGCCTGCACTGACCGCAG
Organism: Propionibacteriaceae bacterium UBA7704; assembly: GCA_002482525.1. Classification (GTDB taxonomy): domain Bacteria; phylum Actinomycetota; class Actinomycetes; order Propionibacteriales; family Propionibacteriaceae; genus Propionicimonas. The sequence continues at coordinate 2,886 of DLGC01000020.1, read as the reverse complement.
TACCCCCGAGGTTGTGGCCAAGGCCGCGCAGGTGGTGCAGCGGGCTGCTCGACGGATTGAACTCAGCGGCGACTACACCGTGGTGGCTTTGGCCGGCTCGACCGGTTCGGGCAAGTCCAGCCTGTTCAATGCGCTGACCGGAACCGAACTCGCCGAGTCCGCCGTGCGCCGTCCCACCACCTCCCGGGCGATGGCCGTCGGCTGGGGAACGTCGTTGCCCAATGAGCTGCTGGACTGGCTCGATGTGGGCCGCCGTCATCTGATCGCCAGCGATGATCCGCGGCTGGCCGAACTGGTGCTGCTCGATCTCCCCGATCACGATTCCACCGAGGTCGAGCATCGCGTCACTGTGGACCGGCTGGTCGATGCGGTCGACGCGCTCATTTGGGTGGTCGACCCGCAGAAGTACGCCGACGCCTCGCTGCACGATGGGTACCTCAAGCCGCTGGCCGACCATGCCGACGTCATGATGGTGGTGCTCAACCAGGTTGATCGGCTCAGCTCCGAGGAGGTCGAGCACTGCGTGTCCGACCTGCGCTCGCTGTTGAACCGCGAGGGTTTGCACAACACGCCGCTGATGGCAGTATCGGCGCTCCGCGGTGATGGCGTCTTCGAGCTGCGCGGGTCGTTGCAGGCCACCGTGAAACGCAAACAGGCGATGCTGCACCGGATTGGCTTGGATGTGCGCACCTCGGCGCAGGCGTTGTCCGATGATCTAGGTCCGAAGGTGCCCGGCAAGATCAACACCAGCATCAAGGGACGCGTCGTCGACACCATGGGTGATGCCGCCGGGGTGTCACTGGTGACCGAGAGCGTGGGCGAGGCGTGGCGTCGCCGCGGATCCGCCGCCACCGGTTGGCCGCTGGTCAGTTGGGTGTCACGGTTGCGTCCGGACCCGCTCAAGCAGTTGCGCCTGGGTGCTCAAGCGGCCTTGGAACAAAGCCCCACCGATCTCAATCGCACCTCCTTGCCGAAGGCCACCTCGGTGCAGACCGCGCGAGTGGAGCAGGGTTTGCGCGAGTTGGTGGATCAGGCTTCCCAGGGGATGCCCTCGGGCTGGGTGAAAGCGGTGTCGGCGGCGGCGCATCGTGATCAGGCGCTCTTGCGCGACGAACTGGATACCGCCATCGCCGGCACCGACCTCAAGGTTCATCGCGGTGCGTGGTGGTGGGTGCTGATCACCGTGCTGCAGTGGTTTTTCATCCTGACGGTGGTCGCTGGTGTGCTCTGGTGGCTGGTCGGCCCATTCCTGGCCGGCAGCGGATTCGGGGTGCCGATTCTCTCCTGGTACGGAATCCCCGCCGGAATCTGGGTGGCGGTCGGTGGTGTCCTGGCGGGGCTACTGCTGGCCGGGTTGAGCAGAGTTTTCGTCGCCCTCGGGGCCCGCTCGCGGGCTCGCCGGGCTCACAAAGGGCTGCGCGCGGCAGTGTTGGCCGTTGTCGACCAGCAAGTGTTCGCTCCGGTCCAGGCCGAACTCGACCGCTACCACCACGCCCGTGAGGCGGTGCGTGAGGCGCTGCGCTGACAGGTTCAGCCCGCAGTACCGTCGTCGTCGTTCTCCACAGGCCTGTGGTGCGTCGTGCACAGGCAACGCTGTCGGTGCGCGACCGCAGCCGATGCTGCCGAGACTCTCCGGTACAAGCAACCAACGCCCGGACGGGCCGAGAACGGAGAGCGACGATGGAGGCAGCGGTGTGGATCACCGGCAATGTCGGTGGGGATGTGGAGTTTCGGACTTTCGGTGACGATGTCGCCTACGCCAGTTTGCGGGTGGCGAGCACGCCGCGACTACGACGCGGTGGGGAATGGGTCGACGGGGCCACCACCTGGTTGACGGTCACGTGTACCAGGGCCTTGGCCGAGAACGTTCGCAGTTCGGTCAAGAAGGGCGACGCGGTCGTCGTGGTGGGACGGCTGCGCACCAATCGCTGGGAGGACGCCGAGCGCGGCCCGCAGGAGCGCCTCGTGCTCGAGGCGATGTCGATCGGTCACGACCTCAGTCGAGGCGTGAGCGAATTCCGGCGCGCCACCCGACCGCCGAGCGAGGACACCTCCGGGGTCGGCGAGCTGATTCAGGCAGCCGAGGCTCAGGACGATGACAAGGCCAAAGTCGCCTGAGTCCGTGGCTCGGGCAGCCGCGACCGGATCGCGAATCGTTGCCGAGCATCGCCGCGTCCGCGAAGACCGCCCTGCCTGCCCCCCGCCCACGGCTGGTTGAGGAGGACGCGTAGCGTCTGTCTCGATGCTTGGAGTTTCCTTCCCTCGGCTGGCTGAGGAGGCCCGGAGGGCCGTCTCGAAGCCTCGTGCCCTTTCCCCTGCGGCTGGTTGAGGAGGGCGCGTAGCGTCCGTCTCGAAACCTCG
>DLGC01000020.1:0-494 GCA_002482525.1 Propionibacteriaceae bacterium UBA7704 | reverse complement strand
CCTCAACCAGCCGGAGTGGGGGGAGGTTGTTCTTCGGTCGGACGGTTTCCTTTTTCGGCTGGTTGAGGCGCATGCGCGGCGTCCGTTTCGAAGCCTCATGCCCTTTTCCCTCGGCTGGTTGAGGAGGACGCGCAGCGTCCGTCTCGAAACCTCGTGCTCTCTTCCGTCGGCTGGTTGAGGAGGGCGCGCAGCGTCCGTCTCGAAACCTCGTGCTCTCTTCCCCCGGCTGGTTGAGGAGGCCCGGAGGGCCGTCTCGAAACCTCGCGAGCTGGTTTGTGGAGTTGCGTCGGGGGTTTCGAGACGCTCACTTCGTTCGCTCCTCAACCAGCCGGAGGTGGGGGAGGCTGCTGTTCGGTTGGACGGCTTCCTTATTCGGTTAGTTGACACGCATGCGCAGCGTCAGTCTCGAAACCTCGCGCCCTTTCCCCTGCGGCTGGTTGAGGAGGGCGCGTAGCGTCCGTCTCGAAACCTCGCGAGCTGGTTTGTGGAGTTGC
>DLGC01000015.1 GCA_002482525.1 Propionibacteriaceae bacterium UBA7704 | reverse complement strand
CGCAGCGGTCCGCGCGAATCCCCGCCGTGGTGAGTCGCGACGCATGCCCCACTTGGGCCGTCGGTCTGTGATCGGGCGCAGGCGCACCGTTCTTTGGCTGGACAGTGCTCGGTGATGTCGGTCTGCTGCCACTGGTTCGGGTCTTCGGTAGTCAAGGGGCAGCGGACGAGGTCGGCGTGGGCTGATCAGTTCCGGTACGAGACGCGGTTGCCGCGCCAGGCGGTGGTACGGAGGAACTGCTCCCAGGTCAGTGTGCTGGCGTTGTTACTTCGGCTCCATTGCAGGTCACGGTCACCGGAGTAGTAGCCGAAGTCGACCGCGTACTCGGCCATGCCAAGGATCTCGTCGACATCGAGTGGGTTTGCCGCGAATGCGGGGAAGAACTCGACGAATCGTTCGCGGGAGCAGGCGTCGCCGTACTCGGCCTTCAGGCCGGTCACGCGTGAGAACGTATCGACCATCTCGCGAGGGGAGATCACCTCACCCACGATGGGCAGCGAGGCGCCGTGGTAGGTGTGCGGGTTCGACAGCACTTCGCGGACGGCGGGACCGGTGGCAGTGAGCGGGTCCACGAATGGAGCTCGGAAGTCTTCGGGTAGGTAGAAGGGCATCACCACGGTGTCGCCGTCGATCCGAGGCGCGTAGTACTCCAGTGCGTTGGTGTAGAAGAACGACAACATCACGAAGGTATGTGTGATGGGAAGCGTGCGGATGTGATCGGCAACGAGCGCTTTGTCAGTGAAATGCGGAGCGAACTTCGTGCCCCCGGATCGCTCATCAACGTTCTCCAGGGTGCTGAAGACGATATGTGCGACGTCTGCGGCCACCGCAGCGTCGGCAAGCTCGCAGCCGAGGGTGAACTCGTCGGTCGACGGGGGCGACACGGGCGGGGTCATCAAGAAGGCACCCTCGGCAGATCGGAACGCCTGCTCGAACTCGTTTTGGTGTCCCGGCTCCAGCGGCACCTCGAGTAGTTCGGCACCCGCCCTTGCTAGCTTCTGCGCCTGGGGCGACGAGCTGTTGCGGGTCAGGGCGCGCACCTGAAAATCCCCGCTTTCTAGGAGCGAGGTTGCGACACTTCTGCCCTGCTTGCTGGTGGCGCCGACCACGACGATCAACGGCTTGGTGTGAACAGACATCAGGGACTCCTCTTCCATGGACGTAGGGCGCTGGGGCTGGTCGGGCGGCGACGACCATCTCCATCATATCGATACATAGCGATGCGTCAATATGAAATGGTCGGTGGGGTCTCGCTACGGCCCTCCGCGACATCGCATCGACGTATAGTGGTTCGTAGATCAGAGGGGGGCTGTCATGTCTGATTCGGCCGCGAGAGGGTCAGCGCGCGACGATGTCGAAGCAACGGTGGAAGCACTCAAAGCACTGGCAAATCCGACACGGTTGCAGATCATGACCTGGCTCCAGGATCCGCACCGTGAGTTCGCGGATTGGGAGCCGATTGCGGATCGAGACGAGTACGGAGTGTGCGTGAGTCACCTGCAAGCCAAGTCGGGATTGGCGCAGTCGACCATCTCGTCCTACATGGCCACACTGGAGCGCGCTGGCCTCGTACGAGCCACCCGCATCGGCAAGTGGACTCACTACAAACGCGACGAACACACGATGGCCCGACTAGCCGAGGTGCTTCGACGCTCCAGCTGAGGCGGCATGACGTTCCAGCGGACCTGCGCCGAGCCGCCGCACAGCGACCTGATCGGGACCTGTGCCCTCAGACCCGCTGAGCGCATGAGGAGTCAGCGGGTCGCAACGCCGTGCGCATAGTCGAGAATCGTTCGGGAAGACCCACAAACGCCGCCACCTGCTGCCGGTGATGGCGTCTGTGCTTGTTGGGATCGGTTCAAACCCGTGCCGGTGTGGCCGGCTTCGGGTGTTCGCGCCCATCTGGCGGTCGAGCTGGGGTGAATTCGGTACGGTGTTGCCATGGAACTGCTGGAGGGCTACATCGAACTCCTCATGGACGAGTTGGCGCCCTATGGATTGGAGTTCGAGGCCGTCGCGGTCACGCCGGAGACCGGCTGGCGCGAGGTGACCTTCCGTGCTGACCCCGATTCGTTCCTGCGCCGTTACCCCGAGCTGGGTCTGGCCGAGCTCTACGGTGATGAATGGCCGCCCGCGGGGCTCTACCTGCGGCTGCGGATCAATCCCGACGGCGATCCGACACAGCTCGAGTTCGAGAACACCGACTTGATGGCTCAGACGGCTTCGGTGGACCCGCAGCTGCGGGTCCGACTCAACACCATGAACGATCCCGCCGACCATGCCATGGCTGTCGGGCAGGCCCTGGGATTGGCGCTGGCGCCGGTCGACGAGGACAACGACTACTTCTTCGAGTGATCACTCCTCGCCGTAGGCGTCCCAATAGGCACCGAGTTGATCGGTGCGGATCGCCTCGGACAACTCGGTCAGCCTGCCACGGTCGGCCAACAGTACGTCGGCCCCGTTGATCCGCTTCGCCCGAGCAATGGGGGCCTGCAACTGGCGGATCTGTCCCGAGGTGCCGATGTTGGTGCCGGTGGCCAAGTTCCAGATGACGTCGTTGGTGAGTCGTTCGTCGATGGTGACATAGGACCCGAGCTTGCTTGCCACGGCGTTGAAGGTGGCGGGGTTGGCAACGGTGCCCGGCTTGAGCAGTTTGAGGATCAAAGCGCGAACCACGATGCGCTGGCGTTCAGCGCGATCGAAGTCACCGCGCGGCAGTCCATACCGCTGGCGCACGTAGGCCAAGGCCTGCTCGCCTTTGATGGTGATGTCGCCACGGGGAAAGTCATAGCCCAGGTTGCTCGAGGCGATCTGGTTGAAGACGGTGACGCCGCCGACATCGGTGGTGAGACCGATGAATCCCTCGAAGTCGATGATCGCGGTGTGATCCATGGTCACGCCGGTGGTGTTCTGCAGAGTCTTGACGGCCAGAGCCGGGCCGCCGAAGGCGTAGGCGGCATTGATCTTGTTCTTGCCGTGGCCAGGGATTTCGACGTAGAGATCGCGCGGGAACGAGATGAGATACAGGGCGTTTCGCTCCGTATTGAGATGAGCGACCATCAGGGTGTCGCTGCGGCCGCGATCAGAACCGCGTGAATCCGAACCGATGAGCACGATGTCGACCGGTCCGTCGTCCATGGTCTGGGTGATGGGCTCGGGGTTGTCGGTGGGCAAGAGGCCGGGTTCGCGTTTCAGTCCTTGCAGGGCCGACAGCCCCACCGCCACGTAGAAGCCGGCCACGCCGACCACCAGGGCGATCACGACGGTCAGCGCCAGCAAGGATCGCCGCAGCCACTTTCGCTGCTTCGTGTGCTCGCCTGGATCCGGCCGCGGATCGTGCCCAGCCTCGTTGAACACGTCCAGACCAAGATCGTCCATCGTTCCCCCCGAAACGTGTGGATCTAGTCGATGGGATCAGTTCCTGCGGACCAGATATCCGCCGAGCGTTGGTTCCGGCGCTGCCACCAATCCCAGGTCAGGTAGCCGATCATGCCGAGTGCGAGCACGAAACGGACCGCCCTGCCGACTGAGACCAGCCTTTTCACTTTCGTCACCGGTTTGCCTCCCGTGGAATGTATGCCGCCTGCTGGTACTGCTGAGTCTCGGCCAGGTTCGGAGTATCCAGGGCCGATTGAAGTGCGCCGAGCGCTGCGGTATCAGGAGTGGCCCCGGCCCCGGTCGGGGACGGATCAGTCTTCACCGGCCACAACTGCGTCTCCGCAAGATGAACGCTGCTTTCCACCACAGTGTTCTTTATGACCTGATTGGTCAAGGTGGAGTCCAGCGTCACGGCATCACTCAGTGCGGAGATCATCTGGTTCATCTTGCTCGGGTTCATCAGATTGGAGTAGTCATCGGCAGCGAGCAATGCCGCTCTCAGCACTGCGCCACAGTTGTCGGCGGCGGTCTGGGCGTCCGGTGCCTGGGCTACCAGTGCAACGGCCTCGGCGCCGGTCAGTTCGTTGCCGCCGAGGCTCACGCCTCCCATGGCATCGACTACGGCGCCGAAACGATCCCAATCCAGCAGAATCTGGTGGTCCATGCGGGCGTCGGTCAGACCCTCCATGGTGCGGGAGGTGATCGCCGGGTCGACGGCGTAGGTGGTCGCCAAGGTTTGACTGTTCGTTGCGTTGTTGAGCAGGTCTGCTGGCACCGTGATCAGGGTCAGATTGCGCCGGGAAGCAGACAGATTTGCCACCACCACAGCGTTGAGAGTGCCGTCGGACGACACCATGATCAGGTAGTTCACTGAAGGATTGCCATTCGCGCCGACCACGGCGTCCGGGCGCCCGGCGTAGCCTGGCATGATTCGGGCCCGGGTGAGGCCTGCGGTGCTTTCGCCGATCCGATTCAGATAGATGCTGACCGTCGCTACCCCGAGCACGGAAAGCACCGACAACCCGACCAAGGTGACGAGTGTCGCCCGCTCGATCAGTCCCCGCTTGCGGGGAGTCGTCGGCTCCGGCTGCATTGAGGTCCTCTCCCTGTGAACAGGTCAAGCCTACGAGGATCGGCCAAGCGGGTACTCGTCAGTGGCACGAGAGTGTCTGTGAATGGGACCTGGAATGTACTGGCACCAGAGGGCCACTGGTGATCCGAGTGGCCCTCTGGGCGAACGTGATGGCAGCTATCGGTCGCCAAACACCGGATGTGTACGTTTCAAGTCTACGTCTACGGAAGCGTAACCAGAGGTAAGGCTCACCTTTGTAGCCGAATCGTTAGCGGACCAGCGGTTTTATGTCCACCGGTGGACAACACAGCGACGGTTTCAGTCAACATTTCGGGCAACATCGAGCGGCGACGCTGAGTGCCATGACCACCTATCCGCTGCTGCGTGAACTGAATACTGAGTGGGAGTTGTTGGCCGGCCAACACGACCCAACCTTGACTGCGTGGGCTTGTCGGCAGCCCGCGCTCGCCGAGGCTTCCAGGCTGCAGGATCTGCTGGTGCTGATCCGTCGCAGTCCCGACCCGACACTGGGTGCCTTGCTCAGGCTGGGCTTCGAAGGGGAATCGCTCGCCCGCCGGGTGGTAATGCAGGCCCTGCTGGGAAAGCTCGTGCTGCTGAGCAAGGGACGCCCGGAGTGGTTCGATGAAGCCGTCTCGGCCTTGTGGGTGGCCATCGCCGAGTATCCGCTGCACCGTCGACCGCAGGCCATCGTCAGCAACCTGCTGTGGACGCTGCGGCGCGAACTGCGCCCGCCCGTTTCGGTACTGATGCCGGTCGCCCCGGCCGAGCAGACCGCCGAGGAGACGTTGCACGCGGCGATGATGTTGCGGCTCATCGATGACGAAACGCTGCGCACCCTGTGGCTGGTCTACATCCTGGGCCTGAGCAGCGACAGAGCTGGAGCCGTTTTGGGTATCAGTGCTGAAACGGTCCGGTATCGATGCAGTCGCGACTTGCGACGCCTCGCCGGGCGAGCGCCGCTGCTGGCCGCCTGAAGCTCGGTGATGCGGGCATCGGGTAGCGTGCCGGGCATGCCGACGACATGTATCACCGGAGCCAGCGCTGGTTTGGGCACCGCCTTCGCCGAGGCGTGTGCGATGCGCGGCGACGACCTGATTCTGGTGGCGCGCGATCACGAAAGACTGACCCAGCTCGCCGACCGGCTTCACCAGGCTCACGGCATCGACGTCGAGGTGATGGTGGCCGACCTCGCCGAGGCAGCCGACCGCGCCGCTGTGGCCGAACGACTGCAGGATCCGGAACGCAGCGTCGAGTTGTTGGTGAACAATGCCGGCTTCGGGCCGAGTAATCGTGTGTTGGACGCGCCCGCCGGGGAGACGCGGCGGGCCATCGACGTGATGATCGTGGCCGTGGCTGAACTCAGCGTCGCCGCAGCCGCCGCAATGGTGCCCCGAGGGCATGGCCGGATTCTCAACGTTGCCTCACTGTCGGCCTGGATCACCCAAGGCAGCTATTCGGCAGTGAAGGCCTGGGTCAAGGTCTTCTCCGAAGGACTCGCCGGAGAACTCCGTGGCACCGGGGTTACCGTGACCGCGCTGTGCCCGGGATGGATCCGCACCGAGTTCCATGAGCGCGCCGGGGTGACGACGAGCTCGATTCCGAATTGGATTTGGGTCGACGCTCGCACCTGCGCGACGAAGGCACTGGCCGACACCGCTGGCGGGAAGGTGCTCTCAGTGCCGACGTTGCGGTGGAAACTTGCCGCATTGGGCCTGGGCATCCTGCCGCGGCCGACCGTTCGCTGGATTTCGAGCACGCTGACCCAGAGTCGCGACTGAACAGCATGAGCCCTGGTGGGGATGTGATTCGACGGCATCTGTGCGACATCGGCGTGTGAACTTCGCGCTACGAGATTCCCCTCGCCTAGCCTGAAACGTCTATCAGTGGGACACTCGTTGGGTTCGCTAATTGGAGGGGACCGGTGTCCGAACCCAAGACCAACAGGTACACCTCGCCCGGGCCGGGCGCGGCTCGACTCGTTGCTCAGCACCTGATCATGAAGCCGTACATGTGGTCGGCATTGACCGTCCACATCCACGGACGACGCAATCTTGATTCCGTCAAGGCACCCTTTGTGGCCGTGGCGAACCACTCCAGTCACGTGGACGCCCCGCTGATCTTCGGTGGGCTGCCTCGACGGCTGTCGAAGAATCTCTCCGCCGGTGCGGCCTCCGACTACTTCTTCCAATCCTGGTACAAAGCGCTTCCGACAACGCTCTTCTTCAACTCCTTCCCCGTAGAGCGTCAAGGCCGCGGCCATCGACGCAGCCTGGCCGGTGAGTTGTTGACCGAGGGCGTGCCGCTGCTCATCTTCCCCGAAGGCACCCGGTCACGGACCGGTGCCATGGCTCGGTTCACTCCCGGAGCGGCGGCCTTGAGCATCTCGCGCAATGTGCCGATACTGCCGATCGCACTGGTCGGCGCCTATGCCGCAATGCCCTATGGTGCCAACGTGCCGGTTCCGGGTCGACCCCACGTCCACATCGTTTTCGGACGCCCACTGCGCGCCGCGCCCGGCGAAATCGCGCACCAGTTCGCCGAGCGAATCCACCGCTACGTGGTCGAAATGCACGACACCACAGCTCGGGCCTACGGCATGCCCACCCAGGCTGACTTCCATCGGGCGGTCGCGCTTCGGACCGCTGCAGCCGAACGCGGTGCGCAGTCCCGCACTGAACCGGTCGCGCCGGTGGTCACCGAGCCTGAGGTGCAGGTTCCGCGACCCCGGTTGGTGGAGGCTCCCCGCGAAGCCGAAGCCGGCTAGGGTCGGCTCCGAACTTGCTGGGCCCCTGCGGCTCAGACCGCGATGATCGCGGCCAAGCTCGTGGTGCGTTGTCGAGCAATCCCGATCGCACTGGCCAACAACCCGATCAGTAGCCAGCCGATCACGATGAAGGTCGATGACGCTGCCGCGTCCGATTCGGTGAGCACCGCCCGCACGGCGTCCAAAGCCGGTGTCAGCGGCGAGAACGGACGCAGCGCTTCGAGCACACCTGGCGCTGCTGGTGCCAGCGTGGCTGCGGTGGTGATCACGGCGAACACCACCGAGATCAACCGGCCGAATCCGCCGGCCCAGGTGACGAGGGCGTGATTGATCACGGCGAAGGTCACCCCGGCGATCAGCAGGACCACCGAGACCGTGAGCGTCTTCTGCCAGTTCAGGTCCCACGCCCAGGCCGCGAGGCCACCGAGCAGTACCGCCTGCACCGACACCAAGGCGACCCCTGGCAGCAGTGCCTCGGCGATCAGCTTCGGCGTGGTATCCGCCGATCCCAGCAAGCCACGCGCAACCGCCTTCACCACGGTGTAGGTCGCCAATGCGCCCAGCCACAGCGCCAGGATCAGCAACAGACTGACCCAACCCAGGTCCGGGTTGGCCAAACCGGTGAGCCCATCGGTGGAGACCGGGGCGGAGACCACACTGGCGAGGTTCTCCCGATCACTGGTGGTGTAGGAGGGAATCTTGTCCTGGCCCTTCGCGATGCCGGCGGCGAAGTCGGCCATGCCGGATGACAACGTTCCGGCACCCCGTGCCGCGCTCACCAAGCCGGTGCTCATCGCGCTCGTGCCGGTCGCCAGCTCCGCCGCACCGTCAGCGCTTTGGGCGATGCCGTCAACCAGTGCCGGCATACCGTCGGCCAGCTGGCTAATACCATCGTCGAGCTGATTGCCGCCTGCCTTGAGTTTCTTCAACTGGGCTGTCGTGGTAGCCACATCGGGCAGGCTCGCTTGAAGTTGGCTGCTCAGGGTGGACAGCCCGCTTGCCAGGCCGGCGGCGCCGGTCATCAGGCTCTGTCCGGTGCTCGGATCGGCAGTGTCCAAGCCGGCAGCAGCCGCCTTGCCCCCGACGGTGACTCCGACGGCGGCGCCGGCATCGGCGCCGGCGGTGAGACCTGCTTTGAAGGCGGCGCAGGCGGTGGCCTGGACGGTCGGGTCGGCGCTGAACGTGGGGCACGGTGTCGGCGCAACTGCGGCCTCGGCAGCGACGGTCGCCTGTCCGACGACGGTCGCATTGCTGCCGAGGTTTTCCATCGAGTCCTGGTAGGTGCCCAGCCCGGTCGACAACCCGGACGCGCCGTCGCTGAGTTGCTTGACCCCGTCGGCCAACTGCACCTGGGCAGGCAGGGCGTCGATGGTTTGGTCGATCAAGGCGTTGACACCGGCCACGTATTGCGTGGTGCCATCGGCGAGTTTGGTGGTGGCAGACGGCATGGTGGCGGTTTGCGTCTTCATCTGGCCCAGTCCGTCGGCCAGCGCGGTCGTTCCAGAGGCCAGCTTGCTGCTGCCGTCGGCCGCCTGCTGTATCCCCGCCGCCAGGTCACTGGTGCCCGACGACAGCTGGGACGCGCCATCGGACATGGTCGTGAACTGTTTTCCCATGTCGTTGAACCCGACATAGATGTTGTCCAAATAGGTCGAGGTGAGGGATTCGTTCAAAGCCGTGGCGGCCTCCATAGCCACCGCCTTGCTCAAGGTGGCATCGGCAACTCCGGCGACCGGTGAGGTGCTCAACTCGATGGTGGCCCGCTCGGCGTCCTTGGCGTCGCCGCCGTAGGAGGTGGCCGCCGCGGAGAAGTTCTTCGGGATCACGACCATGGCTGCGTAGGCGCCGGTGTTCAGGCCAGCGCGGGCATTCGCCTCACTGTCGAGCACCCAGGTGAGGTTCTCCACGCGCTGGGAGTCGACCAGATTGGCGGTCAACTGCCGACCCATCGGCGCGTACTGGCCGTGCACGGTGACCGGCTCGTCCAGGTTCACAACGGCTGCCTGCACGTTGTGAAGGCGATTGTCGGTGTTGAGGCCGGCGACCAAGAAACCGCCGGCGATGAGCAGCGGTACCAGGACCAGACCCAGCAGCGTCCACCAACGGGCCGGGGTGGAGTTCACCCGTTCGAGGTTCATCGATTCGCTCCTTCCAGGGCGAAGTGGGAGGGCATTCGCAAGATGGTGTGGCCGCCGCTGAGTTGGGCGACCATCGGAGAGTCGGGGGACACCGACAGCACCCAGGTGATCGGTTCACCGTCGGGAGCGGCGTTCATGGCGCGTTTCAAGGAGCGCTCCTGGGTGCCGGACAGCTCATCGGCGGAGTCCACGAACACGATCCCGCCATGTTGTTTGGCCAGGATGCGGCCGAAGTGCGGTGTGCTGGCATCGAGCACCGGTGCCTGGCTACGCAGTACGGGTGCCTCCTCGGGCAGTACTAGTCCGAGGGTCTTCAGCGTGCCTTCGGCCAGGTTGAGGCGTCCGGCCAGCGCAAGCAGCAGGGCGCGACGCTGAGCATGTTCGCCTTCGATCACCAGCAACCCGCCTCGCTCCAGGCGGACGGCAAGGTCGGTGAAGAGCACCCGATCCCCGACCCTGGCGCCGAGGCCTTCGGCGACGATCGCGGAGTCATCGTCGGCGCTGGGCCAACCGGCCAACTCCAGCTGGCGAGTGAGGGCTTCACCTTCGATATCGAACGAAGGCAGGATGCGATCCAACCAGCGGGGCAGCCACCAGGCATGTTCACCGAGCATGGTCATGACCGCAGGCACCAGCGTCATGCGCACCGCGAAGGCGTCCAGCGCTACACCGACCGCGAGGGCAAAGGCGATGGCCTTGATGGTGCCTTCGCCGTGAGGAACGAAGAAGGCGAAGACGCTGAACATGATGACAGCCGCGGCGGCCACCACCTTGGCCGAGTGCACGAAGCCGTCCACCACCGAATTGGGGTTGCCATGCACATGTTCCTCACGCATCCGCGAGACGAGGAAGACCTCGTAGTCCATGGCCAGGCCGAACAGAATGCCCATCAGAATGATCGGCAGGAAGCTGATCACTGGACCTGGTTCGGTCAGGTTCACCACGGAGCTGAACCAGCCGTCATTGAACACCAAGGTGGTCGCTCCGAAGGCGCCGCCGACGCTGAGCAGATAGCCGAGCGCGGCCTTGATCGGCACCCAGATGGAACGGAAGACCATCATCAGCAGGATCAACGACAGCCCCACGACGAAAATGCCGAAGGGCAGCATGGCTTCGCGAAGCCGCTCGGTCACGTCGATCTGGATGGCGGTGAAACCGGTGATGTCGGTGGTGACGTTGTACTCCTGCTGCCACTCGCCGGCGCGGTCGCGGAGCTGCTGAACCAACTCGGCGGTGGCGGGGTCGTCCGGTGCCGTGGTGGGGATGATCTGAATCATGCCGGTGTCGACATTGGCGTTCGGGACCGCTGCAGCCACCATGTCCACACCGGGCATCGCCTCGATATCGGCTTTCAGGTCGTCGAGGATCGCCATCGGATCGTCGGACTCCACCAGCGGCAGGATCATTACCAGCGGACCATTGACGCCGACGCCGAACTTCTCGGTGATGGCATCGAAGGTCGCCCGGTCCTGAGTGCCGGGCTGCGAACGTCCGGCAGTGGGCAGCGCCAGTTGCAGATTGGTCATCGGGTAGGTGAGCGCCCCGATACCGACCAGCACCACCACGATGGTGACGATCGGCCACTTGGTGACGGTCTTCACCCACCACGCCGACGGTCGGAAATGCGTGCCGGAGGCGCGCTTGGCGGCCTTGGCCAGCGCGCGTTCACGCGGACGCAGCCGCTCCCCGGCGAACCCCATGAACGCGGGTAGCAAGGTGATGGCCATCACGACCTCGAGGGCGACGGTGGCCGAGGCTGCGGCACCCATGGTCGTCAGGAACGGCAAGCCGGCGAAGCTGAGCCCCACCAGCGCGATGACCACAGTGGTCCCGGCGAAGACCACCGCACCTCCGGCGGTGCCGACCGACCGGGCGGCGGACTCCTCGATGTCCATGCCTGTGGCGAGCTGGTCGCGGTGCCGGGAGATGATGAATAAGGCGTAGTCGATGCCCACCGCCAAGCCGAGCATGATCGCCAGGATCAGTGTGGTGGAGTTCACCGAAATGACCCCAGCGGTCAGATAGATCAACAAGACACCAGAGGCGACACCGGCCAGCGCTGTACCCAAGGGCATCATTGCGGCGAGCAGCGAACCCAGGGTCAATATCAGCACCACCAAGGCCACGACGACGCCGAGCGCTTCGACGACCGACAAGGCGGGGTAACTCATGGCGAAGATGTCGCCGCCAACCAGCACCTGGCTTCCGGGAAGATCTGTCTCCAGGGACTTGGCGGTGGTGGTCAACTCCTCCTTCATGGCGTCGGTGGTGGAGCCGACATCGGTCTTCAGTCGCACCGTGACCCGGCCCGTTTCACCGTCGGTGCTGATGAGCCCATCGACATGGTCGCTGTACGGACCGACGGTGCCGTTGATGAAAGGCAGTGCGGTGAGGCGCTCGTCCCACGTCTTGAGCGCCGCCCGGACGTCACTGTCGGTCATCTTCTGGCCCGGGGGCGCTGTCACCAGTACCGTGGCAGTGGTGTCGGCCGCCTCGGGGAAGGTGACTTTCAGTTGGTTCCATGCGCGGGTCGAGCTCGCACCGGGCACTTTGAACTCGTCGTTGAAGGTGCCGTGGAAGGCGGCCGCGAGTCCACCGAGGACCAGCAGCACCGCTATCCAGATGCCGAGGGTTCGAAAGCGGTGCCGAAAGCTTGCCCGGCCCAGGCGATACAGAAAGGACGACACCGCTACTCCTTGACTTCGCTACGTTCGATACAACACTGTATCCGATACACTGCTGTATCCAATAGCGGACGAAAGGTCGGCGAACATGTCAGAGACGACACCGGTGAGTCTGCGGCGGCAGCACACCAAGGAGCGCCTGCTGGCCGCCGCAACGGAATTGTTCGCCGAGCGCAGTGTGCAGGCCGCCAGCGTCGAGGAGATCTGCGAGCGTGCCGGTTTCACGCGGGGAGCGTTCTACAGCAACTTCGATTCCAAGGATGAGCTGGTTCTCGAGTTGGTGCGCCAGCGCGGCGCGCAACTCGTCGAGATCACCCAGCAGGCCCTGTCGTTGATCCCGGCGGAGCGGATTGACGAGGATGCCTTGTCCTCGATCCTGTCCCGGATCAACGCCGTGCTCGCCGCCGGTGCGGCGATGGATGGCAACTGGGTGGTGGTGAGGGCTGAGCTGCAGCTCTACGCGCACCGCAATCCTGAGCTTCGCCCGGCCCTGGCGGAGGCGACCTATGCCGTCGCCAGCCTGGCGGCTGCGGAGATCGGAGCGGCACTGCAGCGCCAGAACGCCACGCTGCGCATCCCTTTGAATCAGCTCATCATCACCATGGATGCATATTTTGACCGGATGCGGTCCTACGAAATCCTCGGCGGCGACGCCTACCCGCTGGTCCCCTGGCAGGAAGGCCTGGAGCACTTGGTTCGGGCCTTGGTGGTGTTCCCCGAGGCCGACGCGTAGCGCAACCCGCTGCTGCAATGCCGGGAACCGGCCGGGTTGCAGCGACCAGCGACGCCTGGTCGGACTGAGAACATGCCCTGCTTTGGGCTCGTCCGGCGCCGGGCCCACCTCGGTTCACTAGGCTGAGTGCGTGGACGCCAACAAGAGCGGGAGTCACAACCTCGCCAACTCGAAACTCACCGTGGTCGGAGCCGGCTCGGTGGGAACGTCGATCGCCTATGCCGCCCTCATTCGAGGGTCGGCCCGCCAGATTGCGCTCTACGACATCAACGACAAGAAGGTGCAAGCCGAGGTCCATGACCTCGCCCACGGCACGCAGTTCACGCCGTCAACCGTGGTGACCGGCGGCTCGGATATTCGGGTGGTGGCCAACTCCTCGGTGATCATCATCACTGCGGGTGCCCGCCAGCACCCGGGCCAGACCCGCCTGGAACTGGCCGGCGTGAACGCCCAGATCATGAAGGACCTCGTGCCGCGGCTGTTGGAGCAGGCCCCGAACGCGGTCGTGGTGCTGGTCACCAACCCGTGCGATGTGCTCACCGTGGTGGCCCAGCGCGTCAGCGGTCTGCCGGCCGGACGGGTCATCTCCACCGGAACCCTGCTGGATACCTCACGGCTGCGGTGGGCCATCGCCCAGCGAGCCGGGGTGTCGCTGAGCAATGTGCATGCCGCCATGTTCGGCGAACACGGCGACACCGAGTTCCCGATCTGGTCCAGCGCCACGATCGCCCAGTTGCCGATCCGGGACTGGACCGACCTCAGCGGACGTCGCATCTTCACCGAAGAGGTGCTGGCCGATATCGCCCATGACACCGTGCACGCCGCCTACGAGATCATTGAGGGCAAAGGGGCGACGAACTACGCGATTGGGCTGGCCGGCGCGCGTCTGGTTGAAGCCATGCTGAACGATCAACGCAAGATCTGGCCGCTGTCCAGCGTGCTCACCAACTACCGCGGAATCTCCGAGGTGGCTCTTTCGGTGCCCAGCCTGGTAGGTCCCAATGGCATCGAACGGGTCTTCGAGTTCCCCATGGACGCCCACGAACTCAGCCTGCTGCGCACCTCGGCGAATGCGATTCGGCAATCCTTGGTCGACATCGCCTAGCGCGGGGTGCTACGGCACAGCTCAGAGCTGGAAAGCCTTGGCCACTTGGGCGCGCACCTCAGCGATGATGCGCTCCCGGGTGGGGCGGGCATACAAGGCATGGTCGGAACTGCCCACGTCGACCAATTCGATGCCGTCCAATCGGGCCGCGGCCTGGGGTCCGCCGCGTCGCTCGAAGATCATCTTCTCCAGATCACTGAAGATCAGCACCGTGTGACCGGCCCGCTTCGTCGCCGAAACCAGGAAGGGCCCCGCAGGGGCGCGTCCCTTCCACCGGTCGCGGAGCTGTCGCAGCCACACCGGAGCGAAGCGCCGATACCAGTGGCGCAGCGCCTCCTCGCCGGGCAGCTGCGTCGCCTCAGTGGTGATCTCGTCGACGTATTCGCCGGCCGGTGCCGGATCGATGCGGTATTCCAAGGGATGAATGTCGACGATCAGGCGCGGGTCCACCACGGTCCGCTGCCCCGCCAACCAGCCGCCGGCACACAGCCCGGTCAGCGCCAGTCGTTCGCCGGAGACGCCGAGGGCAGCGATGATCGCATCCTGATCGGCCATCCATTCCCCGGAATAGAACAGCGATGGCTCGTCGGTGCGTACCGTTCCGGTCTCCCCGGCGCTGCGGCGATCGGCCCGAACCGACGCCGCGCCGTCCTCGGCGAGTAGTCGCGCAAGCCGTACCTGATAGTCACCGGCGCCGATGCGATGCTCGGCTGCGCCGGAATGCAGCAACACCAGGGGGGTGTTCTCGTCGGCGTCCTTCGGCATGCACTCGATGGCGAACAGCCCGTTCGGACCGAGCCACCGAACGCGCTCCACAGCGTTTTCCAGCTCCAACTCCGGACGCAGCGCCGGTGCGACAAGGTCGGTGAGGCTCCCGCTGACATGGTCGGCCAACCAATCGGCGATCGTCGTGATGGCTTCGGCAGGCAAGACCGAGGTCATACTCGGGGTGTCCAGGAACTCCGCAGTGCCGGGGACCTCGACCACTTCGGCCTCGGTCAGTCCCGGGGGCGCCGCTTCACCTGCGCGCACCGCGACCAATGCCGGCGCGCCTTCGGGTAGGCGCAGTTTGACCGCACCGAGGCGTTCGGCTTCCGCGGACGTCAGCTCCAAGCCGATCAGGGATTCGATGCCGTCACTGATACGCCCTGTGCCTAGTTCGAGAGTCGCCAGCGTCCGTGCTTTGCGCAGCCAGGACCGCCCTGAAGGCTGAGGGCTCCACAGCACCAGCAGGTCGCCGGGTTGGGTGACCTCGCTGGCGATCAGGGATGCCGAGGACAGGCCGACGAAGCAGATCTCGCTGCAGCCACACGATCGCAACAGATCGGCCGCCCGGCGAGCGCCGTCGAAAAACGCCTCAGGATCATCGCTGGGCGCCGAATCGCCGTGCCCGGGCGGGTCGTAGCGAATCGAGGCGATGTCGCGCTGTTGGAGCTGATCGGCGAGCAGCCGCAGACCGCGATAGGCGATCACCCCCTCTTGGCCCAGCGGCGGGCACAGCACCACCCCCAGCGATGCTCGGGGTGGCAGTTGGACAGCGGCCAGGATCGCAGGGTCGCCGAACCAGCCGTGGTGGTTACTCATTCGATGGCCACAGCACCGATCGCACCGACTGCGGCCAGTCGGCCACCGACATGCCATGGCGGGAGAGCAGCGCGAGCACGGTTCGCTCCAGACCCAAGCCGAGGCACGCGGTGTGAGCGATCTCGCCGTCCGCGCTGCGAATGCCGAAGGCCTGACCGAAGTGGTCGTTGTGATAGTTGGCCGAACCGATCGCCGTCGCCGGCAGGTCCGGGCCGTACACCGTGGTCAGCAGTTCGAACTTCAAGGCGGCCTCCCGCTGGCTGGCCGCCATGACTTTGCCGGCTCGACCGAAGAAGGGGTCGTTGGCCGGCTCGTAGATAATCTCCAGGCCCAGCGATTCCAGCATCGCCACCAAGCGGGCAGCGGTCTCGTCGCGGTGCGCCAACGCCGATGCCGCAGTACCGGCATGGACGAACTCGTGCATACGGAAGGTCTGCATGCGCATCGGGTCCGGACTCGGCTCGTGCCGAAAACAGCTCCCCAGCACCTCACAGGTACGTCCGGACGCCGGCAGTGTGCCCGCGAGCACCTCGTACAGCGGATGGCAAGCAGCCGGACTCATCATCAGTCCGGCCGGATGGAGCATGTCCTCCCACTGCTGATCTGTGGCGCGCAGCCGCAACAGTTCCGCATGGTCGCGGGTGTCGCCAGTGAAGGCCGACAGTGCGCCGGTCAGTTGCGGGAAGGAGGCCACATAGTCGGTCTTCTCGAACAGCCCCTTGGGCTCCACTGGCGGAAACCTCCACACTTCGGCCGACAGGTCGGCGAAGGTGTGCACGTACAGGGCGTCCAAAGCATCGAAGACTCGGTTGAAATCACCACCGAGAGCGACGATGCCCGGCTCACCCAATTCCGCCAACAGGCCGGCGTCGATGAGCCGGTCCCGCAGGGCTTGCCAGGGCTGTTCGAGATCGGTCACAGATTGACCTTCGCCATCAGCGACAGCGGTGCATTGTTGGTGAGCAGCCGATCATTGTTGATCTGAATCGGTGCCCCCAGGGCATCGCGCACCTGCCGCGACAGAGACTGCGGCGTATCGGTGCGGTAACCAGCGATGCCGACGATGCGCAACGCATCCAGAACCAGTTTGACGACCGCGTTCGCAGAACTGACCTTCAGCGAGTTCATCTCCAAGGCGAACGAGATCGAGCCCAGCACGGCCGGGTCGTCGGCCACGCGGTCGTAGTGCTCGCAGGAATGACGCACCATATTGGCGAAGGTCTGCAGCTCCACCAACAGCTCCGCGAGGCGCAACTGTCCCGGCGGCGGGAATCCGACCGCAGCGCGGGCCTGACGGCGAACCGCAGCGCGAGCCTGATCAGCGGCCGAGGCGGCGATACCCAGCCACACCGAGGACCACAACAGGTGGGCCGTCGGTAGCGCTGTGTGTGAGGAGATGGTGCCGTAGTCGTCGTCCAGCAGATTGTCCTCGCTGGTCTCACACGTGATGATGAAGCTGTCGCTGGCGGTGCCCCGCAGACCAAGCGCTTGCCACACTCCGGTCTTCTCCAAGTCGTACTCGCCCTTGGGGCAGATCAGCATCCGTTGGTCGGAGGCCGGTGCGTCCGCGCTCGAACGGCCAGTCACCAGAATCGCGTCGGCGGCCTCGGCATAGGAGATCACCGGTGCGTCCTTGACGACCTTCACTCGGCCCTGCGCGGGGTATTCCAAGGCGCAGTTGGACCGGCGGGCGTCGCCGCCGATGCCGCGTTCGGTGGTCGCCGAACCCAGCAGCCACTCCTGGTCCAGCACCTTCTGGATGGTGGCCCGTACCCCGGGACGACTGCCGTGTCGCCACAGGATCAGGGCTTGGCTGTGGTGCATCGCGAAGACCATGCCTGCGTTGGCGTCCGCCGCGCCGATCTCGGTGGCGATCTCGCTCAGTTCGAGCATGGTGGCACCCTCACCACCGAATTGGGTGGGCACCGACGCCGACAGCAGTCGCTGTTCCTTCAACGCACCGGCGGCCTCCAGAGGAGGCCGTGCATTGGAGTCGACCTCGTCGGCGTATTTTGCAGCGACTGCTGCCACGGCGGCTGCGCGAGCCGCGAAACGTCCGTTCACAATTGCCCCCGTGAGAGTTGAACCGCGCCGGCCAACGAATCGATCGATGCGAAGGTGGAGCGATTGAGGAGTTCGTCGGGAAACTCGATATCCAGAGCGTCCTCGATGGCGAGCATGACATTCACCGTGGCATGCGAGGTGAACCCCACAGCGAAAAGGTCCGAGTCGTCGCTCAGCTGAGCGACGGGACGATTGAGTCTTCCGAATTGTTGCAACGCCTCGCGAATGGCCAAGCGATCCTCGTAGGTGTGGTCAGACACCAGTTCCCCCTTTTTCCTAATGTGTCAACTGTGACGCGATCCTGATGTGGGCAGGCTGATCGCGGTAGCGAGCGCCAGGCCCCCTTCGTGGCTCATGGATAGTGCAATCGGACCCAGCTGCTGAGCCCGCGCCGCCTCTCGGGCTTGACGATGCAGCGTCACGTGGGGTGCGCCATCCTCGTCGTCAATGATCTCAACATCACGGAAGCTGATACCTGCCGGTGCGCGGAGTACTTTGAGCACTGCCTCTTTGGCCGCGAATCGGGCAGCGAGCCGCTCGGGCGCCTCAGCGCATTGGACGCGTTCGGCATCGGTGTAGATCCGGGCCAGGTAGCGTTCGCCAAAAGCGTTTACCGAATCCGAAATGTTCTGGGCATCGGCGATATCGCAACCGATACGCGGCATCGATACAGAATCACGCTCAAAGCGCGATTCGGGCGGCGCCATCTCTGCCTCCAATCAGTCCGTGACAGTAAGAAACTGCCGTCCCCGTCCTATCGGGACCTAGGGGCGCGGATTGCGCTTCACATGCTACGGCATGCAACCACAGCCCGCATTGGCAGTTGTTGGCAGCCTCGTGTCGAGGTCGAGACTGCCTTGGCAACCGCAAGCACCCCAAGTCATGATGACTTCCGGGGGGCTGTCGGGTGCGGTGTCGTGCTGGAGAGGTTGGGAATGATCGGGGTGTTCGTTGTGCTGGTGCTCGCTCTGGCCTGCGCTGCACTGGGAATGATCGTCGGCATCGTCGACGAGGTGCATAAGCGTCCCGGGTCGTTTCGTCGCGCGGGCAGTGGGTTGGCGATGATCGCCAGCTTCGCGGGTTTGTGGATGCTGCTGACCCCGGTCGAAGTCACCTCCTTCATGCAATGCAGCGCACCGGTTCTGGTGGTATCGGGCTGGGTGGGCAATCCGCTACCGATGCCGTCCGGCTGCAGCGGGGTCATGACGGCCTACGCCGTGTCCGGTCTGTGCACCGCGTTGGCGGCCCCGCTGCTGGTGTTCGCGACTCGCGGACGGGTGAACTGATTCGGTCACACTGCGTAGCCGCGTGGTGTTCTTCGGCTGGTGTGCCAAGATGGGCGCGGTTGTGCGAAGGAGTGACATGAGCGAGTTCCGCTACGAAGACCTGCTGCCCATCGGCGAGGACACCACCGAGTATCGCCTGCTGACCACGCAGGGGGTGGAGACCGTCGCCGGGCCTGACGGACGGAGCTTCCTCAAAGTGGCTCCAGAAGCGCTGGAATTGCTCGCCGAAACCGCGATGCACGACATCGCCCACTATCTGCGTCCGGCGCATTTACGGCAGTTGCGGACCATCATGGAGGATCCCGAAGCCAGCGACAACGACAAATTCGTCGCCATGGACCTGTTGAAGAACGTCAACATCTCCGCCGGCGGTGTGCTGCCGATGTGCCAGGACACCGGCACCGCGATCATCATGGGCAAGCGTGGCCAGCAGGTGTTGACCGAGGGCACCGACGAGCTCCCGCTCAGCAAGGGTGTGTATGACGCCTACACCAAGCTGAACTTGCGGTACTCGATGAACGCACCGCTCACTATGTGGGAGGAAAAGAACACCGGCAACAACCTGCCCGCACAGATCGAGCTGTACGCCGACACCGCGAGCGGGCACGAGAACATCTACAAATTCTTGTTCATGGCTAAGGGCGGCGGCTCGGCGAATAAGAGCTACCTGTACCAGGAAACCAAAGCGCTGCTGAACCCGGATTCGATGATGGCCTTCCTGGACGCGAAGATTCGCAGCTTGGGCACCGCCGCCTGCCCGCCGTACCACCTGGCGATCGTGATCGGTGGAACCTCGGCGGAGTACGCCTTGAAGACCGCGAAGTACGCCTCAGCGAAGTATCTGGATACCTTGCCGACCACCGGTTCCCTCAGCGCTCACGGCTTCCGTGATCTGGAGTTGGAGCAGCAGGTCCTCGAACTGACTCGCAACTTCGGGATCGGTGCCCAGTTCGGCGGCAAGTATTTCTGCCATGACGTGCGGGTGATCCGACTGCCCCGTCACGGCGCCTCGTTGCCGGTGGCGATCGCGGTGTCGTGTTCGGCCGATCGTCAGTGCTTGGGCAAGATCACCCCTGAGGGTGTCTTCATCGAGCAGTTGGAGTTCGAACCGGCGCAGTACATGCCGGAGATGACCGATGAACAACTCGCCCAGCACAAAGCCGAGATGGCGGCTGAGGGTGGCGCTGGTGCGATCAAGATCGACCTGCGTCGTCCGATGGCCGACATCCTGGCCGAGCTGAGCCAGTACCCGGTGAAGACCCGTCTTGCGTTGACCGGCACCGTGATCGTGGGACGCGATATCGCTCACGCCAAAATCAAGGAACGCTTGGATGCCGGCGAAGAGATGCCGCAATACCTGAAAGATCATCCGATCTACTACGCCGGACCCGCCAAGACTCCCGAGGGCTATGCCTCGGGCTCATTCGGTCCGACAACCGCCGGCCGCATGGACTCCTATGTCGACCAGTTCCAGGCCGCTGGTGGATCGATGATCATGCTCGCCAAGGGCAACCGCAGCCAGCAGGTGACCGATGCGTGCGCCAAGCATGGTGGTTTCTACCTGGGATCGATCGGTGGTCCGGCTGCGGTCTTGGCCCAGCACTGCATCAAGAAGGTCGAACTGCTGGAGTATCCCGAACTCGGCATGGAAGCGATCTGGAAGATCGAGGTCGAGGACTTCCCCGCCTTCATCGTGGTCGACGACAAGGGCAATGACTTCTTCGCCGAGGTGTCTCGACCCACCCTGGTGCCGCTGCAGCCACTTCACAAGTAGCCGCAGCGGCTGACGGTCACAGGCCGGGATAGCGCTGGCACACCCCGGCGGCCGCCGAGACGGTGTACTGGCGAACGAAGACCCACTTCGATGACTTCCACGCGTAGCGCTTCACATCGGCGCTGCAGGTCTTGTAGTCCCAACCGTCCGGGGTGAGCCAGGCCACTTCGGCGTAGCGCACCGAGGCAGAGGTGTAGAAGCGGTAGGACTGAAACTCCGGCAGCGGGCCGCCGACGTACCACGCATTGCCGGCGAGCCTGGGCTCATTGACCAGTCGACCTTTGCGCCAGGTGAGGACCCGGAACACCACGCCGTCGCCGCCTTGAACCATGAACGGAAGCTCGGCGCCGGCGCGGCCGTCCATACGATTCGGACCGACCCAGGGCGACTTCACTCCCCAGTCACGGGCGATGGTCGAGGTGAAGCGCTTGCTGGCGTGTTTGCCTTTGGCGGTGTCGACGGTGACCCGCCACTTCGACGCGCTGAGCTTGTAGAGCCGGACGGTGTCTTTGCGGCCATCCCCGTCGATGTCGGCGCGTTTGGTCTTCATCAAGGTGACGGCTTGCTCAGTGAGGGCGACGGCTGAGGTCGTCAATGGCTGAGCCTGGGCGGGGCTGATGGTGGAACCAGCCAGGAGACCGGTCGCGATGAGACCGGCTATGAAGGTAGGTCGCATGATGATTCTCCTCATTGGGGGCAGGACACATTGAGGTATGGGGCGGGGCCGCATCGAGACCCCACGAGACACTGCGGATCAGCGGTGATCGTTGCCGCTGTGAGACTGATGCACTTCAGGATAGTGAATTGTGTTCTCTGAAGGAAGGGCGCTCGGCGTATTCGGTAGTGCTGCCAATGAAAACACTGCGGCCCGGTCATCGTGGGACGACCGGGCCGCAGTGGTGGGGACTAATCAGTTGCGCTGGTCCATGGGGACGTAGTTGCGCTCGACCTCGCCGACGTACACCTGGCGGGGGCGGTTGATCTTCATGGTCGGATCGGTGGTCTGCTCCAGGTAGTGAGCGATCCAGCCGGGCAGGCGTCCCAGTGCGAACAGCACCGTGAACATGTTCTGCGGGAAGCCCATGGCCTGGTAGATCAAACCGGTGTAGAAGTCCACATTCGGGTACAGCTTGCGCTCCTGGAAGTACGGATCGCTCAAGGCGGCCTCTTCCAGGGCTACGGCGAGGTCGAGCAGCGGATCGTGACCGACCAGGGTGCTCAGGATCTCGTCAGCATGCTTCTTGACGATGGCGGCGCGCGGATCGTAGTTCTTGTAGATCCGGTGGCCGAAGCCCATCAGCTTGGTGGAGGCCTTGTTGTCCTTGACCTTGGCGATGTAGTCCTTGACGTCCTCACCGGAGGCCCGGATCGCCTTGAGCATCTCCAACACTGCCTGGTTGGCGCCGCCATGCAGCGGACCGGACAGGGCGTTGACCCCTGCTGCCACCGAGACGTAGATGTTGGCGCCGGAGGAGCCCACCATGCGCACCGTCGAGGTGGAGCAGTTCTGCTCGTGATCGGCATGCAGGATCAGCAGCACATCCAGAGCCCGAGTGGTGGCGTCGTCGAAGGGGTAGGGCTCGGTGGGCAGCCCGAAGGACATCCGCAGGAAGTTCTCGATGTAGGAATGCGACATGTCCGGGTAGAGGAACGGTTCACCCACGGAGTTCTTGTAGCCGTACGCCGCGAGGGTGGGCACCGCACCCATCAGCATGTGAGTGGCCCGCTCGGCCTCGAAGCCCTTCTCGGCGTACTTCGATTGCGCGAAGGTCGACAGTGCGTTCAGACCGGCAGCCAGCAACGGCATGGGGTGCGACTTGCGCGGCATCGAGCTGAACATGTGCTTGAGGCGCTCATCCAGCAGATGGAATCGCGCGATGTCGGTGGAGAACTTCTCAAGCTGTGCCGCATTCGGAAGTTCGCCGTAGAGAACGAGATAGGAGACCTCGAGGAAGGTCGCCTGCTCGGCGAGTTGCTCGATCGGGTATCCGCGGTAGCGCAGAATGCCGGCGTCTCCGTCGATGAAGGTGATCGCAGAACGGCAGGACGCGGTATTCGCAAAGCCGATGTCCAGTGTGGTGTCCCCAGTGGTGGACAGCAGTTTGCTGATGTCGTAGCCGTCGTTTCCCTGGGTCGCAGGTACCTGGGGGAGTTCGAGGCTCACCTCATCGCGGTTGAAGATTGCGTTGGCCATCCATGCTCCCTATCTGTCAGGCGGACGCGGCGGCGTCCTGCTCGATGGTGCAGGTCACATTACATGCCGTAGGTACGTACCGGGAGGGGTAAGCCGGGCATTCTTTTTGCCCGGACGGCTAGGGGGGGAACCAAATTCAGTATTGGCTGAACATGCAATTTGAGAGGACAAGAAGCCATGGCGGAGGCGCTGGTGGCGACCCCCGATTAGGCTGTGCATCGTGACCTCCGAGGTACCTTCACCGGGCAGCCCTGACCCTGATGCCCAGGCCCTGCTGGCCGCTGTCGCCGTTCAGCTGCGCGCCAAGGGCGAACGCATGAGTGCCCCGCGCCGGGCGGTGCTCACCGCACTCGCCACCACGGCGGGCCATCTGAGTACTGAGGAGATCGCGACGGCAGTCGCCGAAATCGCGCCTCAGGTGCACCGCACCAGTGTGTATCGAGCGCTGGCTGCGTTGAGCGAGCTCGGCGTGGTGCAGCACGTCCACCTGGGACATGGCGCCACCGCTTATCACCTCACCGGCACTCGCGGACCGCATCTGCATGCCCAGTGTCGGCAGTGTGGGCGCATCATCGATCTGCCCGCCGACCTGCTGGTGAGCGTCGCCGACCGGATGGGCGCCTTGCACGGCTTCGAACTGGATGCCACTCATGTCGCGTTGTCGGGGCTGTGCGCCGACTGTGCTGCTGAACCGAATTTCGAAGAACATCACCACAAGCACTCGCCTATTGCAACATAGTTGCATTAGAGTCTCTGCGGGCCGTCGAAAAAGGCCGAGGGGAGACTGCGATGCACGTACCAGATGGCTTCTTGAATCTGCCGACGTCCGCCGCCACTGCGGTGGTGGCCGCTGCCGGTGTCGGGCTCGCCGTCCGGGGGGCGCGTCGGGAACTCGACGAGCGCACCGCGCCGCTCGCCGGTCTGACAGCGGCTTTCATCTTCGCCGCGCAGATGTTGAACTTCCCGGTCGCTGCTGGCACCTCCGGGCATCTGTTGGGAGGAGCATTGGCTGCGATTCTGGTCGGGCCATGGACGGCGACACTGTGCGTCACCGTGGTGTTGATCGTGCAGGCATTCCTCTTCGCTGATGGCGGCATCACCGCGTTGGGCACCAACATCACCTTGATGGCCCTGGTCGGGGTCTGGGTCGGTTGGGCGGTCTTCCGCCTCGCGATGAAGGTGCTGCCCAAGAAACTCGCCACCGTGCCGATCGCTGGGGCGGTGGGCGGTTTCGTCTCGGTGCCGGTGGCCGCTCTGACTTTCGCCGGACTTTTCGCCTTCGGTGGCACCGTTCCGATTCCGGCCGGCACCGTGGCGCTGGCGATGGGCGGCATTCACATTTTGATCGGAATTGGTGAGGCGTTCATCACCGCCGCCGTTCTCGCCGCCGTCTTGGCGGTCCGTCCGGATCTGGTCTACGGTGCGCGCGGCATCGCGAAACCCGTCGACCTCACGATCAAAGAAGGAGTGCCGGCATGAGTTCCTCGGCTGCTTCGCCCGCACCGACCACTCCGAGGGCGGTGAGCCGCTGGCGCAGCGGCTACGCCTGGGCAATCGGCCTGTTGGTGGCACTGCTGCTGTCCGGGGTGGTCAGCTTCTATGCCTCCAGTTCCCCCGATGGGCTGGAATGGGTCGCCGAGCAGAAGGGTTTCCTCGATGCGGCAACCGAGCATGCGGCATCGTTGTACTCCCCTTTGGTCGACTATCAGGTGGCCGGATTGAGTGATGCCCGGCTTTCCGGGGGGCTGGCAGGCATCATCGGTACTCTCCTGGTGCTCGCAATCGGCATGGGGTTGATGTGGCTGTTGGGTCGATCGAAGACCAGCAAGAGCTGAGTTCCGACCGGGAAAGGCCGCTGCATCGGCTTCCGGCACAGGTGAAGGTGATGGCACTTGTCGGCTTCGTCTGCTGCGTGGTCGCCACACCAGCGCATCTGTTGTGGCCCTACCTCGGACAGGTGGCGGTGCTCGCGGTGGTGGTCGCGATCGCAGGCCTGTCGCCGTTGCGATTGATGCGGGGTCTGGCCATTGAGTTGCCCTTCGTGGCATTCGCCTTGGCGATGCCCTTTCTGGCCACGGGCCCGACCACGTCGGTGGCCGGGGTTGCGGTGTCGATTGCCGGTCTGTGGGGGGCCGCGACGCTGCTGGCCAAGAGCACGGTGAGTGTGTTCGCAGCGCTGATTCTGGCGTCGACCACCCGGCCGCACGAGTTCGTTGCCGGCCTGCAACGCCTCCATCTGCCGGGGACTTTGACCGAGATATTGGGATTCATGGTCCGCTACCTGGACGTCATTCGTGGGCAGTGGCGACAGATGACGATCGCTCGGGCGTCACGAGGCTTCCGCGCCCGCGATCCGCGGTCCTGGCGCTCGCTGAGCGGAGCGGTCGGCAGCGGCTTCATCCGCGCCTATGAGCGGGGCGAGCGGGTGCATCTGGCCATGCTGTCGCGTGGCTATGCCGGTGCCCTGCCCGAAGCGGTCCAGACCGCGCCGCCGGCCACCGCCCGGCAATGGCTTGCGGCGGCGGTGGTGCCGACTGCGGCGTTGGGCATCACTGTCGTGGCATGGTGGTCGGCATGACCGCGCTGCTGGCCGTCCGGGGACTCGCCTATGCCTATCCCGATGGGCGCCAGGCCTTGTACGGAGTGAATCTGCGGATCGATCGCGGTGAGCGCGTGGCACTGCTGGGCCCGAACGGTGCCGGAAAGACCACCTTGGCCTTGCATCTGAACGGCATTCTGACCGCGGGCGCCGGGTCGGTGAGCGTCGCCGGGCTCCCGGTAACCCAGCCGAATCTGACCGAAATCCGACGGCGGGTGGGACTGGTCTTTCAGGATCCCGACGATCAACTGTTCTTGCCCACCGTGGCCCAGGACGTCGCCTTCGGGCCGGCGAACCTGGGAATGCGCGGAGCGGAGCTCCAGCAGCGGGTGGATGAGGCCCTGACCTTGGTGGGCCTACCCGAGGTGGCCGACCGTGTGCCCCATCACCTTTCCTTCGGGCAGCGCCGACGGGTGGCTGTGGCGACCGTGCTGGCGATGCGTCCGGATCTGCTGGTGCTGGATGAGCCCACCTCGAATCTGGACCCGGCGGCCCGCCGTGAGCTTGCCGAGGTGCTCACCGCCCTGGACACCACCATGTTGATGGTGACCCATGACCTGCCCTACGCCCTGCAACTGTGCCCGCGATCGGTGATTCTGGCCGATGGGGTCATCGTCGCCGACGGCCCCACCCGGGAGCTGTTGGCCGATGCGGCACTGCTCGCCCGCCACCGTCTGGAACTGCCCTACGGGTTCACGCTGAGTGCCGACTCGCCACCGCGCCGGTGAGACCGGGGATGAGCAGTGAGTTCACCCCTGCGCCGCGGCCTCGGCCAAGGCCTCGGTGAGGGCGTCCACGGCGAGATCGAGTTCGTCGGCGGTGATAACCAACGGCGGTGCCAACCGGAGCGTCTGCCCGTGGGTGTCCTTGGCTATGACGCCTTTGGACAGCAGCCGCTCCCCGATATCGCGGCCGGTGCCCAGCGCCGGATCGATATCGACACCGGCCCACAGGCCGACTCCGCGAACCTGGGTCACACCATGCCCGAGCAAGCTCTGCAACCGGGTGTGCAGGTGGGTGCCGAGTTCGCGGGACCGGGCCTGCATCTCGCCGGTCTGCAGCAACTCCACGACCGCCAGGCCCACCGCGGCCGCCAGTGGATTGCCGCCGAAGGTCGATCCGTGCTCGCCGGGACGCAGCACCCCCATGACGTCGGCATCACCGACCACAGCAGAGATCGGCAGAATGGCACCGCCGAGGGCCTTGCCCAGCAGGTAGAGATCCGGGATGACGCCGGCCTGTTCGCAGTAGAAGGTGGTACCGGTGCGTCCCAGGCCGGACTGAATCTCGTCAGCGATCATCAGCACCCGGTGCCGAGTGGCCAGCTCGCGCACTCCGCTCAGATATCCCGGCGGCGGGGTGATGACTCCCGCCTCGCCTTGGATCGGCTCGACCAGAATCGCCACCGTGGTGTCGTCAATGGCTGCGGCCAAAGCGTCCAGATCACCGAAAGGCACCGAGACGAAGCCCGGGGTGAACGGGCCGAACTCGGTGGTGGCAACGGTGTCGCTGCTGAAGGAGACCACGCTGATGGTGCGGCCGTGGAAGTTCCCGTCCATCACGATGATGGTGGCCGCGCCTTCGGGAACGCCCTTGACCTGATAGCCCCACTTGCGGGCGATCTTCAGCGCCGACTCCACCGCTTCCACGCCGGTATTCATCGGCAGCGCCATCTGCTTGCCACACAACGTCGTCAGGGCTTCCAAGAAGGGCCCCAAATTGTCGGCGTAGACCGCTCGGGAGGTGATCGCCAACCGACCCAGCTGTTCGGTGGCCACCTGGATCAAGTGTGGATTGGAATGCCCAAAATTCACCGCCGAGTAGGCGGAGAGGAAATCCAGATAGCGGTTGCCGTCCACATCGGTCAGCCAGGCTCCCGAACCGCTGGCGATGGCCACCGGAAGCGGGTGGTAGTTGTGGGCCGCGTAGGTCTCGATGCGGGCGATGGATTGCTGTTGGGCCGCGCTCTGCTGCGGGTCGGTCATGCCTCTACCTCCAGGTTCTGATGCTAGCTTCCCGCATCGGCAGGGGGCTGCGCATCTGCGCCGGTGACAGCTAGCATCAGGTCATGGATGACACCGGTGCCATCGTCATTGGCTACGACGATTCGGAGTTCGCCAAGAATGCCCTGCGCAAGGGGCTGTGGTTGGCCGCCCAGCTTGGGGCACCGGTGCGCGTGGTTCGAGCGTGGACGATCAGCGCGGCGCCGCGTCCGCGCACGTGGGAGCCGGGCTACGTGCCACCGGTCGAGGATTTCGCCGCCGAAGTGATGGATCAGCTGCGCACTCAGGTGGCGCCACTGCTGGCCGAACACCCTGAGGTGGCCGTGGAGCTGGTGGTTCCCCACGGCGCGGCAGGCCGCGAGCTGGTGAAGGCCTCAGACGACGCCCGCCTGGTCGTTGTGGGCAGCCGCGGATTGGGCGGTTTCGCCGGACTGCTGCTCGGCTCGGTGTCCGGCGAGGTCGTCGAACATGCTCGTTGCGATGTGCTGGTGGTGCGCCAGCAGGAGAGTGCAGCCGGGCCGTCGTCGGAGTAGGCCCTTCGGTCGGCGCCGGCCTCGAATCGGCGCGAAGCAGCCGACTCAGGCCAGCGTGGGAAGCATGGTCGGGCCGACGAAGACACCGATCACCGCACCGAGGACAAGGTAGGGACCGAACGGTAGCGACGCTTTGATGTTGATTCGGCGCAGCGTCAGCATCACGATGCCGACGACCGCCATCAGTACCCAGGCGAAGAAGAATCCCGCCACGGCTTCGGCCAAGCCGAACCACCCCAGGAATCCACCAACCACTCCGGCGAGCTTCACATCCCCGAAGCCCAAGTCGGGGGCGAAATAGGCCATCACGAAGAACAGCACGAACATGGCGACCGCACCGATAGCTGCCCCCAACAGCGCAGGCCAGCGGTTCTCGCTCCAGGCTGCGAGGGTCAGACCGATCGCCAACACCGGGTACAGCGGTAGCACGATCACATCGGGTAGTCGGAACTCGCTGAGGTCGATGACAATGAGCAGCGAAGCGGCCACGGCGAGCACAACGAAGGTGAGCTGCTCGGCCCACGACGCAGCGCAGCCGGCCAAGCCGCCCAGCACGACGGCGATCGGAACCTGGAGCCAGCTGCGCGAGAGCCGGTTCGGGGTCTCGAACTGGGCGCGCATTACCGAGTTGAGTGCGGCCGCAGCGGCGCCCGCGACCACGGCTGCCACCGTGATTGCGATCGGGTCCACCGTGCTCAGAACCCGCCGCCGAAGGCCTTGATGATCTGGATCACACCCGGACCGATCACGACAATGAACATGGCAGGCATGATAAACAGCAGCAGCGGGAAGATCACCTTCACCGGGATCTGCATGGCGCGTCGCTCAGCGTCCTGCTTGCGCTCCATGCGCAGTTCCTCGGCTTGGGACTGCAAGACATCCGACAGTGCGATGCCATAGGCCTCACCTTGCACCACGGCCCGCACGAAGCGTTCCAGCTTGGGAACCTTGGTGCGCTCTGCGAGATCGTCGTAGGCGTCACGTCGAGGCATGCCGACCTGAATGTCCTGCAAGGTGCGGACCAACTCGCTGGACAGTTCGCCGCGACCGTTGCGGGCGACGCGGCTCATGGCGGCGTCGAAGCCCAAGCCTGCGTTCACCGCGATGCTCATCTGATCCAAGGTGTCCGGCAACTGCAGCGCGATCGCTTCCTTCCGCTTGGTGCCGGTGTTGTACAGCAGCAGGTCGGGTAGGAAGAACAGCGATCCGACGATCGCCGCGCCGAACAGGACGCTGCGCATGTCGCGTCCGTTAATGATCAACAGCAGCGCGATCAGCAGGCCGGCCACGCCCAGCAGCAGCTTGGTCGACAGCACTCGATCCACCGGCCAGGCCTCGGGGCGTCCCGCAGCTGCCCACAGCTTGGTCAGGTTCTTCACCACGCCCGGCGGGGTTCGACGCCGCAGCGCCTCCGCCAATTCGGATTGAGCTTGTTCGGCCTGGACGGTCGTGTCGGTCGGGTGTGCGTCGCGACGCAGATTCGCCAGAACCTGTCGCCGGGTTCCGGCGCCGCCGAGCACCATCCACCACAACAGCCCCATTCCGGCCGTGGCGAGAAGTAGCCCGAGCCACAGTGTCAGTTGCATGGCGCCCCTCCTCAGAACTTCAGGTTGATGATCTTGTACAGCCAGATGCCACCGATGATCATCATGACCGCACCCGCCGCGATCATGACGAAGCCGATCGGACTGATCATCTGGGCGATGTACTTCGGGCTCGCGATCATCAAGAAGATCGCTACCACGAAGGGCAGCGCCATCAAGATGACGGCCGAGAGCTGACCATCGGCGGCCAGCGACTTCACTTGCCCGCGCAATTCGGCGCGCTGACGGATGGTCTTGCTCACTCCGTCGAGCACATCGGCGAGGTTGCCGCCGACTTCACGGTTGATGCTGATTGCCTGGGTGACCCAGTAGAAGTCCTCGTTGCGCATGCGATCACAGACGTCGCTGAGGGCCTCCGACAGCGGGCGGCCCACGCGAACCTCGTTCGTGACGCGGGCGAACTCCAAGGAGGTGGGCGCCGCGCCTTCCTGGCCGATGGTGGACAACGCCTGCGGCAGGCTGTAGCCGGCCCGCAGGCTCCCCGCCATCATCTGCAGGGTTTCGTCGAGTTGTGACTCGAACTTGCTGCGTCGCCGTCCGGCCAGCAACGACAGCCACAGCCGAGCGCCGATGGGTGTTCCCAGCGCCAGCAGGAAGCCGAGCAGGGGATTTCCCAGCACCAAGCCCAGTGCGAAGAAGGCCATGCAGACTGCGAAGACGATGACGACCAGGTCCTTCAGCGGGGTGTGGACGCCAGCCTCTTCAAGGATCGAGTTGAACGAATTGCCTCGCCCGGCGAGCAGGTGTTCCACGGTGGCGGTGGCACGATCGGCCATCCGGGTCAGGCCGCGAGAGTGCTCGGCGGCGCCGAAGCGGCGGCGTTCCAAGGCCACTTTGTGAGACGGCAGCAGCATCAGCACCAGGACGATCACACTGCCGACGCCGATGAGTGCCCAAGCGACGATGAGTTGTGGAGTCACTGCTGCTCCCACATGGCCGAGGTCCCGAAGATGCCTGGTGAGAGCGTGATACCCAGATCGGAGAACTTCTGCAGGAACAACGGACGAAGACCGGTCGGTTGCACCCGTCCCAAGAACTTGCCCTCGGGCGAGACGCCGGCAGAGAAGTCGAAAGCGTAGATTTCCTGCATAGTCAGGGTCTGACCCTCCATGCCCACGACCTCCGACAGCGAGGTGACGCGACGTGTGCCGTCACGAAGTCGGGTCAACTGCACGATCACATCGACGGCCGAGGCGACCTGTTCGCGAATGGCGCGCAGCGGCAGGTCCATGCCAGCCATGAGCACCAGAGTCTCCAGACGGGCCACGGCGTCGCGGGAGGTGTTGGCGTGGATCGTGGACAAGGAGCCGTCGTGGCCGGTGTTCATGGCCTGGAGCATGTCCAGAGCTTCGGCACCACGACACTCGCCGACGATGATGCGGTCGGGGCGCATACGCAGCGAGTTCTTCACCAGATCGCGGATGGTCACTTCGCCGCGACCCTCGACGTTCGGCGGGCGCGATTCCAGCCGCACCACGTGGTCCTGCTGCAACTGCAACTCCACCGCGTCCTCGATGGAGACGATGCGCTCCCGGTCAGGGATGAAGCCGGAGAGCACATTCAGCAAGGTGGTCTTACCGGTACCGGTACCGCCGGAAACGATGATGTTGAGTCGGCCCAACACGCAGGCCTCCAGCAACTCGGCCATTTCCGGGCTGAGGGTCTGCAACTTGATCAAGTCGGGGACCTTCAGGGCATCCTTGGAGAACTTACGAATGGTGAGCGTCGAGCCGCTGACCGCCAGCGGCGGAATGACTGCGTTGACGCGCGAGCCGTCTTCCAGACGGGCGTCGACCAGCGGTGAGGATTCGTCGATGCGGCGACCTACCCGGGTGACGATGCGTTCGATGATTCGGCGCAGATGGGGCTCGTCCTTGAAGCGGACTGGGGTCAGGGTCAGCTTGCCCGACCGCTCGACGTAGACCTTGTCGGGGCCATTGACCATGATCTCGGTGACGCTCTTGTCTGAGAGCAGCGACTCCAGCGGGCCCAGGCCCAACACATCGTCGTGGACTTCGCGGATGAGGCGTTGACGTTCCCGCGCAGTCAGCGGCAGGCGACCGCCCTCGATGATCGAGTTCAGCTCCTGCTGCACCAGCGTGCGCAGTGCGGTCTCGTCCAGGGAGGGGTCGTTGAGTCGGGTTCCGAGGCGCTCGAAGAGTTGCTCGACCGACTCCTCTTTGAGCCGGGCCAGCGCGTCGTGGGTTTCCATGACGACTGGTTGGGTTGGTGCGCGGCTGGCGAGTCGGCTGGGATCCATCGGATCGTCAGGGCCGACCGGAACCCAGCTCACGGTGTCGTTGGTTGCAGGAGTGTTGCTGGAGGACTCCAGATAGGGCGCTGGGGCACTGAAATCGTCGACCAAAGCCCGGGTGGGCGCGGCCGATGCAGTAGCCGCACCTTCTTCGAGCGGGATACCCCGCTCACCTTTCATCGCATTGACCCGAGCAGCGAGGTTCATTTCTTATCCCCCTTCTTGGCGAAGTCGAGGAAGCGTCGGCCCTTTGCTGCCTTGTCGCCGTCGATGACGGTCTCGACCAGACTGCGCAACTGCTTGGCCACGACATCCTTGCTGCCGGCCTGCAGGAGTGGCACACCCTGATTGGTGGAGATGGGCACCGCATTGGACTGAGGTACTTGGAAGTCGACCTTTCGTCCGATGCTGGCCTCCACATCGCCCACCGAAAGACCACGGCTGGGGTGCATGAAGTTGATCAAGACGTACCGGGAGTCGAGCACGATGCTGATGTCGCGCAGGGTGTCCAGTTCCTTGTGCAGGCCGCGGACTCCGGGCACATCCAGGCTCGTGACCAGCACCAGGATGTCGGTCTGGTCCAGCACAGTGAGGGTGTGTTCGCTCAAGCCCGGAGCGGTGTCGACCACCACGTACTTGAACTCGCCGGCCAGCATGTTCAGCAGGTTGCCGATCTCCTTCGGGCTGACGGCGTCCGCTGCGGCCGGGGAGTCGGAACCGGGAACCACGAGCAGGCCGGTCTGATGCTGGGTCAGCAGCGACTTCAGGGCCACCGAATCCATAGCGCTGGGGCCATGGACCATGTCGGGAAGGGTGAACTCCGGCGAGATGTTGAGCGCGCTGCCGACATCGCCGAAGTGGATATCCAAGTCGACCAAGACCGTGGAGTTCGGCTCGCGCATGGCCAGTCCGACTGCCAGGTTGGTGGACACGGTGGTCTTTCCCACACCGCCTTTCGGCGAGGCCACCGTGACCACCTTCCCCCGTTGGGAAGCAGCGCCCGGCGATCCGGGCTGGGCGCTTTCAGACGCGGTATGGCTGGCGGCCCTGTCCAACGCCTGCTTCATCTCCTCCAACGGTGCCATGGGGTGAACGATGTCCCGCACGCCGGAGCGCATGGCCGCCAGGCCGATCTCGGCGGCGCGATCGCTCACCAGGATGACCGGGATGCCGAAGCTCTGATCCAGGTCTGCCGCCACGTAGAGGGCATCCTGAAGGCGATCTGCGGGATCCAGCACCACCACGGCAGGCATGGGGACATCGCCCATTTCTGCCAGCAGGGTCTGGACGTTCGGGGGGAACACATCGGGAGCGACCGGCTGTACGTCGGGCCCCCAGGATTGCTGAACGAGTTGGATGACTCGTGGGTTGCGGCTAACGATGAGTGCGGTTCCCATGGTGATCACTTCATCAATTTCTCGATGGTGATCGGGGCGACCGAACTCGGCGCGACCGACGACTCGGCCAACCAAACCTTGCCGAGCTCCATGCTGAGGACCAGATTCTCCACGTCGGACGGCTTGGCCGCGAGCGTCACCAGGCCTTCCTTGGCGCTGACGACCACGACGTCAGAGAAGATCCGCTTGGTTGCGTCATCGAAGGTCGCATAGGCGCTGACTCGCGAACCTGCGATCAGCCGGGTTCCGACCAGGCGCTGATCTTCCAGCGAGATCGTCACGACCTCCATGTTTTCCGGAATCTTGATATCGCCGTTGGCTCCGGTGCCGGGCGCACCAAAGCGGCTCTGTATCAGCTGCTCGCCGGGTTGCAGTTCGACGATGGTTGCGAGGTCCTGAACCGTGTCCAGGGAGGTGAGAGCTCCCGGGGCTAGGGCCACTTTCGGGATCTGCTTGGTGGTGACGAACGGACCGAGGGCAGAACCCAGGGTGTCCGCCGGCACTGTGGTGGTAACCACGAGAACCTCGACAGGCTCCTGGTTGGCCATCGCGCGCGCATCGGCGTTGGAGACGTAGTTGAAGAGCAGTAGTGCGCCGACGCCGGCAAGCACTACTGCGAGGATCGCTGCGATGAGACGACGTTGCATTGTGGGAGACCGCCTGTTCTCAAGTGGGTGGGGCACGGGTTGGGACCCGCACTCGATTCGCGACACCGCCAGTGAAGCGAATCATGAAATGCTTGAAATGTTCGTAATCGGACCGGCAATCCCTCGTCGGAGGGTTTGCGCAAGGTGTCCGGCCAGGTTCTATTTGTGAATCGAGTAACCATCAGTGTCACTCTTAAGGGGGACCTATGTCTTTTTCAGGACGATTCGGCCGTGAATTGTCGAACTCGGACGATTGATGAGGCAGAGCGCTCCGGACGGGGATCCGGAGCGCTCGCCATCAGAATCGGGATTCTCGATCAGCTGATGCCGTCGAGGACCGTCTGGAACTGAGCCTGGATCTGGGTGCCCAGCAGCGTGACTACGGTGATGATCACAGCGGCGATCAGTGCCACCATGATGCCGTACTCAACGGCGGTGGCGCCGCGCTCACGGGTGTTGATGACGGTGCCGACGATCTTGGCGGGAAGGTTCTTCATGGGACTGCCTTTCGGTGTGGGATAGATTTCCGCGGTGCTCCAGCCGTGCCATCCATCGGCAGGAGCTGACAGTTGAAGGTCTACACCGGAGAATCTCGGATTGTCAAAAGATTTTCGAAAATGTCCCCAAATGGGTGACTGAAAACCTGGACTATTTGTCCCCCTTTAGGGGACATTTTGATTCCAGTACAGGTTGAGGGTTGTGCGGGGCTGCAGGCGTTGGGTCGCCGCCCCGGGGTGCAGCCTCGCTGCTGCTGACCTGGATTCAGGCGGGGCGCCGGCGTGAATGGGCGCCGTTGAAGTGCAACGGGGTGTCATCCAAAAGGGGGACTAATGTAAGTCCTCGCATGGGTGACAAATCGCAAGGGTGGGCTTCGATGGCCGGCTCGACGGCCTGCGGTCGGTGCGCATTAGCGACATTCAGAATGTCGCCCATAAGGGTGACAAATGTGCGACGAGGTGCAATTCATGGCCTGCGCTCTCAGAGCGGATATCCGCTCGCACTCGGGGTTGACTAGGGGTCTTAGGCCTAGTGTGGCGGTGAGAGCGAAGGTAGGTAGGGGCGCTCTCAAAGCAAATACAAAGACAATTTCGGCGGGTGGATCTGCGTTGACACCCGCGGAGATTGCCGCCTACACTTCAAATGCTTTTTACGCGACATCGATAATCGAAGTCTCGAGGGGGACGCGTGCGCAAGTTAATTCATCCGGGACGTGATCGCGGTGCGGCCGCTGTCGAGTTTGCGTTGGTGCTTCCGGTGCTCGTCATGCTCCTTGTAGGCATGGTGGACTTCGGCATGGCGACAAACGCTCAAGCGATTGCCGGTAACGCAGCGCGCGATGGTGCGCGGGCCGCAAGCCTGGGAGCCAAGACGGGTGATGCGTGTGCGGCCGCTTTGAAGGCTTCGTCGTCGCTACTCAACTTCGCTGACACGGGATCCTGCGGAAGCTCGACCCCTTCGATAGCAGTGACCTGTCAAACCGCCGGTGGCGCAGCGTGTGCGTCGGACTTCGACACCAGCAGGGAGATCGGCGGCACCGCCGTCGTCACCGTCACCTACGTCTACCACTGGATCTCGCCGGCGGTCTTAGGCCTGCCGGGTACGACCACCATCACGAAGTCGGCGTACATGAGGATTGAGACCACATCATGAGTAAGCGGGGGGGCAGGCTGAAGAAGGTCCTCGCGCGGACCGAGCGCGGTGCTACCGCGGTCATAGTCGCGTTCGCGATGTTGATGTTGATGGGTGCCGGTGCCATGGGCTACGACATCTCCAAACTTCTCTACGAGCGCCAGCAGGTGCGCGCCGCGATCGATGCCGCCGCCCAGGCGGGTGCCTCTGCCCTGCCGGATGTCTCGGAGGCCACAAACTTGGCAAAGGCCTACTTCGCCAAGAACTTTCCCGACGCCACGCCGCTCAGCTACCCGGGCAATATCGCCTTCTACTGCGTGGTCGCCAATGCTGACAGCAGCATCGCCGGCGGCAAGCCGGACCCCGATCAGATTCCGGCTACCTGCGACCCCGGCACCTACGACGCATCGAAAGTCAAATGTAGTAAGACCTCCTGCGCCGTGCCCTGTGGCGACGAAGCCAGCGATACCTGCAACACCATGACCATCACCTATGACAAGCAGGTGGAGTTCATGTTCGGGCCGGCGATCAACATCCCGTCTGGGACCACCGGCGCCCAGACCACACTGTCCTGCCTGGGAAGTTGTGGCGGTGAAGCGCCCCCCAACCCGATGAATATTGTGGTGATGGCGGACCGCACTCCGTCCATGTTCAACAGCTCGGCTGCCCGCTACGGCGACGGCGACAAGGACTTGGACGCCCTGAAGAGCGGCCTGGAATCCATGCTGAAGCTGATGAACCCGAAGCAGCAGTATGTGGCTTTCGGCGCGATTCACAAGAGTCTTCCGCGCGTGACCACCGGGGATCGGGCCACGCCGCCAACCAAGGACGACACCCTCTTCAACTACACGACGACGACCACCACGACCGATGAGACACATCGTCAATGCAGTTGGGTGGGATGGAAGTACAAGTGTGAGTGGGTCACCGAGCCGGTTACCCAGACCGTCTCGACCCGTCTGGACGAGTTCAACGGCATCTGGGTGCCCGTGGAGTTCTCTGACAACTACCTCAATGTGGCCAGTGACGGCACCAAGACGCTCAACACGGCGACGAGCCTCTACCAGAGTGTCCACAACCTCGACTACTCCAACATCATCAGCACCGGCTACAACTACACCCAGTACACCCAGGCCGACGGCTACTACGGCAACACCCACCTCGCTGCTGCGTTGAAGGGAGCCGGGCGCTATCTGCTGGGTAAGGACCTGCGAAACCCCAACAATGTCGCCGCGCTGGACGCGGCCACTGATCGCATCAATCTCTACGGACCGGCGAGGAATGTGATCATCTTTGAGACCGACGGGGCGCCGGCCGAGGTCTTCACCAACGTGAGCAGTGACTCCGACCCGCAGCTGTCGCTGGACGACTCCGATGACATCGGCAGCCAGGACGGCGAACGCGCCTGTCGGAACTTCCAGAGGGTCGCCGACCAGATCAAGGGACAAGACGTCACGATCATCACAATCGGCTACGGCGCCGCCGCCAGCGGCAGTGCCACTTGCGGCAGCTACGGAACGCGAACCAACTCGGTGCTGGCCAGTGTGGCTTCGCCGGTGAATGGAGTCGCCGCCACCGCGAGTACGAACTGCTCATCGGAGAACAGCGACGGCGACAACTACTACTGTGCGGCCAATGGCTCGGAACTCGAGGACGTCTTCGCCGCCGCGATGGGCTCGCTGACCGGCGGCACCAAGTTCATGGCCATCGACGGGTTGAGTGACTGACCTGACTGCTCCGGTGGTGACTCAGGTCAGGAATGCCTGAATCCCGTCGGCCAGTGCCACTGCTGCCTGCTCCCGCCAGCGCCGGGAGCTGAACAAAGCCGCGTCGTCGGCGTTCATCATGTTGCCCATCTCCAGCATGACTGCCGGGCGTTGGGCGAAGTTCACGGTGGCGATATCGGAGCGAGGGCTGAAGGCAGTGCCGCCACCGATGTAATTCGAGCGCGGCAGCCCGATCTCGGATTCCAGACTGTGACGAAGATCGCGCGCCAGGGTCTTGGATTCCGCCATGACCCTCGACCCGCCCTGCATCGCTGTGGAAATGATGATGTGGAAACCCCGATGCCCGGTGCTGGTGTTGCCGTCGGCGTGCAGTGAGATCAAGAGATCAGCGCGGCGCTGATTAGCCTTGTCGGCGCGATGATTCACACACAGATCATCGGTTGCGGTGGTGTCATTGGTGCGATTCAGGAGCACCACTGCGCCACGGGCCCGCAGCACTTTCGCCAGCGCCGCAGCCTGGTCGAAGTTGTAGGCGTGTTCGGCGTAGCCGGATCGGGTGGCCGTTCCCGATGAGTTGCACGGCTTGGTGCCACCGGTGCCGTTCGGTACCTGCTGATAGCCCCATGATGAGGTCCAGCCACCGGTATGTCCGGCATCGATCACGATCACCCGGCCACTCAGGACCGGCGCTGCCGCGGTGGCCGAGGTGCTGACCGGAACCGGGGTGGGACTGGCCGTCGCCGTTGGCGGCGACGGCGGCGACACCGCCCCTGATGGCGGTTGTGACGCACACCCGGTCAGGCAAGCGAGGCCGACGGCCACCGCCAGCAGTCTCGATCTCACCACGGGTTCGGTCCTTTCCGCAGACCAGAGTAGCTACCGGAATCGTTGCCGAACGCCGCCGGCCCGGTAACCTGCCTGCTGAGGGAAGGACCTGATGATGGACTTCGTGCACAACCGTGAACTGGGCCGCTACGAGGCATGGATCGATGGCGAACTGGCCGGCGAAACCGACTACGAACTAGACGGTGCCGTAGCCGACTTCAACCACACCGGCGTGCCACCGCAGTTCGGGGGTCGAGGAATCGCCGGCGCCCTGGTCAGCTTCGCCATGGCTGATGTTCGCACCGCCGGGGAATGGAAGGTGCGCCCCACCTGCAGCTTTGTGGTCGCCTGGTTTGCCAAGCATCCCGACTATGCGGAGTTGTTGGCCGACTAGTCAGTCACCTCGGACTCGACATCGACAGCCACATGCAAGGCCGATTCGGCGGCTTCGGTGAGCACCACACCGCGCAGCGGTGACACATCGGAGAAGTCGCGGCCCCAGGCGGTGACGATGTGAGCCGACCCGACGAACTGATCGTTGGTGGGGTCCAGGTCCACCCACCCCTGCGGTGTGAGCACCGAAACCCACGCATGCGTGGCATCAGCCCCGCGCAACTTGACCGCGCCGGGCGCGGGGATGGTCTCCAGATAGCCGCTCACGTAGCGGGTCGGTAGCCCGGCGCTGCGCAGGCAACCCGCAGCCAGGTGAGCGAAGTCCTGGCATACGCCTTGGCGTAGCTCCAACAACTGCGACAAGGTCGTCTTCACCGAAGTGCTGCCTTGGGCGTAGCGCAATTCGGCGCCGATGGTGGCGAGCAACCCGGTCAGGGCATCCCCTAAGGCGGTCTCGGGACCGAAGGCCGTCCCCGCGAACCGCCGAACCTCCCCCGTGATCTCCACCAGCGGCGAAGGCAGGCCGAAATCGACCAACTCCAGGGGATCCGCCTGCTCGCGGGCCCACGCGACGGCCTGCGCCACCGTCCAGGAGTTCAGGTCGGCGGCGACCGGCCGTGGTCGGTCGACCACCACCACATGCTCTGCCACGACCTCAAGCTCGGTGGCTGCGGTGCGGGTCTCCAGGTAGAGGGAGTGGTTTCCGAAGTAGTCGAGATGCTCACTGACTAACTCCGGCTCAGGGCTGAGCGTGACTGTGGCGGAAACCACCTGCTGGTGAGCCGTCGCCCTCGGACGTAGCACGGCGCGGTTGTAGCACGCCTCCATCTGCTGGTCGTAGCTGTAGCGGGTGACGTGGTGGATCCGATATCGGCGTGCGGGGCTCATCAGCGTGCCTCCAGACCGGTCGCCTCGACACCGCGCCGGGTGGTCTGACGGGAGAAGTGCCGTACCGCGATGCGCTCGGCCAACCCGGCCAAGGCCTGGCTCAACACGGCCAGCTGCTCCGCGCCGTCGTCGATGCCGGTCGCTGCGAAAGCATCCACCTCGGCGGCAACCGCCGCCGCCTGATCGGCCAGTCGGTCGTCTCCGATCAATCGCAGCGCCTCGGACAATGACACGACCTGGTTGGCCACCGAGCGAGGATTGGCATGATCGTGGATCAGTAGTTGGCGTACCGACTCGGTGACCGTGGCCGGACCGGTTCCTGAAGCCGCCCGCCGCCGGTGAGTGATGATGCTCTCCCCCGCACGGAGCACGGCCTCCGCGGCCAGTTCCGCTGATGGCCGCAGCCGGTCTTCGGCCTGGGAGAGCAGCGCGAACCGCAACAGTTTGACGGTGTGGGCGGCGCGCTCCAACCGTCCGCCGGCCTCCAGGAATCCCCAGGACGAATCGCGCACCATCGACTGAGCCATGATTCCGGAGAAGGCCAGCAGTGACTCCAATACGTCGGCCAACTGCTGCTGAAGACCGGCTCCGCGCAGCGGATCAGTGCTCAGGGTGCGCTCCAGTCGATTGAATACCGACCAGGAGTCGACGCTGAGAATGTCGCGCACCTCGCGAGCCTCGGCGATCAACCGTCGCACTGAATGATGAACACCACCGGGCTCGTTTGCATCGCCGGTGACCCGAGCCAGGTAGGCCAGGTTTGTCTCTTCGGGTCGTGGCACCGCCCCGGTGATGCCGGTGACCGCACGCAGCAATGCGTGGACGGCCTCAGCTCCGGCTGAACCGGCATGTGAACCGAAATCCTCGGTCAGGTCGTCGGCCACCTTGATCAATCGGGCCGTG
This sequence comes from Propionibacteriaceae bacterium UBA7704, assembly GCA_002482525.1. Lineage (GTDB taxonomy): Bacteria > Actinomycetota > Actinomycetes > Propionibacteriales > Propionibacteriaceae > Propionicimonas. Next base: position 116,525 of record DLGC01000015.1, on the reverse strand, counting down.
CTCTCAGCCCGCTCGGCGAGGCGTCCGATAGTCATCAGGGTGCCCGCCACGCGAGGAGTCACGACACTGGGCCGGGCCACCGACAGCCGTGGGCGGGCGATCACCGAAGCACTGCGCGGCGCCGTAGCCGGAATCCAGACGTCCTTGGCCAGCGCCCCGGCGCCACTGGAGACTGTGAATTCGGCGGTGCTGCCCGCCACCCGACCCAGGCCGCCGGGGAGGAACTGGTAGCCGTCGTCGGTGGCGACTCCGAAGGTTCGTAGGACGAAACGCCGCGGCTCCAGACCCGCACTGGTCACGACTGGGGCGGTGGACAGTTCCAACGGCTCTTGGCCGCACCACGCCCAGGGCTCGGACCCGATTCGGGCGGCGAGTTGATCGCGCTCAGCACTGCTGAGCAGCCAGCCGTAGCGAACCGGCTCCCGACCCCGTGCCACCGGCTTGATCACCAGGCGTTGCAGGTGTGTCAGTAGGTGCTGCGCTTGCGTGGGATCGCCGGCCCACCAGGTCTGCGGGGCCGCAAGGTGCAGCTCCTCACCGAGAACCTCACGGCAGACGGCGGCCAGATGGGGCGCCAACGCCGGGTTGTCGAGGATCGCCGATCCCACGGGATTCGCGACGGTGACGGTGCCGCGTCTGGTGGCCTCGACCAGACCGGGAAGGCCGACCTCGGAATCGCTGCGGTACTCCAGCGGATCAGCCAGGGCGTCATCGACTCGGCGCAGAATCACGTCGATGGGCTCGAGTTCGTCTCCGGCACGCAGCCACACCCGACCACCGCTGAGCACCAGATCATCTGCCTCGGCCAACGGAAAGCCCAACAAGGTGGCCAGGAAGCCCTGATCAAAGGAGTAGGGGCTGTCCGCGCCCGGGGAGTGGATGACGACTCGGGGAGTCTCGGTGTCGGAAGGCGCGGCGGCCAGCAGCGAGCCGGTCACGGTGAGGAAGTAGTTGCGTAACCGGGCCAGGTCGCTATCGCGGTGCAAGCCGGCCAAGGCTTTGGCGACGATGCGTCGAGTCGCCATTGCGTAGGCCGCTCCGGCCGGGGCCTGGGTGCGATCGGAGATAGCCAGCCAGCTACCGTCAGGGCCGCGACCCAGGTCGGTGGCGGTCAGGCGCAGTTGCCTCCCGCGACCACCAAAACAGCCGGTGGCGACGCGGGCGAAATCCGGGTGGGAGAGGACGACTCCGGGCGGGATGATGCCGCGCCGCAGCAGCCGACGCTCGGAGTACAGATCGACCAGCACCAGGTCGAGCAGACGAGCCCGCTGGTCGAGGGCAACCTCCAGGGCCGACCATTCCGCCCCGGGAAGCGGCACCGGTAGCGGATCGACCAGCCAGGGAAGTCGGCGTGCCGCGCTGTCGGCGGCGCTGATGCCGTCGGCGGCCACCTGGCGGCTGACTTCGGCTCGGGCAACCAGCAGACCTGCGGGTCCCAGCGCCTCCACGGCCTCGGCCAGTGCGGCGGCCTGCTGGCGAACCCCGTCAGGGGTGACCAATTCGTCGAAAGCGGCCCGGTCCGGATGTTTGCGATAGGCGTCCAAGAGCGGGGTGACGTGCTCGGACGCGGACGCGGTCATGGCGACACGATAGCGAGATCCGAGTTACAGCCGAGGGACGAGGAATCCGGCAGCGAGTGCCCGAGGCGCTGGTTCAGGGCAGTGTGGTCACTCCGGCTCGGGCCATCCGGAAGCCAATTCCGGCATCGGTATTGGCGCAGGTGACGCCGTTCTTGGCACTGAGGCACACAAAGCTCCCCGCGGCCATCTTCTTGCCGTACGGCAGCGTCACCACAGTGAAGCCGTTGTACTTCACTTTCGGATAGCCGGTTCCCTGCCACCAATCGATGTCACCGCCGACATTCTCCGTGGAAGGGAACGCCGTCGGATCGCCGCTGCAGAAATAGCTGACGGTATCGGTGACCGCGATTCCGGTCACGTCGAGCATCTCCTCAGGGCAGATCTTCTTCGACGACGGGATCTTTCCCTTGAAGTCTGCGGGGAAGTGACACCAGGCCCCCTTGGTACTCACTGCGCACCAGATGGCACCACTCGGGCTGGCGAAAGCACTGAGTTCATGGCTGCTCACGTCGAGCGCGCCGGTGGCATCGGGCAGCACCGGAGTCGTCGGCGTTGGCTTCGCCGGGCTGGGGGTGGTCGACGTCGAGACCGACGTCGACGGGCTGGCCGACGGGGCTGCGGGCGTCGTGGCCGGCGACGCTGGGCTGCAGCCGGCCAGGAGAGCGAACAATCCGAGGATCAGGAACATCCGACGTTGAGGCATTCTTCGACCTCCGCAGTAGGGAAAGCGACGTGAACCAGAACAACCCGACAACTCTGCAAACCGTTGACCCCAGTGTGGAGACCCGCCGCGGATTTGACCAGCCCTCGGTTTGACGACATTCCGCAACAGAGCAGAATCAAGCCATGGCAGTTCGCACCGCACTCGTCCTCGGCGCCGGCGGCGTCACCGCCGCCGCCTGGCAGGCCGGGATGGTCGCGGGGATGGCCGATCTGGGCCTGGAGCTGGACGCGGATCGGGTGATCGGCACCGGCTGCGGTGCGCTGGTGGCTGCGCAGCTGACCAGTGGCCGCGACCCGCAGCGGGTCGCCGAAAGCCTGGCTGCACCCCTGGCGTCACTGCGACCCACGCCGTGGACGGCGCCGCTGCGGCAGGCCGTCGTTCAGCTGCAACCCAGTCACAAGCACGCCGTCCAAGTAGTGGGGCGCACCGCGATTCGGGACTGGACGCCGCTGTGGCAGGCCGTTCGGATCGAGCAGTTGGCCGCCGACTTGGTCGGGGTGCCTTGGCCGAAATCGTTGGTGGTTGTTGCCACCAATGCGGTGACGGGGCGTCCGGCCTACTTCACCGCCCGCGAACCTCTGGACGTGGCCACCGCAGTCGCTGCGAGTTGGGCGGTGGCGGGAATCCACCCGGCGGTGCGCGTCGACTCCCAGTGGTATTTCGACGGTGCGCTGCGGTCGCCGCTCAATGCTGATGTGGCCAGTGGTGCCGCCTCGGTCATCGTGCTGGCACCGGTGGGGTGCGTCGGTGACGTTACCGGCTGTGGGCGTCGACAAGCCCAAGGACTCCGCAATGCCGACAGCGTCGTGCGATTGATCCGTCCCGATCGAGCCAGTCGGATCGCGATGGCTGTTGAGGCTGATCTCGGTCGTGGCGTGGGCGCGACCATGGCCGCCGGCCGCAACCAGGGCCAGTGCTACGGAGCACAGTTCGCCGGGCAGTGGCCCGGTCTGGGCTAGTTCTCGGTGCCAGGCGGTGCCGGTCTCTGAGCGCCGCAACTCCACTGCGGCGAGCTTCGGCGGGAGTTGCTCAGAGGCTGCCGGACCAGAGTTGGTCGCTGGCTACCACGTCGGCTTCACGCCCGGGTGCTGACTGGTCGCTCCAATACAAGTTGGTGTGCGCGACCACCTGTTCGGGCGGCGGTGCTCCCCACTCGGTCAGATCCTCAGTGGTGTGGGCATCGGCGACCAGCACCGTGTCGTAACCCCGTACGAAGGCACCGTGCAGGGTCGAACGAATGCAGGCGTCAGTCTGGGCGCCGACCACGACGAGGCGGCCGATGCCGTCGCGGGCCAGAACGTCGCTCAGCTCCGTGGCCTCGAAGGCATCCCCGTAGTGCTTCTCGATTCGGGTTTCATTGTCGGCAGGGTCGAGTGCTTCCACGATCTGCCACGGCTCGGTGCCGGGGACGCGGTTCCCCGCCGCATCCTGGACCCAGATCACCGGCACCTCGGCGAATCGAGCTTTGGCCACGACCTCACCAATGGTGGCGATCACCTCGTCGCGATGCCAGGCGTCGGCCAGCACCTCATTTTGGACGTCGACGACGAGGAGGGCGGAGTTGGGCCTTTCTCGGAACGTGCTCATCGGTGCGCCTCGCTCACGGCTGCGGGTGGGAATCTTCCTTCAGGCTAGGCGCCGGCGGCGCCCGGTGGAGTGCTGATGCCAAGAATTCGGGGGGTGAGGCATCGAAAGCAGATCCTCGGTCGAACCTGGCCGGGTTGTAGGCCAGCCAGACGTCCATCGTCATTTGTTCGCCCTTTTCCCCGTACCCTTGGGGCCTTTACAGTTCGCGAAACCCGGTGAAGGAGACGAGTCATGTTCAGCAAGGTCTTGGTGGCCAACCGCGGCGAAATCGCCGTACGCGCGTTCCGCGCCGCCACAGAACTGGGCATCGCCACTGTGGCCGTGTTCACCCATGAAGATCGGCACGCCGAGTTTCGGCTGAAGGCCGACGAGTCCTACCAGATCGGCGAGCCGGGTCACCCGGTGCGCGCCTATCTGGATGTGGACGGAATCGTTGCGGCGGCCAAACAAGCCGGGGCCGACGCCATCTACCCCGGCTACGGCTTCCTTTCGGAGAACCCCGACCTGGCCGCAGCCTGTGAGAAGGCCGGCATCACCTTCATCGGTCCGGCCCATGAGGTGTTGGAACTCACCGGCAACAAGGCTCGGGCTATCACCGCCGCGCGCGAAGCCGGGTTGCCCACCCTGCGTGGCTCTGAGCCCAGTGACGACCCCGACACCCTGATCGCCGCCGCCGCTGAAGTGGGATTCCCGCTGTTCGTGAAGGCGGTCTCCGGTGGCGGCGGACGCGGCATGCGAAGGGTCGAGGATGCCGAAGCGCTGCCCGCAGCGCTGGCCGAAGCCCAACGGGAGGCGACCTCGGCCTTCGGGGACTCCCGGATGTACCTGGAGGAGGCCGTCATTCGGCCGCGCCATATCGAGGTACAGATTCTGGCCGATGGCACCGGCGAGGTCATGCACCTGTTTGAGCGCGATTGCTCGGTACAGCGCCGTCACCAGAAGGTGATCGAACTCGCGCCGGCCCCCAATCTGGACCCCGCCCTGCGTGACGAGATCTGCGCCGGTGCGGTGCGGTTCGCACGCCACATCGGGTATCGCAACGCCGGCACCGTGGAGTTCCTGCTCGGCGAGGATGGTCGCTTCGTCTTCATCGAGATGAACCCGCGCATTCAGGTGGAGCACACCGTCACCGAAGAGGTCACCGATGTCGACTTGGTGAGTTCCCAGATGCGCATCGCCTCCGGCGAGACGCTCGCCGAGCTGGGACTGAGCCAGGACACGGTGCAGGTCCGGGGCGCGGCCCTCCAGTGCCGGGTCACCACCGAGGATCCTGCGAACGGCTTCCGCCCGGACACCGGCACCATTTCGGTCTACCGCACCCCCGGTGGCGGTGGCGTCCGATTGGACGGCGGTGTCGTCTTCGCCGGTGCCGAAGTGGGAGCCCACTTCGACTCGATGCTGGTCAAGCTCACCTGCCGCGCCCACGATCTGCCCTCGGTGGCCCGCCGGGCCTACCGGGCATTGACCGAATTCCGGGTGCGTGGCATTTCCACCAACATCGGTTTCTTGGAGGCGGTGCTTTCCGACCCGGACTTCTTGGCCGGACGGATCAACACCTCCTTCATCGACGATCGTCCCCACCTGGTGCACCACACCTTCGCCGCCGATCGCGGCACCAAGCTGCTGAACTACTTGGCCTGGGTGAGTGTCAACAAGCCCAACGGGGCAGCCCGAATCTCCCTCGACCCCTGTGAGAAGCTCCCCGCGCTCAGCGCCGGGGAACTCGCTGCCGAGCCGCCGGCCGGGTCGCGGCAACGGCTCTTGGAGGTGGGCCCGACACAGTGGGCCGCGGAGTTGCGTGCTCAGAAGCAGGTGGCCGTCACCGACACCACGTTCCGTGACGCTCACCAGTCGCTACTGGCTACCCGGGTGCGTACCCGGGATCTGCTGGAAGCCGCCCCGGTGATCGCCCGCACGCTGCCGCAACTGTTCAGCGTGGAAGCCTGGGGCGGGGCCACCTACGATGTGGCGCTGCGGTTCCTGAAGGAAGACCCCTGGGAGCGGTTGGAGAAGCTGCATGCGGCGATGCCCAACCTGCCGCTGCAGATGCTGCTGCGCGGACGCAACACGGTGGGCTACACGCCGTATCCGCTCGCGGTGACCGACGCATTTGTGGCTGAGGCTGCTCGTTCCGGGCTGGATGTGTTCCGCATCTTCGATTCGCTGAACTGTGTGGATCAGATGCGTCCGGCCATCGAGTCGGTGCTGAAGACCGACCATGCGGTGGCCGAAGCAGCGCTGTGTTACACCGGCAATATGCTCTCCCCCGGCGAGAAGCTGTACACCTTGGACTACTACCTCAACCTGGCCGAGGAGTTAGTGAAGGCCGGAGCTCACATTCTGGCGATCAAGGACATGGCCGGGCTGCTGCGGGCTCCGGCGGCGTCCAAGCTGGTGCTGGCGTTGCGGGCGAACTTCGACCTGCCGGTGCATCTGCACACCCACGACACCGCCGGCGGTCAGCTTGCCACGCTGCTGGCTGCGGTCGACGCCGGGGTGGATGCGGTTGATGTGGCGGCCGCCTCCATGGCCGGCACCACCTCGCAGGTATCCATGTCGGCGCTGGTGGCCGCCCTGGAAGGCACCGACCGTGACACCGGCTTGAGCTTGTCTGCAGTCACCGAGTTGGAGCCCTACTTCGAGCAGGTGCGCAATCTCTACGGTGCTTTCGAGTCCGGCCTGCCCGGTCCGACCGGGCGGGTCTACCACCATGAGATTCCCGGCGGTCAGCTCTCGAATCTGCGTCAGCAGGCCATCGCGCTCGGTCTGGGCAACCGGTTCGAGGACATCGAGAACATGTACGCCGCCGCCAACCGGATTCTGGGCAATCTGGTGAAGGTGACCCCGTCGTCGAAGGTCGTCGGTGATCTGGCCCTGGCCTTGGTCGGGCGCAATGCCGACCCCGACGACTTCGAGGCGAACCCCAACAGGTACGACATTCCTGATTCGGTCATCGGCTTCCTGAATGGCGATCTGGGCGACCCGCCCGGTGGCTGGCCGGAGCCGTTCCGTACCAAGGCTCTCGCCGGACGCACCACCAAGCCTGTGGTCACCGAGCTCACCGAAGCCGAAGCGGAGGCGTTGGTGGCCGAGCCGCGCAGCACGTTGAACCGGCTGCTGTTCCCGGGTCCCACCAAGGATTACGAGACTGCGGTTGCCGACTATTCGGAGTTGACGGTGCTGCCCACCAGGGAGTTCCTCCACGGACTCACCCAGGGCGACGAGGTCGAGGTCACCCTCAAGCGAGGCCGCAAGGTGTTGCTGAAGATCTCCGCCATCGGCGACGCCGATGATCGCGGCATGCGGCAGGTCGTTGGCGCGGTGAACGGCCAGTTGCGGGTGATGACGATTCGCGATGAGTCGGTGACCTCGAACGAGGCCATTGCCGAGCGGGCCAATCCTGAGATCCCCGGCCAGATCCCGGCACCCTTCGCTGGCGTGGTGACTTTGGTGGTCGAAGCCGGTCAGGAGGTGGCGGCCGGTGAGCAGGTCGCCACCATCGAGGCCATGAAGATGGAGGCGGCCATCACCACCCCGGTGGCCGGCACGGTCACCCGGTGTGTGATCGGTCATGCCCAAGCGGTCGAAGGCGGCGACCTGCTGGTGGAGATCGGCTGAACCCAGTAGTCGGAAACGCTGCAGCGCCGCTGTCGGAGTGAATCCGGCAGCGGCGCTGTGCTGAAGACGGTAGGTAGGATCCGATCCCGGGCAGGGAATGGTCAGGCGCCGACGGCAGCCGAACGCTTCTGGTAGGTGTTGTCGCCGAAGGCCAGCATCAGATAGCCGATGACCGAGAGCACGAACAGCAGGAAGAACGACCACACGCCGCTCTTTCCGAATCTGCGGCCCAGTTCCAGAGCCATCATGATCCCCACCACGAAGTTGATGACGGGAATGAACATCAGCAGGAACATCCAGCCGCTGTAGCCGGCGACTTTGAACAGCACGTAGCCGTTGTAGAGCGGCACGATCGCCGCCCAGCCGTGCTCACCGGCCTTCTCGAAGATCACCCACATCGCCGCGATCATCGCGACGAGGAGCGCCAGATAGATGATGCTGAGCAGAATCGTTGCGACGGGGTCCATCGCAGCAGAGGAGGAGTAGTCGTAGTCCATGGTGCACGTCCTTTGCAGGTGGGGCGACGAGCTTCGTCGATGAAGCGTCGGCACGTGGCTTCATGGTAGCGAGCACTCCTGGTCGGTGCCGAGAAGTTGGCGAGCGGGGTTTCGGTGCGACCGGGCGGCTGATCGATTCCGACGCACCGCCCGTCGGGTGAGCAGATGCGAGACCGGGATGACACAGTGGAGTCATGACGAATCCGGCTCCGGCGGCAACGCCGCCCTTCGTGGTGAGAGGGCGTCGGTTCGATGCATCGGCTCCTGCGGTGATGGGAATCATCAATCGCACCCCGGATTCGTTCTACGCCGCAGCCCGCTACGACCTGGCGTCCGGAGTGGCAGCGGTTGAGCGGATGCTTGCCGAGGGTGCGGATCTGATCGACGTCGGTGGGGTGCGCGCCGGCCAAGAGGGTGGCGAGGTGAGCGTCGCGGCCGAGATCGAACGGGTGCTGCCTTTTCTGTTGGAATTGCGGGGTCGCTTCCCCGAGTTGGTGCTGAGCGTGGACACCTGGCGGGCTCCGGTGGCGGTCGCCTGTGCTGAGGCCGGCGTCGATCTGATCAACGACACCTGGGCCGGTGCCGATCCGGAGCTGGTGGCGGTGGCTGCCGAGATCGGCGCCGGCTATGTGGTGACCCACACCGGCGGGCTACCACCGCGCACCGATCCGGTGGCGATCAGCTATGGCGATGATCCCGATGCAGTAGTGCGCTCGGTAGTGGACACTCTCGCCGATGGTGCTGCCCGTGCGGTGGCCGCCGGGGTGCGGCCCGAGGGGGTGCTGGTCGATCCCACCCTCGATTTCGGCAAGACGACCCGGCATTCGTTGCGGGTGCTGCGTGCCACATCCGCGGTGGCCGCGCTCGGCTACCCGGTGCTGCAGGCGCTCAGTCGTAAGGACTTCATCGGCGAGACGCTGAACCTGCCGGTGGATGAGCGTTTGAACGGCACTCTGGCAGCCACCGCGGTGGCTGCGTGGCTGGGCACGACGGTGTTTCGAGCCCATGATGTCGCCGCGACGCGACAGGTGGTCGACATGGTGGCTTCGATTCGTGGCGATCGGCCGCCGGCGGTTGCGCTGCGTGGCGAGCCGCACTGAGTGCACGGGAGCGCCGGGCGAGGCGGGCCGGGCCGGGTCACCTCCGTGGCGGGGCCTAGGCTGGTGTCGTGGATCTTGAGGACATGCGCACCAGCTATGAACGCGACGCTTTGGATGAGCAGAATGCGGGCAACGAACCGTTGGCCCTGTTCGAGAAGTGGTTTGAGATCGCGCTGAAGGCGAAGGTTCCCGAACCGAATGCCATGACGGTGGCCACCGTCGGTGCCGACGGGCGTCCGTCCACCCGGGTGGTGCTGGTGAAGAGCTTCGGTGCCGACGGTGTGGTGTTCTACACCAACTACCGCAGTCGCAAGGCCCGAGATCTGGAGACCAACCCCTATGCCGCGCTGCAGTTCCATTGGGTGGAACTGCAGCGGGTGGTGCGCATCGAGGGACGGGTGGAGCGCACTTCGGCGGAGGAATCGGATGCCTACTTCGCCAAACGCCCGGTGGATTCGCGCATCGGGGCCTGGGCTTCGCCGCAGAGCGAGGTGATCGCCAACCGCGGTGTGCTGTTGGCCAACGCCGCCAAGGCCTCGGCCACCTACGGACTGCATCCGCCGCGCCCAGAGCATTGGGGCGGGTACCGCGTCATCCCCGATACCTGGGAGTTCTGGCAGGGCCGCAAGAGCCGGCTGCATGATCGCGTGCGGTTCCGGCTGGTCGACGGTCGGTGGCATAAGGAGCGGCTGGCCCCGTAGGGAGTCGCTGAGCCTGATCGGTGCAGCTCGCGTCTCGCCGCAGCGGCTGGGTTCAGCCGGAGCCAAGAAACTTCGGCGGATCGGGAATACTCGGAAGTAGTTAAACCTTTAACTACATAGTTACTTACCCGAGAGGATTCTCATGTCTTACCGCGTTGGCCTGATCATCGGCAGTCTTTCGAGCACGTCGATCAACCGCCGCCTGTCCAAGGCCATCACCAAGCTGGCTCCCCCCGAGCTGGAGTTCGTCGAAATCGGCATCGGCGAGTTGCCGCTGTACAACAGCGATCTGGACGCGAACCTGCCCGAGGCCGTCGTTCGTCTCAAGCAGTCCATCGAGTCGTCCGACGCGTTGCTGATCGTGACCCCGGAGTACAACCGGTCCGTGCCAGGCCCGCTGAAGAATGCGCTGGACTGGGGCTCGCGTCCCTGGGGTCAGAACTCCTTCACCCGCAAGCCCACCGGCATCATCGGTGCCTCGATCGGCAAGATCGGAACCGCAGTGGCGCAGAACTCGCTGCGTCCGGTGTTGGCCTTCCTGGATGCCCCGCAGATGTCGGCCCCCGAGGCGTACATCACCTTCGATCCTGAGGTCTACGGCGAAGACGGCACCGTGCATGACGAGTCCAGCAAGGAATTCCTGACCCAGTGGACTAGCGAGTACGCCGCCTTCGTGACCCGGGTGCTCGCCAACGCCCCCGGCCACATCGGCTGACCGCCTGCGGTGCCGGGATGTGATCGCCGGCGGCGGCTTCGTCGCCGGCGTGAAACCATCCGGGGATGAATACCTCGTCTTTCCGCCTCGCCAACCGCTTCGTCGACGTCAAGTCCTCGCCGGTACGCGACATTCTCGCCGTGGTGGGGCGGGAAGACATCATCTCCTTCGCCGGGGGCATCCCCGACGCCGAACTGTTCGAGGCCGCGGATTTCGCCGCAGCCTTCGACGCTGTGCTGAGCCAGCAGGCGGCCCGCGCGCTGCAATATGCAACTACGCAGGGCGAACCGGAGTTGCGCGAACTGCTCGCGGCGCGGTTGAGCCGACAGCTGCCCACCACTGCCGATCAGATTCAGGTCACCTCCGGGTCCCAGGAGGGGCTGTTCCTGGCCGGGATGGCGCTGGTCGATCCCGGTGATGTGGTGCTGGTCGAACAGCCCACCTATCTGGCCGCGGTGCAGGCCTTCAGCTTGGCCGGCGCCCGGCTGGTGTCGGTGCCGAGCGACGATCACGGCGTGCTCCCCGAGGCGTTGGCCGCGGCGATCGCCGAGCACGCACCCAAGTTCGTCTACCTGGTGCCCAACTTCCAGAACCCCACCGGACGCACCATGCCGGCGTCCCGGCGCGAGCAGGTGGCAGACATCCTGCTGCGCACCCGCACCCCGCTGTTGGAGGATGACCCGTACGGGGCGCTGCGCTTCGACGGCGAACCGGTGCCACCGATCGCCTCGCTGCCGGGGATGGCCGCGCAGACCGTGCTGCAGAACTCGGCATCGAAGATCATGGCGCCCGGCGTGCGGATCGGCTGGCTACGTGCCGAAGGCGACATTCTGCGCGCTCTGGAGATCGGCAAGCAGGCCGTCGGTCTGCAGTCGGCGGTCACCGACCAGCTGGCGGTCGCTCACTATCTGGCTAACTGCGACTTGGATGCTCACATCGCCCGCGTGACCAGCGCCTACCGCGTCCGCCGCGACGCCATGGTCGATGGATTGCGCGCCGTGCTGCCCGCCGGTGCCGAGGTGAATCGTCCTGAGGGCGGCATGTTCTTGTGGGTTCGGCTGGGCGGGGCGGTGGACACCGCCGAGGCCCTGCCACGGGCCCTGGCGGCGGGGGTCGCCTATGTGCCCGGCTGGCCTTTCTACGCCGCGGAACCCGATCACTCGACGATGCGACTGTCTTACGTCACCAACACCCCTGAGGTGATTGCCGAAGGGCTCGCCCGGCTGGCTCGCGCCTTCGGCTGGTGACCGGCAAGTCGGTGGCCGCCCCGCCGCCGGTGCCGAGCGCTGCGGTCAGTCCTCGGAGTGACGGTTGCGAATGCGCCGCACCAAATACCAGATCGCGAGGAGCACGACGGGGACGCTGATTCCGGTGGCCAGAGTCGGGTCGACCGGCCAGCCGGCGTCCTCCATCGCCTTGTAGCCGTAAGTGAGCAGGCTGACCACGTAGTAGCTGATCGCGGCCACCGACAGCCCCTCAACCGTCTGCTGCAGCCGCAGCTGGGTGGAGGAGCGTTTGTTCATCGCCGAGAGCAGTTCGGAGTTCTGATGCTCGATCACGACGTCCACCCGGGTGCGCAGCAGATTGGCGCTGCGGGCCAGCTTCTTGGACAGATCGCCCTGACGTGCTTCCATCGCACGACAGGTTCGCATAGCGGGTGCGCTGCGTCGGGTGAGGAAACTGGTGATCGTCGGGTAGTTCCCCACACTTTCTTCCCCGACGGCGCGCAACCGTTCGGCCACGATGCCGTCGTAGGCACGGGTGGCCGCGAAACGGTACGACGAGGCCGCCACGTCGGCCTCGAGGTCCGAGGCAAGTTGGGTCAGCCGCATCAGGAAGGCGGTGTCGTCGGAGGTGCCCTCGGACTGGGACATGGCTGTGGAGATCTCGGCGAGTTCGTGCTCGATGTGTGCGGTGGGCGGACCCAGCCGGGTTGCCTCCGGGAGGCCCAGCAAGGCGAGCGTGCGGTAGGTCTCGATCTCGATGACGCGTTGGCACAGGGCGCCGGCGGCATTGTCGTCCAGCGCATCGTTGACCACGAGCCACCGGACGAATCCAGCGCTGTCAGTTCGAAAATCCGAGGCGATGACCCCGGCGCCATGACGCACACTGGACGCAGCGAGGCTGGTCGGGTCGAAAGGCTGGGTGAAGTCGGTGCCGGCAGGCACCAGGCTGAGATCCACCGAAACGATGTGCTGCCCCGGCTCGCCGATATCGGGCAGCAGGTGGGCGATCTGACCCGCTGCCGGCGAGAAGGGCTCGGCGAGACCCTCGAAAGCGAAGTCGAAGGTGATGAACTCGCCGTGCTGCTCGTAGGTCATTTCTAACGGCAGACCTTCGACTCCCGGCAAGGTTGCGCGATGGTGCTTGGTCATCGCCCCCGGCGGTTGTTCGCCGGCGGCCACACACAGCTCGGCGACCCGGTTACGGGCTGCCGTCGTGCCTTCGGCGGTGGTCAGAAAGGCGAAGCGAATGAAGCGGGCCGGGGTGTTGATCGCCCGGAACGGACGGGCATGGATCTCGGCCAGGAGCGCGTCGCGCTGCGGGTGAGGTGTCCAAGCAGTGAAGTCGAGATTCATGGTCCCTCAAGAGTGTGGCTGACGCGGGTAGCTTAGCGGGGAGTCAGGCGTCGCCTTCGCCGCCGTCCTGAGGCAACGAACCCGATTCGTTGCCGCCGACCCGGGCCACCACGATGCCGGCGCTCTGAGCGACCAGATTGTCCATCGCCGCCAGTTCGACGGGCAGTTGCTCGAAAGCCACCACCCGACCCAGGAGCCGGGACACCTCCAGATGACCGGACGCGATCATCGCCAGCAATCGGGGGTAGTCACTGGCAGCCATGCCATGGCTGCCGACCACCTCGAGCTCCTTGGCCACCAGCTCGCTCCAGGGCAGCGCGGCGTGAGCAGCCGCATCCAGCATCAGGCCGACCTGCACGTGCCGTCCTCGCCGTCGCAGCGCACGCACTGAGGCTGCCGCGGTGGCAGCGCTGCCGACAGCATCCAGGCTCACCGCAACACCGCCGCCGGTGAGGTCCGAGATCGCGGCGCTGTCGAACTGGGTGAAGACCGCCGCTGCGCCCAGCTCGGAGGCCCGCTGGCAGGCCGCCGGGGACGGATCGACGCCGACCACGCGGGCGCCGAGGGCGGTGGCGATCAGAACCGCAGACAGGCCCACGCCGCCGCAGCCGAACACCGACACCCATTCCCCGGGCTGCAGTTGGCTTTGTGCGGTCAGAGCGTGAAAGGCCGTCGCGAAGCGGCAGCCCAGCGCCGCGGCGGTGACCGCATCGATCGAGTTGGGAAGGCGTACCAGGTTGATGTCGGCGGCTCGGACGGCGACCAGCTCGGCATGCGAGCCGGGATGGGTGAATCCGGGCTGGGTCTGGTTCGGGCATACCTGGCCTTGGCCTGCCGCACAGGTGGCGCAGCGTCCGCAGGCGTTCACGAAGGGGGCGGTCACCCGGTCACCGATGGCGAACTCACGTACCTCGGGACCGACGGACTGCACCACTCCGGCGAACTCATGCCCGGGAATCATCGGCAGCGGCACCGGATCGTGGCCTCGCCAGGCATGCCAATCGGAGCGGCAGACGCCGGTCGCCTGGACGGCGATGACCGCGCCGTCGACCGGACAATCCGGGTCGGGCATGCTGCGGATCTGCAACGGCCCGCCGACGCTCTCGTACATCACTGCGCGCATGGCTCCGGTTCTACCACCAACCCGCGGACGTGCCTGCGCAGCGGTGTCTCGTGGACGCCTCAGACGCCGGGCACTCCTACGGTGCGCAGCCGCAACTGCAGCAGCCTGAAGGGGAATCGTGGCGGATAGGTGATCGCCTTCAGGCCCGCCTTACGGGCGCCAGCGGTGTTCTTGGCCAAATCGTCGACGAAGACGGCCTGGTCAGCGTCGATGTCGAGGTGGTCGACGATGCTCGCGAAATAGGCCGGGTCCGGCTTGGCCAGGCCCATCTCGAAGGAGTAGAAGGTGTGATCGAAGTAGTCGTCGTAGGGCAGGTTCTGCTGCATCCACGTCCCGCGATAGCTCTGCTGATTGGTGGCCAGAACCGTGACCGCCCCGGCCTGCCGAACCCGTGCCACCAGATCGAGCATTCGCTGATCAGGGGTGATGCGGTACCACAGGGCGAGCAGCTGTTCGGGAGAGATTGCGAGCCCGCGGCGGTCAATTACCTCCTCAAGCACCTCAACGAGGTCTTCGGAACCGGTCATGGTGCGCTGTTCTTCGCCGAACACTTCGCGCACGAAGCTCCAGCCGCCGCCGAGCGCGGCGAAGTCATTCAGGAAGCCTTTCGGCACGTGTTGCAGGACGCCGTCGGCATCCACCAGCAATGCGCGGATCACGCCACGATCCCCCGGTGGGACTCAGCCGAGGGAGCGAGCAGCGCCCTTGTCGGCGCTGAGCGCCAGCGAGGCGTACACCTTCAAGGCGGTGGACACCTCGCGGTCGCGGTCGGCCGGTCGCCAGCCCGCCGCATCGCGCTGGGCGCGCCGCGAAGCCAAGGTGGCCTCGTCGACCATCAGTTCCATGCGGCGCTCCGGAATGGAGATCTCGATGATGTCGCCGTCCTCGACCAGGCCGATCACGCCACCGGAGGCCGCCTCGGGTGAGACGTGCCCGATCGACAGCCCCGACGAACCGCCGGAGAAGCGGCCGTCGGTGATCAGTGCGCACTGCGGGCCCAGACCCAGGCCCTTCAAGTAGGACGTCGGGTACAGCATCTCCTGCATGCCCGGGCCTCCCTTGGGGCCCTCGTAGCGGACCACCACGACATCGCCGGGCTTCACTCGCTTGCTCAGGATCGCCTCAACGGCCTGTTCCTGGGATTCGGTCACCACCGCCGGACCGGAGAAGGTCCACAGCTCTTCGGGCACACCGGCGGTCTTGACAATGGCACCATCCACGGCCAGGTTGCCTTTCAGGATCGCCAATCCGCCGTCGGCGGTGTAGGGAGTAGCCACCGAGCGGATGCAGCCGGTCTCAGCGTCCAGGTCCAACTCGTCCCAGCGGGCGGTGGAGCTGAACGCCTCAGTGGTGCGCACCCCGCCGGGAGCGGCGTGGAACAGTTCGATGGCGTCGGCACTGGCCGAGCCGCCGCGCACATCCCAGGTGTTCAGCCACTCGTCCAGCGAGGCCGAGTGCACGGCGTGGACGTCGCGATCGAGCAGCTTGCCCCGGTCGAGTTCGCCCATGATGGCCGCGATGCCGCCGGCGCGGTGGACATCCTCCATGTAGTAGTTGGTCGTGTTGGGTGCCACCTTGCAGATGCACGGAGTGATACGGCTGAGGTCGTCGATGTCGTCGGAGTCGAAATCGACGCCGGCCTCATAGGCCGCTGCCAACAGGTGCAGCACCGTATTGGTCGAGCCACCCATGGCGATGTCGACCCGCATGGCATTGGCGAAGGCCTCGCGGCTGGCGATGGCCTTCGGCAGCACCGATTCGTCGTCGCCGTCGTAGTAGCGCTTGGCGAGCTCGACCACCAGCTTGCCGGCATTGAGGAACAGATCCTTGCGGGCCGCTGCGGTGGCCAGCGTCGAGCCGTTGCCGGGCAGGGCCAAGCCGATCACTTCCAGCAGACAGTTCATCGAGTTGGCGGTGAACATGCCCGAGCAGGAACCGCAGGTGGGGCAGGCGTTGGCTTCGATGGTGTACATCTGATCGTCGCTCACCGAGTCGTCCACGGCTTTGTACATGGCATCGATCAGGTCCAGCCGGGTGGTGGCCACGCCCTCGAAGACATGCGCCTTGCCGGCTTCCATCGGCCCGCCCGAGACGAACACCGTGGGGATGTTGAGCCGCAGCGCGGCCAGCAGCATGCCGGGGGTGATCTTGTCGC
Organism: Propionibacteriaceae bacterium UBA7704; assembly: GCA_002482525.1. Lineage (GTDB taxonomy): Bacteria > Actinomycetota > Actinomycetes > Propionibacteriales > Propionibacteriaceae > Propionicimonas. Next base: position 100,146 of record DLGC01000015.1, on the reverse strand, counting down.
AGTTGGAGATGCACACCAGGGCGTCGGCCTTGTGCGCGTTGACCATGAACTCGACCGAGTCTGCGATCAGCTCCCGGCTGGGCAGCGAATACAGCATGCCGTCATGCCCCATCGCGATGCCGTCGTCGATGGCGATGGTGTTGAACTCCCGTCCCACTCCGCCGGCTTCGGTGACCGCACCGGCCACCAGTTGCCCCATGTCTTTGAGGTGTACGTGCCCCGGCACGAACTGAGTGAAGGAGTTGGCAATAGCCACAATCGGCTTACCGAAGTCCGAATCGGTCAGCCCCGTGGCGCGCCACAAGGCGCGGGCCCCGGCCATGTTCCGCCCATGCGTAGTCGTCCGAGATCGCAACTGCGGCATAAAAACTCCTCCAGATCGATAAGCCCCCCCAGCCTACGCCCCGCCTTCCACCCCGAAACGCTCCCAAAAGTGGCAGCTCCTCCCAAAGGTTCGGGAGGAACTGCCACTTTTAGGAGCGCCTAGCGGGGGTCAGAGCTTGAGATCGCCGGTGATGGCCACGCGAACGCGGCCTCCGATCCAGATGGAGCTGCCGTCGTCGTCGACGAAGATCTCGCCACGGCGTCCGACCTGTGAGCCCTGCGCCACCATGAAGCTGGCCGGGACCACCTCGCGCTCTCGCAGCCACTGGGCCACCGACGCGTTCAGAGACCCGGTGACCGGATCCTCGCCTTCCGGTGTCAGGGCACGGACCTCGTAGGCGTATGGCGAGGCGTCCCCTTCCAGACCGACGAGTCCGATGAACTGGCCGGGCTTCATCAGATGCCGCTTGGGAGTGACGGTGCGCACCGTTTCGGCGTCGGCCAACTGCACCAATGGCCAGGGGGCTCCGTTGTCACCCCAGGCGTGGGCCACCCACTCGGTGGTCGGGATTCCGATGACTCGGGCGATGGCAGTGAGTTCGGCCTTGGGTAGCGGCTCGCTGCGCAGCCTCGGCGGTGCCGCGAAAGCTATCCGTCCGTTGAAGCCCCGCAGTTCGACCAGGCCGACACCGCACTCTTGCACGATGTGGTGGTCACTGTGCGGCCGGCCGCCGGCCGCCAGCCAGGCGTGGGCGCTACCGAGGGTCGGGTGCCCGGCGAACGGGAGCTCCTGGCTCGGCGTGAAGATGCGCACCCGATAGTCAGCACGGGTTTCGACGGGCTTGCACAGGAAGGCGGTCTCGGACAGGTTGGTCCACGCCGCGAAGGCTTGCATCTGTTCGGAATCCAGGTCGTCGGCATTGTGGACCACCGCCAATGGGTTGCCGGTCAGGCCACCGTCGCCGAACACATCCAACTGCGTGAAACGCACCTCAATCCCCCAATCCGGTGCCGACTTTCCGCGCAGTGTGGATCCACTCGTGGTCCTCGGGCACCAACTTCACCTGTCCCGCGACCTCGTCCAAGGGAACCAGCTCGGTGTCCTCGCCGCGAGCGGCGACCATCACCGAGAAGATGCCTTTTCCGACGGCATGGGCTGCGGCTGATCCTAGTCGGGAACCGAGCAGTCGATCGGAGGCGCAGGGGGTACCACCACGTTGGACGTAGCCCAGAATCGACACCCGGGATTCCAGGCCTGTGGCGGCCTCGAGTTCGCGCGCCAATTTGAAGGTGTGCTCGCGTTGGGCGTCGAAGACATTGGCCCGGTGTTGCTTCGCTGCCCGGATCGATTCCGGGGTCTTGGCGGAGCGCACCAGCAGCTCCGCGGCTTCGAGGTCGGCCCAGTCCTGCTTGTCGCGGGCGCCTTCGGCGACGGCGACGACGGAGAAGTGGGAGCCTCGCTGCATGCGGTGCTTGATCTTCTCGGCCACGCTTTCGACCGAGTAGGGAATTTCCGGAATCAAGATGATGTCGGCGCCGCCTGCGATGCCGGAGCCCAACGCCAGCCAGCCGGCACGGTGCCCCATGATCTCGGTGAGGATGATGCGGTGATGGCTGTGTGCGGTGGAGTGCAGTCGGTCGATGGCCTCGGTGGCGATCTCCATGGCGGTGGCGAACCCGAAGCTGGTGTCGGTGCGGGCGATGTCGTTGTCGATGGTCTTCGGCAGGGTGAGCACATTCAGGCCGGACTCGGCCAACCTCATTGCATTCTTCTGGGTACCGCCACCTCCCAACAACACCAAGGCGTCCAAGTTGTCGGCTTCGACATTGGCCACAACCTGCGGACGGGCGTCGACGACCTCATCGTTGATGCTCATCTTGTGCACCTTGTCCCGGCTGGTTCCCAAGATGGTGCCACCGACAGTCAGAATGCCCGACAGTGCCTTGGAATCCAGCTCGACAAAACGGTTCTCCACCAGCCCTCGGATGCCGTCGCGGAAGCCGATCAACTCCCAGCCGTTCTGGATGGCGGCCTTGCCGAAGCCTCGCAGCGCTGCGTTGAGCCCCGGGCTGTCACCGCCCGCAGTGAGAATGCCGATGCGCTTCGTCGTGGCGGTCATTGGTGAAGGTCCCTTCGGTCGCTGTGACCAAGGCTAACGCCCGCGGCGCCTGTGGGCAGCCTGTGCACGGAACTGTGCTGCGCTACAGTTCCGTGCACCAGCCCGTCGCGCCGATAGTGGAGTCGAACCATGAAGCGTGCAGTGAGAATCTCCGGGGTCATCGCGGCCCTCCTGGTCGTCATGGTCGGATGTGCCAAGACGCCGCCAGGTGCCGTGACCGGATCCCCGACTGTCCCGGCCGACCCGACAGCTACCTCAGCAACTGCGGTCGCCACTCCGACACCAACCTCGCTGGCCGCGCTCAAACTCAGCGGTCAAGGCATCGGGAAATACGACTTCGGCACCGACCAGGAGAAGGTCGCGGAGGCCCTGGCCAAGCGACTGGGTGACCCGGACTCGGTGGTGACAGGCGAGACCTGTGAGGGCTTGTCGGGTCAGTGGGGCGAGACCTTGGTCTACGGCGGCCTTGGAGTGGAGTTCGTGGCCGAGGACCTCAGCCCGACGTCACCGCGCACGTTGGTGTCCTGGCAGTTCCGGGTGAAGAACAAGTTGCCGTCGGAGTTGGTCATTGCCGACAAGGTTCCGCTGACCCTCAACTTCGCGGAGTTGAAAGCCGCCTATCCAGGGTCGGCCTCCCAGGATCTGGGGCTCGGCGACGGCACCATCATGTTGACCCTTCCCAACAAGCTGCAGTTCGTCGGGGCCGATACCCCAGAGTTCGTGATGGGTGGCGACCTTCAAGTCTGCGAGTGAGGCGTGCGGACGCTACGGTAGGCGTCGTGCCGCAACTTCCTGATACTGCAGGGTCCGCTCGGGCCCGGATGCGCCTGTTCGCCTTCCTGGTCATGGCCCTCATCACCGCCTATTGGGGCGTGTCTGCCCTCTACCTGCTGTTCCTGCCCGAGGGCACCCCCGGTGCGACGGCGGGCGTGGTGATCGGCGCCGTGCTGTTGGTCACCGCAGGGCTCTACGCCCTCGCCACGTGGGGTGTGTTCACGATCCGCCGTGGCCTGCACCTCCTGGCGATCGTGCTCGCCGCCTTGGGCCTGCTCCAACCGTTGGCTTCCACCGCCAGTTGGGTGAACTGGGTGCTAGCCGTTGCGAATCTCGCCGCACTGGTGCTGTTGGCACTGACGATTCCTCGCGGCAAGCCGAAAGTAGCAGCCGATACCGCTGACTGATCAACACCTCAGTTGAGCGGCGAACTGCGCGACAGTCGCCGCAGACTGGTCAGTCCATTTCGTTGAGGAGGTCGTCCAGACTGGGTACGGGGTTGCCTGAGTGGTAGCGAAAGCTCAGGATCTCTTCTCCGTCGCGGTCGAAGAGCACATCGAAGCTCCATACGGTGGAGGCTGTGGTGTGCAAGTGGTCCAGGAGTCGCTTCACTACGGGGGCGTTGGTGGTGACGTCGTGGACATCGAAGGTGACGTCAACATCTACCGAGATTCTGGGTGCTGCCGCCCGGAATTCTTCGTAGGTCATGCCGGGTTTCCATAGTTGAGGTTCGAGGCTCATTCTCGCTTTGAAGGAGCAGGTGTTGAGGGCGTCGCGGAATTGGTTGCAGGCGGCTTTGAAGGGAGCTTCGATTTCGTCGCGGAAGAAGTTGATGCTCCAGGAATCCTTGACTTCTCCGCCCATCGGGGGAGTGCTCACTAGACCCAGGCGGTCGGGGTATCCGGTTTGGTAGACCCACATCGAGTAGCTCTCATAGACCCCCGGAGCCTCGATACCGGGTGGTTGTGGTTCGTAGCTGATGGTGAAGTCCAGTCCGTAGCGTTGCTGCATAGTGTGCAGTAGGTAGGCCTGGGCGCTGGCGTCGTCGGTGTAGTTGCGCGTGGGCAGGGCGCACGAACTCAGCGCCAATATCAGCAGCGCTATCGCCGCAAGGGGCACCCAGCGAGAGCTCACTTCGAGAACCCCCAGTCGTACACGATCTCGCCATTGGCGCCAATCCCGACGCCTGAGATGTCTTTTTGGTGCTGTAGTGCAGTGAGCATCGCGTCTCGCACCTCAGGATCCTCGACGTAGAGTGCGCCGCGCTGACCTAGGGACTCGGGTTCTCTCGATACGTCGGTTCGAATCCCAAGGTTCCAGAAGTGCTTGCGGTCCTCGCCGCCGCCCTCGCTGTCGTTGGTGAACAGCTCCTCGTCACTGTTGTTGTCGTAGACCGTCTGAACCATACGAATCTTGTCCTCTTCGCCGGCTGTCGAGTAGTACTCGGGGTTCATCGCTTGGCGCAGACCTTCAACACCGCCGACATTCGGATCGCGGGTGTACAGGCCGATTTCGCCGCCGTAGGCGCCACCGGAAGCGTAGGACCCCTTCCATAGTTCCAGCCGGTATTCCTTGCCGTCGGCATTGAACTCGATGACCTGTTTATCCAGATCCATGCCGAGAGTTTTGTGGAAGAGGTCATAGGTGTCCATATAGCCCAAGCGGCTTTGGAGGGAGTTCTCATTGGTTGTATAGAAGTCCTTGTCCGGCACGTACTGGAAGCCGAAGACATCGCGGACCCAGTCCTGCGCTGCTGGAAGTGGGCCGACGGGGGCGGTGTCCAGCCAATCGATGGCGTCACCTATCCCCTCTTGCAGACCGGGGACCAATGCAGTCAGGTCATCGGGGGCCAGGGTCTTCGGACCACCAAGCCACTCAAGAAACGTGTAGGCGTCGGGGCCCAGGGAGTTGATGAAGTCCTGCAGGCCGGTTGCCCCATCGAAGAGCCACTGCTCAAGGGCTCGCCCGAGCTCTTCTGCGGTCGGAAACGGGATGTCCCAGGGCAGGCCGGGCAGAGGAGCGCCCGGGGAGGGAAGGCCGGTGCCGCCCGCATATTCGTTGGAGGTGCGTTCCTGCTCGTCGACCTGTGCTTTGAGGAGGTCATGCAGTGTGACCAGCGCTTGGCCTGCAGTGAGGAGCTGTTGGCGCATGGTGCGCCACTCGGAGCGAAAATTCTCGGCGTCCCGGCCGAGCCAGTCCACATTTCGAGAAAGTCGGTCGACGCGCAGCGTGCATTGGTTGAGGTCATTGCTTCGTTCTTGGAAACTGCGGGCCAACTCACGCATTGTCGTGAGGTTCATTCCCACCATTGTCGACATTCCTGATCACCTCCCGTCGGCAGCGTAGCGGGATCACCAGGAATTGGCACGGTCAGAACTCCCCTGCTGCGGATGCTGCATTGAGCGACCGCCTCTAATAGGCTGGCCGCGCGAACTGCGGGAGGGGCCAGGACATGAGAATGGGCGAATTGATGACCGCCACTGTTCCGGGAGACCCTGAAATCATCCGTAGTGCCGCGGCCCAGGTGGACGCGATGGTGCAGGAATCCGATCAGGTGTTGGACGCGCTGTCGCTGGAGTTGGCCGTGGAACAGTCCGGCGATAGTGGTGCGCCGACGCCACGCTTGCAGCAGGGCGTCGCCATCCGTGACCGACTGCGCGCTGATCGCGGACGCGCCGTCGAGCGACGCGACGCCCTGCTCGAATACGCCGACACCCTCCACGCCCAGCAGGTGGAGCTTGCCGCGATCGCCGAAGGGTTGTCCGAGCAGCTCGACGGCGTGGTGTTGTTGCCGATGGTGGTTGATGACACCTCGGAAACACCGTGGTGGACCTGGACGCGGTTGGCTCAGGCACTGGCGCTTCGCCTGGGCCATGACGTGCCTGATGCGCCCCGGGTGGTGGCTGCGGCGAGCCCCGCCTTGATCGACGCGATCTATCTGACGCTGAGCGAGTGGAACCGCCAGGCGGCGCGCCACGATGTGAGCCGGCTTCCCTTCAGCACCGAAGCGATAGCGGCTGTGCCCCTGCATGCCTACCTGGATGCGGGAACCACCATTGCGGCCGCGGAATCAGCCACTGCCGGCGAGATCCCGCCGCTCGGCGAACGTGAACAGATTCTCCGCGAGGCCGACAGCGCCCTGGTGCTGATCACGGCTGTCCCGGACACTCTGTGTCTGTACCAGGGTTGGACCACCGCGAGCGCCGGGGTGCTCGCGTCCGGCGACGGTGCTGAGGTGCAGCTGGCTGAGTTGACGCCGGAGCTACTGAGGGAGCAACTCCGCCAGGCGGCCGATCTCAGCGCCACAGAGGACATCGGCGATTCCCTCGCCCTTCCCAAGCTGTGGGTGGAGCGGCTGGTATCCCCCGATTCCATCGTTCGTACCCGGGCTGCGCGCCACCTTTCCGATCTCGTCGACGACCCGGCGATGGCGCAGGCCTTGGCCGGTGACTCGTGGCGGTCGGTCGCACTTTCGGTGGCCCATAGTGATGGCGTCAGGGCCGATGGTTCCGCAGGCCTGTGGCTGCTGGCCGCAGAGCACATCTGGCAGGTCACCCCCGAGGATGAGACCGCGCGGCTGCATCCTGTTACCTCCGAGCTGGCCGATGAACAGTTCGGCACCGTGCTGGAAGCGACGCACTAGCGCCTATCGTTTCGCCCGGTCGGTTAGCTCACGGTGAGAGTCAGACCGTCTGCGGTTTCCTCGAAACCCTGCCGTAGCAGGTAGCTGCGCAGAGCTTCTGACTCCGGCTGGGCGGTCACGGTGGTGAAGCCCGCAGCGGTGAAGGTCGTCGACCCGGCACCGTAGAGCCAGGCCCCGATCCGGGAGTCTCGGAAAGCCGACATCACGTAGTCCAGACTGAGGTGAAGGGTCGTGCCGTCCGGACGCCCGATCACCGCGCCGGCAGGCAGGCCGTCGCGGGTGAGGAGACGGACGAAGTCGCCATCGTCAGGTCCGCTGAACCCCGGATGGAAGCGGTTGATGTCCTCGCGATGAGAGCTCAGGAAATCTTGGAGGAAGGGTGCCTCTGCCTCGATCGGCACCGCGCCGATATCGCGGTCGGGTCGAAACTCCTGACGCAGGTACCAGATGTTCAGTCCGGCCGCGGCCACATTGGTGATGATCAATGGAATCGAGCCGAGCAGGACTCCGTAGACGACGAAGACGATCGAGCCGAGCAGGGAGACCACCCGCAGCCGCACCACCGACTTCATCGCCAGCGAGGCGACGATGAGGAGGGATGCCAGATAACCGACCAGTTCGACGATGGAGAAGCTCATCGGCCCAGCCTAGGGGTGACCCGTCCCGCCGTGGCGCCAGCCGGCGAAACACCCGAGCGATCCCGAGGCCGGCTGCAGCGAGGGTGCGGCCTAGCCGTCCACCCGCTGGGCGATCAGAGCTTTCAATGCGGCGGCATCATTGGGCAGATCGATCACGTGGCGCGGAAGCTCCTCGATACCGGTGAAGCGCGCCGGACGCTCAGGTTCAACTCCGATGGCCTCCACGATGGTCTCTGAGAACTTCACCGGCAGGGCGGTTTCGGTCACGATCATCGGGACGTCCGGGTGGGTGAACTCGCCGGCCACCTTCACCCCATCGGCGGTATGGGGATCAATCAGCAGGTTATGTTCGGTCCACAGCTGGCGAATCGTGGCCACCCGATCGCTGTGGGTGGACGAGCCTGACACAAAGCCGTAGCGCTCGGTGATCGTGGCGAACTCCGGTGTGTCGGACAGGTCGAAGAAGCCCTGCTGCGGCAGTTGCTCGGCGAACAGTTCCCGCACGCGGCCGGCGTCGCGTCCCAGCAGGTCAAAGATGAAGCGCTCGAAGTTGGACGCTTTGGAGATGTCCATGCTGGGGCTGGACGTGGCGTGGGTCTCGGCGGACGAACGCACCCGGTAGATCCCGGTGCGGAAGAACTCGTCCAAGACGTTGTTCTCGTTGGTGGCCAGCACGAGCTGATCGATCGGGAGCCCCATCTGACGGGCGATATGCCCCGCGCAGATGTTGCCGAAATTGCCGGTGGGTACGGTGAACGAAACCCGCTGATCGTCGGCGGTGGTGACCCGGAGCCAGGCGGCGATGTAGTAGACGATCTGGGCCATCAGCCGTGCCCAGTTGATCGAGTTCACCGCACCGAGGTGATAGCGCTGCTTGAACTCGGCATCGGCGGCGACCGTCTTAACCAGGTCCTGGCAGTCGTCGAAGACGCCGCTCACGGCGATGTTGATGACGTGAGGGTCGTCCAGGCTGAACATCTGGGCTTGCTGGAACGGTGTCATCCGCCCGGCAGGGGTGAGCATGAACACTCGGATTCCGGTGCGGCCCACCATGGCGTGCTCGGCCGCCGACCCGGTGTCGCCGCTCGTGGCTCCCAAGATGTTCAATTCCGCACCGACGCGATGGAGCTGATACTCGAAAAGCTCGCCGAGCAACTGCATCGCCAAGTCCTTGAAAGCAGCGGTCGGTCCCTCGGAAAGGTGACATATCCATAGACCATCATTTAGTTCGGTTACCGGGACGATCTGAGGGTCGGAGAATGTGTCGGAATTGTAGGCGCGCTTACAGATTTCTTTGAGGTCGTCGGCGGGAATATCGTCCACGAACAGGGTGCAGACGGCGTAGGCCAATCCGGCGTAGCCCTCCTCGTCGAGCACGCGGCGCCACTGGGCCAGCAGCGAGGCAGTGATCTGCGGGTAGCTTTCGGGAAGATAAAGCCCCCCGTCGGACGCGAGTCCGGCGAGCAGGATGTCGGTGAAGCCGAGGCGGGCTGCGCCACTGTCGTCTCGGGTCGAGAGGTATCGCACGACGACCCACTCTACCGGAGCGGAATACCCCTTCCGGGTGACTGCACCTCGACCTGAGACCACCGTATGGGTCTTGTGTTTGGGCTTGCCATTTCGGGGTTTCGGATAGCACTATTCTTTAGTGCTCACAGTGAATCCGTTGTTTGGTGAGGGAGCGGGGGACGGTGCGGTTGCTGAGCAGGCGACCGAGATCCTCAACCAGGCTCAGCTCCTCGCTGATCAATTGCGCAATGAAGCACAGGCCGAGGCGGACGCCGCACGCGTCGCATTGACCCGGCAGCGGGAACTTATCGAAGGCGCCCACCGGGAGGTGTTGCAGGCCCAGGCTGAGGCCGAGCAGATCCGTGTTCAGATTCGCGCGCGCCTCGACGATGCCCGCGAGGACGCCCTCCGAGTGCTGGAAGAAGCCACCGAGCAAGCCGCTTTGGTGCACCAGTCCGCTGAGCGCACCGCGGCTGAAGTCGTGGAACGGGCCCGCGCTCAGGCTGAGGAGATCCTGGCCGAGGCACACCGCAAGCGCGACGAACTGGCCGAGCGCAATGGGAACATCGAAATCGAAATCTTGCAGCGGATCGCCGAGCGAGTGGCCGATTTCGACGCCGAGCTCGATGAACGCCGCGCGGAGGTCGAGGCCGAGCATGCCCAGCAGCGTGAGCTGCTGGCTGCGGAATTGGCTGCGATGCGTGCCCATGTCGCCGACGAGTTGGCGCATGATCGGCGAGCCCTCGACGACGAGATCGATAAGGCGCGCGCCGAGTTGGGCGCCGATCGTATGACGCAGCAGGCCCAATTCGACGGCGAGCGCAGCGCCTTTGACGCCGAGCTCGCCGAGTTGCGGGCCCAGGCACAGGCCGGCGCCGACGCTCTGCTTGCTGAAGCCCAGGCCCAGCTCGATGAGAAAGCCGCGATGGCCGCCGAACTCGTCGAGCGCACCGAAGCAGAGATGGCGAAGCTTCGCGAAAGCGCCGAAGCGGAGGTGGCGGCGATCAAGAAGCAGCGCGCCGAAGAAATCGAGAAGGAACTCGCGCAGCTTCGAGCCGGAGCCGAGGTGGCCATCACCACTATGGAACATAGGAGCCGTGCCGACCTGGCCGCCGCCCAGGCCCGCGCCGACGAACTCGAAGCCAAGGCGCGAGCCACCGTCGAAGCCGCCGGAGTCGAGGCCACCAACATCCGGATACAGGCCCAGGAATCCGCCGATCGTCTCCTCAGAGGCGCGCGTGCAGAGGTGACCGCCCAGGAGGAGCGGGCCCAGCGACGCCTGGAAGAGGCCGAGGCCGGCGCCCGGACGATTCGCGAGCGTGCCTTGGCTGATCTCGAAGACCTGCAGCATGAGGCCTATGACGCTGCCTTGGCCTCCCGCGAGGAAGCCGTTGCTGTACTGGCCCAAGCGCGCAAGGACGCGGATGCCGTCCGAGCCGAGGCACGCACCGCCTCGGAGCGTGCTCGAGCCGAAGTGGCCACTTTGGCCAAGCGCCGAGAAGAGATCACTGCTCAGATTCGACAACTCTCCGGTGCATTGAACACTATGGACCGAACACCGGCCGCCAACCGATCCTCACACGGAATGGAAGAACACAGATGATTCAGATTCCTGGTTTCCGCACGGTGCTGCGGGGCTATGACCCCACTGAGGTTGATCGTGCAATCGGCGATTTGTGCAAGGCTCGCGATCAAGCGCGTGCTGAGGCGGCCGACGCCGCACTGTCCCTGAACAAGGCTCAGGCGGCCATCGCTCAACTGGAGGAACAGCTCTCCGGCTATCGGGCGCGGTTGGCGAAGCTGGAGTCGGCCAAAGAAGAGACCCCTGCCTTCTCCGACATCGGCGCGCGGATCGGTCGCATGCTGGCGCTCGCCGAGGATGAGGCCAACGAGTTGCGTCAGCGTGCCCAGGCCGAGGCCGACCGCGTGACGAATGAAGCGGTTGCCGAAGCCGACCAGATGACCGGCAATGCGGATCGGCATTCCCGCGACGTCATCAGCAAGGCCGACACCGAGGCGGCCCGCATTCTGGAGGCTGCCAAGCGCCAGGCCGACGAGATCGTCGACTACGCCGACCGTGAAGCCGTCGCTCGTCGCGAAGAGGCCGAGGCCGTCTACGAAGCGCACCGGGCCCGCGCCGCGGCAGCCGCCGCTGAGTTCGAGCAGAACCTGGCCGAGCGCCGCGACAAGGCCAATGCGGAGTTCGAAACTCAGAGCGCCAGCCACGAGCAGGCGATCAGCAAGCTGCGCGAGCGTCACGACAACTTGGAGTTGGAGGCCGAGCAGTTGCTCTCCGGCGCCAAGGAACAGGCCGAGTTGACCATGAAGGCGGCCCGAGAAGAGGCGATCCAGCATGTTGCTTCGGCCCGGGCGACCGCAGTGAAGATTCGTCGCGAATCGGAGCGGGAGTTGGAGGCGGCGGTGGCCCGCCGGGATTCCATCAACGCTCAACTGGCGAACCTTCGTCAGATGCTGGCAACCCTGGACAACACCAACTCGACGCTGGCGGACCGGCTCGCTGAACTCAAGAACGGTGACGGCGAAGGCGAGGAAGTCAGCACCGACGACACCGACGCCATCGTCGAGGCCGCAGCCGAGGATTCTGAGGTGGTCGACGTCGAGCAGGCCGCCGAGGACGCGGAAGCCGCCGACGGGGAATCGAACTTGGAGCAGACCGAAATCATCGAGGTGGACCAGTCATCGCGCAAGAAGGTGTCTTCGCGAGGGCACCAGTGAGGCATCGCTATTTGGGCAACTCGGGGCTCAAAGTCTCCGAGATCTGCTTCGGGAACTGGCTTACCCATGGTTCTCAGATCGAAAACGAGACGGCGATCAGTTGCGTCCGTACGGCGCTGGACGTCGGCATCACCAGCTTCGACACCGCCGATGTCTACGCCAACACGATCGCCGAGAAAGTGCTGGGCACCGCGCTGAAAGGTCAGCGGCGCGAGTCCTTGGAGATCTTCACCAAGGTGTACTGGCCCACCGGTCCGCAGGGACCCAACGACTGTGGCCTGTCGCGCAAACACATCATGGAGTCGATCAACGGGTCGCTGAAGCGGCTCAAGACCGACTATGTCGACTTGTACCAGGCTCATCGCTACGACCATGAGACACCCCTGGAAGAGACCATGCAGGCTTTCGCCGATGTGGTTCGCCAGGGCAAGGCGCTCTACATCGGTGTCTCGGAGTGGGACGCCGCGCAGATCCGCGAAGCTCACAAGCTGGCCTCCCAACTGGGATTCCAGTTGGTGTCCAATCAGCCGCAGTACTCGATGCTGTGGCGCGTGATCGAGGAATGGGTGGTTCCCACCTCGGCAGAGCTAGGCGTGTCCCAGGTGTGCTGGTCACCCGTGGCTCAGGGGGTGCTTACCGGCAAATACCTGCCCGGCCAGCCGCTGCCGGCCAACAGCCGTGCCACCGACTCCAAGGGTGGCGCCGCCATGATCAAGCGGCTGATGGACGACGAGGTGCTGACGGCGGTGCAGCGGCTCGTGCCGCTGGCCGAGGAACTCGACCTGACTATGGCTCAGCTCGCCGTGGCGTGGGTGCTGCAGAATCCGAACGTGGCCACCGCCATCATCGGTGCGTCCAAGCCCAAACAGGTGGTGGAGAATGCCGCGGCCTCCGGAGTGCAACTCCCGGCCGACGTCATGCGCCGCATCGACGAGAGTCTCGGCGATGTCGTCGTCCGCAACCCCATGCTCACGGCGCAGCGCTCCCCGCAGCAACGCCCCTGCTGACCTGCGACCCTGCGCTCGAAAGCGGTCTTTGCGCCCGTAATTTCGAGCGCAAAGAACAGGAAACGAGCGCAGAGTACTCAGGCGTCGCGGCGGTAACGCTGCACGAAGTTGCGCAGTACCAGGTGCTGCTGGCCGGTCACGCCGGAGTCATGCGCCATCGCGACCAAAGTGTCGAGCTCCTCGGGTGCGAAGTAGCCGGCGTGTTGGTAGATCCGCATGCGGTCGGCCAAATCGGCCACATCCAACTCCGGATGGAACTGGGTCACATAGACATTGCGTCCCACGCGATACATCTGCACCGGGCAGGCTAGGCCGACCGCGAGCATCGTCACAGTGGAGGGCAGCTGTGAGCAGGCTTCCTTGTGACCGACGAAAGCTTCGAAATTCTGTTCCACTCCGGCCAGGATCGGATCGGCCAATCCGTCGCGGGTGAGCGTGATTCGGGTGGCGCCGACCGGTTCGGCGAACTCACGGTTCACCGTCCCGCCAAGGTGAGCGGTCAAAGCCCCGACCCCGTAGCACAGCCCGAGGAAGGGGATGTCCTCGGCCACGACGCGCGTCAGTAGCGAGTCCAGATCGGCCTCCACACGTTGCTGCAGCGGAGACTTCACCGTGTCAGAGACGTTGAACGAGCTGCCTCCCAGGATCACCCCGGAGTAGTCGGCCAGATCGATCGCGGGCAGTGGTGCCGCCTCGAGACGTACGCGCTGCAACTCTTCGGGGGCCAAACCGCTGTGACGCAACACCGAGGCGTATTCGGCATCTGCCGCCTCGTCGTGGTCGCGGGTCGCCAGCAGCAGGTACGGAAGCACCCCCAAAGACTAGCCCGAACCGCTGCGGTACTCAGGCCTGTGGGCGCCGGGCGCCGGTTTCGGCGAGCAGCAGCCGCAGCGCGGCGGCGGGGGTACCGGCGATCCGTTGGCGCTCATAGCTGGCGCCGTGTTCGGCCAGGTCGGCGGCGAAGGCGAGTTCAGCTTCGCAGTCCAGTTCGCGGGAGATGGTGGCAAGCCGGTCGACCCATTTCACCAAGCCTTCGCGCAGCGGCACTTCGCGAGTTCCGCCGGCAGGCAGGATGACGTCGGCATCCATGCCATAACGAGCAGCGCGCCACTTGTTCTCCCGCACCAGCCACGGCGGCAGCTGCTCGACAGTCTGATCACGTTCATAGCCGCGGGAGATGTACTCGGCAAAGCACTGGGTCAACGCGGCGATACAACCCAGCTCGGCCAAGGTCGGAACGGAGTCTGCCGTGCGATTCTCTACGGTTCCGAACTTCGGCGAGGGACGCACGTCCCAGCGAATCTCGGCGGCCTCATTGATCATGCCGCAGGCCAGCAGGTCGTCGGCGTAGGCCTCGAACTGTGCCCAATCGCGCATCGGATAGGGCAGACCGTTGGTAGGGAGCTGCTGGAACAGCATGGTGCGCTGGGAGGCGAAAGAGGTGTCCTCCCCCTCCCAATACGGCGAGGAGCAGCTCACCGCCAGCAGATATGGATAGAACCGGGCCAGGCCGCAGGTGAGCGGCAGCGCCTTCTCGCGATGGTCGACCCCAATGTGGACGTGGGTGCCGCAGATCGCCATCTGGCGTCCCCAGTAGCCGGTGCGTTCGGCCACCAGGTCGTAGCGGGGTCCACGGAAGCGCTGCTGGTCGGCGGAGCGACTGAACGGATGGGTGCCTGAGCCCAGCACCGCCAGATTGCGGGGACGCAGCGCCGCGTTGAGCACCTGCAGGCTGGCGTCGATATCAACGATTGCGTCGGAGACACTGCGATGCACTCCGGAGACCAGCTCCACCATGGTGGTGAGGTACTCCTTGCGGATCGGCGATTCCGGGCCCGAGCCGCAGGCGGCCAACACCGGCTCGGCCTCGGGGGCCAGCTCGCCGGTGTCGAGATCGACCAAGGCCAGCTCCCACTCGATGCCCACGCTGCTTTGCGCGGAGGGGGCGAACTCGATGAGCATGGGTGCTCCTCGCCTGTTGGGGGTGTGGCCGATTCTAGGGGCGTGCTCACCAAACCAGAATGACTTTTCCGATGTTTGCACCGGATTCCAAGTGGGCGTGAGCGTCGGCGACCTGAGTGAAGTCGAAGCGGGACTCCGGCGCGATTCGCAGCCGACCGGCGGCGATCATCGGCCAGACACGCTCGGCCACGCGTCCGCAAATCTCCGCCTTCTGGGCTACCGGACGCCCACGCAGGCTGGTTGCGGTGACAGTGGCGCGTTTGGTGAGCAGCCGATTCAGGTCCAGGGTGCCTTTGCGTCCGCCCTGCAGTCCGATGACGACCAGCCGGCCGTCGGCGGCCAACGCGGCCACATTCGGTTCGAGGTACTTGGCGCCCATCACGTCCAGGATCACATCCACGCCGCGGCCTTCGGTGACCTCGGTGACTGCGGTGGCCCAGTCGTCGTGGTAGTCGAGGGCGACATCGGCGCCGAGTTCACGGCACAGTTCCCGTTTTTCGGCCGAACCCGCTGTGGTGATGACCGTGGCGCCTAGGGCCTTGGCGTATTGGATCCCGAAGGTGCCGATGCCTCCGGTGCCACCATGGATCAGGACGGTCTCTCCGGCGCTGAGGTGCACGTGGTCGAAGTTGGACACCACCGTGGCGGCGACTTCGATGAGCCCGGCGGCCGAGATCAGCGGCACGCCCGGTGGCGGCGGCACCACCTGTCCGGCCGGAACGACCACATATTCGGCGTAACCGCCACCGGCCAGCAGCGCCACGCACTCATCGCCGGGGTTCCACCCGGTCACGCCGTCGCCGGTGTCGGCGATCACCCCCGACACCTCCAAGCCGATGACATCACTGATTCCGGGAGGCGGCGGGTAGAAGCCCTGTCGTTGCAGGAGATCGGCGCGGTTGACGCCGGCCGCCGTCACGGCGATGAGTACTTCGCCGGGTCCGACGGCGGGCGTCTCGGCCTCGGTCAGCGTCAGATTCTCGGTGCCGCCGGGGGCGGAGACGGTAACGATGCGCATGCCTCCAGCTTTCCACGTCGGAGGCATCCTGGCGAGGCGCGCAGGTGGTACTTGACGGTAAGCTGGCCGGGCTCCTGGCGAGGTCGCATAGTGGACTAGTGCAGCCGCCTTGAAAGCGGCCGAGCTTCACGGCTCCGTGGGTTCGAATCCCACCCTCGCCGCCAGGTCGCGCATCCCGCCGGTTCGGCGAGGGGGTGCGCGCTGCTATTTGTTGGGGTGGTAGGCGCAGGCGTCGTCGAGGTTACTGGTCGACTTCTTCGTCTTGGTCGCCGTGGGGCTGGGCGAGGCTGTCTGCGTCGAGGACGAACTGGGCTCACTGGTGACACTGGGGCTCGCAGCCGGGGTGGCGGTGGCATTCGCCGCGGCGTCGGCGTCGGCGAGCGCTCGCTTGACGCGCTTACGCACCGAAGGCCAGTTCGGGTTGGTGGTGTCAAAGCCGATGCTGTGATTGAGCAGAATGCTGCGGATCGAGTTGTTTTGAGCCTTCAAGGCCAGGTCGGCCAAAGCCGGGAACAGCGATCGGGGCACGTCGGTACGCAGGGTTTTGGTGCCGGCCGCGACGATCGACTGGAAGTTGTTCAAGATGTTGACCGGGTTGGCCTGCTTGACCACGGCATTGATGACGCACTGCTGGCGTTCCATGCGCTTGTAGTCGGTGGTTTGGTAGCGCCCACGGGCATACCACAGTGCCTTATTGCCCATGAGGTGCTGATTCGGTCCGATCTCGATCCACCCCGACGGCGCTACGGCGGGCTTGGTGCCGCTGGCGTTGCTGCCGCCGATCGGCACCCGGTCGTTGACGTTGACGGTGATGCCGCCGATGGCGTTGATGATGTCTTTGAAGCCATCCATGTTCACGATGACGTGATAGTCGATGTCCAGACCCAGTGCCTCACCGACCGAGACCATCATCACCGAAGCGCCGAAGTCTTTGGTGTCGCCCAGAATGTTATTGGGCACCGTCGCGGGGATATTGCGGTACATCGCGTTGAGCGCGTACTCCTGGTTCAGCGGATCGCCGTTGTAGAAACCGTTCGGGAAGTACTTGTGTAGCGGCGAGTCCTTGGGGAAGGGCATCCGTGCCGTCTGGCGGGGAATGTTGATCAGCGTGATCGCGCCGTTGCTGGTGTTGATCGAGGCCACCGAGACACTGTCGGGACGGATGCCGAGCTTGATGTCTCGGCCAGTGCCGGAGTCGCCCCCCAGAATCAGAATATTGATGCGCTGCTTGCCGTCCCAGGGGTCCTCGACATTGACGGGCGTTCCCTCGTCATAGGCGGAGAGGGCGACGGCGCTGGTGTAGGAGAGATTGGCGCCGATCGCCATCGGAGCTGCCACGGCAAACGCCAGCCCGCCGACGAGGATGCCTCCGGTCACCCGCTGCACCGCTGTTGCTCGTGCCGGACGCAACTCCAGGTGGGTGGTGGTGATGACGACCACCCAGCCCAAGGCCACCAGCAGGAGGGCCACAGCAGCTATGACGAGCACGGTGGGATCGGTCACCATCGCGGTCAACGACTTGGGTTTGGTCACCGACACAAAGGTCAATCCGCCGAGGACCACGATCAGCAGCCCCATGATGATGCCGCCGATGATTCGATGCCCGGCTCGCCACAGGCCGAGGCCGGGAATGATGGTGCCCAAAACGGTCCAGCCGACGGCGCCGCCGAAGCCGGGACGGACTCCGCCGTCGCTGGTGAGATCCTCGACTGATATGCGTCGTCCCCGAGAGGGTCCAGACGAGTTACTCTCCGGCGATGTGGTCATCTACAGGTCCTTCGGCGGTAATGGCAGGTAAAGACTAGCCCGCCATGACAAGAACCCAGGCTTTCCGGAGCGTGGCGATTGAATCGGCTCATTCCCGGTGATCGGGACGCAGCAGCTTCTCGGTCGGCACCTCGTCAGGGTCGATGGTTCTGGCTGGCGCTTCGAGGGGGGCGTCGCGATGCTCGCGGGTCTCGAACATCGTCGAGGTCAACACTCGGTAGAGCTCATCGGAAGCCGGTAGGAAGTCGACGGTGCGCAGCGCCTGGTCCTGACCTGCCGATTCCAAGACGAACTCTCCGTAGCCGAGAACCTGACCAAGAGCGGAGCGTGCGTAGCTCATGTCGGTCACCTTCTCCAGTGGCATCATGGCGACTTTCCGGTTGAGCAGCCCGTAGGTGAGGATCAGCCGCCTGCGGGTGGCGCCGAACCAGGCGAATTGCCACTCGACCAATCGGTAGAAGGCGCGTCCCATCAGTGCGAGCCACAGCAGCAAAGCCACCACTCCGGCCTCCGGGAAGCCTTCGCTCAGTCGAGCCACCAGTAGCAGCATCACGACACCGGCGACGAGCGCGGTCGCGATGGGTTCGGCGATGGTTATCCAGTGTTTGCGGGTGACGAAGACGATGTCTCTGTCGCCGGGGACGGTGTAGCGCTGCAGCATACGAACCCCGGCCTCGGGCAGCCAGTGCCCGTCCATGTCATCCGACCAGGGTGGTGAAGAATCTGCCGAAGCCGTCGACGGTGTTGGCCAGCAGATCCCAGACTGAATGGACCACCGCAGCAGAGCGCTCCGGGTCACGGACGACGGCGAAAGTAATGAAGATAGCCACCAGCACGATGATGATGGTCTTCAGCTTCGCTGGCATGGCACCTCCTCCTGCGGTCGCGCGTGGTGATGGCGGTACTCGGCCACCACTTTGGACGATAGCTGCCCGCCCGGGTCGCTGGCGTCAGACACGCCGCCACCTAGGCAGGGCCGACCCCGCAGGTTTTTTTGCCGCACCCCTTCCCAGCCTTGTAGGCTGACCGCGGTCTTGGAGGTGTCGCCTAGTCCGGTCTATGGCGCCCGCCTGCTAAGCGGGTTGAGGGCTTCAACCCTCTCGTGGGTTCAAATCCCACCACCTCCGCCATGACGGGCTGTGACGCGATGAACAGTGCGTCGAATGCTCCTCAACGGTTCGTTCGCTTCACCCGACGGTGAGGCGAACGGCCATGGGGGCATCAGCGTGGAGTCGACAGCCCACCGCCGGACGCCCTCGCCGAGCGGCATACTGGATGATCGTGCCTGAAGAACCTGTCGCGGAGCCGCCGCTGCTGCGTCCCCGCATTCCGCGGGAGCTCTGGGTACTGGTCGCGGCGGCGTTCGTGATCGCCCTGGGCTTCGGGCTGATCACCCCGGTGTTGCCCTCATTCGCGCAGAGCTACGGGGTTGGGGCGTTCGCCTCCAGTGTGGTGGTCAGCGCGTTCGCCTTTTTCCGGCTGATCTTCGCTCCCGCCGGTGGACGTCTCATCGCCCGGTTGGGCGAACGTCCGGTCTATCTGAGCGGGCTGGTGATCGTGGCGGTCTCGACCGGCGCCACCGCGTTCGCCCAGGACTACTGGCAACTGCTGGTCTTTCGTGGCCTGGGCGGGATCGGGTCGACGATGTTCACGGTCTCGGCTGTCGCTTTGCTGGTGCGACTGGCTCCGGTGAGCATTCGGGCGCGAGTGTCGTCGGTCTACGCCACCGCCTTTCTGCTGGGCGGGGTCGGGGGGCCGGTGGTCGGCGGGCTGCTCGGCAGTTGGGGCCTGCGGGTGCCGTTCCTGGTGTACGCGGTGGCGCTGCTGATCGCGGCGGCCATCGTCGCGATCTTCTTGCGCGACGCAGCGCTGCGTCCGGCTCCGGGGGTGCCGACACTGCCGGTGCTGCGACTGCGTCAGGCGTGGCGCGACAGTGCGTATCGGGCTGCTTTCGGCTCGGGCTTCGCCAATGGCTGGGCGAACTTCGGCGTGCGCAACGCGATCCTGCCGCTGTTCGCTGTTGTGGTGATCGGCAATGCGCCCTGGGTTGCCGGGATGGCGCTGGCGGTGTTCGCGCTCGGTAATGCGGTGGGGCTGACCGTCGCGGGTCGCAACGCTGATCGCCGTGGCCGCAGACCATTCATCATTGGCGGGCTGGTGGTCTCCGGAATCGCCACGGCAGCGACCGGTTTCGCACCGAATCTGACGTTGCTGGTGGTGCTGTCCTTGATCGCCGGTGTGGGTGCCGGCACGTTGAACCCGGCCCAGCAGGCGTCGCTGGCCGATGTGGTGGGCCGCGAACACAACGGCGGCCCGGCGTTGGCTGCCTTTCAGATGGCCCAGGATTCCGGTTCCATCGCCGGGCCGCTGATCGCCGGGCTGCTGGTCGACCACGGCAGCTACGAGCTGGCCTTCGCCGTCACCGGCGGAATCACCGTGATCGCCGCACTGCCTTGGCTGTGGGCCCGCGAGACGCGTCCGGGGCGGGCGTCGAACTGAGGCGTCAGCCGCTATCGGCCTCAGCTTCGGAAGGCAGCCACCTCGTGCCAGGACGGATCGAGCGAGGTCGTGATCTCAACAACCCCCTGGCGCCAGCCGCGGGTGGCGACCTGCAGTTGTTCGGAAGCCGGCGTGGTGGAGTCCACGTAGTAGTGCAGGATCCGCACGCCGTCGCTGGTCTCTTCGGCCACCAGCTTCCCCGATCCTTCGACGATCTCGTCGAGGTGGGCCGAGAACGCCCGCAGTTCGTCGAGTGCTGCCTCTCCCGCCAGTCCTTCATCGGTGATGTCGCTGAAGGGCACCGTGATGGCGACGTGCTGATCGAAGTCTGGTGACTGAACGCTCGCCAGCCGGGTGAGGCACAGTACTTGCACGAGTCCGCGGGGCCCGGTGCCGCGCAGCATCGTCCAGGCCATCTCGCCGTCGGGCATGTACTCGGCGATCACTTCGGCCAGCGCTGCGGAAAGCTCGCCCAGGGGGATGGCTTGGGCCGTGGCGGTGGGGGTGTGCTCGATCGTGCCGATCCACAGCTCGACGGCTTCCTCGCCGAGTGCTGCGTCCAACGCCAGAGCGGAGATCTGTGCCTGCATCACATCCGACAGGCCGGCGAATGCCGGGTGGTGCACGGTCACGTTCAGGCCACTGCCGACCGGAATCGCGGTGACGGTGATCTCGGACAGCACCAGCGTCGCCTCATTGAGTTGCAGCGTCGCATTCAATCCGGAGGCCTGCCGCAGATCGTGGAACGACCAGGTCTGGTCTGCTGGTGGTGCTTCCCGCAGCCACTGCCGTGCGGTACGGCGTAGCTGCGGGTCGCCTTCGGCGGTGATGGTGAGCTGATGCCGGCTGCTGTCCCCGGCGCCGAACTCCCAGGACAGCCCGGGGTCGATCGCGTGAACCCGGGCGCTCATCGGTTTGATGAAGCGCTCCAACTCGCCGGTCGCGATGGAGTCGGCGATGGGTTGGGCGTTCTGGTCCCACCAGGTCCAGAACGTGGCGATGGCCGCCTTCTGGGCTTGCGCAGTTCGGGCTTTGGGTCTGCGGCCGAACAAACCCACGGTGATCTCCTGTCGGCTCGGCGCTGCGGATTGGGCCACAGCATACGGCGATGTGCTGTCGGTGATGCGTCCGGATGTCGCCGAGGTCTGCTGAGTGCGGTGCGTGTGCTCACGTCGTGAGACGTCACATTCGGAGTCGTTCGGGCTTCGCTGCAGCGTGATCTCCACAACACCGCATTGGTCACACTGCTTCCCCGGGGGGAAGCCACACCATTAAGGGGGACGTATGTCTATTGCACGAGGAATCGCCGTGTCGGCGATAGCGCTGGCGGCAACGCTGGGCCTATCGGGATGCGGGTCCATGGGAGACCACAAGATCGGCGACACCGCGAAGGTGAATTTCACCAAGGCGGATAGTTACGAGGTCACCGTGACCGCGATCGAGCCCGCGCCGGCAGCGGTCGCGGATCGCTACGAGACCGAGGATGAGATCTACTTCGTTCGATTCACCGCCAAGGCGGCCGGCGTTGCGGACCCGGACCTGGTCCAGGTGACGTCGAACACCTACGCAGTCGTCGAGGACGGCACCGTGGTGGCCACCAGCTTCGACACCATCGAGGAGTGTGCGCAGCCCGACAACATCGAGGCCACCGAGAAGCTCAAGGCCGGTGAGCCTGTCGAGGCCTGCGTCCCGGTCGCCGGGGACGACGGCAAGAAGGTCACCGGCATCCGAATGGGCTCACATGATCTCGAGGCGTCGGGTTCTCAGACCTGGAAGATCTGAATCTCGCTCTGCAACGGCCGGGGCGTCGGTACCCATTCAGTACCGACGCCCCGGCCGCTGTGTCGTGGTGGCAGGCGTACCGACTTCGCCGAATCAGTCGTACTCCTGGCGCAACTCGATGCTGAGCTGTTGGGCATCGAGCTGCGCCAAGGCATCGTCGAGCATGGCGGACGGATAGGTCCCCAGCTGACGTAACTCGCCCAGCCGGACGCGTTGGGCTTCTACCGCACTCAGCCGCAACTGGCGGGCCTGGGCCTCTACAGCACCATTGCGGGTGGTCTGATGGAGCCGCTCGCGAACCTTGGACAACACCCTGGCGGCATCAGCACTGCTGGGTTCTGGCAGGCTTTCCAAGGCCGCTGCGTCGAGTTCCTTCTGCAATATCCGCCATTGCCGGGGGTTGCTGTTGTTGTCGTCGCTGGTGACCCCGAGGCGTCGGGCGAGTCCGGCCAAGGTGAGGCCTTGGATCACCAGGGTGCCGACGGCGACGATGGTTGCGGCCAAGATGATCAAGGACCGGTGGGCGGTTCCGGCGGGCAAGGTTTGGGCGGCGGCAATGGTCAGGGCGCCACGCATTCCGGCCCACACCAGAATCGCTCCGTCGCGCCAACCGAACTGTTCGGCGGCCAGGTAGTCCAGGTCGGCGATCCTGCGGCTGAGGAGTTGTTGCCACCGGCTCTGACGCTCTTCTGTTGATGTCGGACGCCCACCCCGTCGCAGTGTGCGCCAGTGCCGGCCCGCCCGCGCCGGAAGCGCCTCGGGGGGCAGTTGGCCCTCGGCGACTTGGTCTTGCCATTGACTGAGCTGCTCGCGAATGCGTGGGGTGCGCCGGTTGCGGCCGGCCAGCGAGTACAGCGCGAAGGCTACGAAGACGATACGAATGGCGATCGCAGCTGTGCCCACCACCACGGCTACCACGAGCGGCTGCCCGAGGTAGGTGCCGTCGTTGCTCAAGGTGGCCATCAGGGTGGGCAGTTCCAGTCCGACCATCAAGAACACGGCACTTTCCAGCAGCAACTCCACCGTGCGCCAGACGGCGCGTTCGGCGAGGCGCTCCCGAGCACCCAGATGTTTCGGTGCGCCGAAGCCGGAAACAAGGCCGGCAGTCACCGCTGCGACCAACCCTGAGGCACCCACATAGGACGCCGGCAGATACGCCAGAAAGGGAACTCCCAGCGACAAAGCGACGCCGGCGGGGACCTCGGTGATCCAACGCCGTGCCAGCAGATTCACCTTGCCGGCCAGCCAGCCGATGACGACGGCCGCCGCGACCGCCCAGACGAACTGGCCCAGGACTTGCCACAGCGAGATCGACACGCCGACCGCAGCCACGGCGGTGCGCAGCAGCACCAATGCGGTGGCGTCGTTGAGCATGGCTTCGCCCTCCAACACGGTGACCAGCCGGTTGGACACCCCGGCCCGGCGCACGATGGAGGTGGCCACCGCGTCGGTGGGGCTCACCACAGCGCCGAGGGCCACTCCCAGTCCTAGCGGTAGCCCGGGGACCATCCAGGTGGCCAAGAATCCGATCGCGACCGAGGTGACCACAACCAGGACCACCGAGAATGCTGAGATCAGGCCGAAATCGCGACGGAACTCCATGACCGGAGTGTTTACGGCGGCCGAGTAGAGCAGTGGTGGCAGTACGCCGGCCAGGATCCACTCCGGCTCGATCACCACAGCGTCAATGAACGGGATCAGGCTCATGCCGAACCCGAGAGCCACCAGGATCAGTGGGGTCGCCACTCCGAGTTTCGGCCCCAAGGTGGTCGCCGCGACCACCAGCAGGACGCCGAGAATCACGATCACTTCAAGGTTCATCCGTCTGCTCCTGGCGTCTAGCCTGCCAGGTAAATCCCAGCCGCGGCTAAGGACGTACCGCCTCCACGACATGATCCATCGCGATTCGCAGGCCGTCGTCGGTGCGAACCTCGCGCTGCACCACCTCGGCACGGACCACGGACAGGCCCAACTCGGTGGCGATCTTCGCCACGGTCTCAGGGTTGGTAAGACGGTCGGGATCCTTCGGGCCGCCGACACCGTTGGGCAGATTCGTCTCATCGTGGGCGACCACAACCAGCCGTCCGCCGCCGTCCAGGCCTGAGACTGCATTGCTGATCGCCTTGCGCAACTGTGCGACGGGCAGTTGCAGGTAGCACAGCAGGGCCAGGTCGAAGGACTCAGGTGCCGGGTGGTAGTTCAGTGCGTTGGCGACGAGGGCATCCAGTCGCACGCTTTGCAGCGCCGCGTGGCTGGCGATGCGTCCCACCGCGATGGAGGCGAAGTCGACGGCGGTGACCGTCCAGCCGCGTCCGGCCAGCCAGATCGCATTGCGACCTTCGCCGGCGCCGAGATCGAGAGCTCGTCCCGGAGTCAGGTTCGTGCAGGCCTCGACCACGAATTGGTTCGGGGTGGTGTCCCAGACCATGGCCGCAGCCGCATAGCGTTCGGTCCACGTCGCTGAATCGGTCATGGTGCCTCCTCCTGCCAATGAGCGTAGGGCGTTGTCGCTGAGAAAGCCGGGGCTGCAACAAACACGTGCCTAATCTGTAATCATGTCGTCTTTATTCGACCCGCTGACGTTGCGCGGGCTGACCATTCCCAATCGGCTGTTTCTCGCACCGATGTGCCAATACCAGTGCGAGAACCGCGACGGTGTGCCCGGAGCCTGGCATCTGGTGCACTATGGCGCTCGAGCCGCCGGTGGCTTCGGGCTGGTGATCGCCGAGGCGACCGGAGTGTCACCGGAGGGGCGTATCACACCGTGGTGCTGCGGGCTGTGGAATGACGAACAGGGTGAGGCCTGGCGTCCCATCGTGGAGTTCGGCCACAGCCAGGGCGCCGCCATGGCGGTGCAGTTGCAGCATGCCGGACGCAAAGGCTCCACCTATCGCGAGTTCGGCACGGAGAAGACGGGCTCGGTTTCGGTTCCCGACGGGGGGTGGGAGACCATCGGGCCGACCGACGTTCCCTTCCCGGGGCTGACCGCGCCGCGGGCAGCGACGGAGGCGGACCTGGCGCAGGTAGTGGCTGACTTCGCGGCGGCGGCTCAGCGCGCCGATGCCGCTGGGTTCGACGCGGTGGAGATTCACGCTGCCCACGGCTATCTGATCTTTCAGTTCCTCTCGCCGCTGACCAATACCCGCACCGACGGCTACGGCGGAGATCTGGTCGGTCGCGCCCGGCTGCTGTTGGAGGTGCTCGACGCGGTACGCGCGGTGTGGCCGGCCGAGAAGCCGATTCTGGTGCGGCTGTCGGCCAGCGAGTGGACCGAGGGGGGTTTCGACGTCGCCGACGCTCAAGCGGTGTCACGGCTGCTGATCGAACACGGTGCTGATCTGATCGACGTCTCCAGCGGTGGCAATGTCTTGGCCAAGATTCCCTCGGCGCCGGGCTATCAGGTGCCGCTGGCTCGCGAGGTTCGCAAGGCCGGAGTCTCGGTGAGTGTGGCCGGACGCATCACCGAGCCGGCCCAGGCGCAGGCGATTCTGGATGCCGGCGATGCCGATGCCGTGTCCTTGGCCCGGGTGGCGCTGCGGGAGCCGTCCTGGCCGTTACGGGCGGCCGCGGAACTGGATGCCGATGCCATGGCCCGCTATCCGGATTCGTATCTGCGGGGTCGCTGGCCGGCGCCGGAACCGAACCACTGAGTTTTCACCTGTGAACGGCGAAGGCCCCGGCGGTGTGCCGGGGCCTTCGCTACTGATGATCGAGCTGATCAGTAGGAGTGGATGTAGGTCTTCACCGTCTTGGTGTTGTAGCCGCCTGCGTAGGTCACGGCGCCAACCTTGACGTAGTAGCGGCCGGCCTTGCGGATCTTCCCCTTCTTGGTGAGCATCTTGGCGTAGCCGGAACTGTTCAGCTTGCCCGTGGCGACCTTGACGTACTTCTTCTTGCCCTTGAACTTGTAGTACACCGCCGTCTTGGCGCCGACCTGGTAGCGCGGTGCATTCACCGTGAAGGTGGTGCGGTACCGCGCGCCTACCTTGCCGGAGATCGACGTCGAGCTCAGGGAGCGGCTGTAGCTGGTGCTGGCCACAACGGTGAAGTCCTTGGTGGCGGTTGCCGTGGCAACGCCGCTCTCCCAGGCCTGGACGGTCAGCCGGTAGCGTCCCGGAGTGGTGAACGAGTACACGGGCACGTAAAGCGCGGCGGGCGTTCCCACCGACGGTGTCGTGGTGGTGTACGGGCTTCCTGGGGTGCTGCGATAGGTGGAACTCACCCGGCTCGAAACGGTCGTAAGGGTCTTCGTCCACTGGTCGGCGTCGCCATTGATGGTAAAGACGAATTCGAGGGTCTTGCTCGCGGCCACTGTGCTGGTCGGCCCGGTCAGGCTGACCGTCGAGGCTGCTTGGGCAAGACTTGCCGGTGCCAGCAAGGCGATCCCGGCGGACAGTGCTGTGGCAGCGCCAACAGCGACAAGACGACTCCAACGATTACTGCGCATTCTGCTCCTCATAGCTTGGGCCGCGGATCATTGCTGATCCCCCCGGCGGCGACTCACTGATGAAGGCGCGCATATGCTGCGATCCTTCAGCTGTGAGGTGGTTGTGAACAACGTACTCGTCGAGGTGGTGTGTTGTCACCATGGCGGGGAGTTCTATCCGTGAAGCGGCAATGATGCGCTTTATGGTCCGAGAACGACAGCGGGCCGAGTGGCGTATTGCCACCCGGCCCGCTGCTCGGGTTATGTCAGGAATTCGCTGCCTTGACCCGCTCGATACGGTCGCGCAGATCGGCCAACTGGTCGGTCAATTCGGCAGGCAGTTTGTCTCCGAACTGGGCGAAGTACTCCGCGGTGAGGTCGGCTTCGACACCCCAGGCTTCCGCGTCCAGAGCGAACAGGGCGTCCAGTTCGGCCTTGGTGATCTCCAGACCGCCCAGGTTGAGATCGCCGCTGCGGGGCAGCCGTCCGCTGATGGCGTCCACGGCACCGACCTCGCCGGCCACTCGACGCAGCGCCCATTCGATGGGACGGGCGTTGTCGCCGAAGCCCGGCCACAGGAACTTGCCGTCGGCACCCTTGCGGAACCAGTTGACCTGGAAGATTCGCGGCGCGCCCTCGCCGAGCTTCTCACCCAGCTTGAGCCAGTGCGCCCAGTAGTCAGCCATGTTGTAGCCACAGAACGGCAGCATCGCGAACGGATCGCGGCGAAGCTCACCGACGGTGCCCTCTGCGGCAGCGGTCTGCTCGGAAGAGACCGTGGCGCCGACGAAGACGCCGTGCTCCCAGGAGTAAGACTCGCTGATCAGCGGCACATTGCTGGCCCGGCGTCCGCCGAACAGGATGACGTCGATGGGCACACCGGCCGGCTCCTCCCAATCCGGGGAGATGGACTCGGCCTGATCGGCGGTAACGGTGAAGCGGCCATTGGGGTGTGCGGCGGGAGTGCCGGATTCCGGCGTCCAGTCGTTGCCCTGCCAGTCGATGAGGTGGGCCGGCCGCTCGTCCGTCATGCCCTCCCACCAGATGTCACCGTTGTCGGTGAGCGCCACATTGGTGAAGATCACGTCGTGTCCGAGCGCGTGCAGCGCGGTGGGGTTGGTGTTCTCGCCGGTGCCGGGGGCGACGCCGAAGAAGCCGCGCTCAGGGTTGATGGCGTACAGGCGTCCGTCGTTGCCCGGGCGCATCCACGCAATGTCGTCGCCGACGGTCTCGACCTTCCAGCCGGGGATCGTCGGACGCAACATGGCCAGGTTGGTCTTGCCGCAGGCCGACGGGAAGGCTGCGCTGAGGTGGAACTCGCGGCCCTCCGGGCTGGTGATCTTCAGAATCAGCATGTGCTCGGCCAGCCAGCCTTCATCGCGGGCGATGACGCTGGCAATCCGCAGGGCGTAGCACTTCTTGCCGAGTAGGGCGTTGCCGCCGTAGCCGGATCCGTAGGACCAGATCTCGCGGGTCTCGGGGAAGTGCGTGATGTATTTGGTGTCATTGCACGGCCACGACACATCGGGGCGCGTGTTGCCCTCCGCGTCGACCAGCGGGTAGCCGACCGAGTGCACGGCGGGCACCCAGTAGTAACCGGCGGCGATCCGATCCAGCGCCTCGGAGCCCATGCGGGTCATGATGCGCATGTTGAGCACCACGTAGGGGCTGTCGGTGAGCTCGATGCCCAGACGGGCCAGCGGGCTGGTGACCGGGCCCATGGAGAAGGGGATGACGTACATGGTGCGGCCGCGCATCGAGCCGGCGAAGACGCCGGCGAGCTTGCCACGCATCTCGGTGGGGTCGGCCCAGTTGTTGGTGGGGCCGGCGTCCTCTTCTTTCGCCGAGCAGATGTAGGTGCTTGCTTCGACTCGCGCGACGTCCTTGGGGTCGGAGCGTGCCAGGAAGCAGTTCGGACGGATCTCCGGGTTGAGCTTGATGAGGGTGCCGGCGTCGACAGCCAACTGCTGCAGGCGATCTCGTTCGGCTTCCGAGCCGTCGCACCAGTAGATCTGGTCTGGCTGAGTGAGTGCGGCCACTCCGGCGACCCAATCGAGCAGTGGCTGTGGTGCGTTAGCGGGTGCATTACTGGGAGCGACTGCCACCTCAGGTGCCATGGGGATCTCCTCCGGGAGTGAAATTGTGCTGTGCCGACTACGACTCATTGTCGCGCAGGAGTCGATGCGGTTCAGCCATACTGGCCGATCTTGTTCCGATAGGCCAGTCAATCGTTTGAAGTATCGTCCCACGGGCGCATTTGAGGCGATGCAAGGGTGCGAAAGTCAGGACAAATCCGCCCGGTTCTGGGCTCAGTTGGACGGCTCTCCGAGCAGTGAAGTAAGGTAGAGGACGCTCTCAAGCGCTCGTGGCTCAACGGATAGAGCATCTGACTACGGATCAGAAGGTTGGGGGTTCGAATCCCTCCGAGCGCGCCACTGTGAACACCGGGGCCCTGATCATCGATCGGGGCCCTTCGGCGTTGTTGGCGAGTCCGGCGTCCCGTGTTGATCCCGCCCGGTCTCGACCGCGTCAGTCCGCAGGCTGTTGCCGTCCAATCCGCGACCCGTCGCCGTCCAATCCGTGACCCGTCGCCGTCCCGTCCGCGACCTCGCTACACGTACTTCACGTTGCTACCGGCGCATCTGTAGCAACGTGACGTACGTGTAGCGACGTGGCGGGAAAGTCGCGGGGTTAGGGGTGCGGATTGGGGCCGTGTCACATGGCGAACTGGATGGACTGCTTGCCCTCCTCGAGGGCGTCCAGGATGGTGTCGATGTCGTCTTGGCCCTGGATGTCTCCGTACCACCAGTTCTCGGGGTAGATGACCATGGCTGGGCCGCGCTCGCAGACCTGCAGGCAGCCAGTGCTGGAAACCTGAACATCGTGCATTCCGCGATCGGAGAGTTCTTCTTCGATGTAGGGCAGCAGGGCCACCGAGCCGGCTTTGTTGCAGATGCCTTGGGCGTTGCCGTTCCCCCGGAAGCTGCAGCAGACAAAGATGTGATGCTTGAGTTTGGGCATGATTCTTCGCGCTCTCGTTGTGGACGCCGAGGCGGCGTCGAGTTCTGGATTGCCGCACAACACGTTAGGGAAGCCACATGTCGACGGCGTTACCGGAATGCTCCAATAACCCGCCAGTTATCGAACGAGGATTTGCGCGGAGGTGGTGCTCCTTTTAAGGGTTCCCCTCCGGGCGCAGCGATTCCCAGGGTGGTCCTCAGCCGGTCGCGGAAAAGAGCGGCTCGGTGCGTGCCAAGCCATCGGCGTTCTCGGCAGTTGGTTCCCGACGGTGTTGCGATCTCCGATTCGCTCGATCCGAATCCCCACTGTGTTCGGCAGGTTGACGGTGAGCAGGTCGGCCCGGCGGTGACCCGTCAGAGGGCGTACCCCTGCCTTGAGCCGTATCGCTCGGCGGTGAGCCGCTGGGTTGGTCCGGGGTGAGCGCGCCGCAGAGCGCCTGCATCCGTTTCGGAGGTGTGAAGATCGGTTGCCCACTGCCGGCATCGATGTGAACCACCCACTGGTCGCGTATGCCGTGCTTGTGGGGCTCGACCTCGGCGTGGTGGCGGTGGCAGAGCAGGACCAGATTCGACAATGCCGAGGCGCCGCCGTCCCACCACGGCGTGATGTGGTGCGCCTCGCACAACTCCGGCCGCTCGTCGCAGCCGGGAAAGGCGCAGCCGCGATCTCGGATCGTCAATGCGTCGCGTAGTGGGCGAGTGGCCAATCGATGCGCCATCCCCACGTCAAGGGGTTCACTGCCCGTGCCGAGTACCACCGGAATGAGCTCAGCCTCGCAACACAGGCGACGCAGGTCACCCGCCGAAAGCGGATCGCCGGCCCCGATGAGACCCGCACCGGTGGCCTGGGTGCGCAGGTTGTCGTAGGACAAGGTCACCAGCACCCGCGCAGTGCCGCGTCCGGCCTCAGGCTTGGCCGCACCGACCTCGGTGAGGAGGGCCACCAACGCGTCAGCTCGGCGCTGCTCGGCCGTGCTGTGTTCCATCATCGGATCGCGAGCCTCGATCGCTGAACGCCGCAGCTTCTCGCGATGGGAGTTGATCAGCGAAATGAACCGCTCTCCCTCGACCTGGGGCAGCGACCCTTCGAAATGAATCGAACCCTCGCTGTGGAAGAAACGCAAGCTCCGATTACGGTGGGCAGCTTCCGCCTGTCGTTGCAGCCGGGCCTCCAACGACTCCTCAGCTGCATCGGGCGCGACCTGGCGCAAGACCTGTGGTGCAGCCTTGGCGAGTTGGTCGGCGTCGAGGCGTCCGGCCAGCTCAACCATGAGCTGCTCCGCCTGCCCTTTCTGGGTGGCGTCCAGCTGCGGTGCAATGTCGTCGAGAACGCGTCCGATAGCGCGGGCTTGACCAGAGTTGATCCGTCCACGACTGGCGGCCAACCCCACGCTGCGGTGATCGGCCAAAGCGCGCGCCTGAAACACCTCTCTGGTGGCCTCTTTGCGCGAGACAACCTCGGTAGCACCCAGCCAGTTCGCCAGGGGAGTGCCCGCAGCCTTCTCCGAGGCCTGGGATCGTTCGGCTTCGGCAGTGAGCAGCCCGGCGAGGGCATCGAGCCGGGTGCGGAGCCGGCGAGCCTTGCTCACCCAGGCGAGTTGGCGCTCGGGCGGCACGCTGGTGCGGTTCGGATCAACGGCATCCAGGGCAGCTTCGATTCGGTCGAGGGCTTCCCCGGCCGAGACCACCACGTTGCTGCTTTCCACGTCTCTTAGTCTGGCGGGTGCCACTGACGAAATAGAATAGGTGTTCGAAAAGATGTGGATAAGTCCGCTCTTGAGCTGGAGGCCTGCTTCGACAGAACTGTGCGCCACGGGGGGCAACGCCTGCGGGAACTCGCAAAGGACCGCTCAGATTCGCGTCCTACAAACGATCAAAAACGTGTCATACACGCGCTCACGTTCGAGTAGTTCGGTCATTCTCCCTGTTAGCGTGAGGCCATGGCGAGGAACGACATGGTGCAGCGACGGGTCAGTGAACTCCTCGCGGAGTTGGTCAACGAAGAGCCTGTGATTGCACTTCACGGGCCCCGCTCGGTCGGCAAATCCACCGTGCTGTGGAAGCTCGCCGGCGACCATGGCGTTGACGTGATCGACCTCGACGACGTGGAGACCAGAGAGGCGCTGGCAGGCAATCCCCGACTAGTCACGGGCGGCGGTCTGCCGCTGTGCATCGACGAATATCAACGCGTCCCCGAGATTCTGGACGCCATCAAGGCACGCCTCAACCGGGAAGGTACCCGCCCGGGGTTGGCGGTGATCACCGGCTCCACCAGGCAGGACGCCTTGCCGCGAACCGCCCAGGCGCTGACCGGACGCCTGCACTCGCTGACGATCTGGCCGCTGTCCCAAGGCGAGCTGATGGGAATCCGTGAGGAGATTCTGGAGTCGCTGCTGCATGACCCGGAAGAAACCGTGGCGCAGCAGCCGCCGTCCGATACCTCTCGGGAGGACTACGCCGAACTGGCCTGCCGAGGCGGGCTGCCCCTGGCGCTGGGGCGCTCCGATACTGCGCGTGCCCGCTGGTTCGACGACTACGTGCGCCGCTCGGTGGACCGCGACGCCCAGGAACTCACTCAGGTGCGTCAACGGCAGGCCTTGGCCGACTTGCTCAGCCAGGTGGCCCTCCAGACCGGGGGGCTACTGAACATCACCCGGGCAGCGGAGGCCGTCGGGGTGGAACGGAAGACGGCCGAGAACTACCTGCGACTGTTGGAGGACCTGTTCTTAGCGGTGCGGCTTCCGGCCTGGGGCACCGACCTGCGCTCGCGGGTGAGCGCCCGGCCGAAGGTGCACCTGGTGGATTCCGGCCTGGCGGCCCGGTTGCTGCGGGCAACCCCGAGTGGAGTGATCGGATTCGATACCGCAGCATTGAGTGATTTCGGCAAGCTGTTGGAAACGGTGGTGGTCGCCGAGCTTCGCAAGCAGACCTCCTGGCAGGAGGCTCCGGTCACCTTGGGCCATTGGCGCACCAGCGACGAAGCGAAGGTGGATGTCGTCGCCGAGTTCGATGACGGTCAGGTGCTGGCCTTCGATGTAACCCCGAACGAGCGCGTCACGGAATCGGCCTTCACCGGCTTGACCCAATTGCGCGATGCGCTCGGAGAGCGATTCCGTGCGGGGGTGGTGTTGACCACCGGAACGCGCTCCTACACCCATGGTGACCGCCTGCATGTGATGCCCATCGATCGTCTGTGGCGCATCGGGTCATTCCCGGCAGCCAGCCGGACGCGGGTGCTGAATCCGGCCTCGTGGAAATGAGCGGGGCTGTTTGGCGGAGCCCGAAGGCCCGGTCTGAATGCACTCGGATCGCTGGTGACGGGCGCACTCCGTCGAAGTCCTCGCCGAGCTAGACCCGAGTACGCTCTTCGGCTCGCACGGGGCTGCGCCGCTGCCCGTTTTCGAGGTGGCGGAACGCCGGGACGAGGCGACGGTGACAGCACTGGCCGCTGCTCGCGACGGTGGCTCGCCCGCGCGGCGTGGTCTCCTGGTGGTGGACAACCTCGTCACCCTCAGTGCGAAGTCCACCCTGGGCCAGCGACATGGGCCGCACCGACCCGGACGATCCCGGCAGCGAGGAGCTCATTGAGCGCCACGACTATCGGGTCATTGACGCCTTCCCTGTGGCCCGGCTTGGCATCAACTCCCGGCAAGCCTGCTTCGCGTGAAAAGCCCGAGCCGCATTGGGGTGCTCAATCCTGCGTCCTGGAAGTAACCCAAAATGCCTAGTCAAAGCAAAAAGATCAGAGGTTGCGTGTGAAGTCAACCCTTGATTTATGTGCGCGGTGGGGCAAAAGTGAATGGGCATGACCGAACAGAACACGCCGTTAACCGGCAAGTCCTCCATTGAGACCTGGCTGAATGATCCGGTCGGTGGACAGATCCTTCGAGGATTCTTGGCACAAGGAGGTCAGGACGACAGTTCGCTCGCCCCGATCAAGACCTTCCCGTTGCAGCAACTTGTCGCGCTGAGCCAGGGTCAGGTTTCGCAGGCTGTGATCGACGAACTGGTGAAGCAGGCCAATGGTGGCGTGATGCCTGAGGTTCCCGAGGACGAGAATGAAGCGTCCGCGCCGTGGGTTGAGCAGATCACCCCAGGACGGTTCTCCGGCAAGACGGTGATCGTCACCGGTGCCGGTTCTGGCATTGGCAAGGCGACCGCCTCCCGGGTGGCCCGCGAAGGCGGACGCGTGATCGCTGCCGACATCTCCGCTGAACGCTTGGCTGATTTCACAGCATCCCTACCGGATGCCCAGACTGAAACCATCGTCGCCGATGTGGCCAAGCAGGAAGACGTCGACGCCGTCGTCGCACTGGCCGGCGACACCATTCACGGTTTGGCCAACGTGGCCG
Source organism: Propionibacteriaceae bacterium UBA7704 (assembly GCA_002482525.1). Taxonomy (GTDB): domain Bacteria; phylum Actinomycetota; class Actinomycetes; order Propionibacteriales; family Propionibacteriaceae; genus Propionicimonas. The sequence continues at coordinate 66,569 of DLGC01000015.1, read as the reverse complement.
GAATCATGGACAACATGACCCCGCTGCATGAAGTCTCCGACCAGGTATGGGAGCGGGTCATGGCGGTGAACGTCACCGGCCTGTTCCGGCTCAGTCGGGCCGTCTTGGCCAAGATGTACGCGGCCAAGTCCGGATCGATTGTGAACATCTCCTCCGAAGCAGGCTTGCGTGGTTCGGCCGCCGGTCTGGCGTACACAACGTCCAAGCATGCGGTGATCGGGATTACCAAGAGCGCGGCCTTCACCTATGCGACCTCCGGCATTCGGGTGAATGCGGTGGCGCCCGGCCCGGTGGCCACCAACATTCAGGCGAGCTTCGACTCCGAACTCGGTCAGGCCCGCATCGGCGCGTTGTTGGCGAACATTCCGCAGGTTGCGATGCCCGATCAGTTGGCGGCCTCGATCTGCTTCCTGCTCAGCGATGACGCCACCAACCTGACTGGCGTGATCCTGCCCTCGGATGGCGGCTGGTCGGTGCAGTAGGGATGGGCTTTCGGTGTGGGCTTCAGCAGAGGCTGGAGCCCACACCCACGCAATTCGAGAGTTCAGTGCGGCGGTGCCTTTCGACCGACTGACGGTGGCTCGTTGACTGGCGTCGCCATCCTCCGATGCGCCGCCTGGCTGCCACGATCAGAAGAAATCACCAGACCTCACCCCGCAAGACGGCTGAGAATCACGCGTCGGGTGCCTACGGTGGACAACACACAAGTCGAGCGTCGAGGGAGTCTCCCGTGACACAAGGTTGGACCCAGTTCGCCATCGCCGTGGTGTTGGCCGTGATCATCGCAGTGGCATTCCTGGTGGTGCTGACCCTCGTGATCAGGATCCCCTTCCGTGCCTACGAGTGGCCCAACGACCTGGCCTCACACATTCGGCGCCCGCTGCGGACGGTGGTCATCACCGCAGCCATCTGGATCGCCGGGGCGGTCGCATTTCCGCGCGACGGTGGCTGGTGGTCGGGCGTCAACGAAGTGATGCTGGTACTCACCGTCGGGGCCGGCGCCTGGTTCTTGATCTCACTGATCACCTTCGTCACCGATATTGCGCTCGGACGCCACCGCGGCGAGATTCCGAACACTGCGGACGCTCGTCGCATTCGGACGCAAGGCCTCATCCTGGAGCGGCTCGCTGTCGCTCTGGTAGTCGTCGTCGCGGTCGGCGCGATCTTGATGAGCTTCCCGGCAGTGCGCACTGTGGGGGCCAGCCTGCTGGCTTCGGCCGGTATCGTCTCGGTCATCGCCGGTCTTGCTGCGCAATCGGCCTTGGCGAACATGTTCGCCGGCGTCCAACTGGTCTTCAGCCAGGCATTGCGCGTCGATGACGTGATCGTGGTCGAGGGCGAATGGGGCCGGGTTGGCGAGATCACCTTGAGTTATGTCGTCCTCAACATCTGGGATGAGCGGCGCTTGGTGCTTCCCTGCACCTACTTCACGACCAAGCCGTTCGAAACCTGGACGCGCAAGAGCAACGACATTCTGGGCTCCGTCGAGTTGGATCTCGACTGGCGCGTTTCGGTGGACGCGTTGCGTGACCGCTTTCGCGAGATTCTCGAGGGAAGTGACCTGTGGGACGGACGCACCGCAGTTACCCAAGTCACCGATGCCACCGGCGGTCTGGTGCGGGTGCGGCTGTTGATGAGCGCCGCCGACTCCGGAAGGCTGTGGGATCTGCGTTGCCTGGTGCGCGAACGCCTGGTCGCCTACGTCCGCTCGTACCTTCCCGAAGCGCTTCCCATTAGTCGGGTCCTGGTCGGGAAGGGACTCTCTGCGCACCCTGAGGACGCTGAGGTCAGCCGCACCAACGAAGGACTGTTCAGCGGCTCTGCGGCGGCGGAGCAGCGCCACAACGAACTCACTCAGCGGATTCCGGTGGTCACCGATGAATCCGAGTCCGACGACCGGTAGGCCCGAAGGCCTGCTCAGGTGTTCACAGCAGCGATATTCTGTGCGACAGCGAACAGAGGGGGGCGCTATGCGCATCATCGCCACGGCATTGGCAGTTGCAGTCACAGCGGCCGGATTGGCCGCCGCACCGCAGGCAGTCGCACAGCCGGTTGTACCGGCCTCGGTCACGGTCTTTGCGCCGACCGCGCTGAAGTACAAGTTCAAGAACTGCACTGCTCTGAACAAGGTGTACCGGCATGGCGTCGGCAGATCGAATGCCAAAGATCACACCAGCGGCACCCCGGTGACCACCTTCAAGCACTCCACCAAGCTGTACAAGAAGATCATCGGCTACCGAAAGGGCCTGGATCGAGACAAGGACGGCATCGCCTGCGAAAAGCGGTGACGCTATTGCCTGATTCGGTGGTGACGGGTTTCGCGTCCCAGATGATCGACCCGGCTGAACGCCCCGGCCTCGCCATTGACGGGCATCGTCAAGGTGATGAAAGGGGATTAGAGGCAGAGCCCGTCTTGCGCTGAAGAAGGCCATCGCACCGGATTTCTGCTCCTTGCTGTGCCTTCTTGTCGTAGGGTCTCGCAAAATGCACATCGACAGGCCATGATCAGAACACGGGTCAGAGTTGACGAAAGGTGATGTCGATGTCTTTTGAGGGTGCAATTGAGGACTTGGCGTCAAAAGTCGAATCCTATGAGTCTTCGTTGGGTACCGAGGAAGCCACCAAGACGGCGGTCGTCATGCCCTTCGTCGGGCGAGTCCTCGGCTACGACGTATTCAATCCAGACGAGGTCGTTCCTGAGTATGTCTGCGACGTCGGAACCAAGCGCGGTGAGAAGATCGACTTTGCGATCGTAAGAGATGGCCGAGTTCAGATACTCATCGAGGCGAAGAAGATCGGCGAACCGCTGCGCCGCGAGCATGCCGGTCAACTTGTGCGGTATTTCCATGTCTCCAATGCGCGTATTGCCGTCCTGACCAACGGGCGAGATTGGCACTTCTTCACGGATCTGGACAGGTCCAACATCATGGATGAGCAGCCATTCCTCCGGCTGGACCTCGCTGATATCGACCCGTATGTCCTTCCCGAGCTGAAGAAGCTCACGAAGGACGAGTTCGACTTGGATTCCGTTCTGGCGGCTGCCGAAGAGCTGAAGTACGTCAGTGCCGTCAAACGCAGCCTGGGGGACCTGTTCGCGACGCGCCCGGACGACTTTGTCCGGCTGTTGATCTCGCGGGTGTATCAAGGCTCCATCACGGTGAAAGTGCGTGACCTGTTTGATGGGATCATCCAGAAGGCACTCGCTCAGTTCATCAACGACCGTGTCAACGACCGTTTGAAGGTTGCTCTCCAGGGCGGTGCACCGGCCGTTGGTGCCGCTCCCGCTGTGGCTGCGGATGCAGCTGCGACTGAGCCAGTCAGCAACGAGCTGGAAACCACGTTGGAGGAGATTGAAGGGTTCCAAATCGTGAGAGCCATCGTGGTCAGCGAGGTTGACTACTCGCGGGTCGTGGGGCGAGATACGAAGTCCTACTTCGGGGTGCTCCTTGATGACAACAATCGCAAGCCGATCTGTCGATTGCACTTCAACCGGTCTCAGAAGTACCTCGGCCTCTTCGACGAGGAGAAGCAAGAAACCCGCATCCCAATCGATGCCGTGCAAGACATCTACCTGCATGCTGAGCATCTTCGGACGACGGCCGGACGGTACGCTCCGTAACGGCATCGGGTCGCGACTTGTCGACGGCGAAGACACGCTGAATCGGCTGGCGTTGCGCAATGAGCGCCGAAATTGTCAAAGCGTGGCATTCGAATTCCCAAGCCACAGCAAGCCCGCCAAAGGAATCAGCCCAGGCCCCACAGGCGCCGATACAGCTGGGTGGACGGCGCATCGAGCAGGTCGTCCTGATCGGCGGTAGGGAGCGCCAGGATGGTTCCGGTGACGGGGTGGTCTCCCACGAACGACACCCCCAGCCCAGCGCGTCCGTCCGGCACGGAGAAGCCCAGAAGCTCCAGGGTGGTGGGCAGCACGCTGAGTTGATCGGCGTCCGCGCGGGTGAACCTCACCGGGGCAGGGCTCCACACCCGCATCACGATGCGATGATCGGGCGCTGTTGCGAGGACACCGGAGAACTCGCTGCCTGCGAGGAGCATCTTCTCGTGGTCTCCCATCACCATCACAACGGTGTCATCCAAATAGTGATGCGCTTTCAGATACTCCAAGAACCCGGCGACGGCCTTCATTGAGCAGGCCACAGAGGTAGCCATCGGCATGGCGTCGTCGGTGTGGCAGTCGCTGAACACCCCGGGCGGCTCGTGGGTATCCAAGGTGATCATTGTCAGATTGAACGGCTTGTCGGAAGCCCGCAGCCGCTCTACGGTCTGTTCGGCGTGAACCATCAGGTGGCTGTCTGACAGGCCCCACTCGGAGATGTAATCGGCCGGTTCCCCGGCGGCTTTCCAGTCCTCCAAACCCAGATCGGTGGTGTAGCCGTGATCGAGATAGAAATGCCCTTTACCTGCGAAGGTCGTCGGTGCACCGCCCAGATAGGCCGACGTGTAACCCTGTGCGGCGAGGATGTCCCCGAGGCACCGGGCATTCGGCAGATAGTGATCCATCGAGGAGCCCAGGCTGTTCGACTTGTGCTGGTCATGTATCAGCGGATGCTTCAGCGGAATGCCGCATTGAGTGCTGATCATGCCGGCCATGGTCCACCCGCCCCCGTAGTACTGTCGCAGGCCCTCATAGCTGTGCCAGTCGGCAGTGGCGGTGTCCAGGTCTGCCAGGAGGTTTCGGCCGAAGAGGTTCTCCTCGCCGAGCGAGGACTCGGCCGATTCCAGGTAGATCGTGATCAGGTTCTTCGGGTGCTCCGGCGACACCGACACCGTCGGCGGCACGTAGTACTGCTCGAAGGTCTTGTTGGCGATGGCCGCATTGGCATACCGCGGAATGCCGGTCGTCAGGGCCAGCGTGACGGCACCGATGACCACCAAGACCGTGGCGTAAACCCAGTGGCGGCGTCGGGTGGGCATCGGGCGGCGCATCATGCGTCGAATCACATAGACGATCCCCGTGAACAACGCAGGCAGGATGAACCAGTAAGCCGAGGCGGTGACGATCAGGCCGCCGTTGCCGACTCCGCCGCCATGAGTGATCGGCAGATTCGCAATCAACTCCTCGAAGCTCACTGCGCCGAAGTTCGCCCTGATCCAGAAAGAAACGAACAGCAACATGAATCCGAGGTAGACCAGCGACCACAGCGCGACGACCGCACCCCTGCGAGGCTGGCGAGACCGGTGTTCGCGGGAACTCATCGTGGGTGAGGCTACCCCGATTTCCGAATCGGTTCAATGAACTCGACTCGACGAACTGAACGGCCGCCGGAGCCCGGCGCAGTCGACGCCCGCACTCGGATGTTGCCTACTGCTGTTCCCAGAACTGTCGGTACAACGAGTTGGACGGTGCCCGCAGCAGGCTCTTGTACTCCTCAGTGGGAAGCTCGAGTGCGGTGCCGGTCAGATCGTGGTTGCCCACAAAGGACACTCCGACGCCCGCCCGGCCATCAGCAATGTCGAAGCCGAGCAGTTCCAGGGTGGTCGGCAGCACGCTGAGCTGATCCACCTCGTCCCGAGTGAACGCCACCTTCTTCGGGCTGTGCACCCGGAACACCACGGTGCGACCATTCACCTTCGGCAGCACATCCCGGTAGTCGTCGTGGTCGCCGGTGCCCTTGAGGTGGTCACCCATCACCATCACCACGGTGTCGTCCAAATAGCCGGCCCGTGTGAGGTGATTCAGGAAGCGAGCCACCGCCTTGGTCGAGCACTTGAAGGCGGTCGCCATGTGCACGGTGTCGTCGGTGTGACAACTCGGGTAGATCGCCGCCGGCTCGTGGGTATCCAAGGTCAGCATCGTCAGATTGAAAGGCTTGCTCGCGCGATGCAAGCGGTCGACGGTGGTGATCGCATGGTCGATCATGCGATCGTCCGACAGCCCCCACTCCGACACGTCGGACGGATTCTCACCGGCGGCCAGCCATTCGTCCAGTCCGTAGAAGGTGCCGTACCCGTGATCTCGGAAGTAGGTGTCCTTGCCGGCGAAGTTGTTCTCCGCCCCGCCCAGGAACACGCTGGTGTAGCCCTGTTCGGTCAACACATCACCCAGACAGGTGGTGCCGGGCAGGTAGTGGTCCACGGTCTCACCGAAATCGTTGAGCGAGTAGGACCCGTTCAGCAACTTGTTCTTCAGCGGAATGCCGCATTGGGTGCCGACGATCCCAGCCATCGTCCAGCCGCCGCCCTCGTAGACCGACACACCGCGGTCGTTGCGCCACCCTGTGGCGGTGGCCTGGTCCAGGTTGGCCAACAGGTTCTGTCCCATGATCGAGGCATCGCCGAGCGTATTCTCGGTGGACTCCAAGTAGATCGTGATCAGGTTCAGCGGCTTCTTCGGCGCTGCAGTGACCTGCGGAATGACGTAGTAGGGAGCGATGGTCTGCCCGTTGAGTTGTGCGATGGCGAACTGTGGCACGCCGGCGACGGTCAGCAGAACGCTGAGCGCTGCCAGTACTGCGACCGTCGGCACCCACTTCGCGCGACGTTTGGTCACCAGGTGGCCTTTGAGTCGTGCCACCAGCAGCGCGATCACCGCGACCACTACCACCGGGATGATGATCACCACGACCAAGCCTTCGGTGGCCAAGGTCGGGTTGCCTACCGTGCCACCGCCGCCACCGGGAAGGTTGTTGACGATCTGCTCGAAAGTCACGGTGCCGAAGTGATAGCGGATCCAGCCGGCGAGCACCGCCAGCATCACAGCGACGGCGATCAACACCCAACCCGCGACCACCCACATTGTGGCGGCGCGTTCAGGTGTTGTTTGCTCTTTCGTAACCATGGCGCAGGCAATAGTAGCTGCACTACGTTTCAGCTGACCCGCCTGAATAGGAGATCAGCATTCTCTATTCTTGGCGCTGTTGCGATGGTCTGATCACTGACACGAGGTGCAAGCGATGAGCATCAAGCCCCCGGCTGACGGCAGGCCCGGCGTCGGCATCCGGTTTCAGGCCTGGCTGCGAAGGCACGATCGGATCCGCGTGACCATTGGAGACTGGCCAGCCACCAGCCCACCGGTCACGGTGCGCCTGATGGCCTTCTGGCGTTGGCTGATCCTCCTGGTGATGGTGACGCTGTCGATCGCCGCCGTCGTCTGGGTCTTCTTCGTCAAGGATGACGATCTCTTGCTGCACATCAGCGTGCTCTTACTACTCAACTTCGTTGTGCTTTCGCTGCGCGGGCCGATGTCCCACGAATGGACTGATCGCCTGGTGGCACCGGCGATCGCCGCCGCCGCCAAGGATCTCGGCACCGAGGTATCGCACAATGTGTGGCGCCTCGACCCCGATCGCGTTGGCGGTCTTGCTGCCAACCTGGTCGAACTTGCGGCCCTGGAGAAGGTGCGCAATCTGGGGAGGGCTTGCGTCACCGATCTTGATCACGAACGTGCGGTGATCAAGACGGCAGGTCCAACCCTGCTTCCTTATCTGCGACCCAGGCTGACGGCTGCTGAACACGGCAACGAACCACTGGGCATCGCTGAAGCCGCGTCCCCCACGCCAGAGGCCTGGCCTACGCTGCCGGGCCAGGACGAGCCTTGGCAGCAGCCCCGCGCCGACAGCTGAGCGGCGCGGACGCCGCCCCTACCCACCGGCCGACGCCCATCTCGGGTTTCCCCGACAGGGTCAGTCCTGAATCACCACTGACTGGGCTACGTCACGATCGATGCGTCCGAAGTTGTAGTAGGCCGCGCAGGCACCCTCGGGTGAAACCATGCAGGTGCCGATCGGTTTGTCCGGAGTACACGCGGTACCGAACACCTTGCACTGCCACGGCTTGATCTGACCGGTCAGCACCGCGCCGCATTCACACGCCGCCGGGTCGGCTGCGCGCTCACCGGGCACGCTGAACTTCACCTCGGCATCCCACGGGGAATACTCCGGCGACACCCCCAGGCCCGACTTCTCGATCCAGCCCAGACCGCGCCACTCGAAGGTGTCGCGCAACGCGAAAGTGCGGCCCATGAGTTTCAGCGCCGCCAGGTTCCCTTCCGGACGCACCACTCGGGCGTACTGGTTGCCGACCTGCGCCTTTCCGGCAGCGACCTGGCCGGTGACGAACTGCTCGCCGATCATCGCGATGGCCTGCAGAATGTCCAGCGGCTCAAAGCCGGTCACCACCACCGGCAGATTGAACTCCTTGGGCAAGAACTCGAAGGCATCGGTGCCCACCACGGTGGCCACATGGCCCGGCCCGATGAAGGCGTCCACTCGGGTCTCGCCGCCGTTCACGATGGCTCGCAAGGGCGGTTCGATCGTGACGTGATTGGAGAACACCGAGAAGTTCGGGACCTTCTGCAGCCGGGCACGCTCCAAGGTGACTGCGGTCGACGGTGCGGTGGTCTCGAAGCCGACGGAGAAGAACACAACCTCTTTGTCGGGGTTCTCCGCAGCGATCTTCAACGCATCCAAGGGGGAGTAGACGAACCGCACATCGGCGCCGTTGGCGCGCTCGTCCAGCAGCGACGAACCCTGCGAGCCAGGCACGCGCATCATGTCGCCGAAGGTGGTCAGGATCACATTCGGCTGGCGGGCCAGCCACATGGCGTCATCGACCCGACCCATCGGGATCACGCACACCGGGCAGCCCGGTCCGTGGATCAACTCGATCTCCGCGGGCAGCAGATGCTCCAAGCCGTGGCGGTAAATGGTGTGGGTGTGGCCGCCGCAGATTTCCATGACCGCGATCGGACGCTCCAGCCTGGCTGCCTGTGCCTTGATGGTGGCCAGCAATGCCTTGGCCGCGACCGGATCGCGGTATTCGTCGACGTACTTCATGATTCGGCTATTCGATCGTGGTGCTGGCGAAGGAGGCCAGTTCGTCTTCGAAGGTGTTGTTGCCCAGGCGTTTGATCTGGTCCAAGGTCATAGCGGCCTCGTCGGCGTCGATCTTGCTCAGCGCGAACCCCACATGGACCAGCACCCAGTCGCCGACGCCCAGATCGTCATCCATCAACAGATCAGTGGCGACCACCCGCTCAACGCCACTGATGGCCACCGTCGCCCGCGGAACCTGCGGGTCGGGAATCGCCACCACTTCGGCCGGAACTCCCAAGCACATACCTTCTCCTACCATCGCCCGGTCAGAACCGGGGCTGCGGCTATCATCACCTCCGAGACGGGGTTTGCGCCAGCCGCGCGTCCCGTTGCAGGCACAGAGCGGAGCGCAGCAGTGGATCCCAAGAACCGGCTCAACGACGACGAATCCGGCGTGAACGCCCGTATCGACCAGGTGCGCGCCCGGCGTCCCAGACTCACCGATGATCACATCACCGTGGCTCACGGTGCTGGCGGCAAAGCATCGGCCGCCCTTGTGGAGTCGGTCTTCTTGGACGGCTACGGCAACGACGTGCTCTCCGAACTCGGCGATGCCGGTGTGATCGACCTGCCCGAGCTGGCGCCCGGTGCCCGACTGGCGATGTCGACCGACTCCTATGTGGTTTCTCCGATTCAGTTCCCGGGCGGATCCATCGGCGAGTTGGCGGTCAACGGCACCGTCAATGATCTGTCGGTCTCCGGTGCGGTGCCGGTTGCCATGTCGGCAGCCTTCGTGATCGAAGAGGGGCTCTCGGTGGCGGTGCTCCGCCGCGAAGTGGCGGCCATGCGCGCCGCAGCCGAGACTGCCGGAGTGCGCATCATCACGGGCGACACCAAGGTGGTCTCCCGCGGGGCGGCCGATCAACTGTTCATCACCACTGCCGGGGTTGGCGTCGTACCCGCTGGACGCACTCTGGGCGCTGCCCAGGTGCAGCGTGGGGACAAGATTCTGCTGTCGGGTGCCATCGCCGATCACGGCATGGCCGTCATGCTGGCGCGCGGGGATCTGGCTATCGACGCCCCCATCGCCTCCGACACTCGGGCGGTCAACGCCATGACCGAAGCGCTGCTGGCCGCCGCCCCCAACACCCGCTGGATGCGCGACGCCACCCGCGGCGGTCTGGGCACGGTGCTCAACGAGCTCGCTCAGGCCACCGGCCTGGGGGTGGTCGTCGAAGACGAGGCCGTGCGGGTGCATGACATGACCCGCGGCGCCTGCGACATGCTCGGCATCGACCCGCTGTATGTGGCCAACGAAGGCACCTTCGTGGCCGTGGTGCCCGCCGACGAAGCCGATGCTGCACTGGCCGCCGTCCAGGCACTGCCTGGTGGCGACGAAGCGGCCCTGGTCGGACGGCTGGTCACCGAACCGGCGTCCTCAGTCGTGCTGGTGACCGCCTTCGGCGGCACCCGAATGGTCGACATGCTGGTCGGCGATCCGCTGCCGCGGATCTGCTGATGGCCACCCAGCCGGGCACGCGAGCCCCCCGGCCGCCGTCGCTGACCTTTGGCGTGTTGGACGCCGACGCAACCTCGGCCTTTCTCGACGCCGAGGGCGATGACCTGGAAGAGGTCGATGTGGTCGACGTGGCGGTTTCCGAACTGCGCTGGGAGATTCGCCGGCGGCTGTCGGATTCTCGGCTGCGCGGACTGACCTGCCGCACCTGGAAGGCGCCCGCCCTCACTCTCATCAACTGCCGTCTGGAACAGCTGGACGTCGTCGCGTTGTCGGCACCCAATGCAGGCTGGGCCAACACCGAAGTGCTGACCAGTCGGATCGGGTCGGTCGAGGCCTACGACGCCGACCTACGTCAGGTGGCGTTCACCGGCTGCAAGCTCGGCTACGTCAATCTGCGCGAAGCCATCCTCAATGACGTGTCCTTCACTGATTGCGTGATCGAGGATCTCGATGTTTCCCGAGCGAAGGCCACCCGGGTGGCACTCTCGGGTTGTCGAATCACCCGGTTGGAGCTGGGTCATTCCAGCCTTCGCGATGTTGATCTGCGTGGCGCCGAGCTGGCCGACGTCACCGATCCTGAAGGCCTGCGTGGGGCCACGATCTCTCCGGATCAACTCTTCGATCTGGCACCGATTCTGGCGGCGCGACTAGGGCTCATCGTTGAGTGAGGCGACGACTGCTCGCAGTCGCCGCCTCACGGGCTCGAAGCTACGGTGCGGAGGAGACGAGCTCACTTTCGTAGAGTGCTTCGGTGGGAGCTCGGTCGCCGGTGATGCGCCAGCCAATCAGGCGGTAGTCCTTCGGATCAAAGACGAGTTGGTAGGCGTTGTTGGAGTGCGTGCTGGCTGCGATCAGGGCCGTCCCGGTGTGTCCCTTGATCGTCACCCCGGTTTGCAGGCGGACGCCGTCTATGGCTCCGATGGCGGTGAACATGGCTGCGCGAAGGTCGGCATCGGCGACCCAGGTGTTGCCCATCTTTCCGGCGAACCAGGCGAGTTGAGCGGACGGGTCGTTGCGAATCGCTGCCGGTAGTTCACTGCGGGCCTTGGCCAGTAGTGCGGTGGGATCTGCAGTGAGACCTGCGAGGGCGGTGCGGGGTGGCTCCCAGGATGTCGCGTCGAACTCCGAAACCGGGAAGTTCCCTTGGCGGGCCCGCTGAGGCTTCAGTCTGGTGTGGCAGCCGTCGTCAGCGCACATCTTGGTGGCGTCGGCGCTTAGTGGAATGTCGCGCCAGTCCAGTACCCGCACCCACCGTTTGGAGTTGGACGGCGGCACGTACACCGTCTCGGTGATGCGGGTGATTGTGTGTGGGTGATCAGTCTTGGTGACCTTGTCGCCGACCGCATTGGTGTAGTTGGTCCATTCGTTGACCAGGGTGATCTTCACCCACTGGGTGCCTTGGGGTTTCGATGCGCTCAAGGTGATGGCGCGTGCAGCGTCAGCAGTGAACTGAGCCACGCTGGGCTGCTCAGAGGCGATGGCGCTCGGCGTTGCAGCGGGAGCGCTGAGGTGGGGAAGTGCCAGGGCCGTTGCGGAACCGATTGCCACCAGCGCAGCACCGGCGGCGGCTAGTGTCAGCCATCCAGGACGGCGGGATGGCTTTGGGGTCAATACCTGTTGGCGAATATCGGCCAAGGTCCGTGGGTCGGCGGTGACATCGCTATTGATGGAACGCAAGACCTCCAGGTCGAGGTCGTCGAGTTGAGTCATGACACGGTCTCCTGAACAGAGTCGTCGGAGAGCGCGACCCGGAGCTGGGTACGCACTCGATGAAGCCGTGAGCGCACCGTGCCGACGGGAATGTGCAGGGCGGCTGCGATTTCGGCGTAGGACAAATCCGCCCACGCATACAGCAGCAGCACATCCCGGTCGGCTTCGTTGAGTTCGGCGATTGGCCGGGCCAGACTTCGTTGGGCTGCGGTGGCATCGGCGCGGCTGGTAGCCACGTCGGCGGTGTCGTCCACGAGCTCGAGTGGGTAGCGGGCGTAGGCCTGCCACTTCCGGGTCTCACTGCGATAGTGGTGCCGCAGCAGGTTCACCGCGATCCCGTACAGCCAGGCACGAGCGCTGGCGCGGTTCGGGTCATAGCGATGCTGCTGCTCGACTGCGACCAGGAAGGTCTGCGATAGGACCTCCTCGGCCACTGTGTGCCCAGCGCGCCTGGCGAGATAGCGGTAGAGCTCCGCGGCATGTGTGTCGAAGAGTTCGGCTACCAGGTTGGGGTTGCTCACAACCGGTATTGCCCGCAGACGCCGGACCGGTTCATTGCGCCTCAATCATGGAGCAATCGTCCCGCCCAGGCCTGACCCAGACTCAATCCACCATCGGTGGGAGGCACGACTCGATGAGTGAGCACGGTGTAGCCACGTTCGGCGAGAGTGTTGACCACAGCCGTGGAGAACAGTCGGTTCACCGCGACGCCCCCGGTCAGCCCAAGAGTGGTGGTATCGGCCGCAATCGCAGCGTCAGTCATGCGGTTGGCGAACACCTCAGCCAGGTCGAGATGGAAGCGCCAGGCTCGCTCGCCTACGCTGCGCCCGGAGCTGTTCAAGAGCTCGATGAACACACCCCTACAGCCCGCGTCCACTCGGCTCACGGGGTCGCCTGTTCCATCCTTACGGCTGGTTGACGAGCCCCGTTCTTCTCCTCGGCTGGTTGACGAGCCCTGTTCTTCTCCTCGGCTGGTTGACGAGCCCTGTTCTTCTCCTCGGCTGGTTGAGGAGCCCCGCAGGGGCGTCTCGAAACCAGCGGCCGGCGCGTGGGGGTTTCGAGGCGCGGCTTCGCCGCTCCTCAACCAGCCGGTGGTGGGGTTTCCGCCGCGCTTCAGCCAGTCGGTGGTGGGGGCTTCGCCGCGCTTCAGCCAGTCGGTGGTGGGGGCTTCGCCGCTCCTCAACCAGCCGGTGGTGGGGGCTTCGCCGCGCTTCAGCCAGTCGGTGGCGGCTCGTTCCAGGGACATGGCGGCGTGGGCCTCGTAGGTGGCGTCCAGGCAGAGGCCGAGGATGGCTGATGCGGCGTCGAACAGCCGTCCGGCTGAGCTGGTAGAGACCACGCCGGTTCCGGAGTCGAGTTGGGAAGCGACCAACCGGCGTTCGGCTTCGGGAGCATCGGTCGCCGCCGGGGTGCCGGAAAGGTCCAGTCCCCAGGAATGTGCCAGGCCCTGCGCGATCCGCCAGGGGTGCCGAATCGCCCGATCACCGCCGACCAGCGAGAACACCGGCACATGCCAGGCACGCTCCCAGACCGCCGGGGAGGCGCCGCCGACACCGACGGTGAGAACCTCGCCACCCCAGATCGTGCCGTCGCTGCCGTAGCCGGTGCCGTCCAAGGCGGCCACCACCACCGGCCCGGACGCGATGCCGTACTCCGCCAGCAGCGACAGCGCGTGCGCATAGTGGTGCTGCACCCGCAGCAAGGGGATGCCATGGGCGTCGGCATACCGCTCGGCCCAGCCGGTGGTCGCGTAACCCGGGTGCAGATCGCAGACGATGATCTCCGGGGCCTTGCGATGGATGTCGAGTAGTTGAGCCACCGAAGCCTCAAACGCCTGCTGAGAGGCCAGCGATCCCATGTCGCCCACATGGGCCGATACAAAGGCCAGATCGTCGATGGCCAGCGCGAAGGTGTTCTTCAGCTCACCGCCCACCGCCAGCACGACTGGCGCGGACGTGCCCCCTTCGACAGGCTCAGAGAGCGGAGTTGAGGTGGTGGGGGGAGTTACCCGCTGGCTGAGCTTGTCGAAGCCCGAGCTCGGCTCGGGTAGCAGCACCGGCAAGGGGGCGTGGCCGCGGGAGCGTCGAATCGGCAGCGCATCCGAGCCGGGCAGGGCCAACATGACCGAATCCTCCACCGGCACGTGAATGTCGCGGTCGTGCATCAGGAAGCCGTCCACCAGGTGCGCCAACCGTGTGCGGCCGTCGTCATTGGTGAAACACAGGGGTTCTTCGCTGAGGTTGCCCGAGGTGGCCACCAACGCCAGCCCGTCGGCCAGCAGCACGGTGTGCAGCGGGGCATAGGGCAGCATCAGGCCGACATCGCTCAGGCCCGGGGCGACCTGGTCGGCCAGGTCGTAGCCGTCTGCCATCGGCGCGATCAGGATCGGTCGGGACGGATTGCTGAGCTGGCCGATCTGGTCAGGGCTGAGCTCGGCCAGGTGCCGGGCCGCGTCGACGTCGGCCACCATCACCGCGAACGGCTTGCCCGAGCGGCGTTTACGCTCGCGGAGCCGTCCGACCGCTTCGGGATTGCGCGCGTCGCACATCAGGTGGAAGCCGCCGATGCCCTTCACCGCCAGGATCTGGCCGTCGCGCAGTCGGCGAACCGCCTCGGCGATCACGGCGGCCTGGTTGTCGCGGGCTTCGTCAAGCGCAGCCAGCGGGTGGTGCAGTTGCCTGCGGTCGCAGTCGGCCTCTTCGACACCTCCGTTCCCTGCGCTTGCTGCCCGCCCGTTCCCTGAGCTTGTCGAAGGGCCGCCCGCAGCATCCTCCAACCACAGTCGTGGCCCGCAGTCATAGCAACTGATCGGCTGAGCGTGATAGCGCCGATCGGCCGGATCGGTGTACTCCGACGCACACGCCGGACACATCTCGAAGACCTTCATCGTGGTGGCCGGGCGGTCGTAGGGCAGGTCTTCGATGATCGTCAGCCGCGGTCCACAGTTGGTGCAGGTGGTGAAGGCATAGCCGAACCGGCGGTTGCCCGGATCAGCCATATCGGCAAGACAGTCCTCGCAGGTGGCGACGTCGGGGGGAATCAGCGTCCGTACTCCCGGCAGATGTCGACTGGCAACGATCCGAAAGCCCGTCTCATCACAGAGCTCCAGCGTTCGCTGCGAGGTGGTGATCACTCGGGCCAGCGGCGGCAAGGTGCCCACCACCTCGGCGATGAAGTCGTCCAGCGCTTCGGGTTCGCCTTGCGCCTCGATGAAAACCTGCCGATCGTCATTGCCGACGACCCCCGTGATCGGATACCGCTTCGCCACCACCGCAACGTGCGGCCGAAACCCCACCCCCTGCACCACCCCGCGCAGCAGCACCTCACGTCGCACCATCACCCCCCAAGTCTCCACCGCCCGTCCACCCGCCCGTCCACCCAACCGTCCACCCTGCGCTCGAAATCAGCTCTTTGCGCTCGAAGTTTCAGGCGCAAGGAGCACCTTTCGAGCGCAGGGTGGACGCCATGGGTGTGGAAGACTGGGCGGGGTTCGGACGGAAGGGACGTGGTGCACGAAGTTTCGCTGTGTCGTGCGTTGGCTGCCTCGGTGACGCGAGCCAGTAAAGGGCGGCGCGTCGAAGCGGTGCACGTCGATGTGGGGCAGTTGCGGCAGATCGTGCCCGACGCCATGGCGCACGCGTGGGTGTTCGTGGTGCGCAACACCTCCCTGGACGGCGCCGAGCTGCGGCTCAATCCCATCCCGGCGGTCCTGGCCTGCGACGACTGCGGCGCTGAGATCGAACTGGGACCCGAACTTGGCTTCGCCTGCCACGCGTGTGGCTCGGCGAGCACCCATGTGGCCAGCGGTGAAGAGTTCACGCTGACCGCCATAGACGTCTCCGAAGACCTCGGAGCTGTGAAAGGAGAACCCTGATGGGTCGTTTCCACCGCCACGACGACGGCACCGTCCACTCCCACGATCACGACGACCATGGCCACGGCCACGATCACCCGCACGATCACGCCCATGACGAGGCCTTGGCTGAGTTGATCGGTGACCACTCCGGCTACCAAACCGGACGCGAGCGCATCGAGATCCTCGAGGACATCTATGCCGAGAATGATCGGCTCGCCGAGGACAACCGCACTGCGTTGGACGCCGCCGGGGTGCGCGCCATCAACCTGATGAGTTCACCGGGCTCGGGCAAGACCACTTTGCTGCAGCGCACCCTGGCGCAGTTGGAGGGCACCGTGCGGGTGGGGGTCATCGAGGGCGACATCGAAACGCCGCTGGACGCCGAGCGGCTGAACGGCTTCGGGGCACAGATTTCGCTGTTGAACACCGGCAACGGCTTCGGCGGTGAATGCCACCTGGATGCACCGATGATCGCCACCGCGATGAAGGGGCTGGATCTGAGCGAGCTGGATCTGGTGATCATCGAGAACGTGGGCAATCTGGTCTGTCCGGCCGAGTTCGAAGTCGGTGAGCACGCCAAGGCGATGGTCTACTCCATCACTGAAGGTGAGGACAAACCCCTGAAGTATCCGGTGATGTTTAGGTCAGTCGAAGCGATTTGTATTAACAAAATGGACCTCGCTCCCTATCTTGATTTCGATATGGAGCTGTTCCGCCGCAATCTGGCCGCCGTCAACCCCACGGCTAGGGTATTCGAGCTCTCAGCGCGCACGGGAGAGGGTGTCAACGAGTGGATTTCGTGGCTCACTGACCCGAATTCATGACCTGACATATAAAGCGCGTCCAAATACCTCGCGTCATGCCCCCATTGGTGGCTATGATGCCACCGGCCACGTCAGCAATCTTACGCAGAGGGGACCTGCGACGTGCCCGGCGGACGAGGAGCGTTCTCGCCCGTCCAGAGCGAAAGGGAGAGCACGCTCGTGTCTTATGAACTGGGTGGTTGGTCCGAACCAACCCTGGAAGAAAACCTCATCCGACAAGGCTTCGACCGCCGCGACTTCTTGAAGTACTGCGGTGAGCTGGCTGCAGTCTTCACCGTCGGCGGCGCCGTCCTGGGATCAGCAACCCCAGCAGCAGCTGCACCTGTCACTGCCGCGAAGGTCGCCGAAGAACTGGGTGCTTTGAAGAAGCCTGTCGTCGTGTGGCTGCAGCTTCAGGAGTGCACCGGCTGCATGGAAAGCGCGTTGCGCTCCGGTGGCACCACGATCGAGGAGGCCGTGCTGAGCCTGCTGTCGGTCGAATACAACGAGCTGGTCATGCAGGCCTCCGGTGAGGCCCTCAACAAGGCTCTCGATGACGCCAACGCCCAGCCCCACATCCTCGTGGTCAACGGCTCGGTTCCCACCAAGGACGGCGGCATCTACTGCACCATCAACGGTGAGTCGGCCGAGACGATCCTGAAGAAGTCCGCAGCCAACGCCAGCGCGATCCTCGCCGTCGGCGCTTGCGCAGTGTGGGGCTCGGTTCAGGCGTCCAACCCGAACCCGACCGGTGCGGTCGGCGTCGATTCGATCATCCGGGACAAGCCGGTGGTCAACGTGTCGGGCTGCCCGCCGATCGGCGACGTCATCACAGCCACCATCGCCTACGTGCTCACCCACGGCTCGCTGCCCAGCCTGGACGCGCAGGGCCGCCCGCTGTTCGCCTACGACCAGCGCATCCACGATTCCTGCCCGCGCCGGGCGCACTTCGATGCCGGACAGTTCGTCCGCACCTTCGACGACGACGGCGCCCGCAACGGCTGGTGCCTCTACGAGGTCGGCTGCAAGGGCCCGAGCACCTTCAGCGCCTGCCCGATCATCCAGTGGAACCAGCACACCAGTTGGCCGATCGGCGCCGGCCACCCCTGCATCGGGTGCACCGAGAAGAACTTCTTCGACAACTTCACGCCCTTCTACCAGACCCTGCCGAATGTGAGCGGGTTCGGAATCGAAGCGAACGCGGAGAAGGTCGGCTGGGGTCTGGTCGGTGCCACCGCCGCGGCAGTCGGCATCCACGCCGGCATCACGGCAGCCCGCCACTCGGCCAGCCGTAAGGCAGCCGAAGGCAACGAGCCGCTGCAGGCGTTCGGTGACTCCGAGCGTGTGTGGCTGCCCACACCGAAGAAGGCCGACGCCCCCGAGGCCACAGCAACCCCTGAGGCGCCCCAGGCGGACGCCGGCACCACCGATTCGAAGGACGCGGAGTAAGTCATGGCCAAGCAAGTAGTCGTTGATCCGATCAGCCGGATCGAGGGACACCTTCGTATCGAGCTGGAGACCGAAGGCACCTCCATCACCAAAGCGTGGAGTGAATCCACCCAGTTCCGCGGTATCGAGGAGATCGTCACCGGGCGCGACCCGCGCGATGCGTGGGCCTTCACCCAGCGCATCTGCGGGGTGTGCACCTCGGTTCACGCCATCGCCTCGATCGTCGCGGTGGAGAACGCGTTGGGCTTCAACCCGCCCACCCAGGCCAAGGCGATCCGTGACATCGTCCTGACCGCCCAAGAGGTGCAGGACCACGTCATTCACTTCTACCACCTGCACGCGCTGGACTGGGTGAACGTTCCCGACGCGATGAATGCCGATCCGGCCAAGACGGCAGCCTTCGCCAAGTCCATCGGTTCGACCTGGAAGGGCAACACCGTCGAGCGCTTCACCGAGGTGAAGGCGACGGTGAAGCAGATCGTCGAGTCCGGACAGCTCAGCGTGTTCACCGGCGGCTACTGGGGCCACCCGGCGTACAAGCTGCCGCCGGAGGCCAACCTGATGGCGGTCGCGCACTACCTGGATGCGTTGGAGTTCCAGCGTTCGATGATCCGTATCGTGACCGTGTTCGGCGGCAAGAACCCGCATCCGAACTTCCTGGTCGGCGGTATGGCCTGCAGCATCGACCCGAACAAGTCCGAGACCGTCAACCAGGTGCAACTGGACGACATCGCCGGCTGGATCGCCGAATCCAAGGAGTTCGTCGAGAGTTGCTACCTGCCTGATGCGTTGGCGATCATGACGGTCTACAAGGAGTACTTCAACATCGGTGCCGCGCAGCCCAACTTCCTGGCTGTCGGCATGTCCGGCGCCACCTACGGCGGCGACCCGAATGTTGGCCTCAACACCTCGCCGCACGCGGCGGTCAAGCCCGGTGTGATCCTGAACATGGATCTGGACAATGTGCAGCCCTTCGATCCGAAGCTGATCACCGAGTGGACCTCCTCCGCGTGGTACGAGTACACCGAAGGTGACGTCGGCCTGCCGCCGGCTCAAGGCGAGACCACCGTGAAGTACACCGGCCCGGCAGTGCCGTACAAGTGGCTGGCCGACCATCCTCAGTACACCTGGTGCAAGGCGCCGCGCTACGACGGCAAGGTCATGCAGGTCGGCCCAGTTGCCCGCGTGCTGCTGGCCTATGCCCGCGGCCATGAGCGCACCAAGGAACTGGTCGGAATCGCCGCCAAGCAGATCGGCATCACCCCAGCACAGATGAACTCCACCGGTGGCCGCACCCTGGCCCGCTGCGTGGAATGCGTCACCTCGGTGGAGTCCCTGCAGGGCATCTTCGATACTTTCGTGGACGGCCTGAAGAAGGGCGACCTGGACGTGTTCGATTCCACCAAGTGGGAGCCCTCCACCTGGCCCAAGGAAGCCGAGGGCTACTCCTTCGTGGAGGTCGCCCGCGGCAACCTGAGCCACTGGGTGAAGGTCTCCGACGGCAAGATCAGCCACTACCAGGCGGTCGTCCCGACCACCTGGCTGGCCGGTGGACGCGATAAGGACGGCAATCAGGGCCCCTACGAGGAGTCGCTGGCCGGCAACGGCAAGCATCCCCTGGTTGATCCCGCTCAGCCCTTGGAGGTGCTGCGCACCATCCATTCGTTCGATCCCTGCATGTCGTGCGCTGTGCATCTGCTCGACACCGAGGGTCAGGAGCTTCAGGTCGTGGTGCAATGACCGTCGAAGAGCAGACACCTGATACTCAGGCCGAGCAGTCGGCAACGCTGGTCGTCGGCTCCATCTTCAGCGCCGGCACCCTCAACGTCGGTCGGGTGTTGGCGATGGCGACGGCGGCCGCCCCGCCCAACAGCGCCGATCCGGTGGATGTCGTGCTGGCCGAACGGCTGGCCGTCGAGCGTCCCGACATTCCGGCGGTCACCGTCGGTGAAGAAGATGTCGATCCGGCCCGCATCGATCGTCGCTACAGCCTGACGCGAGTCCGTGACCTGCAGCGTCCGGCCGAAAAGGGTTACCGCGACGTGGTCATCATGCGCGGCGATCTGGAGGCGGTACTGGGCCAGGTGAAGATCAGTCGTGAGGACCGCTCGGTGGTGGTCCGCAACGCCGATCTCTCCTCCCGGCGCGGCTTCCGGCCGCTCGCGGTGGCCTCGGCCATCGTCGGCGAGGGCGACAAGGTCGAGGACTTCAAGCTGCAGGGATTCATCGAACTGCGTCCGGCCAGTGCCGGCGACTTCGCCAATGACGTCGCTGCGAGCCCGGATTCCTGGGCGCGGGTGAACCTGTGGTCGAGTTCGCTGCGTTGGCAGCATTGGGCCAATGTGTTCGCCGTGGTGATCCTGAGCCTGACCGGTTACTACATCATGGATCCGTTCTTCGGAGCCTCGGCGTCAGCCGATGCCCAAGAGGCCAACGGCTATCTGATGGGCTGGGTGCGCAGCATTCACTTCACGACGGCTTTCGTGTGGCTCATGATCGCCCTCACCCGAGTGGTGTCGGCGTTCACGTCGCGAGATCGCTACCTTCGCTGGCCCACCTTGTGGCCGCTGAAGTCCAAGCAGGACGTGAAGTACCTCGGCCAGGTGTTGGGGCATTACGCCTTCCTGCGCGACGAGCCGCCGCTGTACATGGCTCACAACCCGCTGCAGCAGCTCGGCTACACCGGCATGTACGTGGCCGGGGTGTTCCAGATGATCACCGGCTTCGCGCTTTACGGAATGGCCCACAAGAACAGCAGTTGGATCTGGGGCCTGGTGTCGTCCCCGGTGGACTGGTTCGGCATCCAGCCGGTGCGGTTCTTCCACGCGCTGATGATGTTCCTGATCTGGATGTTCGTGATCATGCACATCTACCTATCGGTGCGATCGGACTCCCTGGAGCGCCACAGCGGCATCTCCTCGATGATCAACGGTGGGGTATGGATGCGTCGCGGCTCGAAGCCGGTCGACGCACCCAAGATCGGATGAACCTCAGGGTTTAGACTCCCCGAAGCCCAGTCACGGCGGGGCTTCGGGGAGTATCCGTTTCGCGATTCGAGGAATGCATGACAACTGATCCGGTACCCGGCGCGGGTGCGAGCAGTCGGCTCCGTCCGGCCAGCGTCGAGGTTCGACCACCCTTCGAGCCGGCGATCACCCCGATCACGGTGCTCGGAGTGGGCAACTCCATCATGGGTGACGACGGCATCGGCCTGGAGCTGCTGCACCGCCTGGAACAGGCTCGTCCCGATTCGCGGATCGGCTTCGTGGAGGGTGCGGTCGGCGGCATGGAACTGCTACCGGTTTTCCAGGAGGCCTCACGGCTGCTTATTCTGGACGCGGTTGCCGGCGAGGTACCGGGAACGGTGATGCGGATCGCCGGTGACCAGGTGCCGCGATTGTTGGCCGCCAAGCTTTCACCACATCAGGTGGGATTGCTCGACCTGTTCGCCGCGGCGCGCATGCTCGGCACCGAGCCGGGTGTGGTCGAGGTGGTGGGCATCGTCCCGGAATCGGTGGAGTTGAGCTTGACGCTTTCTACCCCGGCCGCGGACGCACTGGACGACGCTGTGGCGGCTGGCTGCGAGGTGCTGGACACCTGGCTGGCCGATCTCGAACGAAGTGAGGACTAAGACGATGGGTGAATTACGGGTCGTCGGGGGTGGACACCTCGGCGTAGGCAACTTCGAATTCTCGTCCGTGGATGAGGTTTCCACACCCGACGCCGCACGCCGGGCACGTGAGCGCGTAGAACTCGTCGACCTCTTGAGTCGCTTCGCAGGAGCTGCACCAGATCTGTGCTGCAATGACCTCGACGGACAGTGTTGCTCCGGCGAGGCGAGTGCCTGCGATTGCGATCGGCCAGGCTCCTTCGAGAGCTTCGGGGATCGCCCCGGACATCACGCCCACCCGCAAACCGACCGCAGTCACCTGCCCGTCGGGGGTATCGGCGACAGCCTTCTCAACCGCGTGGACCACGCTCGTTAGGAGTCCCAGTTCATGCACCTGCCCATGATGGCATCTTTGGCCGTTGCCGGCCGCCCGCCCTTCGACAAGCTCAGGGAACGGGCGGTGGGGCGCAGGGATTCGTTCGGGGCCACTCTCCCGTTGGCTGAGCGTGCCGAAGCCCGGATGCCGGTGGTGATCGGATGACGCAGCGCTGGGTGCTGGATGAGATCGTCGATCCGTTCGGCGCCAAGATCGTCGTTGAGCGTGACGCGATCGGGGCGGTGCGCTCCGCCCGTTTTGACCTGGCCGGGCTGCCCCGGGTGGACGCCTTGCTGAGCGGCCAGCAGACCGCTGAAGTACCGGATCTGGTGGAGAAGCTGTGCGGTATCTGCCCGGCGGCCCACCACCTCGCCGGAGTGCGTGCCCTGGAGGCGCTTGCCGGATTGGACGACATCACCCCGACGGCGAAAGCCGTCCGGCGGCTGCTTCACCTGGGTTCGGCACTGGAAACCCACGCCCCCCGGCTGCTGGCCACTGATCGCGAAGCGGCCGTGGCGCTGAAGCGCTTCGGCAAGGCGGCCATGGTGGCGTCAGGATCTCCGGGCCACTTCCCGGTCACCGCGATTCCGGGCGGTGTCCGCGCCGTGGTGACTAGCGAGGCCCGTGACGACCTGGCGGCACGGGTCGCCGACGTGCTGGCCCTCACCATTCGAGTGGCCGAGCAGGAACTCGACAGGTCCACCACGCTCCCGGTCTTCAGCGGAGCCGATGTGGCACTGGTCAACACCGACGGCGGTCCCGATGTGCTCGGACGCCGCATTCGGGCGGTCACCGCCCAAGGGGCCACCCTGATTTCAGGCGCAGCCGCCTCGGCCTGGGACATGCTCGTGGCCGAGGAGTTTCCGGGCAGAGCGGCGCCGCGTCCGTTCCTGATGGCGCTGGGGCCGGGGCAGGGTCGTTACCGCGTCGGCCCGGTCGCGCAACTGCGGGTCGGCGAGCTGAGCACACCGATCGCGGCCACGCTGCAGACGCAGTGGCTGCTCAGTAATGGTGACGCCGCCGGTGCCCGCGCCGTGATGTGTGTCCAGGCGGCCGAGGAGATTGCGCTGCTGCTCGACAACCCGGCTCTGAGTTCGGGTGAGGTCAGTGTGCCGGTGGGTGACTTCCAACCCGGTGCCATCGGTGTGGGCTGGGTCGATGGCCCTCGGGGGCTACTGGTGCACCGCTATCAGGCCGGCGAGGACGGCCGGTTGGCTGCGGCGCAGATTCTGACTCCCACGGCGCAGAACGAGGCCTGGTTGGCCGAACTTCTCACCGCCACGGCCACGGATTCGACCGACCCGCTCGGCATGGAGGATGCTGTTCGGGAAGCCGATCCGTGCCTGCCCTGCAGTTCAGCACCCGTCGGGGGCATGGGATTGCAGGTCGACACGGTGAGCGTCGAAGGAAGGAACTGAGCATGTGTGTAGGGATTCCGGCCAAGATCACTGCCATCACGCCTGGCCTGTTGCCGATGGCTCAGATCGATCTCAACGGTGAGCTGATCGAGGCCCGACTTGCTTACTTTCCCGACGCCCAGGTCGGTGACTTCGTACTGGTGCAGAACGGCTTCGTGATGGACGTGCTCGACGAGCAGTCGGCGGCAGAATCGCTGGCGGCCTTCGCAGCCCTGGGCGTGCTCGCCGACACTGAGCAGCCCGCCAGCAGCACCTCCTGAGAACACCGTTCCAAGTTCAGGGGTGAGTCAGGGTGATCACCCTGGTTCGGCGCCGATGACCGGTGCAACGATGATCAGGTCGGCACCATCGTGAGGAGCTCCATGTCTGAGCAGAACCCTGAGCCCGTATCCGAAAATTCCGTCACTGCGGTAGCGCCGCCGAAGCGTCCGCGCCATCCGCTGCGAGGATGGTTCATCGCTCTGGTCATCGGGGTTGGGCTCCTGGTTGTCTCGGTGCTGGCGTTGAGCGCGGTGGTGTGGTTCAGCACGTCGCCGGAGCGCACCAACTGGGGCCCTGAGCGGGCAGTCACGGTCACTGTCACAACTCGCGACGCGGTGGGGACCGCCCAGGTGGCCGTCGGCGGGCAGACATCCTCGGCGGGTCTCGACTCCAACCTTCACCAGGTGAACACGTGGGCGGAAGTCGTGCAATTCGGTGAGGGAGTGAAAGTGGTCGTGGCGCTCTCGCAGGACTACACCGACACGGTGTCCTGGGAACCTACGTCGAGCATCACCTGCGACATCTCCGACGCGACGGGCTCACTCTCGACCGCTTCGGTCGACATCGTCGGCAACTCTGCCGTGTGTGAGTGGACCAATCGCTGAACAGGGCCAAGACTAGGCGTCGTGACGAATCCAGCCCCGCACCTCGGCGCGACGCCGTCGGCAGATCAACTCGCCGAGCTGTACCGCTATCTCCACGCCCATCCCGAACTGTCCTTCGCTGAGGAGGCTACCGCCGAGGTCATTGCCGGCTCGCTGTCGACAATGGGCTATGAGGTGCACACCGGCATCGGACGCACCGGCGTGGTCGGACTGCTGACCCGTGGTGACGGACCGACCGTCCTGGTGCGAGCCGATATCGACGGTCTGCCGGTCGCTGAACAGACGGGGCTGGATTATGCCAGCACTGCCCGGGGCATCGACCCCAACGGCAACGATGTTGCGGTCATGCACGCCTGCGGCCACGACATGCACATCACCTGCCTGCTCGGGGCTGCCGCGCAACTGGCCACTGACCAATCCTGGGCCGGGACGGTGATGATCGTCGCCCAGCCTGCCGAGGAAGTCGGCGCCGGCGCCAAGGCGATGATCGCCGATGGGATCTACGACCGTTTTGGGGCGCCAAGCGTGGTGCTGGGCCAACATGTCGGCCCGATCCCAGCCGGGCTGATCGGGCTACATCCGGGGGCGTCCTTCGCCGCCTACGATGCGCTGAAGGTCACGGTGTACGGCAGAGGCGGGCATGGTTCGCGCCCGGAGGCATGCATCGATCCCGTGGTGATGGCGGCCTCGATCGTGATGCGTCTGCAGACTGTCGTATCGCGAGAAGTGGCAGCGAGCGACACCGCTGTCGTGACTGTCGGCACGCTGCACGCCGGCACGAAGGTCAACATCATCCCCGACACCGCAGAGCTGGAGATCAGCGTGCGGACCTTCGATGCTGCGGTGCGCGATCAGGTGCTGGCAGCGATCAATCGCATCATCGTCGCTGAAGCTCAAGCCGCCGGTGCGCCACGAGACCCGGAGATCGTCTTCACCGATTCCTTCCCGCTGCTGGCCAACGATCCGGCCGGGTGTGCGCGCACCGAACAGGCCTTCACGACGGCCTTCGGCCCCGGCCGGGTGATTGATCCGGGGTCGGTCACCGGAAGTGAGGACGTCGGGTTCTTCGCCACCGTGGCCGGCGTCCCGTGTGTGTACTGGATTTTGGGAGGCGCCGATCCGGCGCCCTTCGCCGGGGCGAGCACGCCCGAAGAGATGATCCGGGTGATGGCGGGCATCCCGTCCAATCACTCGCCGCTATATGCGCCGGTGATCGAGCCCACGATCAGCGTCGGAGTGGCGGCTCTGGTCACGGCCGCGAAGGAGTGGCTGGGCGCGGTGTGAGGCTGCGTTGGTGGACGGGCGCCCTTCGACAAGCTCAGGGCACGGTCTGTTGGCTGAGCCTGGCGAAGCCCGAATGACGGAGCAGACCCCCTACAGCGTCGCCTCGAAGGCGGCCAGGCGGGCCAAGAACTCGTCGGGGCGCACCAGATGCGGGTAGTGGCCCACGCCGTCCCAGGTTTCGACGACAGCGGTCGGAATTCGCTGGGCCAGCCAGGTCGGATAATCCGGTCCGAGATCGAATCCGTTGAGCGCCAGGTAGGGCGCGGTGATTCCCGAGATGAGCGAGTCGGCCACAGTCGTGAGTTCCTCGGGAGTGGTGTCGAGCATGACTCCCCAGATGCCAAGCACGACGTCCTGCTCGGCCTTGCGC
The DNA here is from genome assembly GCA_002482525.1 of Propionibacteriaceae bacterium UBA7704. Classification (GTDB taxonomy): domain Bacteria; phylum Actinomycetota; class Actinomycetes; order Propionibacteriales; family Propionibacteriaceae; genus Propionicimonas. The sequence goes on along the minus strand of DLGC01000015.1, from coordinate 40,537 downwards.
AACTCGGTGAGGCGCTGCCATTCGTCATCGTCGACCTGGCCGCGCAGTGAAGTGAACAAGGCATCGATCACCAAGGGAAAGGCCTCGCCGCGCAGCAGCGGCTCCTGTTCTTTCAGACCCGCCTGCATGGGGGCCAAGTTCAGTGACTGATCGATATTCACCACGCCCCGGGTGGGGAACTGGGCCGCATAGGCGGTGACGACGTTGCCGCCCAGCGAATGGCCGACCAGCAGCGGCGGTTCATCGACCAGCGCCTCGATGTCGGCCGCCAGTTCGGTCAGGTCGTAGGAATCGGCTGTTGGCGAGTCACCGTGTCCGCGCAGGTCGACGCGGAGTACTCGGTGGGTGGCGGCGAGGCGATCCAGCAGCGGATCCCAGGAATGTCGGTTCTCGGTGATGCCGTGGACCAGCACCAATAGCGGACCGGAGCCGGTCTGATCGAAAGCGAGTTGCACCATGGCGGCAAGTTAACAGCCAGCCTGCTGCCTGTTGACCGTTCTCGGTGCGCGGTCAGCGGTCGTCGTACCCGTAGTCGCCGAGGTTGACGTGGCGCAAGGTCGTCAGCAGCGACTGCAGTTGGACATTCAACGCGTCGCCATCGACAGCCGGGGCGTTGTCTGCCACCGCGTCGAAAGCCTCGCTGAGCATGGCTCTGCCTTGGACGACCATCTCCATGCCTTCCGCGGTGAGGCTGACCAGGACGCGACGTCCGTGGTTCGGGTCGGGCGCTGTGGTCACCCAACCGTCGCGCTCCAGCAACGGCACCCGTTTACTGGTCGCTGCCCGGGTGAGATTGAGGGCTTTGGCCAAATGGGTGAGATCCAGGGTCCCGTAAGACAGTGGTGTGAGGAAGACGAACAGACCCACACCGACACCGAGGCGCTGTTGCAGCATGGTGTCGGCCAGCGAGTCCATCTCGTGCACCAAGTTGTGCAGAGTGACGGCTAAGGCGGTGGTCATAGATATAGTTAACCTGTATACAACTTCTGGCGGGGAGTTTTCGACGAAACCCTACGCTGCGCTGTCGCCGCGTACTGCCTGCTGAAGCACCTGCAGCGGTACCGAACCCAGGTGCAATGCGCGATTGTGCCACGCCGCGAGGTCGAATTCGGGGCCTTGCTCGGCCTGTGCCTCGGCCCGCGCCTGCTGCCACAACCGCTGACCGACAAGGTAAGACGGCGCCTGCCCGGGCCAGCCCAGGTATCGATTGAGTTCGAACCGCAACGACGAGTCGTCCATGCTCACGGTGGCTCGCAGCAGCCGCCAGGCTTTGTCCGCGTCCCACCTGCCGCCGCCCCACACTGCCGGAGCCGACAGTTTCAGATGGACGCCGATGTCCACCACGACTCGGGCAGCGCGCAGCAATTGCGAGTCGAGGTAGCCCAGTCGATCGGCCGGTGCGTCCATGAAGCCGAACTCTGTCATGAGCGTCTCGGCGTACAACGCCCAGCCCTCGCCGTGGCCTGAACTCCAGCTCAGCAGCCGACGCCAGGTGTTGAGCTGATCGGTGTTGTACACCGACTGGCCGATCTGAAGGTGATGGCCGGGCACCCCCTCGTGATACACGGTGGTCTTCTCCCGCCAAGGCGCAAAAGTCGTCACCCCGGTCGGCACCGACCACCACATGCGCCCAGGGCGCGAGAAATCATCGCTCGGTCCGGTGTAGTAGATGGCGCCGGACTCTGTGGGTGCAATACGGCACTCCAGTGTCTTCAGCGGCTCGGGGATGCTGAAATGGCTGCCGTCCAACGCCTCGATGGCAGCATCGGAGGTTTCCTGCATCCATCGCTGCAGGGCATCGGTGCCGTGCAGGACCTGACGGGGATCGTGGTCCAGTACGGCCACGGCATCCGCCAGACTCGCCTCACTGCCGGCGAGTTGCGCGACGATAGCGCTGCGTTCGTTGGTGAGCCGCTCCAACTCCGACAGGCCCCAGGCGTAGGTCTCGTCGAGGTCGACCTCGGCACCGACGAAGCTGCGAGAGTGCAGGCGGTAACGATCCCGCCCGACGGCGTCCTCGACGTCGGCAGCGGGCAACAGTTCGGCGCCGAGGAACTGAGCCAGCTCCCCATAGGCCGCTGCGGCCTGCCCGGCGGCCATGGCAAGGTCATGACCGAGTGATGTCGGCACCACCTCACCGGCCGCGCCGGTGGCCGCCAGAGTCACGAAGAACGACGTGTCGGGCTGCGCGAGCTCGGCGGCTTGGACGGTGCATTCCTCGACCTGACGTCGGGCTGCGACCTGGCCCCGGGCGGCGGCCTGGCGCAGCGCCGCCTGGTAGCCACTCAACGCCTGTGGGATCAGCCTCAGCCGGGCAGCGATGTCGCCCCAGGCGTCGGCCGTGTCGGTGGGCATGACGTCGAACACCTCGCGCAGCGTCTGTACGGGGGAGGCGATCACATTCAGATCGGCATGCCAGGCCCCGCTCTCGTACAACTCCACGGCCAGACCGAGACGGTCCTGCATCGCCGCCAGCGTCACCTGGTCGGTGGGGTCGGCGACCGGAGTCTGGGCGAGTTCGCGCAGTGCGCGACGATGAACCTCGGCGGTGGCCGCGAGTCCGTCGGGGGAGTAGTCGCCGAGCTGATGGTCATGGCCCGACAGGCCTGCGAAGGTGGCTTCGACCGGGTTGAGTTCGGCGAAGTCGGCACTGAACTGCTCGGCGATCAGGTCAATCGCACTGGGTGGACGCAACGTCATGGGACGAGGCTAATCGGTCACCGTGCCCGACGATGCCACACCACCTCTAGGATCGGGGCTGGAAACGAGCAGGCGGGAGCGTCGCGTGGTTGAGATCTGGGCCCATCGAGGTGCGAGCGGGTTGGCGCCGGAGAACACCATGGCCGCATTCCGGCGCGCCGTCGACGATGGTGCTGACGGCTTGGAATTCGACGTGCAGCTCAGCAGCGATGGGCAGCCGGTGGTCATTCATGACGAAACGCTGGGCCGAACCACCAACGGCGAGGGCTGGGTCAAAGACCACACCGTGGCCGAACTGATGATGCTGGATGCCTCCGCAGGCCAGGAAGGTTTCGCCGACGCGCGGATTCCGCAGCTGGCCGAGGTGTTGGAATTGGTCGCCGCTGCCGGAATCAAGGCCAACATCGAGTTGAAGAACTCGGTGCTGAACTATCCGGGCATGGAAGAGATCGTGCTGGCCGCGGTCGGCGCCGCCGGCCTGTCGGAGACGGTGGTCTACTCCTCGTTCAGCCACGCCTCGGTACGCCGCATCGCAACCCTTGCACCGCTCGCCGAAGTGGGCTTGATCTACACCCGACCACTGGCGCGTCCACTGCGCACCGCGGTGTCGTTGGGTGCCACCGCCGTGCACCCTGATCGGCGACTGGTGCACGGCGCCGGGTGGATCACCCGGGCGCACCGCCGACACCTCAAGGTACGGGCCTGGGTGGTGAACTCGCCGAAGAAGATGCTGCGGCTGGCTGACCGTGGTGTGGACGGGATCTTCACCGATCATCCCGCGGTGGCGCGGGCTGCCGGTCTGGGCGGCTGAGGAAACACCGCCAGCCGCCCGGCACTGTTCCGCCGGACGCGATCCTATGATTGGCTGCGGTGTGAATCAGGACGAGAGAAGCGGTGGCTCGATGTCGGAGTTGATGGCTGGGCTGAAGATGCTCGCCAGGCGAGTGCTCAGGCGCCCCGGGCTGTTGCCACTGGGAAGCGAATACCGCCGCAGGCCCGGTTTCTCGGTGGTCCGGGTCAATGGACTAGAGGTGGTCGCCCGCGACGTGGTGGCGGCGCAGCCGTGGCATCAGAGTGCACAGCTTGCGCGTCGCTGTCAGCAGCTCTTCGCCGATGCGGGCATCGAGTGCTGGGCCATCCACCCACTGGGGTCGCGGGTCTTCGAGTGGAGCGTGCGGCGCAGTGACTTCGCCCGAGCTGTTCAGACCGTCTCGAGGGAGTTCACCGGTGAGGCCATCTATCTGAAAGCCAAGCCATCCATCGGTGTTCCGACATTGGTCGATGACCTCGATCCGGCGGCGCTCGGCTCGGCTTCCTTCATCGACGTCTTTCAGTACGTCCACGATCAATGGGGGCGAGTCTTCCCCGACTACGTGGCCTGCCGCGTGGTGCCGTGGGACCCTTCAGATCGGGGCACTCTGGTATGTCGCGACCGCGAGGCGGTGATACAGGAGATCGAGGACCTGAGCCCGATCCCAGTCGTGGAGGTGCCGAGCTGGGACGGGGCATCGCTGCCGCGCCCCGCGATTCTGGCCGAACCGGATCCCTCGGAGGTCGCCTTCCCCATCGATGCGGTCTACATGTGGGTCGACGACTCCGATCCGGCATGGCGTGCCCGTCGAGATGCGGTCGTCGAGGGCGCCGTTGAGCCGGAGTCGGACTCCGATTCAGAGGCGCAGGCCCCTGCCCGGTATCGGGATCGGGGTGAACTTCGAGCATCGTTTCGCTCCTTGGAGCTTTACGCACCGTGGATTCGGACCATCTACCTGGTGACCGACCGGCAGCGGCCGTCCTGGCTGGACCCGGATTCATCTCGGGTCGTCATCGTGGATCATCGCGACATCTTCGAAGACCCCAGCGTGCTGCCGTCGTTCAATTCCCACGCCATCGAGTCCCAGTTGCATCGCATTCCGGGGCTCTCGGAGTACTACCTGTATCTCAATGACGATGTGCTGTTCAATGTGCCGGTCTCGCCCACGGACTTCTTCACTCCGCAAGGCAAGCTGAAGGTGGTGCTGTCGCGGTCCCACCGGCCGCTGATCGACCATTCGAAGCTCACGCCCTTGGAGCAGGCTCGCGCGAACTCCGCCCGGTTGCTGGAGCGGGACTTCGGGCGACTGGTCACCAAGCTGTTCGCCCATGTTCCTTTTGCCCAGTCGAAGGCGTTGGCCGCCGAGGTCTCAGCGGCCTACGCCGAGGAGATCGCCGCCACGGTGAGCCACCCCTTCCGTTGTGGCGAGGACTACGTCATCACCTCCTGGCTGTTCCTCTACACCGCGCTGTTCACCGGACGGGCAGTGCCCTCCACTCTCACCTTCGCCTACTTCAATGTTGCTCAGGAAGAATCGCGGCGTCGGATGGCCGCCTGGGATCGCTTCGCCGCGGCTGCGGTGTTGTGTGTGAATGACTCCCCGGATCAGACCTCCGAAGAGCATTCCGCGACGCTGGAGGCTTGGCTGAGGCAGCTCTACGCGGTGCCGACGGCTTATGAACTCCGGGGCTCGACGCCGGAGGCTTGACGCCGGGCGAAGCAGGCCCTGCCGACACCGGCGATCACCCCCCGAACGCGCTTATCAGCCTCTCGAACTGGTACGCTGCGCACGGTCTGCGGCGCGGGCATTTTGCCGTGACGACTTCAATGACGGAGGTGGACGGTGGGTGCTTTTATCGCCCCGGGAGCAGATGTCGACGAGCGTGCGATCATCGGTGACGGCAGCAAGATCTGGCATCTGGCGCAGGTGAGAGAAGACGCGGTCCTCGGTGAGGGCTGCATCATCGGGCGCGGTGCCTATATCGGCACCGGGGTGCAGTTGGGTGACAACTGCAAGGTCCAGAACTATGCGCTGGTCTATGAGCCTGCCGTGCTCGGCGATGGAGTGTTCATCGGTCCGGCAGTGGTGCTCACCAACGACACCTACCCGCGTTCGATCAATCCTGACGGTTCGCTGAAGAGCGCCCACGACTGGGAGCCTGTCGGTGTGACCATCAAGACCGGCGCCTCGATCGGAGCCCGCGCCACCTGCGTGGCCCCGGTGACGATCGGCGCCTGGGCGATGGTGGCCGCAGGAGCTGTCGTCGTCAAGGACGTGCCTGACTACGCCTTGGTGGCCGGTGTTCCGGCGCGCCGGCTCGGCTGGGTCGGTACTGCCGGGCAGCCGCTGCGCGAGGAGGGTGGCTATTGGGTCTGCCCAGCCACCGGCGAGCGATACATCCAGAACGATTCAGATCAGTTGGAGAAAGTGGAACAGTGAGTGTCGAAATGATCCCGGCGGCGAAACCGCTCGTCGGTGAATTGGAGCGCGTCGCCGTTGACCGGGTGTTGGCCAGCGGAATGATCGCCCAGGGCCCAGAGGTCGCCAAATTCGAAGCAGAGTTCGGTGCCCAACTCGTTGGTGGCACGGAGTGCGTCGCCGTGTCCTCCGGGACGGCGGCTTTACATGTGGGGCTGCTCGCTGCCGGCATCGGGCCCGGTGACGAGGTCATCGTCCCCAGTTTCACCTTTGCGGCGACGGCGAACTCGGTGGCCCTGACCGGTGCGACTCCAGTCTTCGCCGACATCGAACCGGATTACTTCTGTCTGGACCCGGCCTCGGTGCGGGCGTCCATCACCGAGCGGACCAAGGCGATCATGCCGGTCCACCTCTACGGCCATCCGGCCGACATGGGGGCGTTGAGCAGCCTGGCTGACGAGTTCGGCTTGGTGCTGTTCGAGGACGCAGCACAGGCCCACGGCGCCGCGATCGACGGCAAGCCCGTCGGTTCGTTCGGTGTCTTCGGTGCCTTCTCGCTGTACCCGACCAAGAACATGACCTCCGGCGAGGGCGGCATGGTCTCCACCGCATCGGCAGAGCTGGCCCGCAAGGTGCGCCTGTACCGCAACCAGGGCATGGAGCGGCGCTATGAGAACGAGGTCATCGGGTTCAACCTGCGGATGACCGACGTCCATGCCGCCATCGGACGGGTGCAACTGGGCCACCTGCCGGATTGGACCGCGCAGCGCCAGGCGAATGCCGCCTTCCTCGACCAGAACCTGACCGGGGTGGTGACGCCGAAGGTTCGTGCCGGGTCGACCCACGTCTATCACCAGTACACGATTCGGGTGGCCGGCGACCGGGACGGTTTCGTCACCGCCCTGCACGATGAATACGCGGTGGGTTCTGGGGTGTACTACCCGATCCCGAACCACCGGTTGCCATCACTGAAGCACTTCGCACCGGGCTTGGAGTTGCCGGCGACCGAGGCGGCCGCAGCGGAGGTGATCTCGCTGCCGGTGCACCCGGCGCTCAGCGAGGCCGATCTGACGCGCATCGTCGAGGCGGTCAACGCGGTCGCGAAAGCGGGGGCCTGAGCCATGGCGACATTGCGAGCCGGAGTCATCGGTATCGGTGCGATGGGACGCCATCACGCCCGAGTCCTGCGAGAACTGGACGGCGTCGAGCTGGTCGCCGTCGCTGACCCCGGCGGTGACCGTTTCGGTGCCGCGCCGGGCTATGAGATCGGCAGTTCGGTGGACGATCTGATCGCCGCCAAGCTGGACATGGCTGTTGTCGCCGTCCCGACCGCCTTCCACGAGGAGGTCGCCGTGGCCTTGGCCGGCGCCGGTGTGGCGACCATGATCGAAAAGCCGGTCGCGGTGTCGGTGGCTGCCGCAGAAAAGGTCCGGGATGCTTTTCGTAGCGCCGGGGTCTTCGCGTGTGTCGGCCATGTCGAGCGGTTCAATCCAGCAATCGCCGAGATGCGCAAGCGCATCCAGGCCGGCGCGCTGGGCGAGATCTACCAGGTCTCCACTGATCGCCATAACCCGTTCCCCAACCGCATCGCCGATGTCGGTGTGGTCAAGGATCTGGCGACTCACGACATCAACACCGCGCAGTGGATCGCCGGCAGTGACTATGTCAGTGTGGCCGCCCACACCGCCTATCGGGCCGGACGTGAGCATGAGGACATGGTCAGTGTGAATGCCATGCTGGCGAACAAGGTCCTGGTCAATCACCTGGTGGACTGGCTGAGCCCCCGCAAGGTGCGCCGCACCGTGGTCACTGGCGTCGCCGGGGCCTTGGTGGCGGATACCGCCGAGGTGTCGTTGACCTTCTGGGCCAACGGCTCCATGGACACCGATTGGGAGTCGCTGCGGCAGTTCCGCGGTGTCACCGAGGGCGATATGACGCGCTATGCGATCAAGAGCTTCGAGCCGCTGAAGGCCGAGAACGAGGCGTTCCGTGACGCGGTGCTGGGTATTCGCAATGATGCCGTCAGCCTGGAGGACGGTGTGAAGACGCTAGTGGTCGCTGAGGCGGCCCTGGAGTCGGCCCGCACCTCACAGACCGTGCACCTGTAATCGAGCAACAGCAAGCGGCGGCGACCTGCTCGGGTCGCCGCCGCTTGCGTTGCGGGCTACTTGCCGATGACCAGCCGCACGACGCCGGGCCAGTCGGCGGCATCGGTGACGTTGCGGCCATCCATGAGTACCTTGATGCCGGGCAGGTCTGCGGGACCCCACTGGTTGTACATCGCGTGATCGGCCTGCAGGATCGCCGCGTCCACCGGGGTACCGGCCGGGTAGGGCGTCAGGCCGAGGCGCAGCAGCTCCTCATCGGAGAACAGCGGATCGTGAACATAGGCGGTGGCACCTCGCGCGGTGAGATCGCGGACCACCGGGAACACTCCGGATACTGCGGTCTCCTTCACTTCGCCACGGTAGGCGGCACCAAGCACCACGATGGTGCGTCCGTCCAGCGAGCCTTCCAGGGCGGCCTGCACCATGTCGCAGGCGTAGCCGGGCATGGTCTCGTTGGCCAGCCGGGCGGCCTGCACCACGGTGGCTTCGGGGTCGTTGTGCAGGTACAACCGCGGATAGACCGGGATGCAATGGCCGCCGACGGCGATGCCGGGACGGTGGATGTGGCTGAACGGCTGGGAGTTGCAGGCGTCGATGACCGCGTAGATGTCGACGTTGAATCGGTCGGCGGCCTTGGCGAACTCGTTGGCCAGGCCGATGTTGACATCGCGATAGGTGGTTTCGGCGAGTTTGGCGAACTCCGAGGCTTCTGCTGCGCCCAAGTCCCAGACTCCGTTGGGTCGGGGCAGGTCGATGCGCTCGTCGAACTGCAGCACTGTCTCGTAGAACTCGCGGGCCCGCTCGGCGCCTGCCGGGCTGAGTCCGCCGATCAGCTTGGGGTAGCGGCGCAGATCTTGGAACACCCGCCCGGTGAGCACCCGCTCCGGGGAGAAGACCAGATGGAAATCGCTGCCCTCACTGAGTCCGGAGAGCTCCTCGATCATCGGACGCCAGCGGGTGCGGGTGGTTCCGATCGGCAAGGTGGTTTCGTAGCTGATCAGGGTGCCTGGGGTGAGGTGTTCGGCCAGTGACCGGGTCGCCGAATCCAGGTAGGTGAAGTCAGGCACATAGTCGGCATCGACCAGGAGCGGCACCACCACGACGATCACGTCGCTCTGGGGGATGGCTTCGGCATAGTCGGTGGTGGCGGTGATGAGACCCTGGCTAACCGCCTCGGCGAGCTTCTCGGGGAGCTGGTATTCGCCGGGGAAGGGCACAGTGCCGGCGTTCACCAGGGCGACGACCTCAGGGTTGAGATCGATGCCCATGACCTTCTGCCCGCTGGCGGCATACTGCACGGCGAGTGGCAGCCCGATCTTGCCGAGCCCCACGACTGCGATCTGCATTGTTCTTCCTACTTCCTTGTTGTGCCTGGTCCTGGCGCGTTCCGGCTCAGCTCTCCAGGAACTGGGCAATCACAGCGCTGGACGCTGCCCCGGAATGCCACCTGTCGACGAATGCTCGGCCCGGATCAACCAAGGCGCGGCGGCGCTGCGGGTCTGCCGCGAGCGCCGTGATGACCTCGGCGAAGTCCGCTGGCGTGGCATCCACGATCGGAATGTCCTCGCCGACGAACTCCCGTACCTCGGGGCCCACATAGCCGACGACGGTCCGGCCAGCGGCCAATGCCTCGAGAGCGGCTGCCCCGTAGGTTGCGTTACGGATCTGCTCAACCACGATGTCGGCCTGGGCCAGCAAGGCGGGCATCTCCTCATTCGGTACCGTGCCGGGATCGGGCAGATACTCGATGACGCCGTCGTCGTGGAGTTGCTGAAGTACGGGCACGATCACATCGGAGCCCTTGATCGGCTCGTTCGAGCGGCTCGGACGATGCAACACGCGAGGAACGCCGTCGAAGGATGCCGGTTCCAGGGACTCCCACTTGGCAGGGTCGATGGTGATCGGCAGCCAGGTGGCTTGCGGCAGGTCGTGGCGAAGGCCCGGCGTCGAGACGAAGATCGGACCGTCGAAGCGTCCGGCGATCGCTCGATTGGCGGCAGCCTTTTCGGCCATGAGTTCGCGCCACTCGGGAGTGGCGTGGGCGAAGTAGGAATCCGGCACCCGCTTCATGTGGGCGTCCGGGTCTCGCACGTCACTGCCGTGGGCTATCAGGGCCACGCGGATTCCGTGGCGGTGCAGCAGCTCGATCTCGGGTTCAATGGAATCGCCGAGGAAGTTGCCGAAGAGACGCTGGAATCCGTCGATCATGACGTGCGTGCGCCCGTTCAACAGCCACACGAGATCGGCCAGGCTGGCGTCCAGGTCGTTGGGGTCCGCGCTCGTGATCCGGTGCGGGCGGGCGCAGATCGGCTGCTCGACGCCGAGGCTCGCGGCGGGGATGCCCAAGTTCCGGCTGACGGCTTCAGCCCAGTAGAACGCTTGGCCGGCGCTGTTGGCCCGCCCGATCGCCAAAGAGAGTCCCGCGAGGGTGTTCTTGGTCATGGGGGTCGCGTCGTTGGTCTCGGCGAAGTGAGCCGGAAGCAACTCACGAAGGGTTGGGGCGAGGGTGTGCGGCCCGGAGGTGCGGGGTGCTCGGGGGCTCAGCTTGAGGTAACACTGGCCGAGCACCTCACGTTGCGCCTCCCAACTGTAGGTGTACAGCAGGTCCGGGGTGATCGCCGCCCGGTAGCGTCCGGGATCTTCAAGGACGGTGGCGATCCGCTGCGCCAGGCCGGTGACACTGCCGGAGCGGAAGACCTCGCCCACTCCGGTGGTGCGCACCTCCTTGGCCATGGCCTTGTTGTTGCTGACGACCAGTGGCAGCCCGGCGTGGATGTACTCGCGGTATTTCGTCGGCAAGGACAGATCAAGATGGCCACCGGCCTTCAAGGGGATCAGCCCGACATCGGCCGAGGCGAGATAGGCGGTGACTTGGCTGGGTGGCACGTAGTCGGTGAAGTGCACGCGATCGGAGACCCCGAGCTTGCGGGCGATCTTGGTGACGTTGGCCGCCCCCTGCTTCTGGGTATTGGTGACGACGGCCAGATGTACCTCGGGCAGTTTCACCAGGGCTCGGACGGCGTCGTCGACGCCGCGTGCTTCGGCGATCCATCCGGAGTACACCACGAGCGGGGTGTCCTCACTCAATCCGACGGCAGCACGCAGGTTCGGTGCATCGGTGGCCCGGTCGGCATTGGGGGCGTTGGTCACTACAGCGGGGAGTTGGGGAAGCTTGTAGGTGCGCTTGAGGAGTTTTGCGATTTGCGGGCTGACGGTCATCACGAAGTCGGCGTCGCGAATGTAGTTGCGCTCCAGGTGGACGCGGGCACGGTAGTAGTCGCTGTCGGGGAACGACTTGATCTGCTCGGGGATGCACTCGTGCGCGTCGTAGATGACCCGTACCGGACGCCCGCGCAGCCTGCTGGCGGAGGCATAGGCGATGGCCGCCGGCAGCGGAGCCACGTCGTGGACGTGGATGACGGTGGGCTTCAAGGCGTTCAGGGCTTCAGCGAACACCACATTGAAGCGGAGATTGTTGCGGCGCTTCGCGGCCCATTTCGGGAGTGCCGATTCCTTGGTTCTCGCCGAGGGGCCGGGGCGTCGCAGCAGCAAGTTCTTGCCGCGCTTGGCTACCCGCATGGCCATGATCGTCGCGCCTTGCTTGCGCCACGCGGCCGTGAACTCCCGGATGGGCTTCTTGGGGAAGATGGGTACCAGCAGCGCGGTCATGCCGTCCACGTCCAACGCCTCGGGTTGCGGTTCGCGGGTGATTCCCAGAACCAGAGTCTCGAATCCCAGGTCGGCGGAGACACGCGCGGACTTGATGACGCGCGAATCGCCGCGAACACCATTGGTGACGATGTGCACCAAGATGGGGCGGCGAGAATCGTGAGCCTGCTGTGAGGCTGCAGCCAATAGTTCGGGCGCTGTAGGTTCGGGCGAACTCACCACCGCTGGACACGTCCCTTCCGGAAATCTCACCAGATGGAGTCCTTTGGCGGGGGTGACCCGACGTCGGCCACCCATTTGACCCCGAGGCACGATAGCAGAATGCACCAAGTCGATTCAGTCGCTGAGTGCCTCCTCGGCGGCGTGGTGTCCCCGTGGCTGCGATGCTGAGCCTGAGGGTATTAGCATGACCTCGGATTCGATCTGAAAGGGCGGAGGGGCATCGATGCCGCTGGAGGGGCTTCGCCACAGCTGGTCGGCCTTACGCAACTGGCGCCGCAGTGGTCAGGTCGGGCGCTCAGGCACGCGTGAGGTCGCCGCCTACCGGGGCCGACCTGATTGGTCCATTGAAGGCATTACGAACGGCACGGTGGTGGCTCGCACGGTCGCGGCCGCCCAGCCGTGGCTGTTCAGCGAACGGCTCGCGCAGCGCATCCATAGAGTACTCGACGGCTTGGGTGTCGAGTCCTGGGCGGTGCAGCCGCTGCGGAGTCGGATCACGTTGTGGTCGGTTCGTGAGGATGACTTCGTGCGGGCCGTCGAGGCGGTGCGTCGCGATCTCGCCGGTGAGGGGTTCTATGTGCGTCCGTTGGGTGCGCGTCGGATCTACCTTGCCGAGCGGCCGTTGCCGGACGGGATCGACTCGGTGCGTGGGGTGGACATCTTCCGCTACGTGCGGGACTCCACGGGTCGGGTCACTTCGGACTACGAGCGTTGCCTGCTGGTGCGGTGGGTTCGTTCCGATCGAGCCACGCTGACCACCGAAGTCCGTGAGGCGGTGGTACAGGAAATCGAGGATCAGTCGCCCGTGCCGGTGGTTGAGGTTCGACGGTGGGACGGGTCGACGCAGCCTCGACCGGCGGTGCTCGCAGTGCCGGACGTCTCCGAGATCGACTTCGAGATCGATGCGGTCTACATGTGGGTCAGTAGTGCCGATCCGGCCTGGCAGGAACGTCAGCGGGCGGCTTTTCGCAGACTTCACCTGCAGGATCCAACCGTCGACGAGGCGGCGCAGTCCGCGGTTCGCTATCGGGATCGGGGTGAGCTTCGGGCCTCGATGCGTTCCCTGGAGATGTACGCACCGTGGATTCGGCGCATCTTCCTGGTCACCGATGACCAACATCCCGAATGGCTGGACCTCGACTCCGACCGGGTCACGGTGGTCGATCATCGGGAGATCTTCTCCGATCCGAGCGTGTTGCCCTGCTTCAACTCCCGGGCGATCGGCTCACAGCTGCATCGCATTCCGGGCTTGGCCGAGCACTACCTGGTCGTCAACGACGACGTGATGTTCAACCGTGCGGTGAGCCCGTATGACTTCTTCACCGCAGAAGGGTTCATGAAGATCGTGCTTTCGCGATCGCGGTTGGCTCGGCTCGACCCGGAGAAGCTGACGGCGCTGGAACGCTCACGGACAAACTCGGCAGGGCTCATCAAAGCCACCCACGGTGCTACTCCGACCCGTGTCTTCGCGCACATTCCGCTGACTCAGTCCAAGCAGATCGCCCAGGAGATTTCGCAGCTCTACGCCGCGGAGGTCGGCCAGACCATTCAGCACCAGTTCCGCTCGCCGTTCGACTACGAGACGAACGCCTGGCTGCATCAATACCGAGCCATGTTCACTCACCGGGCGATCGTCACCCAGACCCCCTACGTCTACACCAGCCCCACCGAAGGCAAGCCTCGTGAGTTGATGGATACCGGGGAGGCTTTCGCCGACGCGTTGTTCGTGTGTGTCAACGACAATGTCGCCCCCGACGAGAAGGCCGACGACGAGTGGCTGGTGTCCTGGCTGTCCCGGTTCTACCCGGTGCCGGCCGCCTTTGAACTGGTGGACAGGGTCTTGGGCGAGAACACACCGCGACTGGGGCTGACCGACTGACTTGTCGGCGCGGCCAGGCGCTCCGGGAGTTGCCCCCCGATAAGCAGCTATGCGCGCCAATCGAGGCGCGTGAGGGCGGCGGCGATTTCGGTCGACGAACCGGCCTGAGGGTATTCCTCCTGCCAGAGCCGGATCGCCTCCAGCTCGTCTTTGCGCGAGGTGTCGTCGACAAGAATCACAGCGCCGTCGGAAAGCTGGTTCGCCAGAACTGGGACTGCCGGATATCTGGCGTGTCGCCCCGTAGCCGCCGGCGGTCCGTCGACCAGGAGCAGATCGATGTCGGGCACGGTATCAGCATCAAGGTCGTACCACCGGAAGACGCCGTGCGCCGTCTCGTGGTCGACCAGGTCGACCAGTCTGACCTCGACGAAGTCCTGCAGCCCGTGCGCTGCTACGCGCTCACGGGATTGGGCGGCGTATTCCCGTTGGTGCTCCAACGAGATCAGTCGGCCCTGGCCGAGTGCACGCAGCGCAAGGCCAATCCAGATCGTGGAGGTGCCACTCCCGCACTCGACCACCGTCTTCGGCTTCGTGGACTCGATGAGTCCGGTGAGCGCGAGGAGTCCGGACGGATTCATGGCCCACCCCATCGGTTTGGGCAACGGCGCATCGGTGGGGAATTTCTGCATGAGTTGGAGCAGCGCTTGGGTCTCGGCGACCGCGGTTTGCGTGGCCTGATTCAGGTGCTGCGAGGTCAGGGCTTTCCCGGGGCTCTGCCGCTTCATGGAGGCGGCCAGGTCGGTCAGCGCAAGCGCCGTGATATTCGCGGTAGCTTCCAGCGAGGACCAGTGGGCAGTATTCCGATGGATCGCGCGGACAGTGGTTGCGACTCGACTCACGCGGGATCGCGTATTCGAGGCGATTCGCCGCGTGGAGAGAATGAGGTAGCCCTGGACGCCGAACGCCGCAAACACGATTCCGAGAGTCAGCCCCATCCAGAAGGATGACAGTGCCCAACCGAAGAGTGCGATGAGAGTGATCTCGGTGAATGCCGCGAGCAGGAGCAGCTTCCACCGCTGCCGGACGATCCTCCCGGCCCTGGCGGCGATGCCTTCCTGGGGGTTCGTCCTATTGCCCCGCTTCTTCCTTCGTGAGGGTCGCGGCGCGGACACGCCGGCGAGGGACGTTGCGGCGCGGTCATTGAGGAGTGGCGGTATCCAGACGTCAGCCGTACCGGGGCGGTTCGCGGCTCGCTTGAGAGTCGCGATGATGCAGGAGCCGATGGGACGCAGCGCGATCACGTCGTAGGCGCTGAGGGCGTCGCGGGCCTGCGCAGAAGCTGAGCCGGCCGCGCTGAACGCGATATCGATCTCCTCTTCCTCGGGGGGCCAGATGTCCGGCCGCTCCAGAAGGGGGAGACAGTCCGTCAGCAGGTCGGAGGCGACAATGACGGTACCTTCGCTACGACGCGGTGGTTCCGTCAGCTCGGTGACGAGGTGGACTGTCGTCGTCGAGAACAAGGTCGAGACGGGACCTGATATCTCGGGAGACAGGTCCGAGGTGGTGACAACCAGGGCCGCATCCTGTCTCACGGTGAGGGCTGTGGGGGCTGGCAAATCGTGCGAACGGTCCATATGTCCTTGCCTTGAATGGGGCAATCGGGCTACTCACATTAGGATACAGACATGCCGAACCCGCTCGACTCACTCCAGCTTGCATGGACCCGCTCAGAGCGGGTGGTGCGGTGGTAGCGCTAACGGTTGGAGTTGCTGCCTATCGGGCCAGAGCGTGGGTCGACCGCCTTCTCGCGGCGCTGCGCGAGCAGACTCTTGACCCAGATCTATTCGAAGTGCTTTTCATCGTTAATGGACCTGATGATGGAACGGCTGCTTACGTCACCGAGCGTGCCTTGAGTGAAGCTTTCGATCTGCGAGTGATTCAGTTCGCCGAGGGCAGCAATTCGAAGGCGCGAAACCTGGGAATGTGGGCAGCCCGGGGCGATTACTTGGTCTGGGTAGACAGCGATGACTCCGTATCGCCCAATTTCCTTGAGGCGCTCCTGGCTCACGCCGAGCCTGGAAACGTGGTCTTGTCGGCTTTTGCAGAGGTTCCCGAGAAGAGCCTCGACGGCGTCAGGAACTTTGACAACTACATCAGTCGCGGGGTCTTGAAGTGGGCGGGCCGCCGGGGCACGCTGCGTGGCATTCGGGTAGCCGGATCCTACGACAGTGGCAAGCTGATTTCGACGGATATCGCGAGGACCTGCTCCTACCGTGCCGATCTCAGGACGGGTCAGGACGTGCTGTATTGGACTCAGGTCCTCATCCAGAACGACCTGGACATTGTGGTCCCGCCGCTCGGTGAGATGCCGATCTATGTGCGCACGGTGAGAGAAGGTTCGGCGTCGCGCACTCTGGATCAGAGGTTCGCCGAGGATCGGCTTTCCTGCGTGGGTGCGCTCGAGAGCCTGCGGGCTGACCATCCAGGGTGGCGCGGTGTGCTGACCGGTATGCAGAGGGCGCAGACTACGGTGCTCGGAACCTGGCTTCGCGGCTACGTCGACAAGCGGAGCGAGATGCTTGCGCGCATCGAGGAGGAGTCCCCCGACCTTGGCGGCAAGGCGATTCTCAACCATGAACTGGCGGACACCCTGGTCGCCTCTTATGCGTTTCCTCCGAGTGCGGACGTCTCTGGCCTTGTCGTGGCCAAGCGCATGCTGTTGGCGGGGAAGCCTTACGACGTGATCCAGAACTCAATGGAAAATGCCCGTCCGAATGACCCGCTGAGTTTGAAGTTGATCGAGCCTGATGTAGGCACACGGATCGTCGTGCACGAATCACCTAGCTGGTCGCGGGTGCGAGGAATCGAGCGATATGCGACGCGGGGTTTGGATGCGCTCAGCGTGCGGCACAGTAAGCGTGGTCCCTATAAGAACCTCTATAGCCGGTCCATGTGGGCGGCCTCGCATGTTCTCGGGGCCGCATACAAGATTCGCTACCCACAGGTCCACTGGGTCGCCGAATTCTCTGATCCGCTGCTGTTGGATATTTCTGGCGACAAACGCATTCGTAACCTGCCGAAATCTCCGCTGGTGCAGTCGATAACTCAAGCGGCGCGAGCTCGCGGGTTTTCTGTGCCGGATTCCAATCTGTGGGAGTGGGTCGAGGCCTTCACCTATGCGCTCGCCGATGAGGTTACCTTCACGAATCCACTGCAACGCGAACTGATGCGAACCTGTGTGACGGATCCTGATCTGGTTACGCGGCTCGATGAGGTTTCCAGAATCGACCCGCACCCGGTGTTGCCGTCGAGCTTCTACTCGCTGGTTGATTCCAACTATCGTCTTGAACCCGGAAAGATCCATTTGGGGTATTTTGGAATTTTCTATGTCTCGCGGGGCCCGGGTGACATCTTCCAAGCATTCCAGAAACTGTCGGCTCGTACACAGTCGAAATTCATGCTTCATATCTTCACCAACCAGCCTGATGACACGTTACGAGTCGTGCGCGCTGCGGGCGTGGCGCATTGCGTGAAGGTCAACTCCTACGTGCCCTACTTCGAGTTCTTGAACCTCGCCTCGCGGCTGGACTGGCTGGTTGTGGCAGACGCGCGGGCCAAAGCGGTGCACGGGGTGAACCCCTACATTCCGTCGAAATACTCCGACTACAAAGGCTCGGGCAGCAAGATCTGGGCCCTGTATGAGGCTGGAAGCGTGCTCAGCGTTTCGCAGGCAGATGCTCACACCGAACTTGGTGATGTCGACGCGGCGGTGAGCTTCCTCGAGGAGTTGGCCTCCTAGGCCGCGTCAGCTTCTCCAAGCCCCTCGGGTATCGATGACTGTCGTGCGTGGCGGAATGGTGGGACGGGTCGCTTTGAATTGTGCGTGATCCACAAGCAGCACGACGCAGTCAGCGCCGGGGATAGCCTGTTCTATCGATACGAGTTCCACATTCGACAGCGCGTCGAGCTCGGCCGGTAGCGCGTTGATGTGTGGCTCCACGACCCGCACCTCAGCATGAGGAAGCTGGGCAGCAAGCCTCCCGACAATGGCTCGGGCCGGTGACTCACGCAGATCGTCGATGTCCGGCTTGAAAGAAATCCCCAATGCGGCGACAACGGGTGCTTCGACGCCCTCAATCGCCTGGATTACCTGATCAATCACGCGGTCGGGTTTGCCGTCGTTCACTTCGCGCGCGGTCCGGATGAGAGGACTGTTTGCTGGATCTGCGGACACAATGAACCAAGGGTCCACCGCAATGCAGTGGCCGCCGACACCGGGTCCGGGCTGGAGGATGTTGACCCGTGGGTGGTGATTTGCCAGCCGGATCAGTTCCCAGACATCCACGCCCACGGTTTCGGCGATCAGCGACAGTTCGTTGGCGAACGCAATGTTGACGTCGCGGAAGGAGTTCTCGACGAGCTTCACCATCTCCGCGGTCGTCGCGTCGGTGAGCAGGAGTTCTCCCTGGCAGAAGACGCGATAGACAGCAGCGGCACGCTCAGCATCATCAGGGTTGATGCCGCCGATCACGCGATCATTCGTGATCAGCTCCGTCATGATTCGGCCTGGCAGAACACGCTCGGGGCAGTAAGCGAGCGATATGCCGAGCTGTCCATCCGTGATGAGGTCGGGACGGAGCTCCTCGATCCACGTCTTGACCAAGGCGGTGGTTCCCGGCGGTGAAGTCGACTCAAGAATCACCGTGTTGTCCGCGACCAGCACCGGAGTGATGGCTTCCACGGCCGATCGAATGTAACTCAGATCCGGTTCGTGATCGTCTTGAAACGGAGTGGGGACCGCGAGGATGAAGGTGTCGGCAGGCTCAGCCTTCGTGGTCGCCGACAAGCGCCCGGAGCGGTGAGCCTCGCTCAGTGCCTCGGCGAGGCCCGGCTCGACGAACGGCAGGATGCCCTTGGTCACCTCGGCGACGATTCGCTCGTTGACTTCCAGCCCAACAACGTCAAGGCCGCCCTGGCACAGGGCGACTGCCGTCGGTAACCCGATGTAGCCAAGCCCAACGACGCAGACTCTGGGATTGTTCATCGCACCTCTTTCACGCTGAAGTCGGGAAGTCGTTCGCCTACGCCCAGGAGTTGGGCAGTCGCAGCCACAGTTCGATTGGCGGCCATCCCGTCACCATAGGGGTTGATGGCGTTCGCCATCGCGGCGTGTTTGGCGGAGTCGCTGAGGAGTCCGCTGACGGTATCGATGATCGCATCGCGGTCAGTGCCTACCAGCACAGCGGTGCCAGCCTCGACGCCCTCGGCGCGTTCGGTTTCGTTACGAAGGACGACCACCGGGACACCCAAGGCGGGCGCCTCCTCCTGGATTCCACCGGAGTCGGTGATGACGAGGGTGCAGGCCGCGAGGAGACTGGCGAGTTCGAAATAGTCCAGTGGCTCGGTCAACACGCAGTTGTTCAGCTCGCTCAGATGCGCTTGGAAGATCGTTCGTACGCTCGGATTGGCGTGCAGCGGGAAGACGAAGTGGACATCGGGGTAGGCGAGGCAGAGTGCGTGCACGGCCTCGGCGATGTCATGCATCGGGCCGCCCCACGACTCGCGTCGATGGGCGGTGATGAGTACGACGGAACCGCTTTGCGCTGCTCGTGCGACTTGTGGGTCACTGAACGGTGCGCGTGCGTCAACGGCGATTCGGAGCGCATCGATCACGGGATTCCCTGTGATCGTGACGTCGCTCGCAGGAACGCCCTCGTCGAGCAGGTTCTGTTTGTTGGCCTCGGTCGGCGCGAGGTGAAGCGCAGAAACCCGGGTGATCAGTCGCCGATTTCCCTCTTCTGGATAGGGCGACTCGATGCTGAGCGTTCGCAGTCCCGCCTCGACGTGGACGACCGGGGTCTGGGTATAGAACCCGGCAAGCGCGGCGGCGAAAGCGGACGAGGTATCTCCTTGCACCAAGATCGCCTCGGGTCGGTGCTCCTTGATGGCGCTTTCCAGACGAATCAGCGTCTTGCTTGCGAGGGTACACAGCGATTGCCCCGCCTCGAACACGTCGAGATCGACGTCGGGTTTGATGCCGAAACCAGCATTGATCTGGTCAAGCATCGAACGGTGCTGACCAGTCACTGCAACGGTGAGTGCAAAGCGGGCATCTGCGTCGAACTGCCGGATGATGGGCGCAAGCTTGACCGCCTCAGGCCGGGTTCCGTAGACGGCCATTACTCTTTTTGTCAAAGTGCTTTCTCACTCCATAGTTGTCGGGGAATCGCGGACGATGTGAGAGTCTGCGCGACAGCTCACTCAAACTACTACACCACTGTGGGGGCCGCGGTTCGTGGTCGCAATGTGCCCCAATTCGTCGGTCGTAGGAATCGGACACTGCCGGGTCGTACTGACTGCGGCGCTCGTGGGTCAAGAGTCAAACATGGTCCTGAGGAACTTCTCCCTCCACTGCAACGCATCGTGGATGCCACGATTGAGGCTGAACGCTGGGCGCCATCCCAGGGTTGTGAGCGCCAGTTCTGCCGAGGCACAGGCTCCGGCAACATCCCCGGGGCGCCGCGGTCCGTTCACCACATTCAGGTGTACCCCGGTGACTGATTCGAAGGCCCGAATGAGTTCGAAGACGGTGGTTCCACTTCCGGTGCCGATGTTGATCGGCAGGCTTGGCTGCGTGTCGCTGACTATGGCGTCGAATGCGTCCAGGGCAGCCAAATGGGCCTGTGCAAGGTCCCATACGTGGATGTAGTCCCGGAGTCCCGATCCATCGCGGGTCGGCCAGTCTGTGCCGGTGACCGTGAACGGTGAGCCCGTCTCCGCGGCAGACATGATCTTGCCGAGGGCATGGCTGGGCTGGGGATGCTGCAACCCGGTTCGTAACTCCGGGTCGCTTCCAATCGGATTGAAGTAGCGCAGTGATATCACCCGCAAGGCCGTCGCCGCCGCTGCATCGGCGAGCAGCCGCTCTGCCATCATCTTGGTGGCCGCGTAGGGGCTCTGCGGATCCAGTGGTGATTGTTCGGTAACCACGAGAGTGGAACGAGGATTCATATAGATTGCGGCAGACGAACTGAAGAGAAGCCGATTACAGCCGAACTTGAGTAGCGTCGCGACAAAGGCAGGAAGCCCTGAAAGGTTGTTTTGATAGTAACGGATGGGGTCTGCCACCGAGTCCGAGACGACGGTATGTGCGGCGCAGTGCACTGCGGCAGAAATGGTCGGATGATCCGAAAAGACTCGTTCTAAGAGACGATCGTCGCCATAGTCGCCCTCGTAGAACGGGAACCGCTCGGCGAACGAGCGAAGGCCCTGGGACAGATCATCAATGATGATCGGTTCGTGGCCAGCGTCCGAACACGCAGAAGCAATGGTCGAGCCAATGAACCCGGCTCCCCCGGTGATGAGGATCTTCATAGGAAACTACTCAATCTCGGGAACTTCTGAATTGGGGCTCTACTAGCGCGGACATGCTCGTGACAGTTTAGCGTCAACCCGCCATCGATGGGTTCTGTGGCCGGGCACAGGGCTGTGGCGGGAGACTGGGGTTGCGCAGCCGAGTGCCGCTGGCCGCGTGCTCTTAGTTCAGCAATTCGCCGAAGAGTCTCTCCCAGCGGTCTGTGATCGCCACCTCGTCGAAGCGTGTTGCCGACTCGCGCGCGCCCCGGCCCATGCGGGTGCGCAGCGCGTCGTCGGTCATCAGTTCGATCAGCGTCGAAGCGAAGCCGGGCAGATCACCGTCAGGTACGAGTCGGCCGTTTATGCCGTCGAGAATGATCGCGGCGGGTCCGGTCGGGCAGTCGTAGGAGACGAACGGGAGCCCTGCCGCAATGGCTTCGAGGCCGACCAGAGGCAGTCCCTCGGCCGTTGAAGTCAGAGCGGCGATGGATCCTTTTGGCCACTCGCGCAGCATGTCTGTGATATTCGGCACGATTTCGACGATCTCGGTGAGATCGAGCGCGTTGATCAACCGGTGAAGATCTCCTCGCCGCGGGCCTGAGCCGTAGATGCGCAGTTTCCAGTCAGGTACCTGCGCCCGAGTCATCGCGAATGCTCGGATGAGGTGGTCGAACCGTTTCCCACCGACGAGCCTTCCCGCCGACACGATGAGGTGTTCTCGGCTCGAGGCCTGAGGGCGGAAAACACTCGGGATGGAGTTCGGGATTACCTCCAGACGGGGCACCCGGTCGCCATACTCCCCGACGACCCAGTCCTTGGTGGATTGGGTGAGCAATACCAGGCAGTCGACCTGCGAAATGTACGCGTCGAGAGGTCCTCGAGACGTTCCTCGCAGCTGGGTGGCTCGATGCTCCTGCTGGACGAGTCTCCGGCTGTCAGGCAGGAACTGCACGGCCAGTGCTGCCAGCGGCGGGGTTGGCGCGACAACGATGTCGGCGGTGCACGATCTCAACAGGGCGGGGAAGGTCTGATCCGCTGCGGCGGTGAACTGACCGTCCCAGGTAGGGGGAATGAGTTGCGACGGCTGCGTCGACGGATCGTGGGTTTCGCGGCGGTCGACGGCATATCTCCTGCGGATCAACCGTGAGATGGGGAAATGCGGGCGGTCGCGGTCCCGGAACACACTGAGAATCTCAACGCGATGCCCACGGTGCGCCATCGCATTCGCCTGACTGATGATTGCCCTCTCGGTCCCGGCGCCGGCATCGGCGGTGACCAGGAGATAGGTGATCTTCATGCCGAAGCGCCTTGCATGGAGGGGGTCTCGGCGCGTTGTACCGATAGTCGCAAGGTCCCGAGGGCCGACCAGTAGGCGCGCACTGTGAATGACGAGTCGCCGACTCTCACGGTCTCTGCGGGGTACACGATCGCGTCGCGGGGGAGGATGAGGTCACGTGACGCGAGCCCGAGTTCCCGGGGGCTGGTGCTTTCGGCTGTCGCCCAGATACGCCAGGTCGAGCGCGGGGGGAGTTTCTCGCAGTCGGCCGCTGCGAGGAACTCGGCGATAACGAGTCGATGGTGGCCTTCGCCTTCTGATGTCAGCTGGTACCGGGGCAGGGAGCTCATGCTCTCAGCGACGGCGAGTGCGCTCGGGCTTTGGCCAGCCGGTGCGGTCGTCGACAGTCGGATCGTTCCCGGGCCGGTCGCAACGTGCGTCACTCGGGTGCGGCTGTCCTCGCGCTGCGGCAACCATTCCGATGCATGGGCCTTCGACTGGACCCAACGGGCATCGTCCCAGGTGGCATCACGTGTCGGGCGGTCGGGCTCGGGCTCCCGCACGGCTGCCCGCACCACCTTCCCAGAACCGGACCGGACCAGGCGCAAGGCCTCGTTGTGCCCGGAAAGCGGCTGTGGGCATTCAAAGACCGCTTGCCAACTGCGCTGGCCTGGTTCGTGACTCAGCCTGACGCAGCTCAACGGAGGGATCGAAATGCCACCCAGGCGCAGTGCCACCTCGGGCTTCTCGCGGAATCCTTCGAGCTGCACCGTCATGATGTGCCCGTCCGGGATGGCGAAGTCGGTCAGCCGTGGGCCGAAACGAAGCAGCGGGTTCGGGGACCAGCGTCGGGTCTCAGAGATAAGGCGTGTAAGAGTGTCAACAAGCAGCATGTCCTGGCGCACTCTCATCGTGTCCGCAGAAGTCCAGGCAGTCTTCGCACAAAACTCCTTCGAGCCATCAGGGTTGCCAGTCTGCGATGTGCCTGGCGCCGATTCGTATCGTACGGGCAGCCTGTGCGCCTGTCGAGCGCACTTCAGCGGTGGGATCCAGCGTCCCGAGAGGGCCCACGACGGCAGGTCGCAGCGGTTGCGTACGCGCCCAATTCCCTAGTCGTTGCTGGACGCAGGTACCGCCTCCCAGCGGCTCGGAAGTGGGTAGTAGTTCACAAAGAACTGCCGCAGGAATCGGTTGGCTCGCTCGTTCTCGGTGCCGGAGTCGTTGACGCAGATCACGGTGCGGTCCCGTTTGCGTAGCCACAGATGCAGCAGATACTCCGCATGTGGTGAGGCCAGATCCACATAGCCGTTGGCGATAGCGGTGGGTACAGCCTGTTTGATGGCGAAGGCGTAGTACTGGCTCAGTGAGCTGGTGAGGGAATAGTCGGTGTCTTGGCGCAGTCGTGAGCGCATCACCTGGTCGATGAGATCGGGGTGTTCGGCTTCGAAACGCTCCATCACGGGCTTCGATTGCGCCTGCGGGGTGTGGCGCAGTTTGTTGGTGATGGTGCGTCCGAACTGGGCGCGCATGAAATCCCGATTGTTCTTCGCCGCCGCTGTCACGGCGATGTCCTGCTCGGTGTGTTCGCTGGTGTCGATGAGGGCCGGCGATGGGAAGAACCGGTGGATGTCGTTGGCGTAGAAGAAATCCTCCGGAGCTGCCGGGGAGGCGAACAGCATGTCGTCGTTGAAGTACAGATAGCGCTGCGACAAGCCTGGAATGTGATGCAACTGCGATTCGATGGCGTGGGAGTTGTACACAGGCAGCGCGGACGGATCAGTGAAGATGTCGCGGTGGTCGATCACCGTGAGTCGATCATCCTCTCTGAGCCACGAGGGCTTTTGCTGGTCGGTGACGATCCAGATGTGATTCACCCAGTTGGCGAACATCTCGATGGAGCGCAGCGAATACCGCAACTCGTCGCGGCTCTCGAAGCGGGCATCGATCGCGGCGTCGCTGGTGTAGTTACTCAGGTCCTGGCCCAGCGCCTCGGCTTTGCGTCGCCGCCACGCCGGATCGTCGCCATCCACCCAGGTGTAGACCACGTCGATCGGTTCGTTGACCAGCAGCAGGTGCGGCGGGGCTTCAGGCAATCGATGAGCATTGGCCTCGGCGTCCCGCCACAACTGTGGATCGGCGTAGGCGAGCACGCCGTTGTTGTCGGGCGCGAACCGAGTGCCGGCGGCGTGCACCCCGCCGCCGGTGGACACCGACTCCGCGTCCACCCGGTCCCAGAACTGGATCAACACACCGGTCTCAGAATCGTTGAGCGGCAGTCCGTTCGGGGTCAGCAGGTTCCGGCAGACCAGAATGCCCGAGGCGTTGACCATCGGGCGCGGCAGCAGCCGCCTCGCCGGACGGGCCGTACCCGCGATTCCGTCCCGGTGGGGTGACAGCCACCACGTGGCGGCGGTCGGATGGGTCTTGAGAAGGCGCTGGACCTGGGAGCGCTGTTCGGCATCCACGGCGATCACCGGATTGGGCAACAGCCTTTCGCTGAGCACGAAGTGCTCCACTTGGCCGGTGCTGAGAAGGTCGGAGACGGCCGTGGTCAGGTCCGAGCGATAGGCCCACACGTCGTAGTGCTCCACCGCCTCGAAAGGACGGCGCAAGCCGGCCGGAATGACCTGCCACGACCAGCGGCGCAGGCGCCGCCGAACCCCGGCTGCGGTGACGATGGCACTCTTTACCGCCAGCTTCAGTCGCGTGGTGTCCATGGCGCTCACTCGCCCATCTCGAACGGACTGGGGACGGGGAAATATGCGGCAAGGAACTGATTGACCAATTCCTCAGGGACCGGTTCGGTGTAGGCGCCCACGTCATTGAGGCAGAAGGTTTGCGCGTTTCGCTCGACCAGCAGACTCTCCAGCTTCTCGGTGAGCAGCGGTGATCCGACATCGATATAGCTGAACGCAATCGATCCGGGGATCGCCTCGCTGCGAGCGAAGCCGTAGTAGTGAGCCAGATCTGAAGGAATCGAATAATCCGAGCGACTGCGGAACTGCGCCGCGGCCACGGCGGCAACTTCGTCGGGGAACTGATCCTCAAATGCCTGCAAGGTGGTCTTGGTCAGGGCGTAGGGCACATGCTGCATGCGATTGGTCACGGTTCGTCCGAAGGTCTGCTCCAACAGTGCCCGGTTGTGGCGAGCCGCCAGCATGGCGGCATTCCGCAAGGTGGCGTCGGCGTCTCGATCCACCGGCACCGTGGACATCATGAACTTGGCAATGCCGTTGGCTTCGAAGAAGTCCTCCGGATGCACCGCCGAGCCGAAGAAGAAGTCATCGTTCAAGTAGAGGAAGTGCTCGGCCAGCCCCGGTATGTGATGAAGCTGGGATTCGATCGATTGCGAATTGAAGGTGGGCAGCACCGCCGGGTCGGTGAAGATCTCTCGATGATCGACCACCGTCACCTTCGGATGGTTCGGCACCAGCCAACTCGGGGTCTGGGCATCGGTGACGATCCAGATGTGACGCACCCAATTGGCATACATGGCCACCGAGCGCAGTGAATAGCGAAGATGATCCCCGGCACGGGTGCGTGCCGGATCCAACGCGTCCGCGGCGAGTACCGCGCGCTGCGGATCAGCGCCGGCGAGGCGCTGCTGCCAGGCCGGATCCAGGTCGTCGACCCAGGTGTAGACCAGGTCGACCGGCTCGATCAGATCCAACAGATGCGGTGCGGCCGACAGCGGCAGTCGCCGATCCTCACGATTCTGTGCCTGTTGCCATTCAGTAGGCGTGAGCGATTGCGCCCACGGGTTCTTTGACTCGGCCATCAGCGTTTCGCTGTCGTAGTCACCGCCGTCGGGTCGACTTCTGCCCTCACCTGCTTCGGACCAGAACTCGACGAACGCCGCGGTTTCGCTGTCGGCGACGTGCCAGCCCTCGGGGGAGACCAGTTTCCGGAACACTTGGATGGAATTCCCCAGGCTGCGCACCTTGTCGGGCTCAGCGAGCCGAACCGGCTTGTTGCCATTCCCGATCGCCCACCAGCGACGCGTGGCATCCTGCGTTGCGAACGCGGCAAGCGCACGCTTCTTATCTTTGCGATGGACAGCCACCGTGGGCTGCAGTCGAGAGTCCAGCAGCACCGATTCCACCCCGGCGTTACTCAGGGCCGCGACGGCTCTGCGGGCGAGATCGCGCCGATGCGCCCAAGCGTCAAAGCTGGTGACGACCTCTGCGCCGGCGCTCGAGCCCGGTGGTGCCGCGTGCGGTTGCAGGGCGCGCAAGGGTGAAACGCCAGCGGCATTCGGTGCCGGAGACAGCACCGCCCGGCGCAACGCTCGGCGCAACCCTGGCGACAGCCGCCGTCCTGCGGACACACCTGTGTCGATGAGCCGCCGAGTGAGGGGACGGTATCGCTTGAGCATGGTCCTCCAGAACGGCCTTCATGAGCGTGAGCCCGGCCCAGTGTGGGGTGCTTCGGTGTGCCGGGTCAGTATACGAGTCCACGCGTGTGGCTGGGCTTGCGAAGCGCTGTGCGCCAGGCATGAACGCCCGCGCGACGCAGGCCCTGCGGGCGGGCCGCTCGCGGTGTGGCCCGCCCGTCGGGTGTGCCCGCGGCTATGCTGTGGCCGATTCTCGATCGAGGTCTGCGAAGGAGGAGGTTGCATGGCTGCGAACTACGCGGTGATCCTGCACCTGGGCGCTCACAAGACAGGGACCTCTGTCCTTCAGAAGTACATGAGGGACCGACCCGGGGAAATGATCGGCTACCGGGCGCGCATGATCTCGCGCACGGACACCAACCACCTCATCGGGTGGGGTTCCAAAGTGATGGAGGAACCCGAGCTGCTCCGCAACGCCGTCATGGCTGCCGGTCAGGAACGCATGCCCTCAGCCGTGCTGAAGCGTGTCCCGGTGCTGCGCCGAATCGCTGGCCCGCGGCCCCGAACGGTCATCGTCTCTCATGAGAACTCCTTGGGACGACCGGTGGACACCGACGGGGATTCGCTGTACCCCTTCGCCGAGGCCCGCGCGAATGCGCTGAAGACCAGCGTCGGCATGCTGAAGCCCCGGGCCGTTTTCTACCTGCGTTCCCAGGAGCAGTTCCTGGAGAGCTACTACCTGCAGACCGTGCATCAGGGCAGCACGCTGCGATTCCGCCAGTGGCTGGAGTCGGTGAACCTCGACGCGGCGTCCTGGGTGCCGGTCATCGAGAAGTTGGCGGCGGCTTTCGGCGACGATCACGTGGTCGTGCGCGACTTCGCCGAGATCAAGCAGGGCCAAAACCAGTTCATTGAGAACTTCCTGCGCATTTGCGATCCGTCGCTCAAGCCGTCGGTCGACTACGGCGCCTCCCGCAACCTGTCAGTGTCGGCCCGCGGCCTGGAAGTGGCCCTGGCCACCAACCCCTACTTGGAGACTGCGGCCGAGCGCAAAGCCTCGCGAGTGTTCTTGCAGGCCAACTTCAACAACTCCACCGGGGCGCGGCCAGAATTGTTCTCTGAGCAGGAGAAGAGCCAACTCAAGCAGCGCTACGGTGCCGAGAATCAAGACCTGCTCACTCGATTCGCCGATCCGGTCAGCGGCCCGCTCGACCTCGAATCGTCGCGTAGTTAGGCTGCGAAACCAACCTGGTCCGCTGCGTGGACGGGATCGTCGCACGTCTCAGAACATTCACAGGTCTGGGCGTCTTCGCTTGCCAGCGCGGCGCTGGGGTGTCCTGCATGGCCGCGTGCAGTGGTGATTTCACCGAATCTGGTCCCGATAGGTCGTGAAGCCCGTTACGGTAGCCGCGTCCCGAATCGACGACCCGTGAGGGGGATCCTTCGTGGCCGCTGGATATGTGGTCGTGCTGCATCTGGGCGCGCACAAGACCGGAACCTCGCTCATCCAGAAGTACCTGCGTGACCGCCCGGCTGAACTGAGTCGCATGCGGCTCACCTTCCTCACTCGAGCCACCGTCAATGAGGTGCTGGGGTGGGGAATGAAGCCGCTGGAGGCGCCAGAGCGCCTCCGTGATGCCGTCCACAAGGCGGCCGGTTCGCGGGTGATCCTGCGGCATCGCGTGCCGCTGCCTCGGGCGTTGCCGCTGGTCGCTGGCGGTCCGGTTCGTACCGTCGTGGTCTCGCACGAGAATGCCCTTGGTCGGCCTTTCATCGATGACAGTCCGGGGCTCTACCCGCGCGCTGGGCAGCGACTGGGAGGCATCGTCGACGCCCTGCAGGGTCACCGGCTACGGCTGGTGTATTACATCCGCTCCCAGGCGCAGTTTCTGGAGAGCTACTACCTGCAGACGATTCACCAGGGCTCCAGCGCCACCTTCCGTGAGTGGCTCAGTGACATCGACCTGGATGCGGTGTCGTGGGCTCCGCTGGTGGAGACGCTGGCCGCCGCTGTGGGGGAGAGCAATCTCGTCGTGAAGGACTTCGCCGAGATCAAGCGTGGCCAGAATCGGTTCCTCGAGGACTTCCTGCACACCTGCGACCATCGACTCGATCCGCACGTGGACTATCCCGACGTGCGCAATCGGTCGGTGTCCGAGCGAGGACTGGACTTCGCCCTGGCGATGAACCCGTGGCTGGAGACCGAGGCGGAACGCAAAGCCGCCCGAGTCTGGTTGCAGACCCATTTCAACAACACCACCGGACCGCGTCCCGTGCTCTTCACCGACGCCGAGAGTGCCGCCTTGCGGGAACGCTATGACGCCGAGAACGCCACGTTATTGAATCGATTCGATGACCGGGGTGACGGTGCGAAGTAGTGCCGACCGCGACCCTTCAGGCCCTAATCTGACCTCATGAGTGCTCCATGGCAGCCCGACCTGTGGGAACCGGTCGACGGGTTTGAGTTCACCGATATCACCTACCACCGTGCCAAGTCCGTGCCGGCGGTACGGATCGCCTTCGACCGGCCCGAGGTGCGCAATGCCTTCCGGCCGCACACGGTCGACGAGCTGTACACCGCCTTGGACCACGCTCGCATGAGTTCAGACGTGGGCTGCGTGCTCCTCACCGGAAACGGTCCCTCCGCCAAGGACGGCGGCTGGGCGTTCTGTTCCGGAGGCGATCAGCGGATCCGGGGTCGGGCCGGCTATCAATACGCCGATGCGGACTCGTCCGAGCCGGTGGATGCCGCCAAGCTGGGGCGATTGCACATTCTGGAGGTGCAGCGGCTCATCCGGTTCATGCCCAAGGTCGTCATCGCTTTGGTCAACGGTTGGGCTGCTGGCGGCGGACACTCCTTGCACGTGGTCTGCGACCTGACCATTGCCTCGGCCGAGCACGCCAAGTTCAAGCAGACCGACGCCGACGTTGGCTCCTTCGACGCCGGTTTCGGATCGGCCTATCTGGCCCGACAGGTCGGCCAGAAGGTCGCCCGGGAGATCTTCTTCCTCGGCGAGACCTACGACGCGCAGCGCGCCTATGAGATGGGTACGGTGAACAAGGTCGTGCCGCATGCCGAACTGGAGACGGTAGGGCTGGAATGGGCGGCCACCATCTGTGGTAAATCACCGACCGCTCAGCGCATGCTCAAATTCGCCTTCAATGCCATCGACGATGGGCTCATCGGGCAACAGGTCTTCGCCGGGGAAACGACCCGACTGGCCTACATGACCGATGAAGCCGTGGAGGGCCGGGACTCCTTCTTGGAGAAACGTCCCCCGGATTGGTCGCAGTTCCCCTACTACTACTGAAATAGGCGTATAAGGCGTAGTCAGAGCGAAATCAGGTCTCGCCAGTCCGCACAGAGTCCGCAGGAAGTCCGAGAACCGTGGCCATCAGGCCGCCCGCGGCGGCCCTCGTTCGGTCCTCGGCGGAGGGCCACAGGTGGGCGTAAGTGTTCAGCGTCGTCGTCGCCGACGCGTGGCCGAGAGCCCGCTGGACGGTGACCACGTCGCACCCTGCGGCGATCAGCCCGGAGGCATAGAAGTGCCGCAGATCGTGCAGCGTGACGCCCTCGATGCCCGCACCGCCGGACGCACGTCGCCACAGGTAGGTGACACGGTTGTCGTGCCACCGAATCCCGCTGTCGGAGAACAGCCAACGCCCCGGGTCCTTCCCGGGGCACCATCGCGCGACGTGATCGGCGAGCATCTCGACAAGGCGTTCGGGCAGGAAGACCACCCGCTCCGAACCATACTTCGGTGGCACGGACACCATCTGGCCGTCGTCACCCCGCTGCAGCTGACGCGCCACCGTGAGGGTGCGCCGCAGGAAGTCGATGTCGCCGACCTGAACACCGGCGGCCTCACCTCTGCGCAGCCCCGCGAATGCGCACAGGGCCACGAACGCACGGAACCGGGTTCGTACGCCGAGCAGCAGCGCCACCTGGTCTGTTGAGGGGATCTCCATGGCTGCGTCCGCGCGCCGCTTGCGAGGCAGTCGGACGCCGATGCACGGGTCGACGGCGATCACCTTGTCACGGATCGCGGCGCGGAACACCGAGCGCACTTGCTGGAACCGGGCGCCGATCGTGGAGGGCGCCAATCCGTCGGAGACCTGCTGCTGCACCCACGCCTCGATCTGGGAGGTACGGATCGACCGGATCGACAGCTCCCCGAAGGATGCGGTCTTGACCGCCCGGTCAAATGACAGCCTGGTGCTGCGCACCCAGACCTGACGAGACGACCAGCCCTGGTAGTAGGAGGCGAAGGTGACCCTGCCGGCCTTGGGGTCGGCGTAGAGGCCGGTCAGGATCGAGGCGGTGACCTCGTCCAGCCACCGCTGGGCGTCCACCTTCCGTCCGAAGTGGCGGGAGTGCTCTCTTCCCTCCTGGTCCCGGAAGCGGGCTCGCCAGATGCCGTCCGGCCTGCGTGAGATGGACGCCATCAGTCCTCCCCTTCCGCGTCCGCGCGACGGGCGGCGACCGCCGCCTCATGGGCGGCCAGGATGCCGCCGAAGTACTGGCGGTTCACCTGCTCCATCACCCCACCCGGCCTGAGCGGAAGGTGCGCGGTGATGCCTTCGAGGATGCGCTCCGCGCCGACGGCGAGTGCGTCGAGCAGTTCGAGCACCTCTTCGGCCCAGGCCCGGATCTGGGCGCCTTCGGGGGAGTCGTTGCTTCGGGCCAGGCCGGCCTCGACGCGTTCGCGGTCGCCGTCGATCGCCGCGAGTTCTTGCTGGATCCCCATGTTGATCCGGAATTCGGTCTCGCCTGCCCGCCTCGCGATGCTGGTCAGCTCGCGGAACGCAGCCTCGGCGCTGGACCAGTCGGCAAGCATCTCGTCCACTGTGGACCCCAGGACCTCGGCGAGGGCGTACACCTCGTCGAGTCGGCAGGGCCGGGCTCCCTTCTCGACGCGGTCGATGGTCGCCTGGTGGAACTTCAGGCCGTACCGCTCGCGCAGCTGCGCCGCGAGGTCGGTCTGGGACAGGCCGCGAAGATCCCGCAGGCGGCGAACCTCGCGCGCGAAGGTCTGGCCCAGAGGGCCGACGTCGGCGCCGCCGTCACGGTCGGGACGAAGGGTGTTCGCGGACGATTTGGGTGTTCGCATAACCAGATCCTAACAACACCATGTTGTGTTGCCAATATGGTGCTTGACAGCCGTGGCTGAGCAACCTAACATCGACATGCTGGTGTCCCATCACCCTGTTATGGAGCGAGCGATGATTAACGAAGCTGAGATCTGGTTCACCGCCCAGGTGGCCGAGTACCTGAAGACCCCTGCCACGACCATCCGGTGGTGGCGCCACATCGGACAGGGCCCGAAGAGCTTCAAGCTCGGCGCCCGCAAGGTCGCCTACCTGCGACGCGACGTGGAAGCCTGGCTCGAGGAGCAGTACACCGCCCAAGCGGTCTAGATCCCAGGCGTCACTCCGGCACACACCGGTCGCTGGAAGACGCCGGGGATCGGGTGGTTCGTTCTGTTCGTTTGGGAGGGCCGGCTGGCAGTTTCGCCGTCAGAGGGGATGGCCGACGTGGCCCGCAATCAGGCGACTGCTGACACCAGGACATACTTTCCTGAGGGTTCTGAGCCAAGATCGTCGCCTTCGTCCAGGCGTTGGCCGATCGCGGAATCCTCGCGCGTGCATCAAAGGCGGCTTTGGTGGCGCCGGACAACAGCCGAGTCGAGTTGCCCCATGGAGAAGAGCACGGTGAGCAGGCTGGTGGCAGGCCTGGAGTCCGAGGGCTGGGTGAGCCGGGTGCGAGACCGGCCCATCGTCGATTCTCGGTTGTTGACCTCGCCGCCGAGGGCGCGCCTCTTTGACGGTGGCGAGGGCGACGTTGGCGCGTCAGCACGCGGAGTTGTTCGCGGCGTTGCATCCCACCGAGTTGGCGGCGTTGGACCACGGGTGTGGGTGCGTTGGTGAGGATTCTGGGCCGCCAGACGGCGTGACGCCGGGCTATTCGGATCCTGCCCGGTCGCGGAGCGTCCTGAGCGCCTCGTTGTAGGCCTCGAGTTCCCGGTCGCCGGTGCGGTCGGCGTCGCGGTCGAGCCGGGCGGCTTGGCGGCGGTCGTGGCGGACCCATTGGGTGAAGATGATCAGGGTGGCGGCCAGGGTGGGGATTTCGCCGAAGGTCCAGGCGAATCCGCCGGCGAGGTGCTGGTCGGCGAGCGGGTTGGTTCCGAGGGCGGCGGTGGCGTAGGCGAAGTGCTCGCTGATCGGGGCGCTGGCGCTCATCACCGTGACGCCGAAGAAGGCGTGCAGGGGTACCGAGATGGCGAGCAGGAGGAGCCGGGCGCCGGGACTGGGTAGGCCGGGGATCGGGTCGGCGGCGATCAGCGGGAGGAAGAACGCGGTGCCGGTGACCAGGAAGTGGGCGAGCATGAACTGGTGGCCGGCGTGGCTGGCCATGAGTGCGTCGAGGGCGGGGCTGAAGTACAGCCCGTAGAGGCTGACGAAGAACAGCGGAATGGTGAAACCGGGATGGGTGACGACCCGGGCGAACCGTGACCGGAGCAGGGTGAGGAGCCCGCGGCGGGCGGCGCCTGCCCGCCCGGTGGTGGGCAGGGCGCGTAGGGCGAGGGTGACGGGGCGTCCGAGCAGCAGCAGGATCGGGGTGAGCATGGACAACGTCATGTGCTGCACCATGTGCCAGCTGAGCATGCTGGCGCCCAGGGCGGCCGCTCCGGTGCAGGTGGACGCGACCAGGGTGGCGACACCGAAGCTCCAGGCGATGGTGCGCCCGGCCGGCCAGGCGATGCCGCGTCGTGCCAGCGCGATCCGTCCGACGGTGTAGCCGACGAGCAGTACGGCGGCGACCGAGAGCCACAGCCAGTCGGGCTGGAAGCTCCAGGCCTCGACCGGGCCGGCCGACATTCCTGGCATCGGCGCCATCCCGCCCCCGTGCCCGGCATGCGGGTCGGGCGGCGCTGGTGTCACCTCGAGCGGCACCCACGCCCCGGGTACCGGGATCATCGTGTGTCCCCAGTCATCGGTGGTGTGGTGGCCGGTCGTACAGGTGGTGCTCGGTGTGCTGCAGGACGTTGAGGACGAGGGCGGCGACGTGCTCGTCGGGTTGGGTGTAGTAGACCGTTGTGCCGTCGCGGCGGCTGGTGACGAGATTGCCGGTGCGTAGCTTGGCGAGGTGCTGGGAGATGCCGGGGACGGGCCGGCCCAGGTGCTCGGCGATCGCGGTGACCGACAATTCCCGTCCGTGGAGCAGGGCCAGGATCGCCAGCCGGGTGTGGTCGGCCAGCAATCGCAGGACCTCCACGGCGTGGTCGAGTTCGTCCGGGCTGGGCGTTTCGGCCCGTCCCGCGGGCTCGGCACCGGTCGGTGTCGGCTCGGCGTCCGGGGTCATTGGTGCATGGTGGCACACCGGGTGAATGAAGGTCGTCACCGTGCGCCCACCGGGTCGAGCACCGGATCCGGGGACGGCCAGAGCCGGGCGGCCAGCAGGGTCGAGGCGGTGGCGAGGCCGGCCAGGGTGAGTGCGGCCGGGGCGAGGCCGCCGGCGGTGCCGAGCCAGCCGGCGAGGGGGTAGGTGAGCAGCCAGCAGGCGTGGGACAGCGAGAACTGGGCGGCGAACACCGCGCCGATGTCGCCGGAGGCGGTGTTGCGCCGGATCAGCCGGCCGACCGGCGTTTCGGCCGCTGCCCAGCCCAGGCCGATCGCCAGCCACAAGGCGGCGACCACGACGATCCCCCAGCCGGAGGGGGCAAGGGCCAGGCCGAGCGGGACGAGGAGGCTGCCGACGGCCAGCAGGGCAGCACCTCCGAGCATCAGGCGGCGCTCCGGCACCGTGCGCAGAAGCCCGGGCAGGCCGAACGCGCCGATCATCGACCCGAGCCCGTTCGCCACCAGCAGCCACGCCACGACCTCCTCGCCCTGGCCGAACACCGTGCGGGCGATCACGACGGTCTGGACGATCACGAACGAGCCGGCCGCGGCGACGGCCAGGTTCAGGGCGAGAACGGGCCGCAGTGCCGGGGTCTGCACGAACAGCACGAAGCCGTGCCGGACCCGGTGGCTGAACGGGGACTCCGGCGCGCCACCGTCGGCGCCGCGCGGCCGGGCTGGCAGGACGGTCGACACCACGAGCGCCGCGGAGCCGGCGAACCCGATCGCGGTGCCGAAGAACAACTCCTGCGACGGCACGAACAGCAGCAGCGCCGCCGCCGCCATCGGCGAGAGCACCGACTCCAGGTCGTAGGCCAGGCGCGACAGCGACAGCGCCGCGGTGAAGTCGTCCTCCTCGGTCAGCACGTCGGGGATGACCGACTGGAACGTCGGGGTGAAGGTGGCCGAGGCGGCCTGCAGGACGAACACCAGCACGTACACCTGCCACACCTCACCGACGAACGGCAGCGCAACCGCGACCACCACCCTCAGCAGGTCCGCCCCCACCATCACCGACCGCCGCGACCACCGCGCGACCGCCGCGGTCGCCAACGGGGCGACGAACACGTAGGCGACCATCTTGATCGCCAGGGCCGTCCCCAGCACCCCAGCCGCCCGCGCCGGGTCGAGCCGATAGGCCAACAGACCCAGCGCCACCGTGGCCAGGCCCGTGCCGGCCAGGGCCACCACCTGGGCGATGAACAGCTTGCGGTACACCGGGTTCGTCAACGCTCTCCACACACCCCGCATCGTTTCAGAGGTTGCGCGAACACGCAAATAAGGTTGAGGATGGGTCACGGAACCGGTGCGAGAAGGGGAGCAGACGTATGACTGAGGTGGCGGAGCGGAACCCGGCGAGGGTGGCGCGGGGCTCGGGCGTGCGCGCCCTGATGACCCGCGCGCGCTGGATCGAGGTGGGACGGATTCTGCTCACCGGCCTGGTCGCCGTGCTGTTCTGGCTGGGTGTCGTGCCGGTGGTGGTGCTGTGGGTCGCGGTGCTGGTCGGGCTCTACCCGCTGGCGAAGACCGGGGTGGTGGAGCTGTGGCGCGAACGGATGATCGGCACCGAGCTGTTCGTCACCGTCGCCACCCTGTTCGCGATGCTCGGCGGGGAACAGGTCGCCGGCAGCGTGCTGATGGTGATCATCCTGATCGCCGAGTTCATCGCCGACCTCAACACCGACCGGGCCCGCGCCTCCATCCAGGGCCTGATCGGCGCCGCCCCCACCACGGCACGGCTACGCACCGCGGACGGCGAACAGCAGGTGCCGGTCGCCGACCTCACCCCGGGCGACGTCGTGCTCGTCCGCGCCGGTGATGCCATCCCTGTCGACGGCGAAGTCCTGTCCGGGGACGGCGCCGCCGACGAGGCGGCCGTCACCGGGGAAAGCCTGCCCAAGGACAAGGCGGCCGGCTCCAAGGTGTTCGCCGGCACCATCCTCAGCTCCGGCGCCCTCGACGTTCGCACCGAACTGGTCGGAGAGAACACCACCTTCGCCCGCATCGTCGCCCTGGTCGAGGAAGCCGAGGACTCCCGCGCCCCCGTCCAGAAACTCGCCGACAAGGTCGCGGCCTGGCTCATCCCGCTGATGATCGTGTTCCTGATCGTCGTGTTCATCATCACCCGCGACGTCAGCAAGGTCGTCACCTTGATGGTGTT
The DNA here is from genome assembly GCA_002482525.1 of Propionibacteriaceae bacterium UBA7704. Taxonomy (GTDB): domain Bacteria; phylum Actinomycetota; class Actinomycetes; order Propionibacteriales; family Propionibacteriaceae; genus Propionicimonas. The sequence continues at coordinate 4,262 of DLGC01000015.1, read as the reverse complement.
CACCTCACCGGCCGAACTCGCCCTCGCCACACCCATGGTGATCATCGCCGCGATCGCCCGCGCCGCCCGCTCCGGCATCCTGATCAAGGGCGGCATCTTCCTGGAAAGCCTCGCCCGCGCCACCACCATCGTGTTCGACAAGACCGGCACCCTCACCGCCGGCACCCCCCAGGTCGACCGCGTCCAAGCACTCGACCCCGCCCTGAGTGAGGACGACGTGCTGCGGCTAGCCGCCGGCCTCGACCAACGCTCCAGCCACCCCCTCGCCGAAGCCATCGTCACCGAGGCCCGCCAGCGCGGCGTGGCCGTGCCCGAACCCACCGGCTTCCAAGTCATCCCCGGACGTGGCGTGCTCGGCGTCCTCGACGCGCGCACCGTCCGGGTCGGAAACGCCGCCATGATGACCGAAGCCGGTATCCCGGTGCCCGAAACCGACCCCGACGCCGGCACCGAGATCCTCATCGCCGCCGGCGACCAGGTGATCGGCCGGATCGAACTCAGCGACCAGATCCGCCCCGGCGCCCGAGAAGCCATCGAAGGCCTGCGCCACAACCGCGTCCACCGGATCGCCATGCTCACCGGCGACAGCGAACCCGTCGCCCGCCGCGTCGCCGACCAACTCGGCATCGACCAGGTCTATGCCGGCCTGCTGCCCCAGGACAAAGTCGCGATCATCCAACGCCTCCAGGCCGACGGCGAACGGGTCGCCATGGTCGGCGACGGCATCAACGACGCCCCCGCCCTCGCCGTCGCCGACACCGGCATCGCCATGGCGGCGGCCGGAACCCAAGCCGCCATCGAAGCCGCCGACATCGCCCTCATGACCGACGACCTGTCCAAGATCGTCGGCGTCCGGGCCATCGCCGCCCGCGCCTACCGCACCATCCAGGAGAACCTGTTCCTCGGCGTCGGCGTCGTTCACGTCCTCGGCATCACCGCCGCCCTCCTCGGCTGGATCAACCCCATCCAGGCCGCCCTCATCCACATGGGACCCGACATCCTCGTCTTCCTCAACTCCACCAAACTCCTCCGCGTCAAGATCAAGACCGGACCCGACACCCAACTCGAACCCCTCACCCCCGCTCACTGACCCAGCGGCTCGCCTGAGTGGCATCCCGTGCGCCAAGTACCGCCCGCAGCCCCACGAAGGCCGGTCGTGATCGCCCGTGGTCCCGGGAAGCGCGCTCATCGGCTATGAGTCACGTTCAGGCTGGTGGGGGCATGGAGCCCGATCTGACCTGACGGTGTGGGAGCGCTCCTCGGTGCCGTGCACGTGCCTCAGCGCGCCGACCCTGCACACCTTCTTGCCCGATCCCGGACCATCATCCATCGACAGCACCCATCTGAATTGACTCTGTCCTACGGCTTTCCCCGAGTCATCAGCTCTCCTAGGAATCCTTCCCTTCAGTCCTGAGCGTACGCAATGTACCCTGGCTAGGTGGCGATCACGGGGATGGGGATTGTGCGGGCGGCGGGCGCCGCCGGGTACGTGAGGTACCTGTCCGAGTGCGGCCATTCGCGGCCGGATGAGTACTTCTCCGAGCATGGGCACGCGGTGGTGACCTGGCGCGGTATCGGGGCCGACGGCGGGTTGGTGGAGCGGCAGTTGACGGCGGAGGAGTTCGGGCGGTTCATGGCCGGTCTGGATCCCGACACCGGCGCGTCGCGGTGGGCGCAGCGGGTGGAGCCGGAGCATGTCGCGGCGGTCGATTTCATTGTGAACGGGCCGAAGGAGTGGAGCATCCTGGCCGTCCTGGACCCGGAGGTACGGGCCGCGCTGCTGCGGGGCCAGGTCAACGCCGAACGGGCGGTGTTGCGGTACCTGTGGGAGAACGGCACGGTGCAGGTGAAACAGGCCGGCCGCGTGGTGCGGGTACCGGTGGAGCGGATCGAGATCGCCTCGGTCCAGCATTTCTCGTCCCGCAGCGGTGATCCGCATTTCCACCGGCACATGGAGATTTCGGCGAGGGTGTGGGCGGCGGGGAAGTGGCGAGCGCTGGACTCCTTGGGGGCCCGGAACCTGAATGTGGTGGTGCAGGCGATCTTCCACCGTGAGCAGCTGAGGGAGTTGAGGCCGGAGTTCGCCCGGCTCGGCTATGAGGTGGACGAGGTTGGTCAGATCGCGTTGTTGCGGCCGGTGGTGGATGCGTTGAGTCGTCGGGCGGCGCAGGTGGAGCGGAACCTGGCGGTGATCGAGGCCGCGTGGCGGGCCGAGCATCCCGGGCAGGAGCCGTCGGCGAGGATTTTGCGGAAGTGGGACGTGCTGGCATGGGAGAAGCAGCGGCCGTTCAAGGGCGAGCCGGGTGTGCTGGACGACGAGTTGGCGGTGTGGGCTTCCCGGATCGGGCAGCTGATGGCCGAGCACCGGATCGGCGACCCCGTCCCCGGAATTGCTGTCGACCGGCGGGTGCGTGTGGCCGTGTTCGACCGGGACGCGTTGGCGGCCGAGCTGGTGGAGGCGCAGGGGTTGAAGCGGTCGGCGTGGTCGCGGGCTGATCTGGAGGCGGCGGCGATCCTGGCCGTGGAGGGACGGGTGCGGGGGGATCGGGCTGCGGTCGATGAGTTGGCTGCGGACGTGGTCGCGCGGGCGTTGGGGGAGTCGCGGCTGTTGCCGTCGGTCGCACAGGGTAGGCCGTCGGCGGCGGTGAAGTGGTGGACCAGCCCGGCGGTCATGGAGCGGGAGAACGAGCTGCGCGCCGGGATGGCGATATTGGCAGCTAGCGACCGGTTGAGTGTAATTGAGGGCGCCGCCGGTGTCGGGAAGACGACCAGCCTGGCCGGGTATCTGGCGGAAGCATTCGTGGCGGGCCAGCGGGTGGCCGTGGCTGCGCCGACCGGGGCGGCGGCGATCGTCGCCGCCATGCAGGCTGGCGTGGAAGCCTCGACGGTGGACTCGCTGCTGGGGCGGTACGGCTGGAACAAGAACACGGCCGGCGGCTGGGTGTGGGCCGAGCCCGACAAACGGCCGCGGGAGCCGCTGCCTGCGGGGAGCAGGCTTGTGATCGACGAAGCCGGGATGGTGTCCCAGGACGCGGCCCGGGCGCTGGTCACCCTGGCCGGCGTGTGCGGCTGGCAGGTGCGGGTCCAGGGCGACTCGTTCCAGTTCTCCGCGGTCGGTGTCGGTGGCGTGATGGAGATCGCGAAGGGCGCCGCGCAGCCCGAACGGGTGGCGGTGTTGGACGATGCCGGTGACGTCCACAGATTCCGGCTGCGGACCGGCGGCCGTGACGAGGCGTATGCGGCGCACAGCATCGCGATCCGCACCGGCACCGACCCGGAGGCCACCGCCGCACGGGTGATGGGTCGCGCGACGGTGTACGCCTCCGAGGCGGAACGTCAGACAACGATCGCGCAGGATTGGGCCGAGCGGGCTCATGCCGGGGCGGGGTTGGTGATCGCCAGCACGAATGCGGAGGTGCAGCAGCTGAACGGGCTGATCGCTGACCGGCTGCGGGCGGTCGGGATCGTGTCCGGTGACACGCTTGCCACCGCACCGCGGGGGGAGTGGGCGTCGGAGACGATCAGCGAGGGCGACATCGTCGCGACCCGGGTCAACGGGGTCGACGAGACGGGCCGCCGCTATGCGAACCGGGAACGCTGGCGGGTCGACGCCCTGGACGATGCGGGGGCGTACCTGGTGAGTGTGGACCGTCGGCGGGAGTTGCGGCTGTCGGTCAGTACGGCGCGCGAGCAGCTACAGCTGGCGTATGCGGTGACCGGGTACGGCGCTCAAGGGCTCACGGTCAACGAGGCCGTCCTGCTGGTCGCCGAGGGCATGGACCGGCCGTCGTTCTATGTCGGTTCGACCCGCGGCCGCTACACCAACCAGGCCGCGATCCTCGCCCCCGACGGCGACCCGGGCCTTGCCCGCGCCCAGGTCGAGGCGATCCTGGCCCAGCCGGGTGCCGACACCGGCTGGCGTGCTGCCGATCTGGCTGCGGCCGCCGACCGGCAACGGATGGGTGACCTGGTCGACCTGCACAGCCGCCACGTCCCCGCGATCGATACCGGCCAGGTCGCCGAGGCTGCCGCGCAGATCGCCCGGGACGCCGACTGGCCCGACGAGGTGCGCGACCCGCACCTGTTCGACCGGGCACTCGCCTACGTCGACGAGCTCCAGCAGGAGCGGGCCCTCGAAGCCGCCCGGCAGGAGGCCAGGCTCGAGCAGTTGCGCGGCCGCCTCGCCCAGGCCGTCGACACCGACCGGCAGATCGCGCTCCGGGTGGCCGGTGCGGCGGACCGGGTGGGGCAGGCTGCGCAGG
>DLGC01000010.1:215941-251570 GCA_002482525.1 Propionibacteriaceae bacterium UBA7704 | reverse complement strand
CCCAGGAGGCCGTGCTGGCCGGCGAGGAGCGTGCCCGGCATGCGAACCCGTTCACCCGCGGTAGCCGCGAGCGTGACCTCACCGCCGCCCGCCACGCGCTGTGGGATGCCCGTCAGGCCGAGGCCGGGCAGCGGGTGCGTCACGCCGAGGTCACCCAGGACGCCCAACGCCAGCACGAAGCCACCCGCCGGATCGCACGCGAGGTCGAACTCGCCGAAAACTACCTCGGCCGATTGCATGACCAGCGGCACCAGCTCAACCTCAAACTGCTGCCACTGCCCGGCGTCGAGTACCAACAGACCTACAGCCGCTCCGACCTCGAAGCACTCCGGGAAGCCTGGCTCGAAGAGCCACAACCCCGCGAGACGCCCGACCCGGTCCGGGCGATCATCGGTCTCGTCAACGACCACCGCCACATCGCCGACCTCGCCACGCCCAGCCAGTGGCACACCCTCGCCGACACAGCCCGCCCCGACGACCTCGTCTGGGGAGGCGACTACAACAAGCCCTGGCTGCGGGGCATGCGCCAACCCCTCCTCGGCTGGCTGGACCAGCAAGCCAACCGGCTCGCCAGCGACCCCCAATGGCAGGCCGACGCGCCGCGACTCGCGAGTCGCTCGACGGCGATTCAGCAGGACGCCGAGACCCGACATGCCGAGCTCAGGCCCGACCGGCCACCCACCGAAACACGGATCGACCCCCGACGAGAACCCCCACGACTCGGCCCACCCGGTCCCGACCTCAGCCCCGGCTGGTAGAACCCCGAGGCCTTTCGAGGGCTGGACCACGCGGAGGGGCGACGACGTCTGACGACGGCGCTACGGGCCCAAGGACGTGATCGGCACGACGAGGACGCCGTCCGGTCGCCGGTAGGCGAAACGTCCGCCAGTCACGACGACGAGGGCGGCAGGCTCGCCGTGCTGCTCCCTGTCGACCTTGCTCGCCATGTGGAGCAGCGACTCGGCAGCGGTGTCGGCCTGGGCCTCGCCGAGCTTGAACTCGAATCCGGCCCAGCGACCGTTGGGGAGCTCGAGAATGGCGTCGATCTCCCGGTTCAGTTGTGTGTCGCGCCAGGAGGACAGCGTTGCGCCGAGTGCTTGGCTGTATACGCGCAGGTCTCTCAGTCCGAGCGATTCGAAGTGGAATCCGGCGGCCTCCAGGTCGGCGAGCAGCTCGGCCGTTCCGACGCCGAGCGCCGCAATCCCGATCGACGGGTCCACGAAGTGGTGCACCGGGGTCGTGCGGAGACGAGTACGGGAACGCATGTGGGGCTGCCAGGCGGGCAGCGGCTCGGTGAGCATGAGCCGGTCGAGTGCGTCGAGGTAGTTGGTGAGAGTCTTGTCGTCGATCGGGCCGTTCTGGCCGCCGACCTCGATCGTGACCGCCGACCTACGCAGCGGAGTACCCACCGCACGACCCAGCGACGCAAGCAGCCGGGTGAGGTTGCCCGGGTTGCGGCGTGGCCCCAGCGCGGGAACGTCGACCTCGACGACATTGCGGTTGTAGGCGGCGAGCCACGCTCGCGCAGTCCGTTCGGGCAGGTCGATGGTCTCGGGCCAACCTCCGACGACGATGCGCTCGATCAACTCAGGAATGGTCAAGGCGGCGGGAGAGCCGCCCGGCTCGGCGCCATCCAGGATCGCGGCCAAGCTCACCGCGCCGGTCGAGTGGCCTGACTCGAACAGGCTCATCGGCCGCATTCGCAGGCGTGCGATCCGGCCCGCCCCGGAGTGCAGGCGCGCGTTGTCACGGGGCCGCGACGACCCGGTGAGGAGGTAGAGCCCCTTCTCGCTGTGGTCGTCGACCGCGCGACGAACGAGGTTCCAGACGTCTGGAGTGTCCTGCCACTCGTCGAACAGGATCGGCGTCGGGGATGCGAACAGCTGGTCCGGGAACGTCTCCAGCGCCGCACGAGCGGCCCGATCGACCTCCATCCGGAACACGGTTTGCGCCACCTGGGACGCCGTGACGGTCTTTCCGACGGCCTTCGGGCCGTCGATGAGGACCGCACCCATGAAGCCCATGAGATCCTGTAGCTCGGCGTCAATCACGCGCGGGCGGTAGCCGGTCACCGCTCGAGTCTAGGCGCCCTCACCACGGAATCCCAGATCCGTCGGAACTGGAATCCCAGATCCGTCGGTCATGAAGTCGAAGATCCGTCGAACTCTGCGCGTGGGGTTGGGTAACCCGTCCACCCCGGTGGCCGGCCCCTATTGTCGAACGCTGGACCGGACCGTGCGCGGCGATCGGGAGGCGACCGCCGGACCGTTCGACCACGGGCCTCTGCGCGGGCGGGATCGTCTGCCCCCGAAGTCAGTCCGCAGAAAGTCCGCAAAAAGTCCGCAGGAGCACCGAACCAGCTTCTGCGCCACCAACGCCGACCAACGCTATACACCCTAGTCAAATGGCTGTTGCCAACGCTGTTCGCCAATCCCGAGCATGGCCGTAAACAGCCCGGATAGTTCCCCTACTACTTCTGAGGCGTGACTCGCCGCGACCGGCAGCGGCTTTCTGCAGAATTCGACCTCCGCTGCGTCGTCATCGTGATGTACTTTCACTGGAGTTTGTTTCTTTGACAAGCCACGATGCGGCAAGGGGTGACCGGTGCCTACAGTGAATCACGGCCGAGCACGGCTCCGCATGCTGCTCGCCCTAGGCAGCCTGATCGTCGCGGGGCTGTCGGCGATCACCAGCGAAACCTCGGCCCAGGCTGCGACCTGCACCTGGACGCCCTTCACCAGCAAGAGCAGCGCCCGCTACCGGCTACCAGCGGTGGTGAAAGCCGACAACGGACGGATCTTCGTCTTCGCCGAGCGGCGCAACAACAACTACGACAACGATGATCAAGGCGACTTCGACATCGTGATGCGCACTTCGGTCAACGGCGGGTGCACCTGGGGCAAGCTGGTCACGGTCGCTGATTGGGGAACCAACAAGGTCTCCAACCCGGTTCCGATCTACGACCGGGCTCACGATCAGGTGCTGCTGTTCTCCACCGTCAAACTCGCCTCCGGCAACAAGCTCTATCTGCAGAAGATCAGTGCCACGGGCACCAGCATCTCCTCGCTGCGCTCCGGCGCGGTGTCGGTCGAGGGCTGGTTCCCGGGACTCACCGGTCCCGGCCATGGCCTGGTACTCAGCCGCGGCGCCCACGCCGGCCGCATCATCTTCGCGATGGGCTACACCCGTGGCAGCACCCGCACCACCCGGGCGATCTACTCCGATGACGCCGGAAAGACCTGGCGGGTCGGCTTTGATCGCCCTTCGCCAGGCTCCCTGCAGCTCATCGAAGGAACCCTGGCCGAACTGCCTGACGGTCGGTTGCTGGTCAGCTATCGGGACAACGGACGGGGTGTCCCCACACCGGGTCGCAACCGAGTGAGCGCGATGTCCACTGATGGGGGCCAGACGGTCTCCAGCTATGGGGCGATGACCGGCATCAAGACCGTTCCGGTGCAAGGCAGCCTGCTGCAGGCCGGGTCCTACCTGCTGTTCTCCAGCCCGGCCTACCTGACCGGCAGCCTGACCTCGCGTCGCGGCCTGCGGGTCTTCGTCAGCACGAACTCCGGCGCTACCTGGAAACGAGGCGTCGGCATCGGACCGAAGACCGGTTCGACCGGCTACTCCGATCTGGTGCAACTCAACGCAGCGACGGTCGGTGTGGTCTACGAGGCCGACTATGTGAAGTACTGGACCCGCATCCGCTTCGCCCCGGTGCGGCTGTCGTCGATCGCCACCTCACTGCTTCCGAAGGTCTCGGTGTCGAAGCGGCCCAGCACGGTCGGGAGCTACCGAAGCGGGTACACGGTGCGGGCGCGACATGGACGCTTCACTCCGGCTCCGGCAAGCTATCGCTACCAGTGGTTGCGTGACGGCAGGCCCATTCCGAAGGCCACAGGGTCGCGGTATCGGCTTCGCAAAGCCGATCGGTATCACCGCATCTCGGTGCGGGTTACGGCGGTGCGCGGCGGCTACCGTTCCGCCAGCGCAACCAGCGTCAGGCATGCGATTCGTTGATCGTGGCTCGGCTCAGTGCCCGAAGCGAGTCTCGGGGTAGGGGGCGACGCCTTGGGCCCAGTCCCCGAGCGGCAGCAGGATCGCGTCGTTCAAAGCTGAGGGTCCATGAATGACCACCTCGATTCCTTCGCTGCGAAGAATCTCCAGGGCCCGAGAAACTAGAATCACCTGTTCGGCGGAACGGTGCAGATCCACATCCGAGCCGCGGGTGCTCTGGTGGTAGCGCGGGTTGCTCGACCAGTAGCGCATGCCGACTCCCCACAGATGCACCGAACTGACCCGGCACCAGCTGAGGAGTTGCAGCAGGCCGTAGACCACGTTGAATCCGTGGTTGACCCCGAGGCGCGGATCCCGCGACCACTCGGCCACGCCGAGCATGCGCACCGGCACTCGATGGCGGTACTCCTGCGGCACCAGATCGATGATGTGAGAGTTGGCTGCGAAGTGATCGATCAAAGCCAAATGGGGCCGCAACGAAGCGCCCTTGGTCGTGATGAACCGCTCGTCTTGAACCCAGTAGAGGTCCGCGCGGGTGTGCTGCGCCGCCAGGAGTGACATCCCGGCGTTGACCGTCGCCACCCGACGCTCGCTGGGAGTCCACTCGGTCACGGTGGGGCCATTTCCCACGATGTCGACGTCGGCGCCGGCAAAGCGCTGACGCAGCAACTCCAGGGGTTCGGAGGGGTCCATGCTCAGGCGTAGATCTCGTCGTAGAAGGGCACCACGCGGGCGGGCGCCATCACGCGCCAGAAGTAGTCATGACCGGCGGCCATCAGCTCGGCGAGCCGACCGGGATCATTGATCAGGTGCACGATCTCTTGATGGACCCCCGCCGAGTCGGTGACGATCCACGGCGGCGGCTCCGCAGTGCGAAAGCCCAGGGCGAAGGCAGCATGGGACAGCGCATCGGCCCCGTTGATGACCACATTGCCGGCGGCGAGCCCCTCGTAGCTGACCAGATGAAAGCCGCCAGTGATCACCTCATCGATCGACACCTGGCTCACATGTCGGGTCATCGCCACCTTGCGAGGGGAAACGCCTTCCAGAGTCTCCACCGTCACCCTGGGGTCGGCCTTCAGCCGGTCCATCTCGAGTTCGAAAAGCGGATCGCTCTTGGCCGACCAGCGCCCCTGCGAATGCGTCGAGGGCGAGTGCACGACGCGCAGGGGGCCTCCCGGAGACGGTGCCGCGTGCACCTTCTGGGAGATGAATGGCCGGTACAGCACGTTCGGGATCGGGCGGAAGTCGGGGAACATGCGTGGGTGGGCATGGCACACGGCGAGTTTCGCGTGCCAACGCACGCCGTGGTCGGCCGAGAGGTCACCGAACAGCGGGCGCTCGTGGGTGGGCGAGTGCACCTGGTAGATCCAGGTGCGGTCGTAGATGGCCGGGATCGATGCTGCCCAGCGCAACAGTAACGGCGGCAGAAAGTTGTGGACGTGAATCACTTCGGCGTCGGCCAAGTGGACGAGGAAGGCCTCGCGGTCGATGGCGTTGTTGGTGATCTCGATGGAGTTGGGAGACATCAGGTCGCGATGCGGACCAGGGTCGCCGACACGGAAATGCACACTGTGGTGGCCGAGCAGCTCGCGCTGGGCGTCGGCGAGCATTCCCGGCGCCCCGGCCAGCACCGAGGGCGAGATGTGAACGATCTTCATAGGGCCGCCTGGGAGGCTGAGGTGAACGTCACCCGGGCGCCGCGTTGGATCAGCACCATGAAGAGATTCTCATCGGCTCGAGAAACTAAGCTCTCATACGAGTAGGTGAACTTTGAGTGAATTGCTACCGCCTGAGCGGATGTCCAAACGGCTAACAGATAGTGACGAAAAGTCGTGATGCCCTCGGTTGGGACCGTCCAATTCGGTGGCATTGCGACGAGTATGTCCTCCATTCCGGTGGGTTCGTAAACACTCAATGCCGCAGCCGACCCTTTGATTATGGACAGGTGCCCACGCGGATACGGACGCGCAACATTCCACAGGGCTCGGATGTTGCTGTGCAGCTCGGCTTCGGTGGCGAACCCGGCGTGGAAAGGTGTGACGTCCAGCACTTCGGCAGGAAGCTCCACGCCGCGGCTCAGCAGCAGGGCCTCCACCCCGATCAGCTCGGCGGCAGGGAAGGCCGGCGGGCGAGTGAGCACCAGGATCACCCGAGCGCCCGGCCAGGTGTGTGCCACCGCGATCGGCAGGTTGGAAGCCGGGTCCTGGATGATCACCAGAGAACTCTGTCGCACGAGGAAATGAGCATTCTCACTAGGGCGAATGCGTTCAACAACATCGAGCATGGTGGGGGCGCCGCTGGCGTTGGGGTTGATCTCCTCGACATAAGCCAAAGTGGTCTTGGTCTTGGCGAACAGCGCTACTCGCAGGCCTTCAGCCAGCTCGATCGCGGCGGGATCCTGACCCGTCTTCCAGACCAGGACCCGACGGACCAGGTGGGGCGCCAGTGACGACTCCGGATCTTCGATCTCTTCAACCGGCTCGGTCCAGGTGGGCGGTACGTTGATCCGTATCGAACTGGGTTCGATTCGCACCCGAAATAGCGTGGGAATTCGTGCGGCGTTCGTCGGTTCGGGTTTCCCCAGGAGCTTTCTTCTCGCACGAGCGGCGAGGCGTATCATGCGTGCGAAAGTACTCGCAGTGGATGGAGTACTTGGTGTGTTCACGGCGGCAGGTTAGCAGCCCGACTGCGCAATCTTCCATCTGCGATCGATCCGTCGGCAGCGCAAAAGCCGTGTTCGGGATCGGTAAAGTGATCGCGCACCTCACAATGTCACGAAGGGAACTCGCCCACGATGCAACGCGACCTGCTGGTAGTGGCCGCCTATGACTCTCAGCTGAAGTGGGCAGTCGGTCTGGCCCGCGAGTTTCCGACTGCAGAGTGGTCGTGGAAGGTCGCAGCTCCGGCGGACTACCGCACGGCACTCTCGGACGAACAGATTGAAGCCATCGGGTGTCCGGCACCCGTCTTCCTCGAATGGCAGGAACTGCTGGCCGCTGCCCGGGCGTCCGACTGCGTGGTACTGGCTTTGCAGGGTCAGCTCGTGGAGAGATTCACCGACGAGTTGGCGCTGCTTCGCGAGGTCGATCCGCAGGACCACGAACCCGTGATCGTGACCGGCTGGGTCGGCATCGTCATCGAGAAGCTGGTCGCCGGCTATCTGGATCGGGCCGGATCGGATCTGGTCGCGGTGAACTCTGCGGACAATCTTCGCGAATTCGAGAACGCCGGACGCCTGCTCGGCGTGCCGTTGGAGAACCTTCTGCTCACCGGGCTGCCGCTGTTGCCGGCCCGTCCGGCGCCGCGTCGCGATGGCCCGGTACGTCGAGTGGTCTTCGCCGACCAGCCCACCATTCCAACGCTGCGCTGGGATCGTGCCTATGTCTATCAGCGGCTCATCGACTACGCGGTGGCCCATCCCGAGCGCCAGGTGATGCTCAAGCCTCGGCACCGCCCCTGGGAGAGCACCTTTCACCGCATGGACCACCATCCCGAAGAAGTACTGGCTGAGCTGCCTGCGGCGCCGCCGAACTTCTCGGTCACCTACGAACCGATCACCGAACTGCTGCCGACCACCGATCTGATGCTCACTGTCTCCTCCACGGCCGGTCTGGAGTCGGTCGGAGCCGGTGTCCGAACCGCCTTCATCGGTGATCTGGGCGTCCACGAAAAGCACGGCAATCAGGTGCTCCTCAACTCCGGGTTGATCACCACTTTCGATGAACTCATCGCCGACAACCTGCCGGTCGCCGAAGAGAGCTGGCTGGCCGATGTCTTCGTATCGATCGACGACCTCACCCCCGGTCAACGGATCGTGCGCCGCGTGCTGGAGTTGTTAGAAGTGCCGCTCGACCAGCGTCCGGGGGTGATCGTCTCCGCCGGACGCTACGTGAGCGGACGCCTGGCGATTCGGCGGCTGCGAGCTCGCATGCCGAGGGCCGCCCAGGTGCCGGCCCCGCAAGGCGGAAACCGGTCGTTGAAGGCCCAGCTGCGTAGTCGGTTGAGCTTCTTGGCGCGCGCGGTGTTGCCGGCCTCGCTGGTGCGGCGCCTCGCCGCGAAGTATTGACGTGCCGGTGGTGACCTGTCGGCGGGGGCTACTGGGCCAGACCGTAGAGGCGGTCACCGGCATCGCCGAGGCCCGGCACGATATAGCCGACTTCGTTGAGCTTCTCGTCGAGGGCGGCGCACACCAGCGTGCAAGGGACGTCGAGACCGTCGACCAGCTTCCGCATGTTGGACACGCCCTCCGGAGCTGCGATCAGGCAGATGGCGGTGATGTGATCGGCCCCGCGATCCACCAGGAATTGCACGGTGCCGCCCAGCGAGCCACCGGTGGCCAGCATCGGGTCCAGCACATAGCACTGGCGTCCGGACAGATCCTTCGGCAGACGCTCGGCGTAGGTGAACGGCTGCAGCGTCTCCTCGTCGCGCACCATACCCACGAAGCCGACCTCTGCGGTCGGCATCAGTCGCATCATGCCTTCCAGCATGCCCAAACCGGCCCGCAGGATCGGAACCACCAGCGGACGCGGACGACTCAGTTCGACGCCGGTAGTGGTGGTGATGGGGGTGATCACCTCGACCGGGTCGACGCGCACCTCGCGGGTGGCTTCGTAGGCCAGCAGGGTCACCAGTTCGTCAACCAACTGTCGGAAGGTCGCACTGGCGGTTCTTTCGTCCCGCAACAGGCTGACCTTGTGAGCTACCAGGGGGTGCTCAATCACGTGAAGTTCCACACCGCTACCTTGGCACAGCCCGAGCCGATGGGCAGTCATGCCCAGACTGTGCCCAATGGGGGGTTTTCTGAGACCATGGGGTCGCACGACCAAACGAGGAGGCATCGGTGAGCGATTCGGATGAACTGGAGTTCGAGTTGCCTAACCGCGGCGACGACCGTCCCGGGCTCGACGAATTGGACGACGACGACGTTGAGGTGGTCGTCGAGGACGACGACGACGAAGAAGACGACGACGACTACCCCGAGGATGCCACCGAGGACGACATTGACCTCGTCATCGCGATGTACCGCGAGGATGGCCAGCCGGTGGCTTTGGCCCTCGATCTTGATCTGGCCAATGATCTGGACGCCATGATCACTCAACTGCGTCGCGTCCCCGGCGATGCCGGTGCCGTGGGCATGGTGTCAATCGCCGAAGAGGTGTTCGTGCTGGTCCGGGTGCGCGGCAAGCGCGTGCAGGTGTTCTGTTCGGACGCTGCAGCCGCCGAGGATTGGCCGATTGCTCGTGACGCCGTCGACTTCCTGGACGCCGAGTTGCCTGACGACACCGAGGACGGCTACCCGGTCGGTGACTCCGACATTCTTGCCGACGTCGGCCTGCCCGATTTCGAGCTCGAGGCGATGGCCGAGGACTACGACGAAGACACCTCCACCTTGTTGGAGCGCATCGCCACCAAGATGAGCTTCGGCTCGGAGTTCACCAAAGCGATGGCCAGCTTCGGGTGAGCCGCTGGCAGTCGGCCATCGATGCCGCGCTCGCCGAAGCGCGGCGGGCGTTGGATCACAACGATGTGCCCATTGGGGCGCTGATCTTGGACGCCGACGGCGCGCCCATTGCAGCCGCTCACAACGAGCGCGAACTCACCGGTGACCCGACCGCCCACGCCGAAGTGCTCGCATTGCGCCGCGCCGCCGTCGAGTTGCAGTCATGGCACCTGGATGGCTGCACCCTGGTGGTCACCTTGGAACCCTGCACGATGTGTGCCGGCGCCTTGGTGGCAGCCCGCATCGAGCGCCTGGTCTTCGGTGCCTTCGATCCCAAGGCAGGCGCGGTCGCATCGCTATGGGATGTGGTGCGCGATCCCCGACTGAATCACCGCGTCGAAGTGGTCGGCGGCATCGCCGAAGCCGAATGCGGCGCAGTGCTGCAAGACTTCTTCGCCCAGCGACGCGGCTGAGCTCGACTGCCGGGGTCCGGCCTCGATTGGCATGGGCTCAGTCCGCCTCGGTACACTCACCGACGGTGGCGTGTCTGAGCGGCCGAAAGAGCGCGCCTCGAAAGCGCGTGAGGGGCAACCCTCCGAGGGTTCAAATCCCTCCGCCACCGCCAATGCGAATGCCGTCCCGGATCGGGACGGCATTTGTCGTCTTTGTGGCTTTCGTGCTCGCTGTCAGCGTTGCCGACGGAGCAGGTTCGGACGGGCGGGGCGCCCTGGGGTGAAGGATCTGTTCAGGATTTCGCCGGTTGATGCACGAAGGTGCGTGTTTCCTCCCCTACCCGAAGTGAGGAATTCGCGGCAGAGTTGGAGGCAGCCCACCTATCACCATGCCTCAAAGGAGAGCCACGTGAAGAAATTGATCAACGATCCGGCCAATGTGGTGGCCGAAACCCTTGCCGGTTTCCAAGCCGCCCATGCCGATCTGGTAACTGTCCATTTTGACCCTGACTACGTAGTACGTGCCGATGCCCCGGTCAAGGGCAAGGTCGGTTTGGTATCGGGTGGCGGCTCGGGTCACGAGCCCCTGCACGCCGGCTATGTCGGAAAAGGCATGCTTGATGCTGCTGTACCTGGCGCCGTCTTCACCTCACCGACGCCGGATCCGATCCTGGAAGCCACCAAAGCCGTCGATGGCGGTGCCGGTGTGCTGCACATCGTGAAGAACTACACCGGTGATGTGCTGAACTTCGAAACCGCCGCGGAATTGGCCGAGATGGACGGCATCACGGTCAAGGCCGTCGTGGTCAACGATGACGTCGCCGTGGAGGATTCGCTCTACACCGCCGGACGCCGCGGCGTCGCGGGAACCGTGCTGTTGGAGAAGATCGCCGGTGCTGCCGCCGACCGCGGCGACGATCTCGACACGGTGCTCGCCGTGGCCGAGAAAGTGAACGCCCAGGTGCGTTCGATGGGTGTCGCGCTGAGTGCGTGCACCGTGCCGCACGCCGGCAAGCCCTCCTTCGACCTCGGCGAGGATGAGATCGAGATCGGCATCGGCATCCATGGCGAGCCCGGCCGGCACCGCATCCCGATGGCCCCGGCCGATTCCATCACCGATCAGTTGGTCGATCCGATCTTGACCGACTTGAAGCCGGCGTCCGGCTCGAAGGTGCTGCTGTTCGTCAACGGTATGGGCGGCACACCCGAATCCGAGCTGTACATCGTGTACAACCACGCTCGCAAGCGCCTCGAAGATGCGGGCCTGGAAGTCACGCGATCGTTGGTGGGCAACTACATCACCAGCCTGGAGATGCAGGGCTGCTCGATCACCGTGCTGCTGCTCGATGACGAGCTGACCGCTCTGTGGGACGCTCCGGTCAACACTCCGGCGTTGCGTCGGGGCGTGTGAGGATCAGCAGGTGACTGAAACCCTGAATGCGGCCTGGGCGGTGGCGTGGATTCGCCGCGCCCAGGTCGTGCTGGCTGAGAATCGAATGGAACTGATCGACCTGGACCGTGCCATCGGCGACGGCGATCATGGCGAAAACATGGACCGCGGCTTCAAAGCTGTGGTCGCCAAGCTGGACGCTGGCGAAACCGAGGTTTCGGGTGTCTTGAAGCTGGTGGCGGCGACGTTGATGTCGACCGTCGGCGGCGCGTCCGGCCCGCTGTATGGCACCGCTTTTCTGCGCGCCGCCAAGGCCGCCGAGGGCGATCTGGATTCCAACGGGGTGGTTGCGGTGATCGCCGGCGCCTTGGAGGGCATCGTTGCTCGTGGCAAGGCCACCACCGGTGAGAAGACCATGGTGGACGCCTGGACGCCGGCACTGGCAGCAGCCCAGGAAGCTGCCGCTGCCGGAATCGGCCCGGCTGGGGCTTTCCGTGCTGCGGCCAACGCCGCCCAAGCGGGCGCTGAGGCCACGATCCCGATGCAGGCCACCAAAGGCCGCGCGTCCTATCTGGGCGAGCGCTCGATCGGCCATCAGGACCCCGGCGCGACGTCCACGGCATTGATCCTGACCGCCGCAGCGGACACCGCGGAGGCGGTATGACCGCAGCTCAACCGCAAGCTGGCGGCGTTGCCTTGGTGATCGTGTCGCATTCGGAGCAACTGGCTGCCGGAGTGGTCGAGTTGGCGTCCCAGATGGCCAAGGACGTCATCCTGCGCGCTGCCGGCGGCACCGATGACGGCCGCATCGGCACCTCCTTCGACAAGGTGAATGACGCAGTCTCGGCATTGCGGGCCGATGGCTATGACGTGGCAATCCTGACCGATCTCGGCTCAGCCAACATGACTGTGGAATCGGTGCTGGACTTCCTCGACGACGAAGAGGAGACCCACGTCCGCCTCATCGACGGCCCTCTGGTCGAAGGCGCGGTCGCCGCAGCGGTAACCGCTCAAGTCGGTGGCGACCTGGAAGCCGTAGCGGCTGCCGGTCGGGCCCGGGAGTTGTTCACCTGACCCAGCGGACACCGGGAATCGTCGGCCAGCGTCACCCGCTGGCCCCGTCGACCGGCCGTCCGCAAGGCTGACACTCCGTTCCCTGAGCTTGGCGAAGGGCGTCTGGTGGTGCTTCGTCAAGCTCGGCGGGCGGGGCGCGGTGACACCGCAAGCCTCTACCCGAACACCCGATCACGTCGGTAGGGGATAACCGGACGGCGACCAAAGAGCCGTCTCCCATCACGCCGTAGGAGTTGTCGCCCCAGCATTTGACGCCACCGCTGCTGGTGAGCGCCCAGGTGTGTTCGGAACCAATCGCCACCTGGGTGGCACGAAGGGTTGTACGGGCTCGCGTGGTGAAAGTGCGGGTCTTGGAGACCTGGCGGGGGTAGCTGTGTCCGTGGTACCGGGTCTTCGGAACCACCACTCGGTCCCTGGGCTTGGTGGCTGCCGTCCGGGTGGTGAAGGAGTAGCGGCCGGTCTGGGTCGTCTTGGCTTTGGCGGCCTTCTTCCAGCGGCCGCCAATCCGAGTTTGCAGGATGATTGTGCGCCGAAACGCAGTCTTCACCCGACCTGATGCGGTGAACTTCGCGCCGCGCGTGGGGTGCTTCGGCGACACCTTGGGTGCAGTAGGCGTGGCGGCCTCAGCCGCAGCGGGTGCCATTCCCATCAGCAGGCCTGCGCCCAGCGCGGCCGAAAGAACGACGAGTGCGACTCGGCGCGTCGAAGTCTCCCTGTCTATCTGCCCGTCGAACACCCGGAGCGGTTGCTGGTGATGCGGCTACCTTGTCCCGATTACATCGACGGGTTTTAGGGCTTTATGCGCCGCACTTCTTGCGGTGGGGGTGAACGGGGTCTGGGTGACTATCCGAATCCACGCACGCGCACAGGCGGCCTCTGGTTCTTCGACGTACCGTCCCCGATCGGGCCGAAGAAGTTGTCTCCCCAGCAGGTGATTCCGCCCGAGGTCATCAAGCCGCAGGTGTGCACAGAAGTGGACGTGATCGCCTTGATCTTTCTGACCCCCGGTACGGCAAGAGGGATGCGCGAGGCCTTTGCTTTGGTCGCGCCGCCGAGTTGGCCGTAGTAGTTGCCTCCCCAGCATTTGACGGCGCCAGTCCGGAGGACCGCGCAGGAGTGAAATGTTCCGACGGTGATGGCGCGCGCGTCGACTATGCCGTGCACGGTCACCGGAACGCTTCGATCCGTTGTCGTACCGTCGCCGAGTTGGCCCTTTCCGTTCTCTCCCCAGCACTTGACGGTGCCGCCACTGATCAGTGCGCAAGAGTGGGAACCACTTGTTGCGATCGCCGTGGCGTGGGAGATTCCGGCGACGGTCGTCGGGATGTTCCGGTCGGGCTCGGAGGCATAGGCCCACGTCCAGCATTCAACAGTTCCCGTACCCGTGAGGACGCAGGTTCTGCGGTCGCCCGCGGCGATGGCTGTCACATTGGTGAGACCAGGGATTGCTGTGGGTGGCAGTGACGCTCCGCCACCGGGCAGCAGATCGGTCCAGGTGTTGTCTCCCCAGCAGATGACGGTGCCCGCGCGGGTGACCGCGCACGTGGAAGACATGTGAGCAGCGATAGCTGTGATGCCGGTGAGTCCCACCGCGGTGACCGGTGTATGACGTTCGGTGTGCGTACCGTCAGCGAGTTGTCCGTTGTTGTTGTTTCCCCAGCACTTGACGGTGCCGGCGTCCGTGAGCGCGCAGGTGTGATCGCTTCCCGTAGTGACGGCGACCGCATTGCTCAGACCGCGAACGGTCACCGGGGTGTGCCGATCCTTGCGGGTTCCGTCACCCAGTTGCCCGACGTCGTTCTGGCCCCAGCACTTGACCTTATGCGTGGAGGTAACCGCGCAGGTGTGGTCATAGCCGGCTGTCACTTGGGTGGCTCGGGTGACCTTCGGTCGCGTCGTGATGACTCGAGTCTTGGAGACCAAACGGGCGTAGCGATGGTTGTGGTAGGTCACCCTGGGGGCGACAACGCGGTAAGACCGCTTGGTAGCGGCTGTGCGGGTTTTGAAGGTGTACCGGCCAGTTTCCGTGGTCTTGGCCGTTGCTACCTTCTTCCATCGACCGCCGACCGTGGCCTGGAGGATCACTGTGCGACTGAACGTGGTTCCCACCCGGCCAGTCATGGTGAATGTCGTTTTGCGCATGGGCTTTTTCGGGGATGCCTTTGGTGTGGAAACCGATGCGGCGGCCGACGCAGATCCTGCGAATCCGACGAGAAGCCCAAGGCCCATTGCTACTGAGACAATAATGAGGAAGAACCTGCGCACAAAGAACCCCTTCTCGCGATGAGCGTAGGTTAACCGGCCGGGGCTCGCGTGGGCAATACCGTGCCAACGGAGGCGGCACCTCTTTCCGATCGGTCGTCATCACACATCTGTGCTCCCATTTCCGCAATAGCCCTCGGCATTGTTGTGGTGCGACGGCGGGGCTCTGGATTCCTTGGTGATGTCTGGCGCTCCGATGTTTGCCACCGATAGCACGCAGCGAACGACGGGCGTCCCGGTAGACTGCGGCCAGGAGGCCCGCCCGTGGAATTGGACCAAGTGCTGCTGCTCGGTGCAGCGGTGCTGCTCGCCTCGATCATCGCCGCCCGGCTAGGCACCCGTTTCGGTCTGCCCTCGTTGTTGCTGTTCTTGGGTCTCGGCGTCCTCGTCGGTCAACTGGGGCTGGAATTCAATGATGCCGGCCTCGCTCACTCGCTGGGCTTCGCCGCACTGGTCATCATCCTCGGTGAAGGTGGTTTTACGACCAAGTGGGCTGAGATCAAAGGCGCCCTGCCCGCCGCATTGCTGCTTGCCACTGTGGGGGTGGCGATCTCGATTGCCGTGGTCGCGACCTTCGCGCACTTCGTGTTGGGCCTGGATCCGGCGCTCGCCATTCTGGTAGGCGCCATCGTGAGCCCCACCGACGCCGCCGCAGTGTTCTCGGTGCTGCGCAAGGTTCCACTGCCGTCCCGGCTGCGCGCCACCCTGGAAGGCGAATCGGGCTTCAACGATGCGCCCATCGTGTTGCTGGTCGCAGCCGCCACCGAGTGGTCACTCGGGCAAGGCCTGGACGCCGGCCCGGTCCTGATCGTGGCCATCATCCTGGGAGAGCTCGCCGGTGGTGCCCTGCTGGGAGTGTTGCTGGGCCTGTTGGGGGTCTGGGCGATGCGCCGCATCGCGCTGCCGGCGTCGGGTCTGTACCCGCTCGCCGCGCTCGGGTGGGCCGTGTTGGCCTACGGCTTGGGAAGCAGTCTTCACCTGTCGGGCTTTGCCGCGGTGTACGTGACTGCGCTGGTGTTGGGTAACGGCAAGCTGCCACACCGGCACGCCACTCGCTCGTTTGCCGAGGGAATCGGTTGGATCGCTCAGATCGGGCTGTTCGTCATGCTGGGCATGCTCGCCGTGCCCGAACGTATCTCCATGCCCGCAGTCATCGCGGGGATATCGGCGGGCTTGGTGCTGACCTTCATCGCCCGGCCGCTCTCAGTGGCGCTGTGTGTGAGCTGGTTCAAGGTGCCCTGGCGTGAGCAGGCCTTCATCTCCTGGGCCGGTCTTCGCGGTGCAGTGCCGATCATCATGGCCACGGTGCCGTTGGCGGCCGGCGCCCCGGGTGCCACCTTCATCTTCGACATGGTGTTCGCCTTCGTTGTGGTGTTCACCTTGCTCCAGGCACCGACGCTGCCCTGGGCGGCTCGAGTACTGAAGGTCTCCACCGGTGAGGACGCCACCGACGTGGAGATCGAGTTCGCGCCCTTGGACACGATCGCCGCCGACATGATGCAGGTACACGTCCCGCCCGGATCACGTCTGCACGGCGTCACCATCCGCGAACTGCGGCTGCCGAAGAACTCAGTCGTCTCGCTGATCGTTCGCAACGGCGAGCCGTTCCCCGTCGGGCCGGACCGCATCATTCGGGTCGGCGACGACCTACTCATCGTCACCAACGGCGACGAACGCAAACGGGTTGAGGACCGAATCCGAGGCATCTCCAGCGGTGGCCGTTTGGCGCGCTGGCTGGAGCGATGAGGCTACTTCTTCTTGGTCGGTTTGGGAGTCGGCGTCGGCGTGGGAGTGCTCGTGGCGCTGTCGCCGGTGTCGACCGACTGGCTGTACGGAGCCACGCAGACCTGGCCGGATACCGGAACGGCCTTGGGCCGGGGCAGCGTCAGTGGGGCGTCGGGGCCCAGCAGCACGTCCACCGCGTGATCACTGCGGCCATCGGCGGTGACCACGGCGTTGGGGAAGGCCTGCGCGACCAGGAGCACCTCAGGGCTATCGGTGGCGTAACCGACGATCGTCGTCTTCTCCACCGGTGAATCGGCGTTATTCACCCGGATCACCGTGAAGCCGTAGCTGCGCAGGTAGCGTGCAGAGGATCGAGCGATGCCACTGGGGCCACCGGCATTCAGGGTACGAACCGAGACCCACTTCGGCGTCAGCTCAGCACCCACATCGGTCATCACACATTTCTGACTCTCGGGGATGACCGGAGCGGTCACAGCCTTGACGCTCCAATACCCGGCACCGATGAGAATGACGAGCAGCCCGATCAGCGTCAGCGGTGTCTTCAAGACCCGGAGCACTCGAGTCACCGTTTCTCCTGTCGTCGGTCGGGAACGGCGTTCAGACTACTGGAAGTTCCAACACCCGGGCATGCAGGGTGTGGCGCTGCTGCAAAGCCGCCCGCAGCGCACGATGAAGGCCGTCCTCCAAGTAGAGCTCTCCTTGGTAGGAAATCACATGGGCGAAAAGGTCGCCGTAGAAGGTCGAGTCGTCGTCCAGGAGTGCGTCGAGATCGAGAGTGCGCTTCGTGGTCACCAACTCGTCGAGGCGTACCTGCTCAGGGGCAATGGCGGCCCACTGCCGCTGCTGGTAGCCATGTTCGGGGTAGGGACGGGTGTCGCCGACGCGCTTGAAGATCACCTGATCAGTCTAGTCACCGCACAATGGCGGATGTAGGAGGCAATGCCTGCGGCAGTCAGCGACCGGTTCCGGCGTACACGATGGCCTCGCCCTCGGCGTCCAGACCGAAAGCGGTGTGACCGGCGCGCACCGCGGTGTCGATGTCGTCGATATCGACCACCACCGAGATGCGGATCTCCGAGGTCGAGATCATGCCGATATTGACATCAGCCTCGGCCAGGGCCCGGAAGAACCGTGCCGTCACGCCTGGGTGAGAGCGCATGCCGACCCCGACCACGGAAACCTTGCCGACCTTGTCGTTGTAGACCACCCGGGCAAAGCCGATGCGGCTCTGGGCGGCCTCCAGCGCGGCGATCGCCGTGGCGCCGTCGGACTGGGCGAGGGTGAAGGAGATATCGGTGCGCTGATCGTCCTCTTTCGACACGTTCTGCACGATCATGTCGATGTTGACGTCGGCATCCGCCACCACGGTGAAGATCTCCGCGGCCTCACCAACGCGATCGGGCACGCCGATGATGGTGATCTTGGCCTCGCTGCGGTCATGGGCGATTCCGGTGATCAGTGGCTGCTCCATGCCGGCCTCCTGGTAATCGAGTTGTTTGACCCAAGTGCCCGGCTTGTCCGAGAAGGACGAGCGCACGTGCACCGGTACGTTCTCGCGCCGTGCATATTCAACACAGCGCAGATGCAGGATCTTGGCACCATTGGCAGCCATCTCCAGCATGTCTTCATAGCCGATCTCGGGGATCCGCTGGGCGCCCGGAACGATCCGAGGATCGGCGGTGAACACACCGTCCACGTCGGAGTAGATCTCGCAGAACGATGCATCCAGAGCCGCCGCCAGTGCTACTGCAGTGGTGTCCGAGGCGCCACGTCCCAAGGTGGTGACGTCCTTGGTGGTCTGGGACACGCCCTGGAAACCGGCCACGATCACGATGTCGCCGTCGTTGAGAGCCTGCTCGATACGTCCGGGAGTGATGTCGATGATCCGGGCGTCGCCGTGGGACGCAGTGGTCAGCACACCGGCTTGGGAGCCGGTGAAGGACCGGGCGTCGAATCCCAGATCGTTGATGGCCATCGCCAGCAGGGCAGCGCTGATGCGCTCGCCGGCGGTGAGCAACATGTCCAGCTCGCGGGGACGGGGATTCGGCGACACCTTCTGGGCGAGGTCGGCCAAATCATCGGTGGTGTCACCCATCGCGGAAATGACCACCACAACGTCGTTGCCTTGTTCTTTGGACGCCACGATCCGACGGGCGACCCGCTTGATGCTCTCGGCGTCTGCTACCGAGGAGCCGCCGAACTTCTGTACCACGCGCACCGTTCTACTTTGCCAGACTCCGGCCAGGGTTGCCTCCTGGGCTCACCGGATGGGCGTCGTTACCACCCGCGCCTACCCTGGATCTATGACGAGCTTTCCGCCGACGGAAGACCCAACGGGCGATCAGCACTGGGAGCAACCGCGTTTCGAGGAGCCGACAGTCGTGTCGGGGCCGGTACTCCAACCGGGGCAGCTTCGCCCCACGGTGCCGCCGCCGGGTCCGGTCGAGACGGTGATCGGCGTGGCCGCCGGAGTCATCTGGCCGATCATGATCGTGCTGGGAGTCTTCACCAGCCTGAGCCTGGGAACGGCGATCGTCATCGCGATCATCGCCAGCATTGTGTTGAACCAGGTCAAGCGCACGCTGCGCAACCAACGGCGCGCCAGCATCCAACCTCCGGCGACTCCGCCGATGCGCTGATCGCAGTAGCAATTGCGGCACTGGTGACGGCCCGCCACCGGGGGCACCGTGGTGGGAAACGTTCCCCACGTGGAGGATCGACCATGAACACCACCGTGACGCCGTATCTCAATTTCCCGGGCAACACCGTCGAGGCGATGCGCTTCTATCAGGGGATCTTCGGCGGCGACCTCGACATTCTCACCTTCGGTGACTTCCACGTCACCGGCATGCCGCCGCAGGGCACCATGCACTCTCATCTGCGCACCGATAGCTTCGCCTTCTCCGCCGCGGACGCCCAACCCGGTGACGAGGTCGACTGGGGCACGTCCCGGATCTCCCTGGCGATCATGGGAGACGATCTCGACACCATCAGCGGATGGTTCGACGCCCTCGCCGAGGGCGGGACTATCGGCCAGGCGCTGGCCAGCCAGGTGTGGGGTGATGTCTACGGTCAGGTGACCGACAAATATGGGATCTCCTGGATGTTCGATATCGCGGCCTCCAGCTGACCGTCCGGTGCTGCGTCGAGAACGTCTCGGCGGAACGCTGTCGCGCTGAACCAGCTCTGCGCCGGATCGACCCGGTGACCAGGGCGCGGCGTGGCGTTGATAGATTTCGTGGTTTCGAATTCCGGCGAACGCCGCGCCCAGCCGGTGCATCGGCCTATCCTCGCTGAGTGGCGATGAAATTCGGCGCATCCACCGACCCGCTGGCCCGGCGACGAACGCAATTGGTGTTCGTCGGGGCGTCGGTGGTGGCCGCAGTGGGCATCGGACTGGTCGGCGGAGCGTTCCGCTGGTGCCTGGAGCGCGCCGCGGTGCTGCGCAATGTGCTCGCCGAGTGGTCCCACACCGTGGGTGGCCCAGGCTGGCTCATTCCGGTGCTCATGGTGGCGATCGGGGCGAGCCTGGGACAGGTCTTCGCCCGACTCAGCCCGCGCGCGTCCGGCAGTGGCATTCAAGACGTCGAGGCAGTGTGGCGCGAACAGGAGGACCTGCCGGGTCCCAGCGTGTTGCCGTCGCGATTCATCGGCGGTGTACTCGCTATCGGGTCGGGCATGGTGATGGGACGCGAAGGTCCCAGCGTCCACCTGGGCTCGACCATCGGTGCCGAGGTCGGGCGATGGTTCCGGATGACCGACTATGAACGCAAGCTGCTCTACACCACGGTCGGTGGTGCCGGGCTGGCGGTCGCCTTCAATGCCCCCATCGGCGGTGCGATGTTCACCATCGAAGAGGTGACGAAGTCGTTCCGCACCCGGGTGGCCCTGATCATGCTGGTGACCACCCCGATCGCGGTCGGGGTGTCGCGGTTCATCGAACCGAACCGACCGGAGTTCCTCGTCCCTGCGCAGAGCGCGCCGGAACTGTTGGCGCTGTGGGTGTTTCTGATCTTCGGGTTACTCACCGGTCCGATCGGCGTGGTCTACAACTGGCTGGTGATGCGACTGCTGCGCTGGGCGGACGGCTCGCGAATTCCGCCCACTGCCCGCGCTGCCGGTATCGGCGGGATCATCGGCTTGGTGCTGTGGTTCAATCCGCTGATGGTCGGTGGCGGAGACGCCATCACCCAGTTGATCCTCAGCGGCGCCCAGTTCGGCCTGCTGCCGCTGCTGGGTATCTTCGTGGTGCGCGTGTTGGCCGGGCCGCTGTCCTACGCCACCGGTACCCCCGGCGGTCTGTTCGCCCCGCTGCTCGCTGTGGGGGCACTGTGGGGGGCGCTGTTCCACGGTGTATTGGTCTCGGTGGGTGGAGCGCCGGTGATTGGCGTGATCGGAGCGAGCGCCGCTCCGTTCGCGTTGGTGGGAATGGCGGCGATGTTCAGTGCCAGCATTCGGGCCCCATTGACCGGAGTGATTCTGGTCATCGAGATGACGTCCACTGCGGCACTGACCACGATGCTGTTCGCCGGTGCTGCGGGAGCTCTGTTCGCGGCCTCGCTCATGGGTGCCAAGCCGATCTATGACTCCCTGCGCGAACGCATGCTGGCTCGACGCGCCACAGCTGGGCTCGCGGAGTCTGAACCGGTTGCGACTCCGCCCCGTTGAGGACTCAGCTGTGACCTGACGGCGCTGTCGCTGCCGACCACTCAGAGTTGAATCGTTCACAAAACTGCGTTGTCGCGCTGCATACCGTTCATCGATCGGATACTTCGCGTCCCTAGTTTTGCCGCGGTATGACCGCTGACTAGGGGGCACGTGGTGTTGAGGTTTTCTTTTAGTAGGACGAATAGGCGCCAGGCCCGCAGGGTGATCGTTCCGCTCACGATTGCGTTGACGGCAGGGATGAGCATCACTGTTCCGGCCTACGCCGAGACGTCCGCGTTGGCACCGCATTCATTGATCGTCAGCGAGATGCAGATCGATACCACCAACATCAATGTTGGCGATGCCTATGAGTTCATCGAAGTGGCCAACACCACCGACGCGCCCATCGACCTGGCTGCCGAGGGCGTGACCGTGAACTACTTCACGGGCGCGGACGCCGACTACGCCACCAACCCGGGCAGCACCCTCGCCTTGGACCGCGACGTCGTCATACCGGCCCACGGCACCATGGTGGCCGCAATCTCCTACGCGGCGGCGCTGGTTCCGCAAGCCACCTTCGAAGCCCACTATTCGGTGTCGGGCTTGAACTACGCGATCGCCACCAAGAGCGCCGGGCTGAGCAATAGCGCCAACAACGGCGTCCGGATCATGCAAGGCACCACCGAGATCAGCCATTCCTTCGTCACCTCGGGCTCGGCCAGCACGGAACTGTCGGCCAACTTCGGCCCCGCCGCGGCCGACGCGCTGTCGGTGCCGTTGACCGGAGCCAATGCCATAGCGACCCCGGGATTCGTGAGCAGCGCCCAGTTGGGGATCGCCGCACCGGACCCGGCGACGGTCGCCACCCCGGCGCTGTTCGTCTCCGAGATCAACCCGGACAACGCCGATGCCGACCACAACGATCAGGACAACTTCGAGTTCTTCGAACTCACCAACACCACCGGTGACGACATCAACCTGACCACAACAGGTCAGAGCCTGGCCTACTGGGTTCCCAGCAACACCGAGGCCAGCGAGGTGGTGCCGCTGACCATTCCCGCCGATACCGTGATGCCGGCACGATCCTCGGTCGCGTTCTGGCTGCAGTACAGCGCCGGCGACGGCACCACGGCTCCCAACACCAGCCTGTTCACCGAAGCCGACTTCCGCAGCCACTACGCCATCAGCGATGCCGTGACGGTCGTGAAGGTCAGCGGCCAGGCAGGAATGTCGAACACCGGCAACCGCGGGATTCGTCTGATCAACGCAGACGGAACCGTCGCCACGCAGTCGTTCTATGCCGCCGCCGATGTCGACAAGGATGCCTCGGCGAACTTTGCCGCTCCCACCGAGAACGGCACCTATGTGGCACCGATCTGGGCCTCGAAGCAGACCCCGACGCCGGGAACCGTGGCGCCGGAGGCGACCAATGCCGCACGCTCGGGGACCGAGCCGACCCCAACGGCGACTCCCACGCCGACGCCGACCGACACTGCCACTCCGACCCCCACCCCGACGCCGACGCCGACGGATACTCCCACGCCGACACCGACGGATACTCCGACTCCAACGCCGACGGATACTCCCTCCCCCGTGGAGCCCGGTGCCGACACGCCGATTCTGCAGATCACCGAGGTTGCGCCGAACACGGCCAATGTCAACGGCGCTGACGGTTATGAGTTCATCGAGGTCTACAACGCCACGAACACCCCCCTCAACTTCGGCGACTACACCCTTGCCTACCTCTACCCCAATGCCGACCTGACCAACAGTTCCGTGGCACTGTGGCCGACCACGCCGTCCGACCCGGTGATTCAACCCGGCGGCACCGTGGTGGTGTGGGTCAAGAACAACGCCAACGGCTCGCTCACCGCCACCGACTTCAATAACTACTACGGCACCTCGCTGCAAGCCGGCACCCAGTTGATCGAGACGGCAACCGGCGGCATGTCGAATTCCGGGGCGCGCGGTCTGCAGATCCAGACCAACACCGGAATCGTCATCGACAAGGCCTATTACAACCTCGCCGTGTTCACCGGCGGTTCGGCCGAGGCCTCGGCGGTGACCGGCTTCCACTTCGCATCGGCCGCCGACGGCGGTCTGACCCAGGTTGCACTCGGAGCCCGCGGGTTCACCCCCGGCTCGGTCAGCACCGACCAGGTGCCCGCCGACCTGACGACACCCACCGCCGACACCATTGCCCCGGTGCTCACCGACCTGACCGGCAGCCCCGATCTGGCCGCCGACGCTGGCGACCTGGCACTCGGGGTCTCGGTCGTCGATGATCTCGTCGCTGTCGGAGACGGCCTCGGACAGGTCAAGACCGTCACGCTGACGACCTCCGACAATGTGAACACCGAACCGGTAGTGGCAAACCTCGTGCTCGGATCGCCCGGACAGTACAGCTCGACGATCAAGTCGGTGGACCTCATCGGAAAGGCCTGGCTGGACTACACCTTCACCGTCAGCGACGGCACCCACACCGCCACCCTGGGGCCGATCCGCACCACGATCAACGCCACAGCCGCCGACCCCGTCCGGCTCAACCTGACCGATCAGCAGTACCTGTCGGGCGACACCCGCATCGCGGGCACCGCGGCCGCGGGTACCGACGGGCTCTCGGTGGCGTTGGACGGGCAGCCGCTCACCGAGCTCACCCCCGCCGTCGAGTCGGCGCCCACTCTGGCCATCGACGTGACCGCCACGGACACCTTCTTCGAGAACGGCATCGTGCTGGGCAGCGGCAAAGCCCTGCCGAGCACCGGTGATGCCTTCCCCGACAATGTGCTCACCGTCTTCAAAGACGGCACCTACGCCAACACCAGCACCATCACCGCCGCCGTCCCTGTCACGGCTGTGACCAAGGGCGAGGCCGTGACGGTCTCGGTGGTCTCGGGCACCAAGGCCTGGCCTCGACCCGACGGCACCGAGAACAACGACGACTTCAAGTTCAGCAACGCCCGTCTGGTTCTCCCCGACGGACGGGCGCTGCGTCCCTCGGTGTGTGCAACCGCGCTGGAGCCCGCAGCAGTCGCCGGAACCGCACCCACGAGCGTGACCTGTGCGGCTGCGACCGCGCTGGTCGCGATGGGCGACAGCTCCACCACGCCGGTCTATTACGACCTGACCTTCACCATTCCCGACGATGCCTTCAACTCCCTGGCGCAGACCTGGCACACCACCGACGCCCCCGACGGCACCCACACCGTCACCGCGACCTCGGGCAGCGACACCGTCACCCGCACCGTGACCGTCGACAACACCGCGCCGCAGATCACCAGTGACCTGGCCTCCGGCACATTGCGCGGTGCGATCACCGTGGCCGCCACTGCCGCCGACCCCAAAGCCGGCGACGTGGACGGCTCCGGCGTAGCGTCGCTCGCCGCGACCCTCGACGGAAATCCGATCGTCCTGCCCTACGCCACGTCATCGGTAGAGCTGAGTGCGGGCGACCACACGGTCGTCTTCACCGGGATCGACAACCAGGGCAACACCGCCACCAGGACCGTCGACTTCAGCACCGTTGATGAGCATCCGAGCATCACCGAGTCCGGCCCTGCCGAAGGCGACACCGTCACCGGAGACTCCGTGACTCTGACCGCCAAGGCCACCGGGGCCGATGGCGACAAACTGCAGGTGGCTTTCAAGCAGGGCTACCGGCTCACCACCGCCGACGGGGTGAGTGCTGCGTCCGGGGTGACCAACGACACCGCCAGCACTGATCGCAGTCAGGCCCAAGCCCTCTCCGCCGCCGACCTGGCCACGGTGGCGACCACTGACGGCGTAGACGCCTCGATCGCCTCGTCCACCGAGTTCCCCTACCAGTTGTTCACCGTGGCTGTCCCGGCAGATGCCGGTGCCGGCTACACGGTGCACCTGAACTGGAAGGGCTCGGCCAACAGCGACGCCCGGGTGGTCATGTCGGTGCTCAACACCACCACCAATAGCTGGGAGCCGGTGGACCGCTACCTGACGACCGCAACGAAGCCCACCGACTTCACTCTGGACGGCATGATCGCAGCAGCCGACCATGTGAACGCCGAGGGTGCAGTGACGGTGTTGATCCAGCATTCAGCGGGCTACACCTCGATCGGAACCTCCACGCGGGAGTCCACCGTCACCGACTACAACCCGGCGGCCACGCCGCGCAGTCAGTACGACTTCACCCTCGGCTGGGAGACCGACACCCAGTACTACAACGCCAACTACGACCTGCGCAGCAGCGGCAAGGACTACTTCCGCAACCAGCTGGCGATCAACAAGTTCCTGATCGCGCAGCGCGACAACCTGAACCTGCAATACGTCGTGCACACCGGCGATGTGGTCGACAAGTCCGATCCGAGTCTGTGGGAGGCCGGCGCTGCCACCGATGCGGCCGACGATCCCGACGGGCACACCGGGTTGGCGTCCTGCCCGGGCATCGGCTGCACCGGCATGAACCAGTGGGCGAACGCCTCGGCGGCCTACCAGCTGTTCGATGACGCGGAGCTGCCCTACTCGCTGCTGGCCGGCAACCACGACGTGGGACACCTGGCCGAGGACTACTCCTCCATGAACCAGACCTTCCCGGTGAGCCGCTACTCCGCCAACCCGTGGTTCGGTGGGGCCTATGTGGATGCCAAGGGTCAGTTCCGAGGCCAGTACGACCTGATCTCGGCCGACGGTGTCGATCTGCTGGTGCTGGCCATGGGCTGGGGCGCCCAGCAGGCCGAGTACGACTGGATGAACTCGGTGATCGCCAAATACCCCGAACGCAAGGTGATCATCGACCTCCACGAGAACCTCCAGACCACCGGCGGACGTGGACCGATCCCGACCGTGATCTTCAACCAGGTGGTGAAGCCCAACCCGAACGTCATCATGGTGTTGTCGGGGCACTATCACGATGCCTACACCCGCACCGATGCGATCGACGACAACGGCGATGGCGTCGATGATCGCACCGTCTACAGCATGCTGTTCGACTACCAGGGTCTGCCCGAGGGCGGTGAAGGCTATCTGCGCCTGCTGCACTTCGACAACACCGGCGGTGCCGACGGCACCGGCCAGATCATCGTGCGTACTTACTCGCCGTCGCTGGATGACTTCGACTCCGACGCCGCCAGCCTGGCCGGACGCAGCCAGGAGTTCGCGATTCCATACTCGGCCTTCGGCCTGAGTGCTCCAGAAAAGACGCTGTCGACCGACTCCTTCAGTGCCGAAGTGCTGACGGATTCGGTGATCGGAGCAGTCTCCGAAGTCGATTCGCCGAGCACTGTTCAGACCACCTGGTCGAACCTCAGCGAGGGCAGCCACAGTTGGTACGTGGAGGTGAAGAACCGCTACGGCGGCATCACCTATTCGCCGATCACGACCTTCACCACGAAGCCCGTGTCGGGACCGGTGGCCTTCGGCCAGGCCCCCGACCCGACTGTGTCCGGGGTACCCCAAGTGGGCCAGACGCTGACCGCGCAGACCGGCGACTGGGAGCCGGTGGTCGACGGCATCCAATTCAGCTACCAGTGGGCGGCTGACGGCGTCGATGTAGACGGCGCTACCGCGTCCACGCTGACCCTTCCGGCCAACCTGGTGGGCAAGCGGATCAGCGTGACCATCACCGCCACGCAGAACGGGTACCAGACGACATCGCGAACCTCGGCGAGGACCTTCGCGGTCGCCGCCGGGGCGATCACCGCCGGCCCGGTCACGATCTCGGGAACAGCGCGCGTCGGATCGGTACTTGCCGCTCGAACCTCCGGCTGGACGCCGAGCCAGGCGCAGCTGAGCTACCAGTGGCTCGCCAACGGCGCGGTGATCCCCGGCGCCACGAGCAGCCAGTTGGTGCTGAAGCCCAATCTGGTGGGCAAACGCCTCACCCTGAGAGTCAGTGCGACCCTGGCCGGCTATAGCGCTACCAGCAGTCTCTCGGCACCGACTGCGAAAGTGGCGAAGGGCAGGATCAGCATTCGTTCGGTCACCATCACCGGTGCAGCGAGGGTGGGTTCGAAGCTCAAAGCCACGGTCAGCGGTGCGAGCCCCGCAGGGACGCATCGCAGCTACCGCTGGTATGCCAATGGTCATGCGATCGCCAAGTCCACCAAGGCCGGCATCACACTCACCTACCGGCAGTGGGGCAAGAAGATCAGTGTGGTCGTCACGCTGACCAAGTCCGGCTACCAGACGCTGAAGAAGACAACTCGGCTGAAGCACAAGGTGGCGGCCCCGAGGCGCCGCTGAAGCCGAGGCCGGCTCAAGGCTCGACCTCAGCCACGATCGCCGGCCCCCGGCTGGCCCTCACACTATCCACGGTGAGGATCACCAGGGCCACCCACACCAGGGCGAATCCGGCCCAGCGTGACGGCGGCATCGCCTCGTGGTTGAACCAGACGCCGAAGGCGAACTGCAGGGTCGGGGTGACGTATTGGATCAGCCCGATCATGGTCAATGGGATTCGGCGGGCCGCTGCGGCAAAGAGCAGCAGCGGGATCGCAGTGACCAGACCCGCTGAGATCAGGCCGACGGTCAGCCACGGCCCGTGACTGGTCAGGTTGCTTTCGCCACTGACCTGCAGCCAGACCAGCCACGCCAACGCGACCGGGGCCAACACGGTGGTCTCCACAGTGAGCCCCACCAGCGGTGAGACGTGGCCACCCATCTGCTTCTTCAACAGGCCGTAGGTGCCGAAGGTGAACGCCAGGCTCAGCGCCACCCACGGAATCTGGCCGTAGCCGATGGCGAGCACCACCACGGCGAGCGTCCCGACACCGACGGCGATCTTCTGGGCGGTGCGCAGACTCTCCTTGAGGACGACGACGGCCAGACCTACGGTGACCAGCGGATTGATGAAGTAGCCCAGAGCGGCATCGACGACATGGTCGTTCAGCACGCCCCAGACGTAGATGGACCAGTTGACGGTGACCAAGAATCCGGCTGCGGTCAGGCCTCCGAAGAGTCGACGATTCGCCAGGACCTCGCGGAAGTGGCCGAGTTCGCCCCAGACGAGCATGCCCAAGCCGCAGAAGATGAAGGTCCATAGCACTCGGTGCCCGATGATCTCGAAGGACCCGGCCGCCGACAGCAGCTTGAAGAAGAAAGGAAACGCCCCCCAGATCAGGTAGGCGGAGAAAGCCAGCACCAATCCGCGCCGATCCAGCGCCTCGCTCGCCGTGCTGCTATTCACCGCCTCACCCTAGTGCTAAAAGGACTCTGCGCCCGAAAGAGGTCTTTGCGCCAGAAACTTCGAGCGCAGAGAGCACCTTTCGGGCGCAGAGTGTGAGAGCGGTGAGAGGACGGCCCCGCCAGGCTGAACCCGGGCTTGACGAGGCCGCCCTCGGTCGGTCAGTGGGCGATTGCCTCAGCAGCGCCCGCTCCGGTCATGGACCGGACTTCCATCTCGGCCTGCAGGTCCGCGTCCGCAGGTTGCTTGGAAGTGACCGTCCCCACCACGCCGGCGATGATCGCCAACGGGAGAGCCACGATGGTCGGGTTCGTCAGCGGGAACCAGGCCAGCGGGTTGTCCTTGGCAATGGCGGGGGAGAAAATGATCAACACTGTCGAGGAGACCAGGCCGGCATAAATCGACCAGATCGAACCGCGAGTGTTGAACCTCTTCCAGTACACGGTCATCAGGATGGACGGCAGGTTCGACGATGCCGCCACCGCGAAGGCCAGCGAGATCAAGAACGCGATGTTCTGACCGTTGGCCAGGATGCCGCCACCGATGGCCACGAAGCCGATGACGACCGCAGTGATGCGGGCCACCTTGACCTCTTGGGCCGGATCAGCCTTGCCCTTCTTCAACACGGAGTTGTAGAAGTCGTGGGCGAAGGATGCCGACGCGGTGATGGTCAGGCCGGCAACCACCGCGAGGATCGTCGCGAAGGCGATACCGGAGATGACACCGAGCAGGAGTTCACCACCCAGCGCGTAGGCCAGCAGCGGAGCCGCCGAGTTCGCCTTGCCGGGAGCCGCCATGATCTCGTCCATGCCCACCAGAGCCGTGGCGCCGAAGCCGAGCACCAGGCTGAACAGGTAGAACAGGCCGATCAGAGCGATCGCCCACACCGCCGAGCGGCGGGCTTCCTTGGCCGTGGGCACGGTGTAGAAGCGCATCAGCACGTGCGGCAGACCGGAGGTGCCCAGCACCAGCGCGATCGACAGCGAGATGAAGCTGAGCGGATCCGAACCGTAATGGGCCATCGGGCTGAGGATGCGTGCGGCGTCCTCCCACTTCATGGCGGCCACGGTGTCGGCGTTGCCCGGATTGGACACCGCGGCGTTGAGCAGGGCGTTGAAGTTGAAGCCGAACTTCGCCATGACCATGAAGGTCATGAACGCCGCCCCGACGATCAGCAAGGTTGCCTTGATCATCTGCACCCAGGTGGTGCCCTTCATGCCGCCGATCAACACGTAAGCGATCATGATCACGCCGACCACGGCGATCACCAACGACTGCTGAGTGGTGTCGGTGACGCCCAGCAACAGGGCCACCAGACCACCGGCACCGGCCATCTGCGCCAACAGGTAGAGGAACGACACCATCAAGGTCGACAGCGCTGCTGCGGTACGCACCGGACGCTGGTTCATGCGGAAGCTCAGCACGTCGGCCATCGTGTACTGGCCGGTGTTACGCAGTGGCTCAGCCACCAAGTACAGCGCGATCAGCCAGGCCACGAAGAAGCCCAAGGCGTACAGCAGACCGTCATAGCCGTAGATGGCGATGGCGCCGGTGACACCCAGGAACGAGGCCGCCGACAGATAGTCGCCGGTGATGGCCAGACCGTTTTGCCGTCCGGAGAAGGACGCACCGCCGGTGTAGAACGAGCCGGCCTTCTTCTCGGAGTTCCGGGTGACGCCGATGACCACACCCAGGGTGACGATGACGAAGATGCCGAAGATGGCAATGTTCAGTAGGGAGTTTCCAACCATGTTCAGGCCTCCTTACCTTCCAACTCGAGCCGAATGTCCTCAGCCATCGGGTCCAATTTTTGGTCGGCCACGCGGATGTACAGCCACGTTGCGAACCAGGTGGTCGGGAACTGGGCCAGGCTGAGCCAGAAACCCACGTTCAGCCCGAACCAGCCGGGCGAGGTCATGAGCGCCTCGGTCGGTCCACCGGGAACCGCGAGCACCGAGAGCAACACGTAGAAGAAGTACCAGACCAGGACGGCGGTAACCGTCGGAAAGGCGAATGAACGGAAGGCGTGGCGCAGCTTTTGGTACTCGTCAGAGTTCTGCATCGCCAGGTAGTGGTTGGCATCGGGGTGTGGATGTTCCTCGATGTTGCTCAGCTCTGGCAATGGCCAGTGATCTTTTGGTAGATGGAACTCCGGAGAGTCCTCCTCGAGAGGACCGTCCGGGGAATTTGAATGCGTCACAGCGCACCCCCTTTTTCAGGCGTGTGAGTTAGCTTGCGCGGGGCGGCGCCGGACCTCTGGGTTCGTCGCGGCAACTGCTCCCGATAGAGATTTCCGGCGGGCTGTTGTTGCCTGGGATCGCCCTCGCGGTAGGGCCCGTACCCGGAATGGAGAGGAACGTACGGGGTGCCTGGCGCGGTGTCAACAGTTCTAAGTAGCGAAATTGCGCAGTGACAAAGGGGTAGGTCGTCCGGGTGACCAAGTCGAAACCCCCTGATCAGGCGGCAAAATTCCGTCAGTGTCCAACGCGCGGACAGATTTGCTCAGCATGTGGATTCAAAAAAAGTCTGCGACACGCCCATACCGGGGAGGGTATTGAGAGCATTGGTCGATCTTCGGTACCGAGCGAGGCTCGCCAGGCACTCCCAAACCCGGCCGGAACCGCGGTCGACGTCAGGTCAGGAAAACAGGAAATCCAGCAGGTGGTCGTTGTAGATCTCGGTGGCTTCCATGCTCGGATTCGCGCCGGCGCCCGAGATTTCCAGATAGCTCCCGGAGGGCAGCTGCTTGGCCAGTTTCTGGGCCGAGGCGCGTCCTGGATCGGTGTTGCCTGCGATGACCAAAGCGGGCACCTGGACCTGATCCAGATGCTTGCCGAAATCAGCTGTCGCGATCAGTTCCAAGGCCCGCAGCAGGTCGGCCTTGGTGGCGCCGCTGCCGGCCAACGTCGATTTGGGCATCAGCCGGATCACAGTGCGATGCATGCGCATGGCCATCGCCGATGGCGACATCAGAGCCCCTGATAGCACCAGGCCGGCGACAGCCTCCGGCTCGGTGGTGGCCACTTGCAGTGCAACCATCGCGCCGAGCTGATGGCCGACCAGTCGTGCCGAGGTGATGCCATGACGGTCCATGGTGGTCAACACCTCCTCGGCCGCAGTGCTCAACGAAAGGTCCATCGGGCGTCCGGGGCGCAGGCCGGCCAGCCAGGGTGCCACTACCGCAGGACCCTCGCTGCCGTCAGGAACCCGGGTGGCGATCGCCTCCACTTGGCTCTGCCACATCTGCGGAGTGCGTCCAGCAGCATGGAGCAGGATCACCGGAAGTGGAGCGGCCATGGTCAGGACTCTATCTTGGCCACCGAAAAGCTGAAGCCCAGATCCTCATCGGCGAACCATCCAGCCTCGCGCGCAGCCTCGGCCACCTCGGTGGCCAGCACTTCGCCGGCGATCAGCTCGACGTTGTCAGCCAGCGCGTCGCGAGTTGCGCTCTGGGATGCATCCCAGAGCAGCACGATGCGGTCGGAGACCTCGAAGCCGGACTGCTTGCGTGCTTCCTGGACGGCGCGAATGAAGTCCCGCGCCATGCCGGCCGCCACCAGTTCGGGAGTCAGCTCCAAGTCCAGCGCGACGGTCTCGCCCTGCTCGTTGACTACCGACCAGCCCTCGCGGGGGCGCTCGGAGATCAACACCTCCTCGGCGCTCACGCTCACCCCGCCCAGCTCGGGCACAACCACCGTGGCGGTGCCATCGGCCCGCAGCGCCACGGCAAGTTGCGCGGCGTCAGCGGCTGCGATCGCACCGGCGACCAACGGGGTCTGCTTGCCGAACCGCTTCCCTAGCGCACGGAAGTTGCCCTTGGCGGAGTAGTCGACCAGGTCGCCGGCCGAAGCGAAGGACTCCACGGCCTGAACGTTGAGCTCCTCGGCGATCTCGGCGAGCAACTCCGGGCTCAGCCGAGCCATGGCGGCCGACGGCAGCAGCGCCCGGCGCAACGGCTGGCGGGTCTTCATCTTGGCTTCCGAGCGCGCCGAGCGCCCCAGCTCCACCAGACGGCGGGTGAGCTGCATCGCAGAGTCCAGTTCGGCGTCGATCAGATCGTCGTCGGCCAACGGCCACGATGCCAGGTGCACCGAGGCCGGACCGCTCGGCTGCGTGGCCACGAAGAGGTCCTGCCAGACCCGTTCGGTGAGGAACGGCGCCAGCGGAGCCATCAGCCGGGTGACCACGTTGATGGTGTCGTGCAGGGTCTGCAGCGCCTCGGCGTTGCCCTCCCAGAAACGCCGACGCGAGCGTCGCACGTACCAATTGGACAGATCGTCGACGAAGTCGCTCAGCAGCGCCCCGGCACGTTGGGTGTCGAAATCCTCCAAGGCCGCGGTGACGTCGCGCACCAGCTCGTTACCGGCGCTGATCAGCCAGCGGTCAAGTACATGGCTGGGTGGTTGCACCGTGCTTTGGCCGTTGCCGGGCGTCCAATCATTGGCGGCCGCGTAGATGGTCTGGAAGCTGACCGTGTTGAGGAAGGTGATCAGCACCTTGCGCACGGTCTCCTGGATGGTGCCGTGACCCACTCGGCGTGACGCCCAGGGCGAACCGCCGGCGGCCATGAACCAACGCACCGCATCCGCGCCATGCCGATCCATCAGCGGGATCGGTTCCAGGATGTTGCCCAGATGTTTGCTCATCTTGCGGCCGTCCTCGGCCAGAATGTGACCCAGGCACAGCACATTGGAATAGGACGACTTGTCGAACACCAAAGTGCCGACCGCCATCAGCGAATAGAACCAACCTCGAGTCTGGTCGATCGCCTCGCAGATGAAGTCAGCCGGATAGGCAGCCTCGAACTCCTGCGACGACCCTTCCACCCACGGGTAACCCCACTGGGCAAACGGCATCGCGCCCGAATCGAACCAGGCGTCGATCACCTCCGGCACCCGATGGGCGAGCTCGCCGCAGCTGGGGCAGGCGAACACCACGTCATCGACGAACGGACGGTGCGGATCGAGCTCGGACTGATCCGTGCCGGTGAGTTCACTCAGCTCGGCGCGGGACCCTACGCAGGTCTGGTGGCCGGACGCACAGCGCCAGATCGGCAACGGGGTACCCCAATATCGGCTGCGCGACAGTGCCCAGTCGATGTTGTTCTCCAGCCAATCGCCGTAGCGCCCCCACTTGATGTGCTCGGGGTACCAGGTGGTGGCGGAGTTCTCGCGCAACAGCGCGTCCTTGATCTGCGTGGTGCGGATGTACCAACTGGGTTGGGCGTAGTACAGCAGCGGGGTGTGGCAGCGCCAGCAGTGCGGGTAGGAGTGCTCGTGGTGCTCTACGGCGAACAAGATGCCGCGCTCGGTCAAGTCGTCAATGACCACCTGGTCGGCGGTCTTGAAGAACAATCCTCCGACCAATGCCACCTCGGGTTCGAAAGTGCCATCGGGGCGCACCGGGTTGACCAGCGGCAGGCCGTAGGAGCGGCACAGCTCCATGTCGACCTCGCCGAAGGCCGGGGCTTCGTGCACCACGCCAGTACCGTCCTCGGTGGTGACGAAATCGGCGAGCAGCACGTGATGGGTGCCACCGACCACATCAGGGAAGTCCACCAGGTCCAACGGACGGGAGTACTTCCAGAACTCCATGTCCTTGCCCTGGAAACGCTGGCCCAGCTCCCAACCCTCGCCCAGCACCTTCTCTGCGAGAGCCTCGGCGACCACCAGCGACTCGCCCACAACCCCGGGCCCGGACGCCTCGTCGGTGCGGGTGGCCACCACGTAGGTCACCTCGGGATGGACGGCGGCGGCGGTATTGGAGACCAGCGTCCACGGCGTGGTCGTCCAAGCCAACAACGCCGCTTTGCCGGCCAGCGGACCGGAGGTCAGCGGCATGCGGATATAGACGCTGGGATCGGTGACATCTTCATAGCCCTGCGCCAACTCGTGATCACTCAGGGTGGTACCGCAGCGCGGGCAATACGGGGCGACCCGGTAGTCCTCCACCAAGAGGCCCTTGGAGTGGATCTGCTTCAGCGACCACCACACCGACTCCACATAGCTGGGGTTCATCGTCCAATAGGCCTCGTCCATGTTGACCCAGTAGCCCATGCGGCGGGTCAGCGCGGCGAACTCATGAACATTGCGTCCGACCGACTCGCGGCACTTGGCGTTGAACGGTTCCACGCCGTAGGCCTCGATGTCGGGCTTGCCGTTGAAGCCCAGTTCTTTCTCTACAGCCAGCTCGACCGGCAGCCCATGGCAATCCCAGCCGGCCTTCCGGTCGACGTGGAAGCCCTGCATGGTCTTGAAGCGGGGGAAGACGTCTTTGAAGACGCGCGCTTCGATGTGGTGGGTACCCGGCATGCCGTTAGCGGTGGGTGGGCCCTCATAGAAGGTCCACGGCGCCCCGCCCTCGGTGCGGGCCAGCGACGCCTCGAAAGTCCTGTTGGCTTCCCAGAAGTCGAGAATCTCGTGCTCCATCGCGGGCAGGTCGATGGTGGTCGGCA
Organism: Propionibacteriaceae bacterium UBA7704; assembly: GCA_002482525.1. Lineage (GTDB taxonomy): Bacteria > Actinomycetota > Actinomycetes > Propionibacteriales > Propionibacteriaceae > Propionicimonas. The sequence continues at coordinate 216,929 of DLGC01000010.1, read as the reverse complement.
CAGCGCGGTAGGAGCCAGGTCGTGTCGCAGCAGAGTCTGAGGTCATCGGGGCCAATCCTTCGTCGGTCAATCGGACGAAGGGACGAGGCGTGAGCCCCGCGGTACCACCCTCCTTGGACGCCGCCAGGGGCGTCCCGCTCTGGTTTCGCCGCTGCCGGTTCTAATGAGAGCTGCTGCTCCGTTCTTCCGGCGGCTCCGAGGTGATGGCCCCATCAACGCCGTGCGACGCGGTCAAGTGTAGGACGTAGGGCGAGTGGTTCACCAACAGTGCGGCATTCGTGGTGTTGCGCGCCGACCGGCTCGATCAGAGTTGAACGCGGCGCCGAGCATCAATCAGGGCCTGACCCGCTTGGTCTTCGCTGAAGTGAGGTGCGTCGTGATGTAGTCGGCTTTGGCGCCTGTGACTTTCACGCTGATCTTTTTCCCTTTGTCTGCTTTCGTCAGCTTGTAGGTGGATTTCGTTGCGCCCGGAATTGCCTTCCCGTTTCGGTACCAGCGATACGCAAGTTTCACCCCCAGCGGCTTCCAGGTTCCGGCGACGCAGGTCAGCGTGCGGCCAACCTTTGCCCTGCCGGAGACCTTTGGCTTTTGGCCAGCAACGATGGCGATGACCTTCGGTGTTGTCGCGGAGAGGATGGTGGCCTTGGCGTAGCCGGTCTTGGTGCCGGTGACCTTCACACTGATGGACTTGCCCTGGTCGGCCGTTGTGAGGGTGTAAGTCGCGCCCGTGGCGCCAGCAATGGCCGAACCGCTCCGATACCACTGGTAGCTCAGCTTCACCCCGGCCGGCTGCCATGAACCTGACGTGCTGGTCAGCCGTGCGCCAACCCGCGTTGCCCCGCTGATGGTCGGTCGGCCCACCGTTCGTACTCGCACCAGACCTCTTCCGGTCCAGGACCGGCCGAAGGTGTAGCCGGGGTCGGTGGTGGTTGAGGTGTAGGTGGTGCCGAAGCCGGTGCCGGTCGAGACGGTGCATTGGATTCGGTAG
>DLGC01000010.1:215802-215931 GCA_002482525.1 Propionibacteriaceae bacterium UBA7704 | reverse complement strand
CGCCGCCGGTGACGCGGCAGTAGTCGGCTTTGCCGTCGTTGTTGAAGTCGGTCCAGGTGCGTCCGAGGTCGTAGCCGGGGTCGGTGGTGGTTGAGGTGTAGGTGGTGCCGAAGCCGGTGCCGGTCGAGA
>DLGC01000010.1:0-215792 GCA_002482525.1 Propionibacteriaceae bacterium UBA7704 | reverse complement strand
TTCGGTAGCCGGGGACGCCGCCGATGACGCGGCAGTAGTCGGCTTTGCCGTCGTTGTTGAAGTCAACTCTTGGTCGATTCGACTCCACGTCGACTGCCTCAACGGGGCATCCCTCATATGCGACCGGGCCAGCCGCTGATCGGCACGGATCTTCCTCGTCGGCGACGCTGTCACCGTCGAAGTCCGGGCATCCGTTGGTAGACCCTGGCCCGGCAACTGTCGGACATTTGTCGGCGCTATCAGGAGTGCCATCGTTGTCGGCGTCCGGGGCCGTCGTAGCCGTTGTGAAATGTATGAACTTGGTGACGTCACTGATGTAGTAGCGGCGCCAGTCAAAGTCGCCGGGCACGTTTCCATCAGCGTCGGAGTAGTTGTCTTCAGATACAACGACCTTGTCGCCTTCGATCGCTTCAACATAGGCGACATGGCCCCAACTGAACCAGGCGATCGAACCGACGGTGGGACTGTTATCGACGCTGACGCCATGTTGCTCGGCGATGGGTCCCCAAGTCTCGGCACCCCCGAGGCTATAACCCAGGTTCTGCGGCGCGCCGTTTCGGATCGCTCGGTACGCGGCATAGTTGGTGCAGTTGTGGTTCGGGTATTGGTTCCAGTACGAGGTGCTACTCGCGAACTGATAGCCGCCGTTGCCATTGTTGGACTCATTGCAGCCGGAATAACCCTGGCAGATCGCTGGGAAGTAGGTTACTGCCTGGGCTGAGGCCACGCCTATGGAGTACAGCATGGCCAGCGATATGGCGAGCGCCAAGACCATGCGCTTGAGGTGAACCAGAGCAGGTAGCGAAGAGCGGCTGTCGCTCAAATTCGGCCCCACCCGGCCGAGAAAAGCGCCCGACGCTGCTGCGCGGTGAACTCGAACCCACCAACTCACGATATTTCCCTGTCTCCTGGATTCAGGGGCAGCAGTTTAGGGATGTTTACGCCGGTGGAAGTCGCGGTTCAGAAGGTTCATAAAGGTTCATACAGCCAACGGCGCCTGGTTCAGGCCGCGCCTTCGGACACGATGATGGGCGGCGCACAGCGAATGCGCCGCCCATCATCGTTGGTTCAGCCTTGTGGCTTGTCGTCGCCTGCGGGTGCTGGTGATTCCGGTGTTGGGGTCGGCGTCCATTCGGCGGGTTTGGGGACGTCACCCAGCAGCGCAGCTTTGCGATTCAGGTAGTCCTCGATTTCGATATCTCCGCTTGCCAGTCGTTCATCCAGGATCTGCACGGCGGGCGGCATCGGTGCACGATGGCCCGGTTGACCGGGATGTCCGGGTTGGACCGTCTTGTTGCGTCGGGCCAGGTACACCACGAGCGCGATGACCAGCCCGATGAATACCAAGGTGCCTACGAAGCCGGCGATACCGAAAAGGATCCCCAGGCCATTGCCACCAGGCATCGGGAATCGGTGCATGATCGGCTCCTCTCTCTTCGTTCTGATATCAAGCGTGCGTTCCCAAGCTGTGACGAAGCTATGGATTGGGTGAGCTTCGTGTGATGCCGCGATGAGGCCGGCTCACGGGCGGCGGTTCGCCTTCAGATGGCGCAGCTTGCCGCAGCAGGCTCGGGAGGCTCCTGTGTGAAGACCTCGCTGCGGTGCGGCTCGGTCAACTGCGACCACTGCCAGCGCCGCTCGGTGCCCGCGTTGAATTGCTGTTCGCACGGCGCACTGTTCAGCATGACCGCCTCAAGGGCGTAGTCGGCCGCTGTCCCGGCCAGGGCAGGATCGTCGGCGCTGGCTGCGGCATTGCTGGCGGCTCGCACACAGGTGGCGACCGCCTGGTAGCCGGCTTCGGACAACTCTCGCGCGCAGAGGTGGGCGGCGAAGGCGGCGTCGCGGCAGTCATCCAGTGAGGCTTCGCCGTTGGCCCAGCCACGGGCTGCGCCGATGGCCTGCGTCGCCGTGGCGTCGGCGAAGTCGGCGAACTGAGCCAAGGCGTGCTCAGCAGCAGCCGCCGCCCATTGCGTCAGGACAGGGTCGCCGATTGGTTCCATGTGTGATCTCCCTCCAGAAGAACATTCTCCACGGCCAGGGCAAACCCGTCGGCGGTGTTGGTCGTCGTGGTGTGATCGGCGATGTCGCGCAATACCGGGTCGGCATTGCCCATGGCGACGCCATGCCCGGCCCACGCCACCATGTCCATGTCGTTGAGCGAATCGCCGATCGCCATGACCGCAGCGGCCGGAATCTGCAGTGTGCGGCATACCCGGGCGATTGCCGTGGCTTTGGTGGCCTGCGCGCTACCGACTTCGACGAAGGGCGCACCGGAGATCGTCACGGAAAGCTCCACCAGGTCGAAGGCTTGCACTATGGCAAGGAGTTCGACCGGGCTGAGTTCGGGGTGGCGGAGGGTGACCTTGATGGTGGGCTCGGCCAGCAGCTCAGCCAGGGTTACGACCTCGGTCCGCCAGTTCGGTGGCAGCCTCTCCTCTGCGGGAATCAGCTCCAGATAGCCGGGTTCGCACAGGTGGTACTCGCCGTCGTTGCGCGAGGCGGCCAATCGGACCTGCGGCACATGTCGGCGCAGCAGTTCGTTCAGGCTGAGCAGAGCCTCAGCGCTGATCGTTTCGGCGAAGACCACAGTGTCGTCGGCCAGGTCGACACAGATGGCTCCATTGGCGCCGATCGCATAGTGGAAACCGAGATCGGTGAGATCGACGGGAACGTGGCGCAGTTGGCGTCCGGTGGCGGTGAGTAGCGTCAACCCAGCTGCTGCCGCCGCGTTCAGCGAGGCGCGGTTGCGCGCGCTCACGGTCTTGTCGGGCAACAACAGCGTGCCGTCCAAGTCGGTTGCGATCAGCCGAACGGGGTGCGAAAGGCTCAACTGCGGGCCTCATTCACCTGACGACGGCCCTGGAAGGCTCGTCCCAAGGTCACCTCGTCGGCATACTCCAAGTCGCCGCCCACCGGGAGTCCGCTGGCCAGGCGTGACACCACGATGCCGCTGTCGTTGAGCAGGCGAGTGATGAAGGTAGCCGTGGCTTCACCCTCCAGGTTGGGATCGGTGGCCAGAATCACTTCGGTCACCGTGTTGTCGGCCAGTCGCGTCATCAGTTCTCGGATGCGCAGATCGGACGGGCCGACATTGTCGATCGGGCTGATCGCGCCGCCGAGCACGTGGTAGAGGCCGCGAAACTCATTGGTGCGTTCGATGGCCATGACATCTTTGGATTCCTCCACCACGCAGATCGCGGTGCGATCACGGCGGGGATCCTGGCAGATCCGGCAGGTGGCCTGTTCGGAGATGTTGAAGCAGGTCTCGCAGAACTTCACCTTCTGGGTCACTTCCCGCAACGCGTCGGCAAGGCGATCAACGTCGGCGGGGTCGGTAGCCAGAATGTGGAAAGCGATGCGCTGGGCCCCTTTGGGTCCGACTCCGGGTAATCGGGCCAGCTCGTCGATGAGGACTTGGATTGGGCCCTCGTACATGACGGTGGCCTAGATGCCGGAACCGGGCAGGTTCGGCAGGTCGGGCAAGTCGGGCAGGTCGGGCAGTTCTGGCAGCTCTGGCATGGCGGGCATGGTCGCTCGTGCCAACGCCATGGCTTGATGGTTGCCGTCGCGGACGGCGGCCACGATCAGGTCGGCCAGTGTCTCCAAGTCGTCGAGGTCGACGGCGTCGGGCTTGATCACCAGGCCGAGCAGTTCACCGGTGCCGCTGACGGTGGCCTCGACCAGGCCACCTCCGGAGGTACCGGTGACGGTCTTCGCGCCCAGTTCAGCTTGGGCGCTTTCCATCTGCGCCTGCAACTCCTGGGCCTGCTGAAGCAGGCTGGACAGATCCATGGAACCTGGATCGAACATGGGCTCTCCTCGCACGGTGACGGCCCCGCCATGCTAGCCGGGCCGCAGTGATTACGTCGGGTCGATCAATTCCGCGCCCAAGTGTTTCTTGAGCAGCTCTTCGCCGTCGACATTGTCCTCGGCGATCTCGGCATCGTCGCGGTCGGGTTCTGGCTCGGCCTCTTCGGGCGAGGGTCCTGAACGCGTTGGCTTGATATTCGCCTTGGCTTCTTTTGCCGCCGCGGACGGCTTCGGAACCGGATTGGGCTTCGCGGCAGGTGCCGGGGCTGGAGCGGAATCGTCGGCGGCGGTGGCATCGATGACCAACTCGATGCTGACGTCGGCTCCGACGACCTCCATGATCGCCGCCCTAAGAATGTCCACGCTGCTGCTGCGACTGAAGCTGTCCCGAGCGCCGTCGTTGGCGAATCCCACCGTCAGTGTCTTGTTGAGTAGTTGCACCACCTGGGCGTTCTGGCTGAGCAGAATCCAGGTGAACCGACGCCGACCCTTCACTGTGTCCAGTACCTGAGGCCACAGACTGCGCAGATCCGCAGTGGTCAGGCTGCCCGGATCGGCGGGCTTGGCCGGAGTCGGAGCAGCCTTGGGCGGGGTCGGTGCCGGGCCTGGCTCGGCAGTCGGGTCGGGCGCGCTGGTCTGCGGCGCAGCGGCTGGGGTCGGCTTGGATTCGCTCGGCTGCGGCGTCGCGCTCGGAGGAGATGCGGCGGCCATGGTGGCGCCGGACGCCGCCCACGGGTCGCGTGCCCCTTTCTTGGCCGCAGCGGTTCCGGGCCGGGAGGTGGTCGCCGGAGGGTTCGGCGCCGGTGTTGCTGGAGTCGAGGGCGCTGGAGTGGCGATCGCCTCGGGCTCGGCACCTCCCGCGGTGGCGATACTCAGGCGGCGCTCAAGTCGATCCAGTCGAGCGTGCACCCCGCGATCCCCGGCATCGGCACCAGGCAGCAGCACCCGGGCGCACATCAGTTCCAGGTGCAGGCGGGGCGCTGTGGTGCCGCGCATCTCGGTGAGCCCGAGGGCGATTACTTCGGCGGCGCGGGTGAGTTCGCCGCTGCCCAGTGAGTCGGCTTGAGTGGTGAGTCGCTCGGCCTGATCGCCGGAGACGTCGATGAGTCCGCTGGCGAAAGCTTCGGGGACAGCGGAAATGATGATCAGATCGCGCAATCGGTGCAGCAGATCCTCCGCGAAGCGGCGCGGGTCCTGCCCGGTTTCGATCACCTTGTCGATGGCCGTGAAGACGCCTTGGGCATCGCCGGCGGCAAAGGCACCGATGATCTCGTCCAGCAGCGCTTCAGGGGTGTAGCCCAGCAGCGCGGTGGCTTGCTGGTAGCTGACGCCCGCCTCGGCTGCTCCACCGAGGAGTTGATCCAACACCGACAACGAATCACGCACCGAGCCGGCTCCGGCCCGAACCACGAGGGGAAGCACGGTCGGTTCGACCGCGATTCCCTCGGCCTCGCACAACTCGCCGAGGTAGCTGCTCAGCGTCTTCGGGGGCACGAGGCGGAACGGGTAGTGGTGGGTGCGCGAACGAATGGTGCCGAGCACCTTCTCCGGTTCGGTGGTGGCGAAGATGAACTTCACGTGGGGCGGGGGCTCCTCGACCACCTTCAGCAGGGCGTTGAAGCCCTCCTTGGTGACCATGTGTGCCTCGTCGATGATGTAGATCTTGTATCGGCTGTGGACTGGTGCGAAGAAGGCACGTTCCCGAAGATCCCGGGCTTCGTTGACGCCACCGTGGGACGCTGCGTCGATCTCGATGACATCGATGCTGCCAGTGCCGCCACGGGCCAGATCTCGACAGGACTGACACTCGCCGCAGGGCTCGGGCGTGGGACCCTCGGCGCAGTTCAAACAGCGCGCCAGGATGCGTGCGCTGGTGGTCTTTCCGCAGCCGCGCGGACCGGAGAAGAGATAGGCGTGGTTGACTCGGTTGTTCACCAGCGCCCGTTGCAGGGGTTCGGTGACCTGCTCCTGACCGATGACTTGGGCGAAGGTCTCGGGGCGGTAGCGGCGGTACAGCGCCAGCGGTGTTTCGGGCCGTTCGATGTGTTCGCTGGGCCGACGTCGGGCGTCGATAGCGTCCATGAGGGCTGCTGAGGTCGGTGGATCGGCAATCTCGATGATCGCGTCGGCCGGCTCATCGACCGTGGGCTCTGCGCCGAACAGGTCGGGACCGTCCTGGGTGGGGTAGTCCTCGGGTTCGGGGAGGTCGTCCTCGAATAGGTCGTCGTCTCGGTCGTCCACGGTTGCACCTTAACGGTTACCGCCGACAGTTGTCGGCCCGAAATTGAACGGCCCCCGCGCACCCGGAAGAGCTCACTTACCCTTGCTGTCTTCCGACCCTGGGGGAGTTGGGCGAGGTACCGCCGCGCGGGGAACCGTGGACGAGTCTACTGGTCTGCCGAGTCTGCTGGCGAGCCGCGGCCCGGGCACCGCGATGCGGGTCGTTGATGGGAATGCTCGATGCTGTCATCGCCACAGCCCGACTGCGGGCCGCACGGGGCCGAGTCCGCGGTTGGGCACGACTCGGCATTAGGGATGGTCTTGGCATATTCTCAGGTTTCGTGGGCTTCCGAATGTCCCGGCTGAGCCGGGTTGATGGACCGCTGGCTTGGCGGGTCGAACAACGCGGCATGGAGCATGTCCCCGCCGAGGAACGCACCACCAGGCCCTCGGACATCCTCTGGACCTGGATGGCGGCCAATATCGGGGTATTCACCCTGGCTGTGGGGGCGCGGCTGGCCCAGCTCGGTCTTTCGGTCTGGCAGATCGCCCTGGTGGCACTGATCGGCGCTGCCGGTTCCTTCGCTTTCGTTGCGCTGATCAGCCTTGCCGGTCCGCGATCGGGCGTCCCCACGATGGTGGCCTCTCGGGCAACCTTCGGCGTGCGCGGCAACCTCGGCCCGATCGCGGTGGTCTGGTTGGGCCTGGTCGGCTTCGAGGTGGCGATGAGCACGACCGCGACCTTCACCGTGGTCGAAGTCGCGCAGAACCTGGGGCTGCCGGTGCTGGGCGCGCCGGTCACCGTGCCGTTGGTCGTGGTGCTGATCGCCGGCGCTGCCGCCATCAGCTACTTCGGTCACGCCACGATCATGTGGGTCCAGAAATGGCTGGGCTGGGCACTGGCGCTGTTCACCGTCGTGGTGTGCGTCATCGCCCTGACCACGGTCGATTGGTCTGCCGCGATGGCCGCTCCCGCCGGCAGTTTCGCCGCGGTGATGGCCGGTATCGCGTTGGTGGCCACCGTTGGTGGCGTCAGTTGGCTCGCGGTCGGTGCCGATTACACCCGCTATCTGCCCGGGGACACCTCAAAACTCAAACTCATCGGCGTGACACTCGCCGGATCGACCGCCCCGTTGGTGATTCTGATCGCAGCCGGCTCGATCCTCACCCTGGGCAATGTGATGGCCTTCGGCGGCTCGGCCAGTGCGGTCGGCCTGGCCGTGCCCGATTGGCTGCTGGTGCCCTATCTGATCGCGGCGTTCCTGGGACTGTTCACCGCGGCCGACATGGCCATGTACTCCGCCGGGTTGAGCCTGCAGGCAGCCGGAGTGCGGCTGCCGCGTCCGAAGGCCTCGGTGATCAATGCCGCCGTGATCGCGGTCGTGGCCGCGATCATCGTGGCGATACGCACCGCCACCGAGGATCAGACCGGCGCGGACGCCTTCTCCGCGCTGGTGGGTTTCTTGCTGGTTCCACTGGTGGCCTGGGTTGGCGTGTTCGGTTTGGACCTGATTCTGCGCCGCGAACTGTTCTCCGGCGATCTGAACATCACCGACGATGACTCTGACTACTGGTTCCACAGAGGCTTTCACTGGCCTGCGGTCAGCGCGTGGTTGTTCGGCATCGTGCTGGGCATCCTGTGTGCGCGGGTGCAGGTCGGTGACCAGGTGTGGTTCGCCGGGCCGCTGTCTAATACCTGGATCGGCTGGAATTCGCTGGGATGGTGGGTGGCCGGCCTCGGTGCAGCAGCCGCGTACTGGGTCCTCGAGCCATTGGTCGGTAAGCGTTCGATACCCGGACGGGTACACCTCGACGACTGACCTCTTGTACTATCAAACTGCCTTGTAAAGGGGCTAGTGCTGCATCGAATTCGCAGGTATCCTCTAGCGCCAAAGAGGCCCTGATCGGCGACCCAACGGGAAAACCCCCGCAACCGGCGCTGGACCAGACGGAAACACACCGACGATTCCGACGGAGAGATCAGAGTGGCACTCAGAAGTGCTGCCGTGGGCCAACCACTCATGACGCGGCTGTCAGTTGAGCAGGAGCTTCCTGCTTCGGCTGACAGCCATTGCTATGCAGGTCGATACTGGCTTGGCCCGAATTTTTGACAGGAGAACCTATGACCGCGCTAGTCACGCCTCCAGCTACCGGCGAAGACGCAACCAAGAACCCGTCCGCAACGCCTGTCGCTGCGCAATGGTCCTGTGTGGACGGAAATGAGGCAGCAGCCTCAGTCGCCCACCGACTCAGTGACATCTGCGCGATCTACCCGATCACGCCGGCCTCCCCGATGGGTGAGCATGCCGACGTGTGGAGCGCCCGCGGCAAGAAGAACATCTGGGGTGCTGTGCCCCGCGTCATCGAAATGCAGTCCGAGGCCGGCGCCGCGGGCACCTTGCACGGCGCAATTCAGGCCGGAGCCTTGGCCAGCACCTTCACCAGCTCACAGGGCCTGCTGCTGATGCTGCCCAACATGTTCAAGATCGCCGGTGAGCTCACTCCGGGTGTGCTGCATGTGGCAGCTCGTGCGGTTGCCACCCATGCGCTGAGCATCTTCGGGGATCACTCCGACGTGATGGCGGCGCGAACCACCGGTTGGGCCCTGCTCTCTTCGGGCAGCGTGCAGGAAGCCCACGACATGGCCGCCGTGGCTCACGCCACGACGCTGGAGGCTCGAGTGCCGTTCCTGCACTTCTTCGACGGCTTCCGTACCAGCCACGAGGTGAACCGCGTTCGACTGCTCAGCGATGCCGAACTGGCCTCTTTGGTCGACGAGCAGGCCGTGCTCGCTCAGCGCTCACGGGCCATGCAGCCTTCCGCGCCGGTGCTGCGCGGCACCGCCCAGAACCCCGATGTCTTCTTCCAAGGCCGTGAGGCTGCGAACACCTTCTACGAGAAGGTGCCCGGCATGGTCGCAGCCAAGCTCGATGAGTTCTACGCCCTCACCGGACGCCGCTACGACCTGGTGGAGTACTACGGTGCCCCCGACGCCGAGCGTGTCGTCGTCATCATGGGCTCCGGCGCTCACACCGTGCGCAGCACCGTGGCGAAGCTTGTCGCCGATGGCGAGAAGGTCGGCGTGGTGGTGGTGCGGTTGTACCGTCCGTTCCCGACCGAGGAGTTCATCGCCGCCCTGCCGGAGTCGGTCAAGTCCATCGCCGTGCTGGACCGCGTCAAGGAGGCTGGTTCGCTCGGCGAGCCGCTCTACCTCGACACCGTCGCTGCGCTCGCCGAGTATCGTCCGGGTGCCACCACCACCATCGGTGGCCGCTACGGTCTGGGCTCCAAGGAGTTCACCCCGCGTGACGTCGCAGCGGTCTACACCGAGTTGGCTGCATTGCAGGCCGGCGAATCCGCGCGCCGTCGCTTCACCGTCGGCATCGTCGACGACGTGACCCACCTCAGCCTGCCGACCGACCCGTCCTTCGCGCTGACCAGCCGCGCCCGTCAAGCCGTGTTCTACGGTCTGGGCTCGGACGGCACAGTGGGTGCCAACAAGAACTCGGTCAAGCTGATCGGAGAGCACACTGAGCTGTTCTCCCAGGGCTACTTCGTCTATGACTCCAAGAAGGCCGGGTCGGTCACCGTCTCGCACCTTCGCTTTGGACCCGATCCCATCGACCAGCCCTACCTGATCGAACACGCCGACTTCGTAGCTGTCCACCAGTTCCGCTTCCTGGAGCAGATCCCGGTGCTCGACATCGCCAAGCCCGGCGCCACGGTGCTGTTCGCAGCCCCCTACTCCGGTGAGGAGATCTGGAACCATCTGACCGCCGCGGTTCAGCAGACCATCGTGGACAAGCAGTTGAAGGTCTACACGATCGACGCGGCGGCAGTGGCCGGTGCTGCCGGCCTGGGTAAGCGGGTCAACACCGTGATGCAGGCCTGCTTCTTCGCACTCGCCGATGTGTTGCCGGTCGAAGAGGCGCTGGCGTTGGCCAAGGACAGCGCCGCCAAGGCGTACGCCAAGCGCGGCACCGCCGTGGTGGAGGCCAACATCAAGGCCATCGACCACGCCATCGCGGGGCTGCAGGAAGTCGTCATCGGCGAGGTCTCCGGCCCGTCGGCACCGGCGGGAGTGACCGTCAACGGCACCGACGACGCCACCTTGGCCACCGTGAAGCGGCTGATTGCCGGTGAAGGTGACCTGCTCCCGGTCTCGGCGATGCCGCCCGGTGGCACTTTCCCGACCAACACCGCCAAGCTGGAAAAGCGCGCCCTGGCAACCGAACTGCCGAAGTGGGACGCCAGCCTGTGCATCGACTGCGGAAAGTGCACCCTGGCCTGCCCGCACGCCGCGATCCGGATGAAGACCTTCACCGAGGAGTCGATCGTCGGCGCACCGACGGAGTTCGAATCCAAAGCGACCATGGGACGCGACTTCCCCGCCGGTACCCGGCTCGCCGTCCAGGTGGCTCCCGATGACTGCACCGGCTGCACCGTGTGTGTGTCGGTCTGCCCGGCCAGCTCCAAGACCGAGCCCGGTCACAAGGCGCTCAACATGGTGGACGCCGAGGAGGTTCGCGATGCCCAGAGGATCGGCTTCGACTACTACCTGTCGCTGCCCGAGGTCGACCGCACCACGGTGCGCACCGACACGGTCAAGGGCGTCCAGCTGCTGGAGCCGCTGTTCGAGTTCTCAGGTGCCTGTGCCGGTTGTGGCGAGACCCCGTACCTGAAGCTGATCACCCAGCTCATGGGCGATCGGATGGTCGTGGCCAACGCCACCGGCTGCTCCTCGATCTACGGCGGCAATCTGCCGACCACGCCGTGGGCCCAGAACGCAGCCGGACAGGGGCCGTCCTGGAACAACTCCCTGTTCGAGGACAATGCCGAGTTCGGCATGGGTCTGGAACTGGGCGTAGAGGAACGTTCGGAGCAGGCGCGCACCCTGGTGACCTCGCTGGCTTCCGACCTGGGTCTGAGCGACGAACTGGTTGCCGGGCTGACCGACACCACGATCAACGTGACCGATGAACCGGCCGTCGCCGAACAGCGGGCTCGGGTCGCTCAGCTCAAGGAGATCCTGGCAGCCAAGCCCGACGTTGGCGGTACCGATGTGTTGGCGGCTATCGCCGACGCCCTGGTGCCGACCGCGGTGTGGGTGATCGGCGGTGACGGCTGGGCCTATGACATCGGCTTCGGCGGTCTGGATCACCTGTTCGCCTCCGGCCAGAACATCAATGTGATGGTGCTCGACACCGAGGTGTACTCCAACACCGGCGGGCAGGCCTCCAAGGCGACCCCGCGCGGCGCAGCGGCGAAGTTCGCGGCCAGTGGCAAGCCCGGACGCAAGAAGGATCTGGGCATGATCGCTCAGGCCTACCGCGACGTCTATGTGGCTCAGATCTCGTTGAATGCCAACGAGATGCAGACCGTCCGTGCGATCCGGGAGGCTGCGGCCTACCCCGGGCCGTCGTTGATCTTGGCGTACTCGACCTGCATCGAGCACGGGATCGATCTGGCCGACTCCGCCGCCCACATGAAGGAAGCGGTGACTTCCGGTCACTGGCCGCTGTACCGGTACAACCCGGAGCCGACTCCCGGAGCCAAGCCGCAGTTCAAGCTGGACTCCAAGGCGCCGAGCACGCCGATCGCGGACTTCTACGCCCACGAGACGCGCTACAAGACGGTGGCCCGGACCAATCCCGAGTTGGCCGAGAAGATGGCCGTGCAGGCTCAGGAGGACGCGGTGTTGCGCTACCGCCACTACGAATGGCTGAGCCAGGAGAGCCAAGAGGTCTGATCGGACGATCGGATCTGGCCGCTGTGTCTCGGAGGTTTCGGGGCCGGTGATTCACGAGACTCAACGGAAGGGGCCCCGCACCAGACGGTGCGGGGCCCCTTCCGGCTCCGGGGGGAGTCTTTCGCTCAGCGCAGCTTGAACAGTGCGGTCAGAGCTGAGCCATCGGCGGTGGTCATGGTCACCTGGTAGCAGTTGACGGCGCGAACGCGCTTGACCGTACGCACAACCTTTTTGCCATGAACCCTGGTCACCTTCGTAACCTTCACCTTCTTGGCCTTGGGCGCCTTGGGGGTCTTCCAGTTCATGATGAACTTGCCGTCGCGGTACCGCAGTTGGTAGCCCTTCTTGGCCGAGAGGATCGACGTCGCATCACCGATCGGCGCCATGGTCGAGCACACCAGCTGCTGCGAGGTGAAGGCGGTCACGACATCAGTGCTGGTGGCCTTGGTGTCGCCTTCGAAGACCCGGAACTTGAACGGGACCGTCGAGCGACCCTTGCGGTTGTTCCAGTTGTCGTTCATGCGGACCGGGCGGTAGAAGCCCCGCAGATTCCACGCGGTGACGGTGTAGCTGATGGTCTCGGTTGCGGTCGGGGCATCGGCAGCGGTTGCGGTGGCGGTCAACTCGTGGGTGCCGACGCTCGTGTCGTAGCCGGTCACGGTGCAGTCCACCGGCTGGGCGGCCTCGTCGACCGCAGTACAGGTATTTGCGACGGGCACCTGGCCATACACATAGCTGGCCTGGTCGGTGATCGCCCCCTGCCAGGTGATGACCGGGGCTGCGGCGGCCTCGGCAGAGGTCACCGCGACGGGGCTCAGCAAACCAGTGAGCGCTGCGGCTACCAAGATTCGAGTGGTTCGACGTGAAGACATCGGTACTCCTGTACCTGTGGCGACTCTGGCGAGCCCGGAGCGCGACGATCACCCTCCACAGGTACAAACCGCGTCGAGGACCGGAGAAGTTACGACCGATCCCAAAATGGTGACCAGCCGCCGTCGTGAGCGATCTAGGCGGCGATCCACACGCCGAGAGCCGCTGCTCCCACCCCGGCGGTGAGCATGCCGACGGCATGAACTGCGGCGGCCTGCCACCGTCCGGCGATGATCAGTCGCGCGGCCTCCACACTGGCGGTACTGAAAGTGGTGAAGCCGCCGAGCAAGCCGGCTCCCACAGCGAGTTTCCACGGGGCGTCCCCGGTGTGGAACATCAGCCACCCGGCGAACAGGCCCAGCAGGAGCGAACCGGTGACATTGATCAGCACCGTTCCCACAGGGAGCCCCAGCTTGGGCCAGCGGCGTCGGGATTGAGCGTTCACCGACGTGTCGAGCAGATAGCGGACCAATGCCCCCACCCCGCCGCCAAGCGCGATCCAGATCATGTCGCCTCCCCGGCATGGCGAAGCCGCCGCACCACCACCATGGCGAGCAGGGCGGCGGCGATTCCGATCCCGACGCTGAGGACCGCATAACCGATCCCGCCGAACCAGTCGCCCGAGCGCAGCAGCGCCACCGTCTCCACGGAGAAGCTGCTGTAGGTGGTGTAGCCACCGAAGAAACCGGTGCCGACTCCCAGCCGCACCGAGCGCGGCCACCCCGCGTCATCGAAGGCCGCCAGGGTCTCCAGCAGGCCTCCGAGCAGCAGCGAACCGGAGATGTTGATCCAGAACGTGGCCCACGGCCACTGCCCGGCGGTGGCCGGAAACCACGCCTCCAAGCTCGCGCGCACAGCGGTACCTGCCATACCGCCGATCACGATCAGCGAGGCGTTGACGGCTCGACTCACCGTTGCTTCCAGTCCACAACGTTCAACGGGATCGCCAGCACCGGGCGATGCTGATGACGGGCCAGATTCTGGCCCAGCGAGTGGCCTTGTCCCCAGCGTGGCGAATGCGGGTTCCGAGCTCCGACCACGATGGCGCAAGCATCGGTGTAGCGCGCCAGGTGGGTGAGGGCACGGTCGGCGCGTCCGGCGAGGTAGCGGAACTCCCAGGCGACCGGCAGGTTCAGGCCGGTCAGCCAGTCGATGATCTCCTGCTCGGTGCGCTGCCAACCTTCGTCGTCGGAATCGGGGTCGACCCCGACATGGCGGATGCGACCGTCGGGAAACTCCTCCTCGACCATTCGGCTGGGATCGGCGTAGGCGAAGTAGATTTCCGAACCCAGCGCGTGGGCCCACACAGCAGCAGTGTGAGCCAGCAGGGTCGCTCGACGAGGCCCGACGCCAACGACCAGTGGATGACCGGCCACCGGCACGATGCGATCGGCCGCCGGCTGAGGAACCTCAGGCATCTGTTCTCCTCACCAGGATTCACACTGCGGCGTCGGCGACTGCCTTCATCACCGGCCGCAGCGCCAGCCACCACTGCTCTTTGGGCCTACGGTACTCGGTGTCCATTTCCTCCATCATGTGGCTCATCGGACGGTGGGTCACCTTGGATTCGACCAGTCCGAGGTAGTAGCTCTCGCCGGTCTCACCGGCGAACACATCGGCAAGCAGGTCGAGCGCCCGGGAGACCAGCCGCACGGCCAGCAGTCGATCGAAGGGGCTGGGGCAGCCGCCCTGTTGGACATGTCCCAAAATGTTCTGGCGCACGTCATACAGGCCGTGACTCTCCTGCTCCAACAGTCGGGCCAGGAAATCGGTGGTGTAGAGCGGATTGGCGTCCTCGTTGCGGACCGCCAAGAAGAGCTTGCGGCCAGCGGCGAAGCTGTTCCGCAGCCAGGCCACGTCGGCGATCAGCGAATCCAGGCTGATGCCTTCCTCGTGGAGGTAGACCCGCTCGGCACCACCCGACAGGGCGCTCATCAGCGCCAGGTAGCCGCACTGCCTGCCCATGGTCTCCACGACGAAGGCTCGCCGAGACGCCTGACCGGACGTCTTGATCCGGTCGATCGCCTCGGTGATGACGTTCAGGGCGGTGTCGGCGCCGATGCTCAACTCTGACCCCGGAAGGTTGTTGTCGATACTCGCCGGCACACACACGATGGGGAGCCCGCAGGCGGGGAAACGTTCCCGCTCGGAGTGCATCAGGTACGCGGCCTGGTAGGCGTTCCAGCCTCCGATGACCAGCAGCGCGTCGATGCTGTTGTCCTCCAGCGAGCGACTGATCTGGTAGAGATCTGCAACCGAAGGGACGGTGCGACGAGTGCCCAGGTCAGCGCCGCCGACCACCCAGCCTTCGACATCGGCCCATTCCAGCTCGCTGATGGCGCCGTCGCGCAGGCCGGGAAAACCACCCTGCACCCCCAACATGGTGTGGCCGCGGCTGATGCCCAGCCGGACGGCGTCTGCTGCTGCGGCGTTCATTCCGGGTGCGAGTCCGCCGCCATGGATGATCGCCACTCGTTTGGAGCCTGCGTCGGCGTCGATGCGGCTGGGGTGCACCATCTCGGTGAAGATCCGAGCCGCTTCGGTGAAGGACCCGCCGCGCAGCGCCATGGCCTGGTCGTAGTCGCCGGCAGCGATCAACTCCGGCACCTGACGGGTCCGGGCCACTGCCTCGACCAGCGGTACTCGGCAGATCCGGTTGCCCCGGAAGCCGATCACCGGACCGACCGAACCGGGCTCTGCGGCGAGAACCTCGCAAACTGCCTCGTACCCCAGCCAGGTGGAAGCCCAGCGGTCATAGGCACTGGGGGCGCCACCGCGCTGCACGTGGCCCAGAATCGTGGTGCGGGCGCCCTCGCCCAGGTGCTCCTCGATGACGTGGCGCACATACTCAGAGGTGATGGGCTGCCCCTGTCGATCTCGGGCGCCCTCTGCGACGACCACCATCGAGTCGCGCCGTCCCGCCTTGCGGTTGCGCCGCAATTCGGCGCACATCTGCTCCTCCCAATCGGGCTCGGGAGGAAGCTCCGGAATCAGCACGTAGTCGCAGGCCCCGGCGATCGCGCTCATCAGAGCCAGATAGCCGCAATGGCGTCCCATCACTTCGACCACGAAGCTGCGCTGGTGGCTGGCGGCCGTACTGGACAGGTCATCGATGGCTGAGGTGATGCGGTGCAAGGCGGTGTCGGCGCCGATGGTCATGTCGGTGCCGACCAGGTCGTTGTCGATCGAGCCCACCAACCCGGCGAACATCAACGCCGGGTGGGCGGCGGCCTGCTCGGCCGTGATGGTCTGCTCGGTGACCAATTCGGCCAGGATCTGAGTCCACTCGGAGCGGAACTGATCCAGCCCGGACAATGATCCGTCCCCGCCGATCACGATCAGTCGGTCGATCCCGCGGGTGATCAGATTGGCTGCGGCCCGCTTGCGCCCTGAATACTCGCGGAAATCCTTGGAGCGGAACGTTCCGATGACGGTGCCACCCTGGCCCAGGATGCCGCTGACGTCTTCCCAGGTCAGTTCACGGATGCCCGGGCCGCCGTCGATCATGCCTTGGTAGCCCTCGTACATGGCGTAGACCGTTGCACCCAGGCTGAGTGCGGTGCGCACCACGGCACGCACGGCCGGATTCATACCCGGAGCATCACCGCCGCTGGTGAGGATTCCGATGCTCTTGCCGACTCCGGGATTCGCCTCAGACGCCATGGCTCCATCCTGCACCACCTCAGCGGACCGAAGCTGGGGTTCTGAGTTCGCAGCTCAGGCCAGGCCGAGGTACTCCTCGAGCGTGAGGCGGTTTCCCTTGCCGAATTTGAGGGCGTCGGTGACCCCGATGTAGCGGAAGTGCCACGGCTCGTAGGGCACCCCGGTGATGGCCTCCTTGCCGTCGGGGAACCGCAGAATGAAACCGTATTCGTGAGCGTGCTTATGCAGCCACTTGCCGGTGGCAGTGTTCTCCATGGCGCGATACCACACCCGCCCGTCCCACAGGTCGACGGCCAATCCGGTCTGGTGCTCGCTGGCGCCCGGTGGCGCATAAAAGTTGATGTTTTGCGGCTGAGTCCGCAAGGCGCGGTCGTAGCTGGCCTTCTGCATCGCGTAGCTGCGATAGCCGGACTTCACTTTCACCGTGACGCCGTCGGCTTTGGCTGCAGTCGTCATGGTGGCCAATGCCGCAGCAGTCTCGGCGTCCAAGTGGTTGGGTCCGGTCGGATCTGCTGGGCCGTAGCTAGCCGAGATGCGGTGCTTCTTGGAGATCACCGGGATGCCGCGCACCTCGTAGGGCTTGTTGAGTTGTTTGCCGGTGCGGGTGTCGGGTGTCGGGGTGGCATCAGGTGTGGCGGTGGGGCTGGACGGCGCGGAAGCCGACGGTGACCGGGTGGCAGGAGTCGATGGTGAGGGGGTCACCGCAGCCGGGCGGTTGCCGTCGACCGTCGGTGGTGTCAGTGCACAGCCGGTGAGGCCGAGAGACAACACCATCACTACGACGCTGGGGGCTGCGTATCGCAAGATCAGTGGTGGCTCCACATGCTCAACCAGGTGCGAAGTTCACCCAGCGCCTGCTGAGTTCGGTTGCGCCAGCGATCCCGTCGCGTCTCCACATCGCCGGTCGGGCTGGCGGATGCGGACGTGGGAGTGGTCTTTACAGCCGTCGTGTGGATCGCCGTCGGGCTGGCCGCGCTCTGGCTCTCCGACGGGGAGCGGCTGGTCGTCGGATCGGTGGTGACCGGATCCGGGGCGGGGGTCGATGACTCCGAGGGCGTCGGCGTCGGAGTCGGAGTCGGGGAGATGCACTCAGTCGGCCAGTCGGTGGGCCACGCGGTCGGCCAGGTAGAAGGATCCTGACTCGGCGCAGGCGATGGGCAGATCACGCTCGGCGTCGGTGATTCGGTTGTCGGTGAGGGTGTCGGTGTCGGCATCACCGTGATCGTCACCGTCGGGGACGGTGTGCTGCCGCCAGTCTGAGTGGGTACCGGCACCGGAATCACCGTGGGGCCGGTGTTGGGGTCAGGTGTGGCTTCGGTCGGTGTGGGAGCCGGAGCCGGGTTCTTCTTCGTCGTCGGCGCGGTCGGCTTCGGTGCGCGGCTGGTGGTGCCGCTCCCCGGCACGGTCGTGGCACCGGTACCTGGATTCGTCGCGCTGGTGCTCGGCTGCGTGGGAATGCTGGTGCCGCTCGCCGACTCCGAGACGCTGGGTGTGGCCACCGCCGGCGTGACGGGTGGCACGGTGTTCTGGCCGTAGGTGACAGTGACGGTGACCTGAACTTCAGGGCCAGTGGTGAGATTGGAGACCGCTCCCGGAGGCGCGACAACGACGCCTGCGACAACGCACGCCGCAGCGGCTAGCCATGCATTGGCAGCCCGTGCCATCGTTTTCCCCCCGACTGCACCTGGTACCTGGTCGCTCAATCGAGCTGCTGGTGACCCCTCACCGCCTGCCAGTGAAACTCTTCGCTGGACAGATTCTCCCGAGCCCGGTCAAGCCACAGTTGTTGTGCCATCTGTGATCGATACAACGACTGCTGGGACAATAATGCCCCAACCACCCGCCTCCGTGCCATCTCGAAGTCATCATCACTGAGATTTGGGTGCTCGGCCCGCACACCATTGAGGTACATCAGGTATCTCCCCTGCGGTTGGCCCAGGATGGCGAGATCGGCGTCGATCAATGCAGCGCCGCGGAGGTCGTCCGGCGTCGGCTGGTGATCGATGGTGAGCAGAACCAGCCGCACCACTTCGGTGATCGTCGGTGCGGGTAGACCCGCTCTGCGGAGCTCCCACTCGGCGAGTTCCGCCGAGGCCCGCTCATCGTCACCGGGCTCACCGCGATACACCGCGTCGTGGAACCACGCGGCCAAAGCCACGGTCGGATCGACCTGAGGATCGAGCTGCGCCAGCGCTGCCAGCAGGTGCGCCAGGTGCCTGGTGTCGTGATAGTGCCGGTGCGGCTGCGACCACGCCGTGATCAGACGACGACCCAGCTCGGGTTCGGCGGGCAGCAGCAGCTCCCAGGAGCGCCGCAGGTCGGCCTCGGCCCGCTTTCGGCTGGGCAACCGATGGGCTCGCGGCAGCCGCAGCCCACTGAGTTGGAGTCGACGCACCAACTCGCGGGCCTCGACCGGCTCCGCTCCGGCCGCCACGATGGTGCCATGACGCGCTTCGCTCACGTCGAAGTGGTCATGGTCGAAGGCCCGCGCCGGTAAGCCCTGGCTACGGGCGAAGTTCCACAGTTCGACCAATGAGGTGTCTGACACCAGGTGGGCGAAGCGGGTGCCGTGAGCAGGCCAGTGCGGCTGGTCGATCAGGAGTGCCATCCGCGCCAGACGTCTCAGCGTGCCGGATTGGCGAACAGAGCGGTGAAGCCGGCGTCTTCCAGGGCGGCGAAGCTCACTGTGAGGCGGGCCGCGGCCGAACTGGCGTCATCAGGCACGTCCAGGCGCTCGGTGGCGACAGCCACCACGCGGAATTGGTAGTGATGGGCCGGACCTGGTGGCGGCCATGGTCCACCCCAGCCTCGGTACCCGTAATCGTTGATCCACGAACGCGCCGCACCGGGCAGGGCGGCACCTTCGGCGAGTTCGGTGATGTCGGCGGGGATGTCGGTCACCACCCAGTGCCACCATCCGCTGCCGGTAGGGGCGTCTGGATCGAAGCAGGTGATCGCGTAGCTG
Organism: Propionibacteriaceae bacterium UBA7704; assembly: GCA_002482525.1. Taxonomy (GTDB): domain Bacteria; phylum Actinomycetota; class Actinomycetes; order Propionibacteriales; family Propionibacteriaceae; genus Propionicimonas. The sequence goes on along the minus strand of DLGC01000010.1, from coordinate 196,515 downwards.
GCCGTTCCCTCGGGGCCGGGGGTCCAACTCAGGTGCGGACTCACGTTTTGACCTCCCACGCCGGGCTCGGCGTAGATCAGATCGATGGTGCTGTCGGCGATGATGCTGGTGCTGGTGAGTTTCATGGGCAGCTCCTTCGCTGGGCGATAAGCCCGAGGCTATTGCGATCACGCCGCTCTGTCACGGGTCGCATCACGCTGTCCTCGCCGTCCGGATCGGGCAGGATGGGGACGTGGTAGAGATTCCGCCGCTCGGACGGCACCGCATCCTGGTCTCCTTGCCTGATGTCGATTCATCGGAACTGGTGAGCGTCTGCGAGCTGTTGTGTCAGGAGGGCTACACCACCTGGTCGGTGTCGGTTGAGCGGCTGCAGACGGCCGTGGAACTGATGGCAGTGTTCGGGCGTCGCGCGCGATTCGGTGTGCAGGGTGTCAGCGATGTCGCCACCGTGCGGCGGGTCGCGAAGGCCGGTGCGCAGTTCGTCGCCACGCGACTGTTGGCCCCCAAGCTGGTGAAGGCCGTTCCGGAGCTCCCGGTAATTCTCGGTGGGGCCACGCCCAGCGAACTGGTCGCGGGTTTGGATGCCGGTGCCGCTGCGGTTCAGCTGTGGCCTGCCGACAGCTACAGCCAACCGACTGCGGCGCAGCTGGTCGGGCTGCTGGGAGGACGTCCGCTCATCGCGGCTGGTGAGATGGATCAGGAATCGGCCTCGGGGTGGCTCCGAGCCGGCGCGGTCGGAGTGTGGCCGACCGGCTTGGTCGGCGAGGCCATCGTCGAGTATGGCGGCCTGGACGGGTTGCGGGAGCAACTGCATTGGTGGCGGCCCGAGCTGTGACCGCGGCGCCGTGGCGCCCACGCACTGGTATGGGTGCTTGCCCTCGGCCAAATCCTTAAGTTAGGCTGAGAGCCCGCTCAGGTTCCCAGCAGGAAAGCGCTTCATGTCGTATCAGCCGCGTCGAGTCGCCGAACTGGCCGACCAGACTGTGGAGACGACTGAAACACCTGACCACGAGGTTGTTGCCCGTCGAGTCACCGACACCCTTGCCGAGAGGATCTTCCGCCGCGGCGGCGGTCTGCTCGCTGCAGTCACCGTGATCGCAGCGGCCGGCGCTGTCTTCATGGGAGCCAGCGGTGGCGTCGCTGAAGCGGTGAACCCACCCGCAGTCGCTGTCGTCGATCCGAACGCATTGGTCTCCGAAGAGATCATCGCCGCCGAGCCGGCCACCCTGCTGGTGAAATCCGAGCCGCAGTTCATGGCAGTGAGTGTGCAGTACACCACCGCCTCGCTGAACGTGCGAGCCGAAGCCGACAAGAAGGCCAAATCGCTGGGCAGTCTGCCGGTGGCCACCGAGGTCGCGGCGACGTCCGATGTCGAGGGTGACTATCGTCAGATTCTCTACAAGGACAAGCTGGGCTGGGTGCTGGCCTCCTCGTTGAGTGATTCCATCGATGATGCGGTGCCCAGCGGAACCAGCATGAGGTCCTGCTCCCGAGGCTCTGCTGTGGAGAATCGCCTCCGCAAGGGCACCATCTACATCTACCGATCGGTATGCCCCTTGTTCCCGGGGGTGAACTCCTACGGTGGCTGGCGGGCCGGCGGCATGCAGTTCCACAAGAATGGCCGGGCCCTGGACATCATGCTCACCCCCGGCAAGGAGAGCGCACTGGGCTGGAAGATCGCCAAGTACCTCACCACCCACGCCGCAGTGTTCAACATCGACCACGTGATCTTCGAACAGAAGATCTGGACGCCGAGCAGCCCGACCTGGTCTCATATGGCCGATCGCGGTGGAATCACTGCGAATCACTACGACCACGTCCACGTGGCCATTCGCGGCTGAACCGACACCGTCCCTTAGGCTGTCCGGCGTGAAGCGAGGCACCAGAATCGAGAACTTCGGGCGCGCGCCCGTGCCCGAGTGGGAAGAGCTGGCGCGGGCTGCCTGGCCCGGACGGGTACCGCTGGCGGTCTCGCAGTACTTCGGGCGGCTGAATCTGTCGCTGTTCGTCCTCGGGCTGATCGTGCTCCTCGTCGCGGCCTGGCTGCACCTGCCGTGGTTGGCATTGGGCGCCTGGGTGGTCACCGCAGCATCGGATTGGCTGTCGACGCGGGCCGATCCTCCCTCCACGAGACTGATGGATCTGATCGGATTGCGGGCACAGCCGCGCGCATTGCTGCGCAGCGCCCTCGCCGCTGCAGTGATCTTCACCTCCGGCTTGCCCAACGCGGCGACGGCCGGATTGTCCTATATCACCGCTGTGATGTTCATCCAGCTGGCCTGGTTCGTTCAGCCCACGCTGGCCACCTGGGTGTGGCGCTCGGCGCCACCTCTGCAATACCTGCCGCAACGATCCGAGCAGCCTCGGGTGATGCGTCGCTACGCCGCAATCTATGCCCGCGGGGTCGGGACCAGTGTTGTGATGTTCGCCCTGGAGTTGGGGGCGCTCATCGACGCGGCCCTGGCTGAATACCAGCCGTCAGGATCGCTGCTGGTGCTGTTGGGGCTCACCGTCGCCGGCGCCATGGCCGAAACCGCGCTGATCTATCTGGGCTGGTCGGCCTATCAGGCTTTCACCGCTCGCCGCGACGCCGCCGCTGCCGCCGACCGTCTGGTGGCGGCGTTGACCGAGAAGTCGCCCAGCTTCGTGGTCTATGTCTCGTTGGGTGCGCGGCAAGCCAAGTACATCGTCAACCAATGGCTCCCGACCTTCGAGAAACTCAGCCAGGACGGTCTGGTGATCGTTCGCGAAGCCAGCCAGCTTGCCGAGTTCGACGCCACTCGGCACCCGGTGATCTATGCACCGAGTCAACGCGACGTGGAGAAGCTGATCGTGCCCAGCGTTGCAGTGGCCTTCTATCTCGCCTTCGGTGAACGCAACGGCCAACTTCAGCTCAACCCGTCCCTGCACCACGTCATGTTGCTTCACGGCGAATCCGACAAGGCCACCAGCGCCAACAACCTGGCTCGAGGGATGAGCGAGATCTGGGTGGCCGGCCAGGTGGCCATTGATCGCTACCTGAACGCCGGAATCGACCTGCCCCGTGAGCGATTCGCCGTCGTGGGACGGCCGCAATCGGCCGAACTGCCGGTCGGGCCGACCGGGAATGATCGCCCCATCCTGCTTTACGCGCCCACTTTCGAGGGCTACTACGAGCACACCTACTACACCTCGCTGGATCGCATGGGTGTACGCATGATCCGCAAACTGCTGCGGGACTATCCCGATCTGCAGGTGTGGTTCCGACCGCATCCGGCCAGCGGTGTCCGGCTCCCGCAGATGCTGACCGCGATCACCGAGATCAACACCATCCTGCGTCGAGCCGGCAATGGGCATCGGGTGACCGCCGACGATGACTTGAGCCTGGCGGAGTGCCTGTCCAGCGCAGACATCCTGCTCTCCGACATCTCCAGCGTCGCGACCGACTACCTGTACACCGAGCGTCCGGTGATCACCGCAGACCCACAGGGCCTCAGCCAGGCCGACTTCGTGGGTGCCTTCCCCACCCAAGCCAGCTCCTACCTGGTCGGCCCCAATCTGGAGGGTCTGAACCAGGCCATCGACCTGGCGCTGGGGGAGGATCCGTTGGCGGCGGCGCGCGTGGCCATGAAGAAACGAGTCCTCGGCGACACCCCGAACGGCCCACAGGCGGCGTTCGCGGAGAACGTCTCTCGATTAGTCGGCTCGGATCCGGCCTAGGCTGGAGGCATGACGCCACCGGTTGATGCCACCACCACCGCGGCCTGGCGCACTTTGGGTGCCCTGGCTGACGGTTTCCATCCCGACATGAGGGAATGGTTCGCCACCGATCCCGGACGGGCACAGCGGTTCAGCTTCACCGCAGGCGAGCTGTTCGTCGACCTGTCGAAGAATCTGCTCACCGACGAGATCCGAGATGCGCTGATCGCCTTGGCCGAACAGGTCGATCTCCCCGGACGCCGCGACGCCATGTTCGCCGGTGAGCGAATCAATGTCACCGAGAACCGCTCAGTACTGCACACGGCGCTGCGGCGCGAACGCAGTGATTCGTTGATCGTCGACGGCACCGATGTCGTCGTCGAGGTTCACGAGGTGCTCGACCGGATCTATGCCTTCGCCGATCAGGTCCGCAGTGGGCAATGGGTGGGGATCACTGGCAAGCCGATCAGTACGGTCATCAATATCGGGATCGGGGGTTCCGATCTCGGTCCGGTGATGGTCTACGAAGCACTGATTCCCGCTGTGCAGCCGGGGCTGGAGTGTCGTTTCGTCTCCAACATCGACCCCACCGATCTGGCACAGAAGACAGCTGGGCTGGACCCCGAAACCACCCTGTTCATCGTGGCGTCCAAGACCTTCACCACCTTGGAGACCCTCACCAATGCCCGCCTGGCCCGCGACTGGCTACTGAACGGGCTGCGCTCGATCGGGGCGGTGTCCGACGACGCTGACTCAGCGCGCGCTGCGGTTGCCCGGCATTTCGTGGCGGTATCGACCGCTTTGGACAAGGTCGCCGAGTTCGGCATCGACCCAGCCAACGCCTTCGGCTTCTGGGATTGGGTTGGTGGTCGCTATTCGGTGGACTCCGCGATCGGAACGTCCGTCGCAGTGGCCATCGGTCCGCAGGCTTTCAGCGAGTTCCTGGCCGGGTTCCGCGCCATCGACCGGCATTTCCAGGACGCTCCGCTGGCAGAGAATGTGCCAGCCCTGATGGGCCTGCTCAACGTGTGGTACCGCAACTTCCTCGGCGCGTCCAGCCATGCCGTGCTGCCCTACGCCCAGCAATTGCACCGCTTCGCGGCCTATCTGCAGCAGCTCACCATGGAGTCCAACGGCAAAGGCGTGCGCAGCGACGGACGCCCGGTCGCCACCGACACCGGCGAGGTGTTCTGGGGTGAACCCGGCACCAACGGCCAGCACGCCTTCTACCAGCTGATCCACCAAGGAACTGCGCTCATTCCGGCAGATTTCGTGGCTGTGGCCAACCCTGCCTATCCCTTGGTCGACGGCGGTCAGGATGTTCACGAGTTGTTCCTGGCGAACTTCTTCGCTCAAACCAAGGCGCTGGCCTTCGGTAAGACCGTCGAGGAGGTGCGCGCCGAGGGGACGGCCGAAGCGGTGGTTCCGGCGCGGGTGTTCTCCGGCAATCGACCGACGACCTCGATCATGGCCCCGGCGTTGACGCCCTCGGTGGTCGGGCAACTGATCGCTCTCTACGAACACATCACCTTCACCCAAGGAGTGGTGTGGGGAATCAACAGCTTCGACCAGTGGGGGGTCGAACTGGGCAAGCAACTGGCGCTGCAGCTCGCTCCGGCCGTCGCCGGCGATCCTGCGGCGTTGGCAGAGCAGGACCCGTCGAGCCGATCCTTGGTGGGCTATTACCTGGCCCACCGTCGGCAGGCGTGAGCTGACCGCAGCGTGCCGAGGTTTGCACTAAGCTCGCACAGGCGATTGATGAGAGTCGAGTTGCGAGCACGTCCCAGACGTTGCGCCCGATGGGAGCAGTCAGAAGCATGAACCGGATCGAACTGGCCGACCAATACGGCCTGCGTCGGGTCGGGGCCAGACCTGGAGTGTGGTCCTACCTGAAGCAGACCTGGGAGCGGCGCGACTTCATCTCCACCATGGCGATGTACCGGATGTCGGTGGAGAACCAGCAGAACCGGCTGGGTGCCTTCTGGCTGATCTTGCGCCCGGCATTGAATGCCCTGATCTATGGCGTGATCTTCGGCGTGCTGCAAGGCAACAACCGCCCGGCCGAGTACACCGCCTATGTGGTCATCGGTGTGTTCATGTTCAGCTTCTTCTCCGGCTGCTTCGGGCAGGGCGCCAAAGCCATCACCGGGAATCGCGGGCTGGTGCAGTCGTTGTCCTTCCCGCGGCTGTCGTTGCCGCTGGCCACGGTGGTCGAGGAGTTCCTGAGCCTGCTGCTGTCGATGGTGGCGATGTTCGCGATTCTGATCTTCGCCGGTCACTACCCGACCTGGAAGTGGCTGCTGCTGATCCCGCTGCTGTTGCTTTACAGCATGTTCAATACCGGTGTCGCGCTGGTGACGGCGCGACTGACTGTTCACTTCCGTGATCTCACTCAGATCCTGCCGGTGATCTCGCGGCTGCTGTTCTACACCTCCGGCGTGCTCTTCGATGTCTCGAAGATCTTCAAGTCTCACCCCTGGGTGATTCAGCTGTATGACTGGCACCCGGTGTATCAGGTCTTGGTCATTGCCCGGTACTCGCTGATGTCCGACAGCGCTACCGAGGTCAATCTCACCTACAACCCGATGTTCTGGGCGTACCTGAGCGGCTGGGCTGTGGTGGCCCTGGTCATCGGATTCCTCTTCTTTTGGTCTGCTGAGGAGCGCTATGGACGTGAATGAGCGCAAACCCGTGGTCGTCGTCGACGATGTGCACGTGGAGTACAAGGTCTACGCCAGCGGCAAGGCCTACCGTCCCAATGCCAAGACCCGAGTGCGCAAGACCCGTGGGTTGCGGGTCGTGCACGCCCTCAAAGGGGTGTCCTTCGTTGCCTACGAGAACGAATCGATCGGGGTGATCGGAACCAACGGTTCGGGCAAATCAACGCTGATGCGAGCCATGGTCGGTCTGACGCCCCCCAGCGCTGGTGGAGTGTATGCCAGCTCGCGTCCGAATCTGCTGGGTGTGGGCGCTGCGTTGCTCCCAGAGCTCTCCGGAGAGCGAAACATCGTGCTGGGTGGCTTGGCGCTGGGATTCCATAAGGATGAGATCACCGAGTTGCGCGACCATATCGTGGAGTTCTCAGAGCTGAAGGACTTCATCGATCTGCCGATGCGCACCTACTCCTCGGGCATGCAGGCCCGGCTGAAGTTCGCGATCGCCGCCTCCAAGCAGCACGACATCCTGATCGTGGACGAGGCTCTCAGTGTGGGCGACAAGCGCTTCCGCCAGCGCAGCGAGGATCGCATCCGCGAGATTCGCGACAATGCCGGTACGGTGTTTCTGGTATCCCACTCGATGGGCTCCATCCGTGACACCTGCGATCGGGTGATCTGGCTCGAAAAAGGTGAACTGGTCATGGACGGCCCCACCGAAGAAGTGGTCGATACCTACGAGGCGACCAGATAAAGAGAGTCGGTGCGACGTGGCAGGCATCTCGTGACCACCAAGGTCATCACCTATGGCACCTTCGACATGTTTCACGAAGGCCACCGACGCCTGCTGGAGCGAGCGCGTGAACAGGGCGATTATCTGATCGTCGCAGTCACCAGCGAGGTCTACGACGCCACTCGAGGCAAGCTCAACGTCCAAGAGGGGCTCAGCCAGCGGTTGGAAGGGGTGCGTCGCAGCGGGCTGGCCGACGAGATCATCGTCGAGGAGTATGAGGGTCAAAAGCTCCACGACATCCAAAGCCGTGAGATCGACGTGTTCGTGATCGGTTCGGATTGGGTCGGCAAGTTCGACTACCTGTCGCCCTACTGCCGGGTGGTGTATCTGGACCGGACCAAAGGCATCTCCAGTACCGAGCTGCGGGCGCAGCGCAACGGTGTGATCCGCCTCGGCGTGGTCGGATCGGGACGCATCGCCGCCCGCTTCGTGCCGGAAAGCCGCTTTGTGAGCGGGGTGAGTGTCGACGCGGTCTACAGTCCGACGCCGGCCCATGCCCAGGCCTTCGCCGACAAGCATGAGTTGGCCACTGCTGCGGCTGGCTTCGCTGAACTTCTCGACCAGGTCGATGCGGTCTACCTGGCCACCCCGCACGGCACTCATGCCGACTACGCCCGCCAGGCCATCGCCGCCGGCAAGCACGTCCTGTGCGAGAAGCCACTGACCCTCAGCGCTGCCGAGACCGCCGAACTGTATGCACTGGCGGCGAGCGCCGGCGTGGTGTTGCTGGAGGGCATCAAGACCGCCTATGCGCCGGGCTTTCGTCGCATGTTGGCCGTCGCCCAAAGCGGCACCATCGGCCAGGTGGTCTCGATCGAAGCGACCTTCACCAAGTTGGTGCCGACCGGCCGTGAGCAGCAGGCCCCTGAAGGCGGCGCGATCTCGGAGTTGGCCAGCTACGTGCTGCTGCCGGCAGTGAAGATCTTCGGCATCGAGGCTGACGAGGTGCGCGCCACCTCGTTCAAGGGTGACCGCGATGCTGTGGAGCAGTTCTCCAGCATCGAAGTCTGCTACCCCGGCGGGATGTGCACGGGGCGGGTCGGGATCGGAGTCAAAGCCGAGGGTGAGCTGATCATCGGTGGTACCGAGGGCTACCTGTACGTGCCGGCACCGTGGTGGCTGACCGACTACTTCGAGATCCGCTACGAGAACCCCGGTCTGCGGGAGCGCCGCTATGTCGATTTCGCCGGCGACGGGCTGCGCTACGAGATCGCCGAATTCGCCTCAGTGATCCGAGCCGGCGCACAGACCAGCTACATGCTGCGTCCGGAGGAATCGGTCGCACTGGCCGGGCTCATCGAGCAAGCCCGGGCACGGCAGCGCTTCCTGGGCGCCGAAGGCACGCGAGGCCTGGGGTGAGACCACTCGCTCGGGTCGCGTTCGGAGCGACAGCGCTGGCGGGGCTGGGTATTGCCGGGATCTCAGCTGCGGTGCACCTGATCGCCGCAGAGCGCATCGTCGATATCGACACGGTGCCGACCACGCCGGTGGCGCTGGTGTTGGGAGCGCAGGTGCTTCCCGATCTGATGCCGTCGGCCGCATTGCAGGGGCGCTTGGACGTCGCCGCGCAGCTCTACGCCCGCGGCCTGGTGGAGCGGCTGCTCGTCTCCGGTGATGGGCGCTCCCGGTTCTATGACGAGACAGCCACGATGGTCGCCTATTTGGAGCGGCGCGGCGTTCCGTCCGATCACATCGATATGGACCCGTTGGGTCTGGACACCTTTACTTCCTGTCGTCGTGCCCGCGACGAGTTCGGTGTGCAACGCCTGACGGTGGTGACTCAGGGCTATCACCTGCCGCGCACGCTGACCGCCTGTGCCGCGCTGGACCTGGACGCCTGGGGTGTTGGTGACACCTCGCTGCGGCACTCGCCGGCACGGTGGCTGCGAGGCTGGAGCCGGGAGCTGGTGGCCAATCTCAAGCTGATCCGCGACATACTTCGCCAGCAGCAGTTCGACCCACGCTGAGCCGCTGGATCGCTGAGATCGTCCCCGAGCGCCCACGCGGGGTGCGGACGCTGCTGTTGACCGAACCCGGGCCGGGATCCGGCGCCAGTTCGGGCGTCCGGCCCCCGGCCCGGCTCTGGGAATCAGGCTGTGGTTCCCAGCCGTCGGCTGAAGGTGCGATACGCCGCGGTCTGATAGGCGATCACCAGCGGCATCGCGATGCTCGCCACGATCAGCATCACCGTGAGGGTCGGCGCCGACGACGAGCCCAGCGCGATGGTGGTGTCAAACGCAGTGGAGATGTCGACGCCATCGAGTCGGATCGGCAGGACCTTGGGGAACACCGAGGCGAAGATCAGCACGACCGCACCGGCCGCGACGGTGCTGGTGAGCGCGAAGGCCAGCCCATCGCGTCCGGCGCGGGTGGCCGGCACCAGGCCGATCAGGGCGACAGCCGCCACAGCCACCACCGCCCAGCCCCAGGCCGGGCCGTGCGTGACCTGGGTCCAGATCGCCCAGCCAGCACCCACCAGCAGCACTACGGGTGCCAGGACGCGGGCTGCCGTCATGGCGCGCTGGTGCAGCTCGCCCTTTGTTCGCAGTGCCAGGAACAGTGCACCGTGGGCGGCGAAAAGTCCCACCAGGGTCAATGACGTGAACAGGGCGTACGGATTCAGCGCGCTGATCAGCACCGACAGACTCGGCATCGGCACCAAGGTGGACGCGGTGAGGTCGGCTTTGCCATCGGTGATCACCAGATTGGCGAACAAGGCGTGGGCGTCAATACCGGCCACCAGGTTTCCGAAGGCGGCACCCCACAGCACCACAGCGAGCAGCGAGCCGATCGCGATCACCCACTCCCAGGCGCGGCGGCCTGCGGCGGAGGTGGTCTTGGCGCGAAACTCGAAGGCGACCCCGCGGACGATCAGCGACAGCAGGACCAGCACCACTGGAAGGTAGAGCACCGACAGCAGGGAGGCGTACCAGAGCGGGAAGGCAGCGAACATCATTCCGCCGGCCGAGATCAGCCAAACCTGGTTGCCGTCCCAGACCGGGCCGGTCGCGTTGATCATGGTGCGGCGGTCGGAGTCGCTGCGTCCCAGGATGGGCAACAGCATGCCGATGCCGAAGTCGAACCCTTCGAGTACCAAGTAGCCGGCCCAGAGCAGGCCGATGATGCCGAACCAGACGATTTGCAGAGCAGTTGGTTCCATGGTGATGGCCTCTCAGTACGCGAAGACGAGGTGGTCGGGTTCGCTGGATTCGGACGCGGGCGGCTCGGCGTCGAGTGCGCCACCGAGGACGGCGCGTCGCACCAGCCGGAACCAGATAGCCGCCAGGGCGCCATACACCGCGGTGAACAGCACCAGGCTGGTGGTCAGTGCGAATCCGTCGACGAACGGAGAAGCCGCCTCCTCGATCAGCATCCGCACGGCACTATCGGCGGAGGTGTTCGGTACCACGATCCACGGCGCTCGGCCGAACTCGGTGAACATCCATCCGGCCAACGACGCCAGGTACGGGGCCGGTATGAGCCAGGGTGCGATCTGTCCGAAGCGGATCTGTTCGGCTGCGGTGGCCTTCGTCCGGGTGCACCACAACCCACGGGCGGCGAACAACAAGGCGATCAGACCAAGGCCGATCATCGCCCGGAATGACCAGTAGGTGGCTGCCATCGGTGGAATGTACCCCGAGCCGTTCAATCCGTAGGCGCCATAGGCGGCGGCTTGGGCGGCGGCCAGATCATTGACCCCCGCCAGGGTGTCGGTGGCGTCATTGGTGGCCAGGAAGGAGGCGAGTCCGGGGATCTCGATGAACGTGGTGTCAGCCATCTCCTCGCAGGTGTCGCCGAAGGCGGCCACCGAAAAGCTGGCGCCGTCGGTGGTCTGGCACAGCCCTTCGGCCGCAGCCATCTTCATCGGTTGATCGGCAACCATGAGCTGCCCCTGGCTGTGACCGCTGACGATGACCAAACAGGCAGCGGTCAGCGCCACTCCCAGCCCCAGCCGGACGGCCGGACGGTAGCCTGAGGCCTCCTCGGTACGCTTCTCGCGCAGCAGCTTCGACAGCCACCAGCCACCGACCCCGGCGACCAACAGGCCGGCGGTCAACCCGGCAGCGGCCATGGTGTGACCCACAGTGAGCAAGGCTGTGGATGAGGTCAGCATCGTCCAAACCGAATCGAGCTCGGCGCGTCCGTTGGCCGAGTTCACGTGGGTACCGACCGGATGCTGCATGAAGGAGTTGGCCGCCAAGATGAACCAGGCACTGAGGTTGACCGCGATCGCCACCAGCCAGATTGAAGCCAGGTGAAGCCCGGGGGAGAGGATCTTGCGGCCGAACATCCACACCCCAATGAACACCGACTCGATGAAGAAGGCGATCATCGCCTCCAAGGCAAGCGGAGCTCCGAAAACGTCGCCGACGAATACCGAGTAGGCACTCCAGTTCATGCCGAACTGGAATTCCTGCACGATGCCGGTGACCACGCCGATGGCGAAGTTGAGCAGGAAGATCTTCCCGAAGAAATCGGTCAGCCTGCGCCAGTGGTCGGCGCCGGTGCGTAGCCAGAGGGTTTGCATCACCGCGACCAACGGCGCCAGGCCGATCGTCAGCGGGACGAAGACGAAGTGATACAGCGAGGTGATCGCGAATTGCCACCGCGCCAGATCCAGAGCGCTCATCTCGAATCTCCCGAGTTGTTCGAAGCCGGCACCGTGCCGACCTCAGCCCACACGCTAGGAAGCTCAACACGAGCGGTCTGGAACCGTAGTCACACTCACGTCGCGACTGCTCTCTGAGTGAGTGCCTAGGTGCTGCATCGTCCACCGACTATGGGGGAGGATGTAGCACCCTGCAACGGAAGCACCGTTGGGGGCCACGGAGTGTGACCTAGGTTCCAGAAGCGCGCCACGGCGTCTTCCTAGCGTGAGGGCTGCGGCGGACGAGCGTCCGCCGCAGCTTCTTGAGGAGGATTTCGTGCCCTATTTCATCGATACCCACGACCAAACCCACGGCACCTACCCGACGGGCATTGACGTTCCCGGTCTGGCCGCCTTCCTGCCCGGCTTTCTCGATGCCTGCGCCGCTGAGGGGGTCTCGGTGCAGACCGGCTATGTGAATCTCGACGCAGGCAAGATCACCTGCATCACCACCGGTCCCGACGCCGAAGCCGTGCGGCGTGCGCATCTGGCCGTCGGCTACATCCCTGACCCAGAGATCACCCAGGTGAGCACGATCTCGCCGGCCGATCTGTTCTTCCCCGCCCCGAGCGCCTGAGCGCAGGGCGTGCCAGCATGGGGAGCGTGATCGAGCAGACTCCACTGTTGCCGGTGGCTGAGGGTTTTCCCTTCTTGGCCGGTGCCTCGGCGGCCACCCGTGAGTTGGTCGCCGGGCTGCCGATCCGACAGGTGGCGCCGCGCAGCCCTGTGCTGCATCGCGGCGACCTCGTCGAAGGGGTCTTCCTGGTGGTCGGTGGCTCCCTGCGGGTCTTCTACATCGCGGCGGATGGACACGAAGCCACGCTGTACCGGGTTCGCCCCGGCCAGACCTGCGTCCTGGCGCTGACCGCTGCCTTCCGCAGTGAGCCCTACCCGGCCTGGGTGGAGACCGAAGACGAGAAGCTCAGTTTCGTGCTGGTGCCTGGGGCGATGTTCCGGGAGTTGTACAACGCCGAGCCCAGCTTTCGCAGCTTCGTGTTTGAGGTGCTTTCCGGGCGGGTTTTCGAGCTCATGACCCGGTTGGAGGAGGTCGGCTCGCTACGCGTCGAGCAGCGACTGGCGGCCTTCTTGTTGGAGGCTGCTGACGCCGACGGCGCTGTTGCAATGAGTCAGGCGCGGCTGGCCGCCCACCTCGGCACAGCCCGTGAGGTGGTCTTCCGGGCATTGCGAACGATGTCGGACGCAGGCCTGGTGACCACCTCGCGGGGTCGGGTGACAGTGCGTGATGCCGCGGGGCTGCAGCGGCTGCACCAAGTCGGTTGAGAGCCCCCTTCGCCGCGACGTGGCACCACCTGAATCCGTCGGTTGAGCCGACGGTCGCCGTCGGGGACCAGGCCGGCGACGTGGGAGAATGCCACTTATGTTGTCTTTGCCCACCCTGTTGAGTAGCCGGATCGCCGAGGTCGCTGGTGTCGATCCCGAACTGCGTCCGGCGACGCGACCCCAATTCGGTCACTTTCAGACCAATGTCGCGCTGCGCCTGGCCAATGCTGCCGGACGCCCGCCGCGCGAGGTCGCTGCCGAACTGGTCGCTGCGCTCGACCTGACTGATGTGTGCGAGCCGTTGGAGATCGCCGGGCCGGGCTTCATCAATCTGCGGATTCGCGCCGAGGTGCTGGCCGAGGTCGCCTCCGAGGTGCTGGCCGATGCCGCCAACGGGATTGCCGCCGCCACCCAGCCGGGCACCGTGGTGGTGGATTACTCCTCTCCCAATGTTGCCAAGCAGATGCACGTCGGGCACCTGCGTTCGACGATCATCGGTGACTGCTTCACTCGGGTGCTACGCGCCCAGGGTCACACCGTCATTCCGCAGAACCACATCGGCGACTGGGGTCGACAGTTCGGCATGCTCGTCGAGCAGATCCTCGATGAAGGATTGGATGTCTCAGCGCTCGACCTGGCTGGTGCCGAAGAGTTGTACAAGCGCGCCAACGCGCACCTCAAGGAATCCGAGGAGTTCGCCGACCGGGCCCGGGTGCGTGTGGTGAAGCTGCAGTCGGGAGATCCGCAGACCACCGGCATCTGGCACCAACTGATCAAGGTGTCGCTGGCGGGCTTCAATGCCACCTATCGACGCATGAACATCCTGCTCACCGATGACGACCTGGCCGGGGAATCGATCTACAACGACGATCTGCCGGTGGTGGCCGCCGATCTGGAGGACCGCGGCATCGCTCGAGTCGATGAAGGTGCGCTGGCGGTCTTCGTCGAGGGTCAGGAGACGCCGGCGATCATTCGCAACGCCCAAGGCGGCTACGGCTACACCTGTACCGATTTGGCCGCGATCCGCTACCGCGTCGGGGTGCTGCACGCCGACCGGCTGATCTATGTGGTGGGCACCCCGCAGGAGTTCCATTTCCACCAGCTCTTCACCGTGGCGCGGTTGGCCGGGTACCTTCCCGACAGCGTGCAGGCTGAGTTCGTGGGCTTTGGTCAGGTGCTGGGCGCTGACGGCAAGAAGTTCTCCACCCGGGAAGGCACGGCGGTTACGCTGAACTCGCTGTTGGACGCCGCCGAAGAGCTGGCGGCTCCGCAGATCGCATTGGCGGCGATCAAGTATGCCGATCTGTCCAGTGGTCTGCAGAAGGATTACGCCTTCGACGTCGACCGAATGGTGGCCACCACCGGCGACACCGGCCCCTATCTGCAGTACGCCCATGCCCGGGTGAATCAGATCCTGCGCAAGGCCGACGCCGAGGGTATCAACTACGCCGCGATCACGGTCCTGAATGAGCCTGCCGAACAACAGCTCGCACTGCTGCTGAGCCGCTTCGGCGAGACGGTTGCGGACGTGGCGCAGACCCTGCAGCCGCATCGACTGTGCGGCTACCTGTACGAACTCGCCACCGCGCTCAGCTCGTTCTACGAGCAGTGCCCAGTGTTGAAGAGCGAGGGTGAGGTGCGATCGTCGCGTCTGGCCCTGTGTGATGCCACCAAGCAGGTCTTGGCTGCCGGGCTGGATCTGCTCGGCATTGAAGCACCGCAGCGGATGTGATCCCAGGCAATCACCGGCGTCCGAGGCGCCGGTGCGTCTGGCCTACCCGGGGCCGAGCTCGGCTTTGAGCTGCCCGACAGGTGTCGACGTCGTGATGCTCCACATTGTGTCCGGTGTTCACGGAATAATCGGGTCACTCTTTCGGGTGACGGAAATAGAAATACGAAGTCCCCTTATGGGTGACAAAAGACGTTCGTGCATTGTTTGTCCCCCGCACGGGGGAATCTGGATGGCGCCTCTAAACCCGTGCGGCTAGGGGTGATGCATGGGTTGAGGGTTTTTTGCGAATCCTCGCCGATTTCTACAGATTTGTACTAATGTGTCTGTGGGGTCGGGTGGATCCATCGAAGCAACCACTCGGGTTCTTATCCGGCTCATTGAAAACTCGCTTATGGAGGAAACAATGAACATCTTCAGCCGGAAACTGCAAGACCTGCGGCAGCGTCGCGACGAGGCCGAGGCAGGCTTCTCGCTCATCGAGCTGATCGTCGTCGTCGCCATCCTGGGCATCCTGGTGGCTATCGCCATCCCGGTGTTCGGCAACATTCAGGCCACCGCGCAGACGAACGCTGTGGCGGCTGTGGCCGCCAACGGCGCGACGCAGGCCACCGCTCAGTTGGCCAATGGCGAGACGCCCACCTTGATCGTTCCCGGTGACACCAAGATCACGGTCGCTTGGAAGGACGGCGCGGCGCCGACCACCGTTGGTGAGGTTTGCGTCTCCGCAACCGGCTGGGGCAACACCATCACCTCCGGCCCGGGCTGCTGATCCCACATCCTGGTGGTCTGGGGCGGCCGTGCTGCCCCAGACCACTAAGCCCTCAAACAACCATGGGAAGTGAACACCGTGACCAGCCACCCCACGCGAACGATCCTGGCCGACCAGGCCGGGGTCAGTCTGGTGGAGATCGTGGTCGCAATGTTCATTCTCGCGATGATGTCCATCGGGGTACTGCCCCTGATGATGGGCGCAGTGGCGGCCAGTGCCGGCAACCGGGACCTGGTCGCAGCGACGTCGCTGGTCAACGGTCAACTCGCCGCCCTCGAAGCCGCCTTTCCCAATACCAGTGAAAACTCCTGTGCGGCCGTGAGTGCCGCCGCAGCGGCCGGCATCACCGATCCGTCCGGGTCTGGTGCGACCGCCGCCATCGTCGTGGGCGAGTGTCCCGCCGAATACCCGGGAACGGTTGCCGTTCGTATCGACGGCTACGGTCCCGATTCGACCAAACCCGTGGTGGAGCTGACCAGCGAAATCCTGGTGGTGACGCCATGACCCCGCCGCGCCAGCCGATCACTGATCCGCAAGCCGGAATCTCGCTGGTCGAAGTCATCATGTACTCCACCTTGACGGTGCTGGTCTTGACCGTGGTGGCCAGCCTTTTCTATGTGGGCTTCCAGACCCAAGCCGTCGCGGGCGATCGCGACGCGGCGACCGGCCATGCGCAGGTGGTCGCAAACACGCTGCAATCAGGCATCGGCAATGCCAGTGCTATCTCGGTGACGGGCTCAACCGTTCAGGCCCGCGTCGCCACCGGCGCGACCGGCTGGCAGTGCGCCGCGTGGGCGTTGACCCCCGATCACAAACTCGTCTACCGCACCTCTGATTCCTCGATCACCGATACCGACTACAGCACCTGGACGGTGTTGGCCACCGGTGTCAGTGGTGGTCTCAGCGGTGGCGATGCATTCAGCGGCGATGCGACCCGGTTGGACTACTCGTTCCGGTTCGCCTCCGGCTCGGTCACGGTTCCCATCGCCGGGGCTGCGACGGCGACCGCCTTCGGGACAGGGAGTCCGGAATCATGCTGGTGAGACTGCGACGCGACGACCAGGGCTCGGCCCTGGTTTCGGTGCTGGTGATGATGCTGGTACTGACCCTTTTCGCCCTGACCTTGGCCGCGATCGTGAGCAACACCAGTTCCTCCCTGGCCTCCGGCAAGAGCACGGCACAGGCTCGCGCAGCCGCCGATGCGGGTGTGGCGGTGGCGCTGGCGGCCTTCCGCAAAGCCGAAGGGTGTACCGGAACCATCACCTCCACCTCGGCACCGCAGTACCAGGTGAGCTGCGATGCCGGAACCGACACCGTGACCTTCACCTCGGTCGGCAGCGCCGCCGGAAATCGGTCGGTCACGGTGGAGGCCGTGTTCAGTTTCCAGAGCAGTCACAGCTACGGCAACAAGTACGGAGCGCTGACCTTCTTTTCCACCACCACGTACTACAACAGCGATCCGGTGGAGTCCAGCGAATCCAAGCCCGGGGATCTGACCGTCATCGACGGCAACTTCACCTGCAATGAGCAGATGTCGGTCAATGTGGTCGTCGACGGCAACTTCACCGCCGACAACGGCTGCACGGTGACCGGCAATGTCACGGCCTTCGGTGATGCTGTCGTT
Source organism: Propionibacteriaceae bacterium UBA7704 (assembly GCA_002482525.1). Lineage (GTDB taxonomy): Bacteria > Actinomycetota > Actinomycetes > Propionibacteriales > Propionibacteriaceae > Propionicimonas. The sequence goes on along the minus strand of DLGC01000010.1, from coordinate 179,336 downwards.
CAAGGCGCGGTCCATGGCAACCTCACGGCCTCGGGCACGGTGGATGTCGACTATCAGGGCATTATTCGAGGAAGCGTGGCAGCTGCGGGCACCGGTCGTAGTTACGTGTACGGCAGCGTCGGCGGCAGTTTTGCGGCGGGCGGTCCGGTCACGCTGTACTACGGAGCCAAGATCGGCGGGAACCTCACCTCCTCCAGCACGAGCCGGACCTACGTCTATGGCGCCGTCAGCGGACAGCTCAAGACGCTCGGCTCGTTATTGCTGGACTACAACGGCAGCATCGGTGGGGACACGATCGCGGCGGGCTCATCGACGAGCTACTTGTACGGCACCATCACTGGTGACTTCGCCGCCGGTGACGACGTGGTCTTCGACTACAACGCCTCGGTCACCGGTGACGTCACGATCGCCGGCACCGACCGCACCACCGTCTACGGCAAGATCGGCGGTGACCTCGCCTGCGCCGGAGCGATCACCCTGGACTACAACGGCAAAGTCGGCGGCGCCATGCTGGCCGCCGGCACCAGCCGCAGCTACGTGTACGGACCCGTGGGCGGCGACATCACCGTTGCGGGGGCACTGAACATCGACTACAACGGGGTCGCCAAGGCGAGAGTCTTCGCCAGCGGCGAGGTCAACAACTACGGCAAGGTCGTCGACGACCTCCAGGCCGGCGGCGACGTCTATCTGCCCAACAGCGGCGAAGTCGGTGGCGATCTCATCCTGCCCGCCGGTGATTCGCTGGACCCCAGGGACGCCAGCAGCCGGGTAGCGGGAACCGTTCGTCGGGCACCGGCACCGCCGGCCCCCGACAAGCCCACCGTGAAGCTGTCGCAGGCTGAGGTTGCCGTGACCGGGCCTGACCCGGCGCTGCTGCTGTCGTGGCAGGACTACGGCTACGACGCCGCCGACTGGCCTGGCTTCAGCCCCATGGTGGTCAGTTCCGGAAGCGCGATCTGCAAGAACCGGGATTGGGCGACTGCGCTGGCCACCTTGACCGCCCCGACGATCGTGGACGGCACCAAGTGCAAGGACGGCATCAGCTCCAATCCGACCAGCCAGACCAAGGTCGTCATCAGCACCGACATCGTGGTCGTGTCCACAGAGATCAACCTGCAGCAGTTCACCTTCGTGGCTGCCGACGGCACCAAGCCGCACCTGTGGTTCATCGTTCCGTCGGCTCGGCAGTCGGTGCGGACCGACTTCCCTGGGCTCGGTCGATGGGATGCCGGTGATGGCAGCATTTCGCTCTACTCCACGCAGATCAGTGTGCCGACCATGCTGTACACCCCGCGGCAGGTGGGTTTCTACAGTGGCTCCTTCATCGGCTCGATGTACGCCACCAGCGTCAACATGGCCGGCAGCTACACCACGACCACGGTCGCCCCGGTGGACTTCCCCATCGACCTGTGGGGTACCTCGGGAACAGGCGGCGGCGGCACCTTCAGTGTCAGCCGGATCTCACAGCGAGAGGTCGGGTGAGTCAGATGTGGATACTGCTCGCAGGCATTCTCGGCCTTCTGATCGGGTCTTTCGTCAACGTCGTCGCCTACCGGCTGCCGGCTGGCATTTCGCTGCTTCGCCCCAGCCAGTGCCCGCACTGCGCTGCGCCGATTCGGCCGTGGCAGAACATTCCCGTGATCAGTTGGCTGATCCTGCGGGCGCGGTGTGCGTCCTGCTCGGCACCGATCTCGGCCCGCTATCCGGCAGTGGAGATCGTCACTGCGGTGCTGTTCGCTGCGCTCGCTGGGTACCTGCCGCTGATGGGGCTTTCCGGTGCCGTGGCCGTAGCGGCCTGGATCGCCTATGCATGGTTCGCAGCCAGCAGTGTGGTGTTGGTGCTCATCGATCTGGACACTCGGCGACTGCCGGACGCGGTGGTGTGGCCGAGCCTGGGCGTGGGATTGCTGGCTTTCGTGATCGCCTGGCCTTTGGGCGCCGACACCTGGGCGTTGCCCAGGGCCCTGGCCGGCATGGCAATCATGTTCGCCTGCTATTTCCTGATTCGCTTCATCCGACCCGACGGCATGGGGGGCGGCGACGTCAAACTCGCTGCCGTCGCGGGTCTCTTTCTGGGATGGCTCGGCTGGGGGGCGCTGGCGGTGGGCTGGTTGTCCGGCTTTGTCGCTGGCGGGATTTTCGGCATCGTCATGATGGCTGTTGGGCGGGCGAACCGCGGCAGCGCCATCGCATTCGGTCCCTGGCTGCTGGTGGGTACCTGGATCGGAATTCTGTTTGGCAATGGTGCGGCACAGCAGTACCTGGCCGTGTTCGGACTGGCGTGAGATCGAGGAGGATCACATGGCACGCAGCGTGGTAGGGATCGAGATCGCCGAGGAGAGCGTCCGGGCGGTCGAGGTGACCAGTGGGCGTCACCCGCAGTTGGTGGCCGCCGGCGAGGTGCGACTGCCGGCAGGTAGCGCGCGAGACTCCGATGTGCTGGACGCCGACGCCGTCGCAACCGCAGTGACCACGCTGTGGTCGCAGGCGCGCATCAAGTCCCGCAAAGTGGTCGTCGCACTCGTCAACCGGAGGATTCTGGTGCGCGACTACACCGCGCCGAACCTCCCCATCGAAGAACTGAGCAAGGCACTGCGCTATGAGGCTCAGGACCTGATTCCGGTGGCACCTGAGGATGCCGTGCTCGACTTCTACCCGCTCGAGGTCGACGGCAGCCAGGCAAAAGGCCTGCTGGTGGCGGGCCCGGCCGACAACGTAGAGAGCATCCTGAACACGCTGGCGAAGACCAAGCTGCGCGTCGACAACGTCGACTTTCTGCCCTTCGGGCTGGCGCGGGTCGCCGGACGCGTCGTTCCGGAGGGCTTCGGCCCGGTCGCGATGGTCGCCGTCGGTGAACACACCACCAGTTTCGTGATCGCCATCGATGGGATTCCTCGCTACGTCCGAGTCATCGCGGTGGATGTCGCTTCGCAGCGAAGCGCCCGAGACGACGGCGCGGAGCTTCTGGTCGGCGGACGACGATCGATGCCGAGCCTGGTGGACGGACCGGAATCCGCCGCGGCGGAGGTCATCGGTCGACTGAGCGAAACCCTGAGGTTTTGTCGAGGTCAGGACGACCGTCTCGACCCCCGCGAGTTGTTGCTCACCGGGCCGTTGGCACCGGAGTTGGCTGAGCCGTTGGCCGAAGCACTCCAGATCGAGACCCGTACGGTCCTGCCGCGAGATGTGATCGCGGTCGGGTCGAACCTTGCTGACGCCGATCTTCCCAGCAGCCTCATGGGCGCGCTGGGAATCATGCTGGACGGAGGGCGATGATGGCCACCCAGATCACAAACCAAGCGCTGCAGGCCGGAACGGTACCGCGGGTCAACCTGCTGCCACCGGCCGAAATGCAGCGGCGGTCGCGAAGAGAACTGATCGTGCGCTGGTTCGGTGCGGCCTTCGTCGCGGTGGTGTTGGTCTGCTCTGTCTCGGCAGTCGCGTTCGGCTGGGCCGCTCAGGCCTCCGGCTACCTGATCCGACAGCACGAGGCGGCGGCATCCTTGAATTCGCAGATGGAGCAGTATCGCGATGTGGCGCACCTCAGTTCCGATGCCGCCAAGTTGAGCCAGATGCGGGCTGTCGCCGGGGCCAATGACATTGATTGGACTGCGCTTGCCGACGAGATCAAAGCGGTGTTGCCGACCAAGGTGACGTTGACCGGCTTCCGGTTGGCGCCGGGAGCGGCGCCGAAGGCCGGCGCTGACGCCAAGGCCCAAGTAGGGCTCCAGGGAACGCTGACCTTCTCGTCCAACCGGACGGCGGCGCAGGCCGAGACCATCAACAAGCTGCGCACCCTTCCCGGACTGTTGTCCGTCGACGCAGGTGCGCTGAGCGTGGCGGACAACGGCGGCTACACCTTTGAGGCGACGGTGAGCTTCGATCAGACCCGCTACACCGGGCGCTTCGACGAGACGGGAGGCAAGTGATGAAGATGTCGAGAAGGCTGATCAATCTGATCGGCGCTGCGGCGATTGCCCTGATCCTGATTCTCGGATTCAGTGCCCTGGCTTGGCCGCTGTTCAGCGCGGCCAGCGGCGCCGCACGACAAGCTTCTGGGGTCGCCCAGACCAATGCCGAGCTGCAGGCCGACCTTGATCAACAGATCGAGCTGGCCAAGAACAAGGATGCGCTTGAGGCCGAGGTGGCGCGGCTGCATCGCGAGATCCCGTTCGACGCGGAGCTTCGCGACGTTTCGGCCGTGGCCTCAGCGGCGGCGAGCACGTCGGGGGCTCGGATCGTGTCTATCGGGTTCGGCGACGCGCAGGTCTTCGCTGCTCCCAGCGGTGGCGGTGTCGGAACCGACGGCAAGCCGGCGAATAAGCCGAAGGCCGCCGATGCCGACTCCATCCAGGTTCAGATTCCAGTGACTATCGAGGCTGAAGCCGGTAGCGCGACCCAGGCCACCGAGTTCGTGGATGGCTTGCGGACGGGCTACCGCCTGATGCAGTTCGTGCAGGTCGATACCACCCAGACAACCGATCCTTCGCGGTACACCGTCACGATCGACGCCCTCATCTTCTCGCAGCGGGAATGACGCCATGACGAGCATGCGGATCGTAGCCAACAGCGATGGGCGAACCCCATTGGAGCAGCTGCACGCCCTGCTCCGAGCGGTCGCCGAGGCCGAGGCCTCTGACCTGCATGTGTCGGCCGGAGGTGTCGCCTTGATTCGGGTTCACGGCGAGTTGACCGAACTGCCCGGCAACCCCGGGACGCTCGAGCAGCACGCTCTGGAGATCGCGCTGATGGCGATTCTGGACCCCCGTCGACAGGCGGAGTTCGCTGAATCCGGCGAGGTGGACCTCGCCTACACCACCCCGGAGGACTTGCGGTTCCGGGTCAACGTCTTTCGACAGTCCGGACAGCTCGCAGCCGCTTTCCGGCTGGTGCCCAGCCAACTGCCGGACATGGCAAGCCTGGGTGTGCCGCTGATCGCAGAGCGATTGGCCCTGGCACCGCATGGCCTGGTCCTGGTCACGGGGCCGGCCGGCTCGGGGAAGTCCACCACTTTGGCTGCCATGATCGAGGTGATCAACACGCGACGGCGCTGCCATGTCGTCACCGTCGAGGATCCCATCGAATACCGGCATTTCAGCTCGGCGGCGTTGATCCATCAACGCGAGGTGGGCACCGATGCAGCGTCCTTCGCCGGAGCGTTGCGGGGCGCCCTGCGACAGGACCCCGATGTCGTAATGATCGGGGAGTTGCGCGACCAAGAATCGATGGCCATGTCGCTCACCGCAGCCGAGACCGGACATCTGGTCTTGGGAACCCTGCATACCCACGGGGCGGCGAACTCCATTGACCGTGTCATCGACTCGATGCCGGCGAGCCAGCAGAACCAGGTGCGCACCCAGCTCAGCGAGACGTTGCGCGGCGTGATCAGCCAGCGGCTGCTGCCGCGATGTGACCGCAAAGGGCGAGTACTCGCCAGCGAAGTGCTGGTGCGCACACCGGCGGTGGGGAACCTGATCAGAGAACGGCAGGTTCACCAGCTCTCGACGGTGATGCAGACCTCAGCGGACGCCGGTATGCACACCTTCGATCAGTCGCTGGTGCGGCTGGTCTCCGAAGGCGTCGTCGATCGCAGTGTGGCTGCCGAATACCTCAGCGATCCCAAGGCATTGACCGGGGTTCGCATTAACCGTGCCCCCGACAGCTTCTTCGAGAAGGAGTGATCATGACCACCACGGTCGATTCGTTCAGCTTCCGGGCAGTGAATGCCGCGAGCCATGATGTGATTCGCGGCACCCTTGAGGCGTCGGACGAAGCAGCCGTCATCGACAAGCTGCACGCCCAGGGCCTGGTGCCTCTCGATATCCGCCCGGCAGTGACCTCCGGGTTGCATCGCGAGATCCGCATCGGCGGACGTCGCCGAGTGCGGATGAAGCCACTGGCGTTGTTCGCCGACCAGCTCTCGAGCCTGATCAATGCCGGGCTGCCGTTGATGCGTTCGGTCCGGGTGCTGGTCGACCAGACCGACGACGCGCCGTTGCGCGCCGCTTTGGTGGCGGTGCAGCACGACGTGGAAACCGGGCTGAGCTTCTCGGCTGCGCTGGCTAAGCAACCTGCGGCCTTCCCGCCCCTGATGGTCAACCTGATCCGGGTCGGCGAGGCCGGCGGTTTCCTGGGCGATTCGCTCAAGATGGTGGCCGACACGTACCGCGCCGATGTCGAACTGCAAGACAAACTGAGGGCCGCCTCCACCTACCCGCTGGTCGTGCTCATCATCGCCATGCTGGCCGTGGTCGGCATGATCACGTTCATCGTGCCCATCTTCGAATCGATGTTCGCCTCCATGGGAGGGGAACTGCCGCTGCCCACCAAACTGTTGGTGATCACCTCACACAACATGGTCTGGATTCTGCCGACGATGCTCGTGCTCGCCACGACAGCCTGGATCTGGTGGATGCGGAATCACCGCACGGAGAAGGTACGCAGGATCACCGGCCCGCTGGTGCTGCGGATCCCGATCTTCGGACGGATCGCCCGCAAGACGGCGGTTGCCCGCTTCACGCGGAACCTCGCCATGATGCTCAACGCAGGGGTGCCGCTGCTGCACGCGCTGAGTTCGGTGGAGTCGACCTCCAACAACTGGGCCATGGAGCAGTCGATCGCACAGATTCAGATCGCGGTGCGTGACGGCGAGTCGATGGCCGCGCCGATGTCGCGGTCCATGGTGTGCCCGCCGTTGGTGGCACAGATGGTGGCCGTCGGCGAGGAATCAGGCACCCTGCCCCAGATGCTCACCAAGGTCGCCGAGATGTACGAGGCCGACGTGAAGTCCGCCACCGACCAATTGGCGAGCGTGTTGGAACCGATCCTGATCGTGACCGTCGGCATCATGATCGGCTCAATGGTGCTCTCGCTGTACTTGCCGATCTTCGGGCTGTACTCGCAACTGGCCGCTCAATGATCAGCGGGGTACTCCCCGTCACACGGTGACGCGGAGTACCTCTTCGATCGTGGTCAGACCACGGCGCGCCTTGGCGAAGCCATCCTGACGTAGCGGCACCATGCCGTCGGCCAGTGCCACCGCGCGGATCTCCGAGGTCGGGGCATTGCGGACCGCCAGTTGCGTCACTGATTCGGTGAGCTCCATCACTTCGTGGAGCGCCAGGCGTCCGCGGTAGCCGGTGCCGGCGCAGGTGGCACACCCGACCGCCCGGTACAGCTGCGGCGGTTCGGCGCCATCGAGGGGGAAACCGATCGCGCGCAGTGCCGCTTCGTCGGGAGTCAGCGGCTGACGACAGTTGCGGCACAGTTGACGCGCCAACCGTTGCGCCACCGCGAGGGTCAGTGCCGAACCCACCAGATAGGGCTCGGCCCCGATCTCGATCAGGCGGGTTACCGCACTGGGGGCGTCATTGGTATGCAAGGTGGAGAAGACCAAGTGGCCGGTGAGAGCGGCTTCGATCGAGGTGACGGCGGTTTCGGAGTCGCGGATCTCGCCGACGAGGATCACGTCGGGGTCGCAGCGCAGCGAGGCGCGCAGCGACGAAGCGAAGGTAAGACCGGCTCGGTGATTCACCTGGATCTGGTTGGTACCGGGGATCCGGTACTCCACCGGGTCCTCGATGGTGATCACATTGATGCGGCTGTTGGAGATGGCTGCCAGGGCGGCGTGCAGGCTGGTGGACTTGCCTGATCCGGTCGGACCGGTCAACAACACCATGCCGTGGGGTCGGGTGATGGCCTTCTGGAATCGCTCCTTGTTGTCCGGTGCCATGGCCAGTGATTCCATGCTCACCGCTGCGGAGTTCTGATCCAGGATGCGCATCACCACCTTCTCGCCCCACACAGTGGGGATGGTCGCTACCCGTAGATCCACCGTGCGATCACGATGGTGGAAGCTGATGCGGCCGTCCTGCGGGCGACGGCGATCAGCGATGTCGATGTTGGCCATGATCTTCAGCCGCGAAATGATGCCGTCCTGAATGCCGCGGTCGGCGCGCTGCATCTCATGGAGTACGCCATCGATCCGGAACCGGACGGTGAGGTCGAGTTGGCCGGGTTCGACATGGATGTCGCTGGCGCGGTCATCGATGGCCTGCGAGATCAGCAGATTGACGAAGCGCACGACCGGAGCATTGGCCGCCTGCGACTCCAAGGAGTCGCTCGGATCGGCGGTGACCGCGGCGTCTTGCAGCATTGCCGCGGAGATCTTGTTGAGTTCATCGTCCGAACGCAGGTACACCTCGAAGGCGTGCTGCATGGCGCTGCGGGTCACGACGACCGGTTCCACGAGCATGTCGGTGTGGCTGCTGATTTCGTCGATCGCCTGGATGTCAAAGGGGTCGCGCATTCCGACCAGCAGGGTCTTGGAGCGGTTATTGGCATCATCGGAGGCGGTTCGAGGCGACACGCCGTCGACCACCCGGATCGGAATCAACCGGTACTTGCGACACAACGCCACCGGTACCAGGGCCATCGCCACCGGGTCGGGCTGGGTGGCATTCAGATCCAGGTATTCGCGGCCTGCCAACTCGGCAAGCGCCTTGGCCAAGTCGTCCTCACTGACCAGACGGTTGTCCAACAACGCCCGGCGCAATTCGCGTCCGCTGTACTTCTGGGCGAACGGTGCGAGCGTCGCCGCATCGATCATGTGACGATTCACCAGAATCGTGGCTAAGTCGGTCATCTTCACTCCCCGTAGTGGGCCAGCGCCGATGCTGGTCGGAGATCGTTACCTCAGTCTAGGACTGGCCAAGACCCGGACAGAGGCAGCGAGGGGAAAGGGTCTCACGCCTGGGACGCGAAGCAGCGCGGTCAGTTCTCTTCGGCGGCAAGCAGTGCTGCTCCGATGATGCCGGCACGATTGCGCAGCGTGGCCGGAACGATCGGGGCCCGCAGCTTGAGCTGGGGAAGGAACTTGTGGGAGTCCTTCGACACGCCGCCGCCGACCACGAACAGGTCCGGGGAGAACAGCTTCTCCAATGTCTCGTAGTAGCGCTGCAGCCGGGGAATGTAGCGGGCGTAGGACAGCTTTTCGGCGGCTTTGACCGAGGCTGCGGCGCGCTTCTCGGCGTCCTTGCCGTCGATCTCCAGGTGGCCCAATTCGGTGTTGGGCACCAGGATGCCTCGGTAGATCAGCGCCGATCCGATCCCGGTGCCGAGAGTGGTCACCAGCACCACGCCCTGCTCGCCGGCGGCGGCGCCGAAACGCACCTCGGCAATGCCGGCGGCATCGGCATCGTTGACGACCATGACGCTGCGTCCCAGGTGTTCGGAAAAGACGTCGGCGGCCGGTGCGTCCACCCACGAGGGGTCGATGTTGGCCGCCGAGCGGGTGATCCCATGGGTGACGACCGCAGGGATGGTGATGCCGATGGGCCCGTCGCCGAGTTCGGCGGCGAAGGAGCCGACGATGTCGGACACGACCTCGGCGATGTTCTTCGGTGTGGACTTGGCTGGAGTGGGAATGCGGATGCGATCAGTGCTGAAGTCGCCGACGGCTGTGTCGACGAGGGCGCCCTTGATGCCCGAGCCTCCGATATCAATGCCCAGGGCAGGTGTGTTGTGCATAGCTCAACCCTAGCGATCCCCACGTTGGCTGATAGCGAGTGCCGTAGACTCCCCAATTGTGACGACATGGTTAGTGACAGGTGGCGCCGGGTACATCGGAGCTCATGTTCTGAGGGCCTTGACAGCGAACGGCTATGGAGCCGTTGCCTTCGACGATCTCTCCTCGGGAAGGCCGAATTTCGTGCCCGCTGAGGTACCGCTGGTGAACGAGACGATTCTCAACACCGAGCGCCTGACGCAGACGCTGCGTGAGTATGACTGCGCGGGGGTGATCCATGTCGCCGCGTACAAATACGCCGGGGTTTCGGTTCAGCGCCCGGTGCACACCTTTACCCAGAATGTGACCGGTACTGCCTCGGTACTGACCGCCATGGAGCAGGCCGGGGTACCCCTGATGGTCTTCTCCTCCTCCGCTGCGGTCTTTGGCACGCCCACCGATGATGTCGTCACCGAGGATTCTCCCCAGCATCCCGAGTCTCCCTACGGCGAATCGAAGCTGGCCGCCGAGTGGCTCATCAATGATGTTGCACGCGCCACGGGCAGTTTCCGGGCGGTCAGTCTGCGCTACTTCAATGTCGTGGGCTCGGCGACCGATGATGTCTACGACGCCAGTCCCCACAATCTCTTCCCGTTGGTGATCGAAGCCCTCCTGGACCACAAGACGCCCCGAATCTACGGAACCGACTATCCGACCCCGGACGGCACCTGCGTGCGTGACTACATCCATGTCGGTGATCTTGCGATCTCCCATGTCGCCGCCGCTGCGGCGCTGTCAAACGCGACCCCGCTGCGCCCGGCCTACAACCTCGGCAGCGGCGAGGGTTTGAGTGTGCGTCAGATCATGGACGCGATGGCGCGGGTGACCGGTATCGACTTCACTGCCGAGGTTGCGCCGCGGCGGGCCGGGGACCCGGCCCGGATCGTGGCCGATGGTCATGCGGCAGCCGCCGATCTGGATTGGCGGATGCGTCATACCATCGACGAGATGGTGGCCTCAGCCTGGTCGGCTCGCCGGGCTCACTGAACCGGCGGCGCCTCGTCGGGGCCCTCCGGTGGGGCTGGAGACTCGGTCACATCGGGTCGATTGGATTGCGCCAAGGAAATCAGGCGATCCTGATGTTGGCGTACGTGGCTGATATCGAGACCGCGGGCGTCGGCGGAGAACCGCGTCCCGGCGGTGTGGAAACTCAGGTCGGCGATGCCGAGCCGTGCCGAAACCGGATCCTGTGAGATGACCACAGACTGAATCCGGGCGTGGGGCACCAGATCCCAGCGCCGCTCCAGCCAGCCGTGGCGCGAAACCACCAGCAGGTCGTCGTAGCCGAAGGCGAGGAAAGGCCCGGTGATCGGGTGCAACCAGCGGGCGCGCCGTGGCGCCGGGTCCAGGCGAATGCGGGTGAAATCCGCCTCTGGCCACAGCAATGCCAGCACGGTTCGCAACTGCTCAAGATCTGCGACCGGCACGAGCACGCTGGAGATGTCTGATCGGGTGCCCTCCTGATTGTGCAGACCGAAACCGATCACGTCGATCTCCACGCGGTACCACCCCAGTGGTCGCCACAGCAGCGACTGAGTGAGCCGGACGAACTGGATGCGGCGAGCGGGCAGCGACTGGCTGGTGAGATCAGCCAGGCCACGGGAGATGCGCAGACCGGCGGCCCGGGTGGACAACGTGAAGTTGAACTGACCGGTGATCCGTCGAATGATGAAGCCGCCGACGGCCGACGCTGCCGAGATCGCCAAGGCGAGTACGACCACGACGCCCCCCAGGTAGGGCGATAGGAGCCACACCGCGGTGACGGTGACGGCGACCATCCCGACCAATCCGATGAACTCATTGGAGGTGACTGCGGCCACGAGCAGCCGGTCGGGCGGAATCCGCAGCACCATCCGATCGTCATCGTTGAGGTCGCTCAGATGAAGCCCCGGATCAGGCTCCTCGGCGATGACAGCCTGATGCCCGCGGGCCCGCGAGAGCAGGTAGTCGCGCAGATTGTAGGCGCGCGCTCGGGTCAGGTAGCGCAGTTTGATCCGCTCATCGGAGCCGATATCGATCACCAACTCGGCGAGGCCGAAGACCCGACCGACCAAAGGCTGCACCACGTCGATGGAGGCCACCTTGTCGAAAGCGACCCGTTGGGAGCGGTGGTACACGATCCCGGTTTCGATGCGCAGTTCATCGTCGTCGATGACGAAACGAGTGACCATCCAACTGACGAAACCGATGGCGGCGGCCGCGGCAGTCAGGCCGACGACCACGCCCACGATCAAAGGCAGCGGCGGGAGTTGGGTGCCCTCGGTGAACCAGGAGAGGACTTCGCGGGACAGCCCGATCAACAGGGCCAACAGCACCACCCAGCCGCGAATCAGCGGTGTGAGCGGATGCGGCCGCTCGGTGCGTTTGACGACGACATCGTCGACGACCGAGTGCGGCGCCTCTTCTGGGGCTGGCGGACTACTCACAATGGGAGCGCCTGTTCTTCGCCCAAGGCGATGAGCTGATCGCGAATCCGGGCGGCCTCCTCCGCCGTGAGCGCCGGGATGTGGCCATTGGACTCATGGCTGGCGGTGACCAGTTGCACACCGGCCAGGCCCCATAGCCGATTGATCGGTCCGGTGGTGACTTGCACGCTGAGCATGCGTCCGTAGGGGATCGCGGTGAGCGACCGGAACCACAGGCCCTTGCTGATGAGCAGATCACGCTCGCCTTCGCGGAACCGGAAGGCCCGGATCCAGCGTCCGATGCGAACCACCCGCCAGACGGTCCACACCACACCGACCCCTGCTGCGGCGTAGGCCAGCCACGGCAGCGGTGGCAGCAGCAGCCACAACCCGACCACGATCACAGTCCAGACCACGAGGTTGATCGCCGCTGAGGCGACGCGATGCGATGTGACCGCTACCGCGGGAAGTTGGCGCCATTCCCCGGCGGGTCGAAACACGTCATCCATAGCTGCAGGTTAGTCGCTGCCAGGCCGATAGCGAGGCTCCTTGCGGGCCTCGCGTAGCTGTCGGCGCTGCTCGCGGCGCACCCGGGACGCCCGGGGATTGCGGACCTCTACGCCGCCGAAACCCACCCCGCCGCTCAGGACGATATGGATACCGCCGGGTTGGGGTGGGCCGACCTTGATGGTGCAGCCGCCGAAGACTGCGTTGGTGAGGTTCGTGATCTCGGTGCCTTCGGGGACGGTGAGTTCGATGCCGCCGAAGACGCAGTGGACTTCCAGGGCGATCTCGGTGGCCTCGAAGGCGGCTTGAGTGACATCGAGTTCGACGCCGCCGAACACAGCCGACACCGACAGCTTGGCCGGGACTTTCCAATATCCCCGCCGCTCGACGCCGCCGAACACGGCGGCGATCTGAGGCTGCTCTCCACTCGGCGCTGCCAGCGGAATCGAGGGGGATGACGTGACCAGATCACGGGTGAGCGGAACCAGATCGTCGAAGACGGTGGCCGCGCGGGCCTCGGTCAGTCGACGGTCGCGTTCTGCTGCGTCCAGCCGGCCCTCGGCGTGTGCACTGGTGAGCAGAGTGATGACGTGCTGGCGGTCGGTTTCGGAAACGCTGCGGTCGCCGCCCACCGCCGGACCGACATCTGTGGGCTCCAAGTCGTTCATGGCACGAATCTATGCCGCAACTGCGGCAGTAGACCCGCGCATGCTGATGATCCGGGGCAGAGCCCGGGAGGTCCCTGAGTGGGTCAGGCCGCGATCAGGCCGTGCTCGCGCGCGATCGACACCGCGACCAGGCGATCGTGGACGCCCAGCTTGGTGTAGACATTGCTCAAGTGCTTGTGGACGGTGCGGGGTGACAGTCCGAGGCGGGTCGCGATGGTCCGTGCCAAGAGGCCGTCGGCCAGCAGTTGCAGCACTTCGACCTCCCGCGGCGTGAGATTCAGCGCGGCTGCGGCTTCAGCGGCACTGGACGCCTGGCGGGAGCGCTGGCAGGAATCGGCCGCCTGCGGCATCAAGAAAGACAACGGTGCGGCGGCTTCGGACAACAGCGCTTTGGCGTCGGCGGTGAAGCCCCCGCGCCGGCTCAGCACCAACAGGCGTCCTCGAGCCCGGTTGGCGGGTTGTTCGTCGAACTCTGGTCCGATCAGGATGACCTCGCCCAGGATCGGGTGTTGCCCGCCTCGCAGAATGCTCTCGGGGCGCCCGCGTCCACCGCGCGCGGCAACCTCGGCGAGAGCTGCGGAGATTCGCTCGTTCGGCCAGGCGGCGTGGGCCATGGCGCGTCCGGCGGCATCCAGGCCGATCAGAGCTGCGCCATCCGCGCGGCAGTACTTGCCCAGCACCTGACAGATCAACTGTTCGGCGTCGTCGCCGCTGTTGATGACAGCCAGTGCCTGGTTCATGAGGTCAAGGATTGCGATGGCCCGTTCCTCTCTGGTCAAGGCATCCCTCCTCTGTCGTAAGCCATGCATCCCAGTGTGCACTGTCAAGTCAGCAGTTTGGCAGACCTGGCCGTCGCTGCACACGTTTTGGTCCACTTTCGTCAAACCTTGGAGCAAGTTTGTGGGGGGTTCGGCGGTGCCTGAATCGGTGTGCAGATGCTGGCATCGGCCAGCTAGACTGCTCCTGCGCTGCCTTGGGCGCGCGCGGATGTAGTTCAATGGCAGAACATCAGCTTCCCAAGCTGACAGTGCGGGTTCGATTCCCGTCATCCGCTCTCGCTGGACCGGGTCTCACCCCGCCGTTCCGGTGACCGTGTGCAGTTTGTCCTCGAAGTTGTTGGTTTGCCCATCATGGTTTTGCTTGCTGAGTCCCACCTCCGAAGTGACGATGTGGCTGGTGTGTGCGCAGAACTGTCGCGTGGGGAGTCGACGCCGTGAGTGACATTCAGGCACCGGTGGCGGCCTCAGGTCAGGCTTCCCGTCTGATCGAGCAGGCCCAGGCTCTGGCTGACCGATTGATCGCCGAGGCAGAGAAGCAGGCCCGCGCCGCACGTGACGAGGCAGCTCGTGCTGAGGAAATGGCGCGCATCAACCAGGACAAAGCCGATGCCGCCGAGCGAGCCGCGTCCCAGGCCAGTGGCAAGACCAAAGCCATTCTGGATCGCGCCCAGCACGACTCGGACCTGCTGGTCCGAGACGCCACCGACCAGGCGACGCTGATCGTTGGCGCGGCCAACGATGCTGCTGCGGAGTTGATGGAACGCACTCAGGCCGAGGCCGCCGACCTGATGGAGCGTGCTCGGGCGGAGGCGCAGCGGCTCGCCAATGCCGCCAATGAGGCTGCTGTGAAGGTTGTCACCGAGCAGCAGGAGCGCGCTGATCGAATCAACGCCGAACTGAACGAACACCAGCTTCAGGTGGCCACGAAGACCACTCGACAGGTGGAGCAGGCCGCGGCGCAAAGCGTCGCGATCCAGGCGATGGCGGCGGCCTTCCTCGGTGAGGAACGCAAGGCCTTCGAGCGCGAATGCGCCCTGACCCGACGGGTTATCTCCGCGGAACTTCAGCGGGCCAAGGAAGAGATTGCGCGACTGAATCAAAAGGCTGAGGACGAGCGTGCCGAGCTTGCCAGTCAGGCTCGGGCGTCTGCCGAGGAGCAGTACGTCGCAGCTGCAGCGCATCTGGCGTGGACGAAGCAGTCGATGGCTGAGCTTCAAGCGAGCGTGGAGGCAGAGCTATCCACGCAGCGGGCCAACCACGCCGCCGAGTTGGAGGAGATCCGCGACCGGGCCGACCAGGCCGCCGCGGACCAGCTTCGGCGGGCCGAGGAGAACGCTGGGGAACTGGTCGCTGAGGCCGGGGTTGCCGCGGCAGGGATGAAGGCCGAGGCCGAGCAGCAACTGGCCGAGGCGAAACGCCAGGCCGCCGAACTCAAACGCCGTGCCAAGCAGGACACCGACAGCCTTCGTGATGCCGCCGAGCGTGAGGCCAACGAGGATCTTGAGACGGCACGGCTACGGCTTGCGGAGGCGGAGAAGCAGGCCCGCCAGATTCGCGAACGGGCGACGGCCACTTTGGACACCCTGCAGAAGGATGCTCACCAGAAGGCCAAGCAGATTCGAGCCGAGGCCACCGAGGTGCTGAAGAAAGCCCGCGCTGATGCCGACGAGGTCCGCTCCAAGGCCGCGGAGGCGCTGGCCCGCTCTCAGGCCGAGACCGAGGCTCTCGCGCGACGACGCGACGACATCACTGAACAGCTGAGTCGCCTATCGGGAGTGATTGATGCACTCTCGACGCCAGGCTCGGCCCGCATGGACACCCAGAAGAAATCGAGAGGAAGCAGCAAGTGACCCAATCTAGCCACGAATTCCGCACTGTGATGCGGGGTTATGAGCCGACCGAGGTGGACCGGACGCTGGCTCAGCTGCAGAATCGCACCGAGGAACTCCGCGTGCTGTCTGAATCGCAGCGAAAGAGCGTTGAGGAAGCCACGGCGCAGAACAAGCGGCTGCGTGAAGAGTTGGACGCCGCCGTCAAACAGGCTCAGCTGGATCGGCTGCGGGTGCAAGAGCTGGAAGCCGAACTGGAGAAGGAATCCCAGCCCAGCGCTGCAGCGGTGACCGAGCGGGCGGCGAAGATCCTGCGGTTGGCCGAGGACGAAGCCGCCGAGCTGCGATCGCAGGCGAAAGGCGACGGGGAGTCCGTGATGGCCGACGCCGACGAGTATGCCGCTCAGGTGCGCCAGACCGCCGAAACCGAGGCTGCCGAGATCACGAACAAGGCCGAGGCTGCGGCGGCAGCGACCGTCGAGGCGGCGTCCCGTAAAGCCGATGAGCTGCTCGACCAAGCCAATCGTGAGGCGACCACTCGCCGTGAGGAGGCGGAGGCGATCTTCGAACGCCAGCGCGCTCGGGCGGCGTCCGCGGCGGCGGAGTTCGAGAAGACTCTGGCGACCCGTCGCGACAAGGCAGCCGGTGAGTTCGCCCACCAGATGGATGCCTACGAGCAGGCGCTGAGCGCCACCGAGCAGCGCCGCATGGCTATCCAGGCCGAGGCGGACCGACTGCTGGCCGAGGCCAAAGAGGAGGCCGATGCCCTCAAGCGGGCAGCCCGCGACGAGGCCGCCCAGCGCGTGGATGATGCGCGACTGGCCGCCGAGCGGGTTCGTAAGGAATCCGAACGCGAGCTCATGGCTGCCACGGCACGCCGCGAGGCGGTGACCGCGCAGTTGACCAATGTGCGTCAGATGCTCGCCGCACTCGGGGCCGGCCCGCTGCTGGACGCGCTCGGTGAGGACGACGGAGCGCCGGCGGCCATCACCGAGTCGGTGACCTTCGAAGAGGACGCCGAAGCCGCCGAGACTGATGAGGTTGACGATCAGGCCGAGGCCGCGGATGGTGAAGAAGCTGCCGAAGGGACCGAATCCGACGGCGCCGAGGATGAGGCTGTCGAGGCCGAGAACGCTCAGTGAGCTGCTGAGCCGATCGGCTCAGCCGGTGTTGCGGTTCGACCTGCTGTCCCAGCGGGAGTAGCCGGCCGCTTCCGCTTTTCGCGGGGAATCGAACCATTCGTCGGCTTTGGTGCGCTCGTACCAGGGGCTGTCGACGGTGTGGTACAGCCCCGAGCTGCGGTTGCCCTTCACTGCTCCGGTGGTCACGGTGGTGCTCGAACGGGCACCGGCGGTGAGCATCGCATAGATGTTCGGACGCGGTTTCGGCGGGAGATCGGGAAGCGGTCCGTCGTCGTGCCATGGCCGTGCGCTGGTGGCGATGGTGGAGATCGGCGGTGGGTTGTGGACGAACGACTGCTCCCACCACGGCAGGTCAGTGGTGTCGCCATCGTCGGCTGCCGCCGACTGCGGCGACGCTTCAGGATCGGAATCGACGAGTTGTGGCGCGGCATCGGGAGCGGGCTCGACTGATTCGATGCGGTCAGGATCGGTTGCTGCCACCGGCGCTTCGGGTTGCTCTGGCGACTGGGCTGGCGCCGGTGGGCCAGTCGTCGGCTCGGCGGTATACGCCAGGTAGGGCGCCGGGCGAGCTCGAGCAAGCTCTGCGGGTGTCGGGGTCGAGGCGTGTGGTTGCGACTGTGAGCCGAGGTCTTTTCCTCGGGGCACAGCGCGAGCGCGTCGACGAAGGGTGCGGCTTATGGCGACCAACAAGATCAGACATGCTCCGAGCAGGAACACCAGAAAAGCCAACCACCAATCGAGGGGCATCCCCACCTCCTCCCGGTGTTTCCCCTCACCATGGAAAGATGCTTCAACCGACCCGTGCACGAGGATGGGTGAGTACCGGCCCGTAACCCCTCGTACGTCGACATCGAAGCACGTACCGGAGACTCTAGTGGGCAGTCGCTAGCCATTGCGCTGCTGAACCGGTGTTTCCCAATCGGTGATCGGTGTCCGTCTCGAATTCTGCTCCGAAAAGCGCCCATCGGGCCGGCGTCGGCCTCCGCAGGCTCAGCGACGCGCGGTGCCCCAATACGTGCGCACCACTTGGCTGCCCACGCGCATGACCTGATTCCAGAAGGTTGGCGAGCTCAGGACCTTCTCCACGCCGGACTTCGATCGTGACCGCGAGCCGCCCGATGAGCCCGAGGTGCGTTTCTCGGGTGCCTTCGGGGCGGCTTCCGCTTCGGCCTGAGCCTTGGCGGCGCCCTCCTCGAGTCGACGAGTGAGCATCTCGTAGGCGGAATCACGGTTCACTTCCGGGCCGTACTTGGCCTGCATCGGCGACCGGGCGACGCCATCGGTCAGCCATTGCGCATCCAGTGGCTTCATCGAGGCCAGCGGCGCCAGCATCCGCGTCCACGCCACCGGAGTCGGCGCGCCGTTGGGATTCAGCACCGTCACGATGGCTTCACCGATCCCCAATGCCTGCAGCGTTTCGGCCAGGTCGTAGTCGCTGGTCGGATAGGTTTCCACAGTCGCTTTCAAGGCCTTGGCGTCCTTGGGTGTGTGGGCGCGCAGTTGATGCTGCACCCGAGAGCCGAGTTGGGCCAGCACCTCGTCGGGCACATCGGTGGGCGCCTGGGTCACGAAGAAGATCCCCACTCCCTTGCTTCGGATGAGTCGCACGGTTTGGGCGATGGCGTCCAGGAATGCCTTGGACGCGCCGTCGAACAACAGATGTGCCTCGTCGAAGAAGAAGACCAGCTTGGGAACCTCGACATCGCCGATCTCGGGCAGGTCATGGAAGAGGTCGGCCAGCAGCCACATGATGAAGGTGGAGAAGATCGCCGGACGGTCCTGCAGATTCGGCAGTTCGAGCAGGGAGATCACGCCGTGGCCGTCGGCAGTAGTGCGGATCAGGTCCTTGGAGTCGAACTCGGTCTCGCCGAAGAACTCCTCGCCGCCCTGAGTCTCCAGAGTGACCAGGCTGCGCAGGATGACACCTACTGTGGCCGAGCTGAGACCGCCGAGTTCTTTGAGGTCGGGTTTTCCCTCCTCGGAGGTCAGATATTGCATGACCTGTTTCAGGTCGGCGAGGTCGAGCAGCGGAAGCCCTCGGGTGTCGGCGTAGTGGAACACCAACCCCAGGCTGGACTCCTGGGTCTGGTTCAGACCCAGCACCTTGCTCAGCAGGATCGGTCCGAAGCTGGAGACGGTGGCGCGCAGCGGCACCCCGCTGCCCTGTCCCCCTAAGGCGTAGAACTCGACCGGGCAACCCTCGGGCTTCCAGTCCTGGCCGATCTTCTCGGTGCGTTGGAGGAGTTTGTCGCTGGGTTCTCCGGGTATGGCGATTCCCGAGAGGTCGCCTTTGATGTCGGCTGCGAACACCGAGACTCCGGCGCGCGAGATCTGCTCGGCCATGAGTTGGAGCGTGCGGGTCTTGCCGGTGCCGGTGGCGCCGGCCACCAGCCCGTGCCGGTTCAGCATCGATAACGACAGTCGGATCCTGCTCGTCGGAACCGGGGTGCCGTCGGCCATCAGGACGCCGAGATCGATGGCGGGAGAGTCGAAGGTGTAGCCGGCGGTGATCTCAGCGATCTGGTCCGAATTCGATGACATGGGAAAAGACTGGCACAAGTCGTCGGCGCTGCCGAGTGGTGTCGACGGCGTGGTAGCCTCACCCCTCAGACAGGGGAGCGCCACCGGGCGCTGAGAGTGCGGTAAGCCGCAGACCCTCGAACCTGATCCGGCTAGCACCGGCGTAGGGAGTCGGGAAATCTCCTCAGGATCATTTTCCTGAGCCCTCCGAGCATTTTGGAGGAGAAGCAATGTTCGCAATGTCCGTGCCCCGTTGGGCTGTCGCAGGGTTGGCCACCGCGGCTGTGCTGATGGCGGGCTGTTCGGCTGCGCCGACACCGTCGGCCACCGCTCTGACCGAGTCCAAGACGTTGACCGTGGTGACCCACGACTCGTTCCATCTCGACCAGAGCACTCTGGATGCATTCGCCGCCGAGACCGGGTATGACGTGAAGTATGTCGCCCCCGGCGACGCCGGAGTCGTGGTCAACCAGTTGGTGCTGACCAAGGATTCACCGATGGGTGATGTGGTCTATGGCATCGACAACACCTTCGCGGGACGGGCCCTGGAAGCGGGCATCCTCAGCGATTACACCTCAGCGGTACTGCCGGAATCGGCGACGGACTACGAACTGGGCACCGCACCGCAGCTCACCCCGATCGATCGAGGCGAGGTGTGTGTGAATGCCGATGCGTCCTGGTACAAGGCCAAAGGACTGGCCGTTCCCAAAACCCTGGACGATCTCGCCAAGCCCGAATACCAGGGTCAACTCGTAGCGCTGAACCCGGCCAGTTCCTCACCGGGCCTCGCCTTCCTGATGGCCACAATTGCCGACAAAGGCGAATCGGGTTACCTCGATTATTGGTCGGCACTGAAAGCCAATGGCGTCAAGATCGTCGGCGGCTGGAGTGACGCCTACGCCAACGACTTCACCGCTTCCAGCAAGGGCAGCTACCCGCTGATGGTGTCCTACTCGTCCTCGCCGGTCGATTCGCCGAAGGCTGTGGTGCTCACCGATACCTGCTTTGGCCAGGTCGAATACGCCGGGGTCATCGCCGGCGCCCAGAACGCGGTGGGGGCGCAGAAGTTCATCGACTTCCTGCTCAGTGAGCAGGTTCAGGCGCAGATTCCCGAACAGATGTACATGTACCCGGTGGATTCCGCTGTGGCACTGCCTGACGCGTGGGCAACCTACGCTGCCAAGGTAGACAAGCCGCTGACCCTCCCGATCGCCGACATCAACGCCGGTCGCACGGAGTGGATCAAGGCCTGGACCGCCACGGTCATCGGCTGATCGCTCACCATGCACAAACTGCCCCGCACTGCTGCTGTCGGCGTCATCGCGCCGGCAGCAGCAGTGCGCCGGCGGCAACGGACTAAGGCCTGGCTGTGGGCGGCAGTGGCGGTGGTGCCGCTCGCCTTCCTCCTCATCTTCTTCGTCTGGCCGGTCACCGCTCTGCTGGCCCGCGGTTTCTTCGACGCCAGTGGTTTCAGCCTCAATGGCGTCAGCGAAGTGCTCGCCGCGCCACGCACCTGGCGTATCGTCAGCCAAACCCTTGCCCAGTCGGTGGTGGCCACCGTAGTGGCGGTGTTGTTGGGTCTTCCCGGGGCCTATCTGCTCTACCGCACCCGGTTTCCGGGACGCCGGGCGCTGCGTGCCGTGGTGTCCATTCCTTTCGTGCTGCCCTCGGTGGTGGTGGGGGTGGCGTTCCGCTCGTTGCTCGACACCGGCGGGCCGTTGGGCTTTCTGGGCTGGGACGCCAGCTTCCCGGCGCTGATCGCCGCCTTGGTTTTCTTCAACTATTCGGTGGTGGTGCGCACCGTGGGGGTGCTGTGGGCGCGGCTTGATCCCCGCACTGCTCAAGCGGCCCGGAGCCTGGGCGCCTCGCGGCCACGGGTGTGGTGGAGTGTGACCATGCCCGCGTTGGCCCCCGCCATCGCTTCAGCGGCGGCACTGACCTTTCTCTTCTGTGCCGCGGCTTTTGGTGTGGTGCTGGTTCTCGCCGATCAGAGTTGGGGGACTATCGAAACCGAGATCTGGTACCAGACCACTCAATTGCTGGATCTGCCGGCAGCCGCTGCGCTGTCGATTCTGCAGCTGGTGGTGGTGGGCATCTCGCTGCTGGTCGCCGATGCCACGCGGCACCGCCAGGAGCGTGCCTTGCGGCTGGCGGGGCGTCCTACCGATCATCGGCTGCGGGTCGGTGACCTGCCGTCGGTGCTGATCACCGCAGCGGTGATCGTGGTGCTGTTGGCATTGCCGATGAGTGCGCTGGTGGTGCGCTCATTGCAGACCGCGACTGGAGTCGGTCTGGGCAACTACGTGCTGCTGTTCGCTGTCACCGGAACGGGTCTGCCTACGGTGTGGCAGGCCACTCTGACATCGCTGCAGACCGCCGCCGTGGCCACGATGATCGCGTTGGTTTTGGGCGGCATGGTCAGCTATCTGCTGTCGCGGCGTCCAGCATCGGTGGTGGGACGCCGAGTGCTGCGCAGCGCGGACGCCGCCTTCATGCTGCCGCTGGGAGTGTCTGCGGTCACGGTGGGTTTCGGTTTTCTGATCACCTTGAATCGGCCGCCGCTGGATCTGCGATCAAGCTGGATCCTGATCCCGATCGCCCAGGCGATCGTGGCGCTGCCGCTGGTGGTCCGCAGTCTGTTGCCGACGCTGCGCGCCATCGATCCGCGGCTGCACCAGGCTGCCGCCACTTTGGGGGCCTCGCCGTTGCGGCTGGTGACCAGCATCGATGCACCGCTGGCCTGGCGCGGCTTCGGCCTGGCGATCGGGTTCGCTTTCGCCACCAGTCTGGGTGAATTCGGAGCGACCACCTTTCTGGCCCGGCCGGATCGGCCGACGTTGCCGGTGGAGATCTTCCACTTGATCGGTCGACCCGGTGTGGACAATCAGGGCATGGCTTTGGCTGCTTCGGTGATACTGGCCGTCCTGACGGCTTCGGTGATGGCGGTGGCCGAGTGGATCGGACCCAAGGAGAGCAGGGCATGGTGAGCGGGCTCACAGTGGACCAGGCAGTGGTGCGGTATGGCGACACCATTGCTGTGGACCGGCTCAGTCTGAACGTTGCGCCCGGCGAGATCGTTGCGGTGATCGGTGCCTCCGGTTCGGGGAAGTCGTCGCTGCTGCGGGCCGTTGCCGGTCTGGAACCGCTGGTCTCCGGTGCCGTGAGGTGGGACGGCGTGGACCAGGCCATGGTGCCGACTCATAAGCGCGGTTTCGCCGTCATGTTCCAGGACGGTCAACTGTTCCCGCATCTGAATGTGGGCGCCAATGTCGGCTACGCGCTCTACAAGCGTCGCCGCGGCGAGCGTGAGCGTCGCGTCGCCGAACTCCTGCAACTGGTGGGGCTGCCCGGCTATCAGGAGCGTGCCATCACCGAGCTTTCCGGTGGGCAAGCGCAGCGGGTGGCGTTGGCGCGTAGCCTCGCCGCCGAACCGCGGCTGTTGCTGTTGGATGAGCCGTTGTCGGCGCTGGATGTGGGCATGCGAGAGCATCTCGCTGAGGTGTTGGCCGGCGGACTGCGAGCTACGGGCACTCCGGCGTTGTACGTGACTCACGATCAGGACGAGGCTTTTGCCATTGCGGATCGCGTGGCCGTGGTGAAACAGGGTCGCCTGCTGCAGCTCGATGCGCCCTCCCGGCTGTGGCGGCATCCGGATAGTCGTGAGGTCGCGGAGTTCTTGGGCTATCGGCCTTTCTTGAGTACCGCTGAGGCGGTGGCCTTGGGCTGGTCTGCTGCCCCCGATGCGGTGATTGCGGTGGGGCCGGACGCGATTGTGCCGGATCCTGCCGGAGTGGCGGTGGCAGTGAATGGATTCAGTGCCGGACGAGGGGAGACGGTGTTCGAGATCGAGCTGCCGTCGGGTCAATCGGGATGGCTGCGGGTTCGCGGAGTCGTTGATCCCCCGGATCGGTGGCGGGTGCGCCTCGATCCCGCTGGGTGCGCTTTGTTGAGCTCGCCGCGGGGTTAGCGATGACCTCGGTGGCCGTTGCTGGTGCCCGGTTTCGACCTCGAGCGGATATGTCGGCTGTCGTGAATGACAGACAAATCCGCAAGGCTCCTGAGCAATTCCTGACTGATTATCAGGAAAAATTAAGAACCGTCCTAGGGCGTCCCTCCCACGGGTGACAAGGGGAAGCACCCCATGCGGGGGACTTACAGCGCGGTCTCAACCCAATCTGCAGACTAATGAAACGTAAAGCGCTCAAAGTGAGGCCTGAATGCCTCTGCGGGTGCAAGAATGCCGGGGTGGGAACACAAGCGAAAGTGGTGCCAACTGGTGCCCGACATGAGGTTGGGGTCGACGAGCTCTTCTTCTCTACGACCGACGCGCGCGGAATTATCGACCAGGCGAACTCCGTGTTCGTCAAGCTTTCCCGGTACTCCCGGGATCAGTTGGTGGGTGCCCCGCACAACCTGATCCGTCATCCGGTCATGCCCGGTGGAGCCTTCCTGCTGATGTGGGACACGATCGAGGCCGGACAGCCGTTCTGCGCCTACGTGGACAACTTGGCCGCCGACGGCAGTACCTATGGTGTCTTCGCCACGATCACGCCGCTAGGCGACGACTATCTGTCGGTGCGTACCCGCCCCTTCGTGGACGGGCTGCACGACGCTGCCTTCTCCCTCTACGGCGCGGTGCGTCCGATGGAGTTGGAGTTGCAGGAGAAGGGCTGGAATCCGCACGAGGCCGCCGTGGTCGGTGCCGAGAAGCTCGGTGAGCTGTTGGTGGGCGCCGGAATCCCCTCCTATGAGGAGTTCATCTGGAAGGCACTGCCGGCTGAGGTCGAGGCCTGCCTGGAGCAGTCCAGCGGAATCGCGAAGCGTCCGCTGGCGACCGGAGACATGGCCGACATGCTCGGCGTTGCGATGCGCATCGACACTGCTCTGCGCGAGTGGGTGCACAGTCTTGACGATCTGCAGCGGGTAGCCGACGCCCTGCTGGCGGCAGCTCCGCAGTTCAGCGAGACCATGGAAGCCAACGCCAAGGTCGCCGATCAGATCAACGAGAATGACGCCGAGGGCTTCTTCTCCTCCGCAATGGTGTACCTGCGGGTATGGGCGCAGATGGCCCCAGAGGTCGCTGGAATTGTCACCGAACTGCTGGAACAACTCGATGAGTTGCGCCGTAGCTGTGCGCAGACCCGCTTCCGTATCGCCCTCGCCGTGCTGCACAACTTCACCGTGGGGCAGTTTGTTGTTGAGATCATCGACAACGTTCCCGGCTCTGAAGAGGCCCGTCCGGCCATCGGCCAACTGGGCCGCGCGCTGGACGAGGGGCTGGCCTCGGCCAGCGAAGGCACCCAGCACAATGCAGCACTGGCCGCCGCAGCAGCCGATCGCATTTCCACGCTGCGCGACCTGCTGGATCTTCCGCAGACCATGATCCGCGAGTGGCTCTCCCGCGCGGACCGCTCGTCGAACACCTTCATGGAGATGGTCGACACCATTTCTGCCCAGGTGGATCGCACCCAGGCCGATATTGATCTCCTCGGTTCGCTTTCCGACGAATGCCGCCGGATCGCCGTCCCGCTGGACACCGCCGCAGTCGAGGCCGAGACCGAGAAGCTGCGCACCCTGATGGAGTCCCATCAGTCCCACCGTCCGCGATACGCGTTGGCGAAGTAGTTCGCTTTCCCACACTACGATGCCGCCTCCCTTACTCGGGAGGCGGCATCGTGGTTGTTGGGCGACGGTGCTGCCTTGGGCGGCACGCGGAAGTGAGCCGGTAGGGGTCTAAGATCGAAACTCGGAGTGTCGGGAAGCCTGGTCGACCATCCTGCGGGTGCAACAGCACCACGGATGCTGACGATGGGAGGGCTCCGTGACCACGAGGCCGTCGGAATCCACTGCGACGATGCGCGAAGGAGCCTGCCATGCATGCCCATGAGATCGCCGAACCCTATCCGGTCATTCAGGCCGAGACCTCAGCTTTGGATGCTGCTCGAATGATCGCTCGAGAGCGCCGTCCGGGCTTGGTGGTGATCGGTCGCGATGGTGCCCCGTCGGCGGTGTTGTCGGCGTCCCAGGTCGTGCAGTTCATGGTTCCCGACTATGTGCAGGACGATCCGAACCTGGCCGGTGTGATGGGCGAGGAGCCGTCGGCCAAGATCGCCGAACGGCTGCAACGCGCCACGGTTGCCTCGTTGTTGCCCAGGGAACCTGACGAACTGCCGGTGCTCAACAGCGACGACACGGTACTGGAAGTGGCTGCGATCATGGCGCGGCTGAGCAGCCCACTGGCCGTCGTCATGGACGGCGGCGAGATTCTCGGTGTGATCACCGCCAGTCGCCTCTTGGAGACGGTCTTGGGTGATTCGCAGTGATGGTCTTTTCCATCGTCGTCTTCGGCATCGTCTATGTGCTGATCGCGAGCGAGAAGGTCAATCGAGTGGCCGCAGTGCTGGCCGGGGCCGGCATCATTCTGGCCGTAGGTGCGGTGACGACCGAGGATGCCTTCTATTCCACCGAGACCGGGATCGACTGGAATGTCATCTTCCTGCTGTTCGGCATGATGGTGATCGTCGGGGTACTGAAGCTGACCGGCGTGTTCGAGTATGTGGCCATCTGGGCCACCAAGAAGGCCAAAGGACGTCCATTTCGAGTGATGGCGCTGCTGTCGTTGATCACCGCAGTGGCCTCAGCGGGTCTGGACAATGTGACGACGGTGCTGCTGATCGCACCGGTGACTTTGCTGGTCTGTGAACGTATCGGGGTGCGCCCGATCCCGTTCCTCATCGCAGAGGCGTTGGCGTCCAACATCGGCGGTACCGCCACCTTGGTCGGCGATCCGCCCAACTTGATCGTGGCCAGCAAATCCGGGCTCGGGTTCAACGACTTCCTGATCAATCTCGGCCCGATCGTGGTCGTCATGCTGGTCGCTTTCGTGGCTCTGTCTCGGCTGTTGTTCCGCAAGGATTTCGTCGCCGATCCCGAACAGGTCGCCCAGGTGATGACCTTGGACGAGAAGGAAGCGATCCGGGACCGCCCGCTGCTGGTGAAGAGCCTGATCGTGCTGGCTCTGGTGCTGGCCGGGTTCACCCTTCATGGCGTGCTCCACCTCGAGCCGTCTGTGGTTGCGTTGTTGGGGGCCGGGATCCTGATCGCGATCAGCGGACTGCGTCCCAAGACCTACCTGGCCGACGTCGAGTGGGAGACGCTGCTGTTCTTCGCAGGTCTGTTCATTCTGGTCGGTTCGCTGGTGAAGGTCGGGGTGATCGATCAACTGGCGAATCTGCTGGTGGAGGCCACCAACAACAGTGTGCCGACAGCGATGATGGTGTTGCTGTGGGGGTCGGCGACGCTGTCGGCCATCGTGGACAACATTCCGTTCGTGGCGACCATGACGCCGGTGGTGTCCGAGTTGGTCGCCCCGGGTGGCCAGTACGCCGGTCAGGACGGCCTGTGGTGGGCACTGGTGCTCGGTGCCGACCTCGGTGGCAATGCCACGGCCATCGGCGCCAGCGCCAATGTGGTGGTCGCCGGAATCGCCAAACGCAATGGGCACCCGATCTCGTTCTGGGAGTTCACCCGCTACGGCTTGGTCGTGGCTGTGGTCACCTTGGCGATCGCCACGCCCTACCTGCTGCTGCGCTACTGAGGCGCTGCTGGCCGGTGACGCCTCACCGGGTGTAGACGGCTTTCCCGCCTACGAAGGTTCGCAGGACCGAGGTTTGTGCGATCGCGTCGGAGGCCACCGCGAGCGGGTCGACATCGAGGTGCACCAGGTCGGCGAACTTGCCGACCTCGATGGTTCCAGCCACATCGTCGCTGTGGGTCTGCCAGGCGGCGTCGATGGTCTTGGCGCGCAGTGCCTCCGAAGCCGAGACCCGCTCTGAGGCATTGATCACCTGACCGCTGCCACGGGTGCGGCGGGTGACGGCGGTTTGGATCTCGCGGAACGGCAGGAAGTCGGTCACCGTGTAGTCGCTGTGCATGCTGACCCTCAAGCCTCGGGCCCGGGCGCTGGCGAACGGGTCGAGCAGAGCGGTCTTCTGCGCTCCCATGATGTTCTCGACGAAGGCGTCACCCCAGAAATAGACATGGTTCATCAGGAAGGACGGTGAGATGCCGAGTTCGGCCATCTGGTCCAACTGCTCGGGATGGGTGAAGGAGCAGTGCTCGAGACGGTGCCGCAGTCGCAGGCCGGAGCTTCCGTCCAGCACCGCCCGGTAGGCAGCTAGGGCTTGGTCGATTTCGCCGTCTCCGTTGGCATGAACCATGATCGGCCAACCCAGGCTATGGGCTCGCCGCATGCGTTCGGTGAGGGTTGCGATGTCGTAGTTCGGGCTTCCGCGAAACTCCCGCCCGAGGTAGTTCTCGCGCTGATAGCCAGTGCGGCCCTGGTTGGAGCCGTCCGCCACGAATTTCCAGGCAGTGGCACGACAGAGGTCGTCACCGGCGAAAGGCGTCAACCCATTGCTCAGAATCTCGTCGGCGACCGGATCGAGGATCGCGTAGCCCACCCGTCCGGTGAAATCGGCCTGATGGAATAGCCCGACCTCGGCCGCGCCCAGTACTCCGCCGGTGGTGGCGTCCTGGGTGCGGGTATAGCCGGCAGCCAGCGCGGTGCGGTTGATTCGCACCAGATTGTTCACCAGGTACTCCGGGGTGGGTTGGGGCAGGACGGCCAGCAGGGATTCCATTGCGGCCAGCTCACCCACCACGCCGGTGAGGTGCCCGTCGTGGCGACCGTAGAACCCGCCAACCGGATCGGGGGTGCTGTCGTCGATGCCTGCGCGAGTCAGCGCCAGGGTGTTGGCATAGAGGAAGTGCATGGAAGCGTTCATGACCACGACCGGACGGTCCGGTACTGCCGCATCGAGGATCGCTCGGGTGAGATCGGGTTCGCCGGGAAGCAGGCTGGGGTCGAACAGCTGGCCCAGCACCCAGTCTTCGAAGACCGGTTCGGCCGCTTTGAGCTTGGCGACTATGTCGTCGATGGTGGCCCCATCACGAGTGGAGCAGTCGATCCAGTCCAGGGTGAGCGCTGAACCCCAGTAGTGCATATGGGGCTCGATGAGACCGGGGTAGATCGTGCCGTCCCCGGCGTCGACCAGGGTCGTCGACGCCGCGATGACTCCCTCCAACTCGGCGCGGGAGCCGACGGCGATGATGCGGCCATCGCGGACGCCGATCGCCTCCGCCAGTGGCTGCGCTGGGTTCAGTGTGTGAATGCGGCCGGTGATCAGGATCTCCGCCGGGCCGGTGGGTACCGCCAGTGATCGCCGGGTCGGCTCCGGTGCTTTCGGCCGCGGGGCCTCGATTCGCGCCCAGGCGGCCAGCGGTGAGGCGGCGCCGCAGCTGCAGGTCGGGTGATGAGCTTCGAGCATACGCATGGTGACGTCCTCTCCTGGCCCGCGGCGGATGACTCGGATGGGCCCAGGTCGCGCGCCCGGAATTCATCGTTGCATGATGTTGCCGCTCGCGTTGTGATTCCGAAGTGAACGCTCCCGAACTCAGTCGATAGCCGCCGTTGTGGCGCGAAGTTGACGCTCGCGCAGCACCCACGGCAGGTAGAGCAGCGTCCACAACGCCAGCAGCAGTACGGCCAGCACCGGTATGTAGAAGGGCCCTGCCAGGGCGCTGATGGGTTCCAGTGGCGAGCCGGGCGAGGCCGCATTCAAGAACCAGAAGTTGGTGCCGAGGGTCTGGTTGACCACGGCGGCCAGACCGGCGAAGACCGCCACCATGATCACGACCCGCCATAGATTGCGAACCTGGGGAACCAGGTCGCCGCCGGCGATCCGCATGGCCACGTAGCCCACGATCAGGGCATGGATGGTGAAGCTCTGCCAGGTGAAGACGTTGAGGATCGGACGGGTCGCCCAGTCCGGAAAGAGGTCGGCGGCCAGCGCACCCCACCAGCCCAGGGCATACAGGTACTCGCTGGTCCACCGGTTGGCGCGCAGGGCATCGATGAAGAGCGCGAAGGTTGCGATTCCGCACAGGTGCAGGGGCAGGATCTCCGGGCTGTAGGTCTGCATCACCAGATAGGTGAGCTGCCGCACCACCTCCAGCATCAGGGTCGACCAGGCGACCGTGAGCTGAATGCGTCGTCGGCGCGCAGCATCAGCGGCACGGTAGATCATCACCAGGGCGACGATGGCGACGGCGAGCGCGCCGAGTACCCCGAGATGGACAGCGGAGAAACTCCCGAAGCCAACCCCGGAGGGCACGGGTTGGTTCTGAGGGACGAGCAGATAGTCCCAACTCCAGATCATGCGAGCCGCCGCGAACAGGGTGAGATCTCAGTGAGATCCGTAGGTGTCACGGGCACATTGTGCAGTCCGGACAGTTCGTTCGCCACCTATTCGATCGATCTGTGGCGTTGTGGCTCAGGCGAAACCCCACGAACAGGTGGTGACGTCGTGGCCAAAGAGGAGCCAGGACGGTAGGTCCGCGGTGAATTCCGTGCGGGTGTTGGGCCCCAACGCTCGCCAGTCCACCATGGTGGATACCTCCGGTTCGTACTTGTTCCATTCGAACCAGTTGATCATCTTCAGCATGGGGAACTCCTGGTGCAGGTCGTCGCTGAACACCTGCTGCCACCAGGCCTGTTTGATGGCGAGCTCGCTCGCCCCCTTGTTCGCTGGGGCGTAGAAAGCTGCGGTTTCGGTGATGGCCACCGGTCGGGCGTGGTCCACGCCGTAGACCTGATAGAAGTTCGGAACGGAGGTCTCGTTGCCGACTGAGCCGGAATAGGTGCCGGTGAGCAGCGCGGACAGCTTGCCCGGTTCGGGGATGTCGTTGGATCCCCATGGGTAGTGGTTTCCCCAGTGGTACAGCGACATGCCGACCCAGTCGACGGCGTCGTCGCCGGGGTAGTACGGCTGATAGGGATCGTCGGCCATGGTCAAGACACCGTCGTGATTGGTGTCCAGTGCGGCGAATGCTGGCGTGCCCGGCTTGGCGTTGTATTTCCCGCCGCGGAAGGGGTAGCCGCCGCCGTAGTTGGGTGCCCACAGCATTGCCGTGCCCGGAGCGCGCTGATGCACGCTCTGTGCCACCTTTCGGAAGGCGGCGACGTAGGCCTGCGGCTGCTGGCTCCAGGCGTACCAGGAGCCATTCATCTCGTGGGCAAACCGCAGTACTACGGGCACGCCTTGGTCGTTGAGCGTCCGCAGATCGTCGGTCAACCGGTTCACGACCGCATCGGTCACGGTGTTCAGGCCACCATTGGGTTCCAAGGTCAGCAGCAGCACGCCGCCGGCCTGGTTGATTTGCGTGGCGGCCTCAGTGACCCAGGTCCATTCGGTGTCGGTGTACGGCAGGTCGGTGAATTGCGCGGCCACCCCCGGTGCGTGACCGAGGTTCTGCTGATACTCAGCGACCGTCTCCGACCCCCAGTCGAGGTTCACTCCGTAGAGGACGCCGTCGGTGTGGGTCAGCAAGGAGGCGTCCTTGGCCCGGCAGCTCCACTGCGAGCTGAGGGTCTCCAGCCCCCAGATCGCAGTTGCGGCCAGTGCGACGACGACGATGCCGATCATCACGGTCAGCGGTGTCGGACGGCGGCGCTGTCGAACGCGACCGGCCGGTTCACCGTCCGCAGCTCCGCTGTTGTCGGGGGTGGTCACAAGTCGAATGTAGCGGTGTCGACGTGGTTTCTGGGGCAGCACGGTCAAATGCCTGCCGTGCCGGGTTCACTACCGTGTGAGTCGGGTGGTCAGTGGTGGATATCAGGCGGTGAGTTTGACGACCGGGACGCCGAAGTGGGTGGCCGAGTCGTCGATCTGATAGGCGCCGCTGAGGTCGACGTAGTTGCTGAAGTGGCCTTTCACCTGCTTGTCGGCCGGGCACTTGTCGACATTCCACTTGGCCGAAGGACTGAAGCAATACCCGGTGATGGTGAAGGCGGCGAGCCCTTCGATCTTGTACATCGCGTTGCTGCCGGTTCCCGTGGTTTCATCGAAGATGGGAACCAGCACGGTCTTGTTTTGCAGCGTGGTCCAGTCGAAGTCTTTGCACGAGGTGGAGCCGTCGTTGCCGGGATCGCTTTGGATCCACTCGCCGGCCGTCACGTCCGCTAGACAGTTGATGCCTTGCAGCCACCCGAAGCCGCCGGCAACTTCGTTGTGGGCCGGTGGGGTGCAACTGTGTTCGATCATGTGGATGGCCGACTCGGTGTCGTCCAGGGGTTGTCCCTCGTCGTCCCAACCGCCCGTGGCGGAGTAGAACGCGCACCAGGAGAACGTCAGCGGCATGGTGGCACCGCCGGAGGGCCAGCCCCAGCTGGCCGTCGCCTGCGCGCTCAGGTCGCTGGTGGGGACCCCGATGATGTCGCCGAACCAGTTCTGACGTGTCGCGGAGGCCCGCACGGTGACCGAGGTTTCGCCGATCTCGCCGACCACGGCACCGTCGGCATTGCCATCCAGCTTGTTGGCTTTGACGAACGCGTCGGCGGTGTCCTGGCATTCGCCGTAGGCGCAGGACTCGGCAATGGCCAAAGCAGCAGCGTCAGCACCGTTCTGGAGTTGCTGGTGATCGGAGTAGGCACCGCCGAGGTCGATGGACAGTGCGCCCATACCCATCAGTGTCACCATGCTCAATGCCACCACGACGGCGGTTGCGCCGCGCTCCCTATCCCTCAGCCGCCGCATTGCATGCTCCCCACTCCTTTGAGGGTCACGAAGGTGCCCAACATGCCGTCGAAGAACCCGGTCAGGGTGTGGTAGCGGTAGGTGAGGGTGAGCGTGGTCTGGCCCATGGGGGTGCATTCGGCCGAGAAGGTGCCATCGATGACATTCGAAGGGTCAGGAGTTGTTGCGGACGCCGTGTCGATGGCGATCTGTTCGGCGTTCGGATTGGCGTAGTTGATCACATAGTTGCGCACACCCATGCGGGCGGCATTGGCGACGGTGGCCTGAGTCAAGAACAGGAAGGCGAACTCGATGATGCCCAGCAACAGCAACATCAAGAACGGCATCAGTAGAGCGAACTCCACAGCCGCCGCGCCACGATCCCTTCGATTGATCAGCATGGTTGCCTCTTGTGTCAGGGTGGACGCCAGCTTGGGAGGACAGCGTCCTAGGGGGCCCTCACAGGTAGTACCGATCAAACGGCCCGCCGCGTTACGCGGAAATTCATCAAAATGAGGAGAGTTGGCGAAAGCCGCTCCGAACCGGGATCTCTTTCCCTGCTCAAAGCGGCTTTCCGCAGAGTCGGGGTGACAGGATTTGAACCTGCGACCTCATCGTCCCGAACGATGCGCGCTACCAAGCTGCGCCACACCCCGAAGGCCCTGACCGTATCAGGGCCGAGTGGCAGTTTAGCTCAACCGAACCCACTCAGCCATTCGAGGCCGGACGCAGCGTCAACAGCGTCACTTCCGGCGGGCAGGCGAAGCGATAGGGCGCGTACGGCGAGGTGCCCAGGCCGGCCGAAACATGAACCAGGGAGGTTCCTGCCGCTGTCTCTTGAGTGCTCAGGCCCTTGGCGCGGGCGGGTTCCAGATCGCAATTGGTGGTCAGGGCACCCCAGCCGGGGACGCACACCTGGCCGCCGTGAGTGTGGCCGGCCAGGATCAAGTCCACGCCGTCATCGGTCATGGCATCCAGCACCCGCTGATAGGGGGCATGGGTGATTCCGAGTGCAACGTCGGTGCCCTCGGCGGGCGCTCCGGCCACCACGGAGTAGTCGTCGCGCTCCCAGTGCGCATCATCGGTGCCGCGAAACTCCACCGTCACGCCACGCAGCGTGAGCTGCTCGCGACGTCCGGTCACGTCGTGCCAGCCGGTCGATTCAAACGCGGCCCGCAGCGCCTGAGTCGGCATGGGGCGGGTTGAGGCAGCTGCGCTGTGCTTGCCGGAATCGCCGGCGAGATAGGCCAACGGGTTCGACAGTCGTGGGCCCACATAGTCATTGGAGCCGAACACGAACACTCCCGGCACCTCGCGTAGGCGTCCCAGTGCGGTCAGCAGCGGTTCGAGAGCCTCGGGCTGGGCGAGATTGTCGCCCGTGCTCACGACCAGGTCCGGCTCCAGGCCGGACAATGCTGCGACGAAGTCGAGCTTGCGTCGCTGCCGAGCCATCAGATGCAAATCCGAGATGTGCAAGATCCGCAGCTTCTCCGAACCCGCGGGCAGAATGTCCGCGCAGAACCGACGAACCCGGAACGATCGGACCTCGATCAGTGCACCATAGGCGAACGCCGCGGCCCCGGCGATCGCCACCGTCTTGGCGACTCGCGATACCCCGCTCATCGAGACGGAGACGGGGCCGGCGTCGGAGCGACGGTGGTCGTGTCCTTCTTTTTCTTCTTCTTCGCCTTCGGATCTGGACCCTTGCTGACCAGGATGGAGATCATCGAGCCCTTTCCGGCCGACCCCGACGGGGAGGTACCGACCAGCGCGCCCACCGGGAGATCGCTGAAGACCCGGCTGGTAGTGCTAGAGAAGCCGGCCTTGGCCAGTGTCTTCGCGCAGCCGCTCACCGACTGTCCTGAACAACTCGGGACGCCGACCTGCACACCCTTAAGGATCGACTGGTCTGCCTTGGCGAACTTGTGCCGATTCTTGATATCGGCGATAGCCGCTGCGAACGCGGGCTTGAGTAGGCGTCCGCCTGCCTCACCGCCGGAGAATCCCGTCAAGGAATGACCGGAGTGTTTCAAATACACGCCCCGCAGGAAGCTGCGACGCGCCTTCCAGAACTTCTTGTACTTCGGATCATTGTCGTAGCTGATCATTGCCGCCGCAGCCAGATCCGGCGTGTACCCCATCGTCCAGATGGCACGGTTCAGGCTCACCGTTCCGGTCTTGCCAGCCATGTCCACGCCGGGCACCTTGGCCAGTGTGGCCGTGCCTCCGTTGTAAGGCCCACGGAAGATCTGGTTGATGGTGTCGGCCAGGTCCTTGCTGATCACCTGCTTGCAGTTCGCATCGGGCACCGCCAGCGAGGTGCCATCTGAGGTAGTGATCGACTTCAGAATGATCGGGTCGCAGTGCATGCCGCGCGCCGCGAAGGTGGCGTAGGCCTCGGTCAGCGACAGTGGACTGATACCGGCTGCTCCCAGCGTGAAGGACGGGAACCAGTCAGAATGCTGATCCTTGATGAGGTCCTCGCCATTGGCGGGCTTCAGCCCGACAGTCTGTGCCATCTTCACCACATTGCAGATGCCCACAGCCTGCTCCAGCGGAACAAAGTAGTTGTTCACAGAGTGCTGAGTGCCCGTCCACAGGTTGTACGTGCCGGCTTCGCCGTCGACGGTCCAACTCGATGGGAACTCGAACGGACCATCGCAGGACTTGAACGTTTCGCCCTTGTAGTCGTGCGATCCGTCGGCGTGAATCGAGCCATAGGAACCCATCCCGGCCGAGAGCGCAGCGGCGGCCGTGAAGATCTTGAACGTCGACCCTCCGAAGAAGCCGTTGCTGCCGCCCATTCGATTGCTCGCCGCATAGTTCCAATAGGTCTGCCCGGGTTTCTTGCCCATCTCTTGTCGGTTCTGCGCCATGGCCAGGATCAGACCGGTTCCCGGCTGCATCATGGTGATGACCGAAACCACCGGGTCCTTACCCGAGATGTAGTTGCGGATCGTCTTCTCTGCAGCCTTCTGGGCCTTCACGTCGATCTGGGTCTGGATGGTGAGGCCACCGCGGTAGACGCGCTCTTTGCGCTCCTGAGGAGTGGCCCCCAGGCTCGTCGCATCCAAGGTCAGCGCTCTGAAGGCGTAATCGCAGACGAAGGGGTAGGGCGAGTTCGCGCAGCCGGTGCGTGCATCGACGACCTTTGATTTGTCGAAGGTGACAGTCTTTGCGCCCGCGGCCTGTGCGGCGGTGATTTCACCGAGTTGCTGCAGACGATCCAGGACGTCATTGCGGCGGCTGATCGCGACCACCGTGTGACTCACCGGATTGGTGGCCACCGGGTTGCGGACCAGACCGGCCAGCATCGCCGATTGCGCCAGATCGAGATTCGCCGCCGTGACTCCGAAGTAATGACGGGCGGCCGCCTCCACACCGTAGGCGCCGTCGCCGTAGTAGGCCATGTTCAAGTAGAACTCGAGGATTTGGTCTTTGGTGAATTCCTTCTCCACCGCGATGGCGTAGCGCAGCTCGCGGATCTTTCGGGCGATGGATTCTTCCTTGGCAGCCGCAGCTGCAGCCTTGTCGCCGGAGGCCTCGGCCTTCTCCACCAATACCATCCGCACGTACTGCTGAGTCAGGCTCGAGCCGCCCTGGGTATTGCCTTGGGTCGTGCTCACCAGAGCGCGCAGCGTGCCGGTGAGATCCATCGCGCCATGCTCATAGAAGCGGTGGTCCTCGATGCCCACCTGCGCCATCTTCATGTCCGCCGAAATCTTGTCCAAAGACACGTAAATGCGGTTCTGATCGTAGAAATAGGCCAGCACCTTGCCGCTGGCGGTCAGCAGTTTCGATCGCTGCCATTGCGGCGGTGCCTCCAACTCCACGGGCAGGTCGTTGACTCCCGTCAGAGCGTCCTTGGTGGTCGATGCGGCGACCCCGACCGCGGGCACCATGAGGCCGGCCACCAGCACCCCGCCGAGGATGGAAACCAGAATGAAAGTGAGCAGCGCGTAGAGCCGTTTGCCAAGCAGCATGGGTAAAGGGTACGTCACTGAATCCAGCCCTGGCTGAACGCCGATCTCCACACACCCATACGGGTGGGGGCAGGGTAGTAACTTTCGGATCGGCTGCGGTGGTATGGCTATTGACTCCTGCCAGGGTTAGCCTGAAGCTCGACAGGGAGGAGAACCCCAATCCCCCTTCCTGGTGGCCCCCCGCCGAAAGGACTGAGAGCAATGACGCTCCAAACGGATGACTGGACGCTGCTGGCTAAGTGCCGCGGACTTGAAGATGAGTTGTTCCCTGACGGGGCCGAGCAGAAGCGTGCGCGCACGATCTGCTCAGGCTGCCCAGTGCGGACCAACTGCCTGGCTGAAGCACTGGACAACCGCATTGAGTGGGGAGTCTGGGGCGGCATGACCGAACGCGAACGTCGGCAACTGCTTCGTCAGCGCACCGACATCACGTCGTGGACCTCCCTGTTGTGCCCCAAGGAAGGCCACGTCCGAGCCTAAGCCTGCTGGCGAATTCTGCTGCCGGAGCCAATGGCGGTTTCGGCACAGCGGACGCTCGGCCCTCGGCGCGGTTAGGGTGTTCCCATGACGAAGTGGGAGTACGTGACCGTGCCGCTATTGGTGCACGCCACCAAACAAATTCTCGACAACTGGGGCAGTGAAGGCTGGGAGCTGGTCCAGGTCGTGCCTGGGCCCAATGCCGACAACCTGGTTGCCTATCTGAAGCGGCCGGTGGGCGCATGACCAGCACGCCATCGGCCCGTCTGGCCGACGCAGGCCTGAACCTGCCCGCAGTTCCCGCTCCGGTCGCGTCCTATGTGCCGGCCCGAGCCAGCGGCCATCAGGTGTTCACCTCAGGCCAACTGCCGTTCGTGGACGGCGTGCTGGAGCTGACCGGGAAGGTCGGAGCCGAGGTCGACCCCGACGACGCCGCACGACTGGCCCGCACCGCGGCCTTGAACGCAGTGGCTGCCGCCGCAGCGGCAGCCGGTGGCGTGGATCGGATCCGCAGCGTCACGAAGCTGGTGGTCTATGTCGCCAGCGATCCGTCGTTCACCGGGCAGCCGGCCGTCGCCAACGGCGCCTCGAAGCTGTTGCAGGAGATCTTCGGCGATGACGGCATTCATGCCCGCAGCGCGGTGGGGGTGGCCGTGCTGCCCCTGGATTCCCCGGTAGAGATCGAACTGATCGTCGAGGTGGTCACCGACTGATGGATGCCAGCCGAACCGCCACGGTTCGCCGGGCTCGCAAGATCTTCCGCATCCTCGGCGATACCTATCCCGATGCGCACTGCGAACTCGACTACCGCGACGCGTGGCAACTGCTGGTCGCCACAGTGCTCTCGGCTCAATCCACCGACCGGCGGGTCAACACCGTCACCCCGCAGCTCTTCGCGCGGTACCCCTCGGCGGTCGAACTGGCCGGCGCCGATCGAACCGAACTGGAGGAGTTGATCAAACCCACCGGTTTCTTCCGGGCCAAGACCGACTCCCTGCTGCGATTGAGTGCCTCCCTGCTCAGTGACTTCGACGGGCAGGTGCCCACCACTGTCGAACAACTCACCACCCTGCCCGGGGTTGGCCGCAAGACCGCCAATGTGGTGCTCTCCGACGCCTTCGGCAAACCGGCGCTGACCACCGACACCCACTTCATTCGCCTGTCGCGCCGTTTTGCCTGGACGGCGGCGACCGACCCGGTGAAGATCGAGGCCGAAGTCGGTGAACTCTTCGAGCGGCGAGACTGGAACCAGCTCAACCATCGGATGATCTGGCACGGGCGACGTCGCTGCCATGCCCGGCGTCCCGCGTGCGGGGCCTGCCCGGTCGCAGCACTGTGCCCCTCTTTCGGAGAGGGCCCGATCGAAGAAAAGGTCGCCACGAAGCTGATCCGGGAACCACGACGATGAACGACCCGCTGCCCGCCGACCTGCAGCGACTGCGCCAGCTGCTGGCCGACCCGACCGCACCCCGAGCCGCACGCGGCTCCGGGAAAGCGGCCGCGGTGCTCATCTTGCTGGCCGACAGCAATGACGGCTACCAGACCGTCCTGGTCGAGAAACGCCCCGACTTGCGTAGTCACGCCGGCCAAGTGGCCTTTCCCGGTGGCACGGCCGAAGCCGAGGACGCCGATGCGATCGTTACCGCGCTGCGGGAAGCCCGCGAAGAGGTGGGGGTGGAACCCGCCGACGTCACTGTCTTAGGAATCCTGCCGTCGCGACACATTCCGCGCAGCGGCTTCGACGTAACCCCCGTCGTCGCCTGGTGGCGGCGTCCGGGACCACTGCAGGTCGTCGACACCGAAGAGTTGAGCGCCGTCCATCAGGTCGAGATCGCCACCCTGCTCGATCCGCAGCGCCGCGACACCTGGCGTCTGGGGGAGTTCACCGGGCCCGGCTTCTGGGTCGATGACCTCTATGTCTGGGGGTTCACCGCCTATCTGCTGGACGGTCTGTTCACCCTGTTCGGCTGGGCACAGGAGTGGGACACCAACCGCGTCAGCCCGATCCCGGCACGCTTCCTGCGCGACGCCCGCTAGCCCGCTACCCACAAATCCTGTGAACATGGTTCGCGGAATTTCCGACATGCGTCATGATGGACCCCATGGCTTGGTGGCACGACGCAGTGGCATATCAGATCTATCCGCGCTCCTTCGCGGACTCCAACGGCGACGGGATCGGTGATCTCAGGGGCGTCCTGAGCAAAGTCGATTACCTCGCCGCACTGGGAGTCGATGTGGTGTGGCTCTCGCCGGTGTACCGCTCACCGATGGACGACAACGGCTACGACATCGCCGACTATCGCGATGTCGACCCGATGTTCGGCACTCTTGCCGATCTGGACGAGCTGATCGCGGCATTGCATGCCCGCGGTATCCGGCTCGTCATGGACCTCGTGGTCAACCACACCTCCGACGAGCATCCCTGGTTCGTCGAATCGCGCGATCCGGCTTCGGCCAAGCGTGACTGGTACATCTGGCGTCCGGCCCGTGACGGGTTCGAGCCCGGCACACCTGGCGCCGAACCGACCAACGCCGGCTCAGGGTTCGGCGGCCCGGGGTGGGAGTACGACCCGGCCCGCGGCGAGTACTACCTGCACCTGTTCACGCGCCGGCAGCCTGACCTGAACTGGGAAAACCCTGAGGTTCGCGCCGCGATCTACGACATGATGCGCTGGTGGGTCGACCGGGGCGTCGACGGATTCCGGATGGACGTCATCAATCTCATCTCCAAGACCTATCCGGCCGTTGATGGGCCCGCCGGTCCTGACGGGCTGTGCTACGACGTCAACATGGTGGCCAATGGGCCGCGGCTGCATGAGTTCCTCGCCGAGATGAACCGGGAAGTCGGCATTACCGAGCGGGACCTCTTCACCGTCGGGGAGATGGCCGGCGTCGATGCCGAACTCGTGCGTAGCTATACCGCCGAATCCGCCCGCGAGTTGGGGATGGTGATCACCTTCGAGCATGTCCAGGTCGATCAGGCATCGGCGGTGAAATGGGATCTTGCCGAGCTCAAGCTGTCGAAGCTGAAATCCGTGCTGGCCAGCTATCAATACGCGCTGGCCGAGGAAGGCTGGAACGCCCTGTACCTCGGCAACCACGATCAGCCCCGCTCGGTGTCACGCTTCGGCGATGACTCCGAGCAGTTCCGCCAGGCCTCTGCCAAGACTCTGGCCACCACCTTGCATCTGTTGAAGGGCACACCCTTCCTCTACCAAGGTGACGAGATCGGCATGACCAACGCCGGGTTCACCAGCATCGATCAATACGACGATGTGGAGTCAGTTCACTTCTACGAGCAGGCCCTCACGATGGGCTTGCCGGAGGCTGCCGTGCTGTT
The DNA here is from genome assembly GCA_002482525.1 of Propionibacteriaceae bacterium UBA7704. GTDB lineage: Bacteria > Actinomycetota > Actinomycetes > Propionibacteriales > Propionibacteriaceae > Propionicimonas. Next base: position 139,546 of record DLGC01000010.1, on the reverse strand, counting down.
CGCGATCGGCGTGAAGAGCCGCGACAACGCCCGTACCCCGATGTGTTGGGATGCCAGCCCCGGCGCCGGGTTCACTACAGGGAAGCCCTGGCTGCAGATCAACGCCAATCACGATCGGATCAATGTGGTCGAGGCGATGTCCGACCCGAACTCGGTGCTTCAGCATTACCGGCGACTGATCTCGATGCGTCATGAACTGGCCGTGGTGCGCGACGGCGTCTTCGAGTTGCTGCTCGCCGACGATGAGGAGCTGTTCTGCTTCACCCGAACCCTCGGCTCTGAACGGTTGTTGGTGATGGCGAACTGGTCGACCGGCTCGGTGCCGTGGCCGCACGGTGTGCCCGACATCAGCGGCGCCCGACTTCTGCTGGGTACCCATCCCGATCCCGGCGACGTGCTGGCGGGTTGGGAATCGCGGGTCTACGCGCTGCCGGTGGAGTAGCGGGCCGCTCAGCCTTCCAACTCTGCCTCGGTCGAGGTCGGTTCCGAGCCGGTGAGCGACAGCTTGTTTGCGGCGGCATTGGCGTCAGCGACGGCACCCTTGACGAACTCCACCTCATCCTTGACATTGGCGATCGCCTGCGTCGGAGGACCCGGTTTGGGGACCTTGGTGCCCACCAGGGCCATAACGCCTGCGAGCAGCAGCATCGCCACCCCCATCACCAGGAAACCCCAGAACAGGGCGGGCAGCAGATCCAGACCGAACCAGGCCTGGAATCCCATGGCCCAGAGGAAGGCAAAAGCGCTGAACAGCACCGCGGCCGCACTGAGGGCCAGATATCCGGCGCCGCCGAAGAGCCCGGCAATGATGCCGGCCTTGGCCGCTTCAGGCTTGAGTTCTTCGGTGGCGAGCGCGATCTCGCCTCGCACGATCGTGGTGATGTCGGCCTGAATGTTCTTGATCACCTCGGCGATCTCGGTCTGCTCGGCCATGATCTTCCCTTCAGTGGCGTGAATGCCAGCCTAACGCCGGGCCGGCTGCGGTGACTGCACGTGGGTCGGTTGTGATGAGGCCTACAGCTTGATGCTGATGCCGTCGCCGGGCAGATGAAGCTGACTGGTGAACTCGCTGTGGTCAGCGGCGGCCCGCCAGCACTGCATCGCATAGGGCAATGTCAACGGCTCAGGATGGCGGGCCGAGGAGTCATAGATCGCACCGACCTGTGCCAACAGCCGCGCCGAAGCCTGCGCGCTCAGCCCCGCCAAAGTGGGGGTGCTGGACACCATCTGGAGCATGCCGTCGCGGGTGATCGGCACCCAGGTGCGGAAATTGCGCGCCTCGACATCGGGGAAGTAGCAGCAGCCGTCGAGTTCGGCCACGGCGGCCAGCGGGGTGGCCGTCATCAACTCCGGGTCGTGACCCTGCAGCACTTCAGCCAGCCGCCGCACCCACGGGACGCTGTCGTCGCGAGCAGCGTGGATCAGGGCCAGATGCCCGCCGCCGCGCAAGACCCGGGCACATTCCGAGCGCGCCGGCTCGGGTTCGAGGGCCGCGAAGCCACCACTGATCAAGACGGTATCGAAACTCCCCGGATTGAACGGCAGCGCGGAAGGATCGGCTAGCACCACCCACAGATCGCCCCAGCGCTGGCGCAGCGCGACTGCCCGGGCGTAGTCGGCCTCGGCCACCATCACCGCAGCGCCTCTGCCGATCAGACGGCTGAGGATGGCGCCGGACACGGAACCAATGACCAGGACCCGAGCCCACGGCTCGGGGACCAGCCATTCAAGGGCGGCCATGGGAAAGCTGCCACCGCTGCCGGAGGTCATGGACCGATAGTAGGTGGCGCGTCGAGCAGTGCGACGCAGGAAACACCCGACGTCGGGCGATCCCGCTACTTGCTACCCGCGGGGCAGTAGCGTGGGTGTGGTCGACGGAAGGTCAGCTATGAGTGGGCGAACAATCATCCTCACCGGTGCCAGCGACGGCGTCGGAGCTGCCGCAGTTCGACGCCTGACTGCGCTGGGGGAGCAGGTCGTGCTGGTGGGACGCGACCCGGCTAAGACGGCGGCCGTGGCGGCTGAAGTGGGGCGTCCCTACCATGTGGCGGACTTCGCGTCGTTGCATCAGGTGCGTGCGTTGGCGTCCGAACTGAACCAGGCCTATTCGCACATCGACGTGCTGGCCAACAATGCCGGCGGCATCATGGGGGCTCGAACCGTCACCGAGGACGGTCATGAACTGACTTTCCAGGTGAACCACCTTGCCGGGTTCCTGCTCACCACTCTATTGATGGACACCTTGCTGAGATCACGGGCCTGCGTCATTCAGACGTCGAGCGTGGCGGCGCAGTCCATCGCACGGCCCGACCTGGACGATGTCGACGCCGAGCGCGGCTACAGCGCGCCCATCGCCTACGGCAACAGCAAGTTGTTCAACATCTTGTTCACCCGTGAGTTGCACCGACGCTATGGCAAGCAGGGCCTGTCGGCGGCGGCTTTCCATCCCGGCGTGGTGGCGTCGAACTTCGCCAGCGGTGGTCCCGGGTTCATGCGGGTCTTCTACAACAATCCGGTGTCCAAGAAGCTGATGGTCAGCTCCGAGCAGGGCAGCGATCAACTGGTGTGGCTGGCAGAAGGAACTCCCGGGACGGATTGGTCCTCTGGCGGCTATTACGACAAGCGCAGACTCCAGCAGCGCTACGACACCCCACGCTTCGATGCCATGGCTGAACGGCTGTGGGAGCTTTCGGAGGGATTCATCGCGGCCTGATCAGGCCGTCGGCTCGCTACCGTCCACGGAGCAGGCCGGTCGACGTCGGCGAACGCCGTGTCGCTGAGCCCAGGGATTCCATCTCGGTTGTCCACAGCTTCGATTTCGGCTGACGCGTCGACCTGGTCGATGCCGAGGGTGTGGGCATGGCACAACTGAGTCCGAGTGGTCCAGTGCTGGTGGTTGCGCGGCCCGGAGATACCCAGGACGCGATTCTGACAGCGGTAGCGGCCCAGCAGGTGGAAGCCGAGGTGATCAGCGATCTTGAACAGCTCGCGGCACCTTGGCGGACGGCTGCTGCGGTGCTGATTGACGCCGACCAGGCAGAACGAGTGGCGGCCCGAGCCTTGCCTCACCGCAGCGCGGTTTATGTGGTGGGGCAGGATCCTGCGCTGCTTGCAACGTGGTCGGCGCCGCTGTCGGCGCGGGTGATCCGGCTGCCGGAGGGGGCCGCCTGGCTGGGAACGGTGCTCGGTGAAGGTAGCTCACAACGCCGAGCCCCGGTGGTGGCGGCCATCGGGGGTAGTGGTGGAGTGGGCGCTTCGACCTTGGCCGTCGCCATGGCTCAGTTGAGTGCTGCCCGAGCCCCCCTCGGTGCAGCACTGGTCGATGCCGACCCTTTCGGGGGCGGCATCGACCTGCTGTTGGGCGCCGAGGGGGTGCCCGGCTGGCGGTGGCCGCGACTGAACTCGGCGTCCGGCCAGCTCGGCGATCTGCGCAGCTATCTTCCGGTGATCGACAAGGTTTCCGTGGTGTCCATGGCGCGGGGCGAACCGTTGGATCTGGCCCGCGAGCCGCTGGCCGCCATCGTCAATGCGCTGGCCGGCTGGCACTCGCTGGTGGTGCTTGATCCGGGAAGGGCGGAGATCTCGGTGCGGGAGGCGGTGAGGCTGTCGAGCATTCAGTTGGTGGTGGTGGCGGCAGGGGTGCGCGCAGTGGCGGCGGCTCGACAGTTGATTGCAGCCCACGATCTCACCGAAGCCCAGCTCGTGGTTCGCCCGGTCAAGGGTGGGCTGCCGATCGGCCTGGTGGCTGACGCCTTGGATCGTCCGGTGTTGGCACAGCTTCCCGCCGATGGCGCCTTGCCTGGCGCCGCGGAGGGCGGAGTGGCCCCGCTGTCGGCAGCAGGGCGGCGCTATCGGCGCGCGGTGGCGGCCCTGACCGACGAGCTCGGCGCCCATCACAGCATCGAGCGGCGGGCCATCGATGCGTGAGTCCGATCTGGAGGCGGTGCGCGACCACCTGGCCCGGCAAGGACTTGCGGTCGGACCGGTCGAGGTGGCCGGTGCTCTGAGAACGCTGGGCCTGCTGGTTTCCGATGCGTCCGTGCGCCAGGTGGTCGCCCGCTTGCGCCAGGACAGCACCGGTGCCGGGGTGCTACAGCCCTTGGTTGAACTGCCCGGCGTCACTGATGTTCTGGTGAACGCCCCCGATGAGGTCTATCTCGACCGTGGCGCAGGTTTAGAGCCGGCCTCGGTTCGCTTCACCGACGACGCCGAGGTGCGACGCCTGGCCACCCGGCTGGCGGCATCGGTGGGACGCCGACTCGACGACGGTTCCCCGTTCGTCGATGCCCGGCTGCCCGATGGCGTGCGGGTTCATGCCGTGCTGGGTTGCATCGCCGAGGCCGGTACCTGCCTGTCGCTGCGCATCCCGAACCGGCGCCGGTTCAGCCTGGCCGATTGGGTGGTGAATGCCAGCATGACCACGCAGGCCGCGGAACTGCTCGCTGGGCTGGTCGCTCAGCGGCGGGCGTTTCTGATCTCCGGGGGCACGGGTTCGGGGAAGACCACCTTGCTGGCGGCGATGCTGGCCCTGGTACCGCCGACGGAGCGCATCGTGATCGCCGAGGACTCCCGCGAACTATGGCCGGACCATCCGCATTGCGTGCGGCTGGAGGCGCGACCGGCGAACACCGAGGGGCGCGGCGCGATCACCCTCACCGACCTGGTTCGCCAATCGCTACGGATGCGCCCGGATCGGCTGGTGGTCGGCGAAGTCCGCGGTGCCGAACTGGCCGATCTGCTCAGCGCGATGAATACCGGCCATGAAGGCGGCTGCGGCACGGTTCACGCCAACTCCGCCGCGGACGTACCCGCCCGGTTGGAGGCACTCGGCGCGTTGGCCGGATTGGGCCGCGACGCGCTGCACGCCCAGTTGGCCTCGGCGATTCAGGTGCTGATCCATGTGACCAGGCGTGCTGATGGACGCCGTTGGTTGTCCGAGATCAGCCTGTTGGCCGCTGATGAGGCCAGCGGACGCTGCCGGACGCTGCCGGGGCTTCGGTTCACCGACGACGGCGTCGAGGAAGGGCCCGGTGCCCCACAGTTGCTGAGCTGGGCTCGATCATGACGATCGTGGCGGCCGCCTGCCTGGTGGCTGCGGTGTTTCTGATGCGACCCGCCGCGCCTCGGTGGCGGTTGGCCCGGTTGCAGCCCCGACCTCAGCAGCGCAGCGCGCCTCGGCGCCGGCAGCTCTGGTGGCCGCCAACCCTGGTTGTGCTGGCGGCCTCGGTGGGACTTCTCCTGGGTGGTACGGCCGGAGCCAGTGTCGCGTTCAGTGTCGCCTTGGTCGTCGGCACCGTGCTCAACCTGGTGCTGAAGCATCGGCGCCAGCATCGTGCCTGGCAGCGCGCCGAATCGATCGCCGAATCAAGCCAACTGCTGGCCGGGTTGTTGCGGGTGGGTCATGTTCCGGGCAGTGCGCTGCATCTGGCAAGCGCCGAAACCGACGTCTTCGCCGAGGCGACGGCAGCCCAGCGCGTTGGCGGATCGCTGACGGCAACCTGGCGGCGGCAGAGTCTCGAACCGGGCGGCGAGGGCTTGGCAGAGTTGGCAGCGGCCTGGCAGGTCTGTGAAGGCAGCGGCGCTTCGCTGACCGACACCCTCGACGCTCTGGCCGACCACTTGGATAGCGTTCGTCGCCTGGATCGCGTGGTCGCAGCGGAACTGTCGGCGCCCAGAGCGACGGGGCGCATGCTGGCCGCATTACCCTTCGCCGGGCTGGCCTTGGGGTTCGCCATCGGTGGGGATCCCTTCGCCTTTCTGATCGGATCGCCCGTCGGCCAGCTGTGTTTGGTGACCGGGGTCGCCTTTGCCTGCGCCGGGGTGTGGTGGATGGAACGCATCGCCGGATCGGTGGGCAACCCGTGATCGTCGTCGTCGCCGCACTGAGTAGTGGATTGGCTGTGCTCGCCGCCTGGCCACCCACTGCTTCGCGCCTGCTGACCACGGCCGATTCCGGAATTGAGGCGCCGCGAACCCAGCGTCGCAGCGCCATGGCGCTCGTCACCGGGGTGTCCGCAGTGATGGCCACCGCCGTGACTGGATGGTGGTCGTTGGCGATCGGTGCCCTCGCCGCTGTGGTCGCGGCCGCGGTGCTTCGCGCTGGTGATCGGGCGGCGTTGGCTCGGCGCCAGGAGAAGCTTCGCGCAGCCTTGCCCCAGACCTGTGATCTGCTGGTGGTCTGTCTGGAAGCGGGGTTGCCGGCGCGGGGAGCTGCTGCGACCGTTGCTCGCGTTGTGCCCGAGCCGATGGCTGCCGTGCTCGCAGAGACCGTTGCCAAGACCGAGCTAGGGGTGGACGAATACCGAGCCTGGCAGGACCTGGCGGCCGATACGGCGCTGGCCGGTCTCGGTCGAGAGCTCGGACGGGGGGCGGCCACCGGCATGTCGCTGAGTGCCCGGTTGCGGGTGCTGGCAGCCGACACCCGCAAGGCGCGGGCCGCCGAGGCCGAGACGCGGGCCAAGCGGGTGGGGGTGCGTTCGGTGCTGCCACTGATGCTGTGTTTCCTGCCGGCCTTCGTGCTACTGGGCCTGGTTCCGATCCTGGGCGGGATGCTGGGCGGCCTGTTCGGCTGAGGTCAGCATGCACACCTCTTTTCCTCGCCGATTCGGCTATCCACAGCTGCGCCGCCCAGTGAAGCCACCAGCGGCGGTCTGCCGAAGCTGAGAGTGCGTTCGAGCGGACGCAACAACGAAAGGAGTGGCAATGGCAGGCAAGCTCGTTCAGGCGGTGCGGCGACACGGACAGCGCGGCATGACCACCGCGGAATATGCAGTCGGCTCGGTGGCGATCGCGACCGGCATCGGGACGCTGATCACCCTGTTTCAGCAGGACTGGTTCCAGGAGTTGCTCAAGAAGATCATCGAGATGATCATCCAGATCATCCTGGGCATCCTCGGAGCCCAATGATTCCGACGACGCGGGTTGGCCGGGTTCGCCCGGCCAACCCCCCGCGCGGCCAGCACGGCATGGTCACCGTTGAGTTGGCCCTGGGCAGCCTGGCAGCGGCCCTGGTGATGGTGATGCTGAGCTGGGTCCTGGCGGTGGTGATGCTGTGGGGCACCTGCAACGAACTCGCCGCCGCCGTGGCGCGGCAGGCCAGTCGCGGTGATCAAGCGGCCATCGCCGCCTTGGACCGCACCAAACCGTCGGGGGCCCGCATCGAGGTGCAACAGCAGGCCGACCAGATCACGGTGGTCGTCCGATTGGCTGCGCAGCCCTGGGCGTCGTGGCTCCCAGTGGTTCCGCTGCAAGCTGAGGCCACCGTGATGCGGGAGCCGAGCTGATGGGCCCGCAGCGGGGAGCCGGCACGCTGATGGTCGCCGTGGTCGTGGCCGTGCTGATGCTCATCACCGGCGTCGGCGCGTTGGCCGCCGTGGTCGCGCTGGCCCAGCGGGATGCCGACCAGGCGGCTGATCTGGCCGCGCTCTCCGGGGCGGCGGCCTTCGCCGCCGGCCAGGAGGCCTGCCCGGCGGCCCGCCAGATCGCCGCGTCCAACGGAGTGGAGGTTCGCGGGTGCCGAGTCGTCGGCGATCTGCTGGACTTCGTGGTGACCGTCGAGGTGCAGCGCCGCGTGACGGTGGTGTTCGGAATCGAGCCCACGGTGCGCTCCGAAGCCCGCGCCGGACGCCTGGGGTCAGCTCACTGACTCAGCTGAGGATCAACTCCAACAGCCGAGCCGCAGCGGCCTTGTTCAGGGGCTCGTTGCCGTTGCCGCACTTCGGGGAGACTACGCACGCCGGGCAGCCCGCCTCACACGGGCACTTCCGCAGCCGATCCAAGGTGGCACTCAGCCACGGTTCGATCCGCGCATAGCCCTGTTCCGCGAACCCGGCTCCGCCGGCGGCGCCATCGTGGACGAACACGGTGAGCTTTCCGGTGTCGGGGTGCAGCGTGGTCGACAGCCCACCGATATCCCAACGATCACAGGGAGCGAAGGCAGGCAGCAGCCCGATGGCGGTGTGTTCGGCGGCGTGGGCGGCGCCTGGCAGGTCCTTGGCAGGAAAGTCGGCCAGCGCCGCGGCGTCCACGGTGTACCACACCGCTTGCGTGCGCAGCGTGTGGCGCGGCAGCTCCAACGGGGTGCTGTCCCACACCGTGCCACTCACCTCATCGCGACGCAGAAAGCCGGTCACCTGGCTGGACAACTCCACCGTGCCGAAAAAGACCTCCGCAGCTCCCAGCCGATCGCGGCGGAGCTGCTCAATGATCTCAATGTCACTATGACCGAGTGCTTGGGTGAAGTACCCATCGCGCCCCGGACGCACCAAAGCGGTGTTTTCGTTCGGCCGGTAATCGGTGACCAGCCACGGCTCGCCCTGATGCAGATAGATCGCGCCACTGTGGACGCTGCGGTCAGCCGCCGACGGATCGACCTGCCCCAATACCCGTCCGGTGGCCTGATCCACGACCTCGACACTGTGGCCGCCGGCAGCGCGCAGATCAATGGAATCCACCGCGCGATCCGGGCGGGTCCAGAACCACCCGGCAGGCCGATGTCGCAGATAGCCAGTGGCGGTGAGCCGCTCCAGAACGGCAGGCAACGTCGGCCCGAACCAGCGATCATCCTCCTCGGTGACGGGCAATTCCTGGGCAGCCGCAGCGACCTGAAGCGCCAGCACCTGGGGATTCTCCGGGTGCAGCACGGTGCGTTCCACCGGCGCCTCGAAGATCAACTCCGGGTGCTCGCACAGGTAGGCATCCAGCGGATCCGCCTTGGGGATCAACACCGCCAGAGCATCCGCACCGGCTCGACCGGCGCGTCCAGCCTGCTGCCGCAACGAAGCCAACGTGCCGGGAAAGCCGCAGTTGATCACCGCGTCGACGCCGGCGATGTCCACCCCCAACTCCAGAGCGTTGGTGCAGGCCACGCCGCGCAGCCGACCCGACTGCAGCCCGGCCTCCAATGCGCGGCGATCCTCAGCGAGATAGCCGCTGCGATAGGACTTCACCGACGCCGCCCCAGCCTGCTCTTGGGCCCGCAGGGCAACCAACTCCGCCTGCACCCGAGACGTGGTGAAGGTGAGCACCTGTCGCCCCTCGGTAACCAATCGGGCCATCACCTCAGCGGCCTCGTGATGTGGATCGTCGACCGGCTGCCAGATCAGATAGTCCACGGCGGGACGCGCCGAGGCGTCCTCGGTGATCTCCACCACCTCGGGCACGCCGCTGAGCCGCTGCAGCAACTCTCCGGGTCCGCTGAGAGTCGCCGAAGCACTGATGAACACCGGATCGGCGCCGTAGTGATGAGCCAGTCGTCGCAGCCGTCGCAACACGGCCGCAGTGTGAGCGCCGAACACCCCGCGGTAGCGGTGCGCTTCGTCGATCACCACATAGCGCAGCGTCGAAAGCAGCCTGGTCCAACGGTGATGGGACGGCAACACCGAGCGGTGCAGCATGTCGGGATTGGTGAGCACGAATTGGCCGAGTTCGCGGGCGAAGCGCCGCTCGCCGTCGCTGGAATCTCCGTCCAATGCGATCGGCTGCCACCCCGGCAGCCCCAGTTCCCGGCAGGCCCGCAACTGATCGTGGGCCAGCGCCTTGGTCGGAGCCAGGTACAAAGCGCTGTGCCCTCGATCCAGGTCCAGCGGCCCGCGATCCACAGCGAATCCGAGGCGGCGGTCCAGTCCGGCCGCGATCACCGGCAACAGATAGGCGGCGCTCTTGCCCGACGCGGTGGGCGTAGCCATCGCCACCGAGCGCCCGGAGAACGCGGCGCTGGCTGCGTCGGCCTGGTGTTGCCACAGTCGCTCGATGCCGACGCCGGCGAAGGCGTCGCGAACCGGATCGCTCACCCAGTCGGGGAACGCCACGGTGAGCCCCGGCTGAGCGTCACGATGATGGTGGTGACGCAGCCGAGGGTCCTGGCTCATCCACTCCGGCACCGGCATGGCACCTACCCTGCCACGATCAGATCGGCGTGACCTCACCGAGGTGAACCTCGACGCCCAGCCGGGTCACGTCGGCGAAACAGGCGTTCGGCTCCATCACCTGGGCCTGGAAATGCAGCCCGACGCGCCGCGCGCTGCCGTCGCGCCACTGGTTCACGCAAGCCACCACCGGCGCAGCGGTCAGCAGATAGCTGTCCTCGGCCGCAATACGAACCGACACCTGACTGGGAATCCCGGACGCGCGCCCGGTGGCAATGGTCTGCAGGACGAGTCGGTAGGGCGGTCGGGATACGGCGAGGTGCGTCATCGCCCATCGCGTGAAGCGCACATTCGCCCGGTGCAATGCCGGCACCTTGGCCATGGCCATCACCACCGGCAGTGCCAGGTAGTCCATGGCCGGGGAGAATCCGGTGACATAGAACCCGCAGCGCTGCAGGCTCGGGTACTGGCGCGGCAGGTCGACCATTTCGGCCAGACCCATCGGAATCACCCGCTGGGAGCCGATCGGTTGCCCGAAATCCACCGTGGGACACTCCGACCAGCGCACGCGGCGGCGAACACCGTCGATCCAGGTGACCATGTCGAAGTCGGTGAACTCGGTGAGCATCTCCTCGATGGTGGCGTCATCGATTGCGTCGGCCTGCCAGTCGATGTGCAGTCCCGCAGTGACGTCGGCTTCGGTGAGTTCGTCGACCCGCTCCGCAGCCCACCGCACCAGCGTCGCCGGCAGACCCGGATGGAAGCCGCCATCGGTGATGAAGCATCGGCCTGCGGCAGTGATGTCTGGTTCCAGGGCACGCAACGCTGCGATCTTGGGGGGAGTGGACAACATCGTGTCGAGCCAATCCGCACCGGCCTCGAGCACGATCCGTGCCAGCGAACCGATCAGATCCGGGCGGCTCACCGTCACGATCACCAGGTCGGCGCCGCTGACGAGGTCGCGCACCGCCTGTTGGTCTTCGACATTCACGATTGCGGTCGAAATCTGGGCCGCTGAGGTGATGAGGGTCCGGGTCCGAGCCAGGCGCTGCGCGCTGCGTCCGGCCAGAACCAGTTCGTCTGCGGCATCCAATTCTGGCGCCAGGAGTGCCGCGATACGGCTGCCGGCGTGCCCGGAGGCGCCGAGGCTGACGATTCGCATACTGCAGTCTGGCACCACGGACGGCCACCCGGGGGATGAAAGACTGCAGGGCATGCTCACTGACGCCGCCATCGCCGCACTTCGAGACGACCTCACCCACGGCGGCTACCGCCTCGCAGAGGTCACCGAGCGGCTGGGAGACGACGCCGTGGCCGGGCTGGCGCGCAACAGCTCGATCCCGGCTCGGCGCGGGTTGGCCGATCAGGTCGATCCGCAAGCCGACCTGATCCGGCTGTGGCTGCTCGCCGACGCGGTGCCCGTGGATCGTGCCCGCCGCGCCCTGGGGTCGATGGCGGAGTTGCTCGACGCCGGTCTGCTGGTCGTCAGCGGTGACCAGGTGCGCGCAACGGTCGAGCTGAAGCCCTACGGCGACGACGAGATGTCGGCGTGGATCTGTTCCGATCCCACTCCGCTGGACGGACGCAGCGTCCCGCCTCGCCACGATTTCGTGCTGGGCGCTTCCCCGGCTTCGACGACCCTGGCCCAGTTGATTCCTCGCGATCACGTCGAAACGGTGCTGGATCTGGGCACCGGCTGCGGCATCCAAGCCTTGCATCTGGCCGAGCACGTCGAGCGCATCGTGGCGACCGACCTCAACCCGCGGGCTTTGCAGCTGGCGGCCATCACCCTCGGACTCGCACAGGTCGACGCCGATCTTCGGCTGGGATCGCTCTACGAGCCGGTGGCCGCTGAGCGTTTCGATCTGATCGTCACGAACCCGCCCTATGTGATCTCGCCACCGGCGCGCAGCGAACTGGTCTACCGGGAAGGCAATCAACTCGCCGACGGTCTGATGCGAACCGTGGTGACCGAGGCCGTCGAACACCTCAACCCCGACGGCACCCTGATCGTGCTCGGCAACTGGGCCCACACCGATCAACCGTGGGAAGAACGGCTGACCGAGTGGATCGCCCCCACCGGCTGCGATGCGCTGGTGCTGCAACGTGAAGTGCTCGATCCTTTCGAATACGTCGAGCTATGGCTGGCCGACGCCGGGCTGAGCGCGTCGGAGGAGTACGCGCAGCGGTACACCGAATGGTTGGACTACTTCGACGACTGCGGCATCCGACGCATCGGCATGGGCTGGGTGGCGCTGCGGGCGTCCGGACGCACGCAGCCGCAGATTCGCATCGAGGATTGGCCACATGCGGTGCATCAGCCCGTCGGCGCTGCCATTGCCGCGCACTTCGGGAGCGTCACGGCCGCCCAACTCTCCGACGAGGAGCTATTGGCCCGACGCTGGCGTCGGCATTCGGGCGTGATTCAGGAGACCATCGGAACACCCGGCGCCGCGGATCCCCAGCACCTGGTTCTGCGCCAGCAATACGGCCTGGGTCGAGCCACCGAGCCGGGCACGGCCGTCGCCGCCGTCTTCGGCGCCTGCGATGGGGAACTGCCGTTGTCGGTGTTGATCGCCGCGGTCGGCTCGCTGCTCGGGGTCGAGGAAATACCGCTTCGGGCCCAAACGTTGACCCAGCTACGTAGGCTCATCAGTGATGGCTACTTGAATGAGGCCTGATTCACAGGTTCTCACAGGATCTGGACAGCTACGGCATTGATTTGCCGCCTTCACTGGGTGGAGAACGAAGGAGCAAAACATGGCCGAGGACCACACCCCGCAAACGGGCACTCCCGACTCCGCAAACGAGCCGACCACACCACTGCCACACGCGCTCGGCGACAATCCGGAATCGACGCCGGAGTCGGTGTCGCCCTGGGCGCGGTCGGGCACCGGAGTGGATCCGGAAGCGGCGAGCACCACCGTTGAGCCCACTCAGCAGCTGCCTGCCTGGGCGCCGCCCAGCGGCAGTCCCGCGGCGAGTGGCTATCCGCCGCCACCCCCGAACTACCCGCCGCCGTACGGTCCGCCAGCCAGCTATCCCACCGGCTATGGCATGCCCACCCCCGGCTCGGCGCCCTATGCCAGCGGCTACACCGGCGGGACCGACCCGTCGGGCAATGCTCCCTATGGCTACGGTCAGGTGCCGCCGCATCCGGGCTACTACGCGCCGCAGCAGTATTACCAACAGGTCCCGACCGCCACCCAGCCGCCCAAGCGGCGTTGGCCGGTCGTGATGCTGGTGAGTGTTCTAGCCCTGGTTCTGGTGGTCGGCGGCTTCGGACTCACGAGGACGGTGCTTACCGCGACCAGCGAGCCGCAGGTGACCACACCGGCCGATCCGGGCTATCCACAGGTCACTCCTACCGAGGATCAAGGGCAGTCGGGGAATACCGGCACCCGCTCCACGACGGTGACGGCCGCGCAGTCCAAAGGCGTGGTCCTTATCGAAGCCGAAGCGTCCGGTGGCGTCGCGGCAGGCACCGGGATGGTGCTGACCGCTGATGGCAAGGTGCTCACGAACTACCACGTGGTGGCGGGCTCGGAGAAAGTCGCGGTCACTGTCGCCGACACCGGGGAGACCTACTCCGCGACCATGCTGGGATTCGACCAGACCCGTGACGTCGCGCTGCTTCAGTTGAAGAACGCTTCGGGTTTGGACACCGTCACCATCGACACCGACGCAGTCAACACCGGTGACCAGATCGCCGCGGTGGGCAATGCCTCCGGTGGCGGCAAGTTGGTCAAGGCGGGTGGCCGTGTCACGGCGACCGATCAGGACCTGACCGTCTCGTCGGAGTCCCCATGGGGTAACAGTGAAGACCTGATTGGTTTGATCGAGACCACCGCCGGTGCCGTGCCCGGCGACTCTGGTGGCCCGATGTTTGACGCCCAGACCGAGGTCTTGGGAATGACCACTGCGGGCTCCACCAGTGACCACACCAGCTACGCAGTGCCGATCGCGACAGCGCTGTCAGTGGTCCAGCAGATCGAGACCGGCCAGGACTCGGGCACGGTGCGCGTCGGGCCGTCCGGTTATCTCGGTGTGGTCGCCGCCACCCGATCCTCGGGGTCGAAGGGCATCGCGATCACTGATGTTGTAGCCGGTGGGCCGGCCGATGACGCCGGTATCACCGCGGGGAGCCGGATCACCAAGGTCGGTGGCACCACCATCACCACCAAGACCAACCTGGCCAACGTGGTTCGGAATTACGAACCCGGCCAGCAAGTCAGTATCACGTGGATAACGGCGAACGGTCACACCAAGACGGCGACCGTCACCTTGGGATCCAGCCCCGTGAACTGACGGTGCCCGCTGGCGGCCGATCGTGATTGCCTCGACCGGGGGGTGAGGTTGATCTGATCGGCCGCTTGCCAATTCCTGACCTGAATCAGTGCCATCGGTGGTGTGTGAAGACCGCGACCATACGGCCACGGCAGGGGGCCGCTGTCGTGGCCGATTACCATTCCGATCGGGGGAGCGGGCTAAAGTGAGCGCGCATCGACCGAGAAACACCACACCAGGAAGAAGCCAGTGCCCGCAGCAGCAAAACGTCGGCTCGTCATTGTCGAGTCACCCACAAAGGCGGTCAGCCTGGCCAAGTTTCTCGGTTCGGACTACATCGTTGAGTCCAGCCGTGGTCACGTTCGTGACCTCCCGACCGGCGCCTCGGAGGTTCCCGCCAAGTACAAGAGTGAGAAATGGGCTCGCACCGGGGTCAATATCGACGCCGATTTCGAGCCGCTCTATGTGGTCGCAGCGGACAAGAAGAGCACCATTCGGGAACTCAAAGCCAAGCTGAAGGATGCCGACGAGCTTTACCTCGCAACGGATGAAGACCGCGAAGGGGAGGCAATCGCCTGGCACCTGCTCGATGAACTCAAACCCAAGATCCCGGTGAAGCGGATGGTCTTCCACGAGATCACCCCCGAAGCGATCCTGGCCGCGGTGGAGAACACCCGCGAACTCGACCACGACCTGGTCGATGCCCAGGAGACCCGACGCATTCTGGACCGGCTCTACGGCTACGAGGTCTCCCCGGTGCTGTGGAAGAAGGTCATGCCGAAGCTGTCCGCCGGACGCGTGCAGTCGGTCGCCACTCGGCTGATCGTGGATCGCGAGCGGGAACGCATGGCGTTCACTGCCGCGTCCTATGCCGACATCGAGGCCATCCTGGACGCCGGCGAAACCGCGGAGCCGCGCACCTTCGCTGCCCGGTTGGTGACCTTCGATTCCCGGCGCATCGCAGTGGGCCGCGACTTCGACGCCAGCGGCGCGCTGGTCGGTTCGGGACTGCTGCAGCTCAGCGAGGAAACCGCTGAGCAACTCGCGCAGGCCCTGACGTCGGCCAGCTACACCGTCTCAGGGGTGGAGGCCAAGGGTTACACCCGGCGTCCGTATCCGCCGTTCCGCACGACCACACTGCAACAGGAAGCCGGTCGCAAGCTGGGCTTCTCCGCCCAGCGCACCATGAGTGTGGCGCAGGAACTGTACGAACGCGGCTTCATCACCTATATGCGTACCGATTCGGTCACCTTGGCGGCCAGTGCGGTTGCTGCAGCCCGCGAACAGGTCAAGCAGCTTTACGGCGGCAAGTACCTGCCGGAGAAGCCTCGGACCTATACCTCGAAGGTGAAGAACGCCCAAGAGGCGCACGAGGCCATCCGTCCGGCGGGGGAGAGCTTCCGTACTCCCGATCAGACAGGGCTGTCCGGCGACCAGGGTCGGCTCTACGAACTGATCTGGAAGCGCACCATCGCTTCACAAATGGCCGATGCGATCGGCGAGACCGTGACGGTCAAGATCGGTACGACGCTCGCCGAGCGCGTCGCCATCACCGATGTGGCAACCGGGGAGGTCGTCGAATCCGGCCGAGCGGGGTTCACCGCTTCGGGTCGGACGTTCACTTTCCTGGGCTTCCTCAAGGCCTACGTGGAGTCGGTCGAGGAAGGCAGCAGCGACGACGAACAGGCCCGGCTGCCCCAGTTGGAATCCGGTCGCCACCTGGATGCCGAGACGGTCACCGCCGAGGCGCACCAGACCCGGCCGCCGTCGCGGTACACCGAGCCGTCACTGGTGGCCAAGCTGGAGGAACTCGAGATCGGCCGCCCCTCCACCTACGCAGCCATCATTCGTACGATCACCGCCCGCGACTATGTGCACAAGCAGGGTTCGGCGTTGGTGCCGACCTGGTTGGCGTTCGCGGTGACCCGGCTGTTGGAAGAGCACTTCGCCAAGTTGGTCGACTACGACTTCACCGCCGGTATGGAGGACACCCTCGACGAGATCGCCAGCGGGGATGCTGCGCGGGTCTCGGTGCTGAAGGATTTCTACTTCGGTGATGGTGCCGAGGACGGACTGCAGAAGCTCGTCAACGAGTTGGGCGATATCGACGCCCGCAAGCTGTCCACCTTCCCGCTCGGCGACGGTATTGATGTGCGCGTCGGGCGCTACGGAACCTACATCGAGGATGCTGACGGACGCCGTGCCAATGTGGATCCCGATCTGCCTCCGGCCGGGTTGACGCTCGAGATGGCCCAAGAATTGTTGGCGAAGCCCGCCGCCGAGGAGCGCGAGATCGGGGTCGACCCCGACAGCGGTCACACCATCGTCGCCAAGGACGGTCGCTACGGACCGTATGTGACCGAGGTGTTGCCCGAGGACTCGCCCAAGAGTGCCAAGCCTCGCACCGGCTCGTTGTTCGCCTCGATGAGCCCTGAAACGGTGACCTTGGCGGATGCGCTGAAGCTCCTCAACCTGCCGCGGGTGGTCGGTGTCGGTGCGGACGGGGAGCAGATCACCGCGCAGAACGGCCGCTACGGTCCCTATCTGAAGAAGGGCACCGATTCGCGCTCGTTGACGAGCGAGGAGCAGATCTTCACCATCACTGTGGCCGAGGCCGAGGAGATCTACGCCCAGCCGAAAACCAGGGGACGCGGTGCTCGCGCTGCGGCCGGTCCATTGCGGGAGCTGGGGGCCGACCCCGCGACCAGCAAACCCATCGTGATCAAGGACGGCCGGTTCGGCCCCTACGTCACCGACGGTGAGACCAATGCCACCCTGCGCCGGGTCGACTCAGTGGAGACGATGACGGTGGAGCGAGCTGCCGAGCTGCTCGCCGAGAAGCGCGCCAAGGGCCCGGCGCCCAAGCGCACTCGTCGTCCACGAAAGTCCTGATCGGCGGCCCCGCTTCGTCGACGCCAGCCTCCGCCGCGAGCGGAGGCTGCGACCTCCTTAGGTGATCGACGACTTGGGTAGGGTTGGCGCGAGCAGAAAGGGGTCCGGTGGTGAGTGAAGGGCTCTTTGTCGTCTTCGAAGGTGGCGACGGTGTCGGAAAATCCACCCAAACCACGTTGCTGGCCGACTGGGTCGCCCAACAGGGCCGCGAAGTGGTGGTGACCCTCGAACCGGGCGGCACCGAGGTCGGTTCGGTACTGCGCGATCTGGTCCTCAACCCGAAGTGGGGCGACGTCTCGCCTCGGGCCGAGGCTTTGATGTACGCAGCAGACAAGGCCCAACACGTCGACGAAGTGGTGCTACCCGCTTTGCGCCGAGGTGCCGTGGTGATCAGCGATCGCTATGTGGATTCGATGCTCGCCTACCAAGGAGCCGGTCGCGATCTGGATGTGGATCGTGTCGAGCAGATCGCCCGCTGGGCCACCCAGGATCTGCTTCCCGATCTGACCGTGCTTTTGGACCTGGATCCTCTTTTCGGCGTTGCAGGCATCGCCGATAAGGACCGCCTCGAGAGCGCCGGCGACAGCGTGCACCAACGCGCCCGCCAGGGTTTTCTGGAGTTGGCCGCGCGTGATGCTCAGCACTATCTGGTGGTGCCGGCGCGCGACCCGCAGGAGCAGATCGCCGAGCTTGTGATCGCTCGGGTGGCCTCGCTTCTGTCACCGGCGTAGGGCAGGCTGACGCCGTGGACAGTGCAGCGCTTTCGGGAGTCTGGACCGACCTGATCGGGCAAGAACAGGTGGTCGCGACTCTGCAGCGTGCCGTGTCGGCGACAGAGTCGGACGGCTCGGCGCGCGCGATGACCCATGCGTGGTTGATCACTGGGCCGCCAGGGTCAGGGCGGTCCAACGCGGCACGGGCTTTCGCCGCCGCCTTGCAGTGCCGGATCGGTGGCTGTGGCGAATGCAATGCGTGCACCACTGCTCTGGCCGGGTCCCATCCTGATGTCACCGTAATTCGGACCGAGCAACTCAGCATCGGGGTGGATCAGGTGCGGGAACTGGTGCGCCGGGCAGCGATGTCGCCGACTCTCGGCCGCTTCCAGGTGTTGGTCGTGGAGGACGCCGATCGGATCACCGAACGCGGCGCCGACGCACTGTTGAAGAGCATTGAAGAGCCGCCGGCGCGAACCGTGTGGCTGTTGTGCGCGCCCAATGCGGAGGATCTGGTTGCCACGGTTCGGTCCCGGTGTCGTCGCGTCGAACTGTGCACCCCGAGTACGGCGGCGATCACCGAACTGTTGCAGCGCCGCGATGGCATCGATGAGGTGACGGCGCGTTTCGCCGCCAGGGTCGCACAAGGCCACATCGGACGTGCGCGTGCGCTGGCGCGCAGCGACGCGGCCCGGCAGCGCCGCGCCGAGGTGCTTGCGCTGCCTTCCACGTTGACCAGTCTTGGGGCCTGCCTGCGTGCGGCCGGCGAGCTGGTGGAGACGGCAAGTGCCGATGCCGCTGGTGTCACTGCGGAACTCGATCGCCGGGAACGTGAGGATCTGGAACGGTCCCTGGCCGGAGCCACTGGCACCGGCGGGGGTGCCCGCAACATCAAACAGCGCCACGCGCAGGCAGCGCTCCGCGACCTCGACGAGCAGCAGAAGGCCCGAGCCAAGCGATTGCAGCGCGACTCATTGGATCGGGTCCTGACCGAACTCACGTCCTTCTACCGCGATGTCTTGATCGTGCAGACCGGCGCCGGCGCCGACCCCATCAATGTCGAGCAATTCGACCAGGTCGAACGGATCGCCGCAGCCTCCACGGCGGAGTCGACCATCGTGCGATTGGATGCGATTCTGCAGTGTCGACGGGCATTGGAGACCAACGTCACACCGGTGCTCGCGATGGAGTCTTTGCTTATCAGCCTGTCAACCACGAGGTGAGCTCCGCCCACCGGAGAACGTGTCGTTGAAGCCGTTTGAGTCGGTTTAGTGCCAGCATAGGCTGAGGAGCTTTGCAGGAAAGGACTTCCCCCGTGACCGAGCCGCGCGAGCCAGAAACCCCGCTGCCCCCGCCCATGCCCGCTGTTCCGCAGCAACCGGAACCGCCGGCGATGCCCGTCTTCGGTGCGCCTGACGTACCTCCGATGGCGGTGCCGCCAGCACCGGAGGCCGTACCCGAAGCAGCTATGCCGACAGCACCGGAGGGCCTCACCCCGCCTCCGCCCGCCATGGCCCCCGCGCCGGAAGCGGTGATGCCTGCTGCGCCCGAGCCGGTGATGCCAGCCGCAGTGGAGGCAGAGTTGCCGCCTGCCGTCGAACCGGTGATCCCTGCCGCTCCCGAGCCGGAGATGCCAGCCGCAGTGGAGGCAGAGTTGCCGCCTGCCGCCGAGCCGGTGATCCCTGCCGCTCCCGAGCCGGTGATGCCGGCAGCTCCCGAGCCGGTGATGCCGGCAGCTCCCGAGCCGGTGATGCCGGCAGCTCCCGTGCTCGCCGCTCCGGTCGCGGACATGCCACCGGCGGCCGATGACCTGTCGAGTCCGGACCCGGAACCGGCTGAGGAGGCCGCTCCCGCTGCATCGGCTGGGCCGATCCTGCCTGCCGTGCCGGTGTGGACACCTCCGGCCGAGCCTGAGAGTGCACCAGAACCGGTCGGCGGTGCCGATATCGAGCCTGAGGCTCAGCCTGAAGACCCGGCCGCAGTGCTGTTGCCGCCGCCGCCCCAGGTTCAGGTCGCCCCTGAGCCTGTTGCACCGGCGCCGACCCCGACCGAATCCGTGGCGGCTTCCGGCACTTCCTGGGCGACTCCGCCCGAGGAACCGATTCCCGGCGCGGGAGACATCTTCCGCAACTACGGTGAGCCCAGTTCCACCGAAGCCGCCGCCTTGAGCGACGAAGAGCGCAAACTCGCCGCTGAGCGTGCCGCCCGACGCGACGCGCGTTCGGCCGCACTCACTGCGGCTGGCGCGGCCGAGACCATGGTCGATGGCACGCCCACCGCTGCGCCTGCTCCCGCTGCGGCTGCGCCGGCGCCGGTCAAGGCCATGAAGCAGAAGACCGACCGTTTCTGGGGTTCCCTAGGGCTGTTCCTGGTTCGTCTCGCCCTGGCAGTGATCTTCGGTGTCCGCGGCACCCAGATGCTGCTCGATCCCACAGCGACGCAGAAGCTCTTCGGTTCCACGGCGCTGCCGTCGCCGGACCTGATGGGTGTCATCACTGCGGCCGCCTGCCTTCTCATCGCGGTTTCGATGGTGATGGGTTTGGCAACGCGCTACTCAGCAGCCGGGGCCACTCTGATCGCCGTGGGTTCGCTGGCCTTCTACTACTGGGGCAGCTTCTCGGTCTTCGTGGAGGGCCAGTTCGGCTTCCTCGGTGAGTCCTCGCTCCTGATCGCAGCCGTCGGATTGCTGCTGGTGTTCATCGGCGGGGGCGGCTGGAGCCTGGACCGCAGCCTGCGTTCGGCACGGGAAGCCGACAAGGTATCGCGCGCGATTGTCGAGGAGTGATCCGCGGGCAAGTCCTGACAGTGTGCTAGGTCGCGGCCACTAGGCTCTGAGCGTGACCGAAGGTGCGGGGGCGATCCGTAGCAACGCCAAGCTGGTGCGGATCGCGGCTGCCGCGGTGGTCGTGGCACTGTTGGCCACCGGTTGCACCCCTGCGGCGCAGCCAAGCCCCTCGCCCAGCCCGCTGGCGGGCATCCACATTTCCGCTGTCCCCGGTATCGCCGTGGATCGTCCGGTATCGAACTCGTCCCAACCCGACGTCGACGGTCTGGTGGACGGGCTCCCGGGGCGAGCGCTCACCCCATACCTGAAGCAGAAGCTGACCTGGCGGGACTGCAATGACGGCGACGACACCGTCTGCGCCACAGTGCTGGCGCCCTTGGATTACGCCGATCCGCAAAGCCGTGCAGTAACCCTGGCGCTGCGGAAGTTGCCGGCCACAGCGACCCCACGACTGGGCACGCTGTTCATCAATCCGGGCGGGCCCGGTGCCTCCGGCCGGGACCTGGTCTCGAGCTTCCACACCACGGGACTTGAGCAATACGACATCGTCGGCTGGGACCCGCGCGGCACCGGCGGCTCGACTCCGATCCGCTGCCTGAGTGACGCGCAAGCCGATGCCTATTCGAACCTCGATGCCAGCCCCGACGACGAAGCCGAACGCGAGGCGTTGATTCAAGCCAACTACGACTTCGGACAGGCCTGTCGGCAGCGCAACGGCGATCTGCTGGACCACATCGGCACCGTGGATACGGTGCAGGATCTCGATCTGCTGCGGGCCTTGGTCAAAGACCCCACCCTGAACTACCTCGGCTACTCCTACGGCACCCAGATCGGTGCCACCTACGCCGAGTTGTTCGGGGGGAATGTCGGCCATCTGGTGTTGGACGCGGCAGTGGACATCACCGACAACTCCGAGGTGATCCAAGCTCAGGGCTTCGATTTGGCCTTGGGGAACTTCGCCGCGTGGTGTGCTGACCAGCAATGCGGGCTGGGAGGGACCAAGAAGGAGGTCCTGGCCACCATCACCGCGTTCATCGATGGTCTGGACGCTCAGCCGCTCCCGGTCGGGAATCGCGAACTCACCCAGACCCTGGCCATGACCGGTATCGCGACGGCGCTCTACGGCGGCAAGGCGTCATGGAATCCGCTCGCGGTGATCCTGCGCCGGGCCATGGACGGTGACGGATCGAATCTGCTGCTGGCTGCCGACCAGCTCAATGGGCGCGACGAGGACGGCCACTTCGACACGGTGTTCTCTGCCTTTCCTGCGATCAGCTGCCTGGACACCAAGGAGAAGGGCGTGCTGGACGCCGAGAGGGTCTGGGCAGAGGACCAACGCAAGGCACCGATCTTCGGCACGTATTTCGGGCCCGACTACACCTGCCCGTTGTGGTCGGCGCGGCCGTCCGCCTATCTCACCGTGCAGCTGACCGGAGCCTCGGCGCCGCCGATTGTGGTGATCGGTGGCACCGGCGACAATGCCACGCCCTACCAGCAGGCGGTGAGTATGGCCGATCAACTCCGCTCGGCGGTGCTGGTGACCTACGAGGGCGAGGGCCACGGCAGTTACGGCAAATCCCCCTGCATCAACAAGCTGGTGGTGGCCTACCTCACGAAGGATGTCGTTCCGGCCGACGGTACCCGCTGTCAGTGATTCCGACTGGCACCGGCGGGTGAACCGCCAGGCGGTTTCGCTTGGGCACAACGGCGCCTCGTCCCCTATAGTTGGGCACCGGCCCACGGGGCCCGGCCACCTTAGCTCAGTCGGTAGAGCGACGCTCTCGTAAAGCGTAGGTCTGGGGTTCGATTCCCCAAGGTGGCTCCAGGGAGGCGGCGGGATGCTGCCAGTCGAGCTTCACCGTTGCTGAGGTTGCGCTACGGAACACCTGATACCCTAGGGGGTATCGAAAGGAGAACCGGATGGCTACCACGAATCTCGGCATGGCGGACTTCGAGCAGACCGTCACCGACAACGACATCGTCCTGGTGGACTTCTGGGCTGGTTGGTGCGGTCCCTGCATGCAGTTCGCCCCCGTCTACGAAGCTGCCTCTGAGAAGTACCCGGACCTGGTCTTTGGCAAGGTCGACACCGAAGCTGAGCGCGAACTCGCGGCTGCAGCTCGAATCATGTCCATTCCCACCCTGATGGTCTTCCGCGAAGGAATCCTCGTCTTCTCCCAGCCGGGCGCCCTCCCCGCCTCAGCCCTGGACGAACTGATCGGCGCGGTCAAGGCTGCCGACATGGAAGCGATCCGTGCTGAGGTCGCCGAGCAAGAGACCGCCGAGTCTGCATCATGAGCGACGAACAAGGTCCTGCGACGAGTAGGATTCCTTTCAGTTACAAGGCTGAAAGGGGTGCGTTGATGCAACTCGACCCGGAGGAGATGGAGCCGGTACTCAAGCGTCTCAAGCGTGCTCAGGGGCAGATCGGTGGGATCATCCGCATGCTCGAAGAGGGCCGAGACTGCACCGAGGTGGTCACCCAGCTCGCAGCGGTTTCCAAGGCGCTGGACCGGGCTGGTTTCGCCGTGATCGCCGGCGGCCTTCGGCAGTGCCTGCTGGAGGAGACCGACGACAGCAAGGTTGATACCGCCACTTTGGAGAAGCTCTTCCTCTCCTTGGCCTGAACCTGGGACGCCGTCGCTGCGCGCGGCACTGTCCACTCGACCGAAAACGTCAATGGCGGCGGCCCCCGAACTGGGGCCGCCGCCACTGACGTGTGTTGGGGCTAGTGTTCGCCTTCCTTCACGACCATGCGCATGATGGAAAGGTTGAACCCGACGAACTTACCGAACTGACTCAGCAGGTTGTAACGAGCCTTCAGAGTCTTCACATTGGGCATCGGCGCACCGGTCAGGTCCAGGACCGGAACGGGCGTGGTGGTCTTCTCTTCACTCATGATCACTCCGGAATCAGCTGCCAGCCGGGACGGGCCTTGGCCTTGTAGATGAACAGGTAGTGCAGCATCAGCTTCGACCAGTGGCCGTAAAGCCCAATCTCACCGCGGGTGGTGGTCAGATCCCGACCGGTCGGGTACTTGGCGTAATCAGGAACCACCGGGTTCATGATCATGGCTGCTGCAGAACCATTGGTGAGACCGGTACCGGCCGAAGCCACACACACCGCCCCCATCTTGGACATCGGAGCCTCGTAGGCCTTCGCCTTCGACCCGATCTTGATCCGATCGACGATGGTCATCGCGACATGCTTGGCCATGACGCCGGACGGCATCCCCGTCCGCGGCGGGGCCGGTGCGATGACCGTTCCGTTCGGGGACTTGCGCGGCTGCGAGATCTGGTGCGGCGGCGCGAATGCGATGCCTACAGCCCAGATGTTGTTGTAGCCGACCGCCTGGTAGGTGGAAGGCCAGTCGGAGGCCTTCCACTCCTCGTAGGGCTTGGGCGTGTAGTCGGCGTCCACCTTCATGAAGCCACTGGGTGCGAACAACTCCCCGGTGATGTCGTTGTCCTCGGCATCGAAAGCCTTCACTGGATGGCCACCGAAAGGCGGCAGCAGCATGGCGAAGTTGTAGTCGAGGTCGTGCATCTCGCCATCGAGAGTCTCGAAGCTGATCGTGCTCGGCGTGATCTTGTGCACATGGGTGCCGACGATCGGCCGGACGTCGCGCTCGCGGAACAGCGAACTGGTCCACAACTCACTAGAGGTCTCGAAACCGTTTTGGTTGAAGGTCATGCCGCCCACACCGAAGTCACCCAGCTGGGCTTCGTTGGTCATGTAGTACAGCGTGGCCAAGTCACGTACGCCGGCTTCACGAAGCTCGTGGTCGACATTGAAGGTGTACTCGAATGCTGCGCCCTCGCAGGTGCAGGTGCCGTGCCCCGTCCCCACGACCAGAGTCTGCGGGGTGCCTTCCTTGAGTTTCGCGATCGTCGCAGCGAGCTTCTCCGAAGCCTCGCGAGCGTGATCGGCGGTGCACACCGACGTGGTGTTGCCGCTGTCGGGGCCCAGTCCCTCGGTGGCTTCGAACTTCAGCTTCGGCCCGGTCGCATAGACCAGGTAGTCGTAGCGGATGCGGTCGGTCTGACCGGCTTTGTTCTGCCCGGTGAACTCGACGTCCACGGCACCGCGGCTGTCCTGCGCATCACCCTTGGGGCGAATGGCTGTGGCCTTGGCTTGGAGGAACTCGATTCCTTTGCGTCGATACACAGGCTCCAGTGGGAAGACCACCTTCTCCTTGGGGAGCTTGCCCACCCCCACCCAGATGTTTGACGGAATCCAGTTCCAGTTCGAATTCGGCGAGACGACGGTGACTTTGTGTCCCCGGCCCAGCAATCGCCTCAGATGTAACGCCGCGGTGTGCCCGGAAATCCCGGCACCGAGGACGACAACCTCTGCCATCACCAACTCCTTTCAATGGCCTTGGGTCTAGCGGCCATACCCTATGGGGTACCCCGGGGCTAGTCCAGCAGCCATGACCACTCACTGGCTATGGAGCGTAGGCAATAGTTCGCATGCCCAAAAACCAGCCCTACGGATTCCTCAGTGTAGGCCTGCTGACGGCACCGCTGTGGCGGGACCGACTCAATGCAAATTGCCCGGTGACGACTGGGTCAGTAGCGCGGTGAAGACGCGTGCCTGCGAGAGATTCGACCAGCCGCCGAAGAACTCCATCGCCACCAGCGTCGCCGGCGGAAAGACCGGTCGAACCAGGGCCAGTGCGGCAGTATCCGAATCGGGGGTGGCCAGCGAATAGGCCAAGCTCGGCAAGCCGGGCGCATGCCCCACAACCAGCACGGAATGGACGCTGTCGTCGACGGCAGCCAGTTCAGCCAGTACCTGGCGCGAACTGGCGTTGTAGAGCCGGGGTAGGTGTCGAACCGGCGCGCTGAGGCCCAGTAGGGCCGTGGTCTCCTTGGCGCGAGTGGCTGTGGAGCACAACACCAACTCGATTCGGGTCCGGTGCAGCAACTCGGCCATCTCGCGGGCCTGGGCCCGACCATTGCGGCTCAAACCCCGTGACGCATCACCCAGCCCGTAGAGGTCGCCCTCCGCGTCCGCGTGACGGAGCAGATAGAGCTGGTGTGCTTTCGGTTCGCCGCGGATCGCCATAGTCGGTGAGGGTTTACTCCCGGGTGAACTGGTTCTCGTAGGAGGTGCCCCGGGCGCGCTCCCAGGAGGCCCGGATCTCCATTTCGGCCTCGGCGTGACCGACCCAGATCGCTCCCTCGACCGACTTACCCGGTTCCAGGTCCTTATAGACGCTGAAGAAGTGTTCGATCTCCAACAGGGCCAGATTCGGCAGGTCGGTGAGCTCCTTGATATTGGTCTGACGCTGGTCGGCCACCGGGATGCACAGCACCTTGTCGTCGCCGCCCATTTCGTCCTTCATGCGGAACATGCCGATGGCACGGCACTCGACCAAGGCCCCGGGGAAAGTCGGCTCCGGAATCAGCACCATGGCGTCCAGCGGATCGCCGTCCTGGCCCAGAGTGCCCTCGATGAATCCGTAGTCACTGGGGTACTGCGTGGAGGTGAACAGGGTCCGATCCAGCCGGATCCGACCGGTGTGATGGTCCATCTCGTACTTGTTCTTGGTTCCCTTGGGAATCTCGATCGTCACTTCGAAGTGCAGGCTGGGCTGGATCGTGGGGCGAATGAATGCGGGGTGATCCATAGTTCGGACCGCACCTCTCTGTCATGATGGAACGGATGTCTGATCCGAGCCTAGCGTTTCCCGAGCGCCGTCCGCGCCAGCCGCTCTCCAGGCGTGGACGAGCGACGATCCTGGCTGCGCCGCTTCTAGCGGCGCTGTTGGCCGGGTGTGCGGTGGCGCCGTCGCAGGCGGCACCGGTCGAAGTGACTTCGCCCGCGGCGACAGCATCGGTGCTACCTGACCCCGCCGTGCTCACGGCGAAGCTTCGAGCCGTCTCACGCAAGGGCATCTCCTCGGTGGCCATCGAAGTCGTCACGCCCAGCGGTGGCGTCCTGGCCAGCCGTGCCAGTCGTAAACCGCTTACACCGGCCTCCACGATGAAACTCATGACCACGATGTCGGCAGTGGAGGCGTTGGGGCCGTCGACCACCTTCGCCACCCGCGTCGTGAGCGCCGGGACGGGTCGCATCGTGCTGGTGGGCGGCGGAGATCCGTTGCTGACCAACAAGCAGTCCACCTCGCGCTACAAGCCGGCATCACTGCAGGCCCTGGCGAAATCGACTGCGACGGCCCTGAAAGCCCAGGGACGCACCTCGATCAGTCTGGGCTACGACGCCAGCTTGTTCAGCGGTCCGACCTTCAGCCCGTACTGGAAGAAGGCCTGGCGCGGCTACGAGGCCCGCGTGTCCGCGCTGGAGATCAACTCCGGCAAGCTCAGCCGCTACCGGGCCGATCCCAAACCGCCGCTGACCGCAGCCAAGGCCTTCGCGGCGCGGTTGACGAAGGCCGGCATCACGGTGACATCGATCAGCTCCACCAAAGCCGCCACCGGCGCCACCGAGATCGCCCGCGTGACTTCGGCTTCGCTGGCCTTGATCATCAAGCGCACCTTGCTGATCAGCGACAACGTCGGCGCCGAGACGATCTCCCGCCACGCCGCCCTGGCCAACGGCAGGCCCGGCAGTTTCGCCGGCGCCGCCGCGAATGTGACCGCCTGGCTCACCGCCCACGGATTGTGGCGCACCGGGCAGCGGATTCAGGACGGTAGCGGCCTGTCGCCGACAAACCGCCTGACTGTCGACGCCCTCGCCGCCGCAATGCGCCTGGCGTTGGCCGACCCCAGCTATCGGGCAGTCGTCGCCGGCTTGCCGGTGGCTGCCGAAACCGGAACTCTGGCCGATCGCTTCGATGACAAGTCGGAACGACCCGGACGGCACACCGTCCACGCCAAGACCGGAACACTGCGGGGCGTGGCCGGACTGGCCGGCTACCTCACAACGCGCGAAGGGGCCGTGCTGGTCTTCGCTGAACTCGCGAACTCCAGCCAGTCGGTCAGCTACGAACGGCTCTACAACTGGCTGGACCGCAGTGCTGCGGCCACCGCCCGCTGTGGCTGCCACTGAATAAGGTAGGCCCATGCAACAGATCCCCACGATCGACTGGGACGCGGCGGTGAGTGCCGGCACCATGGTGCTTCCGGCCGGACCGTACCTGGATGCCGAAGATGTCAGCGTCGTCGTCGCCGACCTGCGCCGCGCGGCTGCGGCGGCCACCGAGCACGTCGCCCGCGTCACCGAGCTTCCCCAGCCGGCCAGTTCGGAGATCCTGGTGGTGGACCGGGCAACCTGGCTCAGAGCTGTCACCCGCTCCGCCGCAGCGATGCTGGAAGGTGCTGCGGGCGCGCCGAAACCCGCCGAGAACTCCTGGCAGCGCGCCGGCGCCAAAGCCCTCGGCGGTCAGGTCGGCGTCGTGATGGCGGTCGTGGCCACGCGCATCCTGGGACAGTTCGACCCCTTCGGCGAACCGAACCGGCTGATGCTGGTGGCACCGAATGTGGTCACCGTGGAACGCGCTTTGGGCGTCGTGCCCTCCGATTTTCGGTTGTGGGTCTGCCTGCACGAAGAAACCCACCGTTTCCAGTTCGGGTATGCCCCCTGGCTTCGCCAGCATCTGCTGGGGCTGATCGGTGAACTCCTCGACGGTGATGAACTCAGATTCGCCTGGCGCACCGACGACCCGACCGATGCTGTGCTGGGAACCCCCGCCCAGAAAGCGGCTTTCGACAACGCCTCCGCCGTCATGTCGCTGCTGGAAGGCCACGCCGACGTGATGATGGATCGGGTCGGGCCGGGGGTGGTGCCGAGCTTCGCTGTCATTCGGAGGGCCTTCGATCAGCGACGCTATTCCGGTGGCTGGTTCGCCTGGGTGCAGAAGTTGCTGGGTTTGGACATCAAGTACGCCCAGTATCGCGAGGGCGGGAAGTTCTGCCACGACGTGATTGACGCCACCGATGTCGCCACCTTGAACCGGGCCTTCTCCGCCCCCGAGATGCTGCCCTCGCTCAGCGAACTGCGCGAGCCGCAGCGCTGGCTGGATCGGATCTAGGTCGTCGCGGTGGCCCGACGTGCCTTGGGTTCGGCCGGTCTCACCGTTGTGCAGGCGGTCGAGCGGGTGCGTCGCGGGCCGCTCCTGATCGCTTGCTCGGGTGGTCCGGACTCACTGGCTTTGGCGGGGGCCGCTGCGGTGGTGGCGGCCCGTCGCGGCGACCCAATCCGAGCAGTCGTCGTCGATCACGGCCTACAACCGGAATCGGCGGACGTCGCGGCGGGAGTCGTCACGCAACTGCAGCAGCGTCTGAAGATGGCGGCCGAGGTGATCGGCGTCCGCGTTCGCGACGACGGCGCCGGCCCTGAGGCGTCCGCCCGAGATGCCCGGTACGCAGCCCTTGAGGCGGCAGCCACCGACGATGAGCACATTCTGCTGGGCCACACCATGGACGACCAGGCCGAGACCGTCCTGCTGGGTCTGGCCCGGGGCTCGGGGGTGCGCTCGCTCGCCGGGATGCCCGCAGCGCGTGGTCGGTTCCTGCGCCCCTTCCTGGGCCTGCGACGCAGCGTCACCGCCGCGGCCTGTCAGGAGTTCGGGCTGGATCCCTGGATCGACCCGCACAATCAGGACCGGCGCTTCACCCGCGTCCGGGTGCGTACCGAGGTGATTCCGACATTGGAGGAGCAACTCGGCCCCGGCGTCACTGAGGCATTGGCACGATCTGCGCAACTCGCCCGTGCCGATGCCGACTATCTGGACGAGCTCGCCAGCCGCGCGACCCGAGACCTGGCCGGTCCGGCGTTGGAGGTCGACGCTCTGCTCGAACTTCCCGAGCCGATCGCCACCCGCGTATTGCGCTGGTGGCTGCTGGACGCCGGCGCGCACGAAGCCGGCGCCACCCACATTCAGGCGGCATGGGGCTTGGTCGTGGACTGGCGTGGACAGGTCGGGGTTGACCTGCCGGGGCTGCGGATTCGCCGCCATGCCGGACGCCTCGTGGCCGAACCGCTGTGAGGACCACGGCCCCGGGCCTGCTCCCGGGACGGTAGGTTTGAGCTGTGGATGCCGTAGATATCGCAGCAGACTTGACCGAAGTGCTCTACACGCCGGAACAGATCGCTGCTCGCCTGGCCGAGATCGCCGCCCAGATCGACGTGGACTACGCCGACAAGAACCCGCTGCTGGTCGGCGTGCTCAACGGGGCGGTCATGGTGATGGCCGACCTTTCCCGAGCGCTGCACATCGACTGTGCCATGGACTGGATGGCCGTGTCCTCCTACGGCATGGGTACGCACTCCTCCGGCGTGGTGAGGATCCTGAAAGACCTCTCCACAGACCTGGTCGGACGCCACGTGCTCGTGGTCGAGGACATCATCGACACCGGCTTGACGTTGTCGTATCTGATGCAGAACCTGGCGTCGCGTGATCCGGCGAGCCTGAACATCATGGCGATGTTCCGCAAGCCTGATGCCATGAAGATCGACATCGACGTGCGATACGTCGGCTACGACCTGCCCAACCAGTTCGTCGTCGGGTATGGCCTGGATTACGCCGGGCGCTACCGCAACCTGCGCGATGTGGGCATCCTGGCGCCTCACGTCTACAGCTGAGGCGCCGTGCCCCGGCCCGTGCCTAACCCCGATTCACCTGTCGTTGACGGGCAGGACAGTTGCCTGGTTCGGTATCGTCCTACTTGCGCCTTGGCACGTGTTGACGAAAGCAGCCTATGAATATGTCGAAG
Source organism: Propionibacteriaceae bacterium UBA7704 (assembly GCA_002482525.1). GTDB lineage: Bacteria > Actinomycetota > Actinomycetes > Propionibacteriales > Propionibacteriaceae > Propionicimonas. The sequence continues at coordinate 109,320 of DLGC01000010.1, read as the reverse complement.
ATTCTCCGATCACCGATCCTGTGGATCGCGCTGATCTTCATCGGCGTCGTCGTCATCTTCCAGATGGTCAGCAATGCCAACGGCTACACCGACAAGCCCACCTCGGACGTGATCGCGCTGATCAACTCCGACACTCCGCTGGCCGAGGTGATCCTCACTGACGGTGAGCAGACCATCAAGGTCACCACCAAGGACAATCCGCCGCAGAAGCTGCAGGCACTGTGGGTCGGGAACGAAAGCCAGCAGATCGTCGACCGTCTCGTGGCGCGGCAGGCCGCCGGAACTCTCGACAAATGGGACGGCAAGGTCGCCCAGCCCGGAATCTTGAGCACTTTCCTATTCAGCGTGCTGCCCTTCTTGATCATCGGCATCTTGTTCTTCTTGATGATCAACAACGTGCAAGGCGGCGGCAACCGGGTGCTGGGCTTCGGCAAGTCGAAAGCCAAACTCGCCAGCAAGGACACCCCCAAGACGGTGTTCGCTGACGTGGCCGGTTGTGAAGAGGCCATCGAGGAGCTGCAGGAGATTCGGGAATTCCTCTCCGAGCCCGGCAAGTTCACCGCCGTCGGTGCCAAGATCCCCAAGGGTGTGCTGCTCTACGGTCCGCCCGGAACCGGCAAGACGCTGCTGGCTCGAGCCGTGGCCGGTGAGGCGGGTGTTCCGTTCTTCACCATTTCGGGTTCGGACTTCGTGGAGATGTTCGTCGGTGTCGGTGCCTCGCGCGTGCGTGACCTCTTCGAACAGGCCAAGGAAGCTGCCCCCGCGATCGTGTTCATCGACGAGATCGATGCTGTCGGACGCCATCGCGGTGCGGGCATGGGCGGCGGGCACGATGAGCGTGAACAGACGTTGAACCAGCTGTTGGTCGAAATGGACGGCTTCGATGTTCGCGGTGGCGTGGTGTTGATCGCGGCCACCAACCGGCCCGATGTGTTGGACCCCGCCCTGCTGCGTCCGGGGCGTTTCGATCGGCAGATCCCGGTGGAGGCACCCGATATGAAGGGGCGCCTGCAGATCCTGCGGGTGCATGCGGCCAACAAGCCGATGTCGCCGGATGTGGATCTGGGGACGGTGGCCAAGCGCACCCCGGGATTCACCGGTGCCGATCTGGCCAATGTGCTGAATGAGGCCGCCCTGCTCACCGCGCGGATGAACCTGCGATTCATCGGCAAGCCGCAACTCGATGAGGCCATCGATCGCGTCATCGGCGGGCCGCAGAAGCGCAGCCGGGTGATGAACGAGCGTGAACTGCTCATCACCGCCTACCACGAGGGTGGGCATGCCCTGGTTGCAGCCGCGATGCCGGCTACCGACCCGGTTCAGAAGGTGACGATCCTGCCGCGTGGCCGCGCTCTGGGCTACACCATGGTGATGCCCGACGACGACAAGTACTCCCAGACCCGTGGTGAACTGCTCGACCAGTTGGCCTACATGCTGGGTGGGCGTGCCGCCGAGGAATTGGTGTTCCACGACCCCACCACCGGTGCCGGGAACGACATCGAGAAGGCCACCAAGTTGGCCCGCGCGATGGTCACCGAATACGGCATGACCTCCGAGTTGGGGGCTGTGAAATACGGCTCCGGCGACCGTGAGCCTTTCCTGGGAATGGATTACGCCAGCGAGTCGCGCACCTACTCCGAGGCCGTGGCGGCTCAGGTGGACGCCGAGGTGTCCAAGCTCATCGCCAATGCCCATCAAGAGGCCTATGACGTGCTCAGCACCAACCGTGAGGTGTTGGACGAGTTGGTGCGTCAGCTCTTCGAGAAGGAGACGCTCGACAAGGAGCAGGTCTCGAAGATCTTTGAGCCGTTGCAGCGCTGGCCGAAGCGTCCGCCGTGGACCGGCTCGGACACGCGCAAACCCAGCGACATTCCGCCGGTCGATCCTCCCGAGCGCTTGCTGAAGCCGGAGGCTCCCGAGTCGCTGCCACCGGCGACACCGGCCGGTTTCCCGCCGCCGGGTTATCCGTCCTATCCGCCGCAGAACCCGCCGGCGTCCTATCCGCCGCTGTACCCCGGCGACCAAGGGCTGGGCGGTCCACCAAAGCCTCCCGAAAGCTGAGCCATGGCTGTCGATCATGACCGAGTTGCCGCTGCGGTGCGCGAGATCCTGATCGGTATCGGAGAAGACCCCGACCGCGAAGGTTTGAAAGACACGCCGGACCGAGTGGCGCGGGCGTATTCGGAGATCTTCGTCGGGATGGACAGCGATCCTGCCGAGGTGCTGTCGACCACCTTCGACCTGGGCCACGACGAGATGGTCCTGGTGCGTGACATCGAGGTGTGGAGCACCTGTGAGCATCATCTGTTGCCCTTCACTGGCGTGGCCCATGTGGGCTACATCCCCAGTGCGGGCCGGATCACCGGCCTAAGCAAGTTGGCGCGGTTGGTGGATGCTTACGCGCGCCGTCCACAGGTTCAGGAGCGGCTGACCTCTCAGGTCGCCGACGCCTTGGTGGAGCATCTCGGCGCCCGGGGCGTCATCGTGGTCATCGAATGCGAACATCTGTGCATGACCATGCGCGGCGTTCGCAAGCGGGGGGCCAAGACGGTCACCAGCGCCGTTCGCGGCGTCATGGCCAGCCCCGCCACCCGCGCCGAGGCCATGAGCCTCATCATCGGCTGAGGCCGGATTCCGCGCCGGCTGGGGCCTGTTGCCGGCCGGCGCGCTCGCATTAGAGTCGGGACATGACACGAACCGTACGGCGAGTCCTGGTGGCCGCGATCACCCTCGCCGTGACCTCGACGGCCTGCGCTGCGCCCAGCGTGGCGGTGGTCCGCGTCGAGCAATCAGCCGCAACCACCGCAATCGTCACCCCGGCGGTGAACAGCTTCGGGATCGCGCCCGGCAACCCGTCGGGCAAGGCGAAGGTGCCGGCGGCGGCCAAAGCGGTGAAGACCACAAAACCCACTCGGGTCATCGGCAACGGCACGCCCGCCAGCTGTACCTCCAAGGCCGTGGTCGCTGCGGTCGCCAAGGGTGGGATCGTGACGTTCAACTGCGGCCCCGACCCGATCACCATCGTGATGACCCGGACCGCTAAGGTGCGCAACACCAACAAGCTGTTGGTGTTGGACGGCGGCAACAAAGTCACCTTGAGTGGTGGCGGTGAGCGACGGATCCTGTACCAGAACACCTGTGACGCTGCGCAGGTGTGGACCACGTCGCATTGTCAGAACCAGTCCACTCCCAAGTTGGTCGTGCAGAACCTCACCTTCGCCGACGGCAACTCCACCGGCAAGAAGACCGATGGCGGTGGTGGTGGCGCGATCTTCGTCCGTGGCGGCCAGTTCAAAGTGGTCAACTCGGTCTTCGTGCGCAACAAGTGCGATGCCACCGGCCCTGACCTCGGCGGCGCGGCGATCCGGGTTCTCAGCCAGTACAAGAATCGGCCGGTGTATGTGAACCACAGCACCTTCGGCGGTGCGCCCGGTCTGGGTGGCACCTGCTCCAATGGCGGTGCGCTGAGCAGCATCGGAGTGTCCTGGACTGTGCTGAACAGCCTGTTCACCAACAACACCGCGATAGGCCATGGCGCCAACCCGAAGCGCTCTGGGACACCGGGCGGCGGCAGCGGCGGCGCGATCTACGCCGATGGCAACAAGTTCACCATCCGCATCGCCGGCACCCTGATCAAGAACAACCACGCCAAGGAAGGCGGCGGCGCGGTCTTCTTCGTCAGCAACAACCGAACCGGCACCCTGCGAATCAAGAAGTCGAAGCTGATCAACAACCCCAGCGACCGCTTCTGGACCCGCGGCTACCCGGGAATCTTCTTCAAGGGCAAAGGCAAGCCGAAGGTCAGCAAGTCCACCCTGCGCTGAGGTGATCAGACCGATTCTCGATCAGCGCTCGCCCGTGGTCCACGGCCGACCGGTGGGCGGCTGTATTGGCTAGGCTCTGCGAGTGACTTCGCTGCCGCAACCCGGACGCACCCAAGTGATGGGGGTGCTCAACGTGACCCCGGATTCGTTCTCCGACGGTGGCGACTACCTCGACCTGGCCGCCGCGGTGGCACACGGGTTCGAGTTGGCCGCCGAGGGCGCCGACCTCGTCGACGTCGGCGGCGAGTCGACCCGTCCGGGAGCGGGACGGGTTCACCTCGACGCTGAACTCGAGCGGGTCGTCCCGGTGATCGAACAGCTCAGTCGTGCCGGAATCCCGGTATCGGTCGACACCACCCGCCACGAGGTGGCCTTGGCGTCGGTCGCGGCCGGTGCGGTGCTGGTCAACGACGTCTCCGGAGGGCTGGCCGATCCGCAGATGCTGGCCGCGGTGGCCGAACTGGACTGTGCCTATCTGGCCATGCACTGGCGGGGGCACTCGGCCGATATGCAGAGCCGCGCGGTCTATCGCGATGTGGTGGCCGAGGTGATCGAGGAACTCGCCGAGCGAGTGGATGCCGCCGTGGCAGCAGGGATATCCCGTGACCGGCTGGTGGTCGACCCAGGGCTGGGTTTCGCCAAGACCGTCGATCACAACTGGGAGTTGCTCCGAGGGCTGGACCGGTTCGATGCGCTGGGGCTGCCGGTACTGGTGGGGACCTCCCGCAAGCGTTTCCTCGGTGAACTGCTGGCCGACGGCAACGGCGACCTGCGCCCGCCGAAGGAACGCGACGACGCTACCGTCGCCCTCACCGCACTGCTGGCAGTGTCCGGGGTGTGGGGCGTGCGGACGCATACGGTGCGTCCACAACTTGACGCGATCAAGGTCGGGGGGATGTGGCAACGCGGATGAGGCGGCTATGGTTCGCCAAGGAGGCGATGTGATGGCACCCGCGGATCGAATTCGGATCACCGGCTTGCGAATCGAGGCTGCCCACGGCGTCTACCCACAGGAGAAGCTGCGGCCCCAGCCATTCCTGATCGATGTCGAAGTGAGCCTGCGTCCGCGGGCTGATTCCGATGACCTGGCCACCACCGTCGACTACTCGGCTCTGGTGACTGCGATCGCGGAGACGGCCCGTGCCGGGTCGGTGGACCTGATTGAAACCCTCGCAGAACGAGTGGCCGGCGTTTGCCTGGGCTTTGCGTTGATCGACGAGGTGGAGGTCACGGTCCACAAACCACAGGCACCGCTGCCGGTGCCGGTCAGTGACGTCAGCGTGACCATCACCCGCGGGAGGCAAGCATGAGTTCGGACTACCTTGATATCGACACCCTTTCGGGCATGTCACCGATCCGGGAAGCGGTCTTCTCGCTGGGATCGAATCTCGGGGATCGCTTCGCCTACCTGCAAGGCGCTGTCAACCACCTGAGGACAACGCCAGGGCTGGTCATCACCGGGATTTCGTCGGTCTACCAGACCACGCCGGTTGGCCTCGTTGATCAGCCGGACTTCCTCAATCTCGTGGTGACGGCCGATACCTCGCTGGCTTCGACCGTGCTGTTGGAGCGCGCTTTGGCCATCGAGGAGGCTTTCGATCGAGTGCGGGAGGTTCCCGGTGGGCCGCGCACCGTCGATGTCGACCTGATCGCTGTGGATGATCGTCAGATCGCCAACGACTTCCTCACTCTGCCGCATCCGCGTGCGCATGAGCGGGCCTTCGTCTTGGTGCCGTGGTACGAGGTCGACGCTGCGGCGAACCTGGTCGGGCATGGCCCGATCAGTGGATTGTTGGAGACTCTGGATCGCAACGGCGTGCAGCGACGGGATGATCTGCGGGTGGAATGATGGCCGAACCCGAGTCCGGAACAGTCGCGGCGACGAGGTGGCAGCAGGTGGTGGCCGCCGTCATTGCCGGTGCTGGAGTTGGTTGGTTGATATTCGCAGTTCCGGATCGTCTCGGATGGCCGTTGCCGTCGTTACCGCTCATAGCCAGCATCGCGCTGGGTGGCTTTGCGATCGTGGTGGGGGTGCTCGCCGGAAATACTCATCGACGCATTCAGATCCGCCGAGAGGTTACCGATCCGAACCGGGCTGTCAGACTGCTCGTTTTGGGCAAGACCGCACTCATTGCCGGTGCCGCGTTGGCAGCGGGGTACACGTCAGTCATTGTGTACTTCCTTCCGCACGGGGCCGCGGAGTTGCCTCGACAACGAATCGTCAATTCGGCGATTGCTGTTCTCGGAAGTGTCAGCCTGGCAATCGCCGGATATTTCCTGGAACGGGCATGCAGAATTCCCGGTCCCCCATCCGGGGACGCCACGCCGAAGAACCTTCCGAGAACTCCTGTGACGCCGGACTAGACTCCCGAGCGTGTCACACGTAGTCGCTTCAAGGAAAGCCAGCCCGTCACCGCGCCGCCGCAACATGCGGCTTGCGTTGATCGGCTCGGCCGCTGCGGCCGTTATTGCGGGATTCGGCGGGACGTGGCTGTTGCCTGTCGGCTTGGTTTTTAGTGTTGCCGGTGGTGTGCTCGCAGCGGTTTTCGCGTGGCGCGAGGTGAAAATCACCCGGACCACCCTGCTCGCCGAACAGGCGCGTGATGCCCAACGGGCCTCGGAGCTGTTGCGGCAGGCGACCCGCCTCAATCTGGGCGTGGTTACGGTGTTGAGCGCTCGGAATGGCGAGCTGGTGCGCGAGCTGGGGATCAGCCGTGCTGCAACGGCCGAACTGCAGCGGGAAGCCGCAGCTTTGCGTGGCGACAAGGCAGCATTGGCGGTCGAGCTTACCCAGCGAACCGCTGAGCTGGACCAAGTGCGAAGCAGCCTTGCTGACGTCAAAGAACTGCTCGATGCCGATGTTGTGGCTTTGCCGGTAGTGAATGACTCCGGGTCCACTGACGTTGATCTGTGGACTGAGGATGGCTATCCGACGGTGGTGCTTTTGGAGGCTTTGGCGAATCCGCCGGTGCCGGAATCCGAGGAACGTAAGCACGCCTGAGCCTCACCGCGCTCGCCCTTCCGGCTCGGACGGGCTCGAGCTGTCGTCAGTTTTTTTGCCTCGAACGCCATTGCTATGGGCGCTGTATTCTCCGACAGTTCCTGCAACTCGGTTCACCGTGACCGGTCCAGACTGCACTACGGTGCAAAACTGCGTAGGCGCGTGATTGGCCTGGAATCACGTGAACGGCGTACTCAGTATTCCGCCTTATAGGCGCTGGTCCCACCTCATGGTGGTGAGTTGTTGACAGTGTTCTGAAGAATCTCTCCAATATTGGATTTGACTTGCCTCATATGTCTTCAGGTATATGATTCAGGAACGCATTGGGGAAAAAACCGCCATCCCCATCGGGTGGCAGTATGGAAAGGATCAACATGGCCAAGCGAGTCCAGGTCATCCACACCGACGACCTTGACGGCAGCGAAGCTGACGAGACCATCTCGTTCGCGCTTGATGGCATCGCCTATTCGATCGATTTGTCCGCCGCCAACGCCGAAAAACTGCGCGAAGCATTCGCGCCCTTCATTGCCGCCGGGGAGCGGGACCGGAGCGCCCGCCGTGGCTCCGCGCGCCGCAAGTCCGGTGGTACCGCCGCCACCGAGATCCGCGCCTGGGCCATCGCCCAGGGCATGCAGGTCTCAAGCCGTGGCCGGGTCTCGGCCGAGGTCCGCGAAGCGTACGAGCGCGCGCATAGCTGATCGCCGCGTCGCCCCCGGCTCGGGGAATATTGAGCCGGGGGCGAACACGGGACTTCTTTGAGCCGGTCCGGGGTTAACTAGACTGAAGGCACCAGTTGTAAGACTCCTACGGGCCCATCCCTGGAGGATTCAGCACGACGGCTGCCCGGCAGTTCGATGAAGGAGTTACTCCCATGTTCGATCGGTTCACCGACCGCGCGCGGCGCGTGATCGTGCTCGCCCAAGATGAGGCGCGCATGCTCAATCACAATTACATCGGCACCGAGCACCTGCTGCTCGGGCTGATCCATGAGGGCGAAGGCGTCGCAGCGAAGGCGCTGGAATCGATGGGCATTTCGCTGGAAGCAGTCCGCGAACAGGTCGAAGAGATCATCGGTCAGGGTCAACAGGCTCCGACCGGACATATCCCGTTCACTCCCCGCGCCAAGAAGGTGCTGGAGTTCTCCATGCGGGAGGCGCTGCAGATCAATCATCCCTACATCGGCACCGAACACATTCTGTTGGGCCTCATTCGCGAAGGCGAAGGGGTGGCTGCACAGGTGCTGATCAAGTTGGGTGCCGACCTCAATCGCGTTCGCAACACGGTGCTGCAGTTGCTCTCGGGTTATCAGGGCAAAGAGACAGCGGCCGCCGGTGCGCCCGAAGCCGCAGCCTCCTCCTCCGCCGCAACGATCCTGGATCAGTTCGGACGGAACCTGACGCAGGCCGCTCGGGAGAACAAGCTCGATCCGGTCATCGGCCGGGAGAAAGAGATCGAGCGGGTTATGACGGTGCTGTCGCGCCGTACCAAGAACAACCCGGTGTTGATCGGTGAGCCCGGCGTCGGCAAGACCGCCGTGGTCGAGGGCCTCAGCCAGCAGATCGTTCGCGGTGATGTCCCCGAGACTTTGCGTGACAAGCAGATCTACACCCTGGATCTGGGTGCGCTGGTGGCCGGGTCCCGCTACCGGGGCGATTTCGAAGAGCGGCTGAAGAAGGTGCTCAAGGAGATCAAGACCCGCGGCGATGTGGTGCTGTTCATCGACGAGATTCACACCCTGGTCGGCGCCGGTGCCGCTGAGGGGGCTATCGACGCCGCCTCCATCCTGAAGCCCATGCTTGCTCGCGGTGAACTGCAGACCATCGGCGCCACGACGCTCGACGAGTACCGCAAGCACATCGAGAAGGACGCGGCGCTGGAGCGTCGGTTCCAGCCGATTCAGGTGGCGGAGCCGTCGATTGCGTTGACGATCGACATTCTGCGCGGCCTGCGTGACCGCTACGAGGCGCACCACCGCATCACCATCACCGACAGTGCACTGACTGCGGCCGCACAGATGGCCGATCGCTACATCTCGGATCGGTTCCTGCCGGACAAGGCGATCGACCTGATCGACGAGGCAGGCGCTCGGCTGCGGATCCGTCGCATGACTGCACCCCCGGACTTGCGCGAATTCGACGAGAAGATCGCCACGGTGCGATTGCAGAAAGAGGCTGCGATCGACGCCCAGGACTTCGAGGTCGCGGCGCGGTTGCGTGACGATGAGCGCAAGCTCACGATTGCCCGCGCCGAGAAAGAGGACGCCTGGAAGTCCGGAGAGCAGGGGGTGACCGACGAGGTCGACGAAGAGGCCATCGCTGAGGTGCTCTCCAGCGCTACCGGAATCCCGGTCTTCAAACTGACTGAGGAGGAATCCTCCCGACTGCTGAAGATGGAAGAGGAGATCGGCAGGCGCTACATCGGCCAGCACGATGCGGTGAAGGCGCTGTCGCGCTCGATTCGTCGTACCCGTGCAGGCCTGAAGGATCCGAAGCGTCCGAGTGGTTCGTTCATCTTCGCCGGGCCGTCCGGCGTCGGCAAGACCGAGTTGACCAAGGCGTTGACCGAGTTCTTGTTCGGTGACGAAGACGCCCTGATCACGTTGGACATGAGCGAATACTCCGAGAAGCACACTGCTTCCCGGATGTTCGGATCGCCTCCCGGCTATGTGGGGTACGAAGAGGGCGGTCAGCTCACTGAGAAGGTGCGTCGCAAGCCGTTCAGTGTGGTGCTTTTCGATGAGATCGAAAAGGCTCATCCTGACATCTTCAACTCGCTGTTGCAGATCCTGGACGAAGGTCGCCTCACCGATGCCCAAGGACGCGTTGTCGATTTCAAGAACACGGTGATCGTCATGACGACCAACTTGGGCACCCGTGACATCTCCAAGTCGGTCAACCTCGGCTTCAGCCAGAGCTCCGATGAGGCTGGCAGCTACGACAAGATGAAGGCGAAGGTCTCAGACGAACTCAAGCAGCACTTCCGCCCTGAGTTCCTCAACCGTGTCGACGAGATCGTGGTCTTCCATCAGTTGACCAGTGACGACATCGAGCACATCGTCGATCTCATGGTCGCCGAGATCGAGGTGCGTTTGCGTGATCGTGACATGGGTATCGAGCTGACTCCCGCCGCCAAGTCTTTGGTGGCCAAGCGAGGCTTCGACCCGGTCCTGGGAGCACGGCCGCTGCGCCGGGCGATCCAGCGCGACATCGAGGACATCCTGGCTGAGAAGATCTTGTTCTCCGAGCTCAACTCCGGCGAGATCGTCGTGGTCGACGTGGCGGAGGAGGGCGCCGAACAGGCATTCACCTTCACCGGACAGGCCAAGGCTGCGGTTCCCGATTCGCCGACCGCCGAACTGGGCCAGACTTCCTGACTGACGATGCAACAGGGCCCGCCGCTGCAGCGGCGGGCCCTGTTGCATATTGCTCGAGAAGCCCTAGTCGACGATGATCCCCAAAACGATCAAGCCGAAGACCAGCACGCCAATCAGAGTGCCGATGATGCCGAGCACGAAGCCGGCGGTGAGCATGCCGCTCGAACGCCACTTGCCCGGGTTGTTGGCCATGTCTCGGCGGCCACGGGCGCTGAGATACCAGGCGATCGGCGACGCAAACGGAATCCACAAGAAGATGCCAACCAAACCGAGGACCAGCGCCGGAATCGACGAGGGGTGCTCGGGCAGTGGCGCAAAGCCGTAGGGCTGCGGCGCGGCGTAGACCGGGGCAGGCGGTGCTGGGGCGGCAACCGGGTACTGCTGGTATTGCTGCACGACCGGGGTCAACGGCTCGGGGTCCGGCTCGGGGTAGGCATCCATCGGGGGCGCATAGGGCTGGGCGTAATTGGGTGAGGCCGGCAGCGGGTCGGGGTTGATTCCCAAAGAGTCACGGCTGCCCGCTGAATAGTCGGTGGAGCCGGAATAGCCCGAGGGTGTGTCGTAGCTGAAATCGGGATAGGACGAGGCAGCCCCGGACGAATTGAACGGATCGACGACCGTGGGCTCAATCGGCGGTACGGCCGGTTGGCCGTAGCCGGATGATGGAGCCAAGGGCATGGTGGGCTCATTACCCGTCGACCCGGAATACGGGTTGGAATAGTCGCTCATTGTCACCTCGGAGTGGTCGTCAGTGTGCCCAATCTACCGGGCGAGCATTGTCAGGAGAATCGGGGATCGCCCCGGACCCGGCGTGGTTTCCTGCTCAGGGCCTTTCTGGCTTCTAGCCTGAACGTATGAGTTCGCTGCTGCATCCGACGGGCTCCGAACCTCCCCAGGTCTACTGGAGACGGCGCGCGGTGGTGCTAGCAGCCGCCCTGATCCTGGTGATTGCGATTGTGGTGGTATGGCCGAAAGGCGCCACACCGACCCAGCCGAATGCCTCCTCCACGCCAGTGAACTCGACATCGGCCAGCATGGCGGTCAGCCCGTCGGGGAGCGGTACAGCGTCGCCCACAGCCTCGCCCACACCGACCGCGCCACAGGCGTGCCTCACGGAGAATCTGCGACTCAGCATGACCGGCTCCCACCAACTCGCACAAGGATCGAAGCAGAAGTTCACGGCCACTGTCACGAACTCGGGCACCGTTTCCTGCGTGCTGAACCTCACTGCCAGCAACTTCATTCTCACGGTGACCAGTGGTTCGGATCGGATCTGGAGCACCTCGGACTGCGCGAAGTGGGTGCCGACGAAGAAGCTCACCCTCAAGCCGCAGGCGAAGTACGCCTTCCCGGTGACCTGGCCACTGCAACGCTCACAGGCCACCTGCAAGACGACGAAAACGTCAGTGAACCCGGGCACCTACGTGGGCAAGGCCACCTTCAGCGACACCCTCACTGATCGTGTCGTGATGCTGATCACCAAGAAGGCCTAGCCTGCCTCGGCAACGCTGAGGCGGGCTTCGGCTCGACGCCTGATCCCGAGGTGCTGCAAAGCCTCCGACACCGTTGCCACCTCGACAACCCGCATCCCGGACACCGTCACTGCCGATCGAGCCGGCACCAGCGCCCATTCGAAACCCAGCCGGGACGCCTCAGCCAGGCGGCGCGCCAAGCCAGGGACACGGCGCAGTTCCCCGGAGAGACCGACCTCCCCTAGAGCGATCACGCTCGCCGGTGGGGCCTGATCCTGGGCTGCGGTGGCTATCGCGATCGCAGTGGCAAGATCCGCGGCAGGATCGGTCACCTTGGCGCCTCCCACGGTGGAGGCGTAGACCTCTTTGGTGTGCAGCTTCACCCCGGCACGGCGCTGCAGCACGGCCAAGATCATGGCCACTCTCCCGGCGTCCAATCCGTGGGTGATGCGGCGCGGCACCGGTGCGGAGCTCGGCGCGACCAGCGCCTGAATCTCGGTGAGCAAAGGCCGGCGTCCGGCCAGCGACATGGTCAGGCAGGTGCCCGCGGTCGGCTCGGGATGCAACGAGGCGAACAATCCGCTGGGATCTTCGACCTGGCTGATGCCACCCTCGGTGAGTTCGAAGCAACCCACCTCATCGGCGGGCCCGAAACGGTTCTTCGAGGCCCGCAGCATGCGAAAGCCGCTGTGGGATTCGCCCTCGAAGGTGAGGACGACATCGACGAGGTGTTCCAGGGTGCGGGGACCGGCAACCGTGCCTTCCTTGGTGACGTGTCCAACCAGGAGCACGGGCATCGATCGGTGTTTGGCGACCCGTACCAGCGCGGCGGTCACCTCTTTGACCTGAGAGACTCCGCCGGGAACCCCGTCTGTGCCCGGTACCTGGACGGTCTGGACCGAATCCAGCACCAAGAGCTCCGGTGCCACCTGCTCGATCTGACCCAGCACGGTGTCCAAGTCGGTTTCGGCGGCCAGATACAGCGAGTCGAGCAGGCAGCCAGTCCGTTCGGCGCGAAGGCGCACCTGGGCAGCCGATTCTTCAGCACTGAGATACAAAGTGCGACGTCCCGAAGCAGCCCAGCGTGCCGCCACCGCCAGCAGCAGGGTGGATTTTCCGACGCCGGGCTCACCGGCCAGCAGGATGACCGCACCAGGAGTCAGACCCGAACCGAGGACACGGTCCAACTCGGTCAAGCCGGTGGGGCGGGCGTGGGCGTCGTCGGTGGGGACGGCTGTGATGGGGGTGGCCGTCGACTGGGGCGTCCGAATGCTCGTGGCCCGAGGAGCGTGGGCCGACTCCGACACACTGCCCCAAGCCTGGCATTCGCCGCAGCGACCGACCCAGCGTGGTGTGGTCCAGCCGCATTCAGAGCAGGTGAACAGGTGCGATGTCTTGGCCATGGTCAGGACGCTAGCGGTGCGCTCTGACACTCACTGCGGACGCGGTGACCGCAACGGCGGCGCTAGATACGAACCAGGCCCTTGTTGGTTTCGAAGGTCGCGGCTTCGATGCCGGGCTGGCCGTGTGGAGAGGTGAAGGTGATCTGCACCCCGTCGAAAACGCTGTCCAGGTTGATTCCCAGCCAGTCCTCGACGCGATCCCGGGTGCCGGCGATCTCAACCTCGACGAGTTTGATCGTTCCCGGCAGAGCCTTGGGCAGCACCGACGGGTCCGAACCCCACTTGATGAAGTACGGCAGCTGCGGATCGGCCAACAAGCCCCTCACGCCGATCTGCTCCCATTCCAGGAGCCGGCCATCGGGGAAATGCCGCGAACCGTGCACGGCCTGCCGATCCAGTCGCTTCTCGAATTCGGTCAGGTCGTCGACCGACACCACCCAGCCCAACCAGCCGCCGCCCATCTCGGAACGGGCACGCACCGCCTGGCCGAAGGCTGCCTTCTCGGCAGCCGGGTGCTCCAGGACTTCTACGACCTCGATGTAACGCTCGTCGGCCAGCGGCAGGATCCGGTTGGTCGTGCCGAACCGCGGATGGAAGCCACCATTGAGGAACTTCTCACCAAGCAGGTCGCCGAGCCTTTTGGCCTCGGCTTCGAGCCCGTGGGAACCGACGGCAAAAGTCAGATGATCGACATGCATGCACCCAATGTTGCCGGACGCCGCGCTGAGCGCGAAATCGAGCGGGTTTCCTGGCGTGATCATCACCGGCAAAGCGTCGTGATGCCGCCTACCATGGACACTGTGACCAGATTCGATGACGACGGCCTGAGGGTGGTTCTGTCGTCGTCCTCGGTGTACCCGGAATCCACTGCTGCAGCGTTCGCGTTGGCGTCCCGGCTGGGCTATCACGGGGTTGAAATCATGGTCGGAACCGACGCCACCTCCGCGGATCCGCACGCCCTGGCCGAGCTCGCGAGCTACCACCAGGTGCCGGTCACCGCCATTCATGCGCCCACCTTGCTGCTCACTCAACGAGTGTGGGGCACCGATCCGTGGGCCAAGCTGGAGAGGGCCGGCGAGGCCGCCGCAACGCTGGGTGCCGCCGTGGTGGTCGTGCATCCGCCGTTTCGATGGCAGCGCAACTATGCCTCGGTGTTCACCGACGGCATTCGCCGACTCGAAGCCAACACCGGACTGATCTACGCGGTGGAGAATATGTATCCGTGGCGCGGTCCCGGTGGCGGGGAGGTGCGCGCCTACGCCCCGAGCTGGGACAGCTCGTTGTTGGACTGCGACCACCTCACCCTCGATCTTTCGCATGCCGCAATCGCTCGCCAACACAGTGTCGAACTGGTCCGCGATTGGGGTGAGCGGCTGGCTCACGTCCACCTCACCGACGGTACCGACGGGCCCACCGACCAGCATCTGCTTCCCGGCGAAGGCGACCAGGATCCCGGTGCCGTCATCGACGAGTTGATGCGAACCGGCTACACCGGACAGGTGGTGGCCGAGGTCAGTACCCGGGGCATGACGCGTCACGAGCGTGCCGCTGCGCTGAAGCGAACTCTGGACTTCATTCAGGTGCGGGTGGGGTTGACTGAGCGGCCCTCGTCGTGACCACCCCTGAGGCCGCTCTTCAATCGGAGGTGCCGCTGCGGCAGCGCCCCGGTGTGGAGCTGCTGCTGGTCCTCGGTGTGTCGCTGGGCTCGTCCGCGGTGTACTCGATCCTGTCGATCATCGACAAACTCACTCGCGAAATTGCGCTTAATCAGCAGACCACGCAGATCAACAATTCCGTCACGCCGGACCGTCCTTGGCTGGATCTGGCCTACCAACTCGCCGGCTTGGTGTTTCCGGTCGTGCCGGCTTTGCTGGCGATCTATCTGTTGAAGCTCAGTGGGGATTTCCGCGGCATCGGCCTGGATCTGAGTCATAAGCGATTCGACTTCGGCTGGGGCTTCGGCCTGGCCGCAGCGGTGGGCATTCCGGGCCTCGCCTTCTACCTGGTGGCCCGGCAAATCGGCATCAACACCACCGTCTCGCCGGCGAACCTGGCCGAGAACTGGTGGACGGTTCCCGTGCTCGTCGGTGCCGCGGCGATGAACGCGATCTTGGAAGAAGTCATCATGATCGGCTTCTGGTTCACCCGGACGCTGCAGCTGCGCTGGCCGGTGTGGGTTGTGGTGGTCTCCAGTGCGCTGGTGCGTGGCAGCTATCACCTCTACCAGGGGTTTGGGGGTTTCATCGGCAACCTTGTGATGGGACTGGCGTTCGGTCTTATCTATCTCAAGGTCAAACGGGTGGGTCCACTGGTGGTCACTCATTTCCTCCTGGACCTGTTCGCCTTCGTGGGCTATGCGTTGATAGCACCATTGGTCTCCTGGCTGTGACGGTAGGCTGGCCAGCGTGTCCATGATGTTCGCGATCGTGCTGCTCGTCCTGGTGGTCGGGGGCCTAGCTGGTTTCGTCCTGATCGTGTACTGGGCTGCGTCGCGGTCCCTGAAAAGGTCGGCCGCTTCCGAAGAGTTGACGTCACCGAGGCAGCACG
This sequence comes from Propionibacteriaceae bacterium UBA7704, assembly GCA_002482525.1. Taxonomy (GTDB): domain Bacteria; phylum Actinomycetota; class Actinomycetes; order Propionibacteriales; family Propionibacteriaceae; genus Propionicimonas. Next base: position 93,700 of record DLGC01000010.1, on the reverse strand, counting down.
AGGACGTGACTGTCGTCGGTAAGCGAGCTGATGCCAGCGGCAATGTGCTGACGCGTCAGCAGTACTACCTCACCTTCGAGCGCTCCGACGGCAGCCGCGTCGAACTGTCGGTACCCGGTGAGGTCTACGGATTGCTCACCGACGGTGACCGGGGCACGTTGACCAGCACCGGCGGCCTGTTCGAGGACTTCCAGCGGCGAAGCCTGCGCTGAGGTGCCCCCGGCTGGCATCGAGATGGGCACGTCCTGCCTGGTCGGTAGGCTTAGCCCATGCGCGTAGGAGTATTCGGTGCCACCGGTCAGGTCGGCAGGGTGATGCGTACCCTGTTGGCTGAGCGGGGTTTCCCAGTGGACGAGATTCGATTCTTCTCTTCGGCTCGATCAGCAGGTCAGAAGCTGCCGTGGGCCGACACCGAGGTGGTGGTCGAGGACACCGCGACCGCCGACTTCGCCGGGTTGGACATTGCGTTGTTCTCCGCCGGTGCGTCCATGTCGCGACAGTACGCACCACAGGTGGCCGCGGCCGGAGCCATCGTCGTGGACAACTCCTCGGCCTGGCGCAAGGATCCCGAGGTGCCGCTCGTGGTGAGCGAGGTCAACCCCGAGGACGCCTTCAACACTCCTAAGGGCATCATCGCCAACCCGAACTGCACCACGATGGCCGCCATGCCCGTCCTCAAGCCTCTGCACGACGAAGCCGGGCTGCAACGGTTGAAGGTCGCCACCTATCAGGCAGTGTCCGGCTCCGGGCTGGCCGGGGTGCGTGCCTTGGCTGATCAGGTCGCCGCCGCCGTCGAACCGGAGCGCCTGGCTCTGGACGGCAGCGTGCTCCCCCCGGTCAACCCGGCACCCTATGTCGCGCCGATCGCATTCAATGTGGTGCCGCTGGCCGGCTCCATCGTCGACGACGGCTGGGGCGAAACCGATGAGGAGCAGAAGCTGCGCAATGAGTCCCGCCGCATCCTGCACCTTCCTGGGCTGTTGGTCGCCGGTACCTGCGTGCGGGTCCCGGTCTTCACTGGGCATTCGCTGAGCATCCACGCCGAGTTTGATCAGGCACTGAGCGTGGCACGAGCCACAGAGTTGTTGTCCCACGCCCCCGGCGTCGTGCTCTCCGACGTACCGACCCCGCTTCACGGAGCCGGCCAGGATGCCTGCTACGCCGGTCGGATCCGTGTCGATCAATCCGTCCCCGATGGCCGCGGCCTGGTGCTGTTCGTCGTAGGCGACAACCTGCGCAAGGGTGCTGCGCTGAACGCGGTGCAGATCGCCGAAGTGGTGGCCTCCCGATGAGCGCCCTGGCTGTCGTCGGCGCCGGTGTCATGGGCGAGACCGTTATTGCCGGATTGCTGCGCGGCGGCTGGAGCGCCGATCAGATCACGGCGGTGGACCGATACCAGCCTCGGCTGGACGAGATCGCCACCACCTACGCCGTGGGTTCGGCGCCGTTGGCCAAGGCCGTGGCAGCTGCCGACACCGTGGTGATCGTCGTGAAGCCGCAGGATCTCGCCGCGCTGCTGCCGCAGGTCGGCGCCGCGCTGCGTACCGGGACCTTGGTGGTGTCCCTGTGCGCCGGTGTGACCACCTCCCGCATCGAGTCCGCCCTTCCCGCGGGAACCCCGGTGGTTCGAGTCATGCCGAATACTCCAGCGCAGGTCGATGCCGGTATGGCAGCGATTTCCGCTGGACTGGAGGCCAGTGCTGAGCATCTGAGGTTCGTCACCGGTCTGCTGTCGCCGATCGGCGCTGTCGTGACCGTCCCCGAGAAGTACCAGGACGCCGTGACAGCGGTTTCCGGTTCCGGTCCGGCTTACATCTTCTACGTCGTCGAGGCGATGATCGATGCCGGTGTGTTCCTGGGTCTGCCTCGTGACATTGCGACCACGCTGGCCGTCCAGACCTTGGTGGGCTCGGCGAAGCTGCTCGACGAGTCCGAGCGCAGCGCGACCACCTTGCGGGAAATGGTGACCTCGCCGGGAGGGACCACCGCCGCAGCGCTGCGCAAACTGGATGATCATGCGGTCAAGTCGGCCTTCATCGCGGCCCTCGAGGCGGCTCGTGATCGAAGCCAGGAGTTGGCTTCGTCGTAATTGGAAACACCGATCTCGCTGCATCGCTGAAGATGATGTCTGGATGCGTGATGAGTTCACCAGAAGTCTTCCCCTGGTACCCGTGATTGGCACTAGGGTGTCTGGCACGGTTCACCACGGCGGTGAGTCCGGCGGGAGAAAGCAGCAGCCATGAATGAAGCAGTCACCGGTATCGGAAATGTCAGATTTCTGAAGGTGGCTGAGGTTGCGGCGATGCTGCGGGTGTCGCGGATGTCGGTGTACCGGTTGATCCACTGCGGCGATCTGGAGGCCGTGCGATTCGGTCGGAACTTCCGGGTTCCCGAACACGCGGTGGACGCCTACCTGCGGGGTTCCTACTATCAGGCTGGCTGATTTCAGCCCGGCAGTCCCGGTGAAGTAAGATCGTACCTCGGCTGGATTGACCAGCCGTTCAGTTCGGGCTGCGTGGCAGCCCGCAACCATCAAAACGTGCCGCTTCATCGTGAAGCGGAGTCGAAAGAGGTCCTGCCAGTGGGTTCGGTCATCAAGAAGCGCCGCAAGCGGATGGCGAAGAAGAAGCACCGTAAGCTTCTGAAGAAGACGCGCATTCAGCGTCGTCGCGCGGGCAAGTAAGCCATCTGCTACCGGCCGTGACCAACACCGGTAGCGCCCACAAAGCCCACCACGTTCCGCCAAGGCCGGGAACGTCGTTGTGTGCTGCCTATAGTTGGCCGCGATAGCGAAGCGAGGAGACCCATGGCACCCCGGATCGTTCATCTGGTGAGGCACGGGCAGGTGTACAACCCCGAGTCGGTGCTGTACGGACGGCTGCCCGGCTACGGCCTGTCCGATCTGGGCAAGCAGATGGCCGAGCGCCTCGGAGAGTACTTCGCCGACGCGCCCTTGGTTCATCTGGTGAGTTCGCCGTTGCAGCGGGCTCAGGAGACCATGGCCCCGATTGCGGCCGCGCATCCCGAGCTCGGAGTCGGCATCGATGAGCGTGTCATCGAAGCGGCCAACGTATTCGAGGGCAAGAGCTTCGGCAAGTACAACCAACTGCTCCTCAAGCCGTCCAGTTGGTGGGCGTTGCGCAACCCGCTGCGTCCGTCGTGGGGGGAACCGTACCCCTCGATTGTGGCCCGCATGCGCACCGCCCTGGTCGATGCCGCCGCCGCGGCAGTCGATGGCGAGTCGCTGATTGTCGCTCACGAACTCCCGATCTGGATGGCACGCAGCTGGGCCGAGGGTCGCAACCTGGTTCATGACCCACGCAAACGCGAAACCCGGCTGGCCAGCGTCACCACCTTCACCTTCGACGGTGACGATGTGGTCTCGGTGTCCTACGCCGAGCCCGCCGCCGACCTCTACCCCCCTAAGAAGCGCCGCTTCCGCCCCGGCGCCTAGCCCCGCGTCCCTCCCCGCACCCTGCGCTCGAAAACGGTCTTTGCGCCCGAAATTTCGAGCGCAAAGAGCAGGTATCGAGCGCAGAGTGGGGTCTGGTGTGGCATGGGAAGATGGGGGCATGGCTGACTTCGACCTGTGTGTGATCGGGTCCGGGACTGGGAACACCGTGATCACCAAGCGCTTTTCCGATTGGAAAGTGGCGCTCGTCGATGGGCAGCGTTGGTTTGGCGTGACCTGCCTGAATGTGGGCTGTATTCCGACCAAGATGTTCGTCTACCCCGCTGATGTTGTCGAGGCTGCCCGCCAGGCGTCCGCGCTGGGAGTCAGCGCAGACACGATCAGCATGGACTGGACGGCGGTGCGCGAGCGCGTGTTCGGACGCATCGATGCGGCGGCCGATTCCGAGGAAGAATTCCGCCGCCGACAGTCGAATGTCACCCTGTTTCGAGATCAGGCACGGTTCGTGGCTCCGAAGTTGCTCCAGGTGGGCAGTGAGCGGATCAGCGCCGACCGCTTCGTCATCGCCGCCGGATCGCGTCCACATCTGCCGGCAGTGACCGGGATCGAGGATCCGCAGCTCGCTGATCGGATCCATACCTCCGACACCATCATGCGGCTTCCCGCGGCGCCGGCATCGCTGATCATCCTGGGCGGCGGCATGGTCGCAGCAGAGTTCGCGCACATCTTTGCCGCCTGCGGCACTCAGGTGACGATCCTGCACCGTGGTGAGAAGCTGCTGCGCACGGCGGACGGCGCGATGTCGCAGCGGTTCACCGAACTGCTGAGTCGACGGGTGGTGCTGCGGCTGGGGCAGCACGTGTCCTGGATCGAGGGAACCGAACGCGGTGTCGAGGTCGGCACCGTCGACGACGACGGCATCGAATACTCCTTCGGCGCCGAGCAGGTACTCGTGGCGACCGGGCGAGTGCCCAACTCGGACACCCTCGATCTGCATCGCACCGGAGTCGATGTCGACGTCGACACCGGATTGGTCGTCGTGGACGACTATCAGCGAACCACTGCCGAGGGAATCTATGCCTTGGGTGATGTCTGCTCTGCGTGGCAGCTGCGCCATGTGGCCAACCGCGAGGCGAAAGTGGTGCGGCACAACGTGCTGCACCCCACCGATCCGATCACCGCCGATCACCGGTTCGTGCCCCGCGCAGTTTTCAGCGGGCCCCAAATGGCCTGGGTCGGGTTGACCGAGGAGCAGTGCCGCGAGCAGGGGTTGGACTACACCGTCGGGGTGCGCGACTACGGCGGTGTGGCCTATGGCTGGGCCATGGAGGACACCGACCACTTCGCCAAGATCATCGCCGAACGAGGCACCGGACGGCTGCTGGGTGGTCACATCATCGGACCCCAGGCCTCGATCCTGATTCAACCGGTCATCCAAGCGATGAGTACCGGCATTGATGCGGTCACCATGGCGACGGCGCAGTATTGGATTCATCCGGCACTGCCGGAGGTCGTGGAGAACGCCTTGCTGGACCTTGAGCTGAACACGGAGGCATGAGATATGGCACGTCGAGTGGCGATGGTCTGGGCGGCCGCCTTGGTGAGTGGCGCACTGGTGATCGGCTCGGGCTGCGCGGGCGCACCGTCCCCATCGGCAGCTGCCGCCTCCGTTACGACGGGATCGAACCCGAGCGCCACCGCGGTATCCGCGGCGTGCACGGTGCGTGCCGCCGGCATGAATCTCAAGCAGCAGGCGGGCCAATTGGTGATGGTCGGAGTGACCGGCAGCCTGGATTCCCGTGAGGCGGCCGTTATCAAGAAGTACCGGATCGGTTCAGTGATCCTGATGGGGAACTACACCGGCGGGGTGTCACAGGTGAAGGCCGTGACAGCCGCAGTGCAGCGGGCCGGAAAGAACCAGGTGCTCATCGCCACCGACCAGGAGGGCGGCTTAGTGCGTCGACTGCGCGGGTCTGGCTTCCCCACGCTGGCCTCGGCAGCCACCCAAGCCACGTGGAGCGATGCCACCCTGAGTTCCAAGACGCGCAAGCTCGCCAAAGCCATGGCGAAGTCCGGGGTGCGCCTGGATCTCGCGCCGGTGGCCGATGTGGTGCCGAAGGCCAACCGCAGCAAGAACCGTCCGATCGCCCGGCTCGGGCGGGGCTATGGCTCCAGCCCGGCGACGGTGTCGGCGAAGGTGACCGCTTTTCGCGACGGCATGACGTCCGGACGCGTTGCGACCGCGGTCAAGCACTTTCCGGGTCTGGGTGCCGTCACTGGGAATACCGACTTCGCCGCGAAGGTGACCGACACCACCACCACGGCGAACTCGAGCCTGCTGCGTCCGTTCCGTGATGCGGTGGCTGACGATGCCGATGCGGTGATGGTCTCCTCGGCCTACTACACCCGCATCGACGCGAAGAACCCGGCCTTGTTCTCTTCGACGGTGATCGGTCTGCTGCGCAGCTGGGGCTTCGAGAACGTCGTGATCAGCGATGACCTCGGCGTCGCTGCCGCCGTGAGCAAGGTGCCTGCCAAGAGGCGAGCAGTCCGCTTTGTTGCTGCCGGGGGTGACCTTGCCATCACGGTGACGCCCCGGCTGGCCAGTTCCTTCACCAGCGGGCTGGTGGCCAAGGCCAAGTCCAGCCCGGCCTTCGCCAAGAAGATGACTCAAGCCACGGCCCGGGTGCTCAGCCTGAAGCAGTCGTTGGGGCTGATCACCTGCGGCTGAGCCGCACCGTCTATTCGTAGACCGTAAGTTCCTTCAAGGCGGCGCGGACCTCGGGCAGTCGCGCCTCGCTGGTATTGGGCACCGACCCGTAGTACATCGAGTAGGTGTCGTTGCTGACATTGACGACCAGGACGATGACACGTTCCCCGGTGGCGGTGAGCCCCGGAACGCGGAAACTCAACTGACCCTCGATGTACCAGGCGGAGTGCCCGTCCACCGTGCGGGCTTCAGAGGTGATGATCTTGCTGTCGACGGTGTTGTCGCCGTAGAACTTCCCGAGGATGCACCGGTAGCTGAGTTCGGCGGCGTTCTGGGCACTGGAGAAACCGTCACCGGACGCCAAGTCAGCCAGGATCACACTGGACACCCAGTTGTTGCCGTTGCCGTCATAGTCGAGTTGGTCTGTGGCCACCTGGCCGACAACGACCGTGCCGAACGGCACCCGATTGTCGGTACTGGGTGAATTCCAGGGTGTACTCAGAGTCGGGTAGGAGAGATGCAGGGTGCTTACCTGACCGGGTCGGGTCGGAATCGCGGGGGTGCTGACCGGTCCCGTCATGCCGGTGTCGCAAATGTCGAAGGTGGCGTTGCCGCCGGGATCCCAGGGGTTGTCGCCGCCGGTGAGGGCGGGGACAACCCTCGTGAGACCCCAGATGACCAAACCGATGACCAACACGCCGATGGCTCCGGCGATCCACCAGCCGGTGTTGCGTTTGCGGGACTGCGTCGCGTACGGCGTTGCTGCAGCTGGTCCGGCCGCCGAGGGCGGTGGCGGCGTACTGGCCGGGTTATCGGTGACCTGCTCTGACCACGTCTGGCCGTTCCAGTACCGGAATTTGCCCGGCTGTCCGCCCGGATCTGGATACCACCCCGCGATGCTCACGCACCGAGTTTAGGGGGATGAGCGCGACCATCGAAGGCTTCCCGCCTGTGAAAATGGGCCGCTGAACCGTTCACTCACATCGGTCGGCGGGCGAGTCCGTTCCCTGAGCTCGACGAAGGGGTGCCGCGGATCAGCCGAAGCGACCGGAGATGTAGTCCTCGGTGTCCTTGACGTCGGGGGTGGAGAAGATCTTGTCGGTGGGGCCGACCTCGATCAGCCGGCCCGGAGCGCCGGTGCCGGCGATGTTGAAGAACGCGGTGGTATCGGAGACGCGAGCCGCCTGCTGCATGTTGTGGGTCACGATCACGATGGTGTAGCGGTCCTTCAGCTCGGTCATCAGATCCTCGATCGCCAAGGTGGAGATCGGGTCCAGGGCTGAACACGGCTCGTCCATGAGCAGCACCTCGGGCTGCATCGCGATGGCCCGCGCAATGCACAGCCGCTGCTGCTGGCCACCGGACAGACCCGAACCGGGAAGGTCGAGGCGGTTCTTGACCTCTTCCCACAGGTTGGCTCCGCGCAGCGCCTGCTCGGCCAGCTCGTCCTTTTCCGAGTTGGGCATGCGCTTGTTGTTCAGATTGATGCCGGCCAGGACGTTCTCCTTGATCGACATCGTGGGGAACGGATTGGGGCGCTGAAAGACCATGCCGACATGGCGACGCACCCGCACTGGATCGACTCCGGGGCCATACAGGTTCTCGCCGTCGAGCAGCACCTCGCCTTCAACGCGAGCACCGGGAATCACCTCGTGCATGCGGTTCAGCGTGCGCAGGAAGGTGGACTTGCCGCAGCCGGACGGGCCGATGAAGGCGGTGACGGCCTTGGGCTCGATGGTCATGGAGACGTCCTCGACGGCACGGAAGGTGCCGTAATAGACGTTGAGGTCGGTGATCTCGATGCGTTTCGACATTGTGGTGCGATTCTCTCTTCTCAGCGTCCGGTCTTGGGGGCAAACCGGCGTGCGATCAGGCGTCCGGTCAGGTTGAGCACCATGACGATCACGATGAGCGTCAGAGCGCCGGCCCACGCGCGGTCGAGGTAGGCCTGGGGCGGGATTCCGGGATGGGCATAGGAGTCGTAGACGAAGACCGGCAGGGTCATCATCGGGCCGCTGAACGGATTGTTGTTCAGGGACGCGGTGAAGCCGGCGGCGATGAGCAGCGGTGCGGTCTCGCCGATGACGCGAGCCACAGCCAGGATCACCCCAGAGACGATGCCGGAGATCGCTGTGGGGACGACGACCTTCACGATGGTGAGCCAGGTGGGGACGCCCAGGGCGTAGGAGGCTTCCCTCAGCTCATTGGGCACCAGCCGCAGCAGCTCCTCACAGGAGCGGACCACCACGGGAATCATCAGCACCGACAGCGCGATGCTGCCGGCAAATCCCGACACAGTGCCCGGTCCGAACAACATGGCCATCAACGAATAGGCGAACAGGCCCGCCACGATCGAGGGGATGCCGGTCATGACGTCGACGAAGAAGGTGATCGACTGGGCCAGCTTGCTGCGAGCGCCGTATTCGGACAGGTAGATGGCGGTCATCAATCCGATGGGCACCGAGATGAGGCTGGCGATCCCGGTCACCCACAGGGTTCCGGTGATGGCGTGTGCCGCACCGCCGCCTTCGCCGACGATATTGCGCATCGACATGCTGAAGTAGTTGAGGTCAAAGCGCGCCATGCCGTTCTTGACGACTTCGTAGGTGACCGACCCCAGCGGGATCAAGGCCAACACGAAAGCGCCGACGATGAGGCTGCGCGCCCGGCGATCAGCCGCCTGGCGGGGGCCCTCCACAATGCGGGCCACAATCTCAATGGTGATCAGGAAGATCACATAGGCCAGCACGACGCCCAAGGCGATGTTGCCATTGGCGATCAGCGCGGCGATGGTGAGACCGGCGATGGCGGCGCCGATCAGGATGCCCGGCTCAGCCATGCGAGGCAGCCGACCTGACGTCAGGGCGCCCGGGTTCAGGGACTCAGTCAAGGTGGTCATCAGTTGGCTCCGGAGTAGGCGGCACGACGGGAGACGATCCAGCGGGCGACCATGTTCACGGCCAGGGTGATCACGAACAGCACCAGGCCGGCCGCAATCAGCTCGTTGGTCTTGAGCCCGAAGGCCTCAGGGAACCCTTGGGCGATGACGGCCGCGATGGTGTTCGGGTTGTTGCTGGTCAGCACCTGGAAGGTTATGTTCGCGCTTCCCGAGAGCACCATGGATACAGCCATCGTTTCACCCAGTGCGCGACCCAAGCCCAGCATGATGGCCGCGATGATGCCGGGCCGGGCGTAGGGGAACACGGCGAGTTTGATCATCTCCCAGCGGGTGGCGCCCAACGCCAAGGCTGCTTCTTCATGCAGCCGCGGAGCTTGCAGGAAGACCTCTCGGCACAGGCTGGTGATGATAGGCAGCACCATGGTGGCCAACACGATGGCGGCGGTGAGGATGGTTCGACCAGTGCCCGATACCGCTCCTGAGAACAGTGGAATCCAACCCAGGTTGGTGTTGAGCCAGGTGTACAGCGGGACGACGGCCGGGGCCAGCGCCAGGCCACCCCACAAGCCGAAGACCACCGAAGGGACGGCGGCCAGCAGGTCGATCACATAGCCCAAGGGCTGGGCGAGTCGCCGCGGCGCGTAGTGCGAGATGAACAGCGCGATGCCGATGGCGATCGGGACGGCGATCACCAGGGCCAGGATGGCGGCCCACAGCGTGCCGAAAACGAAGGGGAGGACCCAGGCCCAGAACGGGCCGTAGCCCTGCTCGGTAAGGGTGGCCGGGTCGGCGATCAGGGCCGGAGCGCCCTGGAAGAGAAGAAAGGCGGCGACGGCCGCCAGGATCGCCAGGATCAGGATCCCGGCCCCGGTGGCGAAACCGCGGAAGACCGGATCACCGTGACGCTTGGGATCAGGGCCGTCGGAGGCCAGCATGCCATCGGGATCGGTGGCGCTGGTTTCAAGCACTGGCTTGGTCATCGAAGAAGAGTCTTCCTTGCTCGTGATCGAACTCTGAGTTGAGCGGCACTGACGGCGCCGGTTGGGAAGACCTTACCGACGCCGTCAGTGAGCTAGTCAGCTCAGTTCGTCACTTGACCGAATCGATGGCGGCCTTGACCTTGGCCTGCATGCTGGCCGACAGCGGAGCAGAGCCCGCAGCCTCAGCGGCAGCGGCCTGGCCCTCGGCGGAAGCCATGTAGCCGACGTAGGACTTCACCAGGTTCGCGGTGGCGGAGTCCTTGTAGGTCTGGCACACGATGGCGTAGGAGAGCAGCACGGCCGGGTAGGCGCCTTCAGCCTTGCGGTCCAGGGCCACAGCCAGGTCGTTGGCGTCACGACCGGACTCCAGCGGGGAGTTGTCGACGATGGCTGCAGCAGCCTCAGCGGTCGGGGACTGCGCCGTGCCGTTCACCAGGAGCTTGGCCATGCCCAGCTCGCCGGCCTGCGACGCGTCGGCGTAGCCGATCATGTTGGTGCCGGTGGTCACAGCCTGAACCACGCCGGAGGTGCCGGTCGCAGCCTCGCCCTTCAAGCCATCAGGCCACAGGCCGTCGGCCTCCCAGGTCCACACCGAGGGAGCCAGCACGTTCATGGTGTCGGTGAAGTTCTCGGTGGTGCCGGAGTCGTCCGCGCGGTGCACCGGGTTGATAGCGGCGGCCGGCAGCTTGGCGTCGGGGTTGGTGGCAGTGATCGCGGGATCGTTCCACTTGGTGATGGTGCCTGCGAAGATGCCGGCAAGCGCCTGCGGGGACAGGGTGAGATCCTTGACGCCCTCGACGTTGTAAATGACGGCGATCGGGGAGACATACACCGGCAGATCCAGAGCATTGGAGTCAGCGGCGCAGCCGGCGAACTTGCCAGCGCCCATCTCATCGGTCTTCAGGGCCCGGTCCGAGCCGGCGAAGGCGGCCGCACCGGCGGTGAAGGCCTCGCGGCCCGCGCCGGAGCCGTCGGGGGAGTAGTTGACGGTGACGCCGGTGTTGGCGGTCTGGAAGTCGGCGACCCACTTCTCCTGGGCGGCCTTCTGCGACGATGCTCCCTTGCCGGTCAGGGTGCCACTCAGGCCCCCGCCAGTGGTGGATCCCTCGTTGGTCGCGCATCCGGCCAGTGCCAGCGATGACGCAGCGACCAGGGCGACAGCAGTGATCAGCTTGGTTTTCACGCTATTCCTTAACGTTCGTGGTTATCCGAGCAGGTTGCTCGCTCTCAGTGGTGACGCTATGCATCAGGCGTGAGCGTGCTAAGTCCCCAAGGTGAACGGAAGGTGAATTCGAGGAAAGTATTGGGTCCGACCGGGTCGGTCGACTTCTCACAGCGGCGAGGAATGCATCTCCACAGCGTGCACAGTGGCGTCCGCGCCCAGGTGCACGACGAGGGCTTCTGCGGTTCGGAAGGACTGATCGGGAAGGCCCAGGGCTGCCAGCATCGTCGGGAGTACTGGACGGTGACCGCAGACGGCAGTGGCGGTCCCGGCGGCGGTTTCGACGGCCAGCGACTTGATCAACTTGGTGACGCCCTTGGGATTGTCAATTCCGACTTCTTCGGTAAGCGACTCGTGTTTTTCGACGCTCAGGTCACAGATCTTGGCGAAGGGCTTGAGCGTTTGATGACAGCGCGTCGCAGCGGAGGAGACCAGGCGGTTCACACCGTAGGCGCCCAGCAATTCGACCAACGATTCGCTTTGGGCATGGCCACGGGCGTCCAGGGGTCGCTTGTGGTCGGGCTTGTGTTTGGCCCAGTCGCCGCGTGGGAGCGCTTTGGCGTGACGCACGATGAGCAGTGGTGTGGCGTGCGGCAGGTTGACCGCTCGATGAATGAGTTCACGCTCGTCGGGGTAGCTCAGCTGCCGCAGCGCCTGGGTCACGCTCAGCCACGCGATCTGGTCCACCTCGGCGCCGACCTCATGGGGCTGGGAGCTGGCGGGATTCCCTTGCCAATAGCTGACCGTCTTGGTGCCGCCGCCCACCGGATAGGTGAGTTCGGCTACGGGAAGCCCGAGGTGCACGCTGACGGCGGTTTCCTCTTCGGTTTCCCGCGTGGCGCAGGCGGGAAGGTACTCGCCGTTGTTGAGCTTGCCCTTCGGCAGACTCCAGTCGTCATAGCGCGGTCTGTGAACCAGCAGCACTTCGGGAATCCCGTCGGTGCCGCGACGCATCGTCACTGTGCCAGCCGCAACGATGCGCTTGCCGGATACACCCATGGCTCGACTACCGCTCCACCGCTCGGCGCTGACCCATCTGGCTGATCAGATACTCCTGGAGGTCGAGCTTGGCGGTGCCGTCCTCTCGCTGGGTGTGCTGGGTCCAAGCGCTGCCGTCCAACCACCACGAGGCGGTGCCCTCATCGAAGGCGATCTCGAACAGATCCTCGATCCGGCTGATGTGGTCGGGATTGGCCAAACCGACGATGGTCTCCACGCGTCGGTCGAGATTACGGTGCATGAGGTCCGCCGACCCGATGCCGACCTGGGCATGGCCGGCGTTGGCGAACCAGTAAATGCGGCTGTGCTCCAGGAATCGGCCCAGGGTGCTGCGCACCCGGATGTTCTCGCTGAGCCCGGGTACACCCGGACGCACCGCGCAGATGCCTCGCACCCACAGGTCGACCGTCACTCCGGCCTGGGAGGCTCGGTACAGCGCATCAATGATCGCCTCGTCCACGATGGAGTTCACCTTGATGCGAATGCCCGACGGCAGCCCGTCGGCGTGGTTGGCGATCTCGCGATTGATCGCGGCCAGCAGGCCGGTGCGAACCGAATGGGGCGCCACCAGCAGTCGGCGGTAGCCGGTCTCTTCTGACATTCCCGACAGGTGGTTGAACAGTTTGGCGACATCCTCGGTGATCACCGAGTTCGAGGTGAGCAGACCCATGTCTTCGTAGAGGCGAGCCGTCTTGGGGTTGTAGTTGCCGGTACCGATGTGGCAATAGCGTCGTAGACCATTCGGCTCCTGCCGCACCACCATCGACAGCTTGCAGTGGGTCTTGAGCCCGAGCATGCCGTAGACCACGTGGCAGCCGGCCTTCTCCAGCTTGCGTGCCCAGGCGATGTTGGCCTGTTCGTCGAAGCGGGCCTTGATCTCAACAAGCGCGAGTACCTGTTTGCCAGCCTGGGCGGCCTCGACGAGGGCGTCGATGATCGGCGAATCGCCGCTGGTGCGGTACAGCGTCTGTTTGATAGCCAACACTGCCGGGTCGGCTGCGGCCTGCTCGATGAAACGCTGAACACTGGTGGCGAACGAATCGTAGGGGTGCTGCAGCAGCACGTCGCGGTTCTTCAGCGCGGCGAACATGTCGGCTGGTTGGGCGGTTTCCACCTTCGCCAGTTCGGGGTGGGTCTTGGGCAGGAACGACGGGAACTTCAGCGAATCGCGATCCAGGTCGGCCAGCGAGAACAGGCCGCGCAGGTCGAGGGGGCGCGGCAGCTTGAAGACCTCTTGCTCTTCGACGTCGAGTTCGCTGATCAACAACTCCAGCATGGATTCGTCGATGTCCTCTTCGACTTCGAGGCGAACCGGCGGACGCCCGGTCTTGCGGCGCAGCAGCTCCTTTTCGAGGGCGAACAGCAGGTTTTCGGCGTCGTCCTCTTCGACTTCGACATCCTCATTGCGGGTCACGCGGAAGGTGCTGTGGGCGACCACCTGCATGCCGGAGAAGAGCTGATCCAGATGTCGGGAGATCACCTCCTCCAACGGAATGAACCGCCCGTTGCCCAGCGCCACGAACCGGCTCAACACATTGGGGACTTTCACCCGTGCGAATTGGGTGACGCCACGCACCGGATTGCGGACCAGCACGGCGAGGTTCACGCTCAAGCCGGAGATATAGGGGAACGGGTGGGATGGATCCACCGCGAGCGGCGTGAGTACCGGGAAGATGCGGGTCTCGAACAGCTCGGTCATGCGGTGCCGCTCGTCCTCGCTGAGTTCATCCCAGGTCAGAATCCGGATCCCGTGCTCGGCCATGGCCGGCCGGATGTCATCGGCGAAGATCCGCATCACTTCGTCGACGAGTTCCCGCGTTCGGGTGAGCAGGGTGTCGAGCAGTTCGCGGGGCATCAGACCGGAGTTCGACGGCACTGCCACACCGGCGGCCATGCGGCGCTTCAGGCCGGCGACGCGCACCATGAAGAACTCGTCGAGGTTGCTGCAGAAAATGGCTAAGAAGCGCGCCCGCTCCAACAGCGGGATGCGACCGGCGTCGCGGGCCAGATCGAGAACGCGTTCGTTGAAGGCCAGCCAGCTGAGCTCTCGATCGTTGTAGCGATCAGCGGGCAACTCGGGCAGGTTCTGATCGGGTTCGGCGGTGCGCACCGGGCCGAAGGTGTCGGTCATTCCTGCTCCTGAATCGGTATGTAGCGGACGTCACGATGGACGGTGACGAAGCCCGCTCGCTCGTACATTCTTACCGCTGTTTCGTCGGCTGTATCGACGTACAGCACAACTGTGGGCAAACCCTGGGTAGCCAGGTGAGACATTCCGGCGGCCAGCAGTACCTTGCCATATCCGCGGCCCTGCGCTCGAGGGGCGACCGCGATCACGTAGACCTCCCCTGTGGCGGCATCGACCTGCTTGGTCCAGTGAAAGCCCACCATGCCCTCGGCGTCGAAGGCCACGATGAGCCCCGCGGGGTCGAACCAACGCTCGGCCATGCGGGCGGCCAGCCCTGCCTGGTCGAGCTGGCCTTGTTCGGGGTGATGGGCAAAAGCAGCAGCGTTGAGGGCGAGCAGTTCGTCGGCGTCGGTAGGGGTGAAGCTTCGTAGTTCAAGGTCGGGCGGGATGTCCGCTTGGGGCAGGTCGGCGAGTGGCCGAGTCATCTTCAACAAGCCGCGCTCGGGGCGCAATCCGCGCGCCGCTGCGAACCCCTGTGCTGCAGGCAAGTCCCCGAAGGCCCAAACCCCCAGGTTCGGATCTGCCGGACGCTGCATCCATAACTGGGTGCCGATGCCCGTGCGGCGGTACTCCGGATCAACAACGAGTTGGACGGTTGCGAAGCGTGCACTGTAGTTCAGGTACCCCACCACGCGCCGACCGTCGGTCTTGAGCAGATGCTGTGCACTGACGTCCCCCAACGACCGGTAGGCCTCTTCGTTGAGCGGATCGACCCCGTCAACCCCCCACGCTCGCTCGGCCAGCTCGCGCACCCGCGCCCCCTGCCCGTCCGCAAGCCCTTCCACCAACACCCCCTCAGGCTACTTCACCCAGGTCTTTCCCCCAGGCGCTCCCAAAAGGTGCNNGCACCTTTTGGGAGCGCCTGGGGTGGGGTGGCGGCTAGCGGCGACCGACGCCGTCGGGGGAGAAGCGGTAGCCCACGTTGCGGACGGTGCCGATCAGGGCTTCGTGTTCGGGGCCTAGTTTGGCGCGCAGGCGGCGGACGTGGACGTCGACGGTGCGGGTGCCGCCGTAGTAGTCGTAGCCCCACACATCGGCGAGCAGGTGTTCGCGGCTGAAGACGCGGCCGGGGTGTTGCACCAGGTACTTCAGCAGCTCGAACTCGGTGTAGGTCAGGTCGAGGGGATCGCCCTCAAGTAGGACGGAGTAGGCGGCGTCGTCGATCACGATGCCGCCGGCCGAAATCAGGCCGTCGCTGGCTGCTGAGGTGGCCAACAGGCGGATGCGGGCTTCGAACTCAGCCGGTCCGGCGGTGTCGAGCACCACATCGGAAAGGCCCCAATCGGCAGCCACTGCGGCCAGGCCGCTTTCGGTGAGCACCAACAACAGCGGCACGGTCGATCCCGAGGACTGGAAAAGGCGGGCCATCATGCGTGCCCCGGCCAGATCGCCGCGGCCGTCCAGCACCACCACGTCGCAGCGGGCCGATTCGGTCAAAGCCTGGGTATCGGCCGCAACTCCGACGATGTCATGTGAGAGCAGCGCCAAAACCGGTAGTGAGCGCTCTGCGGGCGTGCCATTGGCGATCTCGTTGCTGACCAGCAGCAGTTGTGCCATTCGCCCTCCTGAGTGCGCTGTGAAGCAAACTTTAGTGACTCAGCGGCCATTCGCCCTATTCGTCGTCCACGGTGAGCAATCACTCATCGAGGTCGAGCAGGATCGTCATAGGCCCATGGTTGACCATTTCAACGTCCATCATGGCCCCGAAACGCCCGGTTTCAACCTGTGCTCCCAGTTCGGACAGCGCCTCGACAAAGGCGTCCACCAGAGGTTCTCCAGCGCTGGCCGGGGCCGCCTTCGACCACGACGGACGCCGTCCTTTGCGAGTATCGGCGTACAGCGTGAATTGGCTCACCACCAGGATGGGGGCCTGGACATCGGCACAGGACAGTTCCCCGTCCAAAATGCGTAGCTGCCAAATCTTGATGGCTAACGCGGTGGCGATCTCGACGGTATCGGTGTGGGCCACGCCGAGCAGAATCAACAGCCCGGGGGAATCGATGGCACCCACAACTTCGTCATCGACCCGTACGCGGGCTTGGCTGACTCGCTGGACGACTGCACGCATGGAGTCAATGAAAGCAGTCCGGCGCGACACGGGTTTGTTCGGTGAGGGGACGTCCTCACTCACCGCCTGACCGGCAGGGCCGGAATGTTCGGCAACGGTGGCCGGTTATGCTGCACGAGTGCCTTTTCTGCTCCCGCTTTCGATCACTGGTGTGGTGCTGATCACGGCCTGCGGGGTCGTGATCATCGCTGCCGTCGCGGGCATCTGGGCGCTGCTGAGAACCAAACAAGGAGACTGAGCTCATGGCCTTCGAGATCCCGGCCGACTTGAACCCTGCCCTGATCGGGCTGGCCTGGCTGCGCGGACGCTGGGAAGGCACCGGCTACCGCGAATGGCCCGGCGAGGAAAAGACCAGCTATGCCATTCAGATCGACTTCGCCGACAACGGCGAGGACTACCTGCACTACCTCGCGCAGGCCTTCCTCACTGACGCCGACGGAGCCCCGGAGCGTCCGCTGTTCATGGAGACCGGCTTCTGGCGTCCGCTAGCCGACGGCAGCGTGGACGTCATGATGACCTCCCCCGACGGCTATGCCGAAATCTGGTTCGGCAAGCTGCAGCCCGGCCGGCTGGACCTCATCACCGACGCGGTGGCGCGCACCCGCGACGCGAAAGTCGCCTACACCGCCGGACGCCGCCTGTACGGCACCGTGGACGGCAAGCTGATGTTCTCCTTCGACCGGGCCACCGAGACCGAAGAACTGCAGCCCTACCTGTGGGCCACCTTGGAACGCCGATGACAGTTCTGGTCGAAACCGGCGTCGATGTCGGCGCCGTGTGGCACTACGGCGATCCCTTCGGGGAGCAGAAGGCGCTGGCCGCCGGACTGGCCGGGGTCGATTTGTCGCACCGTCCGGTGTTCACCATCGCCGGGTCGGATCGATTGAGTTGGTTGCATGCCATCACCAGCGCCGACTTCGCCCACCTGGCGCCAGGCATGCCGCTGAACGCCTACATCTTGAATCCGCAGGCCCACCTGCAGCACGTCTTCGCTGCCACCGACGACGGCGAGCGGTTGTGGTGCCACACCGAGCCTGGACGCGCCGAGGCACTGCTGGCCTGGCTACGCAGAATGGTCTTCGCCGCCACAGTCGAGATCAGCGAGCCGCTGGCTGACTCCGTTGTGGTGATGCCCCCCGGTGGTGTGCCGCAGGTGGTTCCCGCCGCCGACGCCGAGGCGCTGCTGGGCGAGGTTCGCGCCGGCACCTGGGCGGCGGAGGCGATGCGCATCGCCGCCGGGCTGCCGAGGGTCTTCCTCGATACCGATGAGCGCACCATGCCCAACGAACTGGCCAATCCCGACGGCGATGCGCTGGGTCCGGCGGTGCACCTGAACAAGGGCTGTTACCCGGGCCAGGAGGCCGTGGCGCGCACCTTCAACATGGGACGCCCACCCCGACGCCTCACTCTGTTGCATCTCGACGGAAGCGCCGAGCAGTTGCCGCCCGTCGGTGCCGACGTGACTACCGTCGACGGCGAGGTCGTCGGCCGCATGGGCACTTCGGAACGACACTTCGAGTGGGGCCCCATCGGGTTGGCTCTGCTGAAACGCACTGTCGATGTCGAGGCGCCCCTCGCAGTGGACGGCATTGCGGCCGCACAGCAGGTGCTGGTCGATCCCGAGGTGGGTCGCCACTTCCGCGCCGCGAAATAGTGCTGGCTCACTGCGGATTCAGGCACGCCACCAAATAGACCGTGCCGGCGAGGATCGATCCCACCTCCGGCTGCGGATGCTCCACGCCGTCCAAGCAGACCTCTGCCTCGAAACCAACCGTGCGCACCCGTGCCACCCGGTAGGGCTGACCGGTGAGCGAGTTGTGGCCGGTTCTCGCCGCCAGAACCTCGCCGCACAGCAAAGCGTGGGCACCCTGTTCGGGGTCGAAAACCCCGTAGGAGATGAACGATTCCGAGCTCACCCTCGGGGGCCACGTCCACCCTTGTTCGACATATTCCTCGGGCGCTTCGCTGTCGGGGTCGCCGAGAATGCTGGCCGGCGAACTGCCGAAGGCTGCTGCGTCGGCATAGGACTCCATCGCTACCCCCAACGCGACCAGTGCGGCTGGCCCGCCAATAGTCTGGGTCGGGTCGAGCAGGGCGGCGTGTTCGATATCGGCGGCCACCGCGGTGAGCTGCTCACCGTCGGCGTCGACTACCGCTGCAGTCCACAGCTCGTCACGCTGATGAGTCAGCTCGGCGAGGATTGCGCCGGCCTCGCAGGCCAGTGAGGGTGTCACCGCCACGACGTCATCACCGGTGATCGTGAAGGTGAGCCGTGCCCCATCGGCGTCCTGCCACTGGCTGAGGTAGACATCATCCCGCGCGGCAACCACGGCGCTGTGTTCGTGGGCGCGAATCAACAGGGCTTGGTAGGCATCGGCGTCGCTGCCCAGCCCGATACACGCCAGGTTGGAACTCATGCAGGGAGAATAGGACACCCTGTACGAACTTCACGAGGAAATCGTCGCCGGCGGAAATTCCGCGTGGGACGCGCCCACGACCGCGTCGGCAGCGGCCATGATTCGGCCATGACCGAGTTGAACTTCACTGGTGTCGCCGAACAGGCCCGGCTGGTTTCGGAAGGCTCGGCCACCTCGGCCGAGCTCGTCGACCATGCCATCGATCGCATTGACCGCCTCGATGATCGCCTCAACTCCTTCGCCTATGTCCTGCGCGATGAGGCCCGTGCCGAGGCCGCCGTCCGCGACGCGACGCCGGCTGCCGAGCGCGGACCGCTGCACGGGGTGCCGATCGCGATCAAGGACGAGAACGATGTCGCGGGATTTCCCACTGCCTTCGGAGGTGCGGCCTTCACCACCCCCGCTGCGGCCGACTCCGAAGTGGTGCGCAAGCTGCGTGCCGCCGGCGCGGTCATCATCGGCAAGACCCGAATGCCGGAGTTCGGGATCTGGCCTTGGACAGAGACCAGCGCCAACGGCTACACCCGCAACCCGTGGAATCCGCTGCGCTCCACGGCCGGATCATCGGGTGGCTCGGCTGCCGCCGTGGCGTCCGGCATGGTGCCTGGCGCTATCGGCGGCGATGGCGGCGGATCGATTCGGCTGCCGTCGTCGTTCTGCGGCCTGTACGGGTTGAAGTGTCAACGCGGACGGGTCAGTGCCGCGCCCAATCGTCACCTGTGGCGGGCATTGGGCGTCATCGGACCGCTCACCCGATCGGTGGAAGACAGTGCGCTGATCTACGACGCAATCGCAGGTTCGCTTCCCAGTGATGTGTGGCAGGCCGGACCCTGGTCGATGTCGCTGTCGCAGGCCTGTCGAACCGAGCCGGGACAGCTTCGGATCGGCTATCTGACTCGCTTCGGTGCCAACACCGCCGATGCCGAAACCCTGGCTGCGCTTGCGGAGACTGTTGACGCGTTGCGAGAGGCCGGACATCTGGTCAGCCAGGTACGACCCAAACTGCCGGAGGTCTCGGTTCCGTTTTTGGCGCTGACCTCGGCCGGCGTTGCAGAAGAGGCGGCGAGGGCAGAGCATCCCGAACTGCTGGAGCAACGCACCCGCACCCTGGTTGCGCTGACCGCTCCCCTGCGAGGTCGCGCTGATTGGGCTGATCGCACTGCCGTCGCCGCGGGCGCCCAGTTCGCCCGGGAGTACTTCGCTGACTACGACCTGCTGCTCATGCCGACCACCCCCAGTGCGGCCGTCCCGGTGGGGCAACTGGACGGTGCGAACGCGGTCAGCGCTAGCGCCAAGGCGACGAAGGCCTCCGGTTTCACGTCCATTTGGAATGTGTTGGGCAATCCGGCGGCAGCTATTCCGTCCGGTTTCAGCAGCACCGGGCTGCCGCTCAGCGTCCAGGTGGTTGGCCCTCCTGATGGCGAGCCGCTGGTGGTGCAGGTGTCGGCCCAGTTGGAGCGGCTGCGCCCGTGGGCTCAGGTGCGGCCGGCGATGGGCTGAGGGTTGAGTGGGTGCCGGGGTGCGGGAGGGTTTCGAGACGACCGCTTCGCGGTCTCCTCAACCAGCCGGACGTGAGGGGCTAGGAGCAGTCGGCAATAAGGTCTTTGATGCGGCAGATCTCGGCCTTCAGGCGGGCGGCGATGGCATCGGTGGACGTGTCGCCGGGCTGGCGCATCGTGGCCATGATCGCCACCATGACCACCGCATAGGCGCTGGCCGCAGTGGCGTGATCACCGACTCGCTCCTCGATCAGGGCAATGGTGGGACGGGCGCGGAGGTTCACTTGCCGCCAATAGTTCAGACCCAGCTCAGGATCGCTTTGGATCAACGCTTTGACCTGCGGATAGTCGCGGGGAATGCTCACCCCTTCGGCGAGCAGCTCACACAGGTCGCCGATGAGGCTGCCGGTGCCGTGGACGAAGCGCTCACGCATCTCCTCGGTCACCTCAACTTCGGCCAGATCCAACGCGGCAGCGATCTTCGAGGGGAAGTAGTTGAAGAAAGTCCGCTGCGAAATGTCGGCTTCGGTGCAGATCTCTTCGATGGTCACGCCGTCCTGGCCGCGATCGGCCACCAGCCGCAAAGCGATTTCGTGAATCGCCTGCCGGGTCGCGGCCTTCTTGCGTTCGCGTAGCGATGATTCCGCTGTGCCTGTCATGCCTCAGCTCCCTGCTCGGTGCTGGCATTCTCGCGCAGTTCGGCCTTCTCCTCCAATGCTGAACGATTGCGCAACTCCGGCACCCGGAAGAACCAGGTGATCACGAAGGCGACCAGCACCACGATCAAGGCGACCGCATAGACGCTCACCACCGAGGAGTTGAACCCGGTCAGGAACGGCTTGGTCAGCCGTGGGTCGGCACCGTTGACGAACGAGGAGTCGCTGGCACTGGTGTCGGTGTTCGACAGGTCGGAGTTGTCGCCATTGTTGATCGCATCGATCATCGAGGGCACCAGTTGGTCGATGATGGCCTGACGCTGGGTGGCATCGGCGTAATCGATGGCGAGCTTGCCGTCGACAACACTGAAGTGCTTCTCTTTGGCGACCTTCTCCAGCGCCTTGCGTTGCGCATCCGGGGTGAGCTCGGCGACCTTCTGGTCGATCACAGCGTTGATCTTGGCCAGTTCACGAGTTCCGACAGCCAGCTTCTTCGTGCCGGACGCAGCGCTCTGGGTACCCGAGGCGAGCTTGCTGCCACCGCTGGCGGCAGCCTTAGCGCCGGCAGCCAGTTTCTTCGCACCCTGATTCAACTGGTTCATGCCATCGGCAACGCCCGGCTTGCCGCTGGCGCCATTGAGGTAGCCATCGGTGGTGTACACGCTGATGCCGAGATCCTTGAAGGCAGCACCGAGAGCGGCGGTATCGGCGGCCTCGGCGTCGCAGGCCGCGGTGTCACCGCCGACACACTTCTGCTGATCGGTGGCCAGTGCGGTGAACGCGGCTTGGGCGGTGGCGAAGTCGCCGGTTGCGCCGTGAGACTCCTTGGCCGCGGTCTGCAAGGCGCCATTGAGTTGGTTCAGACCCTGCGACAGCGAGGCGGTGCCGGTGCTGAGCTTTCCGATGCCGGCCACATAGGCAGAGGTGCCGTCGGCCAGCTTGTTCAGGCCCAGGCTGAGGCTGTCGACACCGTCGGCGAGTTTCCCGGCGCCGGTTCCGGCGTTCTTCCACACCGCTTCGGAGACCTTCTGACGAACGGTGGCCTCAACCTGGGTGTTCACCTGATCGGTGGCGTCGGCCAGGTTGGTGTTGATCGTGGTCTTCACCTTGTCGATGATCGGGGTCCACATCTTGTCCATGACCGCGGTGTTGTTCGGGGCGGTTGCCACTGCCGGGTCCAGTGCTGCGTCCAGGGCATCGGTGAGGGTGGCCTTGTCGGTCAGCGAGTTGCTGACGTTCACCGGCAGTGCCGTGAACAGCACCGACAGCAGGATGGCGGTGCCCAGGGTGCCGCCGATCTGGCGGAAGAAGGTGGCTGCGCTGGTGGCCACCCCGATGTCCTTGGCTGGGGCTGCGGCTTGGGCTGCCAAGGTCAGGGTCTGCATCAACTGGCCTAGCCCGGCACCGATGGCGAACATGGCGATCACCATGTACCAGAACGGCTTGTCGACCGTGATGAACAGCAAGATGGTGAAGCCGATGGCGATCGTGGCGGTGCCGGTTATCGGGAAGATGCCGTACTTGCCGGTGCGGGCGATGAGCTGGCCCACGCCGACCGAGGCGATCATCACTCCCAGCATCATCGGCAAACTCGCCAGGCCCGATTCGGTCGGGCTGAGGCCGTCCACAATCTGCAGATAGAGCGGAATGGTCATCATGGCGCCGAACATGCCGAAGCCGACCAGCATGCTCAGCACGGTGATGATTGAGAATTTCGGATTGAACAACCGAAGCGGAAGGATCGCGGAATCGCCCATGGCACGCTCGACCAGGATGAAGCCGACCAGCCCGGCGACGCCGATGGCGTAGCAGGTGATCGACGCGGACGAGGTCCAGCCCCAGTCGCGGCCCTGTTCGGCGACCAGTAGCAGTGGGGCCAAGGTCGCCACCACTAAGCCGGCTCCCCACCAGTCGATGCGCGGATGGCCGTGGCGGAAGTGCGGCAGGTGTAGTAACACGATCACCATGGCCAAGGCGATCAGGCCGACCGGCACGTTGATCAGGAAGACCCAACGCCAGCCGGCGATGCCCAAAATGGTGTCGGCGCCGGCGAACATGCCTCCGACCAAGGGGCCGATGACGGCGGCGATGCCGAAGGTGGCCATGAAGTAGCCCTGGTACTTGGCGCGCTCGCGGGGGGCGAGCATGTCGCCGATGATGGCCAGCGGCAGCGCCATCAGGCCACCGGCGCCCAGGCCTTGGATGGCGCGGAAACCGGCCAGCATCAGCATGGAGGTCGAGAAGCTGGACAGGAACGATCCGAGGATGAACACGCTGATGCTGATCAGGAACAGCGGGCGTCGTCCGAAAATGTCGGACAACTTGCCGTACAGCGGTGTGGTGACGGTGGCCGCGATCAAGTAACCGGTGGTGACCCAAGCCTGTTGATCCAAGCCATTGAGATCGTCGCCGATGGTGCGAATCGCGGTACCGACGATCGTCTGGTCCAACGACGACAGGAACATGCCAGCCATCAGACCGTAGATGACGAACCGGATCTGCCGCTGCGTCATCAGGGGTGCGGATGCGGGTGGGGACGCTTCAGGGCGAGCTTCCGTGACTGCTGTTGCCATCAAAATCCTCCGGACATACTGAACGCCGCTCAGTGCAGCGGCGCATATTTACAGTACTGCAACTTTGCAGGCATGCAAAAAAGTGGCCGCAATTGCGTAGCCGCGTGAGCAGGTCCACCGCTTCGCGAGGCTCTTGACGCGCTGCGCTGCGGCGAGTTCGCTGAAGTCACCCGAGCAGGAGGACCCGATGGACGCCATGCCGCAGCCCGACGACGCCGCAATGCCCGAACTGGCCTGCAGTCTGATCATGAAGGGCGGCATCACCAGCGGTGTGGTCTACCCCCGGCTGGTCACGGAATTGGCGCAGACCTACCGATTCGCCGACATTGGGGGCACCTCGGCCGGCGCGATTGCCGCAGCCGCGGCCGCGATCGCCGAATATCGACGCCAGCGAGACCACAGCGATGCAGGTTTTCAGATGCTGTCCCGGCTTCCCGAGGAGTTGACGAAGCCGGTCGGCAAGCGCAGCGTGTTGCTGTCGCTGTTCCAGCCCCAGCCGAAGACCGCTGCGCTGTTCGACACGATGGTGGCGTTGGTGGATGCACCGCAACCCCGTTCGTCGCTGGCTCGGGTGGTGGACGCTGCCAGGGCCTGGTTCGGTTCCTACCCGATCCCGACACTGTTGGGTGCCCTGCCGGGGTTGGCGTTGGCTACCTGGGGTGTGCTGGCCGGGGGTGCGGCGATGGGCATCGGCCTGATCGGTGGACTGATTCTGGCCGTGATCGGGGCCGTGGTGGGCGCAGTCGTCGGCGCCTGGAGCACGCTGTCGCATCAGGTTCCGGACAACCTGTTCGGGCTGTGCTCGGGCCGCGGCGGTAGCGAGGCGGCGCCGGCTCTCACTG
This sequence comes from Propionibacteriaceae bacterium UBA7704, assembly GCA_002482525.1. Lineage (GTDB taxonomy): Bacteria > Actinomycetota > Actinomycetes > Propionibacteriales > Propionibacteriaceae > Propionicimonas. The sequence goes on along the minus strand of DLGC01000010.1, from coordinate 69,235 downwards.
ACTGGCTGCACAACTACTTCCAAGAGCTGGCCGGGCGAGGCCCCGAGGATGCCCCGGTCACGTTCGCCGACTTGGCGTCCCAAGGAATCAATCTGCGGGTGATGACCACCAACCTTTCGCAGCGTCGTCCGATGGCGATGCCCTGGGCTGAAGCGGGCTTCTTCTTCCGCCGCAGCGATTGGCAGGAACTATTTCCGCCGCAGGTCGTGGAGTGGATGAGCCGTCCCGAGCACGCTCCGGACGGCCCGAAGGGTGGGGTGAGAGCTCGTGAGTTCCGGGAGCGAGTTGAGGCTGCGGCTCAACAGGGTCTGGTGCCGCTGCCCTATGGCGACCTGCTCCCGGTGGTGGTCGCCGTGCGAATGAGCCTGAGTTTTCCGCTGTTGATCAGCGCGGTGCCCATGGCGTCGACGGAGTGGTCGACGGACTCTGTGGAGTTCGTCACCAACTGGTTCTCCGACGGCGGACTGTGCGCCAACCTGCCCGTGCACTTCTTCGACCGTCCGATCCCGGGCAATCCGACCTTCGCCATCGACATGGAGCAGGTCGACTGGACCATCACCAGTGTTGAAGAGGGCAGTTTCCTGCCGAAGGACAATCAGGACGGTCTGTCTCGGGAACTGCTCACCTGGGAGGCCGGAGCCAAGGACGGGGTCGGGCAATTGGTGAGCGCAATACTCTCCACCTGGCAGAGCTGGGTGGACGGCGAGGCGCTACGACTTCCTGGCTACCGGGACCGGGTGGTGACGGTGTACACCACCGCCAATGAGGGTGGCTTGAATCTCACCATGCCGCCGGAGACGGTGACTGCGCTCGCTGATCGCGGCCAGGTGGCCGGGGCCAAGTTGGTCGACAAATTCGCCCCGAAACCGGGAAGCGATGCCCTGACTGGCTTCGACAATCATCGCTGGCTACGGCTGCGGGCCGCCCTGGCCGGACTGGGTGAATGGCTCGATGAGTTCGCCGAGACCTTCGATCAGCCCGGCGACGGTGCGCTGCCGTACCCGGAGTTGGTGAAGCTGACCGCAGCAGAACTGCCGTCCTACCACAGGAGTCTGCGTACCGTGCGGAGCATGGTCGCCGAGCTTAACGATCTCGTGGATGCTGTCGATGTCGACGCGCTCAGCGTTGGGGCGCCTCGGCCCCGGGCGAAGCTCCGGCTGACGCCCTACGACCGCTCGGCGGCCGACCGCACCCCCGACGAGGTGCAGGTTGCCGACCTCCCTGAGCCCAATCCCGTGCCCTGAGCCTGTCGAAGGGCACCCCCGGCGGGGCTTCGACAAGCTCAGCCAACGGAATTGGGGCAGCTAACGGAATTGGGGTAGCCAGCGGGGCGGGTCAGCTCTCGGGATCGGGAACCGAATAGGGCAGCACATCGATCGCGGCCAGGTGGCTTTGCAGCCGAGGTTGTCGGCGATCGTAGGCCTCCTGGTCGCGGCGACGGCGCTCGAACAGCACAGCGGCGATGTACTCCTCTGGAGGCGTCCCCCATGGTGGCGCCGGTGCGACGAACCGTTCCAGCTGCGCCGATAACCGCAACGCCATGCGGTAGCGAACCTGCGGCGGGAACTGGTGGGCGCGTCCCAGAAACTGGCGTGCGCGCAGCGCCAAGCCTGCCGGCAGTGGGCGGATGTCGGTCAGGCTGGCCCACGTCGCCAGCTGCGCGGGCAGCCAGAGTGGGGTGTTGCTTCGGGGGCGGGATTTGATGCGCACCACGTAGGTGCCGGCGAGGAAGTCGCCCACTCGTTTGCCGCGGTCGTTGAACATCGCCACCATGAAGGCCAAGCCGCCCATCAGCAGCCACAGTTCAAAGAATCCGACCAGGGCGCGCACGGCGGAGTGACGCAGCCGCACCGGGCCGCCGTCGTCGCGGATCACTTGCAGGCCCAAGGCGAGCTTTCCCAGCGATCGACCGTGGGTGAGGGTCTCGGTCGCGGCGGGAACCACGATGAAGGCGATGAAGATCATCACCGATACTGCGGCTTCGGCCATGGCTGGATCGAAGCGATCGGTGCCGACAACGGCGAGCAGCCCCAGCGGCAGCGCGATCATGACCAACACGATGACGAAGGCGTCGATCAGCCAGGCGCCGGCACGGATGAGCACAGAGGCGGCGCTGAGTTGCAGCGCAACCCCTTCGCCGGTCAGGATCTCGTCGCTCATGGGACGAGGCTAGCGTGCCGCGTCGCGGCTGCGGTGGCCGACGCTACGCTGAGGCGCGTGGATGTCGATGTGTTCGTGGCCGCGCACACCGGGCAGTGGCAGCGGCTGCAGCAGTTGTCGGCGCAGCGTCGCCTGACCGGCCGAGAGGCCGACGAGCTGGTGCGCCTCTATCGACAGACCGCCACTCACCTGTCGCTGCTGCGTTCACGGGCACCTGAGCCGGGCTTGGTGAACGAGCTGTCGGTGCTGTTGGTGAAAGCCAAGGCGCGCATCAGCAGTCCGCACGATCTCACCTGGATCTCGGTGGGCCGGTTCTTCACCCGCACCATTCCAGCCGCGCTGTATCGGGTGCGCTGGTGGTCGGTGGCGGCGTCGGTCTTCGGCCTGCTCGTCGCAGTGGTGGCCGGCTTTTGGATGGCCGGCAATATCGAGCTGCTGAACTCGGTGATCTCGCCGGAAGACCAGAAGGAGTATGCCCAGGAGGCTTTCGCGTCCTATTACTCGACCTATCCCAGTGCGAGCTTCGCCAGTCTGGTGTGGACCCACAACTCGATGATCGCTGCGTTGTGCATCGCCACCGGAATCACCGGGCTGTACCCGGCGATGGTGCTGTTCGAGAACTCGGTCAGCCTGGGGGCGGCCGCAGCGGTCATGCACGTCCAAGGCGCTGATCAGGTGTTCTGGACGCTGATCCTGCCCCACGGTCTGCTCGAGCTCAGTTGTGTCTTCGTTGCCGGTGCTGCCGGGGTGCGACTGTTCTGGGCGTGGCTGGTGCCCGGGCATCGCACCCGCGTCCAATCGTTGGCCCAGGAAGGACGCACCACGCTGGTCGTGGTGGTGGCGATCACCATCGGTTTGGGTGTCAGTGGCCTCATCGAGGGATTCATCACCGGCTCCCAGCTTGCGCCTTGGCTGAAGATCGCCTTCGGTGTGCTCGCCGTGACCGCGTTCTGGCTGGTCATGTTCGTGGCCGGACGCCGCGCCGTCGATGCCGGTACCGACCCCGGCCTCACCGAAGAAGAAGCCCGCACCGAAGTCGCCGTCGCCGGCTGAGCTTGTCGAAGCCCGCCCATTTCACCCCGGGTGGTTGAGGAGCGAGCGAAGCGAGCGTCTCGAATCCCCCCGCCCCGTTGGCTGAGCTTGTCGAATCCCGCCCACTTTGCCCCGGCTGGTTGAGGAGCGAGCGAAGTGAGCGTCTCGAAACCAAGGCCGTCGCACCCCTCAACTCCACATGCACCGTGCGTGGTTTCGAGACGGCCCTGCGGGCCTCCTCAACCAGCCGCGGGGTGGCGTGGACCGGTGGAGTGCGGTGATGCCCTCTTGGATTGGTGTGGGTCTACTTTCGCCGGTTGGTTGAGGAGCGAGCGAAGCGAGCGTCTCGAAACCTCGCTCGCCAGCGTGCTCAGGTCCGGTGTGGCTTTGAGGTGGCCCCTGAAGGCGCTCCTGAGGGTGTGCTGGTGGGTTCCGGAAGAACACCAGAAAGACACATGCAGAAACACTGTTCTCGATCGACTGATTTGCAGTAGCGTGTGCCGAGGGGCTCGACTCGGCCCGGGAGATGAGGCAACGCTCGCTATGCAATCGGCTATTCGGTACACCGTGGTGTTGGCGGAGTTGTGCTCGTCTTGGTTGGGGGATGCGCTTCCGATGCGTGCGGGGTCGGCATCCTCACGTGTTGCCGGAGCGCAGTGGCGAAACTGATTGGTGAAACGTGTGAAGAGCAAGCGGATTTGGACCACTGTCGCCGTGGTGGCATCTGTGTGTGTGTTGGTGGCTGCGGGCCTGTTTGTGACTGATCGGATGTCTGAGTTCGTCTACGGTCATGGCCTGTTCGAGCCTCCGAAGCCGACGGTGGCTGATGTTTTGGACGGTCGGGTTGCTGATGCGGAGAGACGTGCGGTGATCAGTGAGATGACGGGCCTTTCTCGGGAGTCCGTGGTTGACGGTGTTACCCCTGTGGCGGAGGTGGTCTGGACCTCCTGTGTGGAGGGGCAGAACAGCTGGAAGCGTCAGGATGGCTATCGGCTTCAATGCGCGGCTGATGTAGTGTCCTATCGAGCCTGGTCGGGGGAGTTCGCTGACACGGCTGCAAAGATCCGGGCAAGAGTCGCAAGTGTGTGCCCAGGCGTCACGCTTTCGCCCGATGTTCATGAACCTCCCCCAGGGTATCCAACAGAAGTCTCGCGATACGAGTGTGATCAACGAACTTACGTACTCGTGAAATTTTCGACCACCAATGGGATGAGTTCCTCGTATCCGAGTCTTTCAATAGGCGAAACGTCCGATAGTGCGCGGCGAGTGTCAGGTCCGTCGTCCACCGAGCTATTCACGAGTCTTTCCGGGTATCAATGGTTTGCTGTAGTTAGCAGTCGCAGAGTCTACTTTGAGGATCAGCCGTGATTCCAGTAGTTGAAAAGCGGCGCGTAACGCCTCTAATCTCAATAATGCTAGTGGTACTGATGTGGCTTCAGTCATCGGTGGCGCGCGCTCAAGTGCCGGAGGGTGAAGCGCCAGAACGCCCGAAAGTCCTCGCGCCCGGCGACTCGTACACGGCTGCTGTGGGCGGCAGTTCCTGGACGCGTCACCGCCTCGGTTGGTTGAGGAGCGAGCGAAGCGAGCGTCTCGAAACCAAGGTCGTCGTGCCGCTTGGTTCTGCGTGTGTCTTGCGTGGTTTCGAGACGGCCCTTCGGGCCTCCTCAACCAGCCGTGGGGGTAGGGGTGGCTTCGTGTGGGGCGCTTCGTGGAGGGTGCGGAGTCGCAAGTCGCTGCCGTGTGGCCGGGGTCAACTCGCAGTGGGTTTCGTCGCGACGCATGGAGGTGAGGTAGTGCGTGCGATGCGATCCCCGCGTTGCAGTGCAAAGCCAAGAGGAGGCGCATACGGCGTCGGTCGGCATTCCTTGCGTGACGCCGAGGTGTGTCCCCGGTAAGGCTGGGGTGATTATGGTGAGCCCGAGGAAGGGTGTTATGAAGCGCAAATGGGTCCGGGCGGCAGTTGGTGGGGTCCTGGTTGCTATAACGATGACTGCGGGGTTGTTTGTTGCTGGACGAGTATCTGCGTGGGCACTCGGAGTGGACCCATTTTTCGAATGGGCAAGGCCGACGATGGCTGACGTGTTGGATGGGCGAGTCGCGAATGGGGAGCGGCTTGCCGCTATCAGTCAAGTGTCGGATCTTTCGAGAGAATTGAGGACTGACAGTGCCTCTTCCATCGGTGAGACCGTCTGGACTTCGTGTGAGCAGGGTCAGAACAATTACAAGGTCCATGACGGATTTCGGTTGTCGTGCGCAGCCTCTGCGGCGTCGTACTTGGCGTGGTCCGGGGAATATGAAGATATGGCGATTGCAGTTCGCGACCGAATTGCAGGCAAGTGCCCAACCCTGGAGCTGGATCCCGGGCCCCAGTCGCCCATTGGGGGTGCTCCAACGACGGTGGCAATATACAGGTGTTCTGATCAGGCGAGGGTCTGGGTAACGTTTGCGTCGGCACAGCGGTCGATAGTGCCGATTTCGGATTTTCTTGTTGGTGAGACCACGGAGCAGTCTCGGCGAATTTCTGGTCCGTCATCGGATGAACTCCTCCGTAGCTTGTCGGAGTATCAATGGTTCGCGTGGATCACTGTCGGCCAGACCTACTACGAAGATCGTCCCTGACCTACGCACCAATTGGCCGGCCGGCTGGTTGAGGAGCGAGCGAAGCGAGCGTCTCGAAACCGGGGTTGTGGTGTCGTTTGGCTGTGCGTGTATCTTGCGTGGTTTCGAGACGGCCCCTTGGGCCTCCTCAACCAGCCGGTGGTGGGCCCTTCGACAAGCTCAGGGAACGAGGAATGGGCTGGCTGCGGGCAGTTAGAGGCGACCGGTGGCTTTCAGGGTCAGGTAGGTGTCGCAGACGGCGGGGGCGAGGTGATCGGGGTCGGCGTGGACGACTTCGACGCCCATGCGGTGCACTCGGTTGGACAGGGCCTGGGTTGCCAGCCACAGTCGGGCTGAGGCGGCGGCGTCGTAGGAGGCATCGGCGTCGGGGGTGTCGTCGAGCGGGGTTTGTTCGGCCGGATCGGTGACGTGGGCGATGACGATCTGGTGGCTGTGGGCGAGTTGACCCAGCACGGTGCCCAAACCCTCGGCGTACAAGGCCGGGTCCAGGCCGGTGATCAGCACCACCAGGCTGCGCTGGCGGCACAGTTGGTTCACCTGGGCGGCCACCATCGACCAGTCGGTTTCGGTGAGCTCGGCCTCGGCCAGACTCAGGCGGTCGGCGAAGGCGGCCAGCGCTGAACCCTTCGCCGTGCCGGCCAGGCGCTGGCGCACCTCGGTATCGGCCAGCAACAGGCTCATCCGATCCCCGGACGCCGAGCCGAGCGCGGCCATCAACAGACACACCTCGATACCGGCATCCAACCGCAACTGATCGGCAGCAGCACCGCCGATCCGGCCAGCCGCCCAGCGAGAGGTATCCAACACCATCAGCACATGCCGATCCCGCTCCGGACGCCAGGTGCGAACCATGGTGCGTGTGGCGCGCGCGGTCGCCCGCCAGTCGATGGAGCGCACATCATCACCGGCGGCATACTCGCGCAACGAATCGAACTCAGTGCCCTGGCCGCGCACCTGCACCGAGGCCTGACCGTCCAGCTCCCGCAGCCGGGCCAGCCGGGACGGCAAGTGGCTGCGCGAACGAAACTCCGGCAGCACCCGCAGCACCCCCGGCACGCTCAGCGAACGCTGACGGGCCGCCAACCGCAGCGGCCCGAAGGAGCGCACCGTCACCGCAGCCGCAGCCAGATCGCCGCGCCGAGTCGGCGTCAGCTCGGTGAGCTGACGCAGCGAACTGCCCGGATTCACCACCAGCAGCGGACGCTGTGCCGCTGGAGTCGCGCTCGGCGGCCACGCGTCACGCACCTGCACCCGAGCACGCCGCCGCGTCGGATTCAACACCGTCACCGTCGAGGTGGTGGTCTCGCTGAGTCGCACACTGGGCGGTAACTCGCGACTGAACTGCAACAACTCCGGACGCACCGCAGCCAGCAGATCAATACCGCTGACGATCACGACCAGCAATACCCAGCCGATCACTGTCAGCGGCTGTGGCCAGATGATGGTCGGCACCACCCCCAGCAGCACCAGCAGCGGTACTCGCCCCGAAATCGCCATCGGCGTCAGCGCGGCACCGGCACCGTGGCCAGCACATTGGTGATGATGCCGGCCGCCTGCTGGCCGTCCATCTGGGCCTCGGTGCGAATGCCGATGCGGTGATTGAGCGTGGCGACCGCCATGGCCTTCACATCATCGGGAGTGACGAAATCGCGCCCGCTGAGCCAGGCCCACGCCCGCGCAGTCTTCAACAGTGCGGTGGCGCCACGCGGCGACACCCCCAGCGACACCGACGGTGCCGAGCGGGTGGCGCGACACAAATCCACGATGTAGCCGGTGACCTGCGGATCGACCCGGACGCGAGCCACCTGCTCACGGGCGGTGACCAAGTCGGATGCCTGCGCGACCTGGGTCAACCCGGCAGCCTTCAGATCGCTGGGGTTGAAGCCGGCAGCGTGACGCGACAGCACGGTGATCTCGTCCTCACGCGGCGGAATCGGCAGCACGATCTTCAACAGGAAGCGATCCAGTTGGGCCTCCGGCAACGGATAGGTGCCCTCGTACTCGACCGGATTCTGCGTAGCCACCACCATGAACGGATCAGGCAGCTCGCGCGAGTCGCCGTCCACGCTCACCTGATGCTCCTCCATCGCCTCCAGCAGAGCCGCCTGCGTCTTGGGCGGAGTGCGGTTGATCTCATCGGCCAGCAGCAGGTTGGTGAAGATCGGGCCGGGACGGAAGTCGAACTCGCCGGCCTGGGCGTTGTAGATCAACGAACCGGTGACATCACCGGGCATCAGATCAGGGGTGAACTGGACGCGTCGAGTCTCCAGGCTCAGGCTCGCCGACAGGGCCCGCACCAGCAGTGTCTTGGCGACCCCCGGCACACCCTCCAGCAGCACGTGACCGCCGACCAACAGCCCGACCAACAGGCCGGTGACCGCGGCGTCCTGACCCACCACAGCCTTGGCCACCTCGGCACGGACCCGCTGCAGGGTTTCCTGCGCCGGATTCAGCGCGAACCGGGGCGTCGACGGCGGTGCGACGGCTGCCGGAGGCGTACCCATCGGGGTCGGCAGGCCCGACGGGGGAGCCGATGCCGGGGTGGGTGCGAAAAAGGACTCCGGCGAGTCCGTGACCGGCGGCAGGGCGCCGACGCCTGGCGGGGTGGGGTACGGCTGTCCCGCACTGGGCGGCAGGGAATCGGTCATCGGCTGCTCAGCTTTCTTTCGAGGTCGGTCAAGGTCTCGGCGAGAATCGCCAGGCCAGTATCGGTGGTCGGTGGGGGGCCGTAGAGCGCCTCAGTGAGTGCTGCGGGATCAGCTCCGCTGGCCTGCGCGAGTTGGCTGATCACCGTGTCCGGAGCGTCCGATGCCGTCACGCCCACCCGGGCGGCGACACGGTGGATGGTCGCAGCACGCAGGGCTGCAGCGGCGTGGCCACGAGCACCGGCCTGACGATAGAGCCGGGCCAGCCCGGCGGAGGCCTCCGAGGCGGGCACTTCCACCGGCAGCGGTTCGCGAACCAGCGCCCCGAACCGGCGACCCTGCCACAGTGCGGCTGCAGCGGCAGCCGCCAGCAGCACGCCGAACACCGGACGAGACCACGGCGGCAGCAACTCGAAGGAGTCGATGCCTTGCGAGCCAGGAATGACCGTGGTGGGTGATCGGTCCGCGGGCAGATACCAGGTGAGCTGATCATGGCGACCCAGGGTGCGCAGCGCCAGGGCTGCGTTGCCCATGTCGGTGATGCCCGAATTTCGAATCCAGGACAGGCCTGCCACCACCGTCACTCGGTGTCGACTGGTCGTCAGGTCGGCATAGAGGCTGGCATAGCTGCCGTCGGTGAAGCACGTCATCACACGATCGTCGAAAGCCACCAGACCGTAGCCGACGTCGCCACTGAGCCGGCCTGCGGCCAGGGCGTCCGCGTCGGCGCATTCGGCATTTGGCGCGGGATAGCCCCACGACCAATCCTGGACGCCGAGGCGGCCCTCGGCGAGCTTGCCGGGGTCGGTTGAGAATCCGGAACCGGAATAGATGACGACCAGGTCGGCTGGTGTCTGGTTGAGTGCGGCAACCTCGTCCTCGGACAGACTCGTCTCTAGCACGACGGCCACGGTCGAGTCAGCCGGGGCGGCAGCGATGTCGGCGATCGAGTTCGTCTGGTTGACGGCCACGCCATCCTGGGCGAGCACCTGGCCGAGCGCCCGGGCACCTTCGGGACGAGGGTTCGTCAACGAATTCGCCAGCCGATCCGGGCTTTCAGGGAGGAAGACGGTGGCGGCGATAAGGCCGGCGAAAAGGGCCAGCACCACACCGGAGATGATCAGCAGCTTCTTCACGACGCCGACTCCACCCTGACCGGCGTCAGCGCGACGGCCGCTTCAGGCGCAACAGCTTGAGCGGTCGACACCTCAGCGTCCAGATCCACCAACTGCTGATACTGGTCGGCGCGAGCGGTGCGGTGATCGTAGGCCAACAGATCGAACACCCCCGCCGCGGCGCCGAGACGCGCCTCGAAACCAGGCAGTCTTTGGCCGGCGAGATCGGACGCCTCTTGGGCGGTCATGGCGGCGAACTCGGTGATCACGCCCCGCTCACCCAAGGTACGGATCATCGCCCGGAACAGGGTCACGTAGGCCAGGCTCCACTGCTCGGAGCTGGCCAGTGATTCGGCCTCGGCGCGCAGCTGCGTCGCGGTGCGCTCGTCGGCTGCGAACAAGGCGGTGCCGCGAGCCCGGCGACGGCTTCGGACTGGACCCAGCAGTGCCCACACCACGACTGCGGCGAGAGCGGCTGCGACCGCGATGAGGGCAACCAATTGGCCGGTGGACAGCCCTTCAGTTGGTGGGGTGCCGCCGGTCAGCCAGTCCAGCAGTCGATTGATCAGATCATCGATCCAACTGCCCTGGTCGGAGTAGATGGGATTGGACAGCTCATGGGCGAGTTCGCGGCGGGCCTCGTCGCTGTTCGGAGTCAGTGGTGGGCTCATCCGTACAAGGCCTCGGCGAGTTGCAGCTCATACCCTTCACCACGGATGCGAGCGTCCACATACAACAAGGTGACCACGGCCGCGGTGAGCGGGACGCTGAGCACCGCAGAGATCACCGTCGACACCACGGTGGCCGCGATCAGTCCTACCTCCATGTTGGCCATGCCGATCAGCAAGATCACGAAGCTGAACACCGATGACACCGTGCTGGCCGCCATCGAAATGAGAATGCTGGCCAGCAGGTAGATCCCCAGGATGCGCCAGAACTGGCCTTTGCTGAGACGCCAGCTTCGCCGAATCGCCTGAATCGGACCGGCCTTCTCGATCGCGATCGCGCACGGTGCCAGCAGCAGTCGGATGCTGATCCAGATCGCCGCAACCAAAAAGGCGGGCACCAGCACCACCAGGATCAGCCAGCCGTCTTCGCCGACAGCCTCGGCGAGCATTCCAGCGCCGAAAACCAGGAGCCCAATCGCGACGACTCCGGCGAGCCCGGTCAAGGTGGCGAAGGCGATCGCGGCGCCAGCTCGTGAGCCCAGCCGTCGCAGCGCCGCGGACGGCGTCGTCCGCCGAGCGAAGACGGCTTCATGGACGGCAAAAGACAGCCCTATCTCCACAACAATGGTTGCGAGCATCGTGGCCAGCGTGGACGTCAGACTGGACCAGCCGAACATCGAGGTGACACCGCCGAGGTCATCCTGGGGAAGAATCGGCGCGAACTGCCGATCGATCAGGTACCCCGCTCCCACCGCGACCAGTTGGGCGACGAGCACCACAACCAAAGTGAGTCCGAACATGGTCAGCGGGGCATAGCGGACGGCGCGAAAAGCGCCGCCGAGCACATCGCCCACCGTCAGCGGTCGCGGCTCGATGATGCCGGGCTCGGCGAGCCGTCCGCCCGATTCCGCCGGTGCCTGCTCCGGAAGGAGCTGCACGGCGTAGTAGCCGGTCACGTCCCAGCCGGGGGCTGTCATCGGAGTTCCAAAGTGCGCATCACCGGTCAGCTTAGAGGGCGAAACCGCCTGGGCAGCAGCGCGGCCCAGTGATTTCGGGCAATAGCGTCGACGATTCTGCCGGGTATTCCCGCAATCGGCGGCGCGACCGGAAATGTCGGGCGCGTCCGCCGATCGCGGCGCTGGGATTACGCGGGAGTCGAAATCGGGAACTGAATCTCGGTGAGGTAGTCCTCGGGGTTGGTGGTATCGCCCGGTGAGTTCAGATACACCTCGCGGGGAGCACCGACCCCGGCGTGGCCATGCGCCTGAATCCAGGCCTCGATCGCCTGGTAGACCGGTCCGGCCTGATCGTAAGGCCCGCGGTGGATGGCCGCCGCGACCACCATGGCGGGCACTTCGACCCCGATGACTCCGTCACGGTCGGTGAAGGCCGTCGCCACCGGGAAACCCACCTCGATTTCCGCCGGCTCGTCGTCGGGTGGAGTGGCCATGGAGAAGAACGGAGGCCCCGCAAAGGCGGCGCCACTGGCCTGGATGGCAGCCGCGGCTGCCGCGAAGCCGGCCCCGACAGTGTCCGCCATGGTGGCGGCAGTGGCGTCGGCACGGACGACCGCGGCGAAGTGGGCCGGGGTCTGCTTGATCGAGATGTCGTAAGGCATGAGGACTCCTTCGTTGTTGATGAGTTGACGGAGGAAGCCCAGCATTCGCTGCTGGTGAGCCAGTTCGCTCTGGATCCTGAGTTCGTGCTCGCTCAGGATCGTGAGGAACGACTGTCGATCGGTGGCCTGCAGGGCACGCTGGATGTCGCTCAGCGGCACGTCCAACGATCGCAGCACCCGGATCAGTTCGGCGTCTCGAGCCTGCTCATAGGTGTAATACCGGTACCCGCTGGACGCATCAATATGCGCGGGGACGAGCAAGCCTTCGTCGGCATAGCGACGAAGCGCTTTTACCGACAACCGAGTCACCCGAGAGAATCGGCCGATCTGGATGAGGTTCATTCTTTTCTCCCTCCATTTCCAGCCTGGGGTCTCCCGCCGGGGGAGAGTCAAGCGGCGCCGACACCGATTCTAGGGACCGGCTTCGGCGGGCTCGGCCAGCGGGGGCTTCGTCGGGCTCGGCCAGCGGGGAGGCGTCAGACTCGGCCGTCGTTCCCTGAGCTTGTCGAAGGGCAGGAAGCAGAGCCCAAGCGCCCTGCCCTACGCGTGCTTGGCGCGGTTGCGCTGCTTGGCGCGCTCGTTGGCGTCCAAGGTCACCTTGCGGATGCGCACGTGGGTCGGGGTGACCTCTAGGCACTCATCGCCGCGGCAGAACTCCAACGCCTGTTCCAAGCTCATCGGACGGGCCGGAATGAGCCGCTCCAACTCGTCACCGGTGGAGGAGCGCACATTGGTGAGTTTCTTCTCCTTGGTGGGGTTGACGTCCATGTCTTCGGGACGCGGGTTCTCCCCGACGATCATGCCCTCGTAGACCTCTTCGGTCGGCGAGATGAACAAGGTGCCGCGTTCCTGCAGGTTGAACAACGCATAGCTGGTCACCACACCGGTGCGGTCGGCGACCAGCGAGCCCGACATGCGGGTCTTGATCTCCCCGGCCCACGGCTCGTAGCCCTCGAAGACGTGGTGCATGATGCCGGTGCCGCGGGTCTCGGTGAGGAACTCGGTGCGGAACCCGATCAGGCCGCGCGCCGGAATGACGTACTCCACCCGCACCCAGCCGGTGCCGTGGTTGACCATCTGCTCCATGCGTGCGCGGCGAGTTCCCATCAGTTGGCTGATAGTGCCCACATGCTCCTCGGGCACATCCACGGTGAGCCGTTCGACCGGTTCGTGCAGCTTGCCGTTGATCTCGCGGGTGAGCACCTCCGGCTTGCCGACGGTCAGCTCGAAGCCCTCCCGGCGCATCATCTCCACCAGCACCGCCAGTTGCAGCTCGCCGCGTCCTTGCACCTCCCAGGTGTCGGGGCGCTCGGTGTTCAGCACGCGGATCGAGACGTTGCCGATCAGTTCGGTGTCCAGCCGGTTCTTCACCAGGCGGGCGGTGAGCAGCTTGCCGACCTTGCCGGCCAGCGGTGCGGTGTTGATGCCGATGGTCATCGAGATCGACGGCTCGTCGACAGTGATCAGCGGCAGCGGACGCGGATCGGACGGATCAGCGATGGTCTCGCCGATGGTGATCTCGGGAATGCCGGCGATGGCCACAATGTCGCCCGGCCCGGCCGAATCTGCAGGTACCCGCTCGAGCGCCTGGGTGATCAGCAGCTCTGAGAGCCGCACATTGCTGATGCTGCCGTCGTGACGACACCAGGCCACGGTTTGGCCGCGGGTGATGGTGCCCTCGACGATGCGGCACAGCGCCAGGCGTCCCAGGTAGGGCGAGGCGTCCAGGTTGGTGACGTGGGCCTGCAGCGGGGCACCCTCGGTGTAGGTGGGTGCCGGGATGGTGTCGGTGATCAGGGTGAACAGCGGCTCGAGGTTCTCCGAGTCCGGCATGCCGCCGTCGTCGGGCCGGGTCATCGAGGCGCGTCCGGCCTTCGCCGCGCAGTAGATGATGGGGAAGTCCAAGGCGTCGACTTCGTCCTCGTCGACCAAGTCCATGAACAGGGCGTAGACCTCGTCGACGACCTCGCTGATGCGAGCATCGGGACGATCCACCTTGTTGATCACGACGATGATCGGCAGCTTCTTTGCCAGCGCCTTGCGCAGCACGAAACGGGTTTGCGGCAGGGGGCCTTCGGAGGCATCCACCAGCAGCAGTACGCCGTCGACCATTTCGAGGCCGCGCTCCACCTCGCCACCGAAGTCGGCGTGACCGGGGGTATCGATGATGTTGATGGTGAGCTTCTGGCCGTCGGCCATGGTGTGATCCACGGCGGTGTTCTTGGCCAGGATGGTGATGCCCTTTTCGCGCTCCAAATCCATGGAGTCCATGACGCGGGAGTTCACGTCCTGGTTCTCCCGGAAGGCACCGGACTGCCACAGCATGGCGTCAACCAGGGTGGTCTTGCCGTGGTCGACGTGGGCGATGATCGCGACATTACGTAGGTCGGCGCGGATGGGCATGCAGAACTCCGGTCTGGGTGGGGCAACCTGAGAAGTCTACCGCCCGCACTCCTTCCGCTCCCGACCGCGGACACCGGCCCCCCCGTCAGGCGCTCCCAAGAGTGGCAGTTACTCCCGAACCTTTGGGAGTAACTGCCACTTCTGGGAGCGGATCGGGTGGAGTTACGGCGAGAGCGCCGCTAGAGGTGCCGTCACGGTGCCATCGGAGGTGACCAGAGTGGGGCCAGTGCCGGTGATGACGAGTCGGAAGCTCGGATCGCCCACTGCCCCGGTGTCGATTTGACTGATGGCGGCGTCAAGTGAGGCCACGGCATCGGGTACGCGCAAACCACCGAGTTTGACCTCAACGGCGCCCCAGCGCCCATCGGGGAGAGTGATGATTGCGTCGATCTCGTGGCCGTTCGAGTCGCGGTAGTGGAACGTCTCGCCGTCGAGTGCGTGCGCGAACACCGTCAGATCGTGAATCACTGCGCTCTCGAATAGAAAGCCCAGGGTCTTCAGATCAGATCGGAGCTGATCCGGCCCTGCGCTCAGGGCCGCCGCAGCCAATGCCGGATCTGCCAGGTGCAACTTTGAAGCGCGGCGCAATCTGGCTCGGGAGCGTAGCGCAGGGCTCCAGGCCGGCTGTGGTTCAACGATGAAGAGCCGCTGAAGAAGCTCTACGTAGCTTGCGATCGTCTCGGCCTTTATTGACGGGGCAACGCTGCGGACATCCTTGGCGAGTGTGGCGTGGGAAACTTCAGAAGCCGCAGATCGAGCTATCGCGCTGATGAGGCGCTTCACCACCTCGGGCCGATGTCGAACCTCGGCTAGACGGGGGATATCGGTTCGCGCGACATCATCAATGTAGCTGCGCAGTCGTTTCGCAGACTGGGGCAGTGTGAGCTGGGTCATGGCCGGGAAGCCCGGACGCAATATGTTGTCGATGACTGTGTCGAGATCGCTACTGGTCGGGCTCGCAGAGGGGCGTCGGCCATCGAACAAGTCGGCAAGGCTGACCTGCGTGGTCGGGTATTCGAGCTTCTCCCACCAGGACATCGTTCGCTGTCGCAACCGAAGGAATCGACCGGCACCAGTGTGGCGGGTTACGTCGTCGGCGGGCACCGATGATCCGGTCAGAATGAACTGCCCGGGGCTGGCCGTGGAGTCGACAGAACGTCGTACGAGATTCCACAGGCTCGGGGCGACTTGCCACTCGTCGAGAAGTCGGGGTCTCTCGCCGCCGAGGAACATCTGCGGGGCGTCTTCTATCACCAGTTTGAGTTCTGGATCATCCATGAAGACGAAAGAGCGCGCTGCATTCATGGCGGTCATGGTCTTTCCGGTGGCGCGGGCTCCCTCTATCAGCACCGCGCCCGCGGCCTCCAGGGCACGTTGGAGGGGCGCATCGATGACCCGCTGTTGGTAGCGCCGGCCAAGTGCTTTTGAGGTGTCCACAACCACAGGCTATCACTAGAGTGGCAATTGCAGCACCTGTAGGGGTGGGAATGCAGGACGCGCAGAGTGTGATTGGCAGAGCGTCTGGGGTGATGATTGCAGATGGAGTGATCGGTTTGTTTGGTGATCCTCAAGCCCGATCTAATTCATCAGGCATGGAACTGATCCCTGCGAGAACCTGCTGATGGGGATGCTGTTGCTGCTGCGACGGGAGAAGACTAATTCATCATCCACTCTGGATTGCGGTGTCGCGAACCCCTACCCTGTGATCCACTCTTCCAGTGATCGGAGCGCTCCCATGGAGTATCGCGGCCCGCTGCCGGACATCGACGTCCCCGATGTTGACCTTTACACCCTGCTCTTCGCCGACCTTTCGGACGCCGACTCGGTACGCACCGCCTTCGTGGAGCCCGAAACCGGCTTGAGCCTCAGCTACGGCGAGGTCAAACAGCAGACCGACGCCGTCGCCAGCTGGCTGGCCGCCCACGGCGTGGCAACGGGATCGGCGGTCGCCATCGATCTGCCCAACTGCCCGCATTACGCAGCCGCCTTTCACGGCATTGCCCGCACCGGCGCCGCGACCACCCCGGTGAACCCGGCCGCCATCGCCACCGAGATCGCCCGTCAGCTGCGCGAGACCGGTGCCCGCTACGTCATCACCAATCAACTGCTGTTGCCCAAGGTTGCCGAGGGTGCTGCTGCTGCCGGATTGCCGCCCGAGTCGGTCATCGTGATCGATCCCGTCGAGGGCTCGCCTCACACCGCCTGGTCGGAGCTTCTGCAGACCACGGTCGACCTTCCCGAGGTGAGCATTGACCCGGCCACCCACATCGCCTGCATGCCGGTGTCCTCGGGCACCTCCGGCCTGCCGAAGATCGTCATGCTCAGCCATCGCAATCTGGTTGCGAATCTGCTGCAGTTCAACGAGGTGCTGGCCTCCTTCGGCGATGACAACTCCATCGTCGCCTTCCTGCCCTACAGCCACATCTACGGCATGACCACCAATCTCAACTACGGGCTGCTGCGTCACTTCACCCAATACACGATGTCGGGCTTTGCACCGCAGGCGTTCTTGGAGATCATCGCGCGTTACCGGCCGTCCATGCTGTTCGTCGTGCCGCCGGTGGCAGCCTTCCTGGCCAAGCATCCGGCCGTGGATTCAGTGCCGTGGGACAGCGTGAAGCTGATCGTCTCCGGAGCCGCGCCGCTGGACGGCCCGGTCGGCGAAGCCATCCAAACCCGCCTGAACACCCGCGTGGTGCAGGGCTACGGGATGACGGAGCTCTCCCCGGTCACCCACGTCATTCCGCCGGAGCGGCGCGACATTGACCTCGGCACTATCGGGTTGGCCATCCCCAATGTTCGCTTCCGGGTTGTCGACCCCGAAACCGGCCAGGACGTCGCAGTGCCCGCCGAAGGCCTCAGTGAGCCCGGCGAGCTGTGGTGCACCGGGCCCAACGCCATGCTGGGCTACCTCGGAATACCGCGCGACGCCGACGCCGTCCTGGATGCCGACGGCTGGGTGCACACCGGCGACCTGGTGCGGGTTGATGCCGAAGGCGTGGTGCGCATCGTCGATCGGATCAAGGAATTGATCAAACGCCGCGGCTTCCAGGTGGCACCAGCCGAACTCGAAGCGTTGCTGTGTTCGCATTCGGCAGTCGCCGACGCCGGGGTGCTCGGTATCGCCGCCAGCACCGCCGGGGAACAGATCCCGCACGCGGTGGTGCAGTTGCGTGAGGGGGCGGAGGTCAGTTCGCGGGAACTCATCGGGTGGGTCTCCGACCAGGTCGCCAGCTACAAGAGACTCGGCGGCGTGACCTTCGTGACGAAGGTGCCGCGCTCGGCAGCAGGAAAGATCCTGCGACGGGAACTCCCCGCTCTGCTGGAGGTCGGCCAAAGGTAGCCGTTGTGCTCATCGAGGTAGCGGCAAACAGCAGGTGATCACCAGACGGCAGTCTGGGGAATCTTCGCTTCCGAGGCGTCCAATCGCATCGACGGCGGTGTTCTGCCCAGCAAGCTGGGGTTGTGCGAGTCGCAGTCGTTTCTGAATCTGACCTGGCCCACACCAACGGCGTCACCAACTCGGTGCTTCGGGTTGAGGAGGAACTGCAGCGCGCAGGCCACCAAACCCTGATCATCGCGCCAGACTCCGATGGGGGCACCCCGGTACCCGGCGAGGGCACCTTGTCGTTCGCCATTCCCAGCTATCCGCAGGTGCGGCTCGGCCTGGCCCGAAGCGCCCGACTGGAGGGGATCCTGGCCGATTTCGGGGCCGATGTCGTGCACCTGGCGTCGCCTTTTGTGCTGGGCTGGCAGGCACTGGCCGCCGCGCGACGGCTCCAGCTACCCACGGTGGCGGTGTACCAAACGGACATGCGCGCCTACGCCCAGCGCTATGGCTGGGCCGGTGCCACAGCTCTGGTGGAGGCCCACCTGCGGCGTCTGCACGACCGGGCCACCCTGAACCTGGTGCCCTCCCAGCATTCGCTGCAGCAATTGCAGGAACTCGGGGTCACCGAACTGCACCTGTGGCGTCGCGGCGTTGATCTGGTTCGATTCGACCCGCAGCGCCGCAGCGAGCCCTGGCGCCAGCAGGTAGCGCCCGGCAAGCTCATCGTCGGCTACGTGGGACGCCTCGCCCCCGAGAAGCAGGTCGAGGATCTGCGAGTGCTCACCGACCTTCCCGGCGTGCGACTGGTGGTGGTCGGCGACGGACCCAGCCGCCCCGGCCTGGAGAAGCTGCTACCTGAGGCCCACTTCACGGGTCGGCTGAGCGGCATCGAACTCGCCGAGGCACTGGCGAGTTTCGACGTGTTCGTCCACACCGGCGAAAGCGAAACCTTCGGTCAGACCATCCAAGAGGCACACGCCAGTGGAGTTCCGGTCGTTGCGACCGGGGTCGGCGGACCTCTCGATCTGGTGCGGTCCAGCTTCGACGGCTGGCTGTACCGTCCCGGTGACCTCGCCGATCTGCGTCGTCGCGTCGCCGACCTGATTGGCGACAATGCCAAGCGCCGCGCCTTCGCCGAAGCTGCCTGGCAGGGGGTTCAGGGACGCAGCTGGTCGGCGCTCACCGCGGAGCTGATCGAGCATTACCGGCGCGCCATCATGATGCAACGCGCAGCAACCGCCGGCAGCCGTGGCTGAACGGCGGTCGCTCGCCGGGCTCGTCGCTCTGCTGGCCGGTGGGCTGTGGCTGCCTTGAATTCCCGCTCACGGCCGATGCCGCGCTGATATCGTCGAAGCGGCCCATTCTTCACCCGAAGGAGCACCGTGACAGGCTTCTTGGAGTTCGTTGGGGACCTTTTCGCGACGATCGGCATGGTCCTTGGGATGGATTCTTCCCAGGCCGCATGGTTCGAGTCGCTGCCGGACAAAAGCGCGATCGCAATCACTATTGCGGTGCTCGCCGGGGTCTCCACCCTGATCGGCAACAGCGTGGTGCTGTTTATCAACCGAGTGCGCGGCTGGCGCTTTGCCGTCACTTTGTTGCTCAACGGGGTTGCGATGGTGCTGCTCTACATCGTGCAGGCGTTGGTCATCGTGCTGGTCGCGCCGCCGATAGTCGGCAGCGATGGGCCTGGCACGTGGATCGTGGTGCGCTCAGTCATGCTGTCCAGCGCCCCCTTGGTCTTTGGCTTCTTGGTGCTCATCCCGTACCTCGGGCCGGCGATCGGGCGGGTGTTGCAGGCCTGGAGCGTGGTGGCGCTGTGGGCCGTAGTCGCTGTCGTCTTCGTCACCGACGTGGGACACGCCTTGGTGGTCACCTTGATCGGCTGGGGAGTCATGCAACTCGCGTCGTGGGGCCTGTCGCGTCCGATGAAGTGGATCGGCGACAGGATCTGGCAACTCGTCTCCGGCAGGCCGTCGATGCTCAGTGGCACCGATTTGCTCAGCGGCGACTTCTTCATTCCGTTGGACGGCGGATTCGTCGCCAAGGAGGCCCGGCGATGATCTCGGGAATCCTCATCGGGCTCGGCGTTTTCGTGCTGCTGGCGCTGGCGGTTGCGCCGCTGGATGCGCTGGGCTGGTGGTCGCGCGAAGGCGCGGACGAGGCTGCCGAGTTGGTCACTGAACTCCATGAGGAGCAGGCGATCGACACGATCACCGACTACGAGCAGTATGTCGTCTATCTGTCCGGGATCGGTGCCATCGACGGACGCTCGGTTCCTGCCGAGGAGGAGCCGCTCATCGCCGCGATCGGTGACATCCCCGGGGTTTGTCTGATCCGTGACGTGTTTCCCTACTCGGTGGAGAACAAGAGCCTCACCGGGCAGCGTCCGCTGGCGTGGCTGTGGAAGTGGATCGAGAAGCTCCGCTTCAAGAACCCCGAGTCGCTGGCAGGCATGCTCATCAACGGCCGCAACGCCGCCCAACTCTTCGTCAGCGCCGATCGGCGCTACGGACCCACCTACAACATCGGCACCGCTCGGGAGGTATTCGAAGCGTTGCTGCGCAACGGGTATCCGTTCGACAGCGGCAAACCGGTGACCCTGGTCGGATTCAGTGGTGGTGCTCAGATCTCCATCGGGGCAGCCAGCTATCTAGGAATGAGCGACATCCCGATTCGGGTGGTGTCCATCGGCGGCATGATGAGCGACGATCCCGGGCTGAATCGGGTGGAGCAGGTCTGGCATCTGCGCGGCACCAAGGACATCTTCGAAAAGCTCGGTGGCGTCATGTTCGCCGGTCGCTGGCCGCACGCCGTCTTCTCGCCGTGGAGTGACGCTCTGGCCCAAGGCCGTATTACCATCTACGACCTCGGCCCGATCAACCACAACGCCAAGGCCCACTATTTCGACCCCAACACCTTCTCCGAGCAGGACGGCCGCAGCTACCTACAGATCACCATCGACGCCGTAGTCGCCGTCCTCACCGACCACCCAGTAAAGACCGTCACCACCTAGCCGCCCCCTTCCCCCACCTTGCGCTCGAAACGCGTTCTTTGCGCTGCAAATTTCCGGCGCAAAGAACACGATTCGAGCGCAGAGTCGCGTCGATCAGGGGACGCGAGCGCGGTTGGGTATCAGCGCAGGGTGGACTTCTTCACGCGGAAGGTCTTGGAGTAGACCACGACAGGGCGGCAGCCGGGCTTGGTGGCTTTGACCCGCAGTTCGTAGCGGGCGCCCACGTCGCGCCGTGTGAGGAAGCCGATGGACACGGGGCCTCTCTCGGTGGCGCCCTTGTAATGCCGTACTCGTTTGCCGTTGCGGTAGCACTGGTAGTGGAACACGACCCCGGGGTCCCAGCGATTGGCGTTGAACCTACCCTCGAGCACGACGCCCAACCTGCCGTAGCGTTTCCGCTTGATGGTGGGGCGAGCCGTCGAGTAGATGTCGCCGCTGTGGACGGCCAGGGTGGGAGCCGAACACGCTTGCGTCGTGATGAAGCCGTCTCGGGAGGCGGTGTAGCAGACGTGAACGCGTTTGCCGACATCGGAAGTACGGAGCCGATAGGTCTGCCCCGCTCCGAGAGAGCCGGTGATCGCCTTGCCTCCCGAATACCAGCGGAAGCTCCCGGTGTCCGGGTACGGAATCCACGTCGGGTAGGACGAACTCAAGACGCGTCCGACCAGCGGTGTTCCTTCAACTTTGGGACGAAGCGTCGCTTCGAAGGGCCGGTCAGGGCCCGCATACTGTGACACTTCAACCCGGAATCTGCCATCGGCGGAGACAGCGGTGCCGGCATAGGTGCCTGATTGCGGATAGCTAACTCGACCGGCATCGCACTGCGCACTCTGCCGATACGACGGGCACAGTGGAGTTCCATCAACCGCTCGCAAGCCGAGGTCGAAGGGGACGCCGACCGTCGCGGCGGGCGCTTTCAGCGTGGCCTGGTTCAGTGCGTACACCGTTGCGCCATCGGGTAACGGGCTGAGGTCACGCAGACGATTGCCGCTCAGTTGGACGGTAGCGTCGGGCGCAACACCGGCCAGAGCGGTCACATCAGAAACACGATTGTCCGATAGCTTGACGTAGCTCAGATTGATCAGTTCGGCCAGCGGCGTGAGATCGCTGATGTCGTTGTTCGCCAGTTCGAGCGTGGTCAACTGCGTTAGGTTGGCCAAGCCTGAGAGGTCATCGACCACACCGTTGTTGGCACGCAGTTTGGTGAGTGATGTCAGCGACGTCAACGGATGCAGGTCGCGAAAGCTACCTTCGCCGATGTAGAGAGTGGTGAGTCCCGAGAGTCCTTCCAACCCGTCGAGCTCGACGAGCTTGCGAGTCTGGTCGAGGACGAGGGTCGTGACGTGGCTTGCGTTGGGCAACGCGTTCACGGTGGTGAGAGATGTTCCCAGAACCCCCAGGGCTCGTACGCTCGGCGGCAGAGTGAGTTCCGGGAGTTGTGGCGTTTGCACAGTGAGATAGAGAGAGTACAAATCGGCGAGCTGCGCAATCGGGGCCATTGACGCCGTGGCAGCAACCTTCAGTCTCAAGCCCCGCAGGTGGCTGAGCTCGGAGAGGAAACCGACGTTCCCGAGCTGCGGTGTATCCAGGTGCAGGACTGTGAGTTGAGTCAGCTGGCCAAGCGTCGAACCATCGGTCAGCGTCGTGCTCGCCAACGACAGTGTCGTCAGCTTCGGCAGTGTGGTCAGTGCAGTGAGATTCGACACCGTTGTTGCGGGAAGCGAGACTTGATCAGCGTTGGCCAGGTTTTCCAACCCGGCGAGACTGGCAATAGTGCCGTCACGCGTCGCTGAGCATGAGATGGATGGGAGTGCCGCGAGGTTCTCGTCAGTGAGTTCGGTCGAAATGCTGTGCGCTTGCAGCTCGTTTTGTACGCAGCTTCGAAGAGCCGGATCGGGGATGAGCACTGTATTCGCGGCATGGGCAGGCGCAGGTCCGATGCCGAGCATGGCGAAACACAGTGCGATGACAATGAGAATTGGACGCGTCCGTTGTCGTGGCGACCGATGAACCACCCTCACTCAGGGAAGATAGCAGACGGTGTTCTCCGTTGTCTGTCCCGTTCTCAGCACCCCTTGTAGTCCTTGCATGGGGCCACCGATAGCGTGCGCCCCAATGGGCTTTCCGACTGAACGCCCAACGTGGTGGCGTTCGTGCGGTTGGGGAACGCCTTTCTGGGTACGCAGGTGCGCGACCGGTGATCGATTCCGATGGCGGAAACACTGTTCATTGCACCGCGAGAGTGGCACAATTCGGCCTAGGTACTCGGGTTGGAGTGGCAATGGGGAAGCTGTTAAAACCGGGTGGACGGATGGTGTCGGCGCTCGTGGCGTTGACCTTGATGATCGGACTGGTACCGGGCACCGAGGCGTGGGCGGCGAAGCGAATCACGACCGGCACAATCGCACTCTCAGGGACAGCCGTCGTCGGCGGCAAATTGACGGTATCGACCAAGGGGTGGAAGCCGAAACGGCTCACGTACAGCTACCAGTGGTATCGATCAGGAACAAAGATCAAGTACGCCACCAAGCAGACATATCGACCCACGCGGCTGGATCTGGGAAGGCAGCTCCAGATCAAGGTGACGGCCAAGAAGAAGGGCTACAAGGCAAAAAGCAGAACGGTGCGGCTGGTCAATCCCATCGGTCGAGGGAGGATCACCCCCGGACAGGTGTGGATCAGCAACAACACCTACGCGGGCAATCTCTTGGCGGTGAACATGTTGTGGCCCAACGTCGGCCCGGCCGTTGGAGCGACTTACCGCTACCAGTGGTTCCGCGACGGAGTTGCCATCATTGCTCCCACGGCGACCAAGGACAAGTATCAGTCGACCTCCGCCGACGCCGGAAGGTATCTGAGCGTGCGGGTAACCGCCTCGGCGCCGGGCTATTACAGCACCACGGTGACCAGCCCTCGGCGCTACATCAGTCCCTAGACCGGTTGGCGGCATGCCGCCGCAGGCGAGACCTGGTCAGGGCGCGGCGGGAGGCCCGAGCGGGGTTGGGTCAGGGGAGGTCCCCATGTCTTTGCGAAAGGGTGCTCCCTAGGCTGGCTGCATGACCCAGTGGTTCACCGAATCGTTCAGCGCCGAGTTCGGCAAACAGGCCGAGCAACTCGGTCGTGTGAATATTGCAGTCTTCGGCAAGACCGGGGTGGGAAAGTCCACCTTGGTCAATGCCATCTTCGGCGCGCCGGTGGCCGACACCGGCATCGGGGCGCCGGTCACGATGGGTTCGCACATCTACCTCGACGACCGCGGCACCTTGGGCATCATCGACACCCGCGGGGTGGAGATCGGGCGCGATGACGCCGAAATCCTCAAAGAGCTCACCGACATGGTGAAGCAATCCCGCACCAAGGCACTGAGTGACCAGATCCATGTCGCCTGGTACTGCGTGCGTGGCATGGACCGCCGGTTCGAGGAGGTCGAGGAGCGCTTCATCCGTACCCTGGCGGACCTCGGCCTGCCGGTGGTCGTGGTGCTGACTCAGGTTCCGATGCGGGAAGGTCGATTCCATCCCGACGCCGTCGAGCTCGCCAACCAGATCAAAGACCGCAACCTGCCGATCTACGGCGGGCGCCCCTTCATGACCTACGCCTTGAGGGACCAGTTCGCCGGTCAGTCGCCCTACGGCTTGATCGACGTGTTACGGGCGACCTTTCACCGTGCTCCAGAAGCGGTTCAGGCAGCCCTCGCCGCAGCGCAGGAGATCGATCTGGAACTCAAATCGTCGCAATCGAACAAGACCGTAGCCGCCGCTGTCACTGCAGCGGCTGCTGCCGCCGCGGTGCCGATCCCGTTCTCCTCAGCGGCGGTACTGGTGCCCATCCAGTTGTCGATGATGGCGCGCATCGCCCACCTGCACGGCTTCGGTCTGGACAAGTCCGCGTTGCTGGCGGTGGCATCGACCTCGGTGGCCACCTCGGCGGGCCGGGCTGCGGCGTCGAGCCTGCTGAAGCTGATTCCCGGTGCCGGATCCGTGGCAGGCGGTGTGATCAACGCCACCGTCGCCTCAGGCTTCACCTTGGCGATGGGTCAGGCCTGGCTGGTGGTATGCCAGCGGGCGTTCACCAAGAACCTGCCGATGCTGGACGGCAAGGTCGACACCGAGGCCGTGCGTCACCTCTTCGAATCCGAGCTGGCCAAGCGGCTACCCCGAATCCGGCAGCGCGAGCAGATCCGGTGAGAGTGGCGGCGTAGGACGGCTCGGCTGACCCAGGCCGTGCCGCACCCCCCACAGCGCCAGTTGGGTGCGATCACTCAAGCCTGTCTTGCGTAGACACCGCTGCAACTGGGATCGCACGGTGTTGACGCTCACATGGTGCTGCTCGGCGATCGCCTCGTTGGTGGTCAAGCCTGAGCACAGCAGGGCCACCACGCTGAGTTCGGTAGCGGTGAGCAGGTCGGTGATCGGATCCCGATCACCCCACAGCATCGCTCCGCGAGCCACTAATTCGGTGCGGATCGCGGTGGTGACGGTGGCCGAGAGCAGTACCTGGCCGGCAGCGGCAGCCCGCACGAACGATGCCAGGTCGGCATTGTTGATCGGTCTGGTCAGGAAGGCGATCGCGCCACAATCGAGGGCATCGATCGCTCGGGCGTGGTTTCGGTGGGAGGTGAGCACCATGACGCCCACCGCACGGGCCGGCTGCGGCGCGGTCAGCGCCCGAATGGTGGCCAGGCCGGGCTTGCCGGCCAACAGTACGTCGGTGAGTACAACGTGTGGACGCCGATTCCGAGCCAGCAACTGAACCGCCTCGTGCGTGCCGGCCTCGCCGACCACCACGATGTCGCCGGATTCCTCCAGATGCTGACGCAGCATTCTGCGCTGTCGAAGATTGTCGTCACCGAGGACCACCCGGATCACACCGACCTGCCTTTCGCTCGGCCAGGAACGCAGGGCCTCGACTCGAATGGTGACACGGCGACGTCAACACCAGATGGCTGGCAGTTGTCCAGACGGTGATCCCCGCATGGCAATGCGGTGATGGTGGCGTCTCCTCGCGGGGGACTTATCGTCCGAATGGATGAATTCTCAGGGCAACTTCATCCAACTCATCAGTTCGTCTTAACGGATCGGCTCGGCTCGTGCGCTGCGGGGCGACTAAGCCGTCTTCCCGGCTGCTGCAGGCCTGTGGTGCCCGTGCCCGCACCGCGGCGCGACGCTGACCGAGGGTTAGCGGTTTCCTGGTGTTCATCTGACACGGGGCATTCCGATACCTAGCTCGCGACGGTGACAGCGACGCCTTTGGCACGCTGACGCCGTCGGACTCGCAATCGCGGGGCCGCACGGAAAGCAGGAGTACTGGATGCCGAACCCCGCGGTGCTGGGTCAGGTGGCACGTCCACCCGAACCGGAGGTCGTCGTGCGTCCGCAACCGGATTCGCCCAGGGCGATCACGGCACGGCTGGGTGGCTCGGATCGTGCCTTCGGCATCGTCACCCACGGCGGCGGCGTCGCGGTACTGCTGTTAATGACCTTGGTCGGGCTGTTCCTGGCCGTGCGTGGTGCGGAGGCGGTGTCAGCGGCCGGATTCTCCTTCTTCACCGAACAGGCCTGGGAGCCGAACTCGCACCGCTTCGGGATTGCGGCGGTCCTCTTCGGAACCGTGACCATTGCGGTGATCGCGATCGCCGTGGCCCTCCCGTTGGCGCTGGGCACAGCCACCTACATCTCCGAATACGCCCCCAAACACCTGCGTGGACTCCTGGTTGGCGTGGTGGACCTGATGGCCGCCATTCCCAGCGTGGTCTATGGACTGTGGGGAATGTTCTGGCTAGAAGGCCAGGTGCTGCCGGTGGCGCAATGGTTGAGCACCTATCTGGGGTGGATCCCCATCTTCGCCGCGCCGCAGTTCAATCCCGACGATCCGCTGGCCACCCCGACGGTGTTCACCGCCAGCGCGCTCATCGCAGGCCTGGTGGTGGCCATGATGGTGGCCCCGATCGCAGCCTCTATCATGCGTGAGGTCTTCACCCAGGCGCCGGTCGGCGAACGCGAAGGCGCGCTCGCCCTGGGTTCGAGCAAATGGGGAATGATCCGCACCGTCGTCTACCCCTTCGGTTTCGGAGGCATCGTCGGCGGCACCATGCTCGGCCTGGGCCGGGCACTGGGGGAGACCATCGCGGTCTACCTGGTGATCAGTCCGGTCTTCGTCATCAACTGGCAGGTGCTGACGACCGGGTCGAACTCGGTGTCGGCTCTGATCGCTCTGCGCAACGGCGAGGCGTCGCAGTTCGAACTGTCTGCCTTGATGGCCGCCGGGTTGGTGTTGTTCATCATCACCATGGGAATCAACTTCGCAGCCGGCGCCTTGATCCAACGGTCCCGATCCGGGGCGGCGAGCTGACGTCATGAGCGATCGGCTGAACGCCTCGACCGGACTGGCGAGTATCGGTGCCCGCACCCAGGTGCGCTCGGAGGAGGTCACCACCGATGCCGCCGGGCAGATTCGCCGTCCGCTGTCGGGAATCCGAGCCGATGACATAGTGCGAATCGTCGGTGCCGCCCTCGCTGCGGTGGCGATCACCTACTGGCTCACCACTCAGGTGCTGCCGATTGACAGCCCGGTCGGTTTCGTCGCGATCGCCTATCTGCTTTTCGTCGGGCTCTACGCGGTGATGGTCAGCTTGGACGCTGATCGGGTCACGGTGCAGGACCGCATCATCGCAGTGGTGATCCACTCTGCGGCCGTCACCTTGCTGCTGGCGCTGATCCTGGTCGTGGTGTTCGCCCTCATTCGAGGGTCGGCGGCCTTCAGCCAGTGGAACTTCTGGGTTCAGGATCTCTCCCTGGCCGGACCCTTGGATCCGTTGAGTGTCGGCGGCATGGCGCACGCCGCCGTGGGCACCTTGATCATGATCGCGATCGCGTTGGCGATCTCCATCCCGTTGGGGCTGCTCGCTGCGGTCTGCATGGCGGAGTTTCCCTCCCGGTTCACCCGAGTGCTGCGCACCGTGGTGGAGGCCATGACCGCGCTGCCGAGCATCATCTGCGGGCTGTTCATTCTGGCCACCTACGTGCTCATGTTCGGCCTGGACAAGTCCGGCTTCGCCGCAGCCTTGGCCGTGACCATCATGATCCTGCCGATCATCATCCGCTCGGCCGATGTCGTGCTGCGACTGGTTCCGGCCACCCTGAAAGAGGCGGCACTGGCCACCGGTGCCAGCCGGCTTCGCACCGTGTGGCATGTGACCCTCCCCACGGCGCGCTCCGGACTCATGACCGCGGTAGTGCTCGGCACCGCCCGCGGCATCGGCGAGACCAGTCCGGTGTTGCTCACCGCCGGCTACACCACCTTCTTCAATCTCAACCCCTTCTCCGGTCCGATGACCTCGCTGCCGTTTGCGACTTTCACCTTGGTGAAGAGCCCCGAACCCACCCAGATCGCGCGCGGCTTCGGCGCCGCCGCCGTACTGATGGTGCTGGTCTTCGTGTTATTCATGCTTGCCCGCCTGCTGGGGGGACGCGGACCAGGCGTCCTCACCGAGCGGGGCTTAGCGCGCGCTCAACGGGCTTCGGCTCGCGATCTGCGGCGCTTCCTCGGGCGTGAACGTGCCGGTATCTCCGGCTCGGAGGCGGTCGGGTCGGGATGAGTACGAGGATGGGGTCACACCCCCAGTGGTGGCGGATGGTCGCTGTGGTTACCGGCCTTACGCTGATCAGCTTTGGTTTCACCGGCCTGACCGCCGTCACGCCTGCCCAGGCGTCTGGTATCCATGCCCCGATCGTGGGATCGGGCTCCACCTGGTCTGCCAACGCCCTGCAGGCGTGGATCCGCAACGTGTGGGCCAACTACCAGTGGAAGATCACCTATTCGGAATCCGGATCGACCATCGGACGCACCGACTTCGCCAACGGCACCGCCGACTTCGGGGTCAGCGAGATTCCCTATGCGATCTCCAACTCCAACGAGAAGGACACCCGCCCCTTACGGCCGTATGCGTACATGCCGATCGTGGCCGGTGGAACCGCCTTCATGTACAACCTGGTGATCGGCGGCAAGAGGGTCACCAATCTGCGGCTGTCCGGCACTACCATCGCGCAGATCTTCACCGGTTCGATCACTCGCTGGAACGATCCGGCGATCAAGGCAGACAACCCGCTGCTGGATCTTCCCGCCATCCCCATCGTGCCGGTGGTGCGCTCCGACGGCTCCGGCGCGACCGCACAGGTGTCGATCTGGCTGCGCCAGATGTACCCGAAGTACTGGGATGCCTACTGTGGCAAGGTGGGGCGTCCGCTGGTCAGCGGGCACTGCGGCGTGACCTCGAACTATCCGGTGGCCCCCGGATCGGGCTTCGTCTCCCGCTCCGGGTCGAATGGGGTGGCCGGCTACGTTGCGCAGCCCCATGCCGTGGGCGCGATCACCTTCGTCGAGTATTCCTATGCGCTGAACTCCGGCTTTCCGGTGGCCAAAGTCCTCAACGCTGCCGGCTACTACACCGAACCCACTGCGCAGAACGTCGCGGTCGCGCTGCTGAAGGCGCGCATCAACACCGACAAGAACTCGGTGGATTACCTCACCCAGAACCTGAACGGGGTCTACACCGACAAGGACAAGCGCACCTATCCGCTGTCGAGCTACTCCTACATCATCCTGCCGACGTCGACCCAAAACGGGTTCACTCTCGACAAAGGCCGCACGCTCGCTGACTTCGGGGCCTACTTCCTGTGCGAAGGCCAACAGTCTGCCGAGGTACTGGGCTACTCTCCGCTGCCGATCAACCTCGTCAAGGCCGGACAAAGCCAGATCCAGAAGATTCCGGGCGGCGACCCGGTGATCAAGGGGATCTCGGATTGCCACAATCCGACCTTCTCGGCCTCCGGGGCGAACAAACTGGCCCAGACCGCGCCCTATCCGGCCGCGTGTGACAAGAAGGGGCCCACCCAGTGCACCTCCGGCACCGGCGGCGCAAAACAAACGTCCACCACCCCGGGATCCTCCGCCTCAGGCAGTTCGGGGACGGGCACCGGCAGCGGTGCGGCAGCAAGCAGCGCCGCTCAGGCAGGCGCGGCCCAAGGCACCGGAAGCGAGATCGCAGCCGGTTCAGAACTGTCAGCGCCCCAAGGCCAGGTGGCGGGTGTCCCGGTGTCCATTCCCCTCGCTCGGCCGACGCCGGCCGCCTACGCCTCGATGGTGTCGGCGGGGCTGCTGGTGGCGGTTGCGGTATTGCTGCCGCCGATGCTCGTGCGTCGCCGATCGCGAAGATCACGCGGAAGGACAACGCTATGAACACAAGGCGGGCCGCGTGGGCCTTGATCAGTGCGCTGGCTGCCAGCGCGATGGTTGTGGCAAGCGGCGCCGGGTTCAGTGTCACCGTGGCGCGAGCCACGTCGACCAGCGATTCAGCGCTCTCGGTGGCGTGGAATGCCGACACCAGTCGGGCGGCGGCATATCAACCCGTGCGCGATGCCACCAGCAAGCACTATCAAGACTTCAAGAACCTGACGGTCAGCGTGGATCAGACCAAAGACCTGATCGATCAGACCGTCACGGTGAAGGTCACCGGAATGCCGGGCGCAACAGCCATCGTCGAATCGACCGGCGGCACCCGGTATGAGTTCGGCTCGAACTTCCTGCAAGCGATGCAGTGCTGGGGTGACCCGCAGGCCGCCGATTTCTACAAGAACTGCGAGTGGGGCGCTTTCGAGTACGACGCGAAGAGCGCTCCCAGCGTGCTCATCGGTGAAGAGACCGGCGTCGGCAATGCCAATGGCCGCGGTACCACCTTCACCAAGTCCTACTTCAAGCACCCCGGCGAACTCGACGTGCCGTTCCGCGCGGTGGACGGCACGGTCTACTCCAGCGGCGCCACCGACTCGATCAGTCAGGACGCCCCCATCCTGGATGTCTTCAACGCCGCCACCACCAACGAACGCACCGTTCCGGTGGAATCCAACGGCAGTGCCACTTTCGAATTTGAAACGCAGTCGTCGGCTTCGCAGCCCTACCTGGGCTGCGGCGGAACCGTCACCGCGACCAGCGACCAGTGCTGGCTCGTCGTGGTTCCCCGCGGCGAACACAACTCGACCTCGCGCAACTACTGCACCACGAACTTGACGGATTATCCGGTTGCCCAGCAAGGGTCGCCGGTAAACCCGAACTGCGACTATTGGGGAAACCGAGTCGTGGTCCCGCTCACCTTCCGTCCGACTGCCGATGCCTGCGCCACCGGGGGTAGTGAGATTCCGGTGGGCGGATCGGAGTTGGCGCAAAACGCCATCAGCTCCTGGCAGCGAGAACTGTGTCGCGCGACTTCCCAGGCATTCACCTTCACAAGTTCTGCCGACGCCCTGGCTCGGGAGCAGTTGGTGAGCGGGCAGGCGTCCGCCGTCTTCACCATGCGTCCCATCACGGCGAAGTATGTGAGTGATTCGGTCACCGATTCGGCCCTGGCCGCGACCAAGGTCGTCTATGCGCCGATGGCGGTGGCGTCGATCGGGATCGCCTATGTGGCCAACAACGACGGCGCCAGCTACACCAATATCAAGCTGACCCCCCGGCTGATCGCGAAACTGGTCACCAACTCCTACGCCTGGAGCAGCGGATTGGGTTTGACGACGGGCGTCGGGGGATTGGGCGTCCTCCACACCGTGCCGGACAGCACCTGGAAGCTTCCAGCCAGCACCTGGCAAAGCCCGGTTCGCGCGCTGCGCCTGGACCGGGAATTCACTGAGCTGAACCCCGGCGTGAACCTCAGCGGAAATGGAAGCCTGGTGCTTGTCGGGCCCAACGGCTCGGATGCCATCGCCGCGTTGTGGAGCTACCTGCAAGCCGACGACAAGGCTCGGGCGTTTCTGGCAGGCCAGGCCGACAACGTTCGCGACGGCGACAGCAAGAACGCGGGAATGACGATCAACCCCTACTACTTGCCGAAAAGCTATGCGGGCGTGGTGCCCACGATGGTGGAAAAGAACCTGCCCAACACCACCGGCGCGAAGGTCTCCACGCTGGTCCCCAAGACCGACGCCGATGGCGCCTATCTGTGGACGAAGGTAGGGCTTGCCGACAGTGCGGGGAATTCACTGTGCCTGTGCGACGCCGACGTCGACACCCTGGGGCAGTCGGATCAGACCCTCATGCCCCGGATGCTCACCACCGAGAGCCAGCCGCGCTATGACATGTCGCAGGCGGTTCCCTATGCGGCAAGCTTCGCCGCAGCGGCGACCCGAGTGTTCAAGGTGAACACCGGCTCCAAGACCACCTGGAATCCCAATTCGAATCTGCCCAACGGGGGCACCTACACCAGCGATGGCCAGCTGCGTTGGACCAACGCCTTCATCAATGGGGTCACCAGCTATGCCGAGGCCGAACGGCTCGGACTGCCGATGGCCGCGTTGCAGGTTCCCAACCAGCCCGACACCTTCGTGTCGGCCTCGACCAAGAGCATGTCGGCCGCTGTCGCAGCGCGCACCTCCAGCACGGTGACCGGCTTCTCGATGGTTCCCGATGCTGATGCCCTGCCGGCCACGGCCTACCCGCTGACAGGCATCGTCTATCTCGCTGTCGATGCCTCGACCCCGGCGGCGCAGCGGCGGGCCTACGCCGACTTGATCGACACCGCCACCAGCGCCCAAGGTCAGAGTGTCGGCACGGCCATCGGTGAGCTTCCCGAGGGCTATGCGCCGCTGCCGGCGGCGCTGCGCTCCCAGGCGGGTAAAGCCGCTGACAGCCTTCGACGGTCGACTCCGGCCACGTCATCGCCGAAGCCTTCGGCCAGTTCGTCGAGCCAACCCGCTGGGACATCGTCAGCAGCCGCGCCCGCGTCGCAGCCCAGCGCGGGCAGTGGCCTGACGCCGGTGGACTTTCCGTCGCAGACGCCCGCCCCGACGCCCGATTCCACAACAAACGGTCCACCAACGGCCATCTACGGCGGAGTACTGGTGGCATCGGTGATCGGCCTGGCAGCCGGTCCCTTCCTGCTGCGACGAAGGCGACTCGGACCATGAGTCGACGCAGCCCCTACAACTTCCCGCTTCGGCACCAGCCGTGGAACGGAAGAACCCCCATCCCGATAGCCGTGGAAAGCATTACTCGGGATGGGGGAGTTCGAGGCAGCCAGAAGGTTGTCCGAAACTGAAACTCTAAGGGAGATTCGAATGAAAGCCAACAAGCTGGCTCTCAGCGTGCTCACCGGTGCACTCGCGTGCACGGTGGCCTTCGGCGTGGCACCCGCTTACGCCGACCCTTCGGGCACGCCCACCTACCGGCCCCTGGTCGGTGTCGGCAGCGACACCACCCAGTCGGTAATGAATGGGATGGCTGACGCGATCAAGGACGGCTCGGGCAACAAGATTCTCGGCTCCTACGATGCCGTCAATCCGACCACCGGTCTGCCTGGCGACCTCATCCAGACCCGCGCGGACGGCCTGCCCTTCACTCGCCCGAACGGATCGGGCTCCGGACAGAAGGCGCTCACCTCATCCATCAAGGGCCTGACCTACCCGGCGGCGAACGGCGTCGACATCACCGGCCAGTTGGACTACTCGCGTTCGTCGAGCGGGCCCTCGGCTGCCGGTACCGATCTCACCTTCATCCCCTTCGCCAAGGATGCGCTGAGCTACGCCTACTCCAACACCGACTCGGCAGCCGCGGTGCCCTCGGATCTGACCGTGGCCCAGTTGACCGCCATCTTCGACGGCACAACGACCAGCTACACCGGTACCGACGGGTTGAGCCACAACTACGTCCCGCTGCTGCCGCAGACGGGTTCGGGCAGCCGCTCCTTCTTCCTGAAGACCCTGGGCCTGTCTGAGACTCAGGTTGCGTGGATCACCACCACCTTCCAGGAGAATGAAGGCACCACGATTGATGCTGTCGGCGAGATCGCACCCTTCTCGGTTGCGGCCTACATCGCGCAGACCAACGGGGTCGTCACCAACACCGTCGGCGCCAACAAGGTGATCCTGGGCAAGATCGCCGGTTCCGATCCGATCCTGGGCGATGGCACCCTGAACACTGCGTTCTCGGTGACGCGCAATGTGTACAACGTGGTGTCCACCGACCGTTTGAGTGGCACCAGCGACGCCGACAAGCTGCTGCAGTCCACCTTCGTCGGTGAGACCTCCGCGGTCTGCTCGCAGGTGGCCGTCATCCACGAGTACGGCTTCGGCGACCTCGGCTCCGGCTGTGGTACCACCACCCAGAAGGCCGGCTTCGTCGTCGACGGATCTACGCCGATGCTCACCGCCACCGCGGCTCCTCGCATCAACGGTTCGGCCAAGGTCGGTTCCACCCTCACCGCCTTCGCGGGCACCTGGACCGGAACCGTCACCAAGCCGACGTTCAGCTACCGCTGGATGCGTAACGGTGCGACCATCACCGGCGCCACCGCTGCCAGCTACAAGCTGACCGCCGCTGATGCCGGCACCTCGATCTCGGTCGCGATCGTCGCCAACGCCGGTTCGGTCTCCGCGTCGGCCACCACCGCCAAGGTTGCAGTCGCCAAGATCAGCTCCTCGGTCAAGGCCAGCTTCGACAAGAACGCCAAGAAGCACGCCAAGAAGGGCAAGGTGAAGATCACCGTCACCGCGTCCGGTGTGACCGCTCCGACCGGAACTGTGAACGTCTATGACGGCAAGAAGAAGGTCGGTAGCGCCAAGGTGACCACCTCCAAGAAGGGCATCGTCACCGTCAAGCTGACCAAGAAGCTGTCCAAGGGCAAGCACAAGATGAAGATCACCTACTCCGGCAGCACCGGCGTGGCGAGCTCCTCGCGCACGCTGACGCTCAAGGTCAAGTGATTCCTGATTGATCAACCGGTGGCCGCCCTCTGTCGTGGGGGCGGCCACCGGGCTGGAGGTGATTCGACCTGATGAGTTGGCAGGTTCTGTTGACGTCGAGCCGACGGATCGGTTCGACGGTGGCCACCGCACTGGCGGTGGCCGTTGCTGCGCTGCTGCTGGCCGCCGTCGTGGCGACCTCCGCTGTCGCCGACAGCCCTCGTCAGCCCGCCGAACCGGCCAGTGACGCCCCCAGCACCAGCACTCACTGCAGTGCCAAACCACAGCTTCAACCCCAGCCGGCCAGCACCGGTGCTCCGGTCACCTTCACCGAGCCCGTCGTCGCTGCCGGCGGTCGAACCCAGGCTCGCGCCACCGGATTCACAGCCAAGGAGAAGGTCCAGGTCGTGCTCTATGGCACCGGCGGCGCACCGAAGACGGTGATCGCCGACCGCAAGGGCCGAATCCGCGTCGACCTCACCGTCCCCGAATCCGCGCTCGCCGGCTGGCACACCGTGCAGTTCACCGGCTGGTGCGCAAATCGAGTCGCCGTGGGACGACTCCTCGTCGGACGCATCGGCGCCGGCACCTGGCCGGGCACGGCCTACCCCTCCTGGGTCGGCTGGGCCGCACTCGCGGCCGGCATCGTCGTGCTCGCATCGGTGGGATGGCTCGCCGTCCAGCTCTGGCAGCGCCACGGACAGGAGGAATCGTGACCGGAACTCTTACCGCTCTGCCACCGGTGCACGACGATGAGCAGACCAAACCGGTGCGCATCACGGTGCGAGCCCGCCTGTTGGCCTGGTGGCGCCGAGTCCGCTATCCCAAGCCCAAGCCGCCGCGTCCGCTGGCACCCCGGGACGCCCGGTGGGCAGCCGGGGTGGCGATCACTGCGATTTCGGTGCTGCTGCTGAGCTTCTTCGCTCAGGCGGTGGTGTTCTCCGGCCTGCAGCATCAACGCGATCTGGTCGACGGCTACGACGAGCTGCGCTCGTCACTGGCCAAGGGTGAAACCCCGGTCGGGCAGTTGGATGTCAACGGCGACCTGGTCGAGGCGGGCACTCCGGTGGCCTTGCTGCAGATTCCGCGGCTGGGCCTCTCGGAGGTCATCCGGGAAGGAACGACCGCGGCCGTGCTGCGCTCAGGCCCCGGTCACCGGCGCGACACTGTGATGCCCGGGCAGGCGGGAACCTCGGTGATCATGGGGCGCCAGACCAGCTACGGCGGGCCCTTCGCGAATCTGGGACGGCTTCAGCCCGGCGACACCCTGACGGTGACCACCGGGCAAGGGGTGGCCGGCTACACCGTCTTCGGGCTGCGCCGCGCCGGTGATCCGCTACCGGCCGACGGCGCTGCCGGCGAAGGCCGCCTCGAACTCATCACCGCCGACGGACCGCCGCTGTTCCCCACCGGTGTGCTGTACATCGACGCCACCCAATCCACGACCGTGCAGCCAGCTTCGGCCCGGGTGTTGACCTACCCGGCGCTGCCGAGTGAGGAACGTGCCCTGGGAAGTGATGCGTCCGGCTGGCCGCTGGCGATCGCCGCGACCGTGGCGTTGGCTGCCCTCATCGGCGCGACGGCGTGGCTGTGGCGACGCTGGGGTTGGCGTTGGGCCTGGCTGATCGGGGCGCCGGTGCTGCTCGCGGCCGGCGTCATCGCCACCACGTTGATCGTCGACACCTTGCCGAACCTGTTATGAGCCTGCCCCTACCCAACGATTTCGCCCCTGATAAGGATCCATTGATGACCAACTCCGCTCCGCTGCGGGAATCGCTCCGACGTCTCGTCGAGCCCGACGAGGCGTCGGCGGTGACCGAGACGGTTCCCCTCCAGTCGTCGGTCCCGACTGCGGACGTGCGTCAGCTGTCCAGCATCGACGCCCGCTCGGTGTCGGCCTGGTTCGGGTCCCACAAGGTCTTGGATCGGGTCTCCTTGGTCATGCCGGCCGGAGAGGTCACCGCGCTCATCGGCCCCTCGGGCTGTGGAAAGTCCACCTTCCTGCGGATCCTCAACCGGATGCACGAGCTGATCCCTTCGGCCAGCATGGCCGGGGAGGTGCTCCTGGACGGCGATGACATCTACGACCGAGATCGCAAGCTCACCGACGCCCGCAAAGACATCGGCATGGTCTTCCAGAAGCCGAACCCGTTCCCGGCGATGAGCATCTACGACAACGTCATCGCCGGTCTGAAGCTCACCGGACGCCGAGCCGGGCGCGACGAGAAAGACGAGATCGTGCAGCGCTCGTTGACCTCGGCGGGGCTGTGGAAAGAGGTCCGCGACCGGCTTCGTCAGCCCGGCGGTGGCCTCTCCGGTGGCCAGCAGCAGCGGCTGTGTATCGCCCGCTCCTTGGCGGTGAAGCCCAAGGTGCTCCTCATGGACGAGCCGTGCTCGGCTTTGGATCCCACCAGCACCCGGGTGATCGAGGACACCATGACCGAGCTGCGCAGCGAAGTCACCATTGTGATCGTCACCCACAACATGCAACAGGCTCAGCGGGTATCGCAGAAGTGCGCCTTCTTCCTGGCTGCGCAGGGCGCCCCGGGCGTCATCGTCGAACACGGCGACACCGAGGCGATGTTCACCGATCCGGTCGACGAACGAACCTTCGACTACGTCAATGGACGATTCGGCTGAGCGGCGCGCCGGCTGGTGGCGTCCGGTGGTGACCGTTGCGGGGGCTGCGGTCATCGTGGTCGCGTTGCTCGCGGGGGTCAACCTGTCACGCACCTCGGCAATCGTCGCGTCCGGGCCTGACTCGGAAGCCGGCGTCGTCGTGGAGCCGTCAATGGCGGCGTCGCCTGCCAAGGCTGATGCCGAGCCCAGCCGAACCGACGTGGCGCAGGTGTCGCCGGCCTGGGCTCAGCGCGTTGCCGGCGTGACCGGCATTCCACAACGGGCCGTGCTGGCCTACGCGGCTGCCGATCTGGCCCTGCGCACCGACAAGCCGTCGTGCCGAATCGGCTGGAACACCCTGGCTGCGATCGGAGCGGTGGAATCCGGCCATGGCAGCCATGACGGCGCGGTGCTGGACGCGACCGGCCGGGCCGAGCCGGCGATCCGCGGGCCTCGACTGGACGGCAGGCACACTGCGCGGATCACCGACAGCGACCAGGGCAGCCTCGACGGCGACCCCCAGTGGGATCGCGCGGTCGGGCCGATGCAGTTCCTGCCGTCGACCTGGCGCACGTGGGGACGCGACGGCAGTGGTGACGGCGTGGCCGATCCGGATCAGATCGACGATGCGACGCTGACCGCGGCCGACTACCTGTGCGCTGCTGGCGGCGCATTGAACACCTCCTCGGGCTGGACGCGCGCGATCTGGGCTTACAACCACTCCTCGGATTATGTGGATCGGGTGCGCAGACTCGCCAACGACTACGCCGCGGCGGCGTCATGACCAGCTCGCCCGACGGGCCGGAGCCGACACTGTTCGGCGGCCGGTTCCAGATCGGTGAGCTCCTCGGTGCTGGCGGCTCCGCGGCGGTCTACCGCTGTGAGGATTTCGGTCAGCTCGATGCGCAGGGCCAACCGAGGGTCGTCGCGCTGAAGGTGCTGCACCCGGCCCTGAGTGAGAACCAGGCGCTCCGGGAGGCCTTTCTGCGTGAAGCCGGACGCCTCGCCGAGGTGAACCAGTCCAATGTTGCTGCGGTATATGCCAGCGGCCTGCGCGATATTGGTGCGACGCCGAGGGCCTGGATCGCCTTGGAGGCGGTTGACGGGCCCACCGTGGCCGAATGGGTGGCCGAGCGTGGGCCGATGGGCCCGTATCAGGCGGCGGCGGTCATGGATGGGCTTTTGAGCGGCCTGCAGGCAGCCCACGACACCGGGCTGGTACACCGCGACGTCGCGCCCGGCAATGTGATCCTGCACGATGTCGCACCTGATCAGGTGATCACCGCCGCTGCAGTCCGGCTGGTTGACTTCGGGCTGGCCGATGCGGCCGGCGGCACCGTGGTCGGAGACGATGTGCTGCTCACCACCGGCCAACGCTCGGCCACCACCATTGTCGGCAGCGTGGCATACCTCTCACCGGAGCAGGCATCCGGAGGCACGGTCGGGCCGGCGAGCGATCTCTACCAGGCCGGTGCGGTGCTGCACTTCCTGTTGACCGGTCAGCCGCCATTTCATCGTGCCACGATGGCCGAGACGCTCCGCGCCCGGCTGACGGATCCGCCGCCAGTGCCGTCGGCGTTGCTGCCGTCCGCTCGGCGGCTCGACCGGGTCGTGGTGAAAGCCCTGGCCACCACTGCCGAGGGCCGTTTCGCCAATGCCGAGGAGTTTCGACAGGCGCTGCTGGCTGCGGTGACGGTGCGTCCCACGGATGGGCCGACGCGGGTGATGGAAGCGTCGTGGGAACGCCCGTCGCCGGCGACCCGGCAGACCCTCGCCCCGGTGCCATCGGCGACATTGGCACCGCCGTCCACTCCGAGTGCGGAAGCCGGGTCTAGCCTGGCGCGCCTGATTGGACCGGTGTTGATCGCGGCATTGGCTATTGCCGTCGTGGCGTGGATCGGTTTGGGAATGGCTGGTTCGGGCTCACTGGCAGCCATGCCGATGCCGACGGCTGCAAGTGCCACACCATCGAGCACGCCGACTCCGACGGTGAGCCCCCGCGGCAAGGACACGCCCGCCTCGAGCCCTGCCCAGGTGCAGGTCCCTGCCCTGTATGGGGACCTCGCCTCGGCGCAGGCGGCCCTCCGGGCCGTCGGTTTGGAGGTCGGACGAGTGCGCATCAAAGACTCCGCCGAGCCCGCCGGCCGGGTATTGGCGCAATCACCAGCTTCCGGCACCGCGGTCGCCGTGGGGGATTCTGTGGATGTGACGCTCGCCACCGGCTACAACCGGGTGCCCCCAGTCGCCGGAATGAGTGTGGCGGCGGCTCGGACGCTGCTGACCACCACAGGTTTCAGCGTGCCCGACAACGCCAGCCCGACGCTGGTGGTCGCCAGGACGCAGCCCGCGGCAGGGACACGGTGGGCTGTCGGCGACGGCGTGGTCTTGGTCGTCGACACCGAGCCGACGGCGGTCACCGCTCAGCCGTCGCCCTCGCCGACACCGGCCGCCTAGCGGACGCGGTGGGACGCTGCGATGACACGCTCGGTGTAGTAGCCGCGTTTCGTCCCGCTGACGCGCACCGTGATGAGATCCCGGCGATCACCGCGCCGCACCCGATAGGTGTCCTTCGTTGCGCCCTTGATCACCCGACCGTTGCGCAGCCACTGGTAATGCAGGCGTACCCCGGCGTCCCAGCGTCCGGTCTTGACGGCCAGTGAGGTGCCGACCCTCACCGGTTCACTGTGGGTGACCTTCGGACGGGGAATGCGGGTGAAGGTGCCCTTCTTGACGGCGCTGCTGCGCGTCGAGCACCGTTTCGTGGGGGTGAAGCCGTCATAGCGACCGATGACGCAGACCGAAAGCTTGTGTCCGAGATCGGCAACGCCCGCCCTGTAGTAGAAGTCGGTCGCCGCAGCACCGGTGATCGCTTTCCCATCGCGGTACCACCGGTAGGTGAAGGTCGCCTTCGGTGACCAACTCCGCACCCAGGAGACAACATCCATACCGACAATCGGTTCGCCGAACAGCGTTGGGGCATAGGTGGCGGCAAACGCCCGGTCGGGACCGGCGTGTTGGGTGACGCTGAAGCTGAGCTTGCTGCCGGAGGTACTGACCTCGCCCTGATAGGTGCCCGATACCGGATAGGCAACCGCACCATCGGTGCATGCGACCTTAGTGCCGAAGTCTGGGCAGATGGGTGTCCCGTCGACATCGCGCAATCCCAGGTCGAAAGGCTTGCCGACCGTCGCCATTCCCGGGTGCATCGATTGCTGTCCGTAGGCGTTGACCGTCGCCGTGTCGGGCAGGGGGCTGAGATCGCGCAATGCGTTCCACCGGATGCTGATCCACGCTCCCGGTGCTGCGGCGGCAAGGGGCGCAACGTTGGTGAGACGGTTGCTGTCGAGATTGACGCTGGTGAGGTGGGCGCCGGTGAGTGCGTCGATCGAGGTGAGACTGTTGCTGGAAGCAGATAGCTCGGAGAGCCGGGACAGGCTTCCTGATGCTCCAAGCGTCGTGAGGCCGTTCTTGGCGACGTCCAGCGTCGTCAGATTCGGCAGGCCGGTCAGGGCGGTGAGATCGGTGAGCTGGTTGCCATGCAGATCGAGAGTGCTCAGCGACGTCATCGATGCCAGCGCTGACACATCACCAATGGCGGCCTCGGGGTCTCGAAGCTCCTCCAAAGCCGTGAGCTGGCTTACCGGGGTGAGGTCGGTGTACTTGCCAGCAGGCAGCCTGAGCTGGCGCAGCCGAG
Organism: Propionibacteriaceae bacterium UBA7704; assembly: GCA_002482525.1. GTDB lineage: Bacteria > Actinomycetota > Actinomycetes > Propionibacteriales > Propionibacteriaceae > Propionicimonas. Next base: position 28,588 of record DLGC01000010.1, on the reverse strand, counting down.
GGAGGTCTTCGACTCCGGTGAGGTCGGCCAGCTCCGGTGCGTAGCTCACGGTCAGTGACGTGGCACCGGCCGCTTGCGGCAGGCTGACCAAGCTAGTCAGGGACGCATCTCGCACCGTCAGGGAGGTCACGCTTGCGGGTAGGACTAGTGCCGGGAGCGTGGGGGTGTCGATGTTCAGCGAGAATCTGGATAGCGACGGCAGGTCTGGGAATCTCTCGAAGGAAGCCTGGGGGGAGACCTGGAGTGCGAGGTATTCGAGGTCGTGCATCGTGCTCAGGAAATCGAGATCAGTGACCTTCGGTGCGGCCAGATTGAGTGCGGTGAGCGTGGACACCTGGAACAGCGGCCCTGCGGATTCGAGGTTGGGGGCTGTGAGTGCTAGCTGTGTCAGGCCAAGGAGCCCGGATAGCGGCGACACATCCGTGGTGGTTGTCAGCCCCAGAAAAATGATGTCAGCGTCGGAAACTGCCTCTATGCCGGTCAGGTTGGCGATCGGCTTGTCTGGGGATGCCGAGCAGGCCACTCTCTTGAGTTGCACCAGATTCTCATTGGTGAGATCGGTGCTGAGTTGAGCGTCGGACAGCGCTGTGGTCAGGCAGGCCCGCAACGTAGCGTCGGGGACATTGACCGGGGTCGAGGTGTCGGCCTGTGCCGGGATTGTGCCGGAGAACGTTAACGCGAGGGCGGTGATGGTGAGCGCTATGGTGCGGGCGAATCCGGCCCGGGTGCCGTCGGAGAGGATCACGCTCGGAGTCTATCGATTCAATCGGGCTGAAGTAACACTGTTCTCACTGTCTTCGGGCAGTGAGTCTGGCATTGGCCGGCGGGGTGATTCGTACCCCTTTTCCCACCCATCGGACCTGTCGTCTCACGAACTCCCAAGTTGGTGGCGCCGGCAACATGTCAGTACAAGCCGTGTCAGGATTGCACCATGAGTCAGCGAACAATTGGGGTGACCGAGCTCGCCCTGCGTGACGCGCACCAAAGCCTGATGGCCACGCGAATGGCCATCGAGGACATGGTTGATGCCTGTGCCGACATCGATGCCGCCGGGTACTGGAGCGTTGAATGCTGGGGCGGAGCGACCTACGACGCCTGTATCCGATTCCTCAACGAGGATCCCTGGGAACGGCTGCGCACCTTCCGCGAACTATTGCCCAACTCCAAGCTGCAGATGCTGCTGCGTGGCCAGAACCTGCTGGGCTACCGCCACTACGAGGACGGCGTGGTCGAGCGGTTCGTCGAGAAGTCCGCTGAGAACGGCATGGACGTCTTCCGGGTCTTCGATGCGCTCAACGATCCGCGCAATATGGCCCAAGCCATGGCCGCGGTGAAGAAGACCGGCAAGCACGCCCAAGGCACCATCTGCTACACCATCTCGCCGCTGCACACCGTCGAGGGCTACGTGAAGCTCGCCGGTCAGCTGCTGGATATGGGCGCGGAATCGCTGGCACTCAAAGACATGGCTGCATTGCTGCAGCCCCAGCCCGCCTACGACATCATCCGCGGCATCAAGGAGACCTACGGCGAAGACGTCCAGATCAACGTCCACTGCCACGCCACCACCGGAGTGACCCTGGTGACCTTGATGAAGGCCATCGAGGCCGGCGCCGATGTGGTCGATACCGCCATCAGTTCGATGAGCTTGGGGCCGGGCCACAACCCCACCGAATCGCTGGTGGCCATGCTGGAAGGCACCGACTACACCACCAACCTGGACGCCGACCGGTTGACCGCGATCCGCGATCACTTCGCCACCGTGCGTCCCAAGTACGCCGCCTTCGAATCGGCCACCTTGGTCGACACCGACATCTTCAGCTCCCAGATTCCTGGCGGCATGCTCTCCAACATGGAAAGCCAGCTCAAGGCTCAAGGCGCCGGCGACCGAATCAAGGAAGTGATGGAAGAGGTTCCGCTGGTCAAGGCCGACGCTGGACATCCGCCGCTGGTCACGCCGTCCAGCCAGATCGTGGGCACCCAGGCTGTGTTCAATGTGCTGATGGGCCGCTACAAGGTGCTTACCGGTGAGTTCGCAGATCTGATGCTCGGCTACTACGGCGAGTGCATGGGGGAGCGCAACCCGGAGGTTGTGGCGATCGCCCAGGCTCAGGCCAAGAAGGAGCCGATCACCCAGCGTCCAGCCGATCTGCTGGAACCGGAGTGGGACAAGCTGTGCAGCGATGCGGCCGCCTTGGACGGCTTCAACGGCACCGACGAAGATGTGCTGACCTACGCCATGTTCCCCGGCGTCGCACCGGGGTTCTTCAGTACCCGAGATGAAGGCCCGAAGAATGTGGGCAAGACCGCTGAACAGCTGGCCTCCGAAGCAGAGGCCGCCAGTGGAGCGGCCAAGGCAGTCCGTGGGCCGATCAAATACAAGGTCTCGCTCGGTGGCCGCGATCACAGTGTGACCGTCGAGATGGCGTGAGGTGAACCAAATGACCAAGAAACCACAGTCCATGGGCAAGCGCGTTGAGGCGCTGCACTCCGCCGAGGCCAAAGCCCGACTGGGCGGCGGCGAAGCGCGGCTGGAGAAGCAGCATTCTCAAGGCAAGATGTCGGCCCGGGAGCGCCTGGACGCGCTGCTGGACGCCGACAGCTTCGAGGAAGTCGGCCTGTTCCGCCGCAATCGCACCACGACCTTCGGCATGGATACCGCCGATATGCCGGCCGACGGAGTCGTGACCGGCTGCGGCACCATCCTGGGCCGTCCGGTGCGGGTGGCCAGCCAGGACTTCACCGTCGCCGGCGGCTCGGCCGGCGAAACCCACAACAAGAAGGTTGTGGCGATGATGCAGTCTGCGCTGGAGAACGGCACCCCGTTCCTGTTCTTCAACGATTCCGGCGGTGCCCGGGTGCAGGAGGGCATTGACTCGCTCTCCGGGTACGGGCAGGTGTTCTACGCCAATGTGTTGCTGTCCGGTGTGGTCCCGCAGATCTCGATCATCGCCGGCCCGTGTGCTGGCGGTGCGGTCTACTCCCCGGCGTTGACCGATTTCATCATCCAGACCCGCAAGGCCCACATGTTCATCACCGGGCCCAATGTGATCAAGCAGGTCACCGGCGAGGATGTCACCCAGGATCAACTCGGCGGCGCCGATGCCCACATGAGCGTGTCCGGTGTGAACAGCTTTGTCGCCGACGACGACGAACAGGCGATCCTGATCGCCAAGAAGCTCCTCAGCTTCCTGCCGCAGAACAACTCCGAGGACGCCCCCCTGGTGCCCGGCGAGTACAGCCTGGACTACGACGAGGAGATCGGCGACGTCGTGCCGGTGGACGACAAGTCCGGCTATGACGTGCGCGATGTCATCGCCCGACTGGTCGATCACAGTGACTTCCTCGAAGTGCAGGCCGGCTACGCCACCAACCTGGTGGTTGGCTTCGGTCGGATCAACGGACGCAGCGTCGGACTGGTGGCCAACCAGCCCAGCCAGATGGCCGGAGTGCTCGATATCAATGCCTCCGACAAGGGCAGCAAGTTTGTGCGCTTCTGCAATGCCTTCAACATTCCGATCGTCACCTTGGTCGATGTGCCTGGCTATCTGCCCGGCGTCGCTCAGGAGCACGGCGGCATCATTCGCCACGGCGCCAAGATGTTGTACGCCTACTCCGCAGCCACGGTGCCCAAGCTCACCGTGGTGCTGCGCAAGGCCTACGGCGGCTCCTACCTGGCGATGGCGTCGAAGGATCTCGGTGCCGATCGGGTGTTCGCCTGGCCGACCGCCGAGATCGCCGTGATGGGTGCCGAGGGTGCTGCGGCAGTCGTGTTCCGAAAGGAGATCGCCGCGGCGGAGGATCCCGAGGCGCGCCGGCAGGAGCTCGTGGACGAATACCGTGACACTTTCGCCACCCCGTTCATGGCGGCCTCTCGCGGCTTGGTCGACGAGATCATCGATCCCGGCGACACCCGCAAGGCGCTGGCGATGGCTCTGGAGAACCTGGCCAGCAAGCGCGTGCTGCGTCCGGCCAAGAAGCACGGCCTGGGCCCGGTGTGATCGGCATGTCCACCAACGAAGAACTGCTGGAACTGGTCAGTTCCCTGACCGATCGGATCGAGGGGCTTGAGGTCAAGATCAAGAGTCTCGAGATCCACTGCCAAGACGTCCCGGAGGAGACCATGGTGGCGATCGCCGCCGCCGTGGCCGCCTACCTGGGGCACCGCGCGTCGCGGCGTCAGCCGCACTTCACCACTGCGGCCGGCTGGAAGGCGAGCACTCGGCGCTCCCAGCTTTCCCATCACCCGTTGTACGTCCGCTGACGGCGCGGAAGGAAGACCAATGAAACTGAAGGTAACTGTCAACGGAGTCCCTTACGACATCGATGTGGAGGTCGAGGAGTCCGAAGCCCCACAGCTTGGCCCGATCATCATCGGCGGTTCAGGCTCGAGCACGATCTCGGTGCCGAGCACGGCCTCGGTGAGTGGCGCCTCGGCGAATGCGGTTACTGCGCCGCTGGCTGGCTCGGTGGCCCGGGTGCTGGTCGAGGAAGGCCAGGAGATCACCGCCGGCACGGTGCTGCTGGTGCTGGAGGCCATGAAGATGGAGACCGAGATCACCGCTCCGCGCGATGGCAAGGTCGCCCGCATCCTGGTCGAGAAGGGAAATGCGGTTCAAGCCGGAGAGGGCCTGATCGAGGTCGAGTGAACTCCCGAACGCTTTGGGGGTACTGACTCGGCTGCTCTGTCTCGGCTGGTTGAGGGGCGAACGCGGTGAGCGTCTCGAACCCAAGCCCGCCGAGACTGGGCCGTCTCCTGAAGTGCGTGATTTCGGCACCGTTGTTTTCCTGACCGTCACCGTCGACGGGGGCAGACTGGAGCCATGCGGATCCACATCGGGAGTGACCACGCCGGTTTCGAACTGAAGCAGTACCTGGTTCAGCATCTGCTCAGTTGGGGCCATGACGTCGTCGACCACGGGCCGGCGACCTATGACCCGGAGGATGACTATCCGGTCTACTGTCTGCGTGCTGCGGTGGCGCTGGCTGCGGATCGTGCGGACGGTCGCGACTGCCTGGGCGTGGTCATCGGAGGCTCCGGAAACGGTGAGCAGTTGGCCGCCAATGCCGTCCCCGGGGTCCGGGCAGCCGTGGTCTGGTCGGAGCAGACTGCCGAGTTGGCCCGGGCCCACAACGACGCGGACGTGATCGCCTTGGGTGCACGGGTGTACTCGGTCGAGGACGCGGCAGTTTTCGTTGATGTCTTCCTCCGCACACCTTTCAGCGGAGATGCTCGGCATCGGCGTCGGCTCGAGATGCTCAGCGCCTATGAGAACGACGGTGTGCTGCCGCCGCTTCCTGGTGAGGATCGTGCATGACCGACCCCACGCCGATCGAGGACTATGCCCTGATCGGTGACACCGAGACGGCGGCGTTGGTCTCCCGCAACGGTTCGATCGACTGGCTGTGCCTGCCGCGTTTTGACTCGCCGGCGAGTTTGGCAGCGCTGCTGGGAGGGCCCGGTCACGGACGCTGGCTGCTCGGACCGGCTACTGCGGCCACCACGACCCGGAGCTATTTGGGAGACACCACGGTCGTGGAGACGATCCACACCACCGCTACCGGTTCGGTGCGGATCCTGGATTTCATGCCCTTCGGTGACGGACGCTCCGATCTGATTCGTTTGGTGGAGGGAGTGTCCGGCCAGGTGGAGTTGATCCACGAGTGGACGGTGCGTCCGGGCTATGGGGCGATCGTGCCGTGGGTGTCACGGCGGCGTGATGACAGCGGTGTGGAGGTGCTCGCCGCGGTGGCCGGACCGGACCGTTTCACCTTGCGAGGCCCGCGAATTCCGGTCGCCATGGGAAACTCGCATCATGATCGATTCACTGTGGATGCCGGGGAGGAGTTGCGCTTCTCGCTGACCTGGACACCGTCCTGGCGGCCGCTGCCGCCCGACATCGACGCCGATCGCGAACTGGTGCGCACCATCGAGTTCTTCACCGATTGGGCCGGGCGGGTCGATTATGACGGCCCGTATCGCACCGAGTTGGTGCGATCGCTGCTGGTGCTCCGCCAGCTCACCGACAGTGACCGGGGCGGCATCGTGGCCGCGCCCACGACCAGCTTGCCCGAGGAGTTCGGCGGCGTACGCAACTGGGACTACCGCTACACCTGGCTGCGTGATGCGGCATTGACGGTGCGGGCGTTGCTGCGATCGGGGCATGCCGGGTCCAGCCGACTGTGGCGCGACTGGCTAGTGCGCGCCGTGGCCGGGGATCCCGAAGACGTCCAGATCATGTACGCCGTGGACGGAGCACGCGACCTGCCCGAACGCGAGCTTGGGCATCTACCCGGCTATGCGGATTCGCGTCCGGTGCGGATCGGCAACGGCGCGGTCACCCAGCAGCAGGGCGACGTGATCGGTGAGGTGATGCTGGCTCTGGGGGAGGCGCGCGATGCCGGACTCGCCGAATCCCCGGACTCCTGGAATGTGCAACTGGTGTTGCTGGAGCATTTGGCCCGCACGTGGGATGAACCGGACAGCGGCCTGTGGGAATCCCGCGGGCCGACGCATCATTACACCCAATCCGGGGTGATGGCCTGGGTGGCTTTCGATCAGGCGGTCCGCGCCGTTGAGGAACACGGCTTGGATGGACCGGTCGAGCGCTGGCGGGAACTGCGCGACACCATCAAGCGCGCCGTGCTTGAACGTGGCTTCAACGCCGAAGCGAACACCTTCACCCAGCACGATGACACCACCGAGGTGGATGCGGCCCTGCTGATGATTCCGATCGTCGGGTTCCTTCCCGGCGATGACTCGCGCATGCTGGGCACCTTGGCGGCGATCGAACGTGACCTGCTGCGCGATGGTCTGGTGCTGCGCTACCGCACCGAGGCGGTCGCCGACGGTGTGGCTGGCGATGAGAATCCCTTCGTGGCCTGCGGCTTCTGGCTGGCCAGTGCCTACGCGCTCGCCGGACGCCTCGACGACGCCCACGCTCACCTGCAGCGCATGTTGGCATTGCTCAACGATGTCGACCTGATCTCCGAGGAGTACGACCCGACCCATCACCGCATGGCTGGCAACTTTCCCCAAGCCCTAAGCCACCTCGCCCTGGTCGGAGCGATCTACGACCTCGCCGACGCCGAGTCCCAGCCCCTTCCTGCCTGACCCGAACTCCCTCCCCCGATTGGTCGAGGAGGACGCGCAGCGTCCGTCTCGAAGCCTCGCGCCCCTTTCCCCCGGCTAGTTGAGGAGGCCCGCAGGGCCGTCTCGAAGCTTCGCGCCCCTTTTCCCCCGGCTGGTTGAGGAGGCCCGTAGGGCCGTCTCGAAACCTCGCAAGCTTGTTTGTGGACTTGTCTCGGGGGTTTCGAGACGCTCTCTTCGTTCGCTCCTCAACCAGCCGGAGTGGGGGAGGTCGATCTTCGGTCGGATGGTTTCCTTTCCCTCGGCTGGTTGAGGCGCACGCACAGCGTCTGTCTCGAAGCCTCGTGCCCCTTTTCCCCGGCTGGTTGAGGAGGACGCGCAGCGTCTGTCTCGAAGCTTCGCGCCCCTTTTTCCCCGGCTGGTTGAGGAGGCCCGCAGGGCCGTCTCGAAGCCTCGCAAGCTGGTCTGTGGACTTGTCTCGGGGGTTTCGAGACGCTCTCTTCGTTCGCTCCTCAACCAGCCGGAGTGGGGGGTGTTTGCTGTTCGGTTGGGCGGTTTCCTTTTCGCCGGTTGGTTGAGGAGGACGCTTAGCGTCCGTCTCGAAACCTCGCAAGCCGGTGTGTGGACTGGTGCGGAGTGGTTTCGAGACGCTCTCTTCGTTCGCTCCTCAACCAGCCGTGCTGGGGGAGGTCGCGCTTCGGTCGGACGGCTTCCTTATTCGGTTGGTTGAGGAGGACGCGTAGCGTCCGTCTCGAAACCTCGCGGGCTGATCGATGGGACCCCCGTCGAGAACGACGGTGCGGATCAGCGCTGGTTGGCCCGGTACACCTTGTGGTTGGCCGCCTGGGCGGTCGGACGGATCACCATCCGGTCGATGTTCACATGCTCCGGACGGGTCGCCATCCAGGTGATGGCCTCGGCGATGTCCTCGGCGAGTAGCGGGTTCGCCACACCGGCGTAGACGGCGTCGGCTTTCGCCTTGTCGCCGGCGAAACGCACCAGGCTGAACTCGTCGGTGTGCACCATTCCGGGACTGATCTCGGTGACCCGCACCGGCTGGTCGTAGAACTCCAGCCGCAGTGCTCCAGCCAGCATTCGCTCTGCGGCCTTCACGCCGCAGTAGCCGCCGCCCCCTTCGTAGGCCGCCTCGGCTGCGGTTGAGGTGACGAACACCACCGCACCGTGGGCAGCCGTCAAGGCCGGTAGCAGGGCGCGGGTGACTCGCTCGGTGCCGGAGACGTTGAGGGCGTACATGCGATCCCAGTCCTCGGGTTCGGCCTCGGCCACCGGGTCTGCGCCGAAGGCGCCACCGGCGTTGTTCACCAGCACCGCTAATTCGTCGCCTACCGCCGCGGCGAGGGCATCGACGTCGGCCTGGACGGTGATATCGCAGGCCACGGCGCGTCCGCCGATCTCGTCGGCCAATGCCTGCACTCGCTCGAAGCGTCGAGCAGCGCAGATCACCTCGAACCCGGCCTCAGCCAGGGATCGGGCCGTGGCGGCTCCGATCCCACTACTCGCTCCGGTTACTACTGCTACAGCACGTTCGCTCACACTGAGCATTCTCTCAGTGGCTTGGATTCGGCGATCACCGGTTTCGAATCTGGCTAGGCTCGCGTCATGACTTCAACGCTGATTCTGCTTCGACATGGTGAGAGCGAGTGGAATGCTCTCAACCAGTTCACCGGCTGGGTGGATGTCGACATCAATGAGAAGGGCATCGGCGAGGCCAAGCGTGGCGCCGAGCTGCTGGCCTCCGAAGGGCTGCTGCCCGATGTGGTGCACACCTCGGTGCTGCGACGTGCCATCCATACCGCCTACCTGGCGCTGGACGGCTGCGATCGGCACTGGATCCCGGTGAAGCGCTCCTGGCGGCTCAACGAGCGTCACTACGGCGCCCTCCAGGGCAAGAACAAGGCTCAAACCTTGGAAGCCTTCGGCGAGGAGCAGTTCATGCTGTGGCGTCGTTCCTATGACACCCCGCCGCCCGAGATCGACCCTGATGACGAATACAGTCAGTTCAACGACGCTCGCTACGCTGATCTGCCCACGGAGGTGCGTCCGCTGACCGAGTGCTTGGCCGACGTGGTCGACCGCATGCTGCCCTACTGGTACGACCAGATCGTGCCCGACCTGCGCCTGGGCAAGGTCACCTTGGTGGTTGCCCACGGCAACTCACTGCGCGCGCTGGTCAAGCATCTGGACGGCATCAGTGACGCCGATATCGCCGCCCTCAACATCCCGACCGGCATCCCGCTGCTCTACATCCTCGACGACGATCTGCGTCCCACCGTCCCCGGGGGCCGCTACCTCGATCCCGACGCTGCCAAGGCGGCCATCGAGGCGGTCAAGAACCAGGGCAAGAAGTAGCCGAAAAGCACTGAGCGCTCCCGGTTCGGTCGCTCGCCCCACCTCACGGTGGAGCGGATGACCGATCGGGAGCGCTCGGCGTTTCAGCTCAGGCGGACGGCCAGTTCTCGCCCTCGGGGAGCAGGCCGGTGATCACGTAGATGACGCGGGCGGCCATGATGACGGCGTGATCGGCGATGCGCTCGTAGTAGCGGCCCAGCAGCGCCACGTCCACGGCAGCCTCCACCGAATGGCTCCAGCTGTCGCCCAGAATCACCCGGAACTGGCTGCGGCGCAGTTCGTCCATCTCTTCGTCGCTGTCGGCGAGCTTGCCGGCGTCGTGGGCATTGCGCTCATTGAGTGAGCGACCGGCGGTGCCGACCATCTCCTCGGCCACCCGGGCCATCAAGGTGAAGTTGCCCACCAGTGGTTCGGGAACCGCATGCTCGGGGTAGCGCAGCCGGGCGATCTTGGCCACATGGGCAGCGAGATCGCCCATGCGAGCCAGGTCGGCGATCATACGCAGCGCGGCGACCACTGTGCGCAGTTCGCCGGCGACCGGAGCTTGACGGGCCAGCAGCGAGAAGCACTGGGCCTCGAGGGCGTCGTGGCGAGCGTCGATTTCGGAATCGGCCGAAATCACCTTCTCCGCAGTCGCCAGGTCGGCATCCAGCAGCGCTTTGGTGGCATCGCGAACCGCCACCTGCACCAGGTCAGTCAGTTCCACCAGCTCGGTGACCACGTTCTCCAGGCTTTCGCGGTAGTTGTCGCGCATCTGCTTCTTTCGGATCGTCGGGCCGGCCCAGGTCGGACGGGCGGCGTAATTGTTACGCGTTTCAGGCTAGGTAGCCAGTGCGCGGGGTAATCGGCACTTAGCCGAACGGAAGGTGAACAGTCGGTGAAAGTTCAGCCAAGGCCTTTGGGAAAGCTGAATTCTTGGAGAATTAGGGCGCTGGGCACCCATAGACTCCAACCATGACGCCCTATGCACCGGCCCTGCTTGGGTTTGTGCTCGGCGCAGGCCTGGGGACCTTGACTGTCTGGCTCATGGTTCGACGGGCCGCGCAGAAAGCCCGTGGCCAGATCGTGAATCGACACCATCTCGGCGAGATTCTGCAACCCATGCGCGCGGCCGTCATCGTGGTCACCGAGGCCGATTATGTGTTGGCTGCCTCCGATTTCGCCAAGAATCTCGGCATGGCGCGCGGGTCCTCGCTGGGTCCGCAGGCCGTGGTCGACCTGCTCACCGATGCCCGCCGCCAGGAGCGGGCGCTCGAAAGTGAGATGCGGGTGAACGGGCCCCGCGGCGAACCGATCCACCTCGCCATCAGAGCGGTCCCGCTGAGCAATGGTGCTGCGGTGATCATCGGGGAGGATCGCTCCGAAGATCTGCGCTTCAGTGAGACCCGTCGCGACTTCGTGGCCAACATCAGTCATGAGCTCAAGACACCGATTGGGGCCATCGGCTTGCTGGCCGAGGCTGCCGACAGTGCTGCTGACGATCCGGAAGCCGTCCACATGTTCTTGGCCAAGCTGGCCAAGGAGACCGGACGCCTCAACGAACTGGTGTCTCAGATCATCGCGTTGTCGCGGCTGCAATCCGATGACCCCATGTTGAGCGCCACCGAGGTGGTGATCAGCCAGGTTCTGGAATCGGCGGTGGCGCGCTGTCGGCAGTTGGCCGAGGCCGGCCAGATCAGTGTGTCGGTGCAGGCTGAGTACGGTCTCATGGTGGTTGGCGATGCTGAGGAGTTGGAGACTGCGGTCACCAATCTGGTTCAGAACGCCATCGCCTACTCCGAGCCGGGTGCGCGGGTGGCCGTCACCAGTGCCACCGATGCCGACCAGATGGTGGCGATCCGGGTCTCCGACAACGGAATCGGTATCAGTGAAGAAGACCAGAAGCGCATCTTCGAGCGCTTCTTCCGAGTGGACGCCGATCGAAGCCGGGCCAGTGGTGGAACCGGGCTGGGGCTATCGATCGTGAAGCACGTCGCAGTGGCTCATGGCGGCGAAGTGACCGTGTGGAGCCGGGCCGGGCAGGGATCGACATTCACCCTCCGGCTGCCCATCAGGAAGGACGACGATCAGAAATGACCAAGGTACTCATCATTGAGGACGAGGAAAGCTACCGCGAGACGCTGGCTTTCCTGCTCCAGAAGGAAGGCTTCGAGGTGGCGGCGGCCGGTGACGGTGCCAGCGGTCTGGCTGCCTACGACCGAGGCGGCGCCGACATTGTGCTGTTGGACCTGATGATGCCGGGACTGTCCGGCACCGAGGTGTGCCGCCAGCTCAGGACCCGGGGTAGTGTCCCGATCATCATGGTGACCGCGCGTGACTCCGAGATCGACAAGGTGGTCGGCCTGGAGTTGGGGGCCGATGATTATGTGACCAAACCGTTCAGCCATCGGGAACTGGTGGCGCGGATCCGCGCGGTGCTGCGTCGCGGGCAGGAGGTCGAGTTGATCTCCGACGTGATCGAGGCCAGCGGGGTTCGCATGGATGTCGAACGGCACGAACTCACCGTCCGCGGTGAACCGGTGCAGTTGGCATTGAAGGAGTTCGAACTGCTGGAGCTGCTGTTGCGGAACTCCGGGCGGGTGCTGACCCGCGGTCAACTGATCGATCGGGTGTGGGGCCCCGACTATGTCGGCGACACCAAGACTCTCGATGTGCATGTGAAACGGTTGCGAGCCAAGCTCGAAGTCGATCCGGCCAATCCCGATCTGCTGGTGACGGTTCGCGGACTGGGCTACAAATTCAACGCCTGAGCACCGGGTGCGGCGTCTCGCCGAATGCTGCGGCTGTGATCGGGCCGCTATAGCGAGCTAGGGTTACCCGCCGTGACGGACATTACTGTGTTCTCCGGCCATGCACACACCGCTTTCGCCGAGGAGATGTGCACTCTCCTCGGCGTGGAGCTGTCGCCGTCGAGACTTTCACGGTTCTCCAACGACTGCCTCCAGGTGCAGTTGCGCGCCAACTGTCGGCAACGCGATGTCTACATCGTGCAGCCCCTGGTGCCACCGACCCAGGAGAACCTGATGGAGCTGCTGATGATGGTTGACGCGGCTCGCGGTGCCTCGGCAGCCCACGTCACCGTCGTCATGCCGCACTACGCCTACGCCCGCTCCGACAAGAAGGACGCACCGCGCATCAGTATCGGTGGCCGCCTGGTCGCCGACCTGATCAACACCGCTGGTGCTCACCGAGTGCTCACGATGGCACTCCACGCTCAGCAGGTGCACGGCTTCTTCTCGGTGCCGGTCGATCATCTGACCGCCCTCCCGGTGCTGGCCGACCACTTCCGCAATCGTGACTTGAGCAACACCGTGGTGGTGTCTCCCGACTTCGGGAATGCGAAGGAGGCCAACCAGTTCGCGCGGATGCTCGGTGTTGGTATGGCTGCGGGCTCCAAGCGTCGCCTGGCCGATGATCGAGTCGTGATCGACTCGATCGTGGGAAAGATCGGCGGCAAGGATGTCATCATCCTCGACGATGAAATCGCCACTGCGGGATCGGTGGTGGAGCTGATCGCCACGGTTCGCGGCTACAACGTGAAGTCCATCTCGGTGGCCTGCACCCACGGTCTGTTCTCCGGCAAAGCCGTGGAGCGTCTGAATGCGGTTCCCGACATCCACGAGATCGTGACGACCAACACCGTTCCCGGCCCCCAGGGATTGGATCGCCTCACCACCGTGTCGGTGGCACCGCTGTTCGCCGAGGCTGTGCGTCGCATCAACTGCGGGGAGTCAGTCTCCGGCCTGTTCTCCAATGAGGTCACCTACGGCTGAGCCCGGGCAGTGACTGCAGCCGTCTCTCTCATCGGACGGCTGGTCCGTGGCGCGGTTCCACACCAGCCAGACCAAGAATAGCCAAGTAAAACCACAAGGATCTGCCCAAGGGTCTTGCAATTCCAGTTGATACCAAGTAAAACAAGGTATTACAACATGGATGTTGGTTGGGAGAGTACCTATGTACGCAGCGGAGCGTCAGCGCGGGATCTTCGATCTGGCTCGCCAGAAGGGCCGGGTTTCGGTGGCCGGACTGGCCCGGCAGTTCGACGTCACGACCGAGACCATTCGCCGGGATCTGGACTTCTTGAACGACCAAGGCGTGCTGCGCAGGGTCCACGGCGGCGCGGTTGTCGCTGAGAACGTTGCCCTGACCGAGACCGGACTGGCCGATCGGGAACCCGCCCGTGCCTCACAGAAGAGTCGAATCGCCGCGGCAGCGATGGAGTTCCTGCCCGGTCCGACCGGCTCACTGCTGGTGGATGCCGGTACCACCACTGCCCGGTTGGCAGCGATGCTGACACCGGATTCCGCCCGGACGGTGATCACCGGGTCAGTTCCCGTGGCAGGGAAACTGATCGCCAGCGGAATCAGCCTCCAACTGCTGGGTGGGCGCGTCCGAGGTATCACCGGTGCAGCCGTGGGTGCTGAAACCGTGGCGGCGCTCTCGACGCTGCGCTGCGATGTCGCATTCATCGGCGTCAACGGGTTGTCGGTCGCTCACGGCTTGTCCACGCCTGACCCGGAGGAGGCTGCCGTCAAGCGCGCCATGGTGGGTGCGGCGAAGCAGGTGATCGTGCTGGCCGACAGTTCCAAGATCGGTGCCGAACTCCTGGTCGCCTTCGCGGCAGTTTCCGACATCGACGTGCTCATCACCGATGGCGAAATCACTCCTGGGGACCGCACCGAACTGGAAGCGGCAGGTGTGGAGGTGGTGATCGCATGATCGTCACGCTGACCGCGAACCCGTCCTTGGATCGCACCGTGACTCTCGGCGCACCGCTGCAGCGCGGTGAGGTGCAACGCGCTGAGTCCGTCACCGTCGAGCCGGGCGGCAAGGGCATCAACGTCGCCCGCGTGGTGCACAGCGCCGGGCATCCGGTGCGCGCGGTACTGCCCGCCGACGCCAACGATCCGATTCTGCGAGGCCTGGACGCTCTCGACCTGCCCTACCGCACGGTCCGCCTCGGTGCCCCGGTGCGCACCAATCTCGCCTTGACTGAGCCGGACGGCACCACGACCAAGATCAACGAGTCCGGTCCGGAACTGGCCGGCGAGACGGTGGAGGCTCTGGCTCGGCTGTTGGTGCTGGAATCCGAGCGCGCCGATTGGGTTGTGCTCTCCGGGTCGCTGCCCCCGGGCGTCCCGGTCGACTGGTATGCCCAGCTTGTTCGCGCGCTGCGTCCGTGGGGCTGCCGGATCGCCGTGGACACCTCCGATGCGCCGCTGCAGGTGCTCGCGGCCAGCTTCGATCAGGCTGCCCCGGATCTGATCAAGCCCAATGCCTTCGAGCTGGCCCAGCTCACGGGGGCTGATCCCGTGGCCCTTGAAGCCGGAGCCGCCGCGGGTGACCCCAGTCTCAGCGTTGCGGCGGCTCGAACCCTGGTTGAAGCCGGCGTTGCTGCTGTGCTGGTCACCCTCGGCGCTGCTGGCGCGGTGCTCGTCACCGGCACCGGTTCTTGGTGGGGCTCACCGGCTCCGATCACCGTGCGCAGCACCGTCGGTGCCGGCGATTCGTCGGTCGCCGGCTACATCCTGGCCGAGACGCGAGGCCTGGCCGAACCTGAGCGGCTTCGTCAAGCCATCGCCCATGGCTCGGCTGCCGCAGCCCTTGCCGGAACTCAGCTTCCCCGACCCGATCAACTTGATCCCGCCGCGGTTCAGGTCACCGCGCTGGCCTGACGCAGCAACTGCCCTATTGGAAGGAACGATGATGTCTCCACAGCAACCCGCCCCTTTGATCAGCGCAGATCTCGTGCGCCTGGACGCTGACCTCGGTGCCACCAAGACCGAGGTGATCACTGCTCTTGCCGAGGTTGTAGGAGCCGGCGACCGCGCGGATGCGGCCGGACTCGCCGCCGACGCGTTGAGCCGGGAAGAGAAGATGGCAACCGGCCTCGGCAACGGAATCGCAATTCCGCACTGCCGGTCGGCTGCTGTCACCACCAACTCGGTCGCCTTTGCCCGATTGCAGCCGCCGGTGGACTTCGGTGCAGCCGACGGCCCGGCCGATCTGGTCTTCATGATCGCTGCTTCGGAGGGCTCTGATGACGCGCACCTGGAGCTGCTGGCCATGCTGGCCCGATCTCTGATGCGCAGTGACTTCACCGACGCTTTGCGTAGTGCCCGCTCCCCGCAGGAGGTGGTCGACCTGGTCGCCGAAGCAACCAGCAGCCAGCCGGAATCGGCGAACCAGGCGACCCCGACCTCCGACGCGAAGACCCCCGTGTTGGTGGCGGTCACCTCCTGCCCGACCGGCATCGCCCACACGTTCATGGCTGCCGACGGTCTCGAACAGGCGGCCAAGGCTGCCGGAGTAGAGATTCACGTCGAACCGCAAGGCTCCGGACGCATCGACTGGCTGGATCCGCAGGTCATTGCCGGTGCAGATGCTGCCATCTTCGCCGCTGACCTGCCGGTTCGAGATCGCGAGAGATTCGCTGGTCTGCCGGTGATCGAGGGCAGTGTGAAGCGAGGCATCAACGAACCGGACAAGCTGGTGGCTGAAGCACTGGCGGCAATGAACAATCCGGCGGCGGCCCGGGTCGAGGGTTCGGCTTCGTCAGCGTCATCGGCACCCACCGCGAGCGCGGCAGCCAAGCAGGGCTGGGGGCGCCGAATCCAGACCGCGCTGATGACCGGTGTGTCCTACATGATCCCGTTCGTGGCTGCCGGTGGCCTGCTGATCGCGCTCGGCTTCCTGTTCGGTGGCTTCGACATCGCACTGGTGCCTGGGGTCAATGGTGCGCGCAGCTGCGCTGAGTTGACCTGGATGAGTGCTGACACCTGCCAGGCGGGGGTGAGTGCAGGCAGCTCGATCGGAGCCTTGGTGCTGGCCCAGTCCACCATTTCGGCGATGCCTGCGGGCTTCATCATGACGTTGGGGGCGGTCATGTTCGCCGTCGGGGCGGCCGCCTTCGGTTTCCTGGTGCCTGCGCTGAGCGGCTACATCGCCTATGCGCTGGCCGGGCGTCCTGGCATTGCCCCCGGTTTTGTCGGCGGTGCCATTTCGGTGACCTTGGGTGCGGGTTTCCTGGGCGGTCTGATCACCGGTCTGATCGCGGGTGTGCTGGCAGCGTGGTTGGCGGAACGGCGCGCACCGCGTTGGCTGGCCGGATTGATGCCGGTGGTGATCATCCCGCTGGTGGTCACCTTCATTACCGGCGCCTTGATGTACTTCCTGCTGGGGCACCCCTTGGCCAGCCTCACCCAAGCCATGCAAGACGGACTTTCTGGCTTGTCGGGCGGTTCGGCGATCCTGCTGGGGGCTTTGCTCGGTCTGATGATGTGTTTCGACCTGGGCGGCCCGGTCAACAAGGCGGCGTATCTGTTTGCAACGGCAGGCCTATCTGCCGGGTTGACGGCGAACTTCCAGGTGATGGCCGCCGTGATGGCCGCAGGCATGGTGCCGCCGTTGGCGATGGCACTGGCCACAGTGGTCCGCAAGAACCTGTTCACCGACGTCGAGCGCGAGAATGGAGCAGCGGCGTGGCTGCTGGGTGCTTCATTCATCTCTGAGGGCGCGATCCCGTTTGCCGCCGCCGATCCGCTGCGCGTGATTCCCTCCATGATGGCCGGAGGCGCGGTCACCGGTGCGTTGAGCATGGCACTCGGGGTGGGCCTGCGGGCGCCTCATGGTGGCATCTTTGTGCTCTTCGCCTTCAGTCCGCTGCCGTGGGCCATCGCGGGCTTCTTGATCAGCCTGATCGCCGGAGTGTTGGTGGCCGCAACACTGGTTATTGCGGCAAAGACGGTGTTCCCTGCCAAGCAGGTGCAGATCGCAGCATGATCAACTGAACCACCGCCAAATGGGTTGGGTGGACGCGGCGGAAGGCCGTGTCCACCCAACTGTTTTTGCGCTTGTGAGGCCCCACTGCCGAGAGTTGGAGTGCTTGCGATTGGATGTGTAATTTGACGAGTGAGGGACTGGCGTAGGCCTCCCGGGAGGCATAGATGTGTCCTGCTGTCAACCCCGGAAATGGTCTTCTGGCTAGGATTGATGCCTTTCGGGGAGCCCCTACAAAGTGCTAGACTTGGTAGTCGGGAAAGGTGGTAAACGCTGATATGACGTTCACAATCGGTGAGACCGTGGTCTACCCCAATCATGGCGCAGCAGTCATCGAAGCCCTGGAAACTCGAACGATCAAAGGCGAAGACAAGCTTTACCTCGTCTTGCGCATCGTTGGCCAGAATGATCTGGTAGTGCGAGTTCCGGCCTGCAATCTCGATCTGGTAGGTGTCCGCGATGTCGTCGACGCCGATGGGTTGGAACGCGTTTTCGGAGTGTTGCGGGCACCGCATGCCGAAGAGCCCACCAACTGGTCGCGTCGTTATAAGGCCAATGTGGAGAAGCTTCACTCAGGCAATGTGCTCAAAGTCGCCGAGGTCGTACGCGATCTGTGGCGACGCGAGCGTGAGCGGGGACTCTCCGCCGGGGAGAAGCGGATGCTTGCCAAAGCCCGCCAGATCCTGGTCTCGGAGTTGGCCTTGGCTGAAAAGGTGGAGGAGGACCGCGCAGAGGTTCTGCTCGACGAGGTGCTGGCTTCCTGAAGTCGGAACCTGACATGAACTCGACCGCGCCGGTCGTCGCCATTGTGGTGGCGGCCGGCGCTGGTGTTCGTTTGGGCGGTGGACGCCCGAAGGCGCTGCGCGAAGTCGCTGGACGAACCCTGGTGCGGCACAGTCTGGACGGTTTGGCGGCAGGCGGTGTTGACCGGGCCGTGGTGGTGATCCCCGATGGTGAACGTGCGGCGTTCGAAACCGCACTGGCCGACTCACCTATCCCCGCGGCTTACGTGCTGGGTGGCGGACGGCGCCAGGATTCGGTTCGTGCCGGTCTGGCTGCGATCGCCGGCGATCCGGTATTGGCCGAGTGCGACTACGTCCTGGTGCACGATGCGGCTCGTGCCATGGTGCCCGGCGACCTGGTGGGCCGCGTCATCGCGGCACTGGTCGATGGCGCCTCAGGCTGCCTCCCCGTGCTACCGGTGGCTGACTCGATGCGTCGCTTGACCGGCAACGGTGAGTCCGAGGTCGTCGACCGTGACCAACTGCGGATCGTGCAGACGCCGCAGGGCTTTGTTCGCACGGTGCTCGATGAAGCCCTCGAGTACGCGGAGGCCTCAGGTTTGGAAGTCACCGATGACGCCAGCGCCGTTGCTGCTCGCGGGCATCGCCTCACCCTCGTCGCCGGTGACCGGGCGGCGCTGAAAGTCACCGAACCTACCGATTTGTTGTTCGTCGAAGCGATAGCACGGAGCCGGTCATGAGTACTCGAGTCGGCATCGGAACCGATGTCCACGCCTACGCTGCGGGAACCCCGATGTGGGTTGCGGGCCTGGAGTTTCCCGGTGAGCCGGTCGGATTGTCGGGACACTCCGACGGCGATGTGGTGGCTCACGCGATCTGTGATGCGCTTCTGGGGGCGGCGGGCCTGGGAGATCTCGGCAGCAACTTCGGTACCGACGACCCGGCCTGGTCTGGGGCTTCGGGAGTGTCCTTCATCGCCGAGTGCGTGCGAAGACTGGCGCAACAGGGCCTGCAGCCGGTGAACGTCTCCGTTCAACTGATCGGCAATCGGCCGCGATTGGCCGATCGCCGTCACGAAGCCGAATTGGTGCTGTCCGCAGCGGTGGGTGCGCCAGTGAGCCTGGCCGGTACCACGACCGACGGTTTGGGGCTGACCGGACGCGGCGAAGGCGCGGCGGCTATGGCCGTGGCGCTGGTCGAGGGCTGAGCTCGCTCAGCGAACCGTCTTCGACGCTGCCGTGTAGGAGTTGCAGACGCCGATCTGGGCGGTGCCTAGTCCTTTGACGAACCAGGCTTGACGGTTCTTGCCCGATCCGTGGTCACCTTCGTAGTTGGGATCGCCGGTGAGGATGTCATCGCCGATGTTGTAGATGAGCATCTTGAGATTGGCCACGTTGTCCCCGGACAGGCTGCTGGCATTGGACACCGCGTTGGTGAAGAGGCCGGCCATGCAGTCGGCCTGCACCTCGGTGCGCCGCGACAGTTCCTTGGCCGTTGCGTTCGTGACCTTCTGTTCCAGGGCCTTTTCCGAAATGAGGATTCCGGTGCGCGCTTGGATGGCATGACCGAACTCGTGGGCCATC
Source organism: Propionibacteriaceae bacterium UBA7704 (assembly GCA_002482525.1). GTDB lineage: Bacteria > Actinomycetota > Actinomycetes > Propionibacteriales > Propionibacteriaceae > Propionicimonas. The sequence continues at coordinate 9,026 of DLGC01000010.1, read as the reverse complement.
ACCACTTCGGAAACGAAGGGCTGGGTCTGCAGTTGTCTGGGCATCACCTTGTACAGATCAGTGGCGTAGTAGATGTGCTGGTCGGCAGCGCAGTAGAAGGCGTTGCCCGACTCGGCGTCGCCACATGCCGTTGTGACCGAGGAACTGTAGACCGTGACCGGAGGGCGCGGGAGCTCGAAGCCGGCCGCAGTCATCGGATCGATCCACACTCCCCACAGGCACTTGGTCAGCTCGTTGAGGTGAGCCTCCAACTCCTCGGGGGTGGCTGTCTTGGTATTGAGATAGGGGACCGTGCAGTCGGTGGGCACCGGGACCGACTCATCGTAGATCGCATTGTCGGTCAGCCAGGTTTCGGCCTGATCGTAGGTATCGGGCGCAGGCAGTTCCGGTGGATTGAAGTCGGGCGCAGGTACGTTGGTCACCTGATGGCCGCCGCCGCCACCGCCGCCGCCATCGTTGAGGTAGTTGCTCAGGGTGATCAGGAAGAAGGCCACGATCACGATGAAGACCGCACCGGCCAAGATCGCCAGGAGCGGGTTCTTCCGCTTCGGCGGCGGGAAGGTGCCCGGCTGCACGTAGCCACCGATGGGTGGAAAACCGGTCGGCGCCGCGGGCGGCGGCGGGTAACCCGATGGCGCTCCGGTCGGCGGCGGAAAGCCCTGGGGAGGGGCCGGAGGTGGTGGTGGCGGCGTCGGATAGACCGAATTGCCCCACGCGTTCTGAGGTCGATTCCACGCCTGTTGACCGTTCCATTGCGGACCGGTATTCGGGCCTCCCCAGTTCTGTGTCACGTCGAAAGACTAACGGTTTTACGAAAACCGACACCACCATGGCGCTCTCCGCTGGACGCACCATTTGTGGCCGACGGACCTTTTGGGCTGGACGCGAAGGGTGATTTCGGCACGGCTACCTCGCTACGCTGTACCGGAAATCACATCGCTCTGCAGAGGAACCATCATGGCGAAACTCGCGACCCGGATGTTGCGCACGCTGGCCGTAGCGCTGGCAGCCGTCGGTCTGGCGGCCGGGATCGTTCCCGCTGCCCATGCGGCCATGCCCGGACAGGTGTCGACGTACAACGCTGTGGCGGTGCTTTCCTCGGACGGTCAACTGGCCGTCCAAGCCTCGATCACTTTCGAGTCCACTCCGCCCGAGCGGTTGCAGCAGGTGATCCAGACCGCACGCCGCACCGCGCAGTCCACGGAGTATCGCTACACGATCTCCGATATCACCCTCAGCAGTGGCGGTGTGGAGCTGCAGCCGGAGGTTCGCACCGAAGCATCACGGGTCATCATCGACATGCCGACCGCCGGGCTGACCGAGCCATTGCTGCTGAGCTATGTGGTCACCGGTGCCGCAGTGCGCGATGTCGATGACGAAACTCTGGTGAGCTGGCCGCTGCTCCAGGGTCTGAGTGTTCCGGTGCGTCAGTTCAACGGTGTGATGTCTGTTCCGACTCTGTTCACCTATCTGGACTGCGCAGCCGGCGAGGCATCCTCCCCGGAATCCTGCACTTTCTATGCCGGCGGCAACCATGACTACCCACAGCCGACCTTCCGCCAGGACGGTGTCGGGATCGGCGAGGTGGTCATCGCCACCCTGAGTTTTGCGCCCGGCCAGATCGCCGTGAATGAAGACCGGCGCCAGCTCTGGACCGCAGAGCGGGCCTTTTCCGTCGATCCGCTGGCTCTGGGCCTGGCCGTGGGAGTTGCCGCGCTCGGCGCGCTGCTGCTCTGGCTGGCGCATCGCAAGATCGGCCGAGACTTCGCCGGGGCAGTCGACCCGATTCTGGTGGCCGACTTCGAGCCCATTGCCGCCGGCCAGACGGCGTTCACGGTGATCAAGGGGATTCGACCCGGGACGATCGGCACGCTGGTCGATGAGCGGGTGGACCCGGTGGATGTCACCGCCTCGGTGCTCGATCTCGCCGTTCGAGGTCATCTACGGATCACCGAACTGCCCCGAGAAAACGAGCACGCCCCGACCGATTGGACCTTCACCCGGCGCTCGAGCGACGAACCACTGCATGACTTCGAACGCACCCTGCTCGACGCGGTGGCCCCGATTCAGGGTGATCCGGTCAAGCTGTCTCATCTTCCCGGCACGCTGGCATCGGTCATCGGCACCGTGCAATCCGAGCTGTACGACGAGGTGGTCGCCGAGGGGTGGTTCGCTCGGCGTCCCGATGCCACCCGAAGCCAGTGGGGTCTGCTGAGTTGGGTCGTCCTGGTGGCGGCCACTGTGGGTGCGGCGGCATTGATCGCATTCACCAATTTCGGCCTGCTCGGCCTGTCGCTGGTTCTGGTTGCGCTGGGTTTGATGTTCGTATCCCGGGAGATGCCTGCCCGAACCGCGACCGGAACCGCGGTGCTGCGGGGCCTGGACATCCTGCGCGGGGATCTGCTCACTCATCCGGTCTCGAATCTGACCGCCGATGATCCCTACCGAAGCGTCTCGACGCTATTGCCCTACGCCGTTGTGCTCGGTGGGCGTGATCGCTGGCTCGCCGCCATCGCCCAATCCGATGCCGACGACCTCCCCGATTCTGTCGATCTTGACTGGTATCACGGGCCGCAGGATTGGCACTTGGCGGACTTCCCTGCGTCGATGAGTAACTTCGTGACCACCCTGCAGGGCACCCTCTTCAGTCGCTGACTCGGATGCCGCGCCCGCTGGGCCGTGTGCTCCGGTTTCTTGCGGCGTGCTTTACCTCCGTGCCGTGTGCTTCACCTCCGTGCCCTGAGCTTGTCGAAGGGAAACCGACCTCGCCGGCTGGGCTTCATCAAGCTCAGCCAGCGAGAAGGGTGGGTGCACCCAGCCGGTAGGCGAGTGCTACGAGCAGACCAGCTGCGGTGGTTCGCTCAGAGCTCCAAACCGGGGTAAAGCGGGTTGGCGTCCAGCAGTTCGTTGGCAGCAGCCTGGGTGCGCTCGGCCACGCCGTCGGCGATGGTGTACTTCGCCTTGCCAGGGGTGCCTGCGGCCGTCGTGAGCGGAGAGGTCGCCTTCAGTACTCCGGTGATCAACTCGGCGACCTGATCGAATTCGGCAGCGCCGAAACCACGACTCGTCAGGGCCGGGGTGCCGATGCGCACGCCGGAGGTGTACCACGCGCCGTTGGGGTCGTTGGGCACCGAGTTGCGGTTGGTAACCACGCCGGAGTCCAGCAGCGCCGATTCGGCCTGACGTCCGGTCAATCCGAAGGAGCTCACGTCCAACAGCACCAGATGGTTGTCGGTGCCGCCGGTCACCAGGGTGACGCCGCGCTTCAGCAGCCCCTCGGCGAGGACCTTGGCATTGTCGGCCACCGCCTGGGCGTAGCTCTGGAAGCCCTGCTGACGGGCCTCGGCGAAAGCCACCGCCTTGGCAGCCATCACATGGCTCAGCGGTCCGCCGAGCACCATCGGGCAGCCGCGGTCGACGCTGGGGGCGTACTCGTTGGTCGCCAGCACGAAGCCACCGCGCGGTCCGCGCAGCGACTTGTGGGTGGTGGACGCCACGACGTGGGCGTAGGGCACCGGGTTCTCCTCCCCGGTGAACACCTTGCCGGCCACCAGGCCGGCGAAGTGTGCCATGTCGACGAACAAGGTGGCGCCCACCTCGTCGGCGATCTCGCGCATCCGCGCGAAGTTGACCCGCCGCGGGTAGGCGGAATAGCCGGCCACCAGGATCAGCGGTTTGAATTCGCGGGCGTCGGCGAGCAGCTTGTCGTAGTCGATCAGGCCGGTCTCGGGATTGGTGCCGTAGGAATGCTGACGGAACATCTTGCCGGAGATGTTGTGCCGGAAGCCGTGGGTGAGGTGACCACCGGCGTCCAGGCTCATGCCCATCACCCGCTGCTGGTTGAAGGTGGCGCGCAACGCCTCCCAGTCCTCCTCGGACAAGTCGTTGACCGTCTTGGCGCCCAGGCGCTCCAACGTCGGGCTCTCGATGCGATGGGCCAGAATCGACCAGTAGGCCACCAGATTGGCGTCGATGCCCGAATGCGGTTGGACATAGGCATACTCGGCGCCGAACAGCTCCCGAGCGTGCTCGGACGCGACGCTCTCCACGGTGTCGACATTTTGGCAGCCGGCATAGAAGCGGTGTCCGATGGTGCCTTCGGCATATTTGTCGCTGAGCCAGCTACCCATGGTGAGCAGCACCGGCAGTGAGGCGTAATTCTCGCTGGCGATCAGTTTCAGCGAACCTCGCTGATCAGTCAGCTCGGAGCGGATCGCTCCGGCGATACGCGGTTCGACGGCTTCGATCACGCCGAGTGTTTGGGCGTAGATCTGGGAAACGGTGCTGGCGGAATCGGCCACGGGCGCACTCCTCGGTTGGTGACCCGCTAACTTTAGCGAGCTTTGCCGGGCTCCCGTGGCACCGCCGATGTCCGGCTTAGGATGTGCGTCATGGTCGACGTTACGGCGCGGTACCGTGCCGAGTTGGCCGATCTCGCACCAGCCGAATTGGCCCAGTACCTGACGCGGCACAGCGGTTTGCCGGGCCCCCGAGCGAATCTGACACTGCTCGAGGTGGCCGCTGATCTGATTCCGGAGCCGCTGATCTGGTCGTTTCTCGATGAGCCGGCGGAGTACCTCGCCTGCTGTGGGGTGGTCGGATTGGGGCGACTGATCGTGATCGCGGACGATCCCGGAACGCTGATTCAGCGGCTCACTACGGCGGCGACCGACGATCGCTGGCGAGTGCGCGAGGCCGCGGCCATTGCCGTCCAACGGATCGGCGACACCGCCCCGGAGCTGCTGCGCGCCATCGTTTCGACCTGGGTCGATGCTGCTGACCCGCTCGTGGTTCGCGCAGGAATCGCCGCGATCTGTGAGCCGCGCCTATTGAATGATCCGCTGACCGCGGCGGCGGCGCTGGCGGCCTGTGAGCGAGCGACCGCGACGCTGGCCGCGATACCGCTGTCGGACCGCCGACAGGATGCGGTGCGGGTTCTGCGAAAGGGACTGGCTTACTGCTGGTCGGTGGCCGTGGCTGCCTCACCCGAGCAGGGATTGGTGCAGTTCTTCGCCATCGACACCGCCGACCCTGATCTCGCCTGGGTGGTCACACAGAATCTGACCAAGCAGAGAATCAAGAAGCTGCTCTCGCCGTACCGCGCCTGAGCCTGGCGGCTGCTGGCGGGAGTCGGTGAGCCGAACGACGAGGGGCGCCGTCGGACTCAGCCGACGACGCCCCCCGAACTGCTGTGATCAGCGCCTCACCTTGGCGGTACGTGCCGAAGTGACGGTGCGGGTGTTGTATCCGGTCTTGGTGGCCACGACCTTCACACTGATGCGCTTGCCCTTGAGCTTGCTGGTCAGCTTCAGCCGGGTGCCGGTGGCGCCCTTGATGGCTTTGCCGTTGGCGTACCAGCGGAAGGTGAAGGCCGGTGCCGGGGACCATTTGCCGGTGTTCACCGACAGCCGGGCGCCGACGCGGGCTTTGCCCTTGATCTTCGGCTTGCTGACCGAGCTGAAGTCGGCCTTGGCGACGGTGACCGCAGCGGAAGTCTGCGTCAACGTCTCGTAGCCGGCACGGGTTCCCGTCACCTGGACCGACAGCCGTCCCGAGGCGTAGCTGGGTTCCACCACCAGTCGCGCGCTGGTCTTGCCGGCAAGAGGCTTGCCGTTGAGCAACCACTGGAAGCTGAAGGTAGGCGTCGGCTGCCACGCTGGAGTGACAGCGGTCACCACCGATCCCACCTTCACCATGCCGCCGATGGCGGGTACACCAGTGCTGGTCAGGGTGCCGCTGACCACGGTGACGGTGCGCTTGACCGTGGTGGAGTTCCCGGCCGCGTCGGAGACCGAGTAGGTGAGTTCGTAGCTGCCCGGGACACTGGTGTTGACCTGCCCGGACACCGTGACGGCGCTGGTCAGATCACCATCGGTGTCGTCAGTAGCCGATACCCCGGCCATCGGATCGAAGCTGTCGTCGACGGAGAGCTGATTGTTGCTCGGCAGCGTGATCACCGGGTCGGTGACGTCGGCCTGGGTGAGCTTCACCGAGTCGATGACCGACCGATCCGAGGTGTGGACGGTGTTCAGTGTGATCGCCGTATCAGTCACGGTGACCTCGGTGTAGCTCGGCAGCTGATCCTGAGTGGTCACAGCCGTCCAGTCATAGTTCCCCGAGATGGCGTAGTACTTCGAGCCACTGGCGGAGTTGCCGGTGACGTACAGCACCTCTCCGGGCTTGGCTGCCAGGGTGGACTGAGCCCCCTTGGAGGTGTCCTCGCTGACGGCGCCGTCCTTCATCAGCCAGGTACGGGCGTAGACATGGTCGTGGCCCATCAGCACCAGGTCGATATCGGCATTGGACATGATCTGCGACAGGGCCGCACGGCGGGCGACGATGTCGGAATCGTTGGCGTGGGAGGCCGTGCTGTAGATCGAGTGGTGGAAGACCACGATCTGCCACCGGAAGTTCGGATGCGCCGCGATGGTCTGAGAGACGAACTCGGCATGGCTGGCATTGTCTGTGTTGTTGGAGTTCAGATCCAGGAACAGCGCATCTCCGTAGCTGAACCAGTAGTCACCGCCGGAGGAGGTGCTGGAACCGGCACCGTGGCTGGCGTCGACGTTGGGCATGTTGAAGTGCTGGGAGTAGGCCAAGGAGCTTGCATCGTGGTTGCCGATGGTGGCGGCCAGCGGCACGCTCTTCAACTGATCCGGTGCCAGGAAGGCGGTGTACTGATCCTCATTGGCTGCCGAGTTCACCTGGTCCCCCAAGGACAGGATGAAGTCGGTGTCCGGGGTGGCGGTCAGCGCGCTGTCCAGCGTGTTCTTCCAGCCGGTGCGGTCATTGGTCAGGCTGCTGGAGGCACCCTCCTGGACGTCACCGACTGCCACGAACTTCGTCTCGTGGTCGTCGGCCTGAGTCTGGAAGGAGTACGTCGGCGACCAGGCCGCGTCGTTGCCGATGCGGTACACGTAGGCGGTGGCCGGCTTCAGCCCGGTCACGGTGGCGTGACGGTAGAAGCTGCCGCTCTCAGTGGCTGAGCCGGCGGCATCGCTGGCGAAGCTGGTCGCTTGCGCAGCCGGGAAGGTGTCGCCGGTCATCGCGGACGCCGGGGCGACCTCGACCGACTGGCTCACATCCATGGAGGAGTACCAGGCCAGATTGCGCTTGCTGGCGTCCGCACCGATGTCGAAGCTGACATCGCTGAGCTGGGGGACGCTGTCGGGATCGGTGTAGTTCGCGATCAGGCTGGAGAAGTCCAGATAGATGTCGGAACTGGTTTCCCGGTCCTGATAGAGCGCCACCGCGATGGTGTTGGTGCCTGCGTGCACCTCCGCCGCCGGAACAGTGAAGACTGAGGTTTCCGGGTCGCCATTGGACGCACCGGCGTACTGCAGATTGGTCGTGGTGGAAGTCGCCCGGTCGTCGTAGAAGTGCGCGACCTTTGTGCCATTGACGTAGATCCGCACGGCGTCGTCATAGGTCACTGAGGCGGCCAGCGAGTCGAGTTCGGCCACTTGGGCATCGGTGAGGTCGAAAGTTGTGCGGAAGAAGAAGGTGGGGATGTCCACCTTCTGGCTCGCCGTCGGGTCGATGTACTGGTTGAGCAGAGTCTTGATGGTGCCACCGTTGATGGAGGCGGTGCCGTACTTGGCACCGAAGCCACCAGCGGCGCTCTTCCAGGTGGAATCGTCGAAGCCGCCGCTGGTCCAAGCGTTGAGGTCGTCGGTGGAGCAGGGCTCGGTGCCGTTGTCGAGGTACTTCCACGTGGTGCCTGCAGTGGTGACCAGTGTTGTTGGATCCGGTGCGGCTGCGGTCGCTGGGGTCGTTGCGGCGACGCCGGCAAAAAGTGCTGCAACCAAACCGGTTGCCCACCATCGCCTCTGTATTCGCGATGTGGGTGTGGCCAACGAAATTCCCATCTCATCCCTTCCCTGTCAGGCATGCGGGTGCCGCATGAAAACCCTCGGGCAGCAAAGCAGTGGTGCGTGGTTGACAGGCGCCCAGCAGGTGTCGGGCTGTCGACCGCTGGGCAAACTCCGGCAGCTATGCGGCGGAACCCGCTGGTCGCCGGTTTGAGGGTGCTGGTACTGTGGCGCCCGTCCGCCGCGAGAACGCGGCCGGCGCGTGGCGATAGCCCCCTAGACGTCGCGGCCCGAGGCAATCATCCGACGCAATTCCCCTTTGCGATCTCGGGCCGCGACCCACGGCGGTCGCAGCACTAGCACCAGCACCAGCGACTCCAGACCCGTTCCCTCGGAGACCCCGAAGCGACACGACGCGCTCCAGTCGCGAGACAGCTGGTGTGTCGCGACAGATTTCGACCAGGGCGGTGCATCTTGTTGCACCTGTCAGGGCACCCGGCGACGACTAGCCTGGTGCGCATGACTGATCTGACTGGCAAGAAGGTGGCGTTCCTCCTCAAACGGGGCGTGGAACAGCCTGAACTCACCGAACCTTGGGCGACGCTGGAGTCCGCTGGTGCTCAACCGGTGCTGGTCAGTGAAGAGCCCGGCACGATCACGGCGCTGATTCACGACTGGGATCGCGGCGACGACTTCACCGTCGACCTCACCTTGGACGAGGCCGATCCGGCTGATTTCGATGCCCTGGTGCTGCCCGGCGGCACTCTGAACTCGGACAAGATCCGCAACAATCCCCAGGCGATCGCCTTCGTCAAGGCCTTCTTCGATGCCGACAAGCCGGTGGCCTCGATCTGCCACGGCCCGTGGATCATGATCGAGGCCGGCGCGGTAGCCGGAAAGAAGCTGACCTCCACCACCCGCATCTCCACCGACTTGAAGAATGCCGGCGCCGACTGGGTGGACGCCGAGGTCGTCGTGGACGGCAACCTGCTCTCCAGCCGCAGCCCTCGCGACCTGCCCGCTTTCAACGCGGCCCTGGTGGATTTGATCGGCCGGTCGTAGCTGCGGCATGCCCTTCGTCAGGCTCAGGGCACGGTGTCGGCTGGCTCAGCCTGTCGAAGCCTGCCCGCTCCGGCGGCCTTCCGCCCGTTGATCGAGGACGCGACGCAGCGTCCGTCTCGAAGCCTGGTGACTTTCCCCCGGCTGGTTGAGGAG
>DLGC01000019.1 GCA_002482525.1 Propionibacteriaceae bacterium UBA7704 | reverse complement strand
TCCTCAACCAGCCGGTGGGGGGGGGAAAGGCACCCATCTAGAGAGGCGCCAGCTTGGCTGCGACCGGCCGAAGACGCGCAGCGACTGGCACAAAGACCGGCTTACCCATCCCCCGGCTGGTTGAGGAGGACGCACAGCGTCCGTCTCGAAACCTCGTGAGTCGGTTTGTGGACTGGTGCGGAGCGGTTTCGAGACGCTCACTTCGTTCGCTCCTCAACCAGCCGGTGGGGAGAATTGTCCGCTCCTCAACCAGCCGGTGGGGAGAATTGTTCGCTCCTCAACCAGCCGGTGGGGGGGAGAGAGTCGTTCGCTGCTCAACCAGCCGGAGTGAGGTCTGTGGCCGCAGTCAGGGTTCCAGGGTGGTGTAAGACCAGCGGGCCGGCGCACCGTCGACATAGGGCATCACACCGTGAAAGACCGGACCGTCGGCGAAGAGCAAGGGCAGCCAATGGCGGTCACCGTCCCACATGGGCAGTTCATCGAGCCGATCAATCGGTTGCCAAGCGAGTGGCCCGTCCTCATTGTGCTGCGGCGGGACGCCGGTGAAGGCGTCGACGATGAAGATGAAACCGAACCAGTCCTCACCGCCGGCGCCGAAACCCGGCCAGGAGACCGTGCCTCGCAGGCGTGCTGAAGTGACCTCGATGCCGGCCTCTTCCCGAAGTTCGCGACACAGGCAGCTGTAGATGTCCTCGTCGGGTTCGAGCTTGCCGCCCAGCCCGTTCCACTTCCCGAGGTGCTGGTCGCCCTCACGGCTACGGTGCACCATGAGGACGCGCCGACGGTCCTCGCTGAGTACATAGCCCAAGGTGCCGATGATCGGGGTATACATCACACCAGCACAGTCGAGATCGGCAGGCCAGAATCGGCCCCGATCTCCAATGAGGACGGCGGGCGTCCGGCGGCGACCACCTCGGCACCCAGCACCGCGATCATCGCGCCGTTGTCGGTGCACAACGCGGGCCGCGGCCGACGCAGCGTGATTCCGGCGGCTTCGGTGCGTTCGGCGAGCAGGCCGCGCAGCCGGGAGTTGGCGGCCACTCCCCCGCCGAGCAGGATCGTGTCGACGCCGAGGTAGTTGCAGGCATCCACGGCTTTGACCGTGAGCACGTCAGCCACAGCTTCTTGGAAGGAGGCCGCCACGTCCGCCACCGGGATGTCGCGACCGGCCAACCTTTCGGTCTCCACCCAGCGCGACACTGCCGTCTTCAGCCCGGAGAAGGAGTAGTCGAAGCGATGCTTCGCCTGATCCTTGCCCGCGGTCAGGCCGCGCGGGAAGCGAATCGCCTTCGGGTTGCCGTGCGCTGCCAGCTTGTCGATCACCGGCCCGCCGGGGTAGCTCAGGTCCAGAACCCGGGCCACTTTGTCGTAGGCTTCGCCGGCGGCGTCATCGATGGTGGCGCCCAGTTCGGTGATGTCACCGGTGATGTCACGAATATGGAGCAGCGAGGTATGCCCACCGGACACCAACAGCGCGGCCAGTTCGCTCGGCAGCGGGCCATGGTCGAGCAGATCCACCGAGACATGCCCCACGAGGTGATTGAGTCCGTACAGCGGCTTGTTCAGAGCCACGGCCAGCGCCTTGGCGGCGGCCAGGCCAACCACCAGCGCCCCCATCAGGCCCGGACCCGCCGTCACCGCGATCGCATCCACCTCAGACAAGTCGATGTCGGCAGCTTCGGTGGCGCGTCGAAGTGTCGGTACTAGCGCCTGGAGGTGAGCTCGGCTAGCCACTTCGGGCACCACCCCGCCGAAACGCACATGTTCGGCCACGGAGGACGCCACCTCGTTGGCCAACAACTCGTGACCGCGCACGATCCCGATACCGGTCTCGTCGCAACTGGATTCGATGCCCAACACCAGCGGGCCGACGCCGCCGCGGACGCTACGTTCACTCATCAGGCCAAGGCCCACTCGGAAATCTCGTCACCAACCGGACGCAGCATGACCCAGGCATCATGGCCCGGACCGTAATAGTCACGCCGTTGACTGATCTCATCGAAGCCCAAGCTCTTGTACAGCGACACCGCGGGCAGGTTGTCGGTGCGCACTTCGAGCAGCATCCGATCTGCACCGCTGGCCTGGGCCCAATCCAGGCCGGCAAGGATCAGTCGGGCGCCCACCCCCTGTCGCCGAGCGTCGGGATGAACAATGACCCGATTCAGATCGGCCATGTCGGCCACACAACGAAAAGCCGCCACACCGAGGATCGCACCATCGGCATCGGTATTGACCATGACGCAGGAATCCGGAGAGCTCAGCTCGTCCGACCAGGCCTGGGCCGACCAGTTCTCCTGGTGCGGGAAGCTGTCGCGTTCCAAGTCCATGATGCTGTCGAGTTGGTCGGGTTCCGCGTGAGTGATGATCATGGCGCCTCCGGGGGTTCTGCAACCATCATCGCAATGCGAGGCTGCGCCAAGGTGGATTTCCGGGTTGTGGGCACCGTCGCGTCGGGCCGCCGCAGATACAGCGGCTCCGTGCCGACCGCCGGCAGGGCATCGCTGGCAGCAAGCAATCCGGCATCGATGATGATCGGGCCGCCGACCGGGCGTCCGGTCAGCTGAGCACCGGGACCGGCCAGTGCCAGGTCAGGCACCTCGCTGGGAGCTGAGACGAAGGGGCCCTCGCGTCTGATGCCATCGGCGCTGTACCTGGCCCAGTAGACCTCGCTGCGGCGCGCGTCCGCGACGACGACGAATTCGTCGCTGAGGCCAGTGCCCGCCCATTGCGCGGCGACGACGTCCAGACTGCACACACCCCGCACCTCGATACCGAGCACTTCAGCCAGCGTGATAGCCGCAGCCACGCCGACGCGCAGCCCGGTGAAAGGCCCCGGCCCTACCCCGACGTGCACCGCTGTAAGCTCAGAAAAGGCAACTCCTGAGGTGGCCATCACCTGCTGCACCAGCGGTAGCAGCTGCTCGGCGTGCGCCCGGGTACTCTCGAACGCTTCGGAGGCGAGCACCGCGCCATCGCGAGCCAGTCCAACCCGGACATCGGTGGCAGTGTCGATGCCCAGCACCACACTCACGATTCCTCCAACTGCGCCAACACGCCGCTCCACCGCGGCCCCACTCCGGTGACGAAGATCCAACGGGTCTCATCTGTGGGATCGAGACTACGCCGAATATCGATCTCCAATCGATCCGAGGCCAGCCCTTCTGCAATGCCGGTGCCCCATTCGACGAGCGTCACCGAATCCTCGGCAGACGCGTCCAGGTCGAGGTCGTCCAGTTCTGCAGCAGAGCCCAGTCGGTAGGCGTCGACGTGCACCAGATCCGGACCATCGCCCTGCGCCCGATGCACCCGGGAGAGCACGAACGTCGGCGAGATGACCGCTCCGGCGACGTTCAGCCCGGCTCCGATTCCTTGGGTCAGGGTTGTCTTCCCGGCGCCCAACTCCCCCGAGGCGATGATGACATCACCGGCGCGCAGCACGCCGGCCAGTCGCCGTCCGAAAGCCTGGGTATCGTCGGCACTCGCCGCGCGCACGCACAGCGCCAACTCCCTGGCCAGCCGCAGGCTCGATCCGGTCCGCGATACCTCGACGAAGCCATGGCGCTGCCACCACGCCACCACCGCCGGAAATTCTGCCCGGGCCACCAACTCGACGCGACCGACTTTGCGCACACTCAGTGCTTCCAGGACCACTTCGACCATCGCAGAGGCGACTCCGTGGCGTTGGAAGATCGGACGCACCGACACCCGGTGAATACCGGCTACTGCATCATCGATGCTCACGATGAGTGCACCGGCGGGCTCATCATCGATCAGCGCCAGCACTCCGAAACCGGCGGCGAGCGCTGCCCGCACCCCAGCCGGGGTTTCGGTCAACGCCGGGGGCGGCGGATCGACCTTGGGTCGGTTCCCGAAGGCATCCAGAATCACCGCGGCAAGGGCCTCGGCGTCCTGATCGAGCGCCTGCACCACCTGCAGCCGTCGACCGTCATCGAGCACGCTCTCGGCGAGCACGCTGCGCTTCATGACTTCCTCCGTGCGGCTGGGACCAACCGCTGAATCCTACTCGGACGCTGAGCGAGCCCGATTTCAGAGCTGCGCGGTCTCGACGATCTGCCGGGGTTCGGCGAAGTGACAGGCCGACTGATGCCCGCTCTCACCGTCAGGACGCTCCACCAACAGCGGAACCTCCACCTTGCAGATGTCCTGAGCCCGCCAGCAGCGGGTGTGGAAGCGACAACCCGACGGCGGGTTGGCCGGGGACGGCACGTCACCGGAGAGCACGATCTGCTCGCGTTGCACCGTCGGATCCGGCAGCGGAACCGCCGAGAGCAAGGCCTGCGTGTAGGGATGCGTGGGACGTTCGTAGATCTCAGCATCGTTGCCGATCTCGGCGATCTTGCCCAGATACATCACGGCCACGCGATCGGAAATGTGGCGCACCACCGAAAGGTCGTGGGCGATGAAGATGTAGGACAAGCTCAGTTCTTTCTGAAGCCTGGCCAGCAGGTTCACCACCTGCGCCTGCACCGACACGTCCAGCGCCGACACCGGCTCGTCACAGATCAACACCTTGGGGTTCAAGGCCAGACCTCGGGCCACGCCGATTCGCTGCCGCTGCCCACCGGAGAACTGATGCGGGTAGCGGTTGATGTGCTCGGGTGAGAGACCCACCAAGTCGAGCAGGTCGCGCACCTTCTGACGGCGAGACCCCTTCGGGGCCACCTCCGGATGGATGTCGAACGGCTCGCCGATGATGTCCCCGACGGTCATCCGCGGATTCAGCGACGTATACGGGTCCTGGAAGACGATCTGGATGTCGCGACGCAGCCTGCGCATCGCCCCACCCTTCTGGGAGTACATGTCGATACCGTCGAAGGTCACCCGGCCACTGGTGGGCTCCTCCAGCCGCATCAAGAGCCGACCCAGGGTCGACTTGCCGCAGCCGGACTCGCCGACCACACCCAGGGTCTCACCTCGACGCAGCTCGAAGCTGACTCCATCGACGGCACGAACATGACCGGTAACCCGGCGGATCACACCGGTCTTGATCGGGTAGTACTTCACCAGGTCTTCGGCAGAGAGGATCACATCATCATTCATCGCCGTACACCTCCTTCACACGATGGCACGCTGCAGCACGGCCGGCGACCACCTCTTCCAGTGGTGGCGGTTCGCCCTCCCGGCAGATGTCCACGGCGTAGCGACAGCGCGGATGGAAGGGGCAACCGGCCGGCATCGCCAACAGGTTCGGCGGCAGACCGCCGATGGCATTCAGCGTCTGGCCCTTCAGGTCCAAGCGCGGGATCGACTCCAACAGGCCCTTGGTGTACGGATGCGCCGGTCGGGCATACAGGTCCACCACCCCAGCGGTCTCAACCAAGCGTCCGGCGTACATCACGGCGATGCGGTCGGCGACGTCAGCCACCACACCCAGATCGTGGGTGATCAGGATCAAGCCCATTCCGGCTTCGTCCTGCAACTCCTTCAGCAGACCCATGATCTGGGCCTGCACCGTCACGTCCAAGGCAGTGGTCGGTTCATCGGCGATCAGGACCACCGGGTCGAGCGCGATCGCCATGGCGATCATGATGCGCTGGCGCATGCCGCCGGAGAACTGATGGGGATAGGCACGCACTCGTTCTCTGGCAGCCGGAATGTGCACCCGTTCCATCAGCCCGATGGCCTTGGCCTCGGCATCGGTGCGGTTCATGCCCCGGTGCTGGCGGAACATCTCGGCGATCTGCCAGCCGACAGGGAAGACCGGATTCAGTGAGCTCAGCGCGTCCTGGAAGATCATCGAGATTCCGGGCCCGCGCACCTTCCGGCGCTCATTCTCCGGCAGTGCGAGCAGATCGGTGCCACGGAACTTCACTTCACCGCCGGTGACGAAACCCGGCGGGCTGTCCAGGATGCCCATGATGGCTTGCGCGGTCACAGACTTTCCCGAACCGGATTCGCCCAGGATTGCCAGCGTTTCGCGGGCGTACAACTCGAAGGAAACGCCGTTGATCGCGTGCGCCACGCCATCACGCATCCGGAACTCCACGCGCAGGTCATTGACCTCGAGGAGCTTTTCGTTGGTATTCACCGTCGTCACCTCAACTTCGGATCCATGGCGTCACGAACCACTTCGCCCATCATGATGAAGGCGAGCACGGTCAGCGACAGGAAGACTGACGGGAAGATCAGCATGTGCGGGGCTGCCCGGATATAGCCCAGACCAGAGGCCTCAGAGATCGCCTGGCCCCACGAAATCGCCGGTGGCCGCAGCCCGATCCCCAGGAAGGAGAGGGTCGCTTCGGCAGCGATGTAGGCACCGAGGTCGATGGTCGAGACCACGATCACCGGAACCATCGAGTTCGGTACGACATGGGAGGTCACCACACGCCACGGGCTTCCGCCCAAGGCGCGCGCCGCCTGGACGTATTCCAACGGGTTGACCTGCATCACGCTGGAGCGCATCAACCGGAAGATATTCGGCCATCCCAAGATCGCCAGCGCGAACACGACTTTGCCGATCACCACCATGTAGGGGGTGTCGTAGTCGCTGGGGAAGGTGAACATGATCAGGATGCCGCCCAGCAGCAGCGGAATCGCGAAGAAGACATCAGCGGTCCGCGAAAGCAGGGTGTCCAACCATCCGCCCACGTAGCCACCGGTGGTTCCGATGCCCACGCCGATCACGGCGGTGACGAAGGCGGTCAGCACGCCGACCAGGATGGACGCCCGAGCACCGTAGATGGTTCGGGCGTAGACATCACAGCCAAGCAGGTCTCTGCCGAACCAGGCGTCAGCGCTGGGGGCGTCGCGAGCCAACTCGAGCGGACAGTCGTACGGGTCCTTGTTCGTGAACAGGCCAGGGAAAGCGGCCATCAGCACGAAGATCACGATCAGTGCGGCGGAGATCCAGAACAGCGGACTGCGGCGCATCGCCTCCCAGGCGTCGGCGCCCAGCGACCGCGCGGGCGCAGCACTCTGTTCGTCGAGGGGTGGCTGCCGCACAATGCCGTCGATAGCGCCCTCAGGCAGCAGGGGTTGCGAGTTCGAGCCGTAGGTGTCAGTCATGGCTGATCCTCGGATCCAGGACGCCGTAGAGAATGTCGACCAAGAGGTTCACCACCAAGTAGACGAAGACGAGAACGACCACCGCACCCACCACACTGACACCATCGCGCTGGGTGATGCTGCGGAAGATGAAGTAGCCGATGCCGTTGATATTGAAGATGCGCTCGGTCACGATCGCGCCGCCCATGAGCGCGCCGAAGCTGGCACCGATATATGTCACGACCGGGATCAACGAGTTGCGCAAGGCGTGTATCCCGATGGCGCGTTTGGGCGATAGACCCTTCGCTTTGGCGGTTCGCACGTAGTCCGCTCGAAGGTTCTCCACCAGATTGGTACGAGTGAGTCGTGCCGCGTACGCCACCGAGAGGGCACCGAGCACCATGCCAGGAAGCAGGAGTTGATACCACGTGCCTTCGGTCGCTGTCACCGGGAACCATCCCAGCTTGATGCCGAAGATCATCTGGGCCAGGCCACCAAGGACGAATACGGGGATCGAGATCAGCAGCAGGGTGCTGACGGTGACCAGGTTGTCAACGAACTTGCCCTTGCGGATGCCGGCCAGGACACCGGCGGAGATACCCACCACGATTTCGAAGGCAATCGCGATCAACGCCAGCTTCAGTGTCACCGGATAGCGGATCGCGAGTTCGTGAAGAACGGAGTTGCCGTAGAAGTTGGTACCCAGATCACCCTGCACCAGCTTGCCCAGATACAAGGCGTACTGGACGATGAAGGGTTTGTCGAGGTTGTACTCGGCTCGAAAAGCCGCAACGTAGGCCGGCGAACATGGCCGCTCGCCACAGCGACCCACCGTCGGGTCGCCAGGGAGCAGGAACACCAGCGCAAAGATCAGAAATGTCGCACCCAGCAATACTGGGATCATCTGCAAGATTCGTCGGACAATAAACTTGCCCATCAATACCTCCAAGACTGCAATCAAGTCGGATCGGCCCGCCGGCAGCAACCGGCGGGCCGATCACACTCAGAGTGCAGACTAGTTCAGAACGACCGAACCGAAGTCGAACGTCGAGAACGGCGTCATCTTGATGGACTTGATCTTGGTCGACCAGCCGAACTGGCTCTGCTGGTACCACAGCGGAATCGTCGGCATGTCCTGACCCAGAATCTCCTCGGCCTGCTGGTACAGCGTGTTGGCCTCGTCGTTGGTCTTCGCCGCCGCTGCCTGCTTCAGCAGAGCGTCGAACTTCGGGTTGGAGTAGTCGCCGTCATTGGACGAAGCACCCGTGGCGTAGATCGGGGTCAAGAAGTTCTCGATCGACGGGTAGTCCATCTGCCAGCCACCGCGGTAGAGGCCCTTGTACTCACGGGCGTTGATGCCCTTGCGCAGGGTCTTGAAGTCCGGGGTCACCTCGACCGAGCACTTCATGCCCAGGTTCTGCTGCAGCTGGTTGCAGAAAGCGTCAGCCCACAGCTTGTGGCCACCATCACCGTTCACGTAGACCGGCATGGTGCCCTTGTAGCCGCCGGCCTCGGTGTAGAGCTGCTTGGCCTTGGCGGCATCGAAGGTGCAGTTCTCGCCACAGGCGTCGGCCTTGTAGCCGTCCACCACCGGGGAGACCCAGCCGGTCGCCGGAGTCCGGGCGCCAGCAAAGATCTGCTTGGTGATCAACGCGCGATCGAAGCCCATCGAAATGGCGTCGCGCATCTTGGTGTTCTTGAAGTTGTCGTCCTTCGGGGAGAAGGTCAGCACCTGGATGATGCCGGTGTCGCGGACACCGTTGCGGTCCGCGAGGTCGGTCTTCCAGGCGTCGTCGACCAACTGGTCGGACGGGATCACATCGGTGACATCAAGGTTGTTGGCCACAACGTCGTTGTAGGCGGCGTTGGTGTCGTTGTAGATGCGGAAGGTGATCTTGTCCACCGAGCCGGTGTTCTTGCCGGAGTAGTCAGCGAACTTCTCCAGGACCATCTCGGTGTCGGTCTTCGAGGTCAACTTGTAGGGGCCGGCGCCGATCGGTGCATCGCCGAAAGCCTTCTTGCCCTCGGAGGTGTCAGCGAAGAAAGCGTCAGGCTGCGGCATGAACGCGGTGTAGCCCAGACGAACCTCGAGGTTCGAGGTCGGCGAGCTGGTGGTGATGGTGAAGGTGTAGTCATCAACAACCTTCAGACCGCTCATGGTCTCAGCCTTCGGCGGCTGGTTCTCGCAGTCGGATTCGCCAGCGGCGGTCATACCGCACTGCAGGTCGGCGTAGCCGGCGATGGGCTCGAAGAAGTAGGAGTTCAGCTGGCCGTTCGGACCGTAGGCGCCCCAGTTCCAGGCGTCAACGAAGTTCTTGGCCTTCACTTCGGTGCCGTCGGCGAACTTGTAGCCCTGGTTCAACGTCACGGTGAAGTTGGTTGCGTCAGTGGTCTCGATCGACTTCGCGATATCGAGCTCAGGGGCTGCGGTATCGGCGTTGTAGTGGACCAGCTTGGCGGTGATGGCGTCCAAGACGTTGCCACCACAGACCTCATTGGTTGAGGTACCGATCAAAGGGTTTTCCGGCGTACAGCCGCGGACGGTGATGGCAGAACCGCTAGCCGCGGGGGTGCCACCGGAACATGAACTGACCATCAGGCCAGCAGCTGCCAACGCGGCAACGGCAACGACACGAGTGGTAACTCGCATTTGACCTCCTCATAGAGAGCACGTCACCCGACGTCGGGCAACATTTCTGCCGCTGGAGTTTGCGGCATGAGGCCTTAGTATCCCGCCAAATGCAGCGACGGAAGACCGTGGCCGCGTTTGGGCACACATTGTGACGTGATGGTTATTTTCTGCGACCAGTTCTGCACGTTCGTGCAGTCACTGACGCTTTTGTGACACAAACGTTCAGGGCTGGTCCCGCAGGAGCGCATCGATGGCCTGCGGCAGCACTGCGGCAAGCTCCTGCGGCGTCACCGGGCCTGGTGTTGACGAAGCAGCGAGCGCCTGCATGCTCGCCGCAGCGACTCCGGCACTCCGAGCGTCTCGTCCCGCTGCCAGCAGAGCCCCGGCGATCCCGGCCAGGACATCCCCCGATCCTGCCTGCGCCGTCCACGCAGGCCCGGGCAGGGCGCACTCGACGACGGTATCGTCCGGGGTCGCCAGGTATTGGGTGGCCCCCTTCATCAACACGGTGCATCCGGTCCGTTCGGAGGCGCGACACACCGCCGTCAGCGGATCTGCGACCACCGCGGCCCGTTCCTCCCCCAGGAGGAAGGCCAGCTCACCGGCATGCGGAGTCAGCAGCACGTCGCCATGGCCCTGATCGGGGAGATGCCTCAACCCGTCGGCGTCGATCACCAGGGGCATGCCCGATGCCACAGCCTCGGCGACTGCTGTGGCCGGGCCTCGGTTACCCCAGCCGGAGCCGAGCACCAACGCCTGCACCCGACCGGGGGCCGAAACGACGTTCGGAAGGTGGGCGACCACAGCCCGGGCGACGTCGGCAGGCCCCAGATAGCGAACCATGCCGGCACCGGCGTGAGTGGCACCGGCCGCGCCCAGGACGGCCGCTCCCGGGTAGTCGGTCGAGCCCGTGTTCAGCCCCACCACACCGCGGGAATACTTGTCGCTGTTGGCATCAGGAACCGGCCAGTGCTCCACCAGGTCCGAAGCGGTCCACTGTCGCAGCGCAGGCTGGTCGAAATGCAGCCCGATATCGACCAACTGAACCTCCCCACAGGCCGTCTTCGCCGGCTCCATGAGTTGACACAACTTGTGGCCACCGAAGGTCACGGTCAGCGCGGCCCTGAAATGCGGGGCATCGACGAAGGGCGGCTCCGGCGCCAGTCCGGACGGCAGATCCACCGCTACCACCGGCACGCCCAGCGCGACGCACCGATCCGCGAAATCAGCTACCTCTGGACTCAGCCCCGGCCGTGACCCGATACCGGCCACACCATCGATCACCGCGTCCAGGCGGCTCAACTGATCCTGGGCCGCGACACGGTCCACTTCCCGTCCACCCGCAGCCAGAAAAGCAGCCCAGCCTTTCTCATGAACCGCGGATCCCACTCGCCAGGCCGACACGGACACACCCCGGTGGGCCAGCCGCACACCGGCGTAGAGCGCGTCCCCACCGTTGTTCCCCGACCCGAGAACCAGCAGCACCCGAGCGCCATAGACGGCACTGGTTCGGGTCCACAGCGGCAGCCGACGCAGCACTGCGGTGGCCAGTCCGGCAGCGGCCCGCTGCATCAAGGTGTCTGCTCCCACCTCGGCGAAGGCCCGCTCCTCGGCGGCTCGGACCTGCGCGACGCGGTAGCCGAGAATCACGACTCGCAGACCACCATCGCCGCCGCGACGCCGGCATCGTGGGTGATCGACAGGAACACGTTCACAACCCCGAGCTCAGCCAGCCGCTCAGCCACGGTGCCGTGGAAGACGAAGTAGGGCTGTCCGGACTCCTCGGACAGTACCTCGACGTCGGTCCATACCAGTCCACGCGGCGCTCCCACGGCCTTCGCCAATGCCTCCTTGGCGGCGAACCGGCCGGCTAGTCGCTCCGTCGGCGCGTCCCGCTCGGCCTCGGTGAACAGACGCTCCGGCACACCGCTGCGTTCGGTCGCCCGCGAGAACCGGAAGACCTCGGTGATGTCCAACCCAATGCCTACGATCATGTCAACACTCCGCTGTGAATCACTCCACCGTGACGCTCTTGGCCAGATTACGGGGTTGATCGACGTCGAAGCCCTTCAACGTCGCCAATTCACAGGCGAACATCTGCAGTGGCACCGTGGCGACCAACGGCTGCAGCAGCGTTGACACCTTGGGCAGCGAGAAAAGGATGTCGGCATAGGGCTCCACCTCGACATCGCCCTCCTCGGCCAGCACGATCGTCAATGCGCCCCGTGCCCGAACCTCCTGGATGTTGGAGACCACCTTGTCGTGAAGCTGGTCGCGACCCTGCGGCGGCACCACCACGAAGATCGGAAGCTGATCCTCCACCAACGCGATCGGCCCGTGCTTGAGCTCGCCGGCCGGGAATCCCTCGGCGTGCAGATAGGCCAGCTCCTTCAGCTTGAGCGCCCCCTCCAGTGCCACCGGGTACCCGACGTGGCGTCCCAGGAAGAGCACCGAACGAGTGTCGACGAACCGGGCCGCCACCTCGCGAATCTGACCGATCCGATCCAGCACTTCCTGGATCAGCGGCGGCGTCGCCGCCAGCTCATTCATGACGTTGTGGATCTCGTCGTCGAACATGGCGCCGCGCACCTGAGCCAGATACAGCCCCAGCAGGTAGCAGGCCGCCACCTGCGTGAGGAAGCCCTTGGTGG
This sequence comes from Propionibacteriaceae bacterium UBA7704, assembly GCA_002482525.1. Classification (GTDB taxonomy): domain Bacteria; phylum Actinomycetota; class Actinomycetes; order Propionibacteriales; family Propionibacteriaceae; genus Propionicimonas. The sequence continues at coordinate 15,686 of DLGC01000019.1, read as the reverse complement.
AGGCGACGCCGATCTCGGGACCGGCATGGGTATAGATCACGGCATCGGATTCGCGCGGGATGGTGGCGCCGTTGGTGTTGCAGATGGCGATCACTTTCGCCTTCTGCTCACGGGCGTGCCGGATCGCCATCAGGGTGTCCGCCGTCTCACCCGACTGACTGATCGTGACAACCAGGGTGGTTGGGCTGATGATCGGATCCCGGTAGCGGAATTCGCTGGCGATCTCCACCTCACAAGGCACCCGGGTCCAGTGCTCGATCGCGTACTTAGCGACCAGGCCGGCGTAGTAGGCGGTGCCGCAGGCGACGATGATGATCTTGTCGACCGAACGCAACTCAGCCTCCGGAATGCGCAACTCATCGAGGGTCAGCGCACCCTCCGGGGTGTAGCGGCCCAGCAGCGTGTCGGCCACCGCCTTGGGCTGTTCGTAGATCTCCTTGCGCATGAACCAGTCGTAGCCGCCCTTCTCGGCAGCAGAGGTGTCCCACGTGACCTCGAAGGGATGCGTCTCGGCCGGTCCGCCGAAGAAGTCGGTGACAGTGATGCTCTCAGCGGTCACGTCGACCAGCTGATCCTGCCCCAGCTCGATCGCCGACCGCGTGAACTCGATGAAAGCGGCCACATCGGAGGCCACGAAGTTCTCGCCGTCACCAACGCCCACCACCAGCGGCGAGTTGCGCCGCGCGGCCACCAGCCGTCCGGGCTGGAGGGCATCGATCGCCACCAGCGTGAACGCGCCTGCCAGCCGCCGACACACCGTCCGCATGCCGTCGGCGAGGTCGGCGCCCTTGGCCAACTCGACGCCCAGCAACTGGGCGGCCACCTCGGTGTCGGTCTCGGAGGAGAACTCGATTCCTTGAGCTTGCAGTTCGGCGCGCAACGCCGCGAAGTTCTCAATGATCCCGTTGTGGATCAGGGCAACGCGGCCGTCGGACGACACATGGGGATGTGCGTTGCTATCGGTAGGTCCACCGTGGGTCGCCCACCGGGTGTGTCCGATTGCGGTTCCGGTATCGGGTAACGGAGACTGCGCCAACAACGCGTCCAGATTCGCAATCTTGCCAGCCTTCTTGCGCACCTGAATGGTGCCGTCCAGCACCGCGACTCCCGCCGAGTCGTAGCCGCGATATTCCATACGCCGCAGTCCCTCCACGACTACGGTGCGAGCAACCCGAGGACCGACATACCCGATAATTCCACACATAGGCGCCACTGTAGTGGTCGCGGCGAGGTAGCCGAATTCGGACGGCGTATCATCCTGCGCGAAGAGAGGGAGGCCGATGACCAGTCACGCGGTGAGCGGTGGTGGTGCGCCCGAAGACAACCCCTACGGCCCCTACCTGACTTTGGATCGGCAACTCTGGGCGTCACTGGCAGAGTCGCGTTCGTTGACACTGGATGAGGAGACGCTGACGCGTTTGCGCGGCGTCGGTGACCCGACCGACACCAACGAGGTCCGCGAGGTCTACCGCCCGCTGACCGAGTTGCTGGGCCTGTACTGCCAACGCACCGGTGATCTGTTCTCAGCGAGTCACGAATTTCTCGGGCTGACCGGGCGCCGCACACCCTTCGTGATCGGCGTAGCGGGCTCGGTCGCCGTGGGAAAATCGACCACCGCTCGACTGCTCGCCGAATTGCTGCGGCGCCTGCCGCGCCAGCCGCGAGTCGAGCTGGTCACCACTGATGGATTCCTTTACCCCAATGCCACCTTGGAGAAGCTCGGCCTGCTGGAGCGCAAGGGCTATCCGGAGTCCTACGATCGCAAGCGGCTGTTGAAATTCGTCATGGACGTCAAGTCCGGGGCCCCGCAGGTGAGCGCACCGGTCTACTCCCATCACAGCTACGACATCGTGCCCGATGAGTTCATCACGGTGAACCGTCCCGACATCCTCATCGTGGAGGGGCTCAATGTGCTGCAAGCGCCGCGCCAGCGCAGCGATGGCACCATGGGACTGTCGGTGAGCGATTTCTTCGACTTCTCGGTGTACGTCGACGCCGCCGATTCCGACATTCGTCAGTGGTATCTGGATCGTTTCCTGGAGTTGTGGCATACCGCTTTCCGGGACCCGAACTCGTACTTCGTGCGTTTCAGTTCGCTGAGCGAATCCGAGGCGACCCAGATGGCATTGGAGATCTGGGACACGGTGAATGGGCCGAACCTGGATCGGAACATTCGACCCACTCGAGGACGGGCCACCGCGATCTTGCGCAAGGGACCTGATCATCAGGTGAGCTGGGTTCGCATCCGGAAGGTGTGAGGATACCCCTGCGCAGCCTTCCCCCTGACCGCGCTGCACCGCTATTCTTCGGCTGGGGATGCGGCTGCGATTGGCACGCTTGGTCCCGGGGGGATGACGTGATCGAAACACTGACGAGTGATGACGCGCGCGCAGCAGTTCGACTCTGGGAAGAGACCGACCTGACTCGACCGTGGAATGACGCCAGTTCGGATTTTCTCACCGCGGTGAAGGGGGCCACCGCTGCGGTGCTGGGGATTCGTGACGGAAACACACTGGTAGGCACCGTCATGGTCGGCTTCGACGGTCATCGCGGCTGGGCCTACTACCTGGCGGTGAAGCCGAGCCATCGAGGTCGTGGGCTTGGTCGCCAACTGATGACCGGAGCCGAGACCTGGCTGCGCAAACAAGGGGCGCCGAAGATCCAATTCATGGTGCGTGCCGAGAACAATGAGGTGGTCGACTTCTACACCCACCTCGGGTATGTGCCGCAATATGTGCAGGTGCTCGGTCGCCGGCTGAGCTGAGCTCAGCCCGCGACGGGCATGGCATGATGGGCCTGCCCTGCCCGGCCGTGAGCTACCCAGAGGAGGCCCGATGCCGATGGAGTCCCGCGGTTTGAGGCGACCGATCTCGCGACGCACGCTGCTGACCGCGGCCGCCCTCGCACCGGTACTCAGCGCGTGCACCACCAATCCGATCAGCTCCGGCCCGACCCTCACCACGGGGGTGCTTCATTCCACAGCCACCGGCCAGGATCACGAATGGGCGATCTGGTACCCGTCGGGCGCCGACCAAAGCTCGAATCTTCCGGTGGTGATCGTCCTGCACGGCTTGGGCGACACCATCGACGCGGTTCAAGAGCTCGGCTACACCACCCAGGCCACCACCGTGATCAAAGCCGGAGCAGCACCGTTCGCTCTCGCCGCGGTGAACGGCTCCGATCTGTTCTGGCAGAAGGTGGGCTCCCAGGACGCCGGCGCCATGGTGGCCAAGGAGTTCGTCGGCGTACTGAACGACAACGGCCTGGATACCTCCCGCATGGCGCTGACCGGCTGGTCGATGGGCGGTTGGGGGACGCTCCGGCTCGCCGAGGATGAACTCCACGGAAAGCTCCGTGCGGTCGCCGCGATCAGCACACCCTGCTACCCGGACTACAAGTTCGTGCCGGGGCCCTACCAAGAGGTGTTGAGTCGCAAGCTGTTCGAAACCGGCAACTTCTACACCCACCCGAACCGATTGACCGATCTTCCGATCTTCCTCGCCTGCGGCACCGATGACCCCTTCGAGGTCGGCAACGAGAACTTCGTGATCATTCTGGATTCCGAACCCGGTGTGCTGCAGCCCACGCGCGAGTTCGGCCCCGGCGGCCATGATGCCGACTACTGGAGATCAGTCGCGGCGGCCCAGTTCGCTTTCCTCAGCGAACACCTCGCCTGAATCCTGATTCAGCAGCGCGACCGGATCGGCGTCCATCAGCTGGGTGGCGGCCCGGATCAACTCCTCGTCGACCACATTGCGATGGAAAGACCACGAGGCGCTGAGACGTCCGCCGACGAACACCAAAGTGATGGTGATCCCAGCAAGATCAGACGTGGTCGACAACACGCCCAGACCACGCAGATCAGGCCGCAGCCACGGCAGCATCTCGATGCCGCGGTGGCGGGGCGCAAAGACATAGGCCAGCTCCGAGTGCGACTTCACCGGATTCACCGGCCCGTCGTCGGGGCCGGTGACTGTGTGGCGTTTCACGATGGCCGAAGCCAGGGTGAGGAGCACGCGCCCAGAGGTGGCCGTCGCAGCGATCACCCGACCGGCTTCGACCGGGTCGTCGGGAAGTTGTTGGCAGAAGCCGACCACCAGGTTGCCACGCGCTTGGACACCGGCCGGCAAATGCCGACGGCAGTCGTAGAGCACCGTGGTGTCGACTGAGATGGGTACCCCGACAGCCCGAAGCGCACGACGCGCCAGTATCAAGTAGATGCTGGCCATCGAGGTGTCCTCGGCGCTGCTGCGCCGCCACTGTTTGATGCGTTGCCAACTGTCGCGGCCTATCACGGTGAAGTACACCGCAAGGTCGGGCTCGCGTACCGGCGCTGCCACCACCGGGTCAGCCGGCACTCTCGGTTCGATGGGTTTCGTGAACCGTTGGCGCACCAGCGGCAGCAGCCGTTGTTTGCCGGGGCCGAAGGTATTGGCCAGGGCCACCCGGACCGGGTGCCTGATGACCTCCTGCCGGGCCCACGCTGGAATGTCGTCACCGGCCGCGACGTGAACAAGGGCGCTGACGCTGTTGAGGATGGGCTGGGCGTCACCCAGCGCATGATTCTGCCGGTAGATCAGAAAGCTCCCAGCCCGGATGATCAGCGTCGCTTCCGGACCAGCGATCCGTTGGGATTGAACCAGGAGCCGATTCGCCAGCGCCAATACCTCCGGCTCTGGGGTGTCGACCTGCACCAGCGGCGCGTCCAGTTCGACCACGGCTTCGTGGGCCAACTGCGGCAAGGCGGAGGGGTCGAATCGCCAGTGAGCGCGATCCTCGCTGATGGAGTAGCCCAGCCGCGTGTTCTCACCCAGCTCACCCAGGCGGCAGAAGGCGTCCCGCAATGCGTCGATGTCGGGGAGCCGCAGCGGGCCGACCATGATCGAGGTACTCATGTCGAGCCACATTCGGTCCGCCCACGACATGGGACGCGCAGGTGCAGTCTCAGTCATTCATTTCTCGATCAGCCGACATCAGTCCCTTTGCCCAAGCCAGTGAGCTGACCAGGAGGCACCACGAGTCTGGCATATTCCGCTGTCACGCGCACCAGCCCCGACAACCGATGATGGCTACGAAGCCGCAGTATGTTCCAAGGAGAGTCGGTCGCGCACAACCTCCGCGAGACGCTCGGCCACGTCGCGCGCGGCTTGCTCGGTCTCAGCCTCAACCATGACCCGCACCAATGGCTCGGTACCGGAGGGACGAAGCAGCACCCGGCCGCGATTCCCCAACTCCTGGGAGGCTTGGGACACCGCAGAAGCAACGACAGGGTCGATGCCCGCGCGAACCTTATTCACCCCGGACACGTTGATCATCACCTGCGGCAACCGCGTCATGATCGCGGCCAGATCCGCCAACGAACGACCGGTCCGCGCCATGCGCGCAGCCAAGTGCAGGGCAGTGAGGACACCGTCCCCGGTGGTCGCAAATTCACTCATGATCACGTGCCCGGACTGTTCGCCACCCAAGGTGAACCCGTTTGCGTTCATGTCTTCCAGGACGTAGCGGTCACCGACCTTGGTCTGGTCGACCTGAATGCCGTGTTCTGCCATGGCGTTGAGGAAGCCCAGATTGCTCATCACCGTGGCGACCACCGTGTCGGAGTGCAGGGTGTGGGTCTCTTTCATCGCCAGTGCCAGGATCGCGAGAATCTGGTCCCCGTCGACCACCTGGCCGGTGGCATCGACCGCGAGGCAACGATCGGCGTCGCCATCCAACGCGATACCGAGGTCGGCCTGGTAGGACACCACGGCCTCCTGCAGGGACTGCATATGCGTGGAGCCGCACTCGTGATTGATGTTGAGACCGTCGGGACTCGCATGCAGAGGCACCACGCGGGCGCCTTGGGCCTCGAAGGCAGATAGGGCCGTCACCGAAGCCGCGCCGTTGGCGCAATCGATCACGACGGTGAGCCCATCAAGGCTGGAGTCGGCTCCCAGGCTGCTCACCAGATGGGCCACATACGCTTCCAAGGCGGTGGAATCATCGTCGGTGATCCGGCCGACCTTGGCGCCCGTTGGCCGCAGCCACACTTCGCCCAGTTGCTGCTCGATGGCGTCCTCGATGACATCGTCAAGCTTGACGCCACCCTTGGCGAAGAACTTGATGCCGTTATCGGGCATCGGATTGTGACTCGCCGAGAGCATGACACCCAGGTCGGCTTCCATGCTGCCGACTAGGTAGGCCACGGCGGGCGTGGGCATGACACCGAGCCGAATGACGTCGACCCCGGCCGAGGCAAGCCCGGCCACGACAGCTGCTTCCAGGAACTCCCCGCTGGCACGGGTATCCCTGCCTACCAGTGCGACCGCCCGGCGATCCTCGGTGAAGGCGCCAGCCTCGGCCAACACATGAGCGGCAGCAACAGACAACTCCAGAGCAATCTCTGCAGTCAGATCCAGATTCGCTACTCCACGAACACCATCGGTGCCGAAAAGACGCGCCATTCCGGTCGCTCGGCGATCAGCGCTTGCTGTACTGCGGAGCCTTACGGGCCTTCTTCAGACCGGCCTTCTTGCGTTCCTTGACGCGGGCGTCGCGGGTGAGCAGACCGGCCTTCTTCAGCGCGGGACGGCTGGCCTCGACGTCGACGGCGTTGAGCGCACGGGCGATGCCCAAACGCAGTGCACCGGCCTGGCCGGTTACGCCGCCGCCGGTGATGGTGGCGATCACGTCATACGCGCCCATCACGCCAGCGGTCACGAAGGGCTCGTTGACCTCTTGCTGGTGCAGCTTGTTCGGGAAGTAGTCATCCAACGAGCGACCGTTGATCAGGAAGGTGCCGGTGCCGGGGAAGATCCGCACTCGGGCAATCGCCTCCTTGCGGCGGCCGGTGGCAGCCCCGGGGGCGATCACAGCCTGACGCTCGGTGCTGGCCGGACCACTGGGCTCGGCCTCAGCACGGTAGGCGATCTCACGCTCGCCCTCGGTGAAGGGAGTTACCTCGGTGTCTTCGATGTCTTCGACGATCTCGCTCACATTGCTTCCTTGGCTCACTGGGCGATCTGAATGATCTCGTAGGTCTGAGGCTTCTGGGCCTCGTGCGGATGCTCCGGGCCGGCGTAGACCTTGAGCTTCTTGATCTGCTGGCGAGCGATCTTGTTCTTGGGCAGCATGCCCCAAACAGCACGCTCAACGGCCTTGCGGGGATCCTTGGCCAGGAGTTCGCCATAGGGAACCTGCTTCAGGCCGCCGGGACGACCGGAGTGACGCACCGCCATCTTGTCGGTGTCCTTCTTACCGGTCAGGGCGATCTTGGAGGCGTTCACGACGACCACGAAGTCGCCAGTGTCCACGTGCGGTGCGTATTGCGGCTTGTGCTTGCCGCGCAGCAGGGTCGCCGCGGTAACGGCCAGCCGCCCGAGGACGACGTCGGTGGCATCAATCACGAGCCAGTTCCTGGTGATCTCACCAGGCTTGGGGCTGTACGTAGACACGGGTCTTCGTCCTGCTTTCAATGAGTTGTCGTCGTTGTTGGGTGCGGGATCCACTGAACAGAGCAGACCACAGCGCAACAGCGCCTAAGATTACCGCGCCCCTTCCGGGGGGTCAAAACGGTATCTGCACCCCCGCGACGCTACGGTGAGGCCGTCCCGCTACTGGGAGCCCAGGAGCGTCCCGACCTCAGCGGAGCCAGGAGTGGGTATCAGTGGCTCACCGGGGAGGGACCCGGGGCTCGATGCTAGCCTCAGATGTCGATCACCGCAGGGGGAGCCGTGACCACTGTCTTTTCTCGCGTTGCGCCGCAGCAGTATCAACCACACCGGCTGCACGGCGCCGATCGCGCCTGGCCGGAGACCAACTGCTATGTCGATCTGTGGATCGAACTGCTTTCCGCCTACGGCACGACACCTGAGGCGATGCTCGGGTTCACCGTCACCCAGGACTACGAGGGCGATCAGTTCACCTTCTTCAAGGTCCCCTTGGAGGATCTGGAAAGCCTCTACGGCATCGTGGTGACCGAATTGGCGCTGTATGACTCGGTGGAGGCCCACGTCGCCACCCAGATCGAACGTGGCCGACTCTGCCTGGTCGAGATGGACAGCTTCTTCCTGCCCGACACGGCCGGCACCACGTACCGCACCGAGCATGGCAAGACCACAGTCGGGATCAATCGCATCGACCCGGACGCGGCGAGCATGGACTACTTCCACAACGGCGGCTTCTTCGAGCTGTCCGGCGAGGACTATGCCGGCGTCTTCCAACACGGCGTGGCCCCGGGACTGCGCTGGATCCCCTACACCGAGTTCGCCAAGTTCCCGGCCACCCCGGCGCCCGCCGAGCAGCTCCGCGACACCGCCCGGCAACTGCTGCGCCACCATCTGAAGCGCCGCCCAGCCAGTAATCCGCTGGCGGCCTACGCCGCGGTCTTCGCCGGGCAGGTGGAACAGGTGGCCGAGCGCGGCATGGACTTCTTCCATCTCTACGCGTTCAACACGGTGCGCCAGTTCGGCGCCAATTTCGAGTTGTTGGCCAGCCACCTGGAATGGCTGGACGCCGCCGAATTCAGCGAAGAGATCGTGGCCTCACGACAGATCTCCGATACCGCGAAGACCACCCAGTTCATGTTGGCCAGGGCCGTGGCCCGCCATCGTTTCGCACCACTGGAGGCTGCACTGGAGCCGACGGTGACAGCTTGGAACACACTGATGGCCGGCCTGGACGACAAGGTCGGCTGACCATGCGCCGCTACCTGGACGCCGAGGTCCGCCGGCTGAGCGACGGCTGGCAGCTGACGCGTTGCGAGCCCGGCGCCATCGACTCACCCGCCGCCCTGGCCGCAACTCGGGCTGTGACCGCCATCGTTCCAGGCACCGCTGCGGCGGCTTTGGCAGCGGCCGGACGCTTCGATGCCGCCGATCCCGAACCACTCCAGGATGCCGATTTCTGGTACCACGGCCGACTCGCTGAACCGGCAGGTCCGGCGGTGCTGCGTTTCGAAGGACTGGCCACGCTGGCCGAGGTGTTCCTCAACGGCGAGCTGATCCTGACCAGTGAGTCAATGTTCGAAAGCCATGACGTGCCCGTCGAACTCACCGGCAGTGACGAGTTGGCGATTCGATTCGCTGCATTGAGCCAGGCTTTGGCGGCCAAAGGCCCGCGAGCGAAATGGCGCCCACGACTCTTCGACAACCAGGGGCTTCGCCTGGTGCGCACCACGCTGCTGGGACACATGCCGGGTTGGTGTCCGTCCATCCAGGCCGTCGGCCCGTACCGCGAGATCAGTGTGATCCGTCCCGGTCGGCTCAGTCTGGACGATCTGCGGATCGCCGCCGACCTGACCGAGGATGGCGTCGGCCTACTCGCCGTCGGAGCTGGGGGGGTGCCGGTCGGGACGACGGTCCGCTGCGCCGGGGTAGAAGCCGCTTTCGGGGCCGACGGTGAACGAATGATCGCCACCCTCGTCATTGCGGACATCGAACCGTGGTGGCCGCACACTCATGGCTCACCGACGCTGTATGACATCGAGCTGGTGCTGGCCGACGGTAGCGTGCACCGGCTGGCACGCACCGGCTTTCGACACCTGGAGGTCACCGAGGCTGACGACTTCGGGCTGCAACTCAACGGCGTGCCGGTCTTCTGCCGGGGCGCGGTGTGGACCAGCGCCGATCTGCTCGGGTTGAGTGGTGATCGCCAGACCTACGCTCCCCTGCTGAAGCGACTGGCGGCGGCCGGGGCCAATATGGTGCGCATTCCCGGAATCACCACCTACGAGGCCCCAGCATTCTTCGATCTGTGCGACGAACTCGGTCTGCTGGTCTTCCAGGACTTCATGTTCGCCAATTTCGACTATCCCGGTGATGAAGCCTTCCTCGATCACGTCCGCGAAGAAGTGCAGCAGTTCTTGGAAGCCCGTCAGGGTTGTCCGTCGCTGGCGGTGACCAGTGCGGGCAGCGAGATCGCCCAGCAGGCAGCGATGCTGGGGCTGCCCGAGCCGTTCTGGTATTCGGCGCTGGCGACCGAGCTGTTGCCCAGCTGGGTCGCCGAATATCGCCCGGATGTGGCCTACGTGCCCGGTTCGCCCTCGGGCGGAGCATTGCCGTTCAGTGTCGATGCCGGGGTGGGTCACTACTACGGCGTAGGAGCCTACGGCCGTCCACTGGAGGACGCCCGGCGCGCGTCGGTGCGGTTCACCAGTGAGTGCCTCGCCTTCGCCAATGCCCCCCAACACAGCTCCCTTCCCGCCGACCTCACCGAGGGCAGCACCAGCGACGAGGCGTGGCGTGTCGGGGTGCCGCAGGATCCCGGCACCGACTGGAACTTCGCGGACACCCGTGACCACTACCTCGGGCTGCTGTACGACCGAGACCCGCACATGGTGCGTGCCGAAGACCCGCAGCAATACCTGGCGCTATCGCAGGCCGTCAGCGGAGAGGTTGCCACCGAGACTTTCGCCGAGTGGCGCACCGGCGCCACCACCCACGGCGCACTGGTGTTCACCGTGGCCGATCTGGCCCCCGGTTTCGGCTGGGGCATCATCGACTCCAGCCATCAACCCAAGCCGATCTTCTACGCCCTGGCGCGCGCCTGGCGTCCGGTGACGGTGGCGATGACTGATGAGGGAGTCAACGGGCTACGCATCCACCTGCTCAACGACACTGCCGAAGCCGTGGCCGGCACCGTGGAGGTGTTTGGCATCCGCGACGGCTCGGTGATGGTGTCGCAGGCGAGCCGGGCTGTGGTGCTGGCCGGACGCAGCCGCACCGCCGTGGCCGCCACAGACCTGCTGGGGGGGTTCTTCGACTACAACTACGCCTACCGTTTCGGGCCGGCCGAACATGACGTGGTCCTCGCTCGGCTGCGCAGCGCCCAGGGCATCCTTGCCGAGGCCTTCCATTTCCCGCTGGGACGCAGCGCCGCACTGCGCGAGCACCGGCTCGGCGCACAGTTGATTCGCGACGACGACGGCTGGTCGGTCGAGGTGAGCACCGACGGCTTCGCACAGTCGGTCCACGTCCAGGCCGAGGGTTTTGAGGCTGACGATGGCTGGTTCCATCTCGCACCCGACGAGCCCCACCGGGTGCGGCTGCGTCCGCAGGCCGGGTTCGAGGATCGCCGTCCGCAGGGGTTCGTCGCCAGCCTGAACGGCCATCCGGCACGTTACTGACACAAGTCGACCGCGAGACGCGAGTCGACGCCCACCCAGGGTCTCCGTAATGTACTCACATGACCGACCATCTGCAGATCCGGCACCCGGCAACCGGTACCGAAGCTGAACTCCCCATCACCGAAGCCACCATCTCCGCACCGGCACTGCGCCAGTTCGTAGTCGAGGGCACTCCGCTGGCCAGTTTCGACCCGGGCTTCGTGAATACCGCGGCCTGTCATTCATCGATCACCTACATCGATGGGGACGCCGGGATCCTGGAATACCGCGGCTACCCCATCGCCGAACTCGCCGAACATGCCACCTTCCTGGAGGTGGCATATCTGCTTCTCAACGGCGAATTGCCGAATGCTGACCAGCTCCATGCCTGGGAGGACTCGGTGAACCTGGAGCACCGCTGGCTGCCCGACAAGGTCAAGACTGTGCTGGCCGGTTTTCCCTACGACGCCCATCCCATGACGATCCTGATGGCGGCCGTGGCGTCGTTCTTCTCCTTCTATCCCGACGCCCGCAACTACAACGATCCCGAGGCTCGCGACCTGAACATCACGCGCCTGATCGCCAAAATGCCGACCCTGGCCGCCTTCGCCTATCGCAAAGGCAAAGCCAAGCCGTACGTGAATCCCGACGATTCGTACGGGTACAGCCACAACTTCCTGCAAATGTTGTTCAAACAATCCGAGCGGCGCTATGTCGCCGATGAGCGTCTGATCCGAGCCATCGAGGTGCTCTTCATCCTCCATGCCGATCACGAGCAGAACTGCTCGACGAACGCAGTGCGCTCGGTAGCCTCCTCCGGCAACGATCTGTACACCAGCTGCTCTGCCGGTATCGGTGCACTGCATGGCCCGCTGCACGGCGGCGCCAATGAGGCGGTCCTGAAGATGCTGCGCGAGATCGGCACGGTGGATCGAGTCCCGGAATTCATCGAAGGGGTCAAAGCCGGCAAGACCCGCATGATGGGGTTCGGGCACCGGGTGTACAAGAACTACGATCCGCGAGCCACGATCATCAAGAAATCCGTGGAGGACGTCTTCGAGGTTACGGGGGTGAATCCGCTGCTGCAGGTGGCTCAGGAACTCGAGCGGTACGGGCTCAACGACGACTACTTCGTCTCCCGACGGCTGTATCCGAATGTGGACTTCTACTCCGGGCTGATCTATGAGGCGCTGGGTTTCCCTCCCGAGATGTTCACGGTGCTGTTCGCCGTGCCCCGCGCGGCGGGCTGGGCGGCGCAATACAAGGAGTTCATCACCGATTCCGAGCAGAAGATCGTGCGACCCAAGCAGTTGTACACCGGCCATCGAGGTCGGGCCTACACCCCGATCGAGCAGCGCTCGTAGCTCACCTTCGGGACGCCTGTCGCAGTCTGGAGACATCGGGCCGGCAGCGTTGTGAGGCGCTCGGCGACCTCACTAATCTGCAGGGCATGTCGCCTGCCGCCTGCGCGCCGTCTTGGTGCGCTGCGGCATCGACACCGATGGCGCTGCGTCATCGAACATGATGACGCCACTGCCCTGATTCGCCACTGACCAAAGGAAGCTGCCATGCCCCAGATGGACTACTACAGCCAGCCTGCAGATCTGCGACTGAACTCCGAATTGGCCCTGACCGACGAGCAGGAGGACGCCCTTCGCAGCTTCACCTGGGAGCGGGTGTTGGCTGGCGAAGCCGACCTCGACTCCTACTTGGAGTGGGCCGGCGATGAGTTCCCCGAGCAGGAGGAGCAGGCACTCAGCCAAGCCTTCGCCACTGTGTGTGAGGCGCGCCGGGCACAAATCGCCTCCTGGCCCCCGGAGTTGCGCTCCACCGCACTGATGACTGCCTTCAGCGAGCTTGCTGAGATCGGCATCGTGGCCCGCGGCAATTTCTCCTGCTGCGGCAACTGCGGCTCGTCGGAGATCTGGGAGGAACGGGACGACTCCCGTATCTGGCGTGGCTATGTCTACTTCCATGCCCAAGATGCCGAACGCATCCCGGACGAACGAGCCACCTATCTCGGCTACGGCGTCTTCCTGGACGCCTATCTGCCCGAATCGGAGTGGAATGCGCTCAGCGACGAAGCCAAGGATCAGACCTACACCCGGCTGGTGACCGAACTCATGGCCGAGGCCACCACCGTGTTCGAACGCCACGGCATCGAGGTGGAATGGACCGGCGACCTGGCCGTCCGGATCTTGCTGAAGAACGTCGACTGGTACATCGAGGTTTAGCACCCACTGGCGGCTGCCGCACTGCCGTTCACGGCGCTCCGAACTCCCCGCAGCAATCGGGTCGAAAAGACAGTGAGACGAATCGTCGAAAGTTGGTTGCGAGGCCCCTGCCTTGGTAGTTAGGTAGGGGCATGAGTTCAAAGGTGAGCGCTGCCTCAGTGCAGGTGAATAGTCCCGACGACGTCCGCAATGTTGTTCTGATAGGAAACGCCGGCTCCGGAAAGACCTCACTGTTCGAGCAGCTACTCAGGGCTCGGGTCGCCGGTTACCGCGGTGAGAAAGAGGATGCCGAACGCGCCGCCCAGCTCTACCTGGCTTCTGTGGTCGCCGGCGAGAAACAGGTCAATCTGCTCGACGCCCCCGGACACCCTGACTTCGTCGGTGAATTGCGCGCCGGTATTCGGGCTGCCGACGCGGCCATCTTCGTGATCTCGGCAGCGGACGGTGTTGATGGCGCCGCCACCGCCCTCTGGGAGGAGTGCACCGTGGCGAATCTGCCGCGGATCATCGCACTGACCAAACTGGACGCCGGGCACGCCGATTTCGATGCTGCGGTGGCCAACATCCAGGCCGCCTTCGGTGAGGGAGTCCTCCCCACCCACGTTCCCACCATGAATCCCGACGGCATCATCGGCAACATCGGACTGCTCACCTTGGAGGAGCACGACTACGCCAGCGGCTCCATGGTCACTCAGCAGCTGACCGCCGACGATTCCCACGTCGAGACCTATCGCGGTCCGCTGATCGAAGCGATCATCCAGGAGGCCGAGGACGACGGGCTGATGGATCGCTATCTGGAGGGCGAGGAACTCGACACCAACTATCTGCTCGACGACTTGATGAAGGCCGTCGCCACCGCCAACTTGTTCCCGGTGATTCCGGTGGCCTCCAATACCGGCGTCGGAGTGGAGGAGCTGCTGCGCCTCATCGAACACGGCTTCCCGACCCCGTCGCTGCACCCGAATCCGGCCGCGACGACCCCCAAGGGAGAGGAGTTGCCGAACCCCCCGACCGATCCGTCCGCGCCGCTGGTGGCACAGGTGATCCGCACCACCACCGATCCGTTCGCCGGCAAGCTGTCGATGGTGCGCATCTTCTCCGGCACCCTGACCGCCGACGACGTGTTGCACATCTCCGGTCACCGTCCCGAGAACGACGAATCCCACCCCGACCATGACGACGAGGAGAAGATCGGGCAGATCCAGGTTGCCGTCGGCACCAGCCTGGAGCCGCGGCCGCAGGCGATCGCCGGTGAGATCGTCATGCTCCCCAAGCTGACCACCGCGGAGACCTCCGACACCTTGTCGGCCAAGGAACGTCCGGCCCTCGTGGCAGCCTGGACGCTGCCCGAGCCGCTGCTGCCCCTGGCGATCCGGGCCGCCACCCGCAATGACGAGGACAAGCTGGCCGGCGCCTTGCAGCGGCTAGCGGTCGAAGACACCACCGTCCGACTGGATCGCGGCGGCAACGATCAACTGGTGCTGTGGACCACCGGGCAGGCCCACGCCGATCTGCTGCTGGCCCGCCTCAGCGACCGCTACGGGGTGAAGGTCGAGCAGGAGGAGTTGAAGATTCCGCTGCGCGAGACATTCATCGCCAAAGCCACCGCGCTGGGACGCCACGTCAAGCAGTCCGGTGGGCATGGCCAGTATGCGGTGTGCAATATCGAGATCGAACCGCTGCCGCGCGGAGGTGGGTTCGAGTTCGTCGACAAGGTGGTCGGCGGTGCCGTACCGCGCCAGTTCATCCCCAGCGTTGAGAAAGGCGTCAAGGCGCAGTTGGAGAAGGGCGCTTTCGCCGGATTCCCGATGGTCGATGTGCGGGTCACGTTGTTCGACGGCAAGTCACATTCGGTGGATTCCTCCGACATGGCTTTCCAGATGGCCGGGTCGTTGGCCATCAAGGAGGCGGCGAACGCCAAGACCGTTGCGTTGTTGGAGCCGCTCGATGAGGTGACTGTGGTCGTCGGTGAGGAATACCTCGGCGCGGTCATGAACGATCTCACTGGACGCCGTGGACAACTGCTGGGCACCGACGCCGCCGGCCACAAGGCGATCATCAAAGCGCTGGTGCCGCAGTTGGAGTTGGCACGCTACGCCATTGATCTGCGGGGAATCGCGCACGGTTCGGGCACCTTCACCCGCCAGTTCCACGGCTACGAATTGATGCCGGCGAACCTCACCGAGAAGTACGCCAAGGCCAACGGCTGACGGTTGGGATTGAGCCCGAAGCCCCGCAGAATCGGCATCGGTGTCGCCCTTCCGGCGATTTCGTCGGCCCCGTCGGCACCCAGCAGACATGCCGAGCACAACCAACACCTCGACCAGTCTCGCTTCCGGCTGGCTGAGGAGCGAACACCTCCCCAC
>DLGC01000016.1:175024-226313 GCA_002482525.1 Propionibacteriaceae bacterium UBA7704 | reverse complement strand
GCTGGTTGAGGAGCGAACGAAGTGAGCGTCTCGAAACCCCCGAGACAGTCCACAAACCAGCTCGCGAGGTTTCGAGACGGACGCGGACGGGATACTTGCTCTGGGGGCGGACGGCGTGGGGCCTCCCCAACCGACTAGGCGAGAAGACAGTGGGGTTGTCAGCCGACGGGGCGTAGCGGCAGCAGGGTGCGGCCGGTAGGTCCCATCTCGATAGCGGCACCCAACTCGGGACACACGCCACAGTCGTAGCAGCCCGACCAGCGGCAGTCGGGAACCTCTTCTTCGTTGATGGCGTCCAGATAGTCCTGGTAGAGCCAGTCGCGTTTGAGACCGGCGTCCAAGTGGTCCCAGGGCAGGATTTCGGCTTCGGCACGCGGACGCGTCGTGTACCAGGCCAGGTCGACCCCGTGGGGGGCCAGCGCCTGCTCGGCGGCGTGCAACCATCGCTCGTAAGAGAAGTGTTCGCTCCAGCCGTCCAGCACTCCCCCGTCACGCCACACCGCTTCGATGACATCGCCGACGCGGCGATCACCTCGGCTGAGCAGCCCTTCGATCTGGCCAGGCTCACCGTCGGCGTAGCGAACGGTGATCGCCCGACCGTAGCGGCGGTCGTCGCGCACCTTCTGCTTCAGGGCGCGCAGCCGGCGATTGACCGTTTCAGCGTCGGCTTGGCCGACCCACTGGAAGGGTGTATGCGGCTTGGGCACGAAACCGCCGATGCTGATCGTGCAGCGAATATCGCGGGTGCCTGTGACACGGCGTCCGGTGGCAATCACCTCGGCGGCCAGATCGGCGATCGCCAACACATCGTCGTCGGTCTCGGTGGGCAGACCGCACATGAAATACAGCTTCACGTTGCGCCAGCCCTGCCCGAAGGCCGTGGCGACGGTGTCAATCAGATCCTGGGAGCTGACCTGTTTGTTGATCACCTTGCGCAGTCGTTCGCTGCCGCCTTCGGGGGCAAAAGTCAGCCCGGAACGGCGCCCATTGCGGCTGAGTTGGTTGGCCAGATCGATATTGAAGGCATCCACCCGGGTACTGGGCAACGACAGCGATACAAAGCTGTCGGCGTACCGGTCGGCGAGTTGCTGGGTGATCGGCGCAATCTCGGAATGGTCGGCGCTCGACAGACTCAACAACCCGACCTCTTCCAAGCCGGTCGCGGCCAAGCCTGCGGCCACCATGGTGCCGATGGTCTGAATGCTGCGCTCGCGCACCGGACGGCTGATCATGCCGGCCTGGCAGAAGCGGCAGCCACGACTGCAACCGCGGAAGATCTCCACCGAATAGCGCTCGTGCACGGTCTCGGCCAGCGGCACGATCGGTGACAGCGGATAGGGCCAGGAGTCCAGGTCGCTGAGAAGGTGCTTACTGATCCGCTCGGGCACCTGATCATCGATCGGCCGCACCGCACTGATCGCGCCGTCACCGCCGTAGCTGATCTCGTACAGCGAGGGCACGTAGGCCAGCCCGCTGACAGCCAACCGACGCAGCAGTCCCCGGCGTCCCTGCGGGCGGCCTTCGGACTTCCAGGCACGGACGAGTTCAGAGACCGCCAGCGCGGCTTCTTCGCCGTCGCCCAACACCGCGGCGTCGATGAAGTCGGCCACTGGCTCAGGATTGAAGGCGGCATGTCCACCAGCGATGACCAGCGGATCATCCTCGGCCCGGTCGGCGGTACGCAGCGCGATTCCGGACAGATCCAGGGCCTCCAACAGATTCGTGTAGCCCAACTCGGTGGCGAAGCTGACCCCGAGAATGTCGAAAGTCCGCACCGGCAGATGGGATTCCCAACTGAACTGCGGAACGCCGTCGCGCCGCATCAGGGCAGCCAGATCGGGCCAGATCGAGAAGCTGCGTTCGGCGGCGATCCACTCACGCTCGTTGAGCACCTCGTACAGAATCGCCAACCCCTGGTTGGGTTGCCCGACCTCGTAGGCGTCGGGGTACATCAGCACCCAGCTGACCTCAGCCGCCCCCACATTCTTGGTGACCGAGTTAACCTCCCCGCCGATATAGCGCACCGGTTTGACCACCTGGGCCAACAACGGTTCCAGGCGTGGATACAACGATTCGGGTGCACTCATAGCCCGCACAGCCTACGTCAGGTCCCCCCGCTCCGTTGAGGCCGCGACGCTACTGGGCGCCCCGTAGCGCGACGGCTTACACCGAGCGTCGGGCGAGGCGACGGGGCGGGACAGACGCTGATCAGGGAAGGGCGAGGCGACGACGGACGGGGTCGCTACGTAATTCTCGGAGAGCGTCGCGAGCTACCCAACGGGCCGCCGCGCAATCGGCGTGCTCCACAAGAATGCGCTCGGCGCTGGCCACGGCGGCGGCGTGGCAGGCCGGTGAGCGTTTGCCGATTTGTCGCAACGCCCAGTTCACGGCCTTCTTCACGAAGTTGCGATCATCGCAGGCTTCGCGCTCCACCAACGGCAAAAGCGCGATCAGGTCGGCGTCCGGCGACTTCTTGTCCCGGACGGCCAGTCTGCATATCAGCACGAAGCCGGAGCGTTTCACGAAGGTGGCCTCGGCTTGGGTCCATTCGACGGCTTTGGCGTAGGCGAAGGTGGTGCTACTGAACACGTCGGAGAGTTGGTCACAGACATCCCACGAATCCAGCTCGGCCACCCAAGCGTCGGCCTGCTCTTCGGTAACCAACTCCGGAATGTCGATGATGCCTGCCAGGATGCGGGCCTCGTGGATGCCCGAGGACCACAACTGTCCGGCCAGCACATGCACACCCTGCGGATCGGCCCGTCGCCAGGCGCGCAGTTCTTTGGCGATGTCGCGCAGCGTGGTGACGCTGACCCCGAGGGTTCCCACAGAGCTGATCCCATAGCGGGCCATGCCTGCGACATTGTCGGGATTGGCCAAGCCTTGCAGCCGAGCCAGGAGGTCGTCGATACCGACCGCGGTCATGGGTTTAGACGTCGGCACTCACCACGGAGGTGGCATCCACCACCAGATCGGCATACTCCGCGGGGTCGCAGTCGGCCAAATACAGCTGCTGGCCCTGGTAGTGCCGAGAGTTCACAGGATCGCTGAGTTCGGCCGATCCCCCATCGCGGGCGGCCAGTCGACGAAACGCCTCATCGAAGGGAACATCCAGCCACACCGACAGGTCCCACAGTTTGGGGCCTTGTGCGGGGCACCACAGCTGACGGTGCATGAACATGCCGTCGATGATCACCACGGCATCGTCAGGGGCGACCTGCCACGGCGAGCACACCTCGCACTCGGCGTCGATGTCGTAGGCGGCAGTTCGATAGCGTCCCGAACCGTCGCGGCCCAGCGGCTCGAGCACCTCGTCGGTGAACCGCTGGTAGTCGTAGCTGTCCTCGAAGTAGCCCTTGCCGGAGTAGCGGCCCTGGGCGTACCGCTTCTGCGGCGGATTCAGATAGTTGTCCATCGTGACCCGAATCACGGTCTGTCCCGATTCGATCAGCAAGTCCGCCAAGGTGTCGGCGAAGGTGGTCTTGCCGGCGCCGTCGACGCCGTCGATTGCCACCAGAACTCGTCCGGTCCGTGGACGCAGCAGCGCTCGAAGCTTACGAAGCGCGCAGGCGGCATCGACCTTTTCCATTACTACATTAGCCATTTCAACCCTCGTGGTGTCCCCATGACGTCTGCTCAGACAAGGCCTGCTGAGGCCTGGGGCTGAGCCAGTGCGGCGGGAGCATTCGCCCGCAGCAGCTTCAGGCGGGAAGCCTGCCACAGCAGCGCCGCCGCCACCAGTACCATGATCCCCATTTGGATAAGTGTCTCCGGCCCGGCAACCCCTGCTTGGCGATCGAAAATGTGGGCGAATACGTCGGGCTGGAAGGGCAGAGTCATCTCGCTGACCAGGTTGTTGACGACGTGGATCGCGATCGCGGCCTCCAAACCTCCCGTTCGCCACACCAGCACTGAGAACAGCACGGCGACCAACAGGTAATAGGCGATCAGCCACGGATCGCCAGCTCCGTGCAACAGCATGAAGATCACCGAGTTGACGACGATGCCTATGACCAAGCCCAGCCAGCGATTCCGGAACCAGGACGCCACGCTACGGAACACCAAGCCGCGCATCATGTACTCCTCACCGGCCGCCTGGAAGGGCGTCGTGAGAACGACGGTTAGCAGCAGGAACAACGAGTTGGCGTCCCACGTCAACTCGCCAACGCCCCCGGCGAGGGCAGCCTCGACCACGAAGATGATCAGCAGGCCCACCGTGGCGATCGCAACGGAGCGCCCGAAAAGACCCCATCGGAAACCGCCCACGATGGACGACAGCCAAGGCGGACGCTGCCGGGAGATCAGCCAGTGGGTGAGCAGCGCGGCCGGGATCGCCAAAGCGATCGAGACATTGTTGGCGGCAAACATCGCCGGCGTGTTCAACGCGTCCATCGACAACGGCTTGCCCTGACTCGTGTCCCACACAATCGCGATCATTACGGGCGGAATGCTCACAACGATCCAGGCGACAAAGAACAGGGCCACAGCTGCCAGCGGCTTCCACCATCGGAAGGCCGGTGCCCGATAGAACTGCTGATACTCCCGAGGCTCGACCGGCAGAGGCTCTGGCTTCGGTGGCTTACCCACGTGTGGCGGAAAGCCCGACGGCTCGGGATAGCCTCCGGCAACTGTCGGTACGTCGGTGTACCACCCCGGCGGAGGTGGCGGCGGCGGATAGGCACTGAACTCCGACACTGCCGCCGGGTAGGAGTTGAAGTCAGCTGGCGGAACCGGAGGCGGCGAAATCTGACCGGGTGCCTCGGCGCCCGGACTTTCCTCGCCGCTCAGCTCAGGCCCGGAAACCACAGCTCGATCTCCCGAACAGCGGACTCCACAGAATCCGAGGCGTGGACCAAGTTCTCCCGATTGGACAACGACAGATCACCACGGATGGTGCCCGGCGCGGCCACCGCGGAATTCGTGGCGCCGTTCATCAGCCGTACCACCTCGATGACGCTGGGGCCGGTGAGCACCATCGCTACCAGCGGACCGGAGGTGATGTACTCACGCAGCGGCGGATACCAGGGCTGCTCCACGTGGTCGGAGTAGTGCCGGTCAGCCATGGCGGCATCGATCTGACGCAGCTCCATCGCCACCGGGCTCAAACCCTTGGCCTCATAGCGGGCGAGGATCGTCCCGACCAGACCGCGACGCACTGCGTCGGGCTTCAGAAGCACCAAGGTTCGTTCAAGATCAGTCATGGAAGCGACCCTACCGGCTGGCACCGCCGGGATTCACCGCGGGCTGTGGATGGAGACGAACCCACGCACCGGCGGCGGGTGATAGGTTCCGGTGGCCCTTCGACAAACTCAGGGAACTCAGTGGGGCTCGGGAACGCAGCGAAGCCGGACGGTGCGGCAGGAGGCTCAGGCGGGTGGGTCGTCGGGGTGGACCAGCAGGCTTCGGGCCTGACCGGCGGCATACACCGAGCCGGCGATCAGCACGCCGGCGGTCGGACCGGCCTGATCGGCCAACGCCACCGCCTGCTCGATGGCGTCCTCCAAGTCGTCGGCCACCACGACTCGCTGATGGCCGACCACATCAGCGGCGCGCTGGGCCAACTCGGCGGCCGGCATGGCCCGCGGGTTGCCGCTGATCGTGGTGCACACCAGAGTCGCCATCGCCTCGCCGAACACTTCCAACACACCGGTCACGTCCTTGTCGGCCATCATCGCCACGATGCCGATCAGTGGCTCGAAGGCGAAGGCCTCGTTGACGGCGGCGATGGCCGCCCGAGCGCCATGCGGGTTGTGACAGGTGTCCAGCAACACGGCGGGCGAGGTGCGGACCAGTTCCAGACGCGCCGGAGCGTTCACTTCGGCGAAGCCGTCGGCGACTGCTTCCGGCGGTAAAGCTCGACCACCCAAGAAGGCCTCCACCGCGGCCAGCGCCACGGCCGCATTCTGGGCCATGTGCGCGCCGTACAGCGGCAGCACCAGATCGCCCAGTGGCCCGTCGGCGGTCTCCAAACGCAGCACCTGTCCGCCGACGGCCGGCGTGCGGTCGATCAGTCCAAACTCGATGCCCTCCCGACGCACTTCAACGCCGACCTCCGCACAGCGGGCCAGCAGCACCCGGGCTGCCTCGGCGCTTTGAGCGGCCAGCACGGCTCGCGAACCAGCCTTGATGATGCCCGCCTTCTCAGCGGCGATCTCGGCGACGGTGCTACCCAGCAGCGCGGTGTGATCCAGGTCGACGGGGGCGACGACGGCCACCTCGGCGTCGACGATATTGGTGGCATCCCATTCCCCACCCATGCCGACCTCGACCACAGCCACGTCAACCGGGGCGTCGGCGAAGGCGGCATAGGCCAAGGCGGTCATCACCTCGAAGAAGGTCAGCGAAATACCGTCGATGAGCTGGCCATCGACGATCTCGATCATCGGCTCGAGTTGAGCCACCAAGTCGTCGAAGACGTCGGCAGCAATCGGCTGCCCGTCGATGGCGATGCGCTCGGTCAGATCCTCCAGATGCGGGCTGGAGAACCGTCCGGTGCGCAACCCCATGGCCCGCAACAATGCCTCGATCATGATGGCGGTGCTGCCCTTGCCGTTGGTGCCGGTGATCAGGATCACCGGGCAGGACCGCTCCGGATTGCCCAGCAGGTCACACAGGGCGCGCACCCGGGCTTGGGATCGGGCAACCTGATGTTCCGGCCAGCGGCCCTGCAGGGCGGCGACAATGTCTGAATGGGATCGGCTCATAACGGGCAAAGCCTAGCCGGAGCCGACGACTACGAAAGCTATACTCCCAGCGTGCCTGAACCGGTCCCTACCACACCCACCTGGCAGCGCTGGGTGACGCTCGCTGCCCGGCTGATCCTCGGCGGCGTTCTGATCGCGGCCGGGGCACTCAAAGTCGGTGCTCTGCAAAGTTCGGTCGACGCGGTACGCGCCTACCAAATCCTGCCCTGGGATGTCGCCGAACTGGTCGGAGTGGCGTTGCCCATCATCGAGATCATCGTGGGCCTGTTGCTGATTCTCGGCGCCTTCACCCGCTGGGCCGGTCTGGTGGGTGCTCTGCTGATGCTGGCCTTCATCATCGGGATCAGTTCGGTGTGGGCCCGCGGCATCAACATCGACTGCGGCTGCTTCGGTGGCGGCGGGCAGGTGGAAGCCTCTCAGACCAACTATCCGTTGGAATTGCTGCGCGACACCGGCCTGTTCCTGCTCGGCGCCTGGACGGTGTGGCGTCCCGCCTCGCCGTTCTCCGTCGACGCCTGGCTGTTCCCCACGACCGCTGCCGAAGCCCCCGAAGCCGATGAGTCCGAGTAAGTCCGGCGACCCCAACTGGTCGCCGCAGCAGCGACGCACCATGCGCAGGGCGGGCATCGGCATCATGGTGGTCGCCGCCGTCATGGTGATCGGCTCGATCGTGATGATCGTGCAAGCGATGACCTCAACCCATCAGTTGACCCCACCGGATGCGACCGCTGACCACTCCGGTATCACCGCCTTCGCCGGTAGCGCAGCGGACACCGCTCCCACCGTGGCGGTCTACCTTGACTATCAGTGTCCCGATTGCGCAGAGCTGCAGAAGAGCTACGGCACGGCGTTGGCCGACCTGGCTAAGGCGGGGAAGATCCAGCTCAGCTATCACGCGTTGACCTTCTTCGACCAGAAGGTCACCAATGACTCATCGGCGCAGGCGGCGCGCGGTGCGGCCTGCGCCGATGTGGTCGGCTACTTCACCGACTACCAGGACGCGGTGTTGGCCGCGCAGCCGACCACGACCGGCGCCGGCTTCAGCACCGACCTGCTGCGCAACAGCATTCCCGATGGATTGAACATGTCCGGTGGCGCCCGCTCCACCTTCGAGGTCTGCTTCGACCAGGGCATGACCAGCGAGTTCGTTTCGGCGGCCGCGCTGGCGAACTACCCGCTCCAGGTACCCCGAGTCATGGTCAACGGCACTGCGCTGACCCTGCAGCGCGGTGCTACCCCGGCCGAGTTCGAAGCCGCCATTCAGCAGGCCGCCCAGTGACCGCCGTCTGGCCACGCCTCGCCCTCGACCCGACCCGATTCTGAACTAACCGCCGTACCAAAATAGGATGCCCTTCATGAGTCAACAGTCCCGAACCGATGCCGTGCCCGAACCGACCTCTTCGGCTTCGGCGGTACCGGAGCGTCCGGTGCTGGAAGGGCTCGAAGCCAAGTGGACGCAGCGCTGGCGCGAGGACGGCACCTACGACTTCGTGCGTCCCAAAAGCCGCGAGCAGGTGTTCAGCATCGACACCCCGCCGCCGACGGTGTCGGGATCGCTGCATGTGGGCCACGTGTTCAGCTACACCCACACCGATCTGATCGCCCGCTACCAGCGGATGAACGGCAAACAGGTGTTCTACCCGATGGGTTGGGATGACAACGGTCTGCCCACCGAGCGCCGCGTCCAGAATTACTACGGGGTGCGCTGCGATACCGCCCTGCCCTACGTCGAGGACTACGCGCCGCCGGCCAAGCCCGACCCGAAGCGGCAAGAGCCGATCAGCAGGCGCAACTTCATCGAGTTGTGTCACGAGCTGACCGCGGTCGACGAGCAGGCCTTCGAGAACCTGTGGCGCACCCTGGGTTTGAGCGTGGACTGGAATCAGCTCTATGCCACCATCTCCGATGAGTCCCAGCGGGTGGCTCAGTTGGCCTTCCTGCGCAACTTCGCCCGTGGTGAGGCCTACCTGTCGGAGGCCCCTACGATGTGGGACATCACCTTCCGCACCGCCGTCGCCCAGGCCGAGCTGGAAGCCCGCGACTACCCCGGTGCTTACCACCGGATCGCTTTCCGCACCCCCGATGGCCAGCCGATTCACATCGAGACGACCCGTCCCGAACTCATCCCCTCGGTGTGCGCCCTGATTGCCCATCCCGACGACGAGCGCTACCAGAAGCTGTTCGGCACGACCGTCACCTCCCCCATCTTCGGGGTGGAGATTCCGGTGTTGGCCCACACCGCCGCCGAACCGGACAAGGGCGCCGGTATTGCCATGTGCTGTACCTTCGGCGACCTCACCGACGTGCAGTGGTGGCGTGAATTGCGGCTACCCACCCGGACGGTGATCGGACGCGACGGTCGCCTGCAGGCCGACGCCCCTGAATGGCTCGCCAACCCCGAGCCCTACGCCGAACTGGCCGGCAAGACCACCTTCAGTGCCCGCGAGGCGATGGTGGCGATGTTGCGGGCCTCCGGTGATCTGGACGGTGAGCCCAAGCCGACCCAGCGCAAAGCGAACTTCTACGAGAAGGGCGACAAGCCGCTGGAGATCGTCTCGACCCGGCAGTGGTACATCCGCAACGGCGGACGCGACGAGGACCTCAAGGCCGCCCTGCTGGCTCGCGGCGAGGAATTGGCGTGGGTGCCCGACCACATGCGCCACCGCTACAGCAACTGGGTCAACGGACTCAACGGCGACTGGCTGATCAGCCGTCAGCGCTTCTTCGGGGTGCCGTTCCCGGTCTGGTACGCCCTGGACGCCGATGGCGAGCCCGACTACGGCAATCCGATCACACCGTCCGAGGCCGAACTGCCGATCGATCCGGCGACCGATGTGCCCCCGGGTTACACCGCCGAGCAGCGCGGCGTCCCCGGTGGATTCGCCGGTGACCCCGACGTGATGGACACGTGGGCGACCTCCTCGCTCAGCCCGCAGATCGCCTGCGGCTGGGAGCGCGACGAGGAGCTGTGGAACCTCACCTTCCCGATGGACATGGCGCCGCAGGCCCACGACATCATCCGCACCTGGCTGTTCTCCCGGGTGGTGCGCGCCCATTTCGAGAATCATCAACTGCCCTGGCATCGGGCCACCATCTCTGGCTTCGTGGTCGACCCCGACCGCAAGAAGATGAGCAAGTCCAAAGGCAATGTGGTGGTGCCCACCGACATCTTGGACCGGTTCGGCTCCGATGCGGTGCGGTGGCGGGCGGCGATGGCCCGACCGGGCATGGACTCCCCCTTCGACGAGACCCAGATGAAGGTCGGACGCCGGCTGGCGATGAAAGTGCTCAACGCCAGCAAGTTCATCCTCGGCACTCCCGAGGCGACCGATGCCACGATCACCGAAGCAGTGGATGCCGCCATGCTGGCAGGCTTGGCCCAGGTCATCTCGCAAGCCACCGCGGCCTTTGAGGCCTACGACTATTCGACGGCTCTGGAGAGTGCGGAGAAGTTCTTCTGGAGCTTCTGCGACGACTACCTCGAACTGGTCAAGGAGCGTGCTTACGGTGCCGATGGCGCCCACGGCGCCGATTCGGCCCGGGCAGCCCTACGGCTGGCGCTGGAGGTTCAACTGCGGCTGTTCGCACCTTTCCTGCCGTTCGTGACCGAGGAGGTGTGGTCCTGGTGGCGGGATGGTTCGGTACACCTGAGCACCTGGCCAAGCGTCACCGAGGTGACCACCGCCGGCGATGCCACCTTGATGGATGACGTGGCGGCGGCGCTGATCGAGATTCGCGGCGCGAAGTCCACCGCGAAGGTTTCGATGAAGGCCGAAGTGAGCGCTGCAGAGTTCGCCGGTCCGAGCGAAGTGCTCACCCGGCTGCGGAGCGCCGCGTCCGACCTGTGTTCGGTGGGACGCATCGTCGGCGACATCACCTGGACCGAGACTTCGACCCCGCTGCGGGTCAGCGTCCAGCTCGACTAGTCCGATGGTGCTCTCGCGGAGGTGGGTTGCGCTGGCGCTGCTGGTCACCGTGGCTGCAGCAGGGTGCACGACGACGGGGCCTCGAACCCCGAGCGGCACTCCCACTGCGGTGGCCACCATCGGGGCTTTCGATGTCCGGGTGGGCGACTGCACCGGCGAACTGCCTAGTGGCGGTATCAGCAGCGTGACACTGATCCCCTGCGGTCAGGAGCACTATTGGGAGGCTTTTCACTCCGCGAAGCTGACCGAGGAGACCTATCCCGGGCAGACCGCGATCAATGAAGAGGGCACCAAGCTGTGCAAGGCGGCGTTCACCGAGTTCGTGGGGGTGGCCCCGACCAAGTCCACGCTGAAGTTCACCTTCTTCTACCCGACCCAGGACACCTGGCAGAACACCGGCGATCGCGAGGTGCTGTGCATCCTCGGGTCTCCCAAGGGCGGTCTGACGGGCAGCGCCAAGGACACCAAAAAGTAGCTGAGGCTACAGCAGGTCGACCAACACCGGTTCGGCCATGGCGACCACTGCGGCGCGCGCCTCGGCAGCACTGGTGGCGGCCCGCGCTGCGGCAGCCATCTGTTGGCAGGTCTCCAAGGTGTGCGCAGCCAAGGCCGTCCGCACTGCTGGCACTTTGCCGGTGGCCATCGAGAGGCTCTTGACGCCCAATCCGGTCAGCACCAGGGCCAGCCCCGGATCGCCGCCGGCCTCACCGCACACCCCGACCGGTTTGCCCATTTCCTTGCCGCCCTGACAGGCCAGCGCGATCACGTCGAGCAGGGCCGGCTCCCAGGGGTTGAGCAGGTCGCCGAGTTCGCCTTGCATGCGGTCGGCGGCCATCGTGTACTGCTGCAGATCATTGGTGCCCAATGAGGCGAAGTCCACGTTGTAGAGGATTCCTTTGCTGCGGATCGCCGCTGCCGGGATCTCGATCATGACGCCCACCTTGGGAATGCCCAGCGCGCGCACTTTCTCGGCGAACCAGATCGCCTCGGCCTGGGTGGCGACCATCGGGGCCATGACCCGCAGATCAGCCCCGGTGGCCTGATAGGCCGCGGCCAGGGCTTCCAGTTGGGCGTCGAGAATGTCGGTGCGGATCATTCCCAGGCGCAGACCGCGTCGGCCGAGCGCCGGGTTCTCCTCCGGCCCCAGATCGGCGAACTTCAGCGGCTTGTCGGCACCGGCGTCCAGGGTTCGAACCACGACCCGACGCTCGCCGAAGGCCTTCAGCACCTCGGTGTAGGTGGCGGTCTGCTCGGCGACGGTGGGCATGGTGTCACGGTCCAGGAACAGGAACTCGGTACGGAACAGCCCCACACCTTCAACCGCTTGAGCGGCTGCGGCATGGGCATCGTCCACGGTGCCGATGTTGGCCAGCAGCGGCATCGGATAGCCGTCCTTGGTGGCACCGACGCCGGTACCACCGGCTAATGCTGCCTGGCGGCGCCGCTTGCGTTCGATGAGCAGTTCCACCTCGGAGTCGGTGGGGTTGATCGTGATCTCGCCCACGCCGCCGTCGAAGGCAACCACAGTTCCCGGCGGCACGTCGAGGATTCCGGCAGCCTGCACCACCGCAGGGATGCCGAGTTGGGCGGCCAGGATCGCGGTGTGGCTGGTAGGACCGCCCGCGGCGGTGATGATGCCCAAGCACGTTTCGGCGGTCAAGGTGGCGGTCTCGGCCGGCGCCAGATCGGCGGCGGCAAGCACGCTGGGCTCGGTCAGGTCAGGAACGCCGGGTTCGGCCTGGCCCACCAGTCGGGCCACGGCGCGGTCGCGAACGTCGCGCAGATCGGTGACGCGCTCAGCCATGTAGCCGCCCAAGGAGGCCAGCATGGTGCAGTACTCCTCGACGGCGGTGTCGACGGCGGTGGTGATCCCGACGCCGGACTGCAGTTTGGCGTCGATGCTGGCCATGAGTCCCGGATCGCGAGCCATCATGGCCCCGGCTTCGAGGATCGGCCGCGCGCTTTCGCTGGCCTTGGCCGCTCGGGCCTCCAGGCCTGCGGCTACGGCTTCCAGTACTTCGGTGACGCGCTGGGCGGCTGCTGCGGGGTCGGTGGTCGCTGGCTCATCGGCAGGCGGACGTGGGGCTTGTGATACGACGACCAGGGGGCCGACAGCGGTCCCTGCACTGACTCCGGTGCCGTGGAAGGTGGTGGGGCCGGACATGACCGACCTACTCCGCGTCCAAATCTCTGGACAACAGTTCGACCAGGCTGTCGAGGGCAGCATCGGCACCGTCGCCGTCCGCGGTCAACGTCACGGTCTCGCCATGCTTGGCTCCCAGCGTCATCACCATCAAGATGCTGCGTGCGTCAACCGGGTTGCCGCCCTCTTTGGCGATCGTGATCGGGAGGCCGGTGGCTGTCGCTGCCTGCACAAACAGGGAGGCGGGGCGAGCGTGGAGGCCCACCGAGGACGCGATGCTTACCTGGCGCGTTGCCATAGCTACTCCTTTGTCGGCTGAAACGATTGCTCCCACTGTTTCATATTGCGGCCAACCTCAGGAGCCCATTCCGAAAGCATGGCAGCGGGCCATGCCGACCGATTAGGCAGAACGCTCGCGGCGCTCGGCGCGAGAAACCGCCGCGCGGCTGATCAGCTGCGGCGAGGCACCATCGGTGACCACATCGGCTTCCACCATGACTTGGGCGATTTCGTCGTCGCTGGGCACGTGATACATGACATTCAGCAGGATTTCTTCCAAGATCGATCGCAGGCCACGGGCACCGATGCCGCGCTGCAGTGCCATGTCGGCGATGGCGTCGATCGCATCGGGGGCGAACTCCAGATCGACACCGTCGAGTTCGAACAGCTTGCGGAACTGTTTGATCAGGGCGTTCTTCGGCTCTACCAGGATGCGTCGCAGCGCTTCGGCGTCGAGTTGTTCGACGGTGGAGATCATCGGAAGGCGTCCGATGAACTCAGGGATCAATCCGAAGGAATGCAGGTCTTCGGGACGCACCTCGGCAAAGGGGTTGAGCGTCTTGGGTGCGCGCACCGCAGCATCGTTGTTGAAGCCCAGCGGACGCTTGCCCACCCGGGCGTTGATGATGTCTTCCAGGCCAGCAAAGGCACCTCCGACGATGAACAAGATGTTCGTGGTGTCGATCTGGATGAACTCTTGATGGGGGTGTTTGCGGCCGCCCTGCGGCGGCACCGAGGCAGTGGTGCCTTCCAGGATCTTCAGCAGGGCCTGCTGTACGCCCTCGCCGGACACATCGCGGGTGATCGAAGGGTTCTCCGATTTGCGGGCCACCTTGTCGATCTCGTCGATGTAGATGATGCCGGTCTCGGCCTTCTTCACGTCGTAATCGGCGGCCTGGATGAGCTTCAGCAGGATGTTCTCCACATCCTCACCGACATAGCCGGCTTCGGTCAGCGCGGTGGCATCGGCCATGGCGAAGGGCACGTTGAGCATCTTGGCCAGGGTCTGGGCCAGGTAGGTCTTGCCACAGCCGGTGGGGCCGATCAGCAGAATGTTGGATTTGCCCAGCTCGACCAGTTCGTCGTCGGCGACCCGGCGTCCGGGCGTAGCGGCTTGGGCCTGAACCCGCTTGTAGTGGTTGTAGACCGCGACCGAGAGCGCCTTCTTGGCGACGTCTTGACCGATCACGTAGGCGTCGAGGAAATCGCGGATCTCTTTGGGCTTGGGCAGTTCTTCCAGCAGACCGGTGTCGGAGGTTTCGGCGAACTCCTCTTCGATGATCTCGTTGCACAGGTCGATGCACTCGTCGCAGATGTACACACCTGGTCCGGCGATCAGCTTTTTGACCTGCTTCTGGCTCTTTCCGCAGAACGAGCACTTCAGCAGATCCGAGGTCTCCCCGATTCGTGCCACTGGTCCAACCCTTTCGGTCTCGCGCTATCCAGCCTAACTCTGCCGCCGAATAATGCATCCGGCGGCAGACCCGCCGATCAGCTCGGTACGTCCTTCAGCGACGTGAGGATGTCGTCCACGATTCCGTACTCCACGGCTTCTTCGGCCGTCAGGTACTTGTCGCGTTCGATATCGGCGCTGACCTTCTCAATACTCTGGCCGGTGCTCTCGGCGAGCATGCCTTCCATGAGGGTCCGGATTCGCATGATCTCCCGAGCCTGGATCTCCAGGTCGGAGGATTGGCCGTAGTTGCCTTCAGCGGCCGGCTGGTGGATCAGGATGCGGCTGTTGGGCAGCGCCAGCCGCTTGCCCTTGGTGCCGGCGGCCAGCAGCACAGCAGCAGCGGAGGCGGCCTGTCCCAGGCAGATGGTCTGCACGTCGGGCTTGATGTAGCGCATGGTGTCGTAGATCGCGGTGAGCGCGGTGAACGATCCTCCCGGCGAGTTCAGGTAGATGCTGATCGGACGCTCGGGATCCATCGACTGCAGGCACAGCAACTGGGCCATCACCGCGTTGGCGATGTCGTCGCTGATCGGGGTGCCGAGGAAGATAATGCGATCCTCGAACAGCTTGGTGTAGGGATCGACGCGCCGCACGCCGTAGCTGGTGCGCTCTTCCCATTGCGGAATGTAGTAGTCCATCCGGGGGCTGGCCTCGGTGACGCTGGTCGGCAAAGTGTTCATCTCGCCGCTCCTCACTGGTTCGGGGAAGACGTTTTAATCTGCGAGGCCCGCTCGTAGACGTGGTCGATGAAGCCGTAGGCGAGGGCCTCTTCCGCGGTGAACCAGCGGTCGCGATCGGAGTCCTTCTCGATCTGTTCGATCGTCTGACCGGTGTGCTCGGCGATCAGTGCGCCCATGGTGCGCTTGATGTGCATCGACTGTTCTGCCTGAATCCGAATGTCGGAGGCAGTACCGCCCAGGCCGCCGGACGGCTGGTGCATCATGATGCGGCTGTGGGGCAGCGCGAAACGCTTGCCCTTGGTGCCGGCCGAGAGCAGGAACTGCCCCATCGAGGCGGCCAAACCCATCGCGACGGTGGCGACATCGTTGGAGATCCACTGCATGGTGTCGAAGATCGCCATGCCGGAGTCCACCGAACCGCCCGGGGAGTTGATGTAGAGGTAGATGTCCTTCTCGGAGTCCTCAGCGTTCAGCAGCAGCATCTGGGCACAGATGGCGTTGGCGTTCTCATCCTTGACTTCAGAGCCCAAGAAGATGATCCGGTTGGCCAGCAGCGACTGGTAGACCGAGTCGGTCATCCCGCCCGGGCCCAGACCGGCGGCCATCGACGGGCCGCGAGAGATGGATTGTTCGTTCACGTTGCCGAAACTACTCGTTCGAGGCCCGAATTCCGATCACTTGGGCCCGGTGTTCGCTGTCGGCGCATCGACGTCAGCGGCGGCGAACCGGTCAGCGCGGCGGTGTGCGGTAGACCGAAGCGGTCGCGACGTCGGGTTCGAAGCCGACGCTGCGGTACAGCCGTCCGGCCGGATTGGTTGCCTCGGTAACGATCACCCATTCATCACAACCCTGGTCGGACGCCCACCGCGCGGCGAGTTCGAGCAGATGGCCGGCAAGTCCGTGGCGACGGTGAGCACTATCGGTTCCCACGGATTGGTAGCGGGCGCGGCGTCCACACAC
Source organism: Propionibacteriaceae bacterium UBA7704 (assembly GCA_002482525.1). Lineage (GTDB taxonomy): Bacteria > Actinomycetota > Actinomycetes > Propionibacteriales > Propionibacteriaceae > Propionicimonas. Next base: position 210,165 of record DLGC01000016.1, on the reverse strand, counting down.
CACGATTCCCAGTGACGACACCAGGTCTTCACCGTGAAAGGCGCCGAAGTAGGCCAGAGCATCACGGTGCGAAGCCTCCGACACTGCGCGAAGGCGGGCCCGGAGGAAACGTTCGTGGGTCGCGTCGTCGTAGGTTCCGCTGGCGTGATTGTCGCGGATCTCGACCTCGGCGAGGCTTTCCCAATCTGCGCCGTTCAGGCGGCGCGCCTGATATCCCGCTGGCAGTGCGCTTCCCGTGGGGCACTGCCTGGTGCTCAGCGCTTCGTCCACCTCGACGTCGAGTCCGTGCGAGGCCCATGCCGAGTGATCGAGTGGCGGAGTGATCAGGCCGATCGCAACCCAATCCGCCTGGGGGTGGGCATCAGCGAAGACATCAAGCCAACGGTCGGCCTCGGCGGCCTTCTCCGCGTCCGTGACCAGGATGAAGTTGCCCCAATGGAAGTCAGGATTTGCCGGGGTGCGCACCACCAGATGATCGGGATGGGGCTCGATGGTCGAGCCGAAAAGCTGAAGAACCGCCAAGTCGGTGGCCCAGCGCGACGGAAGCGGTGGCATAGCCATGACCCTATCGCCGGACGGGCAAACGACAGCGGGCGCCACCCGAAGGCGACGCCCGCTGCTGCGACTGGCTCGGATTACTCGCCGGCCTCGGCATCCTCAGCTTCGGGGGCGGCAGCCTCCGGCACCGAGATATCGACCGTGGCGCCGTTGGCGTCGGTCACGGTGGCCTTGTTGACCACCAGGGTCATGGCCTTGTTGCGGCGGATCTCGTTCATCCAGGCACCGATGTGGTTGTGCTCCATCATGTGCTGGGCCTCTTGCTCGGGGGTGGAGCCGTTCTGCATGGCGCGCTGCACCAGCATCTGCGACAGGTCCTCCTGGGACACCGACACCTCGGCGTCGTCGGCGATCTGGTCCAGGATCAGCTGGGCTTTCAGGCCCTTGACGGTGTTGGCCTTCAATTCGTCCCAGAAATCCTCGGCGGTGCGCGAGGTCTCCTCAGGGGTCTGGTCCAGGTAGCGCTGCAGCGTCAGGCCGGCCTGAGCGAGCTGGTCGCTGATCTGCTGCTTGCGGGCGCTGAACTCGGCCTCGACGACGCCTTCGGGGACGTCGAACTCGGTGGCTTCAACCAGCGCCTCGATGACCTTGTCGCGACCGGTGCTGACCTGCTCGGAGGCCAGGGTCTGCTCCACGGCCTTGGCCAGGTCGGCCTTCATCTCCTCGACGGTGTCGAATTCGGAAATCATCGAGGCGAACTCGTCGTCGACCTCGGGAAGGGTCTGCTCGGAGACTTTCTTCACCGTGACGGTGATGTCGGCGGGCTCACCCTCCATCTCGCCACCGACAAGGGTGGAAGCGAACTCGGCTTGCTCGCCGGCGCTCAGGCCGGTGACTGCCTCGTCCAAGCCGTCGATCATGCCGCCCACACCGATGATGTAGGTGACGTCCTCGGCAGTGGCATCCTCCAGCGGCTCACCGTCACGGGTGGCAACCAAGTCGATGGTGACCCGGTCCCCGTCGGCGGCCGGACGCTCCACATCGGCGGTGGTGGCAAAACGGCTGCGCAGCAGCTCGATGCGTTCTTCAACCTCGGCCTCAACCTCTTTGAGAGCCTCCACCTCAGCGGTGAGCGCCTCAAAGTCGGGCACGGTGAACTCGGGACGAATATCGACCTCGGCGGTGAGTTCGACGACCTCGCCGTCCTCCAGTTTGGTGACCTCGATCTGCGGATCACCCAGCGGCACGACCTCGGCCTCGTTGACTGCAGCCTCATAGGCACCCGGCAGCGCGGAGTTCAACGCTTCCTGCAGCACCGCGCCACGTCCGAAGCGCTGATCGATCACCAGCGGCGGCACCTTGCCCTTGCGGAAACCGGGGATGCTCACCTGGGAGGCGATGTCGGCGTAGGCCTTCTCCAGATGCGGCTGCAGGTCGGCGAACGGGATCTCTACGGTGAGCTTGACCCGGGACGGACCGAGCTTCTCGACGGTGCTGGACAAAATAGGCTCCTGATTGGAAGAAGGCAGACCCGCCAATCCTAGCGACCTCGTTCCCGAAGGTCACACCGACCCCATCCACCTCGCTACACGTACTTCACGTTGCTACCTCTGCACCTGTAGCAACGTGAAGTACGTGTAGCGAGGTGAGGGGTTGGGGGTTGTCTGGGGGCGGATTGAGTGTGTGGGGGCCGGTTCGGTTAGTCTTATCTGCGCGCTCGGACGAGCGCCTGCGGATGTAGCTCAATGGTAGAGCCCCAGCCTTCCAAGCTGGTCATGCGGGTTCGATTCCCGTCATCCGCTCCACAGGGAGCGACGTAGAACGGATCCCCCGGCATCGAGGATCCGCCGTCGAGGAGCCAACCAGACTTGTTCCATTCGGCACGGTCTTCCCTATCGACTGCCTGACGTGCCCCCACGAACGGCACGTGAACACGCCGTGAATACCACAGTGGAACACTGCCCTCCCTGAGCGGATATTCCTAACCTGTCTTTTGTAACCCCACGGACGGAAAATTGAGACCCATGTGCAAAGAAATCGTTGGCGAGTACTCGCCGTCACCGCCACGGTTGCGGTCGGCCTCGCCGCCTCCGCTGCAGGCAGTAGCGCACGAGCGGAAGTCGTGGTAGACCCCGATTCCCCCAGTGTGCGAACGATGGAAGAGCTGACGACAACGCGAGTGCACTCACGCACAAATGACAAAACGTCGGTGTTCAGCGACGCTCAATTGACCGACCTAGCTACTGCCGCCAAATCAACGGGAACGAGCCTCTCCACGCTGAAACAGATCCATCGCGGCGTGGACGCCTTCATGAAGCTCGTTGCCTTGGTACGTGCATCCAATCCGGGTGTTTTCGTTCAAGCCGGGCTCGGCTCTGCCGAAGACCCGACCCCATGGATCGTCTTCACAGATCACCCAGGCGATGCAGTTCAGCGGCAACTCGAACAGCTACCCACCGATGTTGACGTCCTCGTCGGCGCCCCGGCGAATGAGAGCGAACTGGACCTGCAGGTGGAGGCTCTCGTTGCGGCCCTGGGTGCCCAGGACGGAATCCAGTCAGCCAGCGCCGGAGTCGTAGAAAAAGGCCTGACGATCAAGGTTTCCTACACGCGAGAACAACCGCAAAACGGTGGCGGGATTCCCGCGGAATCGATGACGATCACGCATCAGGCGCTGAACGCCGTAGCCGGCAAGTTCGCCGATGGAGAGCTGCCCGTCACGGTGCAGTTCCAAGAAAGCTCCGACCCCATTTCGACCTCTGAAGCGATTCGTGGTGGCAGAGACCTCAACAGGGCAGACGACAACGTGGCCGAGTGCACCGCCGGATTCGCGGTCGACCGAAACGGCGAGCGCGGGATACTCACGGCCCAACACTGTCGAACCGGGCTTCGATATCAGAGTTCGCTGGGGGTCATTCAATACGTGACAGCGGCACGCAACAGTAAGAGTGGTCGTACCGATCTTCAGTTCCACCGGAAGCTCCCTGACATTTCCATTACGAAGCAGTTCAGGGCGACAGGAACCGCCAGCAGCGACGACCGTACGGTGGACGCAGCCGTGAACCCCGTGGTTGGTCAGACTGCGTGCCATTGGGGGCGAACGACGGGCTACAGCTGTTCAACGATCGAATCGACCAACTTCTGCGTCGACTACGCGAACTGGGAGGTCGCGTGCAATCTGGACTCGACGGTCACCCAAATCGACCAGCCAGGCGATAGCGGTGGGCCATGGTTCCTCGGCACGACGGCAATCGGCATTCACTCAGGAGGCGGAGCCGGCATGAGCTTGTTCACGCGAATTGGTGCCGCCACGGACTTCCTCGACGCCACGGTGCAGCAGCAATGAGAATGCTGCGATGGGCCTTCGGGTCACTGGTCGCTGTGACAGCGCTCGCCGGATGCTCCTCGATTCCGGCGGTATCCCCGTCGGCACCGCCAGCGACCGGCCCGATGCCAACTCTGTTGACCTGGTCGAAAAACCCAACAAGCGACTTTCGCACCGATGCGCTGGCCGGCGGAGTTCTGGGGGTCAACGATGCGGGCTGTTTCACCCTGCACACAGAGATCCTCATGGCCCCACCCGGATCAGCGGCGCTCCCCGACGGGACCGGCGTTGAGATGGCCGGGTACGGCATCGTCCACATCGGCGAGGAGATCCGCAATCTGCCCGCTGCCTATTGGGACATCACCCCGGACGAGCCGAGCGCACCCGGAATCGCCGAATGTCTGTCTGCCTCCGCTCCGGAGAAGGAATACGTCGTGATTTGGGATCGATAGCCGAGCATCGCCCGCTTCTCCCTCGGGTGCCCATCCGAGGGCCGGAACATCTCGAGGCCTTCCGGCTCTGCCCCCTGTCGTCGAGGCATTCGTCATAGTCGGCACCCCCAACGCCACTATGTGTCCGAAGGTTTCCCAAAACTCTTCCTGACGAGCGACAATAGACTGGTCAGCAAGATGGACCCAGCCCACCAGCCGTGGCGGCGGAGGTACGGCCATCACAGCCATGGGAGGAAACTACGTGTCCACCGATACTGCGCCTGTGGGCGCCCCGATCGTGATCGAGTGGCTGCTCAACCCAGCAGCCGACGGCGCCCCGTTCAGCGAAGACCAGCAGGCCGCAATCATTGAGAACCTCCGTCTGCCGGAATACCCACGGGAGTTCACCGAAGCACTGTGGACGGCCCTGTTGCGCGGTGATGCGTCCAGCCAGGCGCTGCAGGAGATGTTGTGGGATCTGCCCATGGCCCGCAAGCGCGGCTTCATGAAGGCTGTCGATACCCAGTTGTCCGAGCGTTACCCGATGTTCGCCGGCACCAGCGAGAAATGGCCCTCCCTGAACGGCGTCGGCCCCTACATTCGCGAGGCCGAAGATCGCAATGCTGACTTCGAGCTCGTCAACAAGGGCTACCTGGGCTACATGGATCTGGGCTACAGCCTGCGCGAAATCGAACTGATCGTGTGGCTGGAGGCGCTGCGCGATATGCAGTGCGCCAAGACCCCGTGTGTGCTGGGTGTGCTCACCAAGGACTCCCCCGAACCCGACGGCGGCTGCCCGGTGAGCGTGGACATCCCCAAGATGTTCGAACTGATGGGCACCGGACGTTTCCGCGAAGCCCTGGAGCACCTGGAGTCGATCAACCCGCTGCCCAACGTGACCGGCCGGGTGTGCCCGCAAGAACTGCAATGCCAGGCTCACTGCGTGCACAAGCACTCCATGAGCATCGGCCAGCTGGAGTGGTTCCTGCCCGAGTGGGAGAAGCGCGCCGAGCCCGAGCACCTCAAGGCCCGCTTCGAAGGACGCACCGACCCCTGGCAGCAGCGCACCCGTCCGCCGGTGGCGGTGGTGGGTTCGGGTCCGGCCGGTCTGATCACCGCCTATCTGATGGCGGCCGAGGGCTTCCCGGTCACCGTCTTCGAGGCCTTCCACGAGCTCGGCGGCGTGCTGCGCTATGGCATTCCGGAATTCCGCCTTCCCAACCAGCTCATCGACGACGTGGTGGCCAAGATCAAGGCCCTGGGCGGACGCTTCGTCACCAGCTTCGTGGTCGGCAAGACCGCCACCATCGAGCAACTGCGCGAAGCCGGTTTCGTGAAGGTCTTCGTGGGGTCGGGCGCCGGCCTGCCGCGCTTCCTGAACGTCCCCGGTGAGCATCTGCTGAACGTGATGAGCGCCAACGAGTTCCTGACGCGGGTGAACCTGATGCAGGCCCACACCGCCGATCACGAGACGCCGCTACCGGAAGTCGCCGGCAAGGAAGTCCTCATCATCGGCGGCGGCAACACCGCCATGGACGCCGCACGTACCTCCAAGCGCCTGGGCGGCAAAGTCACCATCGTCTACCGTCGCACCCAGGCCGAGATGCCGGCCCGTGAAGAAGAACTCGAACACGCCCTGGAAGAGGGCATCGTGGTCTCCGAGTTGCGCTCTCCGGTGGAGTTCCTCGACGAGGACGGCTCGCACTTCGTCACCACCGCGGTGGTCGAAAAGATGGCACTGGGTGAGCCCGACGATTCGGGACGCCGCCGTCCGGTGGCCACCGGCGAAACCGAGAACATCCACGCCGACCTGGTGATCATGGCGCTGGGTAATGACGCCAACCCGATCATCAAGGATTCCGAGCCGCGCCTGCAGACCAGCAAATGGGGCACCATCAATCAGGTCAGCACCGCATCGAAGGAGACCACGCTGCCCGGTGTCTACACCGGCGGCGATGCTGCTCGCGGCGGCTCGACCGCGATCCGGGCGGCCGGTGACGGCCAGTCGGCGGCCAAGGAGATCATGGCGTCGATCGGCGACATGCCCGAATCGGAGATCGGGGCACGAGTCGACCAGGCGTTGGCCTACACCGATACCGCCGCCGAGGCACCCGTGATCTTGGAGAAGATCCATCTGTCCGACGGCATCGAAGAGTTCGTGATCCGCGCACCCATGGTCGCCAAGACTGCGCAGGCCGGACAGTTCGTGCGCGTGTTGGCCGACGAGAAGGGCGAACTGATTCCGCTCACCTTGGCCGATTGGGACGCCGAGGCCGGCACCATCACCCTGGTCATCCAGGGCATGGGCACCAGCTCGCTGACCATGAACGCGATGACCGTGGGCGAATTGTTCGCCGGGATCGCCGGCCCGCTGGGTCAGCCCAGCGAGTTGAACCGCTACGAGGGCAACCAGACGGTGGTCTTCACCGCCGGTGGCTTGGGTCTGCCGCCGGTGTACCCGATCATGCGTGAGCATCTGCGCTTGGGGAACCACGTCACGCTGATCTCGGGATTCCGCAGCAAGGACCTCATGTTCTGGGACGGCACCGAGGAGCGGGTCGGCAAGCTGCAGGCCGAGTTCGGTGATCAGCTCGACGTGATCTACGCCACCAACGACGGTTCCTTCGGTGTGGCCGGCTTCGTGACCACTCCCCTGGAGGACATGCTCAAGGCCAACCAGGCCGGTGAGGAGGGGCGTGTCATCGCTGAGGTCGTGGCGATCGGCCCGCCGCTGATGATGCGCGCGGTCGCCGACCTGACTCGCGGCTATGGGGTGCACACCGTGGCGAGCCTGAACTCGATCATGGTCGACGCCACCGGCATGTGCGGGGCCTGCATGGTTCCGGTCACCGTCGGCGACAAGCTGGTGCGCAAGCACGCCTGTATCGACGGCCCCGAAATCGATGCGCACGCCATCGACTGGGACAAGTTCCTGCCGCGCTTTGGGCTGTTCAAAGCTCAGGAGAAGGCCAGCCGCGAACGCGCCGGACTGTAGGACACAGCAATGGGGGTGCCGACCTAAGTCGGCACCCCCATTGTTCAATTCTGGTCGTCAGCCCTCGACGGCTGAATCTCCACCAGCGTTGCCGGGCTTATTCCAGTCCGTGCTGAGGTGGCTGCGGCTCCTCCGGAACCGGCTCGCCGGTTTGCGTATTCGCCGCTCCCAAACCTCGCTGAGTGGGATCCTCATCGGGCTGAGGCTCCACAAAATCGTCCGGGGTGCCCAAACCCGTGGACAGTGGATTGCCTTGCGAATCGTGAGTGGGTGTCTCACCAGGCTGTGACTCGGGACTTCCCAAGCCATAGTCATTGACCGAATCAGTCATCGTCGACCTCCTCTGAGTTCCTCCTAGGGGTACTGACCCGAGCCTAGGTCCCCCACCGCAATGGGTAAACCGCTATGGACAGAACGGACGGATTCCCACGCCCAGGGTGCCAGCGTGGGTAAAAGCGGCAGTGGTGCGCCAGACTACTGAGCTGCTAGCCCGCGGATCGGCTGAGTCTTGGCCGCCGTCATCGGCGGTCGCGCAAACCGCCAGGCACGCCACGTCTGAAGTGCCCCCAGAGTGAGCAGGATGCCTCCAGCAAGGAGGGCCAACGCCTGGACGTCGTGCAAGGGTGCGGTCATCAGCAGCACACCGGCAGCGATGTTCACCACGCCATGGAGCACTGTGGAGACCCTCACCGAGACGTCGTTGAGGACGGCGATCATGATCACCCCATTGACGATCCACACCGCGCCGATGAGGATGCCCACGATCGGACCCCAGGTTTGCATGAACGGGCCGAGGTTGATGAAGGCAGCCACTGAAACGGCAACGAAGGCGCCACCGAGCACCCCATAGCCGATGCGTGAGGATATCCTCATGTGCGAGGCAAAGACGCCCATGGCGAGGTTGATCAAACCGGTCACTCCGGCGTAACCGGCCAGTACCGCACCCACAGCCACGGCAGAGCGGTCGGGCCAGGCAAGGATGAACAGGCCACTCACCATGCCGATCAAGCCCAAAAGACCTAGTGTTACCCGTATTGCGGTAGCCGCAGCACGATCGTACCGACGTAAAACGCTAGCGGCCATGGGCACGCTCCTTGACGCGATCCCCGCAGCTCCTAGCCCTGCGAGTTTCCGCCCCTCTCACGAAAATTCTATCGTCGGCGCCGCTGGATCCGCCGGAACACGCCTCCACCGACGTGGCGCGCACAGCGGAGGAGCCCGGCCAGCCGCACCGTCGCTCAGTTCGCCGGTGCGCCCGACCGCACTTCGGCCTTGACCAGGAGACCCTGGCCAAGGCCGAAGATCGGTACCGCTAGCTGGTGTGAGTGGAACTGGAATCGGCGGTCACTGTCACCGACCCGCGGGTGGCTCCCTTCAGAGTCGAGGAGTCGGTCAGCTTCATCGTGATCGACGAACTGTCCCCCGCAGTGACCTTCCCGGCGAGACGGGACCCCGCCACCGTGATCGCCACGGTGGCACCGTTGGAGCCGCTGGTGCCCCATCGGTTCTCGTCGGCGTTTACCAACGCGGAGGCCGTGGAACTCTCGAAGCCGAAGTTGGTCACGGTCACTGCCGAGGAGGTGTTGAACACATTGGTGCCGGTCACCGTGACGGTGCCCGAGCCGCGGTCGGTGGGCAGTGCAGCCGAATGCGCCCCGGAGGTGGTGTCGATGGTCGAATCCGCGACCGTGCCGCTGCTGCCGTCGCCAAGGACCACGATGGCGGAGTTCAAACCGTAGAAGTTGTAGTCATCGCTGACATCGCCGGTGTTCTGTTGGCTGTTGGCGCTGGCATCCCCGGACTTGCTGGTGGTCGCGCCGGTGATATTCAGGCTTCCGCCGTTGACCACCAAGAAGACGACCTGATCGCTGGTGAGGCTTTGGTAGGTGCCGGAGTCGATGGTCACGCTGGTGCCATCGAAGAGGTAGGCGGCATTGATGGTGACGCTGGTGCCGTCGAAGGTGGCGGTTTAGGTCCCGCTGCTGATCCTGTCGATCGAGGTCGAGCTTGCTGCGGTGGAACTCGACGAAGAACTCGACGGGCCCGAGGTGGTCATGGCTGAACACCCGACGATCGAGGAGCCCAGCACGGCTGCTGTGGCGATGCCGCCCAGCAGTCGCCGGATGGTTCTTGTCTGTGGTCGCTTCACGGCCCTGACCCTTTCGATTGGGGCTTGATGAAGCTGACGGTGCGGAGGCCTATCAGCAGTTATCTGTGGGGTTTCTTTTCGCTTCCTGTGCACCAGACCGGTCGCTCACTAGGTATTCAGGTGGTTGGTCAGGCCATGGGGCTGGCACACTCTGGTCATGCTCACCGTTACCGTGCCGGACACCGACTTGCGCGACCGGCTCGCCGACTTCAACGACCGAGTGGAGTTGGTGGTGTGGGATCTTCTCGACCCGCTGCCGGCGGAGCTGGCCGAGCGGGTCGACCTGGTTCAAGTCGGCCACTACTGGGTTCAGCCGCAGCGCTGGCGTCGCCTGTACGAGCTGCCGCGGCTTCGCTATGTGCAGCTGCCCTCGGCCGGTTTCGAGCACGCACTGCCGCTGATTCCCGCCCAGGCGACGGTGTGCAACGGGCGCGGCATCCATTCGGCCGGAACCGCCGAGCTGGCCGTGGCTCTGATACTGGCTTCGCAGCGGGGATTGGTCGAAGCGATCGACGCCCAGCGGGCCGAGCGCTGGCACAACCCGGAACTGGTTTCGCTGGCTGATCGCCGTGTGCTGGTGATCGGCGCCGGATCGGTCGCTCAAGCGGTGGCCGCCCGGCTGCGACCCTTCGAAGTCGACCTCACCCTGGTCGGACGCAGCGCACGCGACGGCGTCCACGGCATTGTGGAACTGCCGCAACTGTTGACGTCGGCCGAGATCGTGGTGGTGACGGTGCCCTACTCTGCACAGACCCACCACCTGCTGAATGCGCCGGCGCTGGCGGCACTGCCGGACGGGGCGCTGCTGGTCAATGTGGCTCGCGGCCTCGTGATCGACACCGACGCACTCCTGGCCGAACTGCGCAGCGGACGCCTACGAGCGGCCCTCGACGTCACCGATCCTGAGCCACTGCCGGCCGGCCACGAGCTGTGGCGCGCCCCCAACACGATCATTACCGCCCATCAGGGCGGCAACACCACCGCAACCTATCCGCGGGTGGCGGCGCTGCTGCGTCGCCAGTTGGAGCATCTGCTTGCCGGTGAGCCGGTGGAGAATGTGGTGGGACCCGGCGAAGGCCGATCCGCGACGGATCAGCGTCCGTAGCGGTACATCACGCCCGGCTGCGGGTTACCCAGCAGGTCGGTCACCGTCACGAAGGTGTAGCCCTTGGCCTGCAGTCCGGCGATGATGTCGGGCACCGCAGCCACGCTGGTCTTGTGAATGTCGTGCAGCAGAATGATCGATCCACGGCGGGTATCACGCAGTGCGGCTTTCACCGTCTTCGGGGTGCTTCGGGTCTTCCAGTCCAGGGTGTCGACATTCCACAGCACCACGGCCAATCCGGCCTTTCGCGCTTCTTTCCGCACGGTGCTGTTCACCGCACCGTAGGGCGGACGCAGCAGCGTCGGCGTCACACCGGTCTCGTTGCGGATGATATCGACAGTGGAGGTGATCTCCTTGTCGATCTGAATCGGACTGAGCCGGGTCAGATCGCGGTGGCTCCAGGTATGAACGCCGATTTCGTGGCCGGCTTTGGCCACGGCAAGGGCCGTGTGCGGGTAGGTGTCGACCTGCTGACCGAGCATGAAGAAGGTCGCTGGCACATTGCCGGCCTTGAGATAGCTCAGCAGTGTCTTGGTGTAGGGGCCCGGGCCGTCGTCGAAGGTGATCGCCACACACTTGAGTTTCTTGCAGTTCACCTTCTTGGCGGTCGGCTGCGGCGTCACGACCGGCACCGGGCTGGGCGATGAGGCTGAAGCGGAGGCGGTGGTAGTCGGGTCGACCGGATCCATCTCGGCGGCCTGTGCCCGTTTCCCGGCCGCGGTGAGCATCGGCGCCACCGTCGTGGCCGGAATGGTCATCGTCACCCGGTCCTCGACACAGGCGGCGACCTGGCACTCGTCGAATCCGACGATGAGGTCACCGTTGCCGGTGAAGGCCACCAGCGTCGCAGCGCCATAGGGGTTTGATCCCAGCGGCGACAAGTCGAGCGTGGTCACCATGGTGCGCCGACTGGGCTCCAGGCCGACCAGCGCGGTGCTGACCGCGTAGCTGTTCACCAAATCGGCGGGTTGATACACCGTGTCGGTGCTCGGGTCGAACCACATCGAATGCCACAGGTCGCTGGCGTCCGCCCCGGCGAACTGATAGCCGTCGGCTACGATCCCGATCATCGAAGGCGAGGCCGCCAGCAGATGCCAATCCAGATTCAGCTCCGGCGACGGAGCTTCCGGATCGGCGGGCTGGGGATAGTCCTGTTCGAACTGCTTGATGGTGGACAGGTAGTAGCCGCGAATCGCGGCGTCGATCTTCGGCTTTCCGAACTCCGGCCAGGTGGCGAAGATGTGCTGCTGGTAGCCACTCTGAGAGTGCACCGTCACCGGCAGATGCTCGAGCAGATCGGGATCCAGAACCTCAGGTACATCGCCGTTTCCGGTCAGAGCGGTTTCGGAGGCCGTCGTGACCGACGGCGTCGGCGACAGCGGTTCCGGCGTCGGAGAGGACACCGGACTTTGGGTAGCGCAAGCACTCAGTAGCAGCGCCACCGGCACAATGGCAGCGCGCAACCATGCTCGTCTCACTTCGGTTCCACCCCTCTTACGGCTATCGACGGTACCTCACTGATCGGAAAACCACGGCACTGACCAGGGGATCACTGCTTAGCACGTTCACTCAGCCGAACCGCCACCGCATCCAGCCAGCCGCCGACATTGCGTCGGGCTTCTTCGGTGTCGGGGTAGCGGGCGCGCAGGTGCAGCCCGGCGTCAGCGGCGATGAACCACACCATGACCCCGTCGTCACGCACCACCGCCGACACATACTGCACTTCGGCGTCGAATCCCAGCTCCGGAAGCCGACGCGTGTCCAGCCAGGAGATGGCGAACATACCCGGAGCGACCGGCATCCCGCCGTAGGGTGCCACGATGGGCGCCAGCGGGTAGGAACCCAACGCGATGGCCTCCCGAACCGCCTGTCGGCAGGCCGTCGGATCAGCGTCGGCGGACTCCAACACGGCGTTGGTGATGTACCACCCCACGGAGTTGCGCCAGCGATCCTCGTCGCGGCTGTGGACCGGGAGCACTGCCCGCAGCGGCGCTCCGGCCAGTTCGGCAGTCACTTCAGTCATCACCGACACCGCCAACGGCAGCAGCCGCACGCCGCGGGCGTGCGCCTGTGCGGCCAACGCCGCGATGCCGTCGGCGTCGACCAAATCGCGGACTTCGACAACCGGGTCGGGTGCGTCGGTGAGATCACCGAGGGGCAGCGGGAAGGTGGGCATCACTCCCCCTTCGGCTGCCAGAATCTCTCGCCAGCGCTGGTGTATGTGCGCCGGCGCCGGCGGTTTGGCGGCCAGCAGAGCGCTGTGCTCGGCGAAGCTGGCCGCCGGCGGCAGGTCTGCGCAGGGCCGGCGTCCGGCGACGGCATCAGCCAGTCCGATGTTCAGATCACGCAGGATCACCAGAAAAGACCACATGTCCACGTGGCAGTGATCGGCTCCCAGGATCAGCAGCGGACGCTGATCGACGCCATCAGGTTCGGGAAGCACCACCACGAGCCGGTGGGAGGGCTGCTGGAAGGGGGCACAGGCCGCGTCGAAGAGTTCGCGCAGCACGACTCGCGGGTCCTGGTCGGGCTCGAGGGGGTGCTCGACCCACTCCCCGTCAGTGAGAGTGATGTCGTTGAGATGAAGACCGTCAAGGTCCTGGCGGAAGCCGGTATGCAGGCTGCCGTGGCGGCGTTGCACCGCCCGCCAGGCCTGCGCCAGGCCATCCAGGGAGGTGCCTTCCGGGAGCCGGGCTGCCACCGCCATCCATGATCCGGGGCGCTGTCCGAGGCCGGCGTGGCGTCCTTGGTCGAACGACACGACGAGTTCATCACCGGGATCACCGACCGAGCTCACCGCAAAACTATGCAGTCTGCCTGGTGGGAGCGCCATCTGTGTGACGTTCGTCAGCCGCATGCCGCCTTACCCTAGACAGCAGATGCGAACGCATTGTTACGAGATCGAGCACTTTCGGAGGATCCTGTGCCTGGCCTGGACGTCGGTGGCGCCCGTATCGACTACGACATTGCTGGGCAGGATGGGCCGTTGGCCGTGCAGTTGCACGGGCTGACCTCGTGCCGGGCTCGGGACGCCGCCATGGGTCTGAATCTGGGGCAGGCATTGCAGCACAATCGGGTGCTGCGCTACGACGCCCGCGGGCATGGCGAATCCAGCGGCGATGACGATCCGTCCAGCTACACCTGGCCGGCATTAGCCGGTGATCTGTTGCAGATTCTGGAGGAGTTGGCCCCCGGTGAGTCGGTGCACGCCGTGGGCACCTCGATGGGCACCGGAACCTTGCTGCACGCCGCGCTGCGCGAACCGGGTCGATTCGCCAGTCTCACGCTGGTGCTGCCGCCGACCGCCTGGGAGACCCGCCGGGCGAAATCCGTGGACTACTTGGCGAACGCCGAGTTGGTGCAACGTGACGGCATCGACGCGTTCGTATCGGCCTCGGACAACATTCCGGACCCGCCTGCGTTGGCCGGAACGCCGCATTCGCGGCCGGCAGTCGCTGAGGACCTGCTGCCCACCGTGCTGCGGGGCGCGGCGGCGTCGAATCTTCCGGCATTGCAGTCCATCGCCGAGGTGTCGATACCCACCCTGATTCTGGCGTGGGTGCAAGATCCGTCGCATCCTCTGCGCACCGCCGAATTGCTTCATCGCACGATCAGTTCCAGCCGCCTGGTGGTGGCCGCCTCCCCTGGTGACGTGCTGGCGTGGCCGGGCCTTTTCGTCGATCACGTGGCGACCGCCTGACAACATCGAGCGAGGCGTTAGGCTCAGGCAAGCTCGTTGAACCCCGGGAGTATTCGTGAAAAAGGACCAGTCTTTGGCCCAGGGCGACCCTGTCGCATTCCAGACGGCCGAAGCCCAAGCAGGATCGCATGCCCATCGTCTGAACAGTCTGCGGGCGGCAGTGTTGGGCGCCAACGACGGCATCGTCNNGCTCGGTGCCGATGCGCCAGTCGGCACGCGGCTTCTCGCCGGAGGCGATGTAGTCCACCAGCTGGGCGCGGTCGGTGATGGGCGTGTCGGCGACGTGGCTGGGACTGGACAAGGGCAGGACTCGCAAGCAGAAGACGCGACGCCGGGCGTGCATGCCCCATCGCAAGGCCGGCACTATAACGTGACCGCCCGCACGCGATCGTTGCCGCGGAAACGCCGCAGTATCCCATCCATGGAGACGATGACGCCCGGTCGACGCACGAGGGCGGACCGGCGTACGCTGTCGGCATGCCACGCCATCCCCGCACTCCGGTCACACGTCACCGCGAACTGCACCGCACCGATCGTGTCGGATGGTTGCGTGCCGCCGTGCTGGGCGCCAACGACGGCATCGTCTCCACGGCGGGCATCGTCATCGGTGTCGCGGGCGCCACTCCCGACTTCGCGCCGATCCTGGTCGCCGGCGTTGCCGGCTTGACCGCAGGCGCCCTGTCGATGGCCGTGGGCGAATACGTGTCGGTGAGCGCCCAGCGTGACAGCGAAATGGCGTTGCTGGAAAAGGAGCGCCGCGAGCTTGAGGAAATGCCCGAGGAGGAACTGGCCGAACTCGCCGGTCTGTACGAGGAGAAGGGGCTCACCCCCGAACTCGCCCTGGAAGTCGCCACCCAGTTGCATGAGCACGATGCGTTGGCCGCACACGCCGAGACCGAGCTGGGGATCGATCCGAACGAGCTGACCAGCCCGACGGTGGCCGCGATCTCCTCGGCCATCGCCTTCACCGTGGGATCGGCGCTGCCCCTGGCCGCGATTCTGCTGGCACCGGCCGACATCAAGATTCCGGTCACGGCCATCGGAGTGCTGCTCGCCTTGGCTCTAACCGGCTATCTGAGCGCCCGGGCAGGCGGAACGCCGGTTCTGCGGGCCATGATCCGCAACGTGCTGGGCGGCTTCTTGGCCATGGGAGTCACCTACTGGATTGGCCGCTTGGTCGGGATCAGCATCGGCTGATCGTAGGTCGCTGCGGCTGGCTGGCAGAAATCTGAATGCAGAATGCGTCAACACGACGATTTCGGCGTCGGTGAGGCACTCTGCATCGAGATTCTGGCCAATCTCAGCTAGGCGACGGCTCCAACATCGGGATGTCGCGCCGGATCGGTGTGCCGAAGCGATGCGCAGTGACCGAAACGGCCTGCTCGCGAACGAAGGTGAGCAGCTCTACCCGGCCGGCAGTGAGCACCGGGCTGGCGTAGATCGCCAGCCGCACCGAGCCGCTGGCGGCCTCAGCCACTGCGGTGGCATCACCACCAAGCAACCGAATCCGACCACCCCGACTGGCCATAACCTGCACCCGCTTGGCCCAGGACGGCGCATCGTCGACGAAGTAGGACGCGCCGGCGTCGAGGAGCCAGGCGACAACGGCGGCCGGCAGTTCGGAGGCAGCGCTCAGCGTGATCGGCGATCCAGCACGGATACCGGCGGCAACCACGCGGATCAAGTCCACGAGACGGGCCTGCTCAAAGCGGATCGTCACCGGCACCGCCTGGTACCGGAAGGCGTTCTGTTCGGTCACCAGCCCGGTGACATCGCGCACCACGCCGAACTCGGCCGCCCAGGCCCCCTCGTCGGTTCCCAACGCGCCGGCCAACCAGTCACGCTCGTCCTCGGGCACGCCGAGGGCCAGCGCCACCTCGCGGGCGGCAGTGGAGACCGCGTCGCCACCGGTCAATCCCAACAGCGGCGCGTCGGCCCAGTTGGTCAACCCGACCAGGTAGTTCGGGCCGCCGGCCTTGGCACCGGCGCCCACCGAGGACGCCTTCCAGCCGCCGAAGGGCTGCCGCTGCACGATCGCGCCGGTGATGCCTCGGTTGACGTACAGGTTGCCGGCCTGGATGGTCGCCAGCCACTGCTGGATCTCGGCCTCATCCAGGGAGTGCAGACCCGAGGTCAGGCCGTAATCGACGGCATTCACGATGCGTACGGCCTCGGCAAGGCTGTCGGCGGCCATGATGCCCAGCACCGGTCCGAAGTACTCCACCTGGTGGTATTCCGAGCCGGGCTTCACACCGTCACGAATACCGGGACGCCACAGCGCGCCGTCCTCGTCGAGTTTTTGGGGCTCCAGAGCCCAGGACTGACCCGGCTCCAGGCTGGTCAAGGCGCGCAACAGCTTGCCGTCGGCCGGGCCGATCAGCGGCCCGATGCGGCTGGCGCCCTCCCAGGGCTGCCCGACGTCGTAGGACGCCACGGCGTCCAGCAACTGGCGGCGGAACCGCTTGGAGGTCGCCACCGAACCGACCAGCACCACCAAGGAGGCCGCTGAGCATTTCTGTCCGGCGTGTCCGAAGGCGGAGTAGGCGACGTCCTTGGCGGCCAGATCAAGATCGGCGCTCGGGGTGACGATGATGGCATTCTTGCCGCTGGTCTCGGCCAACAGGCCCAGGTCAGGTCGGAAGCTGCGGAACAGCTCGGCAGTCTCGTAGGAGCCGGTCAACACCAGCCGCTCCACGGCCGGGTTGGAGATCAGGTGTTTGCCCATGGTGCCATCCATGCGCACGTACTGCAGCACCTCGGTGGGAACGCCGGCGGCCCACAGCGCCTCGGCGATCACCGCGCCGCAGCGGGCGGCTTGACGGGCAGGCTTGAAGATCACCGGGGATCCGGCAGCCAGCGCTGCCAGCGTGGACCCCGACGGGATTGCGACCGGGAAGTTCCAGGGCGGGGTGACCACGGTCAGTCCCACCGGCTTGGCGGTGGCACCGACGACGCTGTCCAGGGCTGCTGCGCTCTCGGCGTAGTAATGCGCGAAGTCGACCGCCTCGGACACCTCGGGATCGGATTGCTCGAGCACCTTGCCGCATTCGTGGCCCATGATCTCGAGCAGCTCGGCGCGACGCCTTTCGAGTTCGTCGCCGGCCCGGTGCAGGATCTCGGCGCGCTGGGCTCCGGTCAGGCCACCCCAGGTCTTGGCGGCCTGCTCGGCGCGCGCGATGGCGGCGTCGACGTCGGCGGGGGTGGTCAGCCAGGACTTCTCGGCCAGTTCAGCACCGAGGGTGGAGTCCTTCATCTTGGCGCGGATCTGGTCGGCCCAGGCGCGGTTCGCCGGGAGCGCCGGGTCGCTGTCGGCGGTATTGGCGAAGCCGCCGGGCCACGGTTCCACCGCCGCTGAACGATCCTGGGTGCGGTTCGGGCCGGGCACTTCGAGGGGAACGCTGGCCAGGGAGGCCAAGAAGCGGTCGCGTTCACGGTCGAACAGAGCCGGATCGGCGTCGAGGTCGAAGACTGCCGACATGAAGTTCTCCTGCGAGGCGCCCTCTTCGAGTCGCCGAATCAGGTAGGCGATGGCGACGTCGAACTCTTCGGGGTGAACCACCGGGGTGTAGAGCAGCACCGAGCCGACGGTCTTGCGGACGGCGGCCTGCTGCTGCGGCGCCATACCGAGCAGCATCTCGATATCGAGGGAGTCGGCCACACCGCGGGCGTTGGCCAGCGTCCAGTGGTAGGCGACGTCGAACAGGTTGTGACCGGCGGCACCGATGCGCACCGCTTTTACATGCTCCGGACGCAGCGCGTAGTCCAATACGGCCTTGTAGGAGGCGTCGGTGGCTTCCTTGGTGGGCCAGGTGACCAGCGGCCAGTCGCGGCTTTCGTGCTCGACGATCTCCATGGGCAGGTTGGCGCCTTTGACCACACGGACTTTGATGGGGGCTCCCCCGTCGGCAATCCGGGCTGCGGCCCATTCCTGCAGCTGGATCATGGCGCTGAGCGCGTCGGGCAGGTAGGCCTGCAGCACGATGCCGGCGGAGTAGTCCTTCAGTTCAGGCTCGTTCAGCAAGGTGGTGAAGACCGCGATGGTGAGGTCGAGGTCTTTGTATTCCTCCATGTCGAGGTTGATGAAGGTGCCGCTGGCAGCACCCTCCAGAAACATCGGACGCAGCGACTCGACGGCATCGGCGACTGCTTCGTCGAAGGCCCACGGGGTGTGCGGGGCGACGGTGGCGGAGACCTTGATGGAGACGTAGTCGACATCGGGTCGCTTCAGCAGAGTCATGGTGCCGGCCATGCGGCGGGCGGCCTCGTCGCGTCCCAGGATGGCTTCGCCGAGCAGGTTGACGTTGAGGTGCAGGCTGTCGTCGACACGGGCGTGGGCGATGGCCTTGCCGAGTTTGGCTTCGGTGGCGTCGATCAACAGGTGGCCGACCATCTGGCGCAGCACCGCACGGGTGATGGGCACCACGATGCCGGGAAGCAGCGGGGCGAAGAAGCCGCCGAGCTTGACCAGCAGCTTCCAGCCGAGTCCGAGGAAGCCGGGGGCGTCGGCCGACAGTTCGCGCAGGTTGCGCGCGGCGACGGTGTAATCCTCTGGACGGATCACTCGGTCGACGAAGCCGACGGTGAAGGCCAGCCCGGATTCGTCGCGCAGCAGCTTGGCCAGCCGGGTCGCGGCCCGATCACTGGGTTCCTGGCGGGCCTGCTCCAGCCAGGTGCGGACTTGCGCGATGGCCTGCTGGGCCAAGGCGTCACGGTCCTCGTCGAGGTGGGTGAGGTGCTTGTCGACGACCGTCATGTCGGGATCCCTTCGGCTCGGGGCACGGGACAGTGCTGCCTGCTGGCTTCTTCTCAGTGTGCGCCCACCAAAGTGCTCGACACAAGCGAGGATTTAGGATAGATATTGTTCGAATACATCGAAGCATTGAGGGGTGGCAATGTTCGAACTTCGTCGACTGCGCCTGCTGCACGAACTGTCACTGCGAGGCACTTTGGCCGCGGTCGCCGAGGCCTTGGCCTACAGCCCGTCCACGGTGTCGCAGCAGCTGGATCAGTTGGAGAAGGAGGCCGGGGTTCCACTGCTGGAACCAGAGGGACGCCGAGTACGGCTGACCGCCCACGGCCAGGCACTGGTCGCCCATGCCGCTCGGGCGCTGCAGCTCGATGAGCAAGCCCGCGCCGAGTTGGCGTCCCTGCAGTCCCGACTGGCTCCGGTGCGGATCGCCGCGATGCAGACCGCAGCGCAGAATTTGGTGCCGCGCACCATTTCGCTGCTTGCCGAGCGGGCACCAACGCTGCGGGTGGAGGCTGCCGAGATGCCCCCCGAAGGTGCACTGCTTGAGTTGTCGGCGCGCGGCTTCGATGTGGTGATCGCCGAGCAGTATCCGGGCCACACCCGGCCGCGGCAGCCTGATGCCACCCATTCCCTGATCGGCCACGACCCGATTCGGCTGGTGGTGCCTGCCGATTCCGCCGCCCAAGCCCTCGCCGATCTGGCCACTGCCGCCTGGGCCTTCGAGCCGGATGGCACGGCGGTGCGGCAGTGGAGCATCCAGCAGTGTCGGGCCGCAGGATTCGAGCCCGATGTTCGCTATTCGGCTGCCGACCTGGGTACCCAGGTGAAGCTCATCGCAGCCGGGCATGCCGCCGGCATGCTGCCCGATCTCACCTGGGGTGAGGGTGAAACCGATGCGGTGCGGCTGCTGCCGCTGCCTGGCGATCCGTCCCGGGAGATCTTTGCCGCCTTCCGCACCGCCTCGGCCGGCGATGTCCGCATTGAGCTGGTCCGCCAGGCGCTGGCTGATGCCTTCGCCGAGCGCGCTGAACTGGTGGGTTGAGCCCGCTGAGCAATTCGGCCCATCGCGAGACCCGCTGACCGCTGGCGGGAGCCTGCACGGATGTGACAATCCGGTTTCGACCCTGAGCACCTATTCCCAAGGCCGGTCCCAGCCGTTAGCATTCCGGCATGTTCAGTCAGAACTCCACAAAGTCGGGCAACTTCGGTCATGTTGGCTACTGAGCGGCGCTCCCGGATCCTGGAGTTGCTGGCCGTGCGTCGCATCGCCAGCACCGAGGATCTGGCCGACGAACTGAATGTCTCGGTGGAGACCATTCGCCGCGACATCAACTCGCTGCACAGCAAGCACGCGCTGCATCGGGTGCGCGGCGGCGCGGCCGCCGCAGCGTCCATCTCGACCGAACCGATCTTTGAAGATCGTCGAACCATGAACCAGACGGCCAAAGACACCATCGCCGCGCTCGCGGTTCGACTGGTCCGCCCCGGTCAAACCATCTTCTTGGATATCGGAACCACCGCAGTGCAGGTCGCGCGCGCACTGGCTCCGGATTTCCACGGCGTAGTGGCCACCTCTTCGCTGTTGGTCGCCGGCGAGCTGGCCGGACGCAGCACCATCGAGGTGCTGGTCTCCGGGGGCCGAGTGCGCGGCGGTGACCTGTCGTGCTCCAACGCCCAGTCGGCGGCGTTCTTCGCCTCGCTCAACGCCGATATCGCCTTCGTCAGTTCCGGCGGAGTGGACGCCGAGGCGGGCTTGACCGACTACCACCTCGATGAAGTCGCCACCCGGCTGCAGATGCTGGCCCGAGCGCGCAGCCGCTATGTGTTGGCCGATTCCAGCAAGTTCGGAGTGGTCGCACCGTACCGGGTGTGCGACTGGCCCGAAATCGACGGTCTGATCAGCGAACGCAGACCGTCGCCACCCCTCCACCAAGCCATCACCACTGGAGGAGGTCGCATCATCACCGAATGACCTGCCCGCCGCAGGATCCCTTCAAAAAAAGAGCCGGGTGACGTCTGACAACGCCACCCGACCGTGGAAAAGCCCCGACTAAGGAAAAGGAGCAATCTCCATGTCTGATACTGCCAGACTTCAACAACCAGAGCCTGACGCTGCCGACCAACATGTCGCCAATGCCGGCTATCAACCTCAGTTCAAGCGGACGCTAGGCAAGTTCGAGTCGTTTGCCGTGGCGTTCTCGTTCATCTCGATCACCACCGGCCTGTTCTCCACCTATGGCGTGGTCCTGGCATCATCTGGTCCGGCTGGGATCTGGACCTGGCCGATCGCCACGGTAGGAACCGTGCTGGTCGCCCTGGTCTACGGAATGCTGGCTAGCCGCATTCCCCTGTCGGGATACAGCTATCAGTGGGCCAGTCGGCTCGCCAATCCGGTCTTGGGCTGGTGGTTCGGCTGGGTGTCGTTCGCCTTCTTGGCCATCGTCACCGTCGCCGTCGACTACGGCTTCTCGCAGGTGGCCTTGTTCCCACTCCTCGGCTGGGAGTACACCCCGCTGGGTGGTGCGCTCACCACTGCTGTGGTGATGGCTCTGCAGGCCGGCCTGATCATCTGGTCGACCCCGATCCTGACCAAGATCAACAACTTGGCGGTGGGCGCCGAGATGGTGGCCATGATCGGCCTGACCGTGCTCATCGCTGTCGCCATCTTCTTCGGCGGTAAGGGTGACTGGAGCAATCTGGGTTCCACCGGCATCGTCCCCAGCGACGGATACTTCGCCTGGCTGGGCCCGTTCATGCTGTCGGCACTGTTGGGCGCCTACACCCTGGTCGGTTGGGAGTCGGCGGCGAACCTCACCGAGGAGACCCACAATCCCAAGCAGGTCGTACCGCGGTCGATGGTGCGGGCGATCCTGATCTCCGGTGTGGTCGGGATGCTGTTCTTGATGGTCATCTCTGCTGGTATCGGCGATCAGGTTGCATCGATCACGGCCAGTTCCTCGCCGGTGGCCGCCATCATCGAAGCGACCGTGGGCCCGGTCTTGGCCACGATCATGCTGGCCGTGGTGTGTGTGGCCATCTTCGCTTGCGGGCTGGTGATCATGACCTCCAACAGTCGCCTGATCCACGCGATGGCCCGCGACGGACGGATTCCGTTCGCCGAGACCTTCGCGAAGGTGCCCCGTCCCACCGGCGGTCCGCTGTGGGCGACGGTTCTGGCCGGCGGCAGCTCCATTGCCATCGTGTTGTTCTTCATCGCCACTCCGGACGCGCTGGCCGCCTTGCTGGGTGCCGGCACCCTGATGCCGGCCATCTTGTATGCAGCCACGGTGGTGTTGTTCATTGCAACCCGCCGCAGCTACACCTTGCAGGCCGACGATTTCCAGCTCGGCATCTGGGAGAAGCCCGTGGTGATCGGTGCCAGCATCTGGCTGCTGGTGGAGTTGTCGATCTTCATCTTCCCGCCGGACTTCCGCGTCGCCCAGTACTACGCCTTGGGCTCGCTGGTGTTGGGTGCCATCGTGTTCGCGGTGGTGTGGAAGACCCGCAAGGCCCAGCTCACCAAGGAGCCGGGTTTGGACGCAGAACACCTGTGAGATCAGCGTCGGTGGGCCGTCTCGACACGGCGACGGCCCACCGACTCGCTCCCCCACCCCACCGAACCAGCAGCGAGACGTCCGAAGCCGGCCGCCTCCTCTCAGATCCACAGGTTCCTACGCTGAGCAGTGACCTGAAGCTCCCAAGGAGGGACGCATCATGAACCCGATCCTGGCGATTGACCAGGGCACCTCCGGCACCAAGGCGGTTGTCATCGACGACACCGACCACATCTTGGGGTTGGCCGAAGTCCCGATCCGACCGGACTACCGCGCCGGCGGCATCGTCGAACAAGACCCCGAGCAACTGTGGGAGTCGGTGCTCACCGCCTGCCGTCAAGCACTCTCACAGGCGGGCACCCCGATCAGTGCCGTGGCGTTGACCAATCAGGGTGAGACCGTCCTGGCGTGGGACCCGCACACGGGCACGCCCATCTCACCCCTGATCGTGTGGCAGGACAGCCGAGCAGCGTCGGTGTGCGATGAACTCGCCGACCACGCCGAGCTGATCGCCGAGCGCACCGGTCTGGTTCTCGACCCGTATTTCACGGCACCGAAGCTGAGCTGGCTGCGCCGCCATGCCACCACCGAAGGCGTGGTGACCACCAGCGATACCTGGCTGCTGCACAAACTGACCGGCGAGTTCGTCACCGACGCCGCCACCGCCAGCCGTTCGCTGATCACCTCACTGGACACCGGCGACTACGACCCCGAACTGGCCGAGCTGTTCGGCATAGACCTGGCCGACCAACCCCGAATCGCCGCCAATGACGAGATCATCGGCACCACCACCGAGTTCGGCGCCGAGGTTCCCGTCGGTGGCCTGGTGGTGGATCAGCAGGCTGCATTGCTGGCCGAGAACTGTGTGAATCCCGGCGAAGCGAAGTGCACCTTCGGAACCGGCGCGTTCTTCCTGACCAATCTGGGCCAGCAGGCCACCCGCTCTCGCGGAGGTCTGGTGTCGTGCATCGCCTGGAAGGTCGACGGCCAGCTCAGCTACTGCTCTGACGGCCAGGTGTACACCGCGGCGTCAGCGGTGCGCTGGTTGCAGGAGCTGGGTGTGATCTCCAGTGCCACCGATTTGGATCTGTTGGCCGTCGACGACGCGGGCGGCGCCTTGTGCGTTCCGGCATTGGCCGGGTTGGCGGCGCCGTGGTGGCGCTCGGATGCCACCGCCAGTTTCACCGGCCTGAGCCTGGGCACTACCCGGGAGCATCTGGTGACCGCCATGATCCAGGGGCTGGCCGCGCAGGTCGCGGAGCTGTCTGATCTGGTCGCGGCCGATCTGGGCGCGCCACTGACCCGGCTGCGCGTGGACGGCGGCCTGACTCGCTCGGTGGCCTTCATGCAGGCGGTTGCCAACCTCACCGGCTTGCCCATTGATGTGTATCCATCCAGCCACGCCACCCCGTTGGGGGCGGTCGCCTTGTTGCGAAAGGGGCTGAATCCGGAGCTGTCGCTGTCGCAGGCCGTGGTGAGCTGGCAGCCGGCCACCAGCTACGAACCGGCCTGGTCGTCTGATCGGGCCGCCCAGTTCCGGCAGCGCTGGCGCTCAGCGGTAGAGCTCTCACTGAAAGCGAGTCAGGCATGAGCACGATCTATGACGTCACCGTGATTGGCGCCGGGGTGGTCGGCTCGGCGATCGCACGCGCGCTGGCAGGCTTCGAGCTGAAGGTGCTGTTGGTCGACGCGCGCAATGACATCGGTGACGGCACCTCCAAGGCCAACACCGCGATTCTGCACACCGGCTTCGATGCCAGCCCTGGCACGGTGGAGTCTCGACTGGTGCATCGGGGCTACGAGCTGCTGCGTGACTACTGCGCGCAGGCGGCGATTCCGCTACAGAACACTTCGGCGCTCTTGGTTGCTTGGGATCAGGAGCAACTCGATTCGTTGCCGACCTTGCAGACGAAGGCGGAGAAGAACGGCTACCCGCATACCGAAATCGTGAGTGCCGAGCAGGTCTATGCCACCGCGCCGGAGTTGGGTGCGGGCGCCTTGGGCGGTCTGGTGGTCCCCGGCGAGTCGATCATCTGTCCGTGGTCGACCACGTTGGCCTTCGCGACCGAGGCGCTGCAGCGCGGCGCCGAACTTCGGTTGAACACCGAGGTGCGCACCGCGATCATCGAATCCGATTACACGATCCTGACCACCAACTCGGGGACCATTCAGACGCGGTGGGTGGTGAATGCTGCCGGTCTGGGCGGCGACAAGATCGAGGCCCTGTTCGGCTTTGAGCGTTTCGAGCTGCATCCAAGACGGGGCGAGCTGCTGGTCTTCGACAAGCTGGCCGCCCCCAAGGCGCCGGTGATTCTGCTGCCGGTTCCCAGCAAGCTCGGCAAGGGTGTGCTGATTTCGCCGACCATCTACGGCAATGTGATGCTCGGCCCCACCGCCGAAGACATGACTGATCGCGCCGACACGTCGACCACCGAGGCCGGTTTTGCGTTCCTCCGCAGCAAGGGCGAAGTGCTCATGCCGTCGCTGCTCAACGAAGAGGTCACGGCTGCCTATGCCGGGCTGCGCGCCGCCCATGATCAGAGCGACTATGTGATCCAGGCCGATGCGGCTACGCGCTACTTGGTGGCCGGCTGTATTCGTTCCACCGGGCTGACGTCCAGCATGGCGGTGGCGGAGTATGTGGTCGAGTTGCTGGACGACGCCGGGCTGGAGCTGGCCGAACGCACGGGGTTGCCTCCGACTCCGACGGTGCCGCCGATCGGGGAATACCAGCTGCGTCCCTATGCCGATGCCGACAAGATCGCCGCCGATCCGGCCTACGGCACGGTGGTGTGTTTCTGTGAGCGGGTCAGCGCCGGGGAGATCCGTGATGCGCTGACCGCAGAGATTCCGGCTACCGACTTGGGCGGTCTTCGCCGCCGCACCCGGGCTCACAACGGGCGCTGTCAGGGCTTCTTCTGTGGAGCCCGCCTCACCGCACTGCTGAATCAAGCCGCTGATGACACGAAAGCTGAGGCCCGCCGATGAAGTCCGTATCAGCCCGTGTGGTGATCGTGGGCGCTGGCCCTTCGGGCCTACGTGCCGCGACCGAGTTGGCGCCGAAACTGCCCGGCGAGGTGCTGGTGCTGGATCGGGAGTCCGTGGCCGGTGGCGTGCCGCGGCACTGCGATCATCCCGGCTATGGGATTCGTGATTTGGGGCGTTTCCTCACCGGGCCGGGCTATGCCCAACGGTTGGTGCATACCGCGGTGAATGCCGGCGCCCGGATCCAAACCAACGCGATGGTGACCGGCTGGGCCGATGAATCGACCTTGGAGGTGACCACTCCGCAGGGGCGTCGCCGGGTTCGTGGTGAGGCGATCATTCTGGCCACGGGCGCCCGGGAGCGCCCCCGGTCGGCCCGTTGGGTGCCCGGGGACCGCGCCGCGGGGGTGTTCACCACCGCCGAGTTGCAGCAGCAGGTGCATCTGGAGCGATTGCCGGTGGGGAGCCGCGCGGTGGTCGTGGGCGCGGAGCTGGTGTCCTGGTCGGCGGCGATGACGCTGCGTCAAGCGGGTGTGCGTACGGTGGCGATGGTCACCCACTATCCCAAGCCGGATGCCTACGCGGTGTTCTCCGGACCGGGTCGGGTGATGTTCGCCACGTCGGTGCTCACCTCGTCGCGGGTCACTCGCGTGGTCGGCCGAGGGCGGGTCAGCGGTGTCGAGGTGCTCAACGAGCAGACCGGCGCGCGTCGTCTCATCGAGTGCGACACGGTGGTGTTCACCGGCGACTGGATCCCTGACCATGAGCTGGCCCGTGCTGCCGGGATCGAGCTGGACGAGAAGACCTTAGGTCCGCGGGTGGATTCGACGTTGCGCACGATGCGCGAGGGGGTCTTCGCTGCCGGCAATGTGGTGCATCCGGTCGACACCGCCGATATTGCGGCATTGGATGGCGCGCATGTTGCGGCAAGCGTGTTGAGCTACCTCGGCGGGGATACCCGCTCAGCAGCCGGTGCTCCAATTGTGGCGACCGGCCCGATTCGGTGGGTGGCACCGTCGCTGCTGCGTCCGGGGGCAGCGGCGCCGTCGCGGGGCAAACTGTTGATGTGGGTCGATGAGTATCGCGCTCTGCCGCGACTGGTTGCCACCCAGGATGGTCAGGTGATCGGGTCGGCGAAGCTGGCCTGGCCGGCGAGCCCGGGCCGGGTGTTCCGGGCACCGTGGTCGGTGCTGGCCAAGGCCGACCCCAGCGGCGGCGAGGTTCGACTCAGCTTGGGCTAACACGACGCGTCGGCAGCAGTTGGCGCCTGCCGGGTACTCAGGTGCCCGGCGGGCACCCAGCGTCCCCGTGCAAGCGCATCGACGGGGACCGCAGCGGTTCGACTCGACTCAGGTGTCGTGCTCGATGATGGCGTCGGTGTGTTCGGTGCCCTCACCGCCGGGCGGGTAGACGTCCACTTCGGGACGCAGCCGCAGCGCGACGATCGCAGCGATCAGGCCACCCCACAGGATGAGGATGGAGACGACCATCAGAATCAGTGCCGACGGGGTCATCGCTGGGCTCCTTTCAGGGGCAGGTCACTGACGGCGGGCCAGGGGCTGAAGTCGTCAGGGTTGTGCGGCCAGCGCACCGCGCTGAAGCCGGCGGCGAACACGATCATGGCCAGCACCGCTCCCCAGCCGAGGGTGAGCAGGTACCACAGCGGGTAGCCGCCGTAGCCGTCGGTGATCAGCGCGATGATGCGGGTGATGAGGATGTAACCCAGCACGATGGGGGCCAGCAATCCGGTGAGCCACAGCCACCAGCGTCCGACTTTGATGGTCGATACGGCGTTGAGGTGGCCGCGCAACATCTCGCCGGAACGCAGCACCCAGAACACCAGCACGGTCATCAGTACCGCCGAGGCGACCACACCAATGTTGTTGGCCCAGTTGTCGACCACATCCAAGGCGTTGAGGCCGGAGGTGGTGGCGAACAGCAGCAGCGAGAGCACGGCCATCGGGATGCCGATGCGTGCGACGGCCTGGCGGGGGTTCCAGCCGAACTTGTCCTGGAAGGCTGAGGAGACCACCTGCAGGATCGAAACCTGGGAGGTGAAGCCGGCAATCACCAGCGAGCCGAAGAACAGCGCCCCGAAGAAGGCCCCGCCGGGCATGTGGCTGATGATCAACGGGAAGGTGACGAAGCTGAGGATCGGTCCGGTGAGACCTTCGAGTTCGCCCACGGTGGTGGCTTGGCTGTGCGCCAGGAAGCCCAGGGCGGCGAAGACGCCGATACCGGCCAGCAGTTCGAAAGAGGAGTTTGCGAAGGCCACCACCAGGCCCGGTGAGGTCAGGTTGGAGCGCTTCTTGCGGTAGGAGGCGTAGGTGATCATGATGCCGAAGGCGATCGACAGCGAGAAGAACACCTGACTGTAGGCGGCGATCCACACCGCTGGGTCAGTCAATGCCGCCCAATGCGGGGTGAACAGGGCGTTCAAGCCGTCCAGGGCGCCGTCCAGGAAGAGGGAGCGCACCACCAGGATCAGGAAGCCGACCACCAACAGCGGCATGGCGATCAGGTTGACCCGCTGCACACCCTTGGCGATGCCGCCGGCCAGCACGACGAGCACCAGGGCCCACACGACGGCCATGGGAATCAGGACGCCGGGCACAAAGCCGCCGGTGAGGGTGGGATCGCCCACCTGGAGGTATTCGCCGACGAAGAATCCGGCCGGATCGTCACCCCAGGCGATGGTGAAGGAGAACACGAAGTAGCTCAGTGCCCAGGCGATCACCGCGGTGTAGTAGATGGCGATGATGAAGCTGACCGCCACTTGGAACCAGCCCAGTGCTTCGCCGGTGACGGTGCCGGTGAGGCGCCGCAATGACAGTGGGGCGGAGCCACGGAAGCGGTGCCCGATGGCGTAGTCGAGGAACAAGATGGGGATGCCTGCGGTGAGGATGGCCACCAGGTAGGGGATCATGAACGCCCCGCCACCGTTTTCGTAGGCCACGCCGGGGAAACGCCAAATGTTGCCCAGGCCGACGGCCGAGCCGATGGCCGCCAGCAGGAAGCCGATCTGTCCGGTCCACTCCTCACGTTCTTTCGGGGCGGGCGGTGCGGACGCGCGTTGGCTCACGACAACTCCTTGGATTCGGCACTGAATTGCGGCCCCTCACCGTACTCGCGGTTCGGCCCGGGTTCGGCGCGATGTCCACATCGCAGAGCCGGACCGATGGTTCAGAGGTCTTGTGCGCGCCGCGGTTCGGGACGCTCCTTGGACGGATCAGTGGGGTTCCAGGAGCGGCGTGGACCCAGGGCGTGTCGGGCGCCGGGCCGGATCAATCCGGCTAGGGCGTCCAGGTCACCGTCGAGTTTGCCGATGGCTTCCAACAGGTCGAAGGAGAGTCCACCGGCTACCCAGTCGGCGTCGTCGGCAACCAGTTCGAGCAGATCGGCGAAGTTGTCGTCACTGGAGTAGACCCGCGGCAGGTGGACCCGTCCGGCTTCATCGAGGACGGCGACTGGTCGGGAGTTTTCGGCGAGTAGCCACAGCGGTTCGTGCCAGCCGAGGTCTTGGGCCAGCGGCGAGCGGCGCAGGCCGACGCGCAGCTGGGAGGCGTACCACTGCACGGTGCTCATCAGGGAGGGGAAGCCGCCGAGCAGGGCGAAGACGGCGTCCGGATCGGCAACGGGATCGTCGGTGGTGAAGACCATCTTCGCCGGACGCGCCGTCCACTGGGTGGGGCCTTCGGTGCCGAGCAGACTGGCGATGGTGGTGTAGATGGCGGCTTTTGCGGTGACCTGGTCGGGTTCGGGTTCGCCCCACAGGCCGGCCCATTCGGCATCGGAAAGACGCCGGAAGTTGGTGTGGTGCAGGTCTTCCCAGGCCAGCTGCAGTTCGGTGGCCGGGGACTCCAACAGCGGTCCGTCGTCGGTGTCGAAGTGCAGGATCGGCCCGCCGAATTCAGACTGCACGACCAGATGGGCGGGGCCTTCGTACCAGTCGGCCCAACTGATCACCAGATGCGGCCATTCCGTCACCAGCCCGCTGGCAGTTTGCCAGGCGCGGGCATGCGTCAGCGCACTGGGCTCAGAGATCTGATTCATTGGGCGGTCACCACCAGACGTTGCTCGCCCCCAAGGCTAGTGGTCCGCCGGTGTCGCGGCACCCCCTGAGAGGGGTTGTCCCCGCTCGTGGTGGACGGCGCTCGTGAACCCGCAGAACCCCACGAACCGCCGCCCGCTCATCCCCCGGCTGGTTGAGGAGAACGCGAAGCGCTCGTCTCGAAACCCCCGCACCCGCTACTCCCCCGGCTGCCCCCACCAAGCCCCGGTCCCCTCCCTTCGGCTGGTTGAGGAGAACGCGAAGCGTTCGTCTCGAAACCCCCGCACCATCACACCCAACTCACACAAAGCAAAACCTTTGATCGATTCACCTGTGGACAACTCCCAAAAAGCAGTTGTCGCCCCATTTCCCAATGTGCCAAGGTGACAGGCAACCACCCCCAGGAGACGCCCATGGCAATCCCGAAAAGCGTCGCCGCACTCGCGGTGATCGTCGCTTTGTTGGGGTCTGGCTGCACCCAGCCAGACCCCAACGCCGCACCCACCTACACCTGCACACCCAGCGACGGCAGCACACCAGCACCCTGCTACAAAGCCGAACACGACCAACAAGTCAAAGAAGACGCGCTCTACGCCGAGGCCGAAGCGGTGTACCGCAAGTACATCGCCGAAGAGGAGCGGATCAACCGAATCGGTGGCATAGAAGATCCCACCAAGGTGCTGCTTGACACGACCACCGGCTCCTACCTCGCAAGCGCAATGAAGGCCTACCGCGCCCTCAAGGCCGCGAAAGCTACTGCATCGGGCGGGAAGTTCGACCTCGCCTGGGTAAGACGCACTCCTAGCGACGTTCGTGATGGCTCCATCGCAACTCTCTCAGTTTGCTTGGATACAAGTAGCGTCAGCATGGGTTCGAAGGGCAATGAACCACAACCGGGCCGGATTACCCAACGCACCGCGTACTTTGTCCGAATCGGCGACACGCTAAAGATCGCGCATGGCAAGTACCTCTGGGTTGCCGAATGCTAAGGCGAGCATCCATGGCGTTGGTTCTCGTGGCCGCAGCGGCCCTATTTCTGCCCGGCCAAGGCCCCGCGGACGCCAAGGCCGCACCCACCGAACCCACAGTCCGCTGCAAGACTGCTGATTGCCTCGCTGAGGCTGAGGAGGAGGTAGACACATCGAACCCCACGGTGGATGTCTCCGAAGGCGACAAAGGCGACGACACCACATCGAAGACCCAACCCGCACCCGCGCAGTCCGCTGACCAGCCCTGCGTTCCGGGCAAGGACCCCGAGTGTGAAGGACCTCCAGCGCCGACAGAAACCAGCACTCCGGCGCCGAATCCTCCCAGCGAGGCTCAGCTCAGGAAGGTGGCAGCCAAGCTCAAGCTCCCCGACGCCACCCCACGCTTCGGCCCCGACCCCTCCGTCAACGAGTGGAACATGCTCGCCGTCGGATTCCCCATCTGGCTTTGGACAGACCGACCCGCAACCGTGACCACCACCGCCCACCACGACGGCCTCACCTTCACGTTGACCGCAACCTGGACCTCAACCACCTTCACCATGGGCGACGGACACTCGAAAACCTGCACAGCGACCACCATCAGACCCAAGACAGTGAAACCAGCAACGAAGCCCTCCCCGACGTGTGGCTACGTCTACCAAACCAAATCGAAGATCGGCCACCCCTACACCGTCACCGCCGACACCCACTGGCGCATCGACTGGACCACCAACGGCTACTCCGGCACCTTCGATCACACCTACACCGGCAACCGCACCCTCGAAATCGGCGAACTCCAATCCCTCATCAACGGCTAACAGTTGCTTGGTTTCGAGACGGCCCTGCGGGCCTCCTCAACCAGCCGGTGGAGAGTCGAGCGCCCACGACACGACGGCACTGCGGGCCTCCTCAACCAGCCGGTGGAGAGTCGAGCGCCCACGACACGACGGCCCTCCGGGCCTCCTCAACCAGCCGAACTTGAGTGACTTGTCCGTGGTGAGAAGCCCGTTCCCTGAGTGAGAAGCCGTTCCCTGAGCTTGTCGAAGGGCACGGCCCAGCACTACCGACTGGCTACCGTCGCCACTGCGAGATCGAGATAGCTCAACGCACCTTGTGGGTCGGCCTTCGCGATGGAGAGCGCGGCGATGATCAGGCCCGTGCAGGTGTGAGCGTCCTTGGTGAGATCCGCTTCGGACCTGTGCGGATGCCGGGCGCGCAGACCGCTGAGCAATGCCGCGTCGAGTTCGCTGCGGTAGTCCGCGATGATCTGACGCAGGGCGGGGTCCGCGGCAAGGGCTGAGGTGGCGGTGTTGACGAGCAGACAGCCGCCCGATGCGTCCGAGCCTTGGGCTTTCTCGATCATGGCGCGCAGTCCGAGCAGGTAGTCGGTGACGGCGCTGGCAGCGACCGGATCGGCCATCAGGGGCCGCAGCTTCGGCCGGACGACCTCGTCGAGGTAGTTGGCGATGGCGGCATCGAAGAGGCCTCGCTTGCTGCCGAAGGCGTGGTAGATGCTCGAGCGGCACAGCCCGGTGGCCGATTCCAACTCAGGCATGGCCGCGTCCTGGAAGCCTTCAGCCCAGAAGACCTCGCGGGCAGCCCGCACCACCTGAGCGGTGTCGAACTCCTGGGGGCGTCCCATCTGAACCTCCAGTCATGGACAGGCGATTTGTGTACTGGTCGATCCAGTATATATTAGATCAGTCAGTACAAAACGTCAGGACGGATTCGCAATGGTTGTCATCGGGCTTGTGATCGTTGGCATCGCCGCGCTCATCCACGGCTACATCTTCTGGTTGGAGTCGGTCAGTTGGACTACCGTCCGCACCCGTGCCGTGTTCGGCACCACCGACGACGAGGCACAGACCACCAAGGCACTTGCTTTCAACCAGGGCTTCTACAACCTGTTCTTGGCTGTCGAAGTCGCCATCGGAATCGCAGTCTTCGCCTCAGGGGCAACGCTGGTTGGCGCCGTGCTGGTGTTCGCCGGCGCTGCGTCCATGGTGCTCGCCGGTGTGGTGCTGCTGGCGTCCAGTCCCGACAAGGCGCGTGCGGCACTGACTCAACTTCTCCCCCCGTTGATCGGACTGATCGCGTTCGGCATCGGCTTGGGCTAAGACCCCCACTGAGAAATTTCACGAAAGGCAATACAGGTGAACAACCCCGTTATCGAACAACTCAGCCAGCGCCGATCAGTGCGCGCCTTCACCGGCGAGCCGGTTCGCGAGGACGATTTGGACGCCATCCTGCGCGCCACGCAGCAAGCGCCGACGTCGATCAACGGACAGCAGACCTCGCTGCTCGTGATTCGCGACAAGCAGCGCATTGCGCGCGTCGCAGAGATCGCCGGCGGACAGCCCCAGGTGGCTGGCGCAGATGTGGTTGTGGTGTTCGTCATGGACTTCAACCGCACCGCAGAGGCGGCCAAGATTGCCGGCACCGAACAGGTCGTGGAGCGCTCCGCCGAGGGCATCGTGGCAGGCTCCGTGGACGCCGGCATCGCGCTGGCGACCTTCCAGGCTGCAGCCAATGCGCTGGGCTATGGCAGCACTCCGATCGGTGGCATTCGCCGCAATCCCGAGCAGCTGATCGAGTTCCTGGAGCTGCCGCCGCGCACCTACCCGGTGGTTGCCGCAACTCTGGGCGTCCCCGATACCGAGCGCATGGCGCAGGTCAAGCCGCGGGTACCGCTGGAGTCCTACGCGATGCCCGAGCGCTACGACGCGGACAAGGTCGCCAGCGGAGTGGCGGAGTATGACGCCGTGTTGCGGGCTTGGTGGGACGCGCAGGGTCTGACCCACATGGGCACCTACTCCCAGGACACCGCTAAGACCTATTCGACGATCTACTACCCCACTATTGCCGCGTCGCTGCGCGCGCAAGGGTTTGAGTTTACCGACTGATCCTGAGTGGTTCTTGGCCACCGTCAGCGTCTGGCTGAACATCGACGCGAGGAGTCGCGCGGAGTTTCTTGCCACGGTTGACGGTGGCCCATCTCGCATTTCGACCATTCTTTGTGCATCAGGAAATGTTTGATCGATTCAGCTGTGGACAACTCCGGAATGACGGTTGTCGCGCCCGTTTCGGTGTGCCAAGGTGTCTGGCAACCACCCTCAGGAGATGCCCATGGCAATCCCGAAAAGCGTCGCCGCACTCGCGGTGATCGTTGCCTTGTTGGGGTCTGGCTGCACCCAGCCAGACCCCAACGCCGCGCCCACCTACACCTGCACACCCTCCGGCGGCGGCACGCCAGCGCCCTGCTACAAAGCCGAATACGACCAACAGGTGAAGGAAGACGCGCTCTACGCCGAGGCCGAAGTCGTGTACCGGAAGTTCGTGGCGGAGGACGACCGAATCTGGCGCGCGGGTGGCCTTGACGAGCCGACCCCCGCGCTTCTCGAAGTTGCGACTGGCGATTTCCTTGAGGACTCCATGAATATCTACCGGGCCCTGAAAGAGACCAAAACCAAGATGGTTGGTGGTAGCACGACGACGGCTTGGCTGAAGCGGGCTCCTGACAAAGCCACACCCGACTCCTTGGTCACCCTCGAAGACTGTCGCGATGCCAGCACGGCAAGACTTGTTGCGCCTGCGGAGGACGCAATCTCGGCTGGCTACACATCTGACGTCTTGCACTTTGCCCGCGATCAAGGGCACCTCAAGATCTCAAGTGCGCTCGGCGACGTGGTGGCGAAATGCTGACTCAACACAAGCCACAGCTGGCAGTTGCAGCTGCATTACTCGCCGTGATCTCGATAGGAATAGTCGCGCCCAACGCCGACGCCGCAACGCGCAAGAGTTGTGCCAAACTCGCAACGGTCAAGACTTCTGACGGACGTATCTCTGGGCGTGGTACCCGGGGCTGCCCAGGAGACCGTCCGTCGTCCACGGCATCGACAACCACGTCAACACGCCGAAGCTACAACCACAGAAATCCGGTCGAAAAGTCCGAAGCCGATTCCAATTGGCTTCGGTTCTGTCGGACACACCGTCTGGCTGCCACCGACGGCGGAACGTGCACACGCGCCAGCAGCAAGCCCGCAAAAAAGAGGCCCCGGCGGCCTACTAGTGCCCAAGTCCAAGACGTCACCGCAAGCCTCAACCTGCCCAACCCCACCCCACGCTTCGGCCCCGACCCCTCCGTCAACGAGTGGAACATGCTCGCCGTAGGTTTCCCCATCTGGCTTTGGACAGACCGACCCACCACAGTGACCACCACCGCCCACCACGACGGCCTCACCTTCACCCTCACCGCAACCTGGACCTCCACCACCTTCACCATGGGCGACGGACACTCGAAAAACTGCACAGCCACCACCATCAGACCCAAAACAGTCAAACCCGCAACCAAGCCCTCCCCCACCTGCGGCTACGTCTACCAAACCAAATCGAAGATCGGACACCCCTACACCGTCACCGCCGACACCCACTGGCGCATCGACTGGACCACCAACGGCTACTCAGGCACCTTCGATCACACCTACACCGGCAGCCGCACCCTTGAAATCGGCGAACTCCAATCCCTCATCAACGGCTAGAAGTTGCCTGGTTTCGAGACGACCCTGCGGGCCTCCTCAACCAGCCGAAGCTGAGTGATCTGGCCACCACAAAACGACCACACAAAGCGCCT
>DLGC01000016.1:0-174933 GCA_002482525.1 Propionibacteriaceae bacterium UBA7704 | reverse complement strand
CGAAGCTGAGTGATGTTGCCACCGCAAGACGATCACACATGGAGCATCAACCAGCCGAGGCTGAGTGATGTTGCCACGGCAAGACGATCGCACGGGGCGCCTCAACCAGCCGAAGCTGAGTTGAGCGCGGCGAGTGTCTGGGAAACCATGCGCAGACGCGTTGCCAAGACTGCGTCGTGCGGACGAGCGGACACCTTCACACCGTCGTAGAGCAGGCCCGCGCCAGCAGCGTTGCGTGCGCGAACCACCAACTCCGGCGTCAACAGGGACGCCGGGTCGCCGTCAGAGAGATCATCGCTGCGCAACGGCGCGTGACTGTCGGCGAAAGCCGGACCGTACCGACCGTCCGCACCGGTTGTGCCAGAAATGATCAGTCCCTGCAGTACGCCAGCAGCGACTGCTTGTTCAATGTGATGGACCGGTCCATCGACCTGTTTTGCCTCTATGACGCTGCGTCCCCAGTTGATCGACATCCCCACCGGGGTGCGGCTTCCTGAAGCCCTGAGCACGGCTTCGATCTCATCGGAAAGACTCAGGAACCCCTTTGCGAAGGCCCCCGACGCTTGGTAGGCGTCGCAATGCTCCACAACCAAGGCGGCACTGCCCCAGTCCCAGTCGGCGGCCGCGCACAGTGTCTCGGCGAACGATTCGCGCGATGGGGCCGGACAGGCGTCTCCACGCGGGGACGACTGGAGCTCGACCGCAGTAACAGACTGCCCGCAGCCCCGCGCCACCTCGACGGCCTCCCGCACTGATGCAAGCATGTCCAAGTACCGTTTACGCACGACACTGCTAGAACTTGCCGGACCCCACTGCGGATCGCATTGCAGCGCATCCATCGTGGCGGCAACCAGCGTCAAAACGTGGTGACCGCCTTGCGGCATCGCCTCCCAGCGGCGAGGGTCATGGCAGTCGAACAGTGCCGTGCCGTAGGGGATCTCCAACCCGTCGCAGCCCGGCAGCGCCAGCACCGAAGCTAGGAACGCCTCCGCCTGGTCAGGTTCGGTCGGCTGAGCGGCGTAGGCGCCAACAACGCGCCAACAACGTTTCCCGCGCATGCCTGCGGTCTCGCGGTCAACCAACGGAGACGTCACTCGTGGCCGCATTGCCGCTGAGCGCGCTGGAGAGTTCGGCTATCTCCAACGGCATCGTCGAGTCGACATCAAATCGCACCACGCCGTCCCATTCGCACCGAGTCGGACTCTCCGCCGTGAACTCGTCCCAGTGATCGAGCTTCCACCGGTCGCGGGCGAAACCGCGGCGCTCGAGACGCTCCATCCGCACATCGTCTCGACA
The DNA here is from genome assembly GCA_002482525.1 of Propionibacteriaceae bacterium UBA7704. Lineage (GTDB taxonomy): Bacteria > Actinomycetota > Actinomycetes > Propionibacteriales > Propionibacteriaceae > Propionicimonas. Next base: position 173,637 of record DLGC01000016.1, on the reverse strand, counting down.
CGAGACGCACAGCACCGCAACTTCGGCCAGTTCCGGCCATTGATGACGGTCCGCAGCCTTGGCCAGGTAGTCCCTCACGGCGAGGTATTGGCCAAATGGCGCGTCGACGACCACGTCGATACCGAGCCGCAGGTTGTCACCGACCACAGCAAGCAGTGTTTCGTATTCCCGGGGCAGCACCTCGGCCAGATACACCGCGCTCTCATCCCTGCTGTCTGGATCTTCCCCGAGCAGGGTCATCAGCAGCGGCGTGTAGTGGGTAGCCAGGGTGTCCTTGTCGACATAGGCCCAACCCAGTTCGCGCGCCATGGACTGGCTCACCGTCGACTTCCCCGAGCCCGCCGGACCCACGACGATACAGAGTCGAGGCGGAGTACTCACTTTCGTGCCTTCGCGACAGCCGCGACGAACTCTCTCGCCGCCTGAGTGACCAGGCTCAGGTCACCGCCGACGCCAGCTTTGGTGATTGCGCTGCCGACACTCACCGCTGCGACCCCGGCCGCGAACCACTGGTCCACGTTATCGACGCTTACTCCGCCCGCCGGAATCACTGGCGCCCACGGCAGCGGTGCCAGCAACGCCTTCGCATAGGCCGGGCCGGCCGACTCTGTGGGGAAGAGCTTCACGAAATCGGCGCCTGCCTCCATAGTCGCGACAAACTCGCTCGGAGTGAAAGCCCCGCTGATTGTGGCCACCCCGTAGCGATTGGCTGTGCGGATCATGGCCGGATTGAGATTCGGGCTGACGAGCACGCGAGCACCGGCCTGGATGCTTGCATAGGCCGAGCTTTCGTCCAGGACGGTGCCTGCACCAATCACCACGGTTGACCCGAACTCGTCAGCAAGCTCACGGATCACCGACAGCGCGCCCGGCGTGGTCAACGTGATCTCTATCGCGGTGAGCCCACCCTCGATAGCGGCACGGGCCACCGCGAGCGATTCCCGCGCAGTGGGTAGCCGCACGATGACCACCAGACCGCAGTCCAGGACTTGTTGACAGACTTCATGCTTGGTAGCCATCACTTGCCTCCAATGTGGGGATGGGTAAGCGCATTAGCCGGGGCCTTTCCGGACAGTGCATCGAGAATCGCATTCGCGTTGGTGACGCTGATCGCGTCATAGGCCTGCTGGCTTTCAGCACCGGCGTGATTGCTGAGCACCACATTGGGCAGCCTCAGCAAGGGGCTGTCGGGCGGAATGGGTTCGACTGGAAAGACATCCAGCGCGGCGCCGGCCAGTTCCCCTTTGTTCAAGCGGGCGGCCAGCGCATCGTAGTCAACCAGGGAACCTCGCGCGGTGTTCACCAGGATTGAGCCCGGCTTCAGCAAGGCGATCGCCGCAGCATCCAACACCGGACGCCCATCTGGGCGCGCGGGAACGTGCAGGCTAACGATGTCGGACTCCGCCAAGAGCTGTTCGATGCCGTCGACGGCAGCAACTTGGAGCCGCGCAGCCGCCTCGGCATTCAGAAACGGGTCATAGGCGACCAGTCGGACGTCGAAGCCGCTGAAGCGGCGAGCGACAAGCTGCGCTATCGAGCCAAAGCCAACCAGCCCGACGGTGCGTCCGGTGAGTTCCTGTCCGACGAGACGCGTCCAATCCCCGCGTTCACATGCCTGGTGCATCTGCGGAATCCGACGCAACAAAGCCAACACCAACCCGAGGGTGAGTTCGGCTACGGCGTTCGAGTTTCCTCCGGGAGCGTTGGTGACATAGACCCCATGGCGCTGCGCGGCGGCCAGATCGATGTTGTCGACGCCGACCCCCTGTTTGCAGATCACCTTCAACCGTGGGGCGGCGGCGAATACAGCCTCATCCCAGGGCTCAACGCCGACTACGGCTGCTGACACCGCACCGACCTGCTCAAGGAGTTCCGACTTCGTCAACGGACGATCATGCGGATTCTCGACTATGGACAGACCGGATTGGCTCAGGAGTCGATGCCCTTCGGCGCAGAGCCGTGCATAGCCCGCGGGTGCGGCGAGCACTATCGGAATTGGGGGTTTCGTCATGACAGTTCTTTCGTCTCCCGCTGATTTCACTTAGCTTCTGGGAGTTCGTTGGGTGCGGATTGCTCACTGATGTAGCGCCGTACGATCACAGCGCCGCGCTCGTGGTGGGCCAACAACTCCGCGATGGCGGGTTCAGGGTCGCCCGCCCTGGCTAGGGCCAGGATTCGGCGGTGATCAGCGACGGCGGAATGCGGGTCCGGGGAGTTCGTTAGGTGCAGCAGCACTTCGAAGGTGGGGGCGTATCGCTGCCACGCCTCAGTCAAGCGCCAGCTGTTGCTCAGTTGATAGATGGCATTGTGGAACTCAAAATCGGCGGCCACCATCGTGGCCTGATCGGAGCGCTCCTGAGCTGCGGCCATCTTCTCGACGATGACGTCCAGCTCGCTCCAATCCGGGTTGCCGAGCATTGCTCGCCGCAAGGCATAGCCTTCCAGGGCGCCACGCAGTCCGTACAGTTCGTCGACTTCGGCGGTGGAGAACGGCTTCGAGCGCCACCGTCCCCGCTGTTGTTCGACGAGGCCTTCATCACGCAGTGTCTTGAGGGCATCGCGAATCGGGCCCCGGCTGACGTCGAACGCCTCGGCCAAGGCATCTTCTGCCAACGGCGATCCCGACACGATCTCACCGGTGATGATCTGCCGACGCAGCGCATCGGTGACCGGATCGGCCAGGGAGATCCGAACGAACGTAGTCATGACTGACCTTTCTGGCTTTGGGGGACGCGGCGAGCGCCGCGCCCCCCGCCATTTCTCACTTATTTGCGAAGGTGTCAATGACCTTCTGCTCGGGCCATTCCTCTTGCGCGATGCTGTCCAACGGGGTTGCGGCGACGTACTCGTCGAGGTTCTCGTTGGTGATCGTCAGGGTCTGGAACTTCATGGCCTTGGGGTAGGTCGCGGTGCCATTGGCCATGGTCACACCCACCCAGAATGCGGCCGTACCGATCGAAGGTCCTTCGCTGTCACTACTGGTGACGTACTTCGGGTCCTTCTTCACTTGGTCCTGCCACCACTTCAGGAAGACACCTTCGCCACCTCCGTAGATCACAGGGATCGGGCGCTTGGCGGCTTCGAACGCCTGAGCGGTTCCGTAGGAGCCACCGGCGATGAAGACTCCGGAAATCTCGGGCAAGGTCGGCAGCAACGATGCCACCGCACTTTGCGCCTTCGCCTGATCCCAGTCTCCGTAAACCTCGCCGACGAGCTTCACGTCAGGATTGGCCGCGAGGACGTTCTTCCAGCCTTGGTACTGCCCGTCGTCGATGGTGGTGCCCGCTACGCCGCGTACCGCCAAGACGTTGCCCTTGCCACCCATGTTCTCGACCACGGAGTTGGCGGTTTTCTCACCGATCTCCACCCAGTCAGGGGCGAGATTGTAGGCCGCATCGGTGGTGACATTACCGTCGAAGGCGATGACCGTGATGCCTGCTTCAACTGCCTTTTCCAGGACGCCGTTGAGGGCCGTCGGGGACGCCGGGTCCACCAGCAGAATGTCGGGCTGCTTCAGGATGAGTGCCTGAATCTGGGAGATCTGCTCGCTGGCTTCGCCGTTGGCGTTGACGACCTCCAGACCGGAAATCTTGCCATCAGCCTTGGCCTGTTCGGCTGCGGCCTGCACGCCCTCGACCATCGTCTTACGCCAAGCGTTGCCGATGAACGAGTTCGACAGTGCCACCGATGGCACCTTTCCACTCGATGTGGACGGAGACGCGCTAGGCGACGCCGAACACCCCCCGAGTGCCATAGCTGCCGAGAGGCTCACGGCCACTACAGCAGTACTGAGTAACTTCATTGCTGCTCCTTTCAGGATGCATTGCTCACTCGGGACGATCCTCGAGAGAGGGGGCGGTTATGAGGTCGAAGAACGACCAAATCTGGGGAGGGCCAGGGCTCCGATGATGATGAGGCCCTGAATAAGCCAGCGGACGCCGGCTGGGACCGCCAACACATTGGTCAGCGTCGTAACAAAGGCAAGGAAGAGTGCTCCGAACAAGCAACCCACCACGCTGGGGCGACCGCCGGACATCAGCGTCCCGCCCAGCACTACCGCCGCGATGGAGGCGATCTGGTATGGGTCGCCGATCCCGAGGAAGGCGCCGTTGCTGTAGCCGCACAGGAGCACGCCGACGATCGCGGCGATCAGCCCGCTGATGACGAAGGAACTCATGCGGGAGCGTCGGGGTTTGAGCCCACCGACCTCGGCGGCCGCAAAGCTCTGGCCGGTGGCAACGAGGCGAAGTCCGGGGGTGGTCCGCAAGATGTAGAACCCCATCACGATCAACGCTGCGAGTGCGAACAGCACCAGGTAGGAGACGCCGAATAGGTCGCCGCGGGCGAATGCCTGCAGCGCCGGACTGGCCTGACCTCGTCCGGGTACATTCGACAGCACGTTGACCAGCGAGTTCACGACGAACCCGACCGCCAGGGTCGCGACGATGGCCGGCACTCGCAGCAAGGTGACGAAGGCCCCGTTGACCGCGCCGACGGCGAGACCGACCACCAAGGCAGCAGCGATCGCAATCGGCAATCGGGCGCTGTCGCCTTGTTGCAGGATCGTAGTGACGTACACCGAGATGGAGATGGTGTTGGGAATCGAGAGATCGATGGCACCTTCTCCGGCGGTGACGACGACCATCTGCGCCAATGCGACCAGCACCACGAAGCTCGCGGTTTGGGCATTGGACCCCAGAATGAGGAGCGGATTTTGCCCGCTGACTACGGCCAGGATTGCCAGTAGGAGCAAACTCACCCCGGCGGCCATCGACCAGGGTGCCGAGACCAGGCGCGAGCCCAGCGCTCGCGGATTCACAGTGGCAACCGATGCGGTGCTCATGATTCCTGCTCCAATCGGAAGGCGGGGATTCTGCGCAGCGCCATGACTGCCAGCAGCACGCCGCCTTGAAATGCAGCGGTGAACACGGGCGGCACGGCCAGAGCGCTCAACAAGACAGCGATCAGGGTGAGCATGGTGGCGGCAAGAACAACGCCGACCGCTGAGAGCCGGCCACCCAGGAATGAACTGCCTCCGATGATCGCCGCGGCGATGGCGATCAAGGTGTAGCCGGCCGTCCCATTCGGATCACCGGCAGTTGCAATGGCGGCGAAGACTAGCCCGGCCAGACATCCCAGGGTTCCGGTGATGGTGTAGGCGGCCAGCCGCACGAACAAGGTGTTCCAACCGGCGTTATGGACAGCGGCTTCATTGCTTCCGACGGCGCGAATCAGGGTGCCAATTCGCGAACGCTGCGCAGCGATGTACCCGCCCACGGCCAACAGGATGAGAAGCCACACGGAAAGCGGCAGTAGCGGAGCCTTGACGCTGTAGGCCGCGATCAGCCACGCCGGCACATTGCCGCCGACGGTCGGCTGCACAATCAAGGCAAGACCGAGCCACACGAACGACATGCCCAACGTGACTACGATCGCCGGTATCTTGCGCCACACAATCAGCAGGCAGACGACCGGATATAGCGCGATGCCGGCAAGCAGGAGCAGCCAGCCGATGAGGGGGTCGGTATTCAGTGCAGTTGCTGCTACGACCCCGACGTAACCCATATAGGCGCCGATTCCGATGTCAATGTCACCCAGCGCGATGACAAACATCTGCGCCAGCCCCACCAAGCCCAACACCGGCGCCAAAGAGAGCACCAGATCCAGCCCGTTGTAGCTGGCGATGATGGGTTGACGAGTGACGATGACCAGGAAGGTCGCCAACAGCCCGAGTGCGGCGAGGAACCACCTTTGGTGAAGGAGACGACCCAGGCGGTGCCTCGCCGCCGCGGGGGCGGTGGCCTGGTTTGGCTTGATATCTTCTGCCGACTCGATGGACGCGGCGGCGACCTCGCTGCCTGAGATCTCGCTGCCTTTGGCCTCGCTTTGAATTCGGCCATCGGCCATCACGTAGACCCGATCGCAGCGGGCCGCTTCGAGATCTTCGCTGCTGCACCACAGGACACCGCGTCCCGATGAGGCAGCTTCTTGGATGATTCCGTAGAGCTCCTGTTTGGTATGAATATCGACCCCTCGAGTGGGGTCGTTGAGGAGCAGAAGGTCGGCGTCCAAGGCGAGGCCGCGCGCGAAGAGGACTTTCTGCTGCATGCCGCCGCTCAGCGTGAGGATCGGCTTGGCGGCAGTCTCTTGCGGGAGCCTCAGAAGGTTCATCCACGGTTCGGCGATGTCGTCGGCTGCTGATCGGCCAAAGGGGCGCAACCCGAAGCGCTGCACCAGGCGCGAGACTGCAAGGTTCATCTGGGTGGACCACAGCGGGAAGACGCCTTCATCTCGGCGATCGCCGGTGACGTAGGCGACGCGGCCCTTTACGGCGAGTCCCCGTTGGCTACCGCCCAGTACCGCCTTGAGTAAATCCGCTTGGCCGCCGCCCTGCAGGCCGGCCAGCCCGACAATCTCTCCGCGTCGGACATACATCGAGATGTCGTCCAGCGAGGCGCTGGAGAAGTGCTCGGCGACGACGATTTCATCGGCGGTTTCAGCGGCGTTGTGAGTGCTGGCGCCTTGGGCTTCTGCGATGGAGGTGGCGCCGGTCATGTACTCGACCAAAGCGCTGTCGTCGGCTTCATCGATGCCCAGGTCGGCGACCAGCGTTCCGCCGCGCAGGACCACCACCCGATCAACGAGTGCGGGCAGCTCATACATCTTGTGCGTGATGACTAACACGACGACGCCGGCCTCCCGCAGGGAGCGCACGAGGCGCTGCATATGGGGCAGGTATTCCCGGCCCATGGCCGAGGTTGGCTCGTCGAGGATCAGCACTCGCAGGCCAGGCGCGCTCGCGGCTCGCGCGATTTCGACCATCTGGCGCTGTGCGACCGAAAGCGAGCCAACTAGGGCATCTGGCCGGATTCCGGTATCAGCGCCGAAGGCCCCCTCTATGGCCTGGCGGGCTTCGGACCCGGCTTGCCTGCGCCAGGTGAAGCGAGTGGATTGTTTGTGTTCGACGTAGAAGTTCTCTGCCACGGTGAGGCTGTCAGCCAGCGACAGTTCCTGGTGCACGATGCGGACGCCACATTCGTGGGCGGCGCGCGGGGAGAAGTGGTGCAGGTCGATGGGAACCCCGTCGATACTGATCGATCCAGCGTCCGCTGTCTCTTCGCCGGCCAGCATCCGCATCAGGGTGCTCTTGCCAGCGCCGTTTCCGCCGATGATCGCGGTGATCTGGGCCGAGTCGAAGCCGAGCGTCACATCGTTCACGGCGTGAGTGGGCCCGAAGCGTTTGTCGACGCCGACGATCTCAACCGTCACAGCCCCAACGTCGGAGCTCTTGAGGGCCACAGTGCCCTCCACCACATGGTGTCGCATACGGAATACTGTAAACAGTATCCACTATCGGCGCAAGGGGTTAAGGTGACAGAAACAGCTTCGCCGAGGAGGCGCCACCCATGACTGGCTCCGTCGCAGATCAGATTGATGGTCGCGAGTTCGCTCGCACCCTACTCAGCCACGACATCGTTGATTTGAGCATCGCCCTCGATGAATGCCTGCCCTGCGCTTGGCCACGGCATGCTGGTTATCAGCACAGCATCTTCAACTGGTTCGAGGCCCTGGAACGCACACCTGCCGACGCCCACGACCGTCTCGGCGCCTACTACACCGCCACGCTCCATATGGATGAGCATTCCGGCACCCATATCGATGCACCGGCTCACCACATTCCCCCGTCGCAGTCTGGCTTGCCACACGCCACACCTGCTGGCGATACCACCGCCGAAAAGGTGGATCTTCGCCAAACGGTCGGACCGGCGAGGGTGATCGATGTCCGCCATCTTGCGGGCACCACCGAGCCCGGGATCAGCCCGATGGTGAGCGCCGAGGACCTTCGCAAGTTCGAAGCCGAACACGGGCCGGTCATCGACGGCGACATCGTGCTGCTGTTGACCGGCTGGGATTCCCACATCGTTCCCGGCGCGGCCGGCAATGCCTACGCGGCCGATCCACTGCAGCAGCGGACGCCAGGATGGCCCGCGCCATCGGATGACTTCTTAGAGGCGTTGCAGCAGCGGGGCGTTCGCACGCTCGGCACCGACGCCCCCAGCTGCGGATCTACCCACGACGGCGCAGCCGCCCATTACACCGGGCTGGGCGCGGGGATGGTGTTCATTGAGGCCATGGGCAATCTCGCCGCCTTGCCGCCGACCGGCGCAACCGCGATCTTCCTCGGCCTGAAGATCGTTGGCGGTAGTGGCGCGCCAGGACGAGCAATCGGTCTGGTTCCGAAATAGGCGGCACCTGCCGTCCGTCAGCGCGGAATTGCGAGTCGGCCACGTTAGAATCTGCGGCAACATGCCCGTCCACCATGCCCAAAGATCAGTTCTGCTCGGAGACCGTTGATGACGCCCCAACCAGTCGGCAACCCCATCGCTCGATCGCGGCCGTTGGGCGATCTCCTTGCCGACAAACTGCGCGAGCAGATCATTGCCGGTGAAATCCCGGCAGGGACTCACCTGGTGGAAATCGATGTGGCTGATCGCTTTGGGGTGAGTCGACTTCCCGTCCGCGACGCGCTGAAGCAGCTGCTCTCCGAAGGCCTTCTGGAAGGCCGCCGTCGAGGGTTGTCAGTCGTGGCGATGAATGAACGCGATGTTCGGGAAGTCTACGACGTCCGGCTGGCCATGGAATCGCTGGCCGCCCGAACGGCGATCCGTCGCCCGGACACTGACTGGGAGGTCTTGGAGCAAGCCCAGCGCGACCTCGAGGCCCATGTTGAAGACTCTGACCGTCGCCATTTCGTCGATGCTGACCTGGAGTTTCATTCGGCGCTGTATCTGCTCGCTGAGAACCGGCGCCTGCAATCTATGTGGTCGATTCTTGAGCCCACCATGCGCACCATGTTGATGATGACCAACCGCCGGGATTCCGATCTGATCGCAGTGTCACAAGCTCACCGAGCCATTCTCGAGGCTGCTCGGCGCGGCGACGTTGAGGCCACCGAGAAGACTCTGGACGCACACATCTCGCACGCCCGCGACCTCATGGTTGACGCACTCTCCGACGTTTGGGCGCAGCGCCCGGGCAGTTGATCGCGCACTGACCTAGCCCCTCACGACGAGACGGGACGCGGTTCACTCACGCGCGTCAATGACGAACGGCAACTGTGCCGCCAGAATCGCACGATCCGCGGTCAGGAATCGCAGCCCCTCGCTGCTGGCCTGTCCAAGGAGAACCCGATCGAAGGGGTCCTTGTTAGCGAGGTCGGCGTCCGGGTATCGACTGGCGTGTTCCCAGGACAGCTTCAGCTCCGCGACACCCGATGCCCGCAACACCGCGGCCAGATCACCGTCGACGCTCAGCTTCCCGAGCTGCTGTTTGATGGCGATCTCCCACAAGCTCACCGAGGACAGCCAGACTGGCTGCGAGGAGAGCATCCCCTTGGCCTGCACCCCGAGACGCTGGGGCTCACCCACGAACCACAGCGCCACATGGGTGTCGAGGAGGAGCCCGGTCACTGGATGCCGAACATCTCGAGAACCTCGGGATCTTCGTCGTCGAAGGTATCTGGATCCCAGCGGATCTGCCCTTGGAGCGCACCAAACACCTGGTCGACGCGTGTGTGTGGCACCAGATCTGCGATCGGGCGCCCCGCGCGGGCGATGGTGACCGATTCGCCGCGCTCGACCATTTCCAGCAGCTTCGAGAGTTGCGTCTTGGCTTCGTAGACGTTCACGGTGGTCATACATACAGATTAGTTGACCAAGTCTGGTTAACCAAGAACCCCCGAGCTGTGCCCGACGACATCGCGCGCTACCCATTCACGTATTGCTTCATCCCTGATAGGACTTTCCCCATGGAATCGACCGAGCCACTGCGCGAGGAGATCATCAGCTTCGTGCTGGATCGCGCAAGTCGCAACGGCGGATTCATCAGACGCGAGGACCTGAGCTATCCGGCACCGAGCGGTCCACTGGCAGTCATTGCGACGCAACAAGGCATCAGAAATCCCGTCAGCATGGACGCAACGCTTAGCGTGGTCAGCGTCCCCGATGGGCCATACAACGACCGCGCCGTTTCTGGCGGATACTTCCATTACTCCTACCGCAAGGGCTCCCTCGACGGCGACAACAAGAAACTGCGCCGCGCCTTTGAACTCCAAGTTCCGATCATCCTGCTGCTGCGTACGGCACCGGGTGAGTACGTTCCGATTGCACCGGTCTACGTGGTCGCAGACCGAATGGCGGAACGAGAGTTCCTGCTCGCCTTGGACGAAAGCGTCCGGTTCCTCGACCCGAACGCCCCTGAAGGTCCGCAGCGCCGCTACGCCGAACGCGTGGTTACGCAGCGGCTGCATCAGGCCGAGTTCCGGGGACGCGTGATCTCGGCGTATCAAACTCGCTGCACGATCTGCCGACTTCATCACGGCGAACTGCTGGACGCCGCCCACATCACTGCAGACGCCGACGAGGCTGGACTTCCGGTGGTTTCAAACGGGCTGTCTCTGTGCAAGATCCATCACGCCGCCTACGACAAGGGCTTCTTGGGCATCTCACCGGACTACCAGGTGCACATTGATCACGCGCTGCTGGAAGAGGTTGATGGACCAATGTTGCGTCATGGCCTGCAAGACATGCACGGCACGAAGCTGACGCTCCCGTCGCGACGCGCAGACCGTCCGGATCAAGATCGACTGCAGGAACGCTTCGTGAAGTTCCTGGGTCGAGCATCCTGACGATCTGACGGGTGACACGGCGACTGGCTGATAGCTGTCGCTGATCCCCACCCTCAGCGAGCACTTCATCTTCGCATTCGGTTTTCCTCACTGATTTGCTCAACTCGACGAATTGGCTGGTTAGCATCAAAACACCTCAGCAATATCGGGAATGAGGAGCGATGCTCACCAGTCAGGCGATTCAGCCATGAGCGCAGGAGTGTCTGCCGGCGAGGAATCCCGCCGACAGATGGCGCTGGCGCAAGCCCACGAGCAGGCCGCCGCTGAGGCTCGCGATGCTGCTGCACGGTACGGCATTGCCGAAGTCACTGAGCAGCGCACCGCGCGGGTGCTTTCGCCACTGGCCGCCATTGGGTTTCACCTGCTGGCAGATCGCGGTTGGCCCGGTAGCCGAGGTGCGAATGTCGACCTGGTGGCAATCGGTCCCGGTGGGGTGTTCATCGTCGACACCAAGGCGTGGCGTGAAGTCTCGATTTCGCAAGGCCGGATCTTTCGCGGCCAAGACGACGTCTCCGACGAGCTACAGCAACTCGCAGCACTCGCCGACCTGGCGCAAGCCGATTTCGCCGAGGTCGGTCTAGCGCCGGGCGAGGTGCGTCCCATCGTTGTATTGGCCGGACGCCAGGGCATCGACGCCCACATTGATGCCGTCCAGGTAGTCGGCGAAAAGGACATTCTGCGCACCATCGCTGCGCGCGGGAGTCGACTCACACCCGTGCAGATCGATGTGGTCTTGGCCCGGGCCCTCAAGTTGTTCCCTCAAGTGGGGGCGCCCGCACCGATCAGCGTGGCCGTCCCCGAGCCCGTGCTGCCGGCTCCATCGAAGGAGATCAATCAGGACGCGCTGCTCAGCGCCGAGGAGGTCAACGACGCTCTGTTGGCCAGCGTGCTCGCCCAGCCCATTGAGGAGTGGATGGCGTTCTTGCATCCGCAACAGGCCAAGCTGGTGCGTCGGTCGTTCCCTGGACCGTCACGGGTTCGCGGACCTGCAGGCACCGGCAAGACAGTGGTCGGGCTGCACCGGGCGGCGTTCATTGCGCGCACCCGTCCGGGCAAGGTGCTGGTGACCACCTTCGTGAAGACCCTGCCTGATGTGCTCCACGAGCTGTTGAAACGGCTGGCCCCCGAAGTCGTCGACCAGGTGGAGTTCGTGGGCATCCATTCCTTCGCCCGCAAGGTCCTGCAGCAGCGCGGAGTGACTTTCCGAATCGATCCCAAGCAGGCCGATCAGGCATTCGACGTCGCGTGGGCTCGCGTCGGTGCTAGGTCGAATCTCGACTCCGGCAAGAAGGACGAGAACTACTGGAAAGAGGAGATCGCAAGCGTTCTCAAAGGACGCGGGATCATGCAGTTCACCCAGTACGCCGACCTCACCCGCACCGGACGGCGCTTCCCGCTGCAGCCCGCTCAGCGCGAAACCGTGTGGCGGCTCTACGTGGCTTACAGCGAGGAACTGCGTCGTCGGGGCGTGAACGACTTTGCCGATCTGATCTTGCTCGCCGAGGCGGAGCTGCGCCGCGAGCCGCTGCCCGGCTATTCGGCGGTGATCGTTGACGAGGCCCAGGACTTGTCTGCCGCAATGGTGCGCATGCTGTACTCGCTGGTCGGTGACCGCCCCGACGGCTTCACCCTGATCGGCGACGGCCAGCAGTCGATCTACCCCGGCGGCTACACGCTGGCCGAGGTCGGCATCTCCGTGCAAAACCGCGGCGTGGTGCTCGATGTGAACTACCGCAACACCGTCGAGATCGTGGACTTCGCCCGACGGTTGGTCGACGGCGACGAGTACGCCGACATCGAGGGCTCGCTTGCTCGCGGGGATGTGCCGTCGAGCGTTCCCCGATCTGGCCCCAAGCCGGAGATCTTCCGCGGATCGACGTGGGCCAGCATCAATGCGGCAATGGTTGATCGCATTAGATCTGTCACGCGCGAAATCGGGACAGGTACCGGTGACGTGGCGGTGTTGTGCGCGACCAAACGTCGCGCGACCAATGCTGCGGCGGCGCTGACCGCCGCGGGTCTGCCCACCATCTCGCTGGAGGACTACACCGGTGCGGCTGTGGACGCGATCAAGGTTGGGACCATCAAGCGGGCGAAGGGGCTGGAGTTCAAGCAGGTGTTGATTCCCGATGTTTCGGTGGAGCAGACGTCTAGTACTCCCCCGACTGACGACGCCGAGCATGAGCGCTGGGATCTGAGTCGCAGGGAACTGTATGTGGCCATGACCAGGGCTCGGGATGGGCTGTGGGTCGGGGTCTCCAATTAGGGCGTGGACCCGGGAGCACCTGTAGTCCGATACACGATCTGATCACGCGGTCAGACCGGCCGTTCAGCGGTCTTGGCACCTCGCACGATCCATTGCCTACCAAGACGCCGCCGCGACGGATCTCTCTCCCCCTGCCCCCGTGGATCACCAGGGGACCCACAACTCGACATTCTTCAGCATCGTCGCAATCAACGCGCACTGGTTGACGCAATGCGGCTTCACCCGTCGCGCTCGCCAAACGAGCGTCGCGCCTCAATAGTGCCACGCTACGCCCACATAGGGCTGTGTGATATGGGTCCGACCATCGCCCCCAGAAGTCAAGTTGAAGTTGGCCTTGCGCTGAGGATGGCGAGCTGCGAGAAACCCGCATAGTCCGGGTACAGCGAATCCCTGTCCACGCCCGCCTGTGCGAGCAGACTACGTATTCGAGGCTTGGCCGAAGCAGGGATCTTGACTGTCCAGGCGACTGCGGGCCAGGCACGCGTCTTCTGTGATCGAAGATCCTTCGGAAACCCAATCGACAGCGATGACACCTGAAGGAGTTCATCCGAAGACAGATACCTGCGATTCCAGGACAAGTTTCGACTTGGGTATGCCCGGTTGCATCCTCCAACGACAAAGAGCCCTCGCTGGGCCGACATCCTTGGGTCCAGACCCCCCGCATCGACGAGAAACACTCTGGAAGTCCAGTCCGAATCGGCCATCTTCGTTCCGCGCGCCCCACCCAACCAAGGAAGATCTCCACCCTCACCACCCAGGTCGAGCAACGTGCCCTTGTCTAGATAGTTGCTGGCCGGGGGGAGGGCATTCCTGTCCGGAAGCGCGATGAAGAACAGACGGCCATCGACTGAGTCGAGCTCCTCGCATGCAAAGTAGAGGCAGACCCTTGCATCCTCGGTCACGTCGACGAATCGAGTTGGTGCACCTTGGTGCTGCAACACCGCCAACAGCTGTCCATCTGACAGATTCAAGCCCAGTCGCGCTCCATACCTATCGCCATCAACGCGTATTGGGTCTCGCGCAGCCTTTATGACTCGCTGCTCAGCGTCCCAAAGCCCTGTCTCGGTGACTTTCGGGTCGCCTGAGCCCGAGAGGACGCGGTGAAGCGTTGAGCGAATCCCCCACGCACAGTTCGCGTGACCGCGGAAGACGATCGTCGGGTTGGGCCACGTCTTCACCGCATGTCTGATCGATTCGCATATACCTGGAAACCCTGACTTGGCTGCATCGACGAAACTCTCAGGATTGGTAATCCCGAACGACCTCGCGTCGATCTTTCGATCATCCAGAAACAACTGGACACTGAAGTCACCTTCTGATGCACTCACAACCGACTCCTACACACCGGAGGTACAGAGCGACACGATAACGCGTCGCAAGCCGGACAGGACCTTCCACCTACTGATGTCAGCGAACCAAGCGAAAACCACCCTTCGCGCGATGCACGTGTCCCAGCCAACCGCTACGGTCGTTCCTGATATCGCAGTTCACCCTGCGTGTCACGGCACCGTGAGAGGCAGCAGATGGTTCCAACAACCAAAGAGTCCCAGCGCGCAGCGCTGCACAAAACGATCTGGCAGATCGCCAACGATCTGCGCGGAAGCGTCGATGGGTGGGACTTCAAGTCCTATGTGCTGGGCATGTTGTTCTACCGGTTCATCTCAGAGAACCTCGCTACCTATGTGAACGCCGGCGAGCATGAGGCCGGCAACGCCGCTTTCGACTACGCCGACTTCTCCGACGCCGAAGCTGAGCCCGCGATGAGGGGCATCGTCGACGAGAAGGGCTTCTTCATCTTCCCGTCGGAGCTGTTCACCAACGTGCGCCGCCGCGCATCCCAAGACCCCGCCAACCTCAACGAGACGCTGGAACGGGTGTTCAAGAACATCGAGGCATCCGCAGTCGGCACCGACAGCGAAGGCGACCTCAAGGGCCTGTTCGACGACCTGGACGTGAACAGTTCCAAGCTCGGCCCCACCGTGGCCAGGCGCAACGAGAAGCTGGTCAAGCTGCTCGACGCAGTTGGCGATCTTCCACTGGGCGAGTTTGGCGACAATGCGATTGATCTGTTCGGCGATGCCTACGAGTACTTGATGGGCATGTACGCCTCGCAAGCAGGCAAGTCCGGTGGCGAGTACTACACCCCGCAGGAGGTCTCTGAGCTTCTCGCACGCATCGCCGTGGAGGGCAAGACTCGCGTCAACAGGGTCTATGACCCGGCATGCGGTTCGGGATCGCTGCTGCTGAAGTTCGCCAAGGTGCTTGGCAAGGAGAATGTCGGCCGCTTCATTGGCCAGGAAATCAACCTGACCACCTACAACTTGGCTCGCATCAACATGTTTTTGCACGACATCAACTTCGACCAGTTCGACATCGCCCATGGCGACACCCTCACCGACCCCGCCCACTGGGATGAGGAGCCTTTCGAGGCGATCGTGTCCAACCCGCCCTACTCCATTAAGTGGGACGGCGACGCCAACCCGCTGCTCATCAACGACGAGCGCTTCTCCCCCGCTGGTGTGCTCGCGCCGAAGTCGAAGGCCGACCTTGCCTTCACCATGCACATGCTTTCCTGGCTTGCCGTCAACGGCACCGCGGCCATCGTCGAGTTCCCCGGAGTGCTCTACCGCGGCGGCGCAGAGCGCAAGATCCGCAAGTACCTGATCGACAACAACTACGTGGACGCCGTCATTCAGCTTCCCCCGGACCTCTTCTTCGGCACCACCATCGCCACCTGCATCATCGTGTTGAAGAAGTTCAAAGCCGACAACGCGATCTTGTTCATCGACGCTTCCGCCGAGTTCGAGCGCCAGGGCAACAAGAACAAGCTCACCGAGGCCAACCGGGGCAAGATCTTGGACGCGTTCCGAGCCCGTGTCGACGAAGACCACGTGGCACGGCTCGTGAAGAACGAGGAGATCGCCGCCAACGACTACAACATCGCCGTCTCCAGCTACGTCGAGGCCGAAGACACCCGCGAAGAGGTGGACATCACCGCCCTCAATGCCGAGATTGCTCGCATCGTCGCTCGTCAGGCCGAGCTGCGCACAGCCATCGACGCCATCGTGGCCGACCTCGAAGGCGCATCGTGAGCGCCGACATAGAACGTGTCTATCTCGCCACCTCAGGGGAGCTATCGTTCGCGGTGGACGCGAGCGCGGAGACCGTCTGGGCAACCCACCAACAGATTGCCGATCTCTTTGGCGTGGACCGCTCCGGCGCGACCCGCCACATCAACAATGTGCTGGCGACTGAGGAGGTGGACCGCGCGAACAATGTGCAAAAAATGCACATTGCTGGAGCCAAGCGACCTGTCAGCTACTACAGCCTCGACGTCATCCTCGCGGTGGGCTATCGAGTCAACTCAGGCGAGGCGATTCGCTTCCGCCGCTGGGCCACCGGCGTGCTGCGCGAACACCTGGTGGCGGGCTACACCGTCAACGAGCAGCGGCTCACCCAGATCGGCAAAGTGCTGGAGATTCTGCAGCGCGCTGACGATGAGTTGGTCTCCGGGGTGGCCGACTTGCTGGCACGTTTCACTGATGGACTCGACCTCCTGGACCGCTTCGACCATCAGTCACTGACTGCACCCGGTGGCGCGGTCTCGGATTGGGAGTTCACCTACCCAGAAGCCCGCTCGGTCATCGACGCGATGTCCTTCGGCACGACCAGCCAACTCTTCGGGCACGAGCGCGACGGCTCCTTCCCCGGCGTCATCGCCGGGCTCTATCAGAGCTTTGGCGGCGTTGACCTCTACCCGACGGCACAAGAGAAAGCCGCCCACCTGCTGTACCTGGTGGTCAAGGACCACTGCTTCAGTGACGGCAACAAACGCATCGCCGCCGCCCTGTTCGTCTACTTCCTCGACCGCTGCGGCTTGCTCACCAACGCAGCTGGACGCGCCCGCATCGGCAACAGCACTCTCGCCGCCATCACGGTGATGATCGCGGTCAGCCGCCCCGAAGAGAAGGACGACATGGTGCTGCTCGTGCGCAACCTGCTGGAGGTGGGTGAGTGATGAGCCGCGTGGATGAACTGATCGCGGAGTTGTGCCCGGATGGGGTGCCTCGCGTCGAGATCGCGCATCTGTTCGATCTGAGAAACGGCTACACCCCACCCAAGACGAACGCATCATTCTGGTCCGGCGGAACCATCCCATGGTTTCGAATGGACGACATTCGCGCGAACGGAGGCGTGCTCAGCTCGGGGCTGCAGAAAGTTCCCGAATCTGCTGTGAAGGGCGGCCGCACCTTCCCCGCCAACTCGCTACTTGTGGCGACATCAGCGACGATTGGAGTGCATGCGCTCGTCACGGTCCCCCACTTGTCCAACCAAAGGTTCACATCACTCTCCGTGAAGAGGGAGTACGCGAGCCGCCTTGACATGAAATTCGCCTACCACTACGGCTTCATTCTCGATGACTGGTGCAAGAACAACACAACCACGTCGAGCTTCTCGTCAGTCGACATGAGCGCATTCAAGAGATTCAGGTTCCCAGTGCCGCCACTTGAGGTGCAGCGGGAGATCGTCAGGATCCTTGACACGTTCACAGAGCTGGAAGCGGAGCTGGAAGCGGAGCTGGAAGCGGAGCTGGAAGCTCGGCGGCGGCAGTACGAGCACTATCGAATGGCGATCCTGACATTCGGCTCTGGCGTGGAATGGACAAGGCTTGACGACGTTGCGGATTACGTCAACGGCAAGGCTCATGAGCGACTGGCAGACCCAGACGGCGATATCCCAATGGTCACAGCACGGTTCATCTCTCGCAATGGCGGCGCCAACCGATTCGTTCGTGCACAGGATGTTCAGACTTCTGCGATGGCTGGTGACACTGCGCTGGTGCTCAGTGACCTCCCGAATGGGCGCGCCCTCGCAAGGACATTCTTCGTGGATCGTGACAACGCCTACGCGATCAACCAGCGAATCGCGAGGCTGCGGGTCCGCGACCGGGCCAGGTTTGACCCGAAGTTCCTGTTTCACCTCCTGGATAGGAACCCCGGACTCCTCAAGTACGACAACGGAACCGACCAGACGCATTTGAGCAAGGGCCAAGTGACTGGCCTTCTCGTTCCTGTGCCAGCCCTGGCGCATCAGCAGGAGACCGCAAGCACCCTCGACAAGTTCGACGCCCTCGTGAACGACCTCAGCGTCGGCCTCCCCGCTGAACTCGCCGCCCGCAGAAAACAATACGAGTACTACCGCGACACCTTGCTGACCTTCAAGGAGCTTGAGGAATGACCGAATCGCAGCCTCGGAAGTACGATCCCATCGCGGTATCCAACGAGTCCACGGTGGTGGCGGAGTACGTCCCCGATGCTGCGGCCGAGTCCTCCTACCAGTCCGAGGCAGACCTGGAGCGCGAACTCATCAAGCTGCTTCAGTCGCAGGCCTATGAGTATCTGCCCATCACCTCTGAAGCTGACCTCATCGCCAATCTGCGCACACAGCTGGAGACGCTCAACCACATCACGTTCAGCGACGCGGAGTGGGATCGGTTCTTTTCGACCTGCATTGCCAGCGCCAACGACGGGATCGCTGAGAAGACCGTCCGGATTCAAGAAGACCACGTTCAGTTGCTCAAGCGCGACGATGGGTCGACCAAGAACATCACGCTGATCGACAAGACTCACATTCACAACAACCGGTTGCAGGTGATCAACCAATATGAGGTTCCTGCGGCAGCCGCTCCGCTGGCTGAGCACCAATCCCCGCTGGCTGAGCCTGTCGAAGCCCGCCTTACCCTTCGACAAGCTCAGGGAACGGGGGGTGGTGCTCAGGGAACGGAGGGTGTTCCGACGGCATCCGGGGGTGGTGCTCAGCGAACGGGCGGCCGGTACGCCAACCGGTACGACGTGACGATCCTGGTGAACGGCCTGCCGCTGGTGCACATCGAGCTGAAGCGGCGCGGGGTCGATATTCGCGAGGCGTTCAACCAGATCAACCGTTACCAGCGCGACAGCTTCTGGGCAAACGTTGGGCTGTTCGAGTACGTGCAGTTGTTCGTGATCAGCAACGGGACGTTGACCAAGTACTACTCCAACACCACCCGCGATCTACACATCAAAGAGGCCAGCAAGGCCAAGCAGGGCAAGAAGACCTCCAACACCTTCGAGTTCACCTCGTGGTGGGCTGATGCGTCCAACAAGCCGATTCAAGACCTGACGGCGTTCGCCCGCACCTTCTTCGCCAAGCACTCGCTGTTGAACGTCCTCACCCGCTACTGCGTGCTCACCGCCGATCGCATGCTGCTGGTGATGCGTCCCTACCAAATCGTGGCGACTGAGCGCATTCTCAATCGCATCGAGACCTCCACCAACTCCAAGCGTCTGGGCACCGTCGCGGCTGGCGGCTATGTGTGGCACACCACAGGTTCGGGCAAGACGCTGACCAGCTTCAAGACCGCCCAATTGGCGTCCCGGCTCAGCGATGTCAGCAAGGTGCTGTTCGTGGTTGACCGCAAGGATCTGGACTACCAGACCATGCGCGAATACGACCGATTCCAGAAGGGCGCGGCCAACTCCAACACCTCCACCGCGGTGTTGAAAAAGCAGCTTGAGGATCCGAACGCCCGCATCATCATCACCACCATTCAGAAGCTGGCCACCTTCATCAAGGCCAACGCCGGCCACGAGGTCTACAGCGGCCATGTGGTGATCATCTTCGACGAATGCCACCGCTCCCAGTTCGGCGACATGCACACCGCCATCACCAAGGCATTCAAGCGCTACCACCTGTTCGGATTCACAGGGACGCCCATCTTCTCAACCAACGCCGCCACCAGCGGCAATCCGCAACTGAAAACCACCGAGCAGGCTTTCGGCGACAAGCTGCACACCTACACGATCGTGGACGCCATCACCGACAAGAACGTGCTGCCCTTCCACGTCGACTACGTGAACACCATCCAGGTCGGCAATGTCGTCGACAAGAAGGTGCCGGCCATCGACACCGAGCAGGCGCTGTTGGCGCCGCAGCGGATCAGCAAGATCGTCGAATACACCTTGGAGCACTTCGAGCAGAAGACCAAGCGCTCGCAGACCTACCAGTTCTCCGCGGTCACCAACGTCGCCGACGTGGTGCGCAGCCGTCGCCAAGCGGAGGAAATCAAGCAGGCCAAGCGGGTGCGCGGCTTCAACGCGATCTTCGCCACTGCATCGATCGATGCTGCGCGGAGGTACTACACCGCCTTCCAACTCCAGCAGGATGACCTCACGCCCGATCGGCGCCTGAAGATCGGGCTGATCTACTCCTATGGCGCCAATGAGGCCGTCGACGACATTCTCGACGATGAAGGTTTCGACACCGGAGCGCTCAGCAGCGATGCGCGGACCTTCCTGGAGGACGCGATCCAGGACTACAACGAGACGTTCGGCACCAGCTACGACACCAGTTCGGACAAGTTCGAGAACTACTACAAAGACCTCTCGATGCGGCTGAAGAACCGTGAACTCGACATGGTCATCGTGGTCAACATGTTCCTCACCGGCTTCGACGCCACCACGTTGAACACCCTGTTCGTGGACAAGAACCTGCGCACCCACGGCTTGATTCAGGCCTACTCGCGCACCAACCGCATCCTCAACTCAGTGAAGACCTACGGGAACATCGTCACCTTCCGCGACCTCTACGAGGCGACCAACGACGCTATTACGCTGTTCGGAAACAAGGACGCCCAAGGAATCGTCCTCCTGAAGCCCTATGGGCACTACTTCGACGAATACTCCAAGAAGGTTCAAGAGCTACTCACGGTCTTCCCCTTAGGCATGCCCATCGTCGGGGAGATGCTTGAGAAGGAGTTCATCGCCCTCTTCGGCGCGATCCTGCGGCTGGAGAACATCCTCACCTCCTTCGATGAGTTCGCCGGCAGCGCGCTGCTCACCGAGCGCCAAGGTCAGGACTACCGCAGCATCTACCTCGACCTGTATGCCGAACGCCGCAAGACCACCGAGGTTGAGAAGGAATCCATCAACGATGACGTGGTCTTTGAGATCGAGCTGATTAAACAGGTCGAGATCAACGTCGACTACATCCTGATGCTGGTCGAGAAGTACCGCGCCGAACACGGAGATGGCGACGACAAGGAGATTCGCGCCGAGATCTCCCGCGCCATCGACTCCAGCCCCACCCTGCGCAACAAGAAGGACCTCATCGAAGACTTCGTCGATCGCGTCTCCGCCGATGGTGCCGTGGACGAGGAGTGGCAGGCCTACGTCGCCGCCCGCCGCGAAGCCGAGTTGGAGCAGATCATCGCCGAGGAGAACCTGCGTCCGCACGAGGCGCGCGCGTTCGTTGAGGCCGCGTTCCGCGACGGCGAACTCATCTCAACCGGAACCGCGATCACAAGGGTGCTGCCCCCAACATCACGCTTCGGAGGCAGCTCCAGTCACGGCGAGAAGAAGCAGCGCGTCGTCAGCAAGCTGGGTGAGTTCTTCGACAGGTTCTTTGGGCTGGGCGTGTGACATCGGTTCTCCCTCCCGCATCTAACTGACCAGGGCCACCTCAAACCCGCTGCCAGCACCCTCGGCACATTCGATTCTGCCCATCTGCTGCACTTCGAAACTGACCCAGGCGTGTTTCCCGGCCAACCTGCGACGACCGCTAGCCCTGCACCTTCCCTAGCGGGCCGAGGTCTACGGCACGGTGAACTCTGGTGGGCTGATTCCGTTCGGCATATTTGGTGAACGCGTTCCTGGTGAGGAATGCGACAGTCTCCGCAATAGTCTGAAACGAAATATCAGCGGGAGACAGAGTTGCCGAGATGATCCTTTCCTTCTGCCCGATGGAATCCTGATCACTCACACGGAGAAGTGCGCCCACATCGCCGTGTTGAAGCCCTGCGAGCGTGCGCCATACGTGTCGCAACAACACCCGCTGCTCCGGGAATCCCTCCGACTTCAGAGCGGCAATCTCCTTGGTGAGGTCAATCGGATTTGGTTTCTTGTATGGAAATCCCAACTGAGCACATTCATCCGAGAATATCTTGTTGTGCTTCTGAGTGAGACGAGTATGCTTCTCCAACTCGCTCTTCCGCACGCATGAATCCGTGGGAAGGAGTTCGTCTCCAAGAATTTCGGTGCTGTAGTGGGCGCTATGCCGATCATCGAGCCAAGCGGCCCGTACACCGCGAACTACCCTCCCGCGACCTTCGTCCGGGTCCAGCAACCACAACGCCATAAAAGCCGCCTCAAACTGGCTCCGCATGATGGCCCACATTGCGGCCTGCGTAGCTCCATGGCCATCGAGGAGCCTAGGAAGAGCCAAGTGACAGTCCCAAGCAGCACTCAGGTACCTCTCCACCATCGGGTAGAGGCGGTGACCTCCCGGGAGGGCTTCGTCCACCCCGCGAGCATCCACCAAGCGCGAGTCACGACCCTGCGATATTTGACACGCTAGCGCGATCACGGCGTCGGTCTTGCGCCACTGGGTCGGCAACGACCCCAACTCGAGGTTTCCAACAGCGCGGGGTTTTTCAATCACCTCACAATGCTGACATCCACAGCAGACAGTTCGGTTGGTTGACGTCCGGAGCCTCCAACTAGCTGGCCGGAGGCCTGGCCGCGGGTTTGAACAACACCCTGGGCTCAAACCCTCCGCGCCACCGAAGTCAGAGCTACCGTGTAGTACCCAAACCGCGACCCCCTCACGCGCACCGAGATCCGATGCCCGCGGAACTTCGCGCGCAGCTTCAAACTGGCCGAGGTGGCTCCCTTGATCTTCTTGCCGTCGCGCAGCCAGGTGTAGCGCACCCGGGTCGGCGCAGGCCTCCAGGTTCCCAACACGGCCAGCACCGTCTTGCCGACGGAGAACTTCCCCTTGATCTTCGGACGCACCGTCGCCATGCGCGCCGGATAGACCAGCGCGACATTCTTCGACTTCTTGGTGGTCACCTTCGTGGCAGTCGTCGCAGTGACCGCGACCTCCACGTCGCGTCCGACCTGCTCGGGCCCGATCACATACTTCGCTGAGGTGGCGCCGGCAATCGGCTTGCCGTTCGATAGCCACTGATAGCTCAACTCCGCCCCATCAGGCACCCACGTGCCCGGCACCGAGCGCAGCGTCCGTCCGACCTGAGGGCTGCCGCCGACGCCTGGAATCTTCCATGGCGCGGGAGTGAAGGTGCTTGGCACAACAGTCTTCTGGTAAGGCCATTTGCGGGTGCCGCGCGCGATGGTCGGCAGACACGACGTGCACTTGGAGTTGACCGGGTTCACCACCGGACGCCCCGTCCACCAGGACGTCTGCATGTACGCCCCGTCCCAGGACAGCGAGATGTGCACGTGGTCCTTGTGGTTCTCGGTGAACGAGCCGCGGTCCTCCATCTTGCGCCAGCCCAGCTCGGGGTAATAGGTCGACCAGATGTGCTGGTTCCAGATCACGTACATGAGGCCCAGCCGCCGGGCGACCTCGCCGTGATTGGCGGTGATCCACCGCGTCGCTCGCGACACCTGCTTGCGATCATGGGCCCTGCGGGAGTCCATATGCCAATCGATGGCCCGGCCCTCTTTATGTTCGGAGCGCCGACCCCGCGAACACGCCCGCGAGATGCCCGACGAGGAGCCACCCCAAGTCTGAATCAACAGCCGCAGCAGCGCCTTGGCACCGGGTTTGGCGGTCGGATCGCAGGTCGATTGCGGCTGATAGCCCAGATGGGCGTCGATCTGATGGTTGGCCAGGGCTCGCGGCGGAGGCGGCGTCTTGGCCTCACTGGTTGGCGATACGAACGCCATCAGAGTGATCGAGAGGACGCCCGCAACTGCGATACGGATCAGTTGTCGCACGGCACCTCCACTCTCACAGTGAGGCATACGCTACTGGCAGACACCGATGCGACCATCAGGATCTGCATGGTGCCCGCACATAACTGTCGCTCCAAACTGGTTAATCTTGCCCAGGTAGACACAGATCAGTAACGACAGAATCGGGGAGACCCTGTGAAATCTCGCGTACCGATCATTGCTCTGATAATCATCCTGGTGCTGCAACTCGTCGACGTGGGTATCCGATTCGCCGGCGGCGGCACACCGTGGCTGGGGCTCGGGGTTCTCGCCCTGACGATCGTGGCCATCGGCGGGCTGGCAGTTCGCAAACCAAACTGACCCCAATCACGCACGACGGACGTCGGCCGGTGCGGCACAGCTCAGTCTTCGAACCGGACTGTGCCCCCGCAACGAGGCACGCCTCACCGGTCGGTGGCCACGTCCAAGGCCACAATCTCCAAAACCCGATCCCCATACCGCTCCAGCTTCGCCTTGCCGACCCCGCTCACCTCGGCCAGTTCCTCCAGCGTCCCGGGACGCGAATCCGCGATCCCCACCAACGTCGCATCGGGGAACACCACATACGCCGGCACGGATGCCGCCCGCGCTGTCTCGGCCCGCCACGCCCGCAACCGCTCGAACAGTTCCCGATCCGCATCGCTCAAACTGGCCGCAGCTGCCGAACGCGAGCGCTTCTCCCCCGCCTCGCTCCGAGAACGCTTCGAACGCGGCGCCTCCATGATCGGCTGCTCGCGCATCCACAACTGCTGCTCACCGCGCATCGCACCCCAGGACGCATCAGTCAGCTCCAAGGTCGAATGCCTATCCGACACCGACAGATAGACACCGGCCAGCAATTGCCGAATCACCGCCCGCCACTGCATTTCGGTCAGCTCATCACCAATGCCGAAGGTGGACAACTCGTCGTGGCCCCACTGCTCGATCTTCTCGGTGCGTTTGCCGCGCAGAATGTCGATCAGATGCACCGCCCCGAAGCTCTGACCCCGCTCTCGGCGCAGCCGCACGATAGTCGACAGCAGCTTCTGTGATGCCACCGTGCCGTCCCACGACTGCGGCGGATTCAAACACGTATCGCAGTTGCCGCAAGGCCCGCTGGGTTCACCGAAGTAGTCCAAGATCACCTGACGCCGACACCGCAGCGTCTCGCACAGCCCCAACATCGAATCCAGGTGCCGACCCTGCAACCGCTTGTGTTGCTCATCGCCGTCCGAGCCCGCGATGAACTGCCGCTGCTGCACCACATCGGCCAGGCCGTAGGCCATCCACGCGGTGGCGGGCAGACCGTCGCGTCCGGCACGTCCGGTCTCTTGGTAGTAGCCCTCGATGCTCTTGGGCAGATCCAGGTGCGCCACGAATCGCACGTCGGGTTTGTCGATGCCCATGCCGAACGCGATGGTGGCCACCATCACCACGCCGTCCTCGCGCAGAAACCGGTTCTGGTGCTTCGATCGCACCGCCGACGGCAGCCCCGCGTGATAGGGCATCGCATCGATCCCGGCTTTGCACAACGCCTCGGCGGTCTTCTCCACCGACGCCCGCGACAGGCAATACACAATGCCGGCATCCCCGTCATGCTCGGTGCGGATCAGCTCCACCAACTGCTTGACCGGCTGCTGCTTGGACTCGATGCGATAGCGAATATTGGGCCGATCAAAGCTGGAGACGAACACCTTGGCCGCGTCCAGCCCCAGCCGCTCGGTGATTTCGGCGCGCACCGCCGGCGTCGCCGTCGCAGTCAACGCAATGCGAGGCACGTCGGGCCAACGCTCCCCCAACATCGACAAGCGCAAATAGTCCGGACGGAAGTCATGACCCCATTGCGACACACAATGCGCCTCATCAATGGCGAACAGTGCGAGCTGCAGCCGGTCGAGGAACTCGCCAGTGGCCTCCATCCCCAGCCGCTCAGGCGCCAGATACAGCAGGTCAAGTTCCCCCGCCACCGCGGACGCCTCCGTCGCGCGCCGCTCGTCGATCCCCTGACTGGAGTTGATGAACCCCGCCCTCACGCCGAGTGCCTCCAACGCCGTGACCTGGTCATGCATCAACGCGATCAACGGCGAAATCACCACCGCCACCCCAGGACGCAGCAGCGCCGGAATCTGATAACACAGCGACTTGCCCCCGCCGGTAGGCATCAGCACCAGGGCGTCGCCCCCACCGCTCACCTGATCGATGATCTCGGCCTGATCCCCGCGGAACTCGTCATAGCCGAAAGTTGTCCGCAGCACGTCGAGGGCAGTGAGTCGGGGCACGAGGGTCATGGTAGGTGGCGGCAGTGACAGGCGGGCTTCGACAAGCTCAGCCAACGGGCAAAACCGCGTCCTGAGCCTGACGAAGGACAGCCCACCACCCCAAGCGGACCAAGGAGTGAATCGCTACCCGAAGGCCCTTGACCCTTCACTCGCCTCTGCACGTAGTGTCGATCACGGTTGGGAACGATCGGACTGAAGCCTGTCTCACAGCATCGGAGGAGAAGACCATGCCAGCGGTCGGCGGCAACAGCCATGTCATGACCTCGGAGCGCGATAGCAAGCTCGCTCGAGCAGTCCTCGAAGACCTCGAAGGCGCAACCAATGCGCTTGTCGTTGAGCAGAACGGGCAACGCCGCGTTGCCGTCCCACCTGAAGTCGGCCAGGTCCTCCAGCAGGTGCTTTCAGCCATGGCCAGCGGCAGAAGCGTGACGGTGAATTCGTTCTCTGAGGAACTCACCACCAGTATCGCGGCACAGATCCTGGGAGTTTCTCGCCCCACCGTGATGAAGATGATCAACAGCGGCCAACTGCCTTCGCATCGAGTCGGTTCGCATCATCGACTGTCCGCCGAGGACGTGTTCGCTGAGCTTCAGGCCCGCCGAGAACGCGAGCGGGCTGCATTCTCGGAGTTGCTCGAACTCGAAGACGACGAGTTCTAGCCTGAGAATCGTCACTGTCACCCGATACGTCTCGCGGCTGAACGGGTTGGATCACCGGATCGTGTGCGCCTCGCTTTTCCACAACCCTCTTGTTTGAAACGAATGCAGTTCCCAAGAATCCCATCTTGTTGAGACTCACCCCGTCCACGAAGAGACCCGTGAGGACGGCGGCACAATGCGCACCACAAAAACACTGGGAGTGGCATGACCGGATCACCGACAGAACCCCGTCAGCATCGAACAGTCATCGTGATGCTCATCGTGGGGGCAACGGTCGCGATCACCCTGATCGCGTTGACAATCGCCACGCAAATGTCGCGCGGCCAGACGTGGCTACCGGGACTCATCGCGCCCCTCATCACGGGGGCCGCCGCAGGTGGGATCACCTATGTAGTACGGCGGTCCACCAGTTCCCCCGCAGACCGCACTCGAATTGTGCGCTGGGCCATCGCGGTTGCGCTCGCCGGGGTCGTGCTGATGGGCGCCGCAATCGGCCTCATAAGCGCCTACGCGTGATCGATGGTGGGTGGTTTGCCTGCCCAACCAGGACGCATCGGGCTGACATCGCGCCGCTACTTCGGGACGCCGCACCAGCATTGTCGGCGCCGCCTGAGAAGCTGTTCTTCAGCAGGCGCTGAGCGGCCCCGGCATCCAGCGTCTACAAGGCATCCAACGAGAGGGCGACCATGTCTTGGCACCACGCAGATCTCGCTGGTCTCGACCTGGAGACCACCGGCACCGATCCCGAGACTGCTCGCGTCGTCACCGCGTGCATCGGACGCCTCGGCGAGGAGAGCTGGACGGCCGGCAATTGGCTGCTGCGCCAGGACACCCCCATCCCCGAGGGCGCAATCGCGGTGCACGGGATCACCACCGAGTTCGCGAATACCCACGGCGAGGATCCCAAGGCCGCCTTGGCTGCGATAGCCGGCGAGATCTATGCGCACTGGGCGTCCGGGCGCCCGCTGGTGGTTTTCAACGCTCCCTACGACCTGACCGTCTTGGATCGCTGCCTGTCCCGGGAAGGTCTCGGCAACCTGGATGTCCGCGGTCCGGTCATTGACCCCCGGGTCATCGACAAGCAGTTCGACAAGTACCGCAAAGGCAAGCGCACTCTCACCGACATGTGCGCTCACTACGGCATTGCCTTCTCTGCCGAGGAAGCTCACGGTGCCGAAGCCGATACCAAGGCCGCTTGCCTGTTGGCCCGCCAACTCAGCCACCTCGCCACCGGCGACGGACGCACCACCGTCGGCGATCTGGCCTTGGCCGACCTGCACCGCTCGCAAGCCACCTGGTACCGCGACAACATCAACGACTTCGCAGCCTGGGCCAAGCGTCAAGGTCGACCACTGGACGACGCCAACACCGCCTGGCCGATCCGCTGAACTCACGCAGGCGGTTATCCACAGCCCTTCTTGCTTGAAACGAAGGCAGTTCTCAAGACTCGTATCTCGTCGAGACCCACCCCGTCGACGAGGAGACTCATGAAAAACCTGGCCCTTGCTGCCACAGCCGTTGCCGCAGTACTCACCCTCATCGCCGGCTGTGCGTCGCCGACGCCACCGGCACCATCCGTCCCGGCCAAACAGGTCCACCAACTCTGGAAGATCTCGGCAAGTCTGGTAGGCACGCCGACCATCGTCGACGACACCATCGTCAGCTACGCACAGGCGAGCCATCAGCTTGTGGTGGCAGCCTGGAACCTGGCCGACGGGAAGCTGCTGTGGAGTGCGGATGCGACCACCAGCAGCGAGGCCCCGGGCATCGAACTCAGCGTCAGAACCGTCACCGTCAAGAAGAAGACCTTCGTCGCATTCCTCACCAAGCGGACCAACAACACCTGGCCTGGGCTCGTGGTCGCCGACGTCCGCACCGGGCCTCGCAAGAAGGATGCACCGCTCGTGATGTGGGCATCGTCGACGCCTCGGGCCTGTTCGGATGGCAACGCATTCTGCGTGCTCGGCTACCGCCCCTTCGCCCCGCGCAAACAGCTGAATCTGCGAATCGACCCGCTCGCGCCCGCCCTGAAGACCGAACGCTCCGACGGACTGCCGCCCAACTCCCGCCTGTTGGGCTACGACATCTTCGCCACCGAGACCCGACCCCCACACGGCGTCGAACACGTTGGCCGGGTGCAGAACGGAAAGATCACCTGGCAACGTCCCTACACCGATGTGTACGGCAAAGCGTCCAGCTCAGACTACGGGTGGGCGTGGCGTGATACCGATGGCGACATCATTGCCGGCATCGGCTACCCCGAGCTATGCACCTTCACCACGAAAGCCGGCGAGGAGTTCAAGACCTGTGATGACACTCACGGCCGCATGGTCGGTCTGAATCACGACACTGGTGCCACCGTGTGGACTGTGGACGGAGTCGACACCTGCCCCAGTGCCTCCATGCTCGACGCCACCTCCGAGGATCGCATCATCATCTGCCGCAACACCGAAGGCAGCAGCACCTACCGCCGCGAGGACGGCTGGTGGGAACTCCAGAGCCGCACCCGCCGTTCCGAATTGATCGCCATCAAGCACCAGACCGGCGAAATCCTGTGGCACACCGACCTCGGCACCTTCACCGGCACATCCGAGGACGCCGACTTCGTGTCATCCGACGATCACCTGCTGCTCAAGATCAACGACACGACCAACATCTACGATCTCGACACGGGTGAAGCCACTCCCGCCGATGCCACCTCGCAGCTGATGTGCGTACGCACGCGTCCCCCGTTGAGGCTTCAGCGGCTGGGCGAGAAGAGGCGCTACGAATACAACATCGGTACCGATGTCGAGCCTTGCGACGGGAGGGGTCGCACAATCGCCGACCCTGCCGTCGAGTGGGTGCCCGAAGCAGGCATCGACGCCGGCGACGACCGCTGGCTGCTGCCCACTCCTGGCTCCATGACGCTGGTAGAGCTCACCTGAGCAGGTCCACCGAGCCGACCGTCAGCGAGTCCGGGAGAAGTACCAGTCGTCGTAGACCCGCGACAGCTCCTGGTAGGGCTCGCTGACGCCCAGCGGGTTTGAGTTTCGCGGCTCAACGGTGCTCACCGTCTGCGGGCTCCACTCATCGCGTAGCACTGTCACCGTCGACCCATGCAGCACCGCGGCGGCTTGCACACAGGCACCGCGCGCGGTCGCTTCGGGGGCGTCCACGGTGATGACCGGGCTTGCGCAACGATCGGCAATGAACTGCCGGTAGGCCAACGACCGAGCACCACCGCCGACGGCGAGCACGCGCTGCGTGATCGAGCCTCCGGTCAGGGCCTCCAAGTCATTCATGCCGCGAACCATGCCTTGCACCACACCGTCATAGGCGGCCTTGGCCAGGCTCTCCCGGGAGGTGTCTGAATGCAGCCCGGCCAACACCCCAGCAGCACCGGGACGCATCGGGCTGCGCTCGCCATCAAGGTAGGCCAGCAACACCGGCCCATCATCGGTCGGCGCACTCAGCGCCAACTGCTCCATCCCAGCCAAGTCAGTGCCGAGCAGGTTGGCGAACTGATTGGTGACCTTGGTGCAGTTCAGCGTGCACACCAGCGGCAGGTAGCTCCCGGTGGCATCACAGACGTAGTCCACAGCCCAGTCGCGATGCTCAGGCAGTTCGGCCGGGGTGAGCACCACTCCGGAGGTGCCCAAGCTGAAGGCCACCTCACCCACCCGCAACCCCATGCCCACGGCTGCAAGATGCTGGTCGCCGCCGCCGGGTCCAACCACGGTTCTCGGACGCAGACCCAACTGGTTGGCAACCTCGGGAAGCACCTGGCCGGCAGCTTGCTCGGGTCCAAGCACCTGAGGCATCAGCGAATCCCAGTCAAGATCCTCACTGATCATCTGCGCCAGCAGGTCGCTGCGGAACCGCCCTTGGTCGGCGGAGTAGAAGCCGGTCCCCGAGGCGTCCGACCGGTCGGTGACGTGCTGGCCGGTCAAGGCGAAAGTGAGCCAGTCGTGGGGAACCATCACCCGCCGAATCCGGGCAAGGTTGTGTGGCTCGTTGCGCGCTAGCCACGCCAGCTTCGCAATGGTGAACGCCGGGTTCAGCGGCACCAGCACTTGGCTGACCCACCATTGCTGGTCGTGGTCGGCCAGCAGCCGCTCGACGTCGGGGGCGGCGGTGGTGTCGTTCCACAGCTTGACCGGACGGATCTCCTGATCGTGTTCATCGAGAGCCACCAGCCCGTGACATTGCGCTCCGACACTGATCGATGCGATATCGCTGGCGCTGACCTGCGCAGCATCGCAGGCCGTGGCCAAGGCAGAGACAAAGGCCTGCCACCACTGCGCAGTGTGCTGCTCACTGACCGGCGGTGTCGTTGCCGGGTGCGGTGCGCGCCCGGTTCCCAGCAGCACCCCGCTGTCGGCGTCGCGCAGCTCAACGGTGCAGGACTGGGTGGAGCTATCTACTCCTGCAACGACAGGCATCGTCTATCGCCTTTCGGATCGCCGATTCAGTCGGCTTCGGGTGCCGGCATCGACTGCAGCGCCTCGGGAAGGCCATCAAGCTTGCCGACCGCACCCAGTGGGTGGGTGAAGACGACATCGGACCAGCCGTAGCCGCGCATTCGCATCAGGGCGACCGCGAGGCAGTCGCCCCACACAGCATGCATCAGTGTCGAGCCCATCGCGATCAGATTTCCCGGATCCACCTGATCATCGACGGTGAAGACCTGCACGTAATCGCTCAACTGAGCCAGTTCCGAGTCGGCATCGCTGGTCAGCGCGACCACCTTCACGCCGCGTTCGCGGGCCCGCATACTCAAGTTGTTGATCTCATCGGAGGTGCCACCTTTGGAGATGGAGATCAGCACATCACCATCGCGCAGCGCTCCCATGGTGCCGTGAAGGGCATCAGAGGGCTGGATGAACACCGATGGGGTGCCGCACACCGAAAACAGGTGGGCCATCCGTCGCGCGATCGTGCCCGAGGTTCCCGACCCGGTCACGAACACCTTGCCGGTGCACTCGTACAACAGCGCGATGATCTCATCGGTGACGTCATCGAATACGGACGCCACTGCCTTCACAGCGGCGGCTTCGATACCGATGCGCTCGGCTGCGAGATCCCGGAATTCCTGGTTCATTCTCTTCGCTTTCTTCTGGTCTCGGACTCAGGCCGCTTCCCAAGCCCGTTGCCGCAAATCGGGCACGGTCAGGCTCGAGGCTTCGATAGGTTCGCCAGCACAGGTGCCGGCAACGAAAGTCACCACGGTGTCGGAGACCTCCAAGACTTCTTCTTCTTCGCTGGAAACCATCACCACAGCGATGCCCTCCTCATGCGCCAGCTTGCGCAGCAGCTGGTGGATCTCGGACTTGACGCCGATGTCCACCCCTTTGGTCGGCTCGTCCAGCAGCAGCACCCGAGGCTTCTGCGCCAATGCTCGAGCCAGCAGCACTTTCTGCTGGTTTCCGCCCGACAAGGTGACCACCGGGGCGTGAATGTCGCCGCGAATACTGAGGTCATCGAGCAGGCCGCTGGCAACGGCGCGCAACTCGCGATGGTTCAGCAGCGGGCCGCGTTTGAACTTGCCCAGCACCGGCAACACCACGTTGCCGATGGAATCCATGCCGGGTACGACACCGTCGATCTTGCGTTCCTCGGTGAGGTAGACCAGGCCGTGGCGCTGCGCATCGGCCGGATTCACCGGACGGTAGGGCTCACCGAACAAGGTCACCTCGCCAGCGGTGGCGGGCAGCAAGCCGGCCAGGGTGCGCAGGAACTCGGTGCGGCCGGAGCCCACCAGTCCATACACGCCCAGGATTCGGCCTTGGCGGGCTTCCAAATCGACACCGTTGAGGTCAGCGCCGCGCAGCCCCTTGACCGACAACACCACTGGGGAGTCTGCATCCGAAGTTGCTTCGGATGCGGCGCGGTCTTCGGAGGTGCGGCGCACCACATCGGAGCCGGCGATGGCCCGAATCACCTCGGTGCGATCGACTCGATCTGTCGAGCCTTGAATCTGGACTTTGCCGTTCACTAGTGCCACGACCTCATCAGAGATGGCGAATAGTTCGTCCAGCTTGTGGTTGATGAAGACGATCCCCAGCCCTTCTTCGGTCGCCAGCTTGCGCACCAGCTTCAGCAGGGGGTCGACCTGGTCGCCTTCCAGGCTGGTGGTCGGCTCGTCCAGCAACAGGAATTGGGCGTTGCGGGAGGTCGCAATGGCAATCTCCAGCAACTGCCGCTTGGCCACCGAATACTCCCCGACCTTCAGGGACGCATCGGCGTCGATCTTGAACCGGTCGATCAGCTCCTGCGCCGACCGGGTCATGGCTTTCTTGTCCAACACACCGCCTTTGCGGATCTCGCGACCCAGGAAGGCGTTCTCTGCGATTGTGAGGTTCGGCAGCAACGACAGTTCTTGGTAGACCGTCGATACGCCTGCCTCGATGGCCGCCGCCGGTGAGTGGAAGTTGACCCGGTTCTCACCGAGGATCAGTTCGCCTCCATCGGGGTGGTAGGCCCCCGATAGAACCTTGAGCAGCGTGGACTTGCCGGCACCGTTGTGCCCGACCAGCCCCACGACTTTGCCCGCGGTCACGGTGAAGTCCACTCCGTCGAGCGCGGGGACTCCCGCGAACAACTTGCGGATACCCACTGCGCGGAGCACCTGCTCAGTCATGATCAGTCACCTTCTGTTCTCACCGACGACGGCCATTGATGTGTGTTTCAGCAGTGATCAGCCCACGAAGCCAGGTCCGGGTGTGTCGGGCTTGGTGAACATCTTCAGCGGGCGCAGGATCTCCTTCTCGACGGTGCCGCCGTCCTTCCAGATCACGATCTGCTGCACGACTCGACGGCCGTAATCCTCAGGCTCCTGAGCGACACAGGCCGGGTAGGAATCGGTCAGCTTCTCTTCAGCGGCGCAGAATCCGTAGACCTTCACGTCCTTGCCCTGCGTGGCCTGAATGGCGCCATAGGCGGCCGGGCCAGTGGAGGCGAAGATCAAGTTGATCTCGGGATGTCCTTGCATCATTTCGGAGGTGACCTTCAAGGAGTCATCAGGCTTCACATTGCCGTCGACTTTCGCCACCACTTTGGCATTGGCGTCGGCGCTCATGCCTTCGGTGAAGCCCTCGTCACGAATGACCACAGGGCGCTCATCAGGTTCGGTCACGAAGCCGATGTTGAGCTTGGCGTCGGAGCCGAGATCCTTCAGAACCTGCTCGGCAGTCTGGGTACCACCAGCCTTGTTGTCCGCACCGAGGTACTGCATGATCGTCGCGCCTTGCGCGGTCAGCGCTTTCTCGTCGACGATCACGTTCACGGTGAACACCGGAACGCCAGCGTTGTTGGCAGCCTTTACGATGGCTGCCGCCGGCTCGGACTTCACTGCGTTCAATGCCAGCGCACAAGGCTTCTTCTGCAGCATGGCCTCAACTTGGGCAAGTTGATTCGCGTCGTCGTCGTTGGCTACTTGCACCTCAACTTTGAACCCGGCCTTTGTCCCCTCATCTTCGAAGCCTTGCTTCATGGCCACGTAGTAGGGATTGGTCAGGTTGGGCAGTGCAACCGCAAGATAGGGATTCGCATCCGAGCAGGACGCCGGCTTGGCCGCTGCATCAGCAGTGGACGTCGATGTCCCGGTTCCGGTGTTCAGCCCGCCGCAGCCCACGAGGGCCGACGACATTGCAGCAATTCCCACGACGGCCGCCAAATAGCGTTTTCGCATCTTTGCTTCTCCTAATGGTTGGTTGTTTCACTCCGGGCGGCCCCGGATGTGTCTAGAGGTGGAGGTGTCTTTGGTGGCTGTGTTTCGGGGTTCGTCGTCGACGGCGGACGCCGGAACAGCCGGTTCATACCCCCGCTACTGGCCAACCGACGCCGGACTGCGTCCATGCTCACGCCGACCAGGATGATCACACCGATGACCAGCGGCTGCCAGAAGCTGTCGACGCCGACCACATTCATGCCGTTGGACACTGTGGCGATCAGCAGTGCGCCGAGCAGCGCGCCCAGGATTGTGCCGACGCCGCCGAAGAGGCTCACGCCACCGACCACGGCTGAGGCGATGCTGTAGAACTGTTCGTTTCCAGAACCGGCGGTGGGGTATCCCACCATCAGCCGGCTGGTGGTGATGATGCCGCCGACACCCGCGCAGACGCCGGAAATCGCGTACACCATCAAGATCTTGCGTCCGATGTTGATGCCGGCCAGTCGGCTGGCGTCGACGTTGCCGCCCACGGCGTAGATGTGCACGCCGCTGGGGGTCTGCTTCAGCACCACCATGAACACCACAGTGGCGACGGCTAGCAGGAGCACCGGAATGGGGATG
The DNA here is from genome assembly GCA_002482525.1 of Propionibacteriaceae bacterium UBA7704. GTDB lineage: Bacteria > Actinomycetota > Actinomycetes > Propionibacteriales > Propionibacteriaceae > Propionicimonas. The sequence goes on along the minus strand of DLGC01000016.1, from coordinate 138,717 downwards.
CCGAACAGTGAGCCGCGTCCGAAGATGGCGAACATCGGATCAGCGACGGTGACCGACTTCGCGCCGGTGATGATCTGGGGAATCGCTGCGGCGATTCCGAAGGTGGAGAACGTGACGATGAACGGTGGTAGCCGGACGAAGTGAATGATGCTGCCGTTGAACAGGCCCACCAAGAGTCCAGCGACCAGCGCCACGATGGCGGCCAGCCACCAGGGCGCCCCCATTTGCATGGAGATCGCCGCCAACATGCCGGTGAGTGCGATGTTCGACCCCACGGACAAATCGATTCCGCCGGTGAGCAGCACGAAGGTCTGCCCCAACGCGAGGAAGGCGACCACAGTGCCGTTCAGCATGAGCACCTGGATGTTCCCCAGCGTCATGAATTCCGGGGACAGCATCGACATGATCAGCCCGACCAGGACCAGCACCCCAAAGATGCCAATTTCTTCCGGCAGACGCCGTTTCGTCATCGCTCAGCTCCTCCACTTCGAGGCCTCGACTTGCAGACAACGTAACCGGACTCACGCCACACCGCAACATCTGTTGCAAAAACGATGCCTAACGGTGCTATTCTGTGCTCAAATGAGCACTCTGACCCACAAGCAGCGCACGCGAAACCGCCTCATGATCGAGATAGCCCGGCGGTACTACTTCAACGACGAGTCCATGGTGACCATCAGCGCTGACCTGAACGTCAGCCGGTTCAAAGTGGCCCGCCTCCTCAAAGAAGCTCGAGAATCAGGCCTGGTGCAGATCAGCCTCAACACCGGCGGCGACAACAACTCCCCGCTCGCGGCGAAGCTGCGCGACCACTTGGGCTTGGAGTCGGTGGTCGTCGTCGACGCCTGGGGCACCAAAGAAGAGGTTCGCCACCAGGTGGGAGTCAATGCCGGCAAACACCTGGCCAAGACCCTGCAGGCAGGAGAGACCCTCGGACTCACCTGGGGACGCACCCTGACCCACATGATTGCGAGCTTGACGAGCCTGCCCAATGTGCAGGTGTTACAACTGACCGGCCACGTCGGCTCCAACCTGAACGAAAGCCCGGTAGAGCTGGTTCGGCAGGCCTCCTTGATCGGTGGCAACCGGGCCAAGGCCATCATGGCTCCGCTCTACATCGACAACCTGCAAGCCGCTCAGGCGCTGCGCAACCAGGTCGACATCAAAGAGGTGTTCGATCTGTTCGACACCGTCACGACAGCCATCGCCGCGGTGGGTAGTTTCGCGCCGACCAGCGACGGGGTGACCAACTCTCAGTTCCTGCCGATCTTGCCCCCGGAGATGCAGGACCTCCTGCAGCAGCGCGGTGCCATCGCCGAGGTGTGCGGGCTTGCTTTCCGCGCCGACGGCTCCCTGGCCGCTCCCGAGTTAGGGGAACACATCTTCTCGATCTCCGCCGATCAGTTGCGACGGATCCCCCGGGTAATCGCCATCGCCTCCGATCCGAGCAAGGCCGATGCGGTGTTGGCGCTGTGGCGTGCTGATCTGATTTCGGAACTGGTGGTGGACGCCGACCTCGCTGAGCGACTCCTCGCGCTCCCCACGCTCGCCGCCGACAGCCAGTCATGAGGATCGCCGGCTCGCTGTGGTCGGTCCCGGTCGCTGACCAACTCCAGGCCTTGTCAGCAGCGATCGATGACGGCCTGAACGTGGTGCACTGGGACTCCAGCGATGGCGTCTTCGCCGCAGCGGGCGGTTTCACGCCCGAGGCTGCAGCCAGCCTGCTCCAGCAGGCACCCTCGGTGGAGTCTGAAGCCCACCTGATGATGCACGACCCGCTACCGGTGATTCCGGCTTGGGCACAGTTCTGCACCGCGATTGCCATACCGGTCGAGATCGAAGCCGCTTTCCGGGCGGTCGACCTGATCGCCACCCTCGGCGTCCAGCCGTGCCTGGCGATCTCGCCGCAGACCGACCTGACTCGGCTGCCTGACGATATTCCGGTGTTGCTGATGTCGGTCCAACCAGGACAGGCCGGATCGGCATTTCAACCCGTCACCATCGATCGCGTCGCACAGTTGCACGAGCTGGACCCCACCCGACTGTTGGGTGTTGATGGCGGCATCGCTCCTGCACACTGCGCCGACCTGGCTCGGGCTGGTGCCCGCTGGATCGTGAGTGGCACCAGCCTGTTCACAGCCCCCTCACCGCGGGAATGGCTGTCGCAGTGCAAGCGGTCGGGGTTCGAACCCACCTGACCGCACGCCGCCTCCGAAACCGACTGAGCCGTTGTCCACCTGGGGGGTGGTGGACAACGGCTCAGGTTCCTCATAGACCGCTCAACGGGCCAAGGCCACCTCATCAGCGGTCGGCAGCTCTGCGGCAACATTGGCTGCCCGCACCTGCTGGTATCCCGACAGATGCGTGTACAGCTCATCGCGCAGCGGGTTCAGACGCCGGGTGATGATCACATAGCCCTGGTAGATCAGCAGCGCCACATTGCTGGCCAGCGCAATCGCCGAGACGGTGAACAGCGCCACCGGGTTGTGCGAGGACTCCACCGCGAACATCGAGGACGTGGCGAAGGTCGGCACGGCCATGGTGAACATCATCCACAGCGCCAAGGTGTGGGCTCGGTGCTGCAGCCAGGCGCCCTTCTTGATGAAGAAGGCCGGAATGGTGCACGAGATCAGCAGCGCCGCCCCGGCATAGAAGGAGTGGTCCCCCACGCAGTTGTAGACGTAGGCGAAGTTCCACAGGTCGTAGGGAATGATCCAGAACCACAGCATGTCGGGCCAGATCATGTCTTTGGAACGATCCGAAGACACCACGATGCCGAACCAGCCGCAGATAGTAATCAGGTTGATCAGTCCGGCCACGCCGTTCATGTAGTTCCACGGGCCGGAGAGCATGAACACGCCGTCCACCATGCCGTTGGCGCCCATCGCGCCGACTTGGAAGTCGCGAATGCAGGCCTCGGCGATGTTGATCGCCAAGATCGCCGCCGGGAAGATCAGCACCCACTTATTGCCCGACAACTTGGGCCAGTAGCGGATCGCCATGAAGCCCAAACAGCCGGCTAGTGCGGAATAGACCTTCACCCAGTGGAACCAGGTACCGGTCGAGGAGTCCGGTCCGGCGGTGATCGGCCACACGAACAGAGTCAGCAGCACCGGCAGCAGGACGAAGAAGCCCAGCCCGGCCCACTTCCACCGCCGAGTGACCTCATTCAGGGCAATCAAAGCGGCCAACACCACGAACCAAGCCACCCAGGAATACCAGGGGATTGGTGCAAACAGGAACATGTCGAAACCTCCCTCACACCGGCGGTCGATCAGCAGTGATCGATGAAGACAGGTGCCGATGTCTCTCTGATCTCGATGCTAGGGTCACCGCATCAGGCACCGAAATAGACAGATTCTTCGATCTGTCGCATCGCCGCGGAGAAATCGATGACCACCAGCTTTGCCGACGCACCGCCAGCCAAGCGTGCGCTCGCCGCAGCCTTCGTCGACGCCCTGCGAACCACCCCGCTGGCGAAGGTGACGGTCTCTGGTTTGGCCAGTGCAGCCGGGGTGAATCGGCAGACCTTCTATCACCACTTCACCGACGTCTATGACCTGGCCCGCTGGGTTTTCGCCGCCGAGATCGCCGACCACATCATGGCTCACGCCAGCTACGACCAGTGGGCCGACGGCTGCCGGGAACTGCTGGTCTACCTCAAGGCCCATCGTGAGCAGACCTATGCGGTGATCCGCTCGCTGCGTCACTCCGATCTGGAGCGGTTCTTCCACCGTTCGCTACGCGCCATGATGGCCGTCATCGTCGCCGAACTCGAAGGCGAGCTGCGCCTCAAACCTGCCGACCGGGAGTTCGTCATCGATCACTACACCTTGGCAGTGGTCGGCCACATCATGCACTGGCTGGCGACCAATATGGCCGACGATCCGGTCGAACTGGTCGGGCGCGTGGAGTTCATCATGCACGGCACAGTGCGGGAATCCCTGGAACGCTTCGCCACGCGGTAGGCGCCCTCTACAGCTGCCACTCCATCCCGGTCGTAGCGGTGCTCAATTCCCACAGCCGCGCCCGGTTGGCTGCGTCGCGGGCGAACTTCGGCACCGACACCGGCTGAAGTCCCTCATCGACATAGACCTCATCGATCGGCTGCCCCAACGCCAACCGGACGTACGACTGCGCCACCGCCTCGGGCGCGGCGGCTATAGCGTTCTTGGGGGCGTAGGCCCACTGATACAGCTTGGGCTGTGCCGCCAGCTTGGCGGCATCCAACCGGACGGCCGGCACCCGCAGGCAGGCCACCGAGAATCGGTCCTGGGCCTTCTCGGCGACACTCATCGCCGTCATGATCTGGGCCAGTTTGGCCTGGTAGTAGGCCTTGGTCGGGGTATACCAGCCTTCGCCGCCAACATCGTCGAACCGAATCCGCGCCCCCGGCTGAGCCAGCAGGCCCTTCGAGGCGATGAACACCACCCGTCCACCGGTGGCGGCCAGCGCGCCACTGAGGCGTCCGGTGAGCGCCCAGGCGCCCAGATGATCGGTCGCCCAGACCAGTTCGTGGCCATCAGCGCTGAGTTGGCGCTGCTTCATGCCCAGGTCGAAGACTGCCGCATTGTTGATCAGCGCATCGACGCCGATGTCGGCCACCTGCGCGGCCGCGCGCTCCACCGATGCCAGCGAGGAGGTGTCGCATTCGATGACCTCGGCCGAATCCCCCAGCGCCGCACGACCGCGCTCCACCGAGCGGCACAGGGCGAGCACCCGGTGGCCCTGCGTGCTGAGTTGCTGGGCCGCCCGCAGCCCAATGCCTGAGTTGGCGCCGGTAATGGCCACAGTCGCCATCGTGTCCTCCTGGGTTACACCACTATCGCTATACGATCGTATAGCCTAGCACTGTGAAGGAATCCGCCACCGGACGCGAGCGCATCATCGCCGCAGCCATCGAGCTGTTCGCCGAGCAGGGCTACGCCGGCGCCAGCGTCCGCGACATCGCAGCCCGCGCTGGCGTCACCGGCGGACTGATCGTCCACCACTTCGGCACCAAAGCCGCCCTGCGCGATGAATGCGACGCAGCGGTCATCGAGTCGGTGTTCACCGCCAAGGCCACCCCGGACGCCAGCATGCTGGCCGCAGCCCTCGCCGGACGCAGCGGCGCCCCCGCCCATCTGGCCTACCTGCGCCGCATGCTCACCGACGACGATGCCCGCGCTGATGCGATCTTCGATCGAGTTCTCGCCGCGACGCGCAACCTGATCAGCGATCAGCAGGCCACCGGGGTGATCCGTCCCGAACTGGACGCCGAGCACACCGCCGCGACCGTGGCGATCTATGGGTTGGCACCGCTGCTACTCCCCCGCCAGTTGGCCCGCGCCTTTGGCGCAGAGTCGTTGGATCAAGACACGCTCACCGCGGTGGCCGAGTCACTGGGCGCGATCCTGACTGCCGGGCTGTATGCGGCGTCGCCCTACCCTGAGGCCTGAGCGGCCCCGGTCAGACTGTTTGGGTTCTCGGCCTTCGCTGGGAGCGGACTTCGACAAGCTCAGCCAACGGGAGTGGGAGCCGCCCACTGAGCTTGTCGAAGGGCCACTCCGTCACCTCCGCGTTACGGCCACCCATTAGATTGACCACACCACAGTTCCGATCACGAGGTGACCCGATTGTCTACGTGGCGCATGCCGGCCGAATCCGAACCGCACGAGCGCGCCTGGATGGCGTGGCCGTCGGCGCCCTACACCTTGGGCGAAACGGTCGCTGACGCCGAGGAAGCCTGGACGACTTGGGCTGCAGTGGCCAACGCCATCTCTGAGTTCGAGCCCGTTTCGATGCTCGTCACTCCCGACGGCCATCGCGAAGCCAAGCGTCGGCTGAGTGCGTCCATCGAGCTACACACCACCGATCTCGACGATGCCTGGTACCGCGACATCGGCCCCACCTTCGTCCTCGATGAGGACGGCCACCTCGGTGGCGTGGATTGGGTCTTCAACGGCTGGGGCCAACAGCATTGGGCGCGCTGGAGGCATGATCAACACGCCGCAAAGGTCGCCATCGAAGCGGCCGAAGCGACCCTCATCGAATCGACGATGGTCAATGAGGGCGGCGGCATTCACACCGACGGCAACGGCACCTTCCTGGTGACCGAAACCGTCCAGCTCGACCGCTTCCGAAACCCGGACTGGTCCAAGGAACAGGTCGAAGCCGAACTGGCCCGCACCTTGGGAGCCCGCAAGGTGATCTGGGCCAAGCGTGGTCTGACTCGCGATTCCCAAGACTTCGGAACCCGCGGACACATCGACATTCTGGCCTGCTTCGCCAGCCCGGGCGTGGTGCTCTATCACGACCAGCGCGACGCGAACCACCCTGACTCTTTCGTCAGCGCCGAGTTGCGTGAAACCCTCGATACCACCGACGCCGACGGACGCCAGCTCGAGCTGATCGGGCTACCTGCGCCGACCGTCCTGAAGGACGCCGAGGGTTACGTCGACTACTCCTACGTCAATCACTTCGTTGCCAATGGCGCGGTGATCGCCTGCAGCTTCGCTGATCCGTCCGATGCCGAAGCCCTCGACGTGCTCGCCAATGCCTACCCCGGACGCGAGGTGGTCGGCATCGACGCCCGCCCGTTGTTCGCCCGCGGCGGCGGCATTCACTGCATCACCCAACAACAGCCCGCTACCGGAGTTCGCCCATGAAGACCCTGATCGCCGAATCGCTGCCGTCCCTGTGCCGCGTGGACGCCAGCACCCGCGCCCCACTCACCGTCGGCTTGGTGCAGACCCGCTGGCACGCCGACCCTGATGAACACCGCGAGGTACTCCTAGACGGCATTGCCTCGGCGGCAGCAGCCGGGGCCGAGATCGTGTTCCTGTCCGAGATCACGCTGATGCGCTACCCCGCCGACGTGAAGCCGACCGGGCTTCCGGCCGATCTGACCGAGCCGCTCACCGAAGGCCCCACTTTCGCCTTGGCGGCCGAGGCGGCAAAGGCCAACAACATGCTCGTTCACGCCTCGCTGTATGAGCGCGCCGATGCCGAAGACGGGCGCGGCTACAACACCGCGATCGTGGTCTCACCGTCCGGTGAACTGCTGGCTCGCACCCGCAAGACCCACATCCCGATCACCGCCGGTTACTACGAGGATCACTACTTCCGTCCCGGCCCAGCCGAGGACGCCTACCCGGTCACCGAGTTGCCGCTGCCGTCCGCCCCGAAGGTGGGCCTGCCGACCTGTTGGGATGAGTGGTTCCCCGAGGTCGCCCGCGCCTACAGCCTGGGCGGGGCTGAGCTGTTGGCCTACCCCACCGCCATCGGCTCCGAGCCCGATCACCCCGACTTCGACACCGAGCCACTGTGGCGCCAAACCATCATCGGCAACGCCATCAACTCCGGGCTGTTCATGGTCGTGCCCAACCGCTGGGGCAATGAGGGCCTGATCACCTTCTACGGCTCCAGCTTCATCTGCGACCCCTTCGGCCGGGTGCTGGTGCAGGCCCCTCGCGATGAAGACGCCGTCCTAGTCGCAACCCTCGACCTCGACCAGCGCCGCGACTGGCTGACTCTGTTCCCGTTCCTGACGACTCGGCGTCCGGACAGCTATGGGATGTTGACCGACCCGATCACGTAGCCCTTGGTTTCGAGACGGCCCTGCGGGCCTCCTCAACCAACCGAAGCAAGGAAACGACACGACCAACGACTCCGTACGGATGGTTGAGGAGCGAACGCACCCCATCCACCGGCTGGTTGAGGAGCGAACGAAGCGAGCGTCTCGAAACCCCCGCCACAAGTCCACACACCACCTCGCCAGGTTTCGAGACGGCCCTTCGGGCCTCCTCAACCAGCCGAAACAAAGAAACGGCCTCACCCCCACCGGCTGGTTGAGGAGCGAACGCACCCCNNACGAAGTGAGCGTCTCGAAACCTGGCGAGGTGCTTTATGGACTCAGCCCCAGCGTGACTACGGCAGTAAATCGGCGAGCGTCTCCACAACCCAGGTGGGACGATCGGATTCGGGCACTCCATCAGTGTCTTCGCGGCGAGAATCGCCGGTGAGCACCAACGCGGCGTCCATGCCGGCTCGGCGAGCCATCGCGATATCGGTGGCGAGCCGGTCGCCGACCATGATCGCCTCACTCAATGGGACGCCCAGCCCGTCACCGATGACCTCCAGCATCTGCGCCGAGGGTTTGCCGAAAGTCCGCTCACAAACCACCCCGGTGCTGGCTTCGATCGCGGCCACGATGGCGGCGGCATCGGGCTCGGCGCGTCCGCCGGGGAAGGGGCAATACCGGTCCGGGTTGGTCGACATCAGCACCGCGCGCTTGTGGAACCACAGCGCGTCGAAGGCGATCTGAAGCTTGCGATAGTCGAAGCTGCGGTCGTAGCTGGCCAACACCACATCAATGTGCGCCGGGTCATCACTCATCGCGATCCCGGCCTGATCGAGGGCGTCGATCAGCGGCTGCTCCCCGATCGGAAACACCACCGCGTCCGGACGGTGCGTCCGCAACCAACCGGTCGTGGTCACCAAGGTGTTGACGATCTCCGACTGCTGAGCGGCCACACCGAAGCGAGCCAGCTTCTCCAAGTACTCCGCCGGGCTCTTGGTCGGATTGTTCGACAGGAATCGCACCGGTAGCCCGCGTTCGCGAATGCGCGCCAAGGTCGCCACGACGCCGGGCAGTACCTCATCACCGAGGTAGATGGTGCCATCCAGGTCGAACAGGTAGGCGCTATACCAACGATCCACTGCGGGCACGATGCCTCCTTCCCGACCTGAGGCGTCCGCAGTTGCGGACACCTGGGAGAAGTAAACCCTAGGTAGCGCTACCCAGCGAAGATTCAAACCAGCCACCAAGGCTGAGGTATCCGGCTAGCGTGATATTCAGACTGACTCCCAATTCGGTTGGGTGACGCACAGCCGCGTCTCAACCCACTCCTTTACGGGAAGGACACCCCCACATGACAACCTCCACCAAACCGGCCACTCAGGCAATCATCGATCAGCAACGGGCGGTGCTTGCGTCCATGCCCTTTGCTGACACCGACGATTTCGATGCCACCGAGCGTGGCTTCATCGGACGCCTCGACCCGTGCGTCGTTCGTACCGATGACGGCCGAACCGTCTGGGACAACGCCTCCTACGACTTCGTCACCGGGGACGCGCCCGACACCGTCAATCCGAGCCTGTGGCGGCAATCCACACTCAATGCCCGCGACGGACTGTTCGAGGTCGTGGAGGGCATCTATCAGGTACGCGGCATGGACCTGTCGAACATCACCTTCGTCGAGGGCACCACGGGCGTGATCGTCATCGACCCGCTGATCAGCGCCGAGTGCGCAGCAGCGGCCATGGCGCTCTACCGGCACCATCGCGGTGATCGGAAGGTCACCGGGGTGATCTACACCCACTCCCACCTGGACCATTTCGGTGGGGTTCGCGGTGTCGTCGACCAGGCCGATGTCGATTCCGGGGCCGTGCCGATCCTGGCACCGGAGGGATTCGTGGGCCACTCCATCGCCGAGAATGTCTACGCAGGCACCGCCATGTCTCGTAGGGCGGGTTACATGTATGGCGCCCTACTGCCCCGCAACCCCGCTGGCGGGGTCGGCGCAGGCCTGGGCCAGACCACCTCCGCCGGTACTGTCACGATGATCAACCCGACGGTGATGATCACCACCACCGGCCAAGAGGAGGTGGTCGACGGGGTGCGCATCGTGTTCCAGATGGCTCCCGACACCGAGGCACCTTCGGAGATGATGTTCTACTTCCCCGACTTCAAAGCCGTCTGTCTGGCCGAGGACGCCACCCACAATCTGCACAACATCTTGACGCTGCGCGGCGCGGTGGTGCGCGATCCGCACGGCTGGTCGCAGTACCTGACAGAAACCATCGAGTTATGGGGCGGTGTGGCCGAGGTCGGCTTCGCGTCCCACCACTGGCCCACCTGGGGTGCGGACAAGCTGGTGACGTTCCTCTCGATGCAGCGGGATCTGTATGCCTATCTGCACGATCAGACCGTCCGCCTGCTCAACCAAGGCCTGGTCGGCGCCGAGATCGCCGAGAATTTCACGCTCCCACCGGCTCTGGAGCAGGCGTGGAGCACCCACGGCTATTACGGCAGCGTCAACCACAACGTGAAAGCCATCTATCAGCGTTACCTGGGGTGGTTCGATGGCAACCCTGCCCACCTGTGGCAGCACCCGCCAGTGGAGGCCGCCAAGCGCTATGTGGAGTTCATGGGCGGCGCCGACGCTGTGGTGGCCAAGGCCCGGACCTCGTTTGACGCTGGTGATTTCCGCTGGGTGGCGGAGGTCGTCAACCACGTGATCTTCGCCGAGCCTGACCACGCGGACGCCCGCGAGTTACTCGCCGATACCTACGAGCAACTCGGCTACGGCTGCGAGAACGGCACCTGGCGCAATTTCTATCTGTCGGGCGCCTACGAACTGCGCCAAGGCAAGTTCGGCACTCCGGCTTCCACGGCGTCGGACGACCTGGTGGCCGCACTCAGCCCGGAGATGCTCTTCGACGCCATCGCCGTCACTGTCAACGGCCCCCGCGCCTGGGACGAGAAGCTGAGCGTCGACATCGCCTTCAGCGACTCCACCGACCACTACCGGCTCACCCTGTCCAACGGCGTACTGACCTACACCTCGGCGGCTAAGACCGATCAGGCCGAGCTGACCATCAGCTGCCCGAAGCGCGCTCTGCCCCTGTTGCTCACCGGCGATCCCTCGGCGTTATCCGGCGCTGGTTTCAGCTTCGACGGCGAGATCTCCGTGCTGCCGCGGCTGCTGGGCGTCCTCGACAAGGGCGATCCGAACTTCTCGATCGTCACTCCCTGACGAACGCCCGGTCGGCGCGCTGCGGCATGATCCTGCGGCCGGGCACAGCTGCGACAGTCCACCAACCACCTTGCGAGGTTTCGAGACGGCCCTCCGGGCCTCCTCAACCAACCGGAGCATAAGCACACAGGCTTCGAGACGGACGCCACGCGTCCCCCTCAGCCAACCGGAAAGACGAGACCAGACACCCTCCCCACCCGTTGAGGAGCTAACAAGCTCCCACCACGGCTGGTTGAGGAGCGAACGAAGCGAGCGTCTCGAAACCCCCGTCACAGCCCATGAATCACCTTGCGAGGTTTCGAGACGGCCCTCCGGGCCTCCTCAACCAACCGGAGGAAAGCAAGCAGGTTTCGAGACGGACGCCACGCGTCCCCCTCCACCAACCGACGGAAAAGCAGACCGGTTTCGAGACGGACGCCACGCGTCCCCCTCAACCAACCGGAAAGACGAGACCAAACACCCTCCCCACCCGTTGAGGAGCTAACAAGCTCCCACCACGGCTGGTTGAGGAGCGAACGAAGTGAGCGTCTCGAAACCCGGCGAGACGATCTATGGACTCACCTGGGTCTGTGACGACAGACACTGCAGCCCGAGTGGGCATCACCAGTGGCAGCTTCCGTATTCGTCGGCATCTCGCTGCATGCACGGGCGAGAGGCACCGCCATGAGTGGGCCCACTGGGAATCGAACCCAGAACCCACGGATTAAAAGTCCGTTGCTCTGCCAATTGAGCTATAGGCCCGCGCCGAAGCGCCCGCTTAGCCTACCTGCGCAAGTGCCCGGTTTGCACACCGCGAGCGTGCGTGTGGTCGGAGAGGTTCTACGCAGTTGGCGTGCCGATTGGTCAGCCCCAAGCGCAGGTCAGCGAACCTGCTGGCCGCCAATCCACACCCGTTGCACGTCGCCGGGGCCACTGAGGGTGAAGACCGCAGCCAACGCGGCTTCGGCGGAGTCGCTGGTACGCAGGCTTCCCATCAAGGCCGGGTTGTTCCAGGGGTTGATGAGGATGGCATCAAACTGTTTGCCCTCGCCCAGATCGCCGATGCGGTTGTGCAGGCCGAGCGCACGCGCGCCAGCCGTCGTAGCCAAATACAGCAGCTGAGCAGCAGACAGGTCGTAGCCGCGCTCCCCCAGTTGGCGTTGGGTCATGTAGGCGTGGCGGGCTTCACTCAGCAGCGAGAAGCCGACGCCGGCACCCACGTCGGTGCCGAGACTGACGGTGACACCGGCGTCCACGTGCTGTCGCAGCCCGAAAGGTCCGCTACCTAACATCGCATTGCTGGACGGGCAGTGCGCCACTGCCGCACCCCGCTCGACCAGCACACCCAACTCCGAAGGCTGCGGGTGCAGATTGTGAGCCAGCACCGTAGAGCCGTCGACCAGTCCGGCATCGGTGTAGGACGCCAGGTAGTCCGGCACTCCGAACAGCGCCTTCACCTCGGCGATCTCCTGGTCGTTCTCGTTGATGTGACTGGTGAACCATGCCCCCGGCACTGCCCGTTGCAGCGCGGCGCACGATTCCAGCATCGCCTCGCTGGCCGACAGTGAGAACCGTGGTGTCACCGCGTAGCCCAGCCGCGCGGTGCCGTGCCATTTCTGAGCCAGCTCCAGGCCTTGCGCGTAGGCGTCCTCCGGCGTGGTGAGCAAAGCCTCAGGCAATCCGCGATCACTCACCACCAGCCCGGTGATCAACCGGACGCCCGCCTGCGCGGCGGCGGCAAAGACCGCATCGACTGCCGGCGCGAAATGCGCCCCGAAAGCGAGCGCCGTAGTCGTGCCGGCCGCCAGCAGCTGATCGATGAACTCCGCCGCAATGATCTCGGCGTAGCTGCGATCAGCAAGGCGCTGCTCCTCCGGCAGCGCATAGCGTTCCAGCCATCCCAGCAGCGGCAGGCCGATGCCGCCCATCGCTCTGACCTGCGGAACATGCAGGTGGGTATCGACCAGGCCGGGCAGCATGATTCCGTCGGCCAGCGTCTCGACCGGTTCGTCGGGGAACCGCGCCGACATCTCGGCAAACGGGCCGCGGGCGAGAACCACGCCGCCGCGCACCGCGATGCCGGCGTCGGCGTCCACCCGCAGTTCGCAGTCGGCGATGGTGGTTCCGATGGTGTCCAACACCATCGCTCGGTACAGCGTCACGGTCAGGCTCCCCACTCGCCGGCGCCGTCACGGCGACCCGGCACAAGAACCATACCTTTCGAGCGCGCAGCCCCAGGGTGCCGGCAACACCGGGCACACTGGAGGCGTGGATTGGATCGGAATCACCATCGTGGTCGTCCTCGGCGTCGCCGTCGTCGCCTACGGCTATCTGTGGGACCGCACCACCAATCGCCGACGCGCCGCCGCCCAATCCTCGCCTCCGGATCGGCCCATTCCCGGCCTTGCCCCCGACGCTGCGGCACCGTCCTATGTTCAGCCCAAGGATCTGAAGCCCGACAACCGGGCCGACCCTGTCGAGATCGAGGCTCTGCGGCCGAGCCTGGACGCAGCACCCCACCTGACCTGCGGCCATGGCCCCGGCGCTTTCGCCACGCTCGGCGAGTACGCCGTGCTGGAACACCCTCTGATCCTCATCGTGGACGGCGAGGTGTCCACGATGCGCGAGCTGCTGCCCGCTGTGGCTGCGGCCCATGCGTCAGGCCAACCTCTGGTAGTGGTCGCCGCAGCCTTGGCCGACGAGGTCTATCAAACGGTGGAGGCCAATGCGCTTGCACACACCCTGACTGCGGTGGCGGTGGCCGCCCGCAAGCCCGCCGACCGACATCAACTCAGCGCGCTGACCGGCGCCGCGCTGACCTCGGTGACCGATCTGAGGATGGGCTGGCTGCCGACGGCATCATTGGGCAGCTGCGGCCGGTGGGTCAGTACGGCGCGCGAGTTGTGGGTACTACCGGACTGAGCAGCGCCCCGGAAAGCTCAACCGGGGCTGGAGATGACTTTCCCACCCCGCAGCATCGCCACGAAAGCCGCTAGGCGTAGCCCCAATCGTCGAGGTCGGCATCGTCGATTCCGAAGTAGTGGGCGATCTCGTGCCAGACAGTGATGCGCACCTGCTCGGCCAGTTCTGCCTCGGTGTTCACCCAGCGGCACAGCGGTCCTCGAAAGATCAGGATGCGGTCCGGCAGGGCACCCGAGTACTGCGAAGTACGCTGCGACAAGGGAATTCCTGAATAGTAGCCGAGTACATCACCCAGCTCGGACTCTGGCTCCTCGGCGATCAGCACCGCGAGGTTTTCCACTTGGGCAAGCAGTTCTTCGGGGATCGCGCCCAAGGCGGCGTCCACCAATTCCTCGAATCGTTCGGCATCAACAGTGACCGCCATGCCCCCACTGTAACCAGCCCCGAAAGTGCCGAATTACACGACTGTAGTTTTTTGGCTCCACTCGGCGTGTCGCCTTGCAATCCACTCACAAGTCTCCCCGGCAAGAACGCCCGGCGTTAAGGTCTCGCTAGGTGGAGGCAGTCACGGCCGGGTGTGGCGTCAGCCACGGGGAAGACCCGGCCCCTGCCTCACCGGCCCCCCACGTGGTCCTCTTCCCGGGCCAGAAAGAAGCCGCACCCGATGCACCTCCCCAAGAGCATCCGGACGGTCCTCGGCTGGATCGTGTCCGCGACACTCACCTCTACACTCGCGCTGGTCTTTGCACCCCAAGCCAGCGCAGCCACTGAGACCACCTATCGCGTGACCGCGACGAGCTTGAATGTGCGCGCCGGACGCAGCACCAGCTCCGACGTCGTAGGCACCCTCACCAAGGGCAAGCATGTGCTCGCCGTGGGTCGCGTCCGCGGACGCTGGCTGCCGATCAGCTACAACGGCACCACGGCCTACGTGTCCACCAAGTACCTGACCAAGGACCGCCGCCCCGCGAAGAACCGCATCACTGGCCCGGCCGGCAACAAGACCGCCACCATGAAAGTGACCGTTCGCGCCCAGGCCATCGCCGGGTCGACTGCCGTCAAGACCTACCCCAAGGGCACCGTCATGCGAGTGACGGGCAAGGTCCGAGGCATCTTCACCCGGGTGATCGTCGATCGCGTGAAGGGCTGGGCCTCCACCCGCCGACTGTCGACGGTCACCTCAACCCTTCCCGACACCGTGGCCGACTACGTCACCACTAATGTCCTGGCCCTGCGCACCGCAGCGAAGGCCTCCGCCACCAGTCAACTGACGATCCCCACCGGTTCAACCGTCTCTGGCACCGGAGTGAGCTCTGGCTCCTACAGCCAGGTGGTCTACGCCAACAAAGCAGGCTGGGTGATCACCGGCTACCTCAAGGCCGTCGAGGGCACCGATCCGGCCTATGTACTGCCGTTGAGCGCCACCACGTTGTACGTGGTCGCCGCGACCCACCTGGTGGCGTCCGCCGCACCGGATGCCGATGGCATCGGGACGGCCGCCCTGGCCGCAACTCTGCGAGGCACTGGGGTGACCAAGAGCAACTACACCGAGGTCATCTGGAATGGCAGCACCGCCTGGGTTCCGTCCACCGCAGTCACCGTCAGCCTGGGCTCCACCAGCCTGAATAGGTTGGAGTCCAACGGCAAGGCTGCGGTCATCGAGATCCGCCAGAAGTTCCCGCAGCTTACGACCATCTACGGCTGGCGCGCCTCCAGCGACTACTCCTCCGACCATCCCAATGGTCGGGCCGTGGACTTCATGATTCCGTCCTACAAATCGAACAAGGCTCTCGGTGACGCCTTAGCCGCCTACATCATCGCGAATGGTCCGCGGCTCCACATGACGTATGTCATCTGGCGGCAACGAATCTGGACCCCCTACAGTGGCACCTGGCGCGCTATGGAGGATCGCGGATCCCCCACGGCGAACCACATGGATCACGTTCACGTGTCCTTCGAACCCAGCTCGAAATAACCCGAGGGGTTAGCTGCGACGAGGCTCAACGGCGCGCCTCGTCGCCCACAGCAGGTCGGGCCCATCAGGGCGTCTGCGCACGATTGACGCAGCAATTCTCCTGACTCTGAGAATCTGTGCACCCAGCCGCGCCCGCCTCAGCACCGACCACACCCCGCACCCACTGACGGCGAGCGAGCAGCACTGTCACGATTTCGCAGTCCCACCAGGGGTTCTGCCGTTTCTCGCGGACGTCACGTCGTTGCGGATTCAACCGTCACAGGCATTCTGATACTGGCGTGTCGAAGCCTGTGCCTTTCTCAGTTTTCAGCGGCGTGTTGAGCTACTTTTCTCAGGTTCAGCTGGCGAAACCTGAGAAAAGCACCTATGGTCGACGGCGTTGAGGCCACGAACAAGAGACGTGATCGCGAACCCAGGGAAGCACCCAACCCCGCCTCAACGAGTGAGAAGAAGCTCCCGTCGCGGCCAGAAAGTAGCCCCCTGTATGAGCAAGAAGACCATGCGGCGCACCGCCCTGACCTGGGCCCTTGCCGCAGCCACAACCGCAAACCTCGCTCTCCTTTCGGCGCCCGAGGCCCATGCCACCACCTTGTACGTGCGAACCAACACCGCGCTGCGGACGTCGGCGACGGCCACCGCAGCGGCCGTCCAGACCGTCACACCGGGTGCCAAACTTCGCAGCACCGGAGTGACCCGGTCGGGGTACACCAAGGTGCGCTGGCACGGCACCACCGTGTGGGTGCGCTCGAAGTTCGCCAGGGCCGGCTTCGGATCTCGCAGCCTGAACCGGTTGCAGAGCCATGGCAAGGTGGCCGTACTGAAGGTTCGCCACGCCTTCCCGCGCATCAAGCGCATCGGCGGCTGGCGCAGCTGGAGCAACTACTCCTCTGACCACCGCAGCGGACGGGCCGTCGACTTCATGGTCCCGTCCTGGAGCAGGGCCAAGGGCAAGAAGGTCGGCAATGCCGTGGCGCGTTACCTGATCAAGAACCGCAAGAAGCTGCACGTGCACTACGTGATCTGGCGTCAACACATCTGGACCACTGCCGACCGGAAGTGGCGCCATATGCCCAACCGGGGCTCGGCCAATGCCAACCACATGAATCACGTGCACGTCTCGTTCACCAACGGCTAAGACGTACCGCGCGCTCTCGGCGATGGGGGTCAGGCACTCCGCCTGGCCCCCATCGGCGTCTCTGCGGACAGCGCAGACCGCTTCGACGCCCCAGTCAGGGCCGGTTTGAGCGACTCTGCGTCTGGGCCGTATAGTGATGCCTCAGGTCCCCATCGTCTAGTGGCCTAGGACACTGCCCTTTCACGGCAGCAGCACGGGTTCGAATCCCGTTGGGGATGCCAATGGTGGCGGCCGAACCTCAGTCGCACACCCCCAGCTAACGAACTCCCACCGTGGTGCTCTCCGCCGAGCCCAGCAGCCACATACCTGCGGTGGCCAAGGTGTAATACTCCGGTTGCCAGCGCAACGAACGCAGATGGGTCTTGGTCACTTCCAACACCGATGACCCGGGCTGTCCACCCAGGGTCAACAACTCCGACTCACCCACCAACGCGATCGAGCGTCCGGTGTCGAGGTGAACAATCGTCCGCAGCCGCTCCCATGGCTGATCCACCGATCCCTCAGTGCCTTCATTGGCGGTCAACTGAATCATGCGCTGGGCGTCGCGGCTGATCCACAACAGCGGCGCGTCCAAGGCCAACGATGTGGACGCCACCACCTGTGCAGCATCGGCATGACCGATGCGAGCGGCATTGGCTGCCATCGTCGCCAGCCGCTGGGGATCAGCCAGCAGCTGCCCAATCTTGTAGCCGACGGTCGTGGTGTAGTTGCAGCGAACCGCCGCCCCCTCCTCCAGCAGGTAGTCGGCGTTGTGCTCCTCCTGGCCTGGGATCGGATCGATGATCACCATCGGCAGCCCCGCCGCCATGCACTCAGAGCTCGACAGGCCGCCGGGTTTGCCGACGAACATCGAGGCGATCCGCATCAACTGCGGCATCTCCTGGGTGAAGCCCAGCACGTGGTAGTTCGTCCGGGCGCCCACCAGGGCCTCGACCTGCGTTTTGAGGTCGTCGTTGCGTCCACAGACCACGACCGCTTGGAAATCCTGCTCCAGTTCCAAGGTCTGACGCACCACCTGAAGCGTCTTCGGCCCGCCGGCTGCACCAGCCGAGATCAGCACCACCGGCAGGTCGGCGGACAACCCGTGACGGGCGCGAATGTCGTCAACATCAAGCTCCTCACTGAATTCTGGACGCACCGGGATTCCCGAGGTCGTCACCCGATCAGTGGGCAGGCCCAGGCTGACCAGATACTGGCGAGTTTCCTCCCGAGCAACGAATATCTGCGAGATCGGCGCCGACAGCCACAGGCCCTGGAAGTCGTAGTCGGTGGTCACGACGACCAATTGGGTATGCAACTGGCCGCGGGCGATCATCAGCGACACCAGCCGGGCCGGCAGGAAATGAGTGCAGATCACCAGGTCGGGCTCGAAGTCACGAATCTCTCGAACCGTGGACACCGTGTTGATCTGCTCCCACCAGCGCATCACCGCAGCCAGCTTGAACGGCGGGTCCTGGTTGTCGTAGCCCCAACCGACCAGCCAGGGCACTTCGGCCACCAGCGTGAAGTAGGCATCGTCGTAGAGCCTGTTGAACACTTCATTGGTGGTATCGAGCACATCGAGGCGACGAACCTCACCGCCACCACCGTGGGCGGCCAGAGCCCGCTCCACGGCGTGCGCTGCACTGTTGTGTCCCGATCCGACGCCGGCGGCCAATATGAGGGTGCGTTGAGCCATGGGGCCATGCTACGGAACCGAAAGTCTCGCAACAGCGGGATCCGATTTTTGCCCCGGCAAGCCGTACGTTATAGTTTCCGGGCTGGCCACTATGGCCGGTGAGGCCTTAACCAAGGCCCCGTAGCGCAGTTGGTTAGCGCGCCGCCCTGTCACGGCGGAGGTCGCGGGTTCGAGTCCCGTCGGGGTCGCTGCAAGCAGTCTTGCTTCGCTCGGCCAGGTAGCTCAGATGGTAGTAGCGTTCGCCTGAAAAGTGAAAGGTCACCGGTTCGATCCCGGTCCTGGCCACCAGCCTCGGCACCTCGGTGCTGAGCATCGCAACTCAAACCCATTTTCCCGCACTGACAACGGTGAATACCTGCCATGGCACGCATTCTGTTTTCGGGCATTCCCACCTACGGGCAGGCCAACCCCACCTTCGGGCTGGCGGCTGCACTGGTCGCGTCCGGCCACAGTGTCGACTATCTGATGCCGGAGGCATTCCGCACCGAGGTGGAACAGTGCGGCGCCGCGGTTCTGCCCTACGCCGACTATCTCCACGGCAAACCGGTGGACCGTCCGCACCAGGCGCTTGGGGCGCGGTTCTTCTTCGACGACCTCACCAGGCAGGTCGTAGGTCGTGGCAACGACTACGACGTGGTGGTGGCCACCGGTCTGCAGCCCCAGTTCGCTGACATCGAACGACGGCTCTCGGTCCCGGTCGTGCGGTTCTCGCCGATGTTCTGGCAGAACGAACGCACCGTGGCCGAGTTGGCCGCCCAGGCCCGCGCGCTGCCGCCCCTGGTCCGCCACGGGCTGGCGAACCGCTGGTTGCGTCAGGGAGCCAGCCAGATCATCGGACGCGCCCTGTTCGGTAACCACGGCCACGATGTCATCGACGTGCTCGGTCCCCAGTCCTCGACGTTGAACCTGACTGTGTCGAGTCGCTATCTCCAACCCCGCGCCGACGATTTCGACGACACCTGCGTCTATCTGGGTCCCATTGCCCGCCCGCGCACGTCCGCGGACCCCGAATTCCCCATCGAGCGACTGCGGCAGCACCCCGGGCCCGTGATCTACGCCAGCTTGGGCACGATCTACAACGGGTGGACCGGCTATTACCGGCGGATCGCTCGGGCTTTCGCCAACACCGATGCGCTGGTCGTGTTGAGCTTGGCGAGGCCCAGCGGCACACACGATCTCGGGCCCGTGGCCGACAACATCCTGGTCTACCCCTACGTCCCCCAGGCTGAGGTGCTCGCCGAAGCCGATCTGTGCTTCACCCACGGCGGGTTCGGCACCATCACCGAAGCAGCCGCAGCCGCAGTCCCCATGATCGTGACACCACTGGGTGGCGACCAGTTCCTCAATGCCTACCGCCTCCACGAGCTGGACGCGGCCCAGGTCGTCCCGGCCTGGCAGCTGTCCACCGACCGAGTTGCCTACACAGCCGATCTCATTCTGGCCGGCTCCGGCACGCTCGCCGGCGTCGCGCCCCTGGCAGCGTCCCTGCAAGAGGCCGGCGGCACGGCTTTGGGAGTCGCCCACATCGAGGCGTTGCTCTAGACGCCCCCAGCGGAGTCCGCACCCGAAGGTCCGACCCCTGTTGCGGGGAGCGGATTCAGCTCACTGGGTGTAGCCGACGTCCTGCCATCTCGGGGATCGGGCCAACCCCATGGCGCCGATGTTGGCCAAGGTGGCCCGCACCCCCACCACAGCCGGGCGCTGGTACAGCGGCAGCGTGTGCACCGCTTCCCAGATCGCTCGCGCAACCTGGTTACCGAGTTCGGCGCGATGCATCGGATCCATGTCGGTGGCGATCTGCGGCGCCAACTCCTGCACGGCAGGAATCTCCAACTGGGCCACATTCTGCGGGTTGGGGGTGAACGTTCCATCCACGAGGGCGCCGCCATAGGTCTGCTCGATACCCGTCAGCGGGTACGCCGATCGAGACCAGGAGAACGCCACGATGTCGAACTCGTGCTGAGTCAGCACCTTCAGGTAGTCGCTTTGGGGGGAATTCTTGATGATCAGCTTCACACCGATCTGCTTCAACATCTGCTGAGCTTGCAGGCCCTCGTTCTCCGAGACGTCCAGGCCTTCGAACGCGACGTAGTTGACCGCGAGTTCGGTGCCGTCCTTTTCCCGGTAGCCGGTCGTGTCATTCATCGTCCACCCGGCGGTATCCAACAAGGCGGCGGCCTTGGCCGGGTCATAGTCGATGCCGGTAGCCTCGGCCTGATCGACGTAACCGGCCTGATCCTTCACATACAGGTTGTTGTTCAGCGGCGTCTGATCGACAGGCAATCCGGCCAGATCGGAGGCCGCGAGCTGTCCGCGGTCCAAGCCCATCACGATCGCCTGACGCACCCGCACATCGCTCAGATTGGGCGATTCGGAGTTGAACGTGAACTGGCGGAAATCCGGTGAGCGACCAACCCGCACCTGCGAGTCGGCTGCCCCGGCGGCCTGAGCGTAGGCGGCCACGTCAGGGCCGATGTCGAAATAGTCGACCTCTTGGTTGGCGAAAGCGGCTGCCATGGCATCGCTGGCCATGGGCTTCCAGGTGAGGGAGGTCAGCAGCGCCGGATCACCCCACCAGTGCGGATTGGGCGTCATCGTCACGACTCCACTGGTCTTGTTCCAGTCGGTCACCTCGAACGGTCCGGTGAAGTACTCGTCGTGGAAAGTCGTCCACCCCTGGTTGAAGACTTCCGCTGTAGCCACACCGTCGGCATGCATCGGCCCGCCTGCGACCAGCCCGACCCAGTCGGGGTAGGTGGAACTGAAGGTGAGCACGACGTGGAAGGAATCCGTTCCTGCCGCGACCGAGGACAACGCGTCCCACCCGGTGGTGTCGGCGACTGCGAAGTCGGGATCGCTGCCGTTGAGCGCTTTCCAGGTGGCGATCCAATCCTGAGCCTGGATGGGGCTGCCGTCGTTCCACACCGCCTTCGGATTCAGTGTCAGGGTGACCACCAGTTGCTGCCCGGACGCCGCATCGACCACGGCGGGTTCGGCGGCAAGCAGGTAGTCGGAGTTCATCGTGGCGGCGCCACTGCCGTCGTAGTCGTAGTAGTCGGGACTGATCGCCGACAACAGAAAGGCGGCTTCTTGGCTGCTGCCGTCCACCGAGGCGAGGTTCCAGTTGCTGATCGGGCTGGCAATCGCAGCTACCAGGTCACCGCTGACGAGTTTGTCGCGGGGAGTCTGGTTGATGTCCCAGGACGCCATCGTGCCTGAATCGGTATTCCCCGATTGCGTGCCGCTGGGCGAACCGCAGCCAACCAGCGCAACCGTCAGTACGGTCGCAAGGCCGACCCCCAGCAACTTTGAAGCGAGCACATCTCCTCCGTCACGGCCCGATCTCTTCACGGTAATTCCCCATCCGGACCACTCTCGGTGGGGGCAAGGCTATCGGCATGTGAGCGCGAATGGCGGAGCGGCACGAATCCGGACACCACTCCGACATCAGATCGTCACTGAGCGACCGGCTTCGTGAAGTGACATGCCGCGCGGTGATCGGCCCCCAGCAGCACCAGCGCGGGGTCCTCACTGTCGCAGCGGTCCCGGTCGGCCTGGGCCAGCCCGGCTCGGCGAAGGCACGGGCCGCGGTAGGGGCACCCGACACCGTGCAGGGCTGCCGGTGGGAGTTCCTCGGTCGGGGTCTGCGGCAGGCCGGCGCGGCGCACGGTCGGGTTGAGGCTCGGCACGGCTTGCCGCAACGCCACCGTGTAGGGGTGTGCCGGATGGGTGAGCACGGCTGGTGTCGGCCCGATTTCCACGAACCGCCCAGCGCGCATCACCACCACCTGGTCGGCGAGCTGGCGCACCACGGCCAGGTCGTGCCCGACCAGGAGGTAGGCCAGGCCCAGCTGAGCCTGAAGGTCCTGCAACAGGTTGAGCACCCCCGAGCGCACTGAGGCGTCCAGCGCCGACACCGGCTCGTCCAACAGCAGAATCGATGGTTCGGTGGCTAACGCTCGGGCGATGCCGACGCGCTGGCGCTGCCCGCCCGACAACTGCTGCGGGAAGCGCTGAGCATGATCGTGCGACAGGCCGACCAGGGCGAGCAGTTCACCGATCCGGCCGGGGATCGCCGCACGGCTCCACCCGGTGATCACCAGCGGCTCGGCGAGGATGTCGGCCACCGGCAGGCGCGGATCGAGGGCGGCCATCGGATCCTGGAAGACGACCTGCAGCCGTCGACGCGCATCGCGACGACTCCGGCGAGTCAGTGTCGCGACGTCGGTACCGAGCACCATCACGCGGCCCGCTCGCGGTCGGCTCAGCTCAAGGATGGAGCGCAACAATGTGGTCTTTCCGCAGCCGGACTCCCCCACCACGCCCACCGTCTGCCCGGCCCGGAGGTCGAGGTCGACGCCGTCGAGGGCCATCACCGTTCGCCCCGCATCCCAGCCGCGGCCCCGGCGCCGGTAGCTATGCTTCAAGCCGCGCACCGACAGCACCACCTCGGCAGCGTCTCGAGCCGGTGCTGTCGTGGCCGATGGCGCCGCGAACAAGGCGTCGGGACTCGCTGCCTCCACCTGGGGTTGTCGCGAGCACGCCACCTGGTAGCCGTCGGTCACCGAGGCCAGTTCAGGACGCCGACTTCGACACTCCTCATTCGCCAAGGGGCAGCGCGGCGCAAAGGCGCAACCGGTGGCGGCGATCTCGCCGGCAGCGATCACCGGAAGCGGCCCGACCGGCCCGTCCAATTGCGGCAGCGAGCGCACCAAACCGATGGTGTAGGGCATGCGCGGTGCGCCCAACACCGCTGTGGACGGCCCGACTTCCACCGCGCGGCCGGCGTACAGCACCGCCACCTGGTCGGCGAGTTCTGCGGCCACGGCCAGATCGTGGGTGATGAGCACGATCGCGGTGTTGCTGTGTTCCCGGACGCGTCGCAACACCGCCAGCACTTCGGACTGCACCGTCACATCCACCGCACTGGTGGGTTCGTCGGCGATCAGCACTGCCGGGTCGTTCGCCAGCGCCAGGGCAATCAGCACCCGTTGGCGCTGACCGCCGGAGATCTCATGAGGAAAGGCTTCGAATACCCCCGTGGCTGGAGCCAACCCGACCAGCTCGAGCAGTTCCCGGGCCCGAGTTCGCGCCTGGGAGGCAGTCAGGTCCTGGTGGATCTGCACGGCTTCAACCAGTTGAACACCGATCGAATACACCGGGGTGAGCGCGGAGGGGTCATCGGCGAAGACCATGGCGATGTGGCGACCGCGCAGCTTCGACCACTCCCGGTCATCCAGCCCGAGCAGTTCCTGGTTCTGCAACCGCACCGATCCGCTGACCGTGGCCGCTGCGGGCAGCAGACCCATCAGGGCCAACGCGGTAGCGGATTTCCCGGCACCGGACTCCCCTACCAGCGCCAGGATTTGACCGGCCGCCAGCGTCAAGCTCAGGTCCTGCACGGCCCAGACCTGCCCGGTTTCGCTGGGGAAGCTCACCCTCAGCTCCCGCACCTCCAACACCGTCATCACAGACCTCCCGGCGTGGATCCGGGGTCGAAGGCGTCCCGCAGCCCATCACCGATGGCATTGACGCACATCACCAGCACCACCAACGTCGTGGCCGGCGCGATGAACACCCACGGGTAGCCGATCATCAGATTCGATCCGCTGCTGATCAAGGTGCCCAGCGAGACGTCCGGAGCCTGCACCCCGAAACCGAAGTAGGACAGCCCGGTCTCAGACAAGATGGCGTACCCCACCCCCAAAGTTGCGTCGATGATCAGCAGCGAGGAGGCGTTGGGCAGCAGGTGCGTGGTGATGATTCGCAGCGGTGAGGCTCCCAGATAACGCGCTGCCAGCACGTATTCCCGCTCGCGCAGCGACAAGGTGGCCGAGCGCACCACCCGTGCCGACAACGGCCAGGCGAAGGCAGCCAGCAGGATGACCAGCAACCACCACGAGCCCGACGAGGATTCAGCGCTCCGGGTGACGATGGCGATCAGGAAGAACGCCGGAATCACCAGTAACAGGTCGATCAGCCACAGCATCGACCGTTCGAACCAACCGCCCAGGTAGGCGGCCGAGGCGCCGACCAGCGCCGCCAGCGCGGTGGCGAGCACGGCCACCAGCAAGCCGATCACCAGCGACTTCCCCAGGCCGCTGGCGGTCAACGCCAGCACGTCGCGTCCCGCCTGGGTGGTACCCCACAGATGCTCGGCGCTGGGCGGGGACAGGAAGGCGCGCGGATCGATATCGGTGGCCCGCCACGGCCACAGCAGTGGCACCACCCGGCCAGCAGCGCCATCAGTCCCAGCCCGATCAGCCCGGCCATGGCGAGCCGGTTGCGGCGGAAGCGGCGCCGGACCAGGCGTCCGCGCGTGACCATCCGGAGCGGCTCGCCGACCGCCGGCGGTGGAACCGAGGCGCTCATGTGAGCCTCACTCGCGGGTCCAGTGCGGCCACCGCCAGGTCGGACACCACTGCGCCGACCACGACACAGGCTCCCGCCAACGCGGTGACAGCCACCACAGCGTTGACGTCACGACCTTGAATGGACTCCACCACATAAGACCCCACGCCGGCGAAGCCGAAGATCTGTTCGGTGAAAGTGGCGCTGACGAGCATGGTGGCGACGCTGAAGGTCACATAGGTGCTGGTCGGCACCAGCGCGGTACGCAGGGCATGCCGCCAGGCTGCCTGACGCTGGGTGAGGCCTTTGGCGCGGGCGGTGCGCACATAGTCGGCGCTGAGGGCGTCCAGCATGAGATTGCGCTGTACCCGGCTCAGCCATGCCGCGCCGACCAGCACCAACACGAGCGTGGGGAGCACCAGATGTTGGGCGCGGTCGACGACGTCGGCCCACGGGTAGCTGCCCACGGCGCCGGTCTCGCCGCTGAACTCGAAGATCTGCACCCCGGTGGCCCGATTGACTCCGGTCGCCAAGAATTGGCTGAGGTGAGCAATGACGAATACCGGGGTCGACACCACCAGCAGCGAGAGCGCGGTTGTGACGCGATCGCTGAGGCGATAGTGCCGAGTCGCCGCCCAGGCACCGACGGCGATCCCGACCACGATGCCGGCCAGCGTCCCCACCAGCAGCAGTCGCAGGCTCACCCCCGCACGCACCAGCAGCTGGTCGGTGACGCTGACACCGGTGGGTGACGAGCCGAAGTCGCCGTGTATCACGCCGCCCAGCCACGTCAGATACCGCTGCCACAAGGGAACCTGGTCGGAAAGGTTGTACTGGGCGAGCTGATGCTCCACCACCGCCGGGGGCACTGGCGGCTGACGCAAGGCGAACAGGGTCGCCGGATCGAGCTGGGTGGCGGCCAACAGGTAGGTCAGCGAGACAGCGACGTACAGCAGGATCAGATAGTTCACCAACCGCTTGCCGATGTAGCGGAGCATGCCTAGGAACGTAGCGCAGCCGATCGGGTCCACCCAAGCGACTCACTCACAACCTGCTCAACCTGCGGCGCGACAGCGACCGAACCGCTGGCCGGGTGGCAATTCCACGTGGCCTTTGTGACACCGTGTAACCGGGCTGAAACATGGACGCAACCCCGCGGTTACTGCTGATGCATAGCGTTTGAGATTGACTACAACTCTGATTTTGGAGGCAACATGTTCCAAGGCGCCGACGATCTGTTGGCCTATATCAAGGACGAGGGTGTCGAGACCGTCGACGTCCGCTTCTGCGATCTTCCGGGTGTGATGCAGCACTTCACCGTGCCTGCCCAGTTCTTCGACGCCGATGTGTTCGAGAATGGTCTGTCCTTCGACGGCTCCTCGATCCGCGGCTTCCAGAAGATCCACGAGTCCGACATGACCCTGATGCCGGATCCCTCCACCGCCTTCATCGACCCCTTCCGCAAGTCCAAGACGCTGGCAGTGAGCTTCTTCGTTCACGATCCGCTGACCAAAGAGGCCTACAGCCGCGACCCGCGCAACATCGCCCGCAAGGCTGAGAACTACCTGGCTTCGACCGGCATCGGCGACGCCGCCTACATGGGCCCGGAGGCTGAGTTCTACGTCTTCGACTCGGTGCGCTACGAGACCAAGCAGAATGCGGGCTTCTACTACATCGATTCCGAGGCCGGCGCCTGGAACACCGGCTCAGAAGAGGACACCGATGGCCGCGGCAACCGTGGCTACAAGGTCAAGTACAAGGGTGGCTACTTCCCGGTAGCCCCGAACGACCACTTCGGTGATCTGCGCGATGACATGGTGCGCAACCTGATCGAGTCCGGTCTGACCATCGAGCGCGCGCACCATGAGGTGGGCACTGCCGGTCAGGGCGAGATCGCGACCAAGTTCGATTCGATGCTGGCCGCTGCCGACAACCTGATGAAGTACAAGTACATCATCAAGAACACCGCGTGGGCCGCCGGCAAGACCGCGACCTTCATGCCGAAGCCGATCTTCGGTGACAACGGTTCGGGCATGCACGTACACCAGTCGATCTGGAAGGGCGGCCAGCCGCTGTTCTTCGACGAGGCCGGCTACGGCAACCTGTCCGATATCGCCCGTTGGTACATCGGCGGCCTGCTGAAGCACGCTCCGGCGGTGTTGGCCTTCACCAACCCGACCGTGAACAGCTACCACCGTCTGGTGCCGGGCTTCGAGGCTCCGGTCAACCTGGTGTACTCCAGCCGCAACCGTTCGGCTTCGGTGCGTATCCCGATCACCGGCCCGAACCCGAAGGCCAAGCGCATCGAGTTCCGCTGCCCCGACCCCTCCTCGAACCCGTACCTGGCCTTCCCGGCCATGCTGCTGGCCGGCTTGGACGGAATCCAGAACAAGATCGAGCCGCCGGCTCCGATCGACAAGGATCTCTACGAGCTGCCCGCCGAGGAGCACGCCAACATCCCGACCGTTCCCGGTTCGCTGGGCGACGTGCTGGATGCCCTGGAAGCCGATCACGACTTCCTGCTGGCTGGCGACGTCTTCACCGGTGACCTCATCGAGACCTGGATCGACATGAAGCGTGCTGACATCGACGCCATCCGGCTGCGTCCGCACCCGCACGAGTTCGAGATGTACTACGACATGTGATCCACGCACGTCACAGCGAAAGGCCCCGGGAAACCGGGGCCTTTCGCTGTGACAAGAGCCCGCTACGATACGGCTATGGCGTGGATCGATGACGTAGAGACAGCTTCACACCGACACGCTCGCCATAGGAGCTTCGAGCAAATCACCGATGCTGCAGGAATCCAGTTTGAAGACTGGCTAGATCGGCTGGCAGGCGAAGTATCTCTTGTTCCTGCAGCACTTCGTCGAGCCGGCAAGGATCCAAACTTCGCTCTCACCGGGTCGTTCGGACGCGAGTTTCGAGGTTGGCGGTTCGAGATGGATCCCCACCGGCTCTGGGACCATAGCCTGGCGATTGACTGGCAAGGTCAGTTCTGTAGGCTTCGTGTGGTCGAGGCGCGACAGCGAGACAAGTACAAGTCTCACGAGTACGTCACGGCTCGACTGGCCGGAGCCCAATTCTTCGGAGCCGAGTTCGAGACTGTGATCGAGCTGATGGCTAGCGGACGAGTGCGCAGCGGTTTTAGCCCCGTCCTTGGGCTATCTTGCGAACCTTCACCCGAGGAGAGATTCGGTTCACGGCGCGCGCACGAACTGTCAGTGATTCCACGACCACCGGATAGCCCACTCGTGACAGAATGGCACGAGGGATACGTGTTTGCGACGTACCCGGCATCCGTCAGACTCCTGGAATGGGTGAATCGACAGAACTGACGGGGCCCTGAGACGATCGGCCCAGGCACCAATCGGGAGTTACATCCTACAAAAGGCGACAGTTCGACGGCTTAGCTGTACCGCACCTTGGCATTGATCTGGGGCAGCTCGAAAAATGTGCGTCCGGGGGCCATCTTCAGCGGGGTGCCGTCTTCGAGGGTGAAGACGAACAAGTCGGTGGTCTGGGCTTTGGTCCAGGTTCCTTTCACCATCTTGCCGGCATGGAAGTAGTAGAACGTGCCTTTGCCTTTGATGATGTCGACGACCGGGTCCTTGGCGCCGCCACCACGGAAGATCTTGTCCATCTTCCACTTGGCGCGCACCACCAGCACGTTGTCGGTATTGACCCGTTTGCCGTCGATCAAGACGTGCTTGCCCCACGGTTCACTGCGCAGATAGCGCTTGGTCTTGGAGTCGTAGGTGTAGGTCATGGTGAAGCTCTTGCCGGGCCCCCACGGCACCACGATCTTGGTGGCCGGAGTACCTGAGACATCGGTGGAGACCTGGTCGTCGCCGGTGGCGAACGGCAGGTACAGCTCGGCGGGCGGAGCCTTCATACGCTTGGCCTGCTTCAGCAAGACCTTCGGATGGCACAGCACACCGTCCTCGGTGGCACGTCCGGGCATCATCGAATAGGAACCGGTACCGCGGACCTTCATGTAATACAGGTTTTCGATGTTCTTGCTATTGGCCGCCACGTAGTTCATTACCCAATCAGCGGCACCCGTATCGCCGAGCACGGGTTTCATGGGTGAGAGCAGCGGCACGTCGACCGGACGGATCGACCGTACCGGACCCGCCTGATCGGGAATTCGGGAATGGAAGACCGCGCACAGTCGGGTATAGGCGATTCCGTTGGGTTCGACGAACACGATGTCAGCATCGTTGAGCCCCGCTTGGGGGTGCGAGTGGCGCACATCGGAGACCTTGAGCGCCACCGCGGCGTGATCGAGTTTGGCCGGATCAGTGATCAACATCCCGGTCAGCGGCGCCCGTAGCCGGGTGTCTGCGGTGGGCGTCGGTGTCGGTGAGGGTGTCGTCGGTGCTGGAGTCGCAACCGGAGCCTGGGTGGAGCACCCGGTCGCGGCGGCCCCAATGCTGCCGCCCACGACGAACAGGGCCGTGCGTCGACTGATCATTGCGCCCCTTAGTGGATGAACGCATCCGCTTGTCGGAGCGATCTCGCTAGCGCCCAGAATAGTCACCGCGGCTACCCCAGAAGGCGGTTACGGCGACGATTCGTCAGGTTCAGCTGAACCCGATGGCCACCATTGCGCCGACGACCACCACCAGGACGAACGCGAGCATGATCACAAACAGAGCCATGCCCTTGCGCGGCTGCTTGGTGAGGCCAATGTTGCCCGTGGCGAATTGATGCAGTGGCGCAGCGTAGAACACGTCCAACACTGCGCCGGCAGGCACATCGACCGCCATGCTGGCCTGCCCGTAGCGACGCATCCACTGGGCGTACAGCTCGACGCGATGACGACCGGCAGCGACCGCGAAGGCGTTGGCGCCATAGATGGAGTTCACCTCGTAGCCGTCCACCATCAGCCTCGGCACAATCATGCTGGAGGTCATCACGCTGCCCTGAATGTTGACGCGCAACAAGCCCTGGCCGGGCTGCAGCTGCGGAGCGGCCGACATTGCGGGCGCCTGCTGGTAGGCATTCGATGCAATCATCATCGGAGGCGGTGGCGGAGGCTGATTCGCAGGCTGCTGCTGAAACGGTGGCTGAGTCACGCAGGCAGCATATTGGGTGCTTCGGCCCAGGACATTTCTGAGAAGCTGACAGAACAAAGCAGATATCAGTCTCGGAATCGCACAACCCGACTTCGCTCCCCCCGGAACGCTTTAGGGTTCTGCCACGGAGGTGCGGAATGGATCAACTCGTGGCAGTCATGGGCACAGGCCCAGTGCCCACCGAGACCACCCTTCTCACCGCCGACGACCTGGGTCTGACGCGAGGGGATGGCTGCTTCGACGCAGCTCGAGTCGTAGTCGATGCCACCGGCACCCGTGTGGACCACCTTCACCAGCATTTGGCCCGCTTCGCCCGCTCGGCCTCAGCCCTGGAGCTACCGGCTCCCGATCTGGATGCTTGGGAAGACCTCATCACCGAGGCCCTGGCCGCCTGGAAGACTCCCGGTGAGGCGGTCCTGAAGCTGATCTACACCCGCGGACGCGAGCATCGAGGTGGCGGCCCGACGCAGCTCCTGACCATCACCACCGCACCGGACGCCAGCGCTGCGCGAGCCGGAGTGACCGCCATCACCCTGAGCCGAGGTATGGCTTCGGACGCCTTCGCCGAGGCACCGTGGCTGCTCGGCGGGGTCAAGACACTGTCCTATGCGATCAACGTGGCTGCCAAACGCGAGGCCGCCCGCCGAGGCGCCGACGAGGCGATCTTCGTTTCCAGCGACGGCTACCTGTTGGAGGCGCCCACTGCCGGATTGGTGATCGCCGCCGATCACCGGCTGTGGACCACTCCCGCCGCCGGCACCGGCATCCTGCGATCAATCACTGTCGAGGCATTGCTCGACAAGGCCCGCGCCGAGGGCATCGGCGTCCACGAGGCGTTGTACTGCCCCAGCGACCTGGCAGGTGCCGACGGGCTATGGATCGTCTCTGCCGTACGCGGGGTACTTCCGGTGCTGTCGCTGGACGATACCGCCCTGCCCCACGACCCCGAACTCACCGCCCAGCTCGCCAGCTACGCCGGTTTCTAGGCTCGGCTCAGACCGCCACCAAACGCGCTCGGCGATAACAGCGGTATTGGATTCCGAATTGAACGACCAACAAGATGCCGACGGCCAGCACGATCCACGGGCTCAAACCACGCGCTAGAGCGAACGGCGTCTCGAAGAGAAAATGCCCGACGAACTGGGCACCATGCATGTCCCATAGCCCTGGCGTGAGATACCACTGCTGAGGCCAAGCGCGATAGTCGCCGGAGTTCAGCAATATGAAGCCGAGCACCAGAAATGGGATCGCTGTGCCGCTGCGAGCCAGCAGCGAGCGCCGGTAGCGTTCAGCGCGGGACTCAGCATCGGAGAAGATGTCGGCGTCGGGGTCTGCGCCGGTCGCAGCGAAGTACTGCGAGCCGCCCCACCGACTGCCATCCAGATGCTGCCAGCCACTATCGGCGAAGAGCACCACATAGTTGTCGAAGTCGGCCCGACTGAGCACGCGGTCGCGGTAGTCGACGCGTACCACCACTGAGCCCGGTTCGATGGCACTGAAGCGGTAGCCGATGCCACGCTTCTGCAGCAGCCAACCGGCTCCCGCCATCTCGTTGAGCCAGCGTTCTTCCTTGTCGAAGTCCAGAAAGCTCCTAAACCGACGCATCAGCATCCTCCTGACCAGGCACAGTCGCGAAGACCGCAACCATGTGCTGCATGCGTTGGGCATCCCGTTCCAGCACGGCCAATCCCCCATCGGTGATCTGATAGACCTTCCGCCGCGGATCCACCCCGGGAACGGGCATGATCAGGCCCTGCTTCATGAGGTTCTCCAGCGCTCCGTACAGCGTGCCTGCAGCAAGTCGCACCTGACCGAGGCTGAGTTGTTCAACCCGCGACATCACTAGATAGCCATGCGCCGGCAGCCGCAGTGCGAGCAGCACGTAGAACACGGTCTCGGTGAGCGGAAGCCGCTTGTCCCTGTTCATGCACCCTCCCTTACTCAGTCCCACTATACAGTTGACCGATATACAGTTCAACTGAATATCACTGGCGCACTGATGAGCTGATGAAACCCCGACCGGAATGTAGGGCAGTCTGTGGCTATGGAGATTCTGCTGCTGGGTACCGGCGCCTCTGATGGCATCCCGAACGCCTTCTGCACCTGTGCGACCTGTGCCGACTACCGCAGCCGGGGCGAGCTACGCACGCCGACCTCGATCCTCATCGACGGTCGGCTGTTGGTCGATCCGGGCCCAGAAGCACCTCGTCAGGTGTCGCGGTACGGTCGCACCCTCAGCGGCTGCACCGGAATCCTGGTCGGACACGCCCACGACGACCACCTGGACCCTTCACTGCTGATGCACCGATCCTGGGTAAGCACGACACCGCTGACGTTCGCCGGTCCCGCTCCGGTGATCGACCTGTCCCGGCGCTGGTTGGATCCCGAGCAGACCACAGTGACGTTCCGCACCGTCACCGCTGGTGATTCCTTCGAGATCGCCGGCTATCACGTCGAGGCATTGACGGCGAACCATGAGGCCTACGGCGAGGCGCTGGTGTATCGGATCAGTGATGCGTCCGCCAGCGTGTTGTATCTGACCGACACCGGCGTGCTGCCCGCGGCCACCCTGGCCGCTGTCGCCGGACGCCGCGTCGACCTGGTGCTGCTGGAAGAGACCTTCGGACTCGCCGAGGGCAAGGGCGATCAGCATC
Organism: Propionibacteriaceae bacterium UBA7704; assembly: GCA_002482525.1. Lineage (GTDB taxonomy): Bacteria > Actinomycetota > Actinomycetes > Propionibacteriales > Propionibacteriaceae > Propionicimonas. The sequence continues at coordinate 106,143 of DLGC01000016.1, read as the reverse complement.
ACAATCTGCGGACCTTCACCGAGACCATCGCAGAACTGCGGTCGCGAGGAACCATCGACGAAGACACCCAGGTGATCCCGATCCATCAAGGCCACGACAACCCGCCACTCCAGCAGTTGCGGCAGGACATGGCCACCATCGGCGCCGAGGTACTCCCCGACGGTGCCGTGATCAGCATCCCGTCCAGCAGCGGAGAGTGACTAGGACCCCGGCCTTCGACAAGCTCAGCCAACGACAAGCGAGTGCCAAAAAGCCAACACCGCCGTGCCCTACCTGTCGAAGGTCACCGACCCAACATCCACCGGCTCTGACGTGATCAGGCTTCGACAGGCTCAGCCAACGGAAGCACCGTGGGCCGAGCTGTCGAAGCCTGTTCGCAGCGACCTCAGCGTTGGTAGGTCTGCTTTCCACCCACCCAGGTAGCCACGACCTTTGCCTGGCGCGCCTTGATCGGCTCGTCGGCGGTGATGTCGCGATCCAGCCACACCAGATCAGCCAGGAATCCGGCTTCCAGCTTGCCGCGCGAATTCTCGGCAAACCCCTGGTAGGCACCCCCGGCGGTGGCCGCAAGCAGGCCGTCCTCCAACGGCAGTCGCTCGTCGGGCACCCAACCCTCGCTGGGCAGACCGGCGGCGTTCTGACGAGTCGCCGCCACCGCAATCGCATCGATCGGGTAGTTGGTTGACACCGGCCAGTCACTGGCGATCGATACCCGCGCGCCGAGTTTGGTCAACGTCTGCACCGGATACTGCCGGTTGCTGCGTTCCTCGCCCAGACGCGGCGCTGTGAGCTGCAGCATCAAGTCGTCCTGCTGTGCCCAGAAGGTCTGCATCGCGGCGGTGACATCCAGTTCAGCGAAGCGGGGCAGATCCACCGGATCGGCCAACTGAACGTGCGTGATCACCGGACGCCGATCCCACTCGGGATTGGTCTTGACCGCCAGTTCGATGGCATCCAGGGAGTTACGTACCGCAGCGTCCCCGATGGCATGGATATGGGTCTGGAAACCGAGCGCATCGATGGCAACCACGGCCGCCGCCAGCTCGTCTGGCTCCCAGATCGCGGTGCCGTGGTCATGGGTGTCGACGTACGGCTCCAACATGTCGGCGGTTGCCGACTCGATCACGCCATCAGCGAAGAACTTGATGGAGTACGCGCTCAGCAACTCCGGCTGCCCAGCGGCGTCCACCTCAGCACGGACCTTCTGGAAGACCTCCAGTTGGTCGCGCCACCGATCCGGTTCCGCCAGCCACGCCAGGTTCGAGCGGACGCTCAACTCGCCGGCCTTGAGCAGTTCCAGATAGGGCAGATGTCCCCCATCCTCGACGACCCAGGCGTCCTGCATCCAGGTCACACCGCAGGCCGCCTGCGCCTGGCAGGCGAAGCGCAACGCATCGGTCTGCTGGGCCAGAGTGGCACTGGGGAACAGCGACTCCACCAGGCCGTAGCCGTTCGGCTCGCGCAGCGTCCCGGCCGGGGTGCCGTCGGGAAGCCGGTCGATCACGCCGTCTTCAGGATCCGGAGTCTCGGCAGTGATCCCCGCCAACTCCAGTGCCTTCGAGTTGCACCAGGCCGTGTGGTAGTCGTGAGCCTTCAACAGCACCGGACGGTCAGAGACCACCTCGTCGAGCCAGGTAGCCAAGAAAGTGCCACCAGGAGCCAGGGACGGATCGTAGCTGCCTCCCTTGATCCACTCCAGGTCGGGATTCGCCGCTGCGAAGCGCGCAACCTCGGCCACGATCGCTTCGATCGAGTCCAGGTCGGAGACCAGCGGACCGATCTTCTCCAGTCCGGCCTGCGGCGGGTGACAGTGGCCGTCGGAGAATCCCGGCAGCAGCAGCCCTCCGTCGAGGTCGATGACCGTGGCGGCACCGGCCGCCACAGCCTCATCGCCCAAGGCCGAGACCCGGTCGCCGGTCACCGCGAGTGCGGTGGTCCGGCGACCCGGCCCGAGCCAGACCTGTCCTCCTGTGAAAAGAAGGTCAGCGCTCATCAGTGGTTACCTTCCTCAGCCCTTGAACGATTCCCAGATTTGGGTGTAGTTCGTCAGTTCCTCATTGGTGCACGGTTCAACAGGCTGCGCACCGGTGTAGCCGTCGGGGATGACGATTTCCGGAGATGCCTTCATGTCGGCATCCAGCAGATCGTTCACGCCCTTGATGCCGGAGCCGTAACGCTGGAAGTTGGCTGCCGCCGCGGAGTTAGCCGGGTCCATCATCCAGTTCAGGAAGGTCAGCGCCTGGGGCACGTTCTTGGCACCCACAGGCACGGTGAAGTTGTCCTGCCATAGCGCCATGCCCTCGGTCGGGTAGACGTACTTCAGCGTGGACTTCTTCTCACGGGCACGCATGGCGGCACCGTTCCACATCATCGCGATCGACTCTTCCCCGGCAACCATGCGGTCCAAGATGCCGTCGGAGTTGATGGTGGAGACCTTCGGCTTGAACTTCTTCAGCAGATCCTGAGCAGCCTGCAGCTTGGTGGGATCGGTGTCACAGGTCTGACCGCCCACAGCGCGCAGTGCTGCACCGACAACCTCGGTCTGATCACTCATGGTGCCGACCTTGCCCAGCTCTGCGGGGGCGTTGAAGTAGTCGGCCCAGGTGGTGAGTTCCTTGCTGGTCTTGCTGGTGTCGTACATGTAGCCGGTGGTGCCGTACAGGTAGGGCACCGAGTACTTGCGGCCCTCGTCGAAGTAGGGGTTGAGGAAGGACTCCTCGATGTTCTTGCCATTAGGCAGGGACGCGGCGTCGACTTCCTTCAGCAGACCGGCAGCGATCAGGCTCTGCACCATGTAGTCGCTGGGCACCACGACGTCATAGCCGGTGCCATTCGACGCCCGCAGCTTGGCCTCCAGAGTCTCGTTGGAGTCGTAGTAGTCCACGGTCAGCTTGATGCCGGTGTCTTCGGTGAACTTCTTCGCCAGATCCTCGGGGTAGTAGTCGCTCCAGGTGTAGAGCGTCATCTCACCACTGGTGGCGGGGGTGAAGTCGGCGGCCGGAGCGGCGCCGCCCTCAGGTGCGGTGTCACTGACTCCGCCGCCGCAGGCGGTGAGGCTGACCAGGGCCCCCACCAGTGCGCCGGCGAGAGCGACTGTTCGTAGCTTTCGGATCATCAGGTAGTCCTCTTCTTTCTTGTTGGTGCGAGATAGGTCACGGTGGTCACCGCGATAGCGAGGGCGAGCAGGAGCAGGGCTACGACGTTGATCGCGGGGTTGGCGCCCCGCCTGATCAGGCCGAAGAGGTATACCGGCAACGGCGTTGAACCGGCGGAGGACAGGAAGGCCGAAATGATGTAGTCGTCCATTGAGATCACGAAGCTGAGCAACGCGCCGGACACAATCCCGGGGACCAGCAGCGGCAGGGTGATGCGTCGGAGCATCGGCAGCGAGGTGGCACCAAGGTCAGCGCCCGCTTCGAATACTTCGGTGCCCAGCCCCTGCAGTCGGGAGCGGATCGGCATCATGGCGAAGGGAATGCAGAAGGTGGCGTGTGCCAACAGCAGCGCGGTGAAGCCGGGCTGCAAGCCGATGATCCGGATGAACGCCAAGGTGGCCACCGCCATGACGACCTCGGGCACCAGCAGCGGCGCGGTGAGCAACGCGGTCGCGATCGCAGAGCCACGGCGGCGCAACTCCTCGACCGACAGCACGAAGCCGACCGCGATCAGCACTGAAATCACGGTGGCGGCGGTCGCCAGCTTCAGCGAGACCACGGCGGAATCGATGATGGCGTGGTTGGTCATCACGTAGACGAACCACTGCAGCGAGAAGCCTTCCCAGATCAGGGCCTGATCACCGGCATTGAAGGCGTAGATGACGGTGATCGCCATCGGCAGATACAAGAACACCAGGGAGAACACGGCGATGAAGCCCACTCCGGGGAACGACTTGGGATTCATCGCCCGACGGCTACGACGGGCGGGGTCGATGGTGATGGTCATAGCGAGAGGCTCACTTTCGTGCCGCTGCGACGCGCCCACAACTGGATGCCGATCAATGCCAGCGCCAACATCAGCAGGCTGATGACCGACAGCGCCGCACCGAAGGGCCAGTTACGCGAGTCGCCGAATTGGGAGGCGATCAGGTTGCCCATCAGCAAGACTTTGCCGCCGCCCAGCAGGACCGGCTGCACATAGGCGCCCAGCGCGGGCATGAACACCAACAGCAGGCCGGAGATGATGCCCGGTTTGGCCATGGGAAGGATCACCCGGCGCAGCACGGTCATCTTGCGCGCTCCCAGGTCGTAGGCGGCTTCGGCGAGCCGGAAGTCAAAGCCCGACAGTGACGAGTACAGCGGCAGCACCATGAAGGGCAGGAAGGTGTAGATCAGGCCGAGTTGAGAGGCGAGGTCGGTGTAGAGCAGTTCCTGCGGCCCCAACCCCAGCGCCAGACTGGTCTGGTTGATGATGCCGTCCTTGTTCAGTACCAAGATCCAGGCGTAGGTGCGCACCAGCAGGTTCGTCCAGAACGGAATCGTCACCACGAGCACGAGGAAGTTCTGCAGCTTCGCTGACCTGGTGGCGATCCACAAGGCCAGCGGGAAAGCGAAGACGAAGCTGATCACGGTGGTGATCGTGGCCTGCACGATGGAACGCCAGAACACCTCCACATAGGCGGTGTTGAAGACCAGGTCGCCGGTGAAGTTCTTGGTGAACAGGAAGGTCCGGTAGGCGTCGGTGGTGAACTCGTACACCACGCCGCCGCCTTGCGCCGGGCGGGTCATGAAGGACATCGCGATCACGACCAGCAGCGGCCCGATGGTAAACAGCGCAGCGATGATCAAGGCGGGCACGCTGGCGAACCAGGGCACTCGACCCGGCCTGCGGCGGTGCCGCGGTGTGGCGGCTTCGGGCTTACTCATGCGTCCACCGCCAGCGGCCGCAGGAACTCTGCTTGGACGCCGACCTGCACAGCAGCCCCCGGCACGAGCTGAAGCTGCTCGAACGGTGGCGATACCCGTATGGCCAGCCGTGATCCGTCGGCCAGTTCGACCTGCACTCGCAGGTCGGTGCCCATGTAGATGACCTCGACGAGGGTGCCAGCGGCGAGTTCGGGCGCTGAGCCGTCCAGCACCAGCCGTTCGGGTCGGATCGCCAGCGTCACCTTGCCGTCAGCATCAGCCTCGGCCGGGGCGGTGAGCGCAACCTTGGGTCCGCCGGCAATGCTGACCAACTGAGCATCGCCCTCGGTGATCAATGCGGTGGTGACGAAGTTGGATTCACCGATGAAGTCGGCGACGAACCGATTGACCGGACGTTCGTAGAGCTCTTCGGCGGTGCCTACTTGGGCCGGCAGACCGTCGGAGAACACCGCGATTCGGTCGCCTAGCGAGAGAGCTTCCTCCTGATCGTGGGTGACGAAGACGAAGGTGATCCCCGTGGTGCGTTGCAGGCGGCGAAGCTCGTCCTGCATTCCGCGGCGCAGCTTCAGGTCCAAGGCTGCCAGCGGCTCGTCGAGCAGCAGCACCTTGGGTTGCTTGGCCAGGGCCCGGGCTAGTGCCACTCGCTGCTGCTGGCCGCCGGAGAGCTGGGATGGCTTGCGATCGGCCAGCCCGTCCAAGCGAACCAAGGCCATCATGTCCTTGACGCGCTGGGAGATGTCGTCCTTGGACAGCTTCTCCATCTCCAGGCCGAAGGCGATGTTCTGGGCCACGGTCAGATGCGGAAACAGCGCATAGGACTGGAAGACAGTGTTGACCGGACGGGCATAGGCCGGCAGATCGTCGAGTCGGTCACGACCCAGGTAGATCTCACCGGAGTCCAGTATCTCCAGGCCCGCGATGGCCCGCAGCAAGGTCGTCTTGCCGCAACCGGACGGGCCGAGCATCACGAAGAACTCGCCCTCGGCGATTTGGAGGTTCACTCCGTCCAGTGCCCTCACTTCGCCGCCTTCAGGCGTGGCGAAGGTCTTGCGCGCCTGGCCGATCTTCAGACCATTCTCCCGAGCTACGGACGCGGCTGGACGCCCTGCCCCGATGGTCGGCGATGTCGGCATGGTTCGCCCTCTCAATCCACGAAATCCGTTGCAGTTGCCTGCGTTGGCAGGAGATTACGTGTCTTGAATCGTCAAATGGAGCGGATTTCGTGGCGTTCGCGGCATCGTAACGCCGCGTAACCAAACCGTCACACCTGTGAACAGCGACGGTAACGCAAGCTGCCGAATCCCGGCGAGCACGGTCTGGTGGCACCGCCGGGCGCAACGCGAACTCGCCGCCAAGCTCAGGACTCGGCAGCGAGGAAGTGCGGCAGATCGATCAGATCGGGAGCAGTCTGAAGATTGGTGCCGGTATGTGTTTGAGCACCCACATCACCAGCTTGAACTGCGTCGGCACCCAGATGACCTTCTCGCCCTTCCGGGCGGCGGCGACAACCTGCGAGGCCAGCTGTTCCTTGTCCACGGTCAAGGGAGCTTCCTTGATGTTGGCCGACATGCGGGTGCGTACCTGGCCGGGACGGACCACCAAGACCTTGGGCCCGAACGGCTCCAAAGCTTCGCCGAGGAGTCGGTAGAAACCGTCCAGGCCTGCCTTGGTGGAGCCATACACGAAGTTGGAACGCCGCACCTTCTCACCGGCAACCGAACTCATGACGATGATCTGGCCGTAGCCTTGGGCCTTCATCTTCTGTCCCAGCAGCACGCCGACGCTGAGCGCACCGGTGTAGTTCACATTAGCGGCCAGCACAGCCTTCGCCTGGTTCTGCCAGAGTTCCTCTGCGTCGCCCAGCATTCCGAAAGCCACAATGGCCAGATCGATATCGGCGATCGACCAGGCATCCTCAATCACCTGCGGATGGGTGTCGAAGGCGGTGGCGTCGAACTCCAGAGTCACCACTTCGCTCGCACCGCCGGCCCGCAGCACCGTCGCAGTGTCGTCGACCAGGTCGTCGCCGGGCTGGACTCCCAGGATCACCCGCACCGGACCATTGGCCAGATACTCCTCGATGATCGCCACCCCGATTTCAGAGGTGCCCCCCAACAGCAGCACGGTCTGTGGGTTACCGGTCGCGTCGATCACCTGGTTCACTCCTCAGTTCAGTTCCAGCCGGCGGGCCAGATCGGATACGAAAACCCCGTTCGGATCGATCCGGCGCCGGGTGGCGATCCAGGAATCGAGCTGGGGATACATGGCATGGAAGGTTTCGGCATCGATCCGGGAATCCTTGGCGGTGTAGAGCCGTCCGCCGAACTCCAGGATGCGGGCGTCGAGCCCAGTCAGGAACTTTTCCAGCCCGGCTTTGATCGGGAAGTCGACACACACATTCCAGCCGGCCATCGGATAGCTCAGCGGCGCAGCATTGCCCTCACCGAACAGCTTGAACACATTCAAGAATGAGTAGTGACCGGACCCCTGAATGTCGGCGATGAGTTGTTTGAACTCGGCGACGGCCGCCGGCGGCACCACGAACTGGTACTGCAGGAAACCATCCGACCCATAGGCGCGGTTCCACTCACTGAACATGTCCAGCGGATGGTAGAAGCCGGTCAGGGTCTGCACCTTGTTGTGGTAGCTGCCGCTCTTGGCGTACCACAGGTTGCCCAGGGCGGTGAAGGTGAGCTTGTTGGCCAGCCCGTTGGGGAAGATGTCGGGCAGTTCGAACAGCGGCTTGGCGTGGAAGCCCAGCGGGTCGGCTACCAGTTTGGGGGCGTACTCCCGCAGCTGGTCCAGCGTGGCGAGGCTGCCGCGCGAGATCGCGGCACGACCGAGCTTGGGAGCCGGTGAGATCGCATCGAACCAGGCGCTGGAGTAGTCATAGGACGCCTCGCTGCCGTCGGAGTGGGCAGCGATGGTCTCATCCAGAGTTCGGGTGACCACACCGTCGGCGAGGAAATAGGCCGACTCGGTGCGGGTCATCGTCAGCGTGACCCGAACGATGATGCCGGTCAGACCGACGCCACCGACAGTGGCCCAGAACAGACTGGCATCAGGGTCATCGGGCGACCCGTCCGGGGTGAGAGTGAGGATGCGCCCGTCGGCGACCAGCAGGTCCATGGCGGCGACATGGTCACCGAAGGACCCGGCACTGTGGTGGTTCTTGCCGTGCACATCGTTGCCAATAGCACCACCGATGGTGACTTGGCGGGTTCCGGGAAGCACCGGAACCCACAATCCGTAGGGCAGCGCAGCGCGCATCAACTCGTCCAGGGTGACGCCGGCGTCCAACTCGACGGTGGCCGTGATCGGGTCGATGACGTGGATCTGGTTCAAGGCGGTCATGTCGACGACCAGCCCGCCGGCGTTCTGGGCGACATCGCCGTAGGAGCGGCCTAAACCGCGCGCAATGATGCCGCGGCGCAGATGACTGGGGGCGTCGGAATTCGCGTCAGCGACCTGGGTCACCGCGCGCGCAATCACCTCCACGTCGGGTGTGACCAGCAATTGTGCCGAAGTCGGGGCGGTTCGGCCCCAGCCGGTCAGGCTGACAGTCCTAGTGGGGAGGTCGTCGGTGATCGTCTCGCTCATCAACACTCACCCTAGCGCGAAGGGTGTTAATTCCCCGCTTGGTTCCACCACGGCTCTAGCATTCACTAATGGCTCAATTTCGGCAGGGGCTCGACGACTTCACCGCCGCGCTATTCGACCTCGACGGAGTGCTCACACCGACGGCGGTGGTGCATCGTCATGCCTGGTCGAAGATGTTCAACGAGTTCCTCACCCAGAACTTCCCGACCCAACCGCCCTACAGCGACCGCGACTACTACGCCCATGTCGACGGCAAGCCCCGCTACGACGGTGTGCGCGATTTCCTGAGCTCACGAGGGCTGAGCCTGCCCGAAGGCGACCCGTCCGACCTGCCGCAGCGCGACACCGTGTGTGGACTGGGCAACCGGAAGAATCTCGCGTTCAGTGCAGTGCTGGCCGCCGACGGCGTCGACCCCTACCCTGGCTCGGTGCAATTCGTGGAACACCTGGCGGCCAGTGGCGTCGCCATGGCCGTGGTGTCATCCTCGGCGAATGCCGATGCCGTGCTGACCGCGGCCGGGCTGCGTGACTACTTCCCGGTGCTGGTCGACGGCCGTCGAGCCATTGCCGAGGGGCTTCCCGGCAAGCCAGCCCCGGACACCTTCCTCCGCGCGGCCGAGCTGTTGGCGGTGTCGCCGGAGCGCGCCGTCGTCTTCGAGGACGCTGTCAGCGGCGTGGCGGCCGGCCGCGCGGGCGGTTTCGGGCTGGTAGTCGGTGTGGATCGTGGCGCCGGCGCTGACCAGTTGTTGGCGTTGGGCGCCGATGTGGTCGTCACTGATCTGGCAGAGCTGCTGCCATGAGAGCACCTCAATCCGATCCGGTTGATCGCACCCGCTTCCCTATCCGGGAATGGGGCATCGCCGAGACCCGCTACGACACCGAAGGCTTGGGCCAACGCGAGACCATCTTCGCGGTCGGCAACGGCTATCTGGGCTTGCGCGGCAACCATGAAGAAGGTGACGCCGAGGCCTACGCGCACGGCACCTTCGTCAACGGATTCCACGAGACTTGGAAGATTCGGCACGCCGAGGAGGCCTTCGGCCTGGCCCGTATCGGTCAGACCATCGTCAATGTGCCCGACGCCAAGACCATCGTGCTCACCGTCGACGGTGAGACTCTGCAACTGGGCAGTGCCAAGCTGGAGATCTTCAATCGCAGCCTGGACTTCCGTGATGGCATCCTGCATCGCGATTTGATCTGGGTGACCAGCACCGGCAAGCGGGTGGCGGTGCAGTCGACCCGGATGGTGTCCTTCACCCGCCGCAACCTTGCCGTGATGAGCTACAGCGTCACCGTGCTGGACGAGGCCGCTGACGTTGTGATCGTGTCCGAGCTGCGCAACCGTCAAGATGAAGTGCCTGAGGCCAAGGCCCAAGTGGTCGGTTTCGATCCGCGCAAGGCGGCCGGCTTCGAGAACCGCGTGCTGCTGTCTCAGCTCCAGTACGAAGAGCAGGGCCGGATGAGCTTCGGCTATCGAACCGCCCAATCCGGGCTGGGTCTGGCCGTCACCGTCGATCACGAGCTGTTCACCGAGAACGCGGTGTCGGTCGAGTCGCGCATGACCGCCGACCTGGGCCGACGCACCTACCGGGTGCGGGCCGAGGCGGGCAGGCCGATCATGGTGGTGAAGTGGGCGGCCTATGCCGACGGCCCGGCCACCTCCGACATCGGAAACCTAGCCGCGATGACACACCTGGTGCTTGACGACGCCCAGGTGGTTGGTCGCGAGGTCCTCATCGAGGAGCAGCAGGAGTGGTTGGCCGACTACTGGGAGAAGGCCGACGTCGAGGTCGTCGCCAGCACTCCGGGGGTGCAACAGGCCGTTCGCTGGTGCCTGTTCGAACTGGCACAAGCCACCGCTCGCGCCGAGGGACGCGGCATCGGGGTCAAGGGGGTGACCGGCGCCGGCTACGAGGGTCACTACTTCTGGGATACCGAGGTCTATCTGGTTCCCTTCCTGGCCCACACCTATCCCTTCTTGGCGCGCCGCACCCTACGGTTCCGCATCGCAATGCTGGACGCCGCCCGCGCCCGAGCCCGGGCCCTGTCACAACGCGGCGCACTGTTCCCGTGGCGCACCATCAACGGTTCCGAGGCCAGCGCCTACTTCGCCGCCGGTACGGCGCAGTACCACATCGACGCCGACATCGCCTTTGCCATGTGCAAGTACGCCGACGTCTCCGACGACTTGAACTTCCTGCTCACCGAGGCCCTGCCGGTGTTGGTCGAAACCGCACGGCTGTGGGCCGACATGGGTTTCTTCCGGGGGGCGGAGCGCAGCTTCCACATTCACTCGGTGACCGGGCCCGACGAGTACTCCGCGGTGGTGAACAACAACCTGTACACCAATCTGATGGCTCGGTTGAACCTGCGCCGCGCAGCCCAGGCGGTGTTCACCTTGGCCGAGCTGGATCCCGGGCGTTATGCCGAAGTCGCCGCCACCTTGGATCTCACCGAGACCGAAGTGACCGGCTGGCAGGAAGCGGCCAGCGCGATGACGATCCCCTACCACGAATGGTTCGGGGTGCATCCGCAGGACGAGGACTTCCTGAACCGCGAAGTGTGGGACCTGGACAACACTCCCCGCGAGAAGCTGCCGCTGCTGCTGCACTACCACCCGCTGGTGATCTACCGCTTCCAGGTTCTGAAGCAGGCCGACGCGATCCTGGCATTGTTCCTGGCCGGTGAGGAGTTCACCACCGAGCAGAAGCGGGCCGACTACGAGTACTACGAGCCCATCACCACCGGTGATTCCACGCTGTCGGCAGTGGTGCAGTCGATCATCGCCGCCGAGGTCGGCTATCAGGCTCGGGCGCTGGAGTCGTTCATGGAGGGCGCTTTCGTCGATCTGGCGGACTTGCACCGCAATACCGGTGACGGCGTACACATCGCCTCGGCCGGCGGAGTGTGGAACGCCCTGGTCTATGGCTTCGGCGGCATGCGCGACTACAACGGCGACATCAGTTTCGATCCCCGGCTGCCGCAGGAATGGAGCTACCTTCGCTTCGGGTTCGCGTTGCACGGTTCGCGTATCCGTGCCGAACTCACCCCCGATCGCATCACCTTCACCCTCGAGGACGGCCCCGGCGGCATCATCACAGTGCGTGGTCAGGAGATCGAAGTGATCGGCTCCGAGCCGGTCTTGGTGCCGTTGTTCGGTCAGGGGCTGAATCTGCCCACGTTGACCGGTCACGTGCCCTTGGTGCACGGCCGACCGGCCACCTCAGAGGAAGTCACCGTCGGGCTGCCGTCCGAACCGGTGGAGTGAGTCGAGTCAGTCCGCAGCAGTGATCGACGGTTGGCTCTCGATAGCCGCCGACGCACTCTTCTTGGCGGTTGTGGCACGCATGCCGACGTAGCCGGCGACGCACACCAGCAGCGCCGCGGAGGTATCCATGATCAGATCCCCCATGGTGTCGGCCAGGGCGTTGCGTCCGATGAGCTGCTGGCCGTTCTCGGTGGCGTACTTCTGCATGTTGGTGTCGAAGATGCCATCGATGGTGAACTCGTAGATCTCCCACACAGCACCGGAGGCCACCGCGAAGGCGAAGGCGAAGAAAGCCACAAAGCCGGGTGAAAGCACCACGTGGCGGTGTTCGGAGTCACTGAGCAGCCGAACCAGGAAGAAGCCCAGCGCGGCCAGCATCATGCCGCTGAAGAAGTGCAGCACATCATCCCAGAACGCGAAGCGGTAATAGAAGTCGCGAACCTCGCCGAGGTAGATCGCCGCGTAGAGGAAGACGAAGTACAGGATCTGCATCACGCTGGGGATGTGGATGGCGAATCGGCGATTGACGAAGGCCGGCAGGAACATCACGATCAAGCCGCCAGCCGACTGCAGCAGCATCAACACATAGTCGCTCTTCTGGCGCACCGAGGCGTCGGTGGAGATCTCCGGAGCCGTGATCAGCTTGACCAGCACGTAGATCACCGACCCGACCAGGGTGAGAAACAGGATCGCCTGAATGACGCGAGCGGCATAGTCCTGCCCGCTCAGGTGTGGGCGCTCAGTGGTGCTTTGCGACATGGGGTTTCTCTCGGGCTGGAACGCACAGTGCGGCCACTACCGTAACCGGGCGAGGCCACTGATGCGGCCCGATTCTTCCCACCGGGCGTTCTTGATGCGTCGAACTACACTGCGCCCATGCGCCGCGACACCGCTCGCCCGATCGGGATCGTGCTGGCGTTTGTGTGCGCAGGGTGGATCGCGGCAGTGCTCGCCGAAACCCTGCTGGCCGTGAAATACCGATCCCACCTCACCTCGGCAAACGCTTGGCACAACGCCTTCGACAGCGGCGTCCTTGCATTTCCCAGCATGCTTGCCCTGCTAACGCTAATGCTGGCGTCCTTGGCCGCGCTCGGGATCGGGATCGCCACGGTGGTCGGGTACGCCTCACTGGACCGTTGGGGCATCCTGACCGCCGCAATCTTCGGCGTCACGCTGCTGCTTGCCTGGAACGGCGCGACTTCGCCAACGTCCTGGCTGGAGTTCGCCCAACTCATCACGCTGTGGATCGGGTGCGCCGGCGTCGGCATCGCCACCGGCCTACGCCTGCTCCCCGGGCGCCGCGAGCACACCGAGTAAGCCCGTCAGCGGGTGTTGTCAGGCGCGGACACCGGGTCGGCTACTCAACACCCCAGAAGGTGCGATCCATGACGGCGCGCGCCAGCCGCGTCCGCCGACGGTGTTCCTCGACCATGAGCGAAGTCTCGCCTTTGGCGTAGCCGAGGATCTGCGACACTGCGGCCAGGTCGCGAACATCATTGGGCAGGTTGTCGCTGGCCCGGCCGTGCAGCAGCATCACCGCATTGCGGATGCGACTGGCGAGTTTCCAGGCCTGACGCAGCGACTCGGCGTCCTCGGCGCTCAACAGCTCCGCAGCCACGGCGGCCTCGACTGCTGCCAGCGTGTTCGGGGTACGCAGGCCCGGCACGCGAGCGCCGTATTGCAGTTGCAGGATCTGCACGATCCACTCCACGTCGCTGAGCCCGCCGGGGCCCAGCTTCACATTGCGGGACGCATCACCGCTGCGCGGTGCGCGTTCGGCCTCCATGCGTCCTTTGAGCTTGCGGATTTCGTGCAGCTGCGCCGCGCTCAAACCCTCGGCCGGGTACCGCAGTGGGTCAACCACCGCGAGCAGCTCAGCGGCCACCGCAGGGTCTCCGACGCCGACTGCGGCGCGCAATAGAGCTTGCGATTCCCAGGTCGAGGACCAGCGCTGGTAGTAGGCGCGATAGGACGCCAGGCTGCGGACGATCGGTCCCTGTTTGCCTTCCGGGCGCAGATCGATGTCGATCTCCAATGCCGGATCCGGCCCGGGCTTGGCCAGCATGGCGCGCAACCGACTGATCGCGGTGATCGCGGCTTCGGCCGCTCCCCCATCAGCGGTCACGAACATGGCATCGGCATCGGAGGCATACGACAACTCGTCGCCACCCCAGCGCCCCATGGCGATGACCGCCAGCGGCGGCACGTCCAACCCGCGCGAAGCCACCTCGAGCGCCGCGTCGATGGTGGCGGCCGTCACTGCGCTGAGTGCACTGCCCAGGTCGGGCAACTCGATCACGTTGAGCAGGTCGGCCATGGCCAGCCGCAGCAGTTCGTTGCGGCGCGAAGCCCGGATCGCGGCGATGGCGTCCTCAGCTCGCTCGTGGCGGTGCGCTGCGGTCTGCATCTCGGTGGTGATCTCGGCTCGGGAGCGAGGGTGCAGGCCTTCGGCATCTCCCAACAGGGAGGCATTCTGGGGAGCGCGCATCAGCAGATCCACCGCGTAGCGCGAGGAGGCCAGAATGCGGGCCAAATGCTCGGCCATCGCGTCGCCGTCACGCAGGGTGCGCAGGTACCACGGTGTGGAGCCCAAGGCGTCCGAAACCTGCCGGAAGGCCAGCAGTCCGTGGTCGGGATTGGGCCCTGCAGTGAACCAGGTCAGCATCGCGGGCAGGATCTGACGCTGAATTTCGGCCGAGCGGCTCATGCCCGAGCTGAGCGCCTCGATGTGGCGAAGCGCCGCGGACGGATCGCCATAGCCCAAAGCGCGCAGCCGGGTTTCGGCGGCTTCGCTGGTCAGAGCCACCTCTTCGGAGGGAATTCGGGCCACCGCAGCCAGCACCGGCGAGTAGAACAACCGTTGGTGCAGACGCAACACGCGGCGGGTGGTCGCTCGCCACAGGTGCATCAACTGGTCGGTCTCGGCCAAGCCGATGCTGCGCGCCAGCCAGCGCTGATTGACGTCATCGGCCGGCATCAGATGGGTGCGGCGCAGCCGGTAAAGCTGGATGCGATGTTCCAGGAGCCGCTGCAACCGGTAAGCGGTGCCCAAATCGAACCCATCGGCGCGCCCGACATAGCCGTGGTCGACCAGTGCGGTGAGCGCCTCGAAGGTGCCGCGCAGTCGCAACCGCTCGTCGGAGCGCCCATGCACCAGCTGAAGCAGTTGCACGCTGAACTCCACATCGCGCAGGCCACCGGCACCCAGTTTGATCTCGTGATTGGCGTCGCGGCTGGGCAGCAGCGAGACCACTCGCAAGCGCATCGCCTGCACTTCAGGCACGAACTGGTCGTCGTCGGCGACCCGCCACACCATCGGCCAGACCATGTCCACGAAATCCTGAGCCAAGGCCAGATCCCCGGCCATGGGACGGGCCTTGAGCATCGCCTGGAACTCCCAGTTCTTGGCCCACTTCTGGTAGTAGGCCTCATGCGAGGCCAGGGTGCGCACCAAGGCACCAGCCTTGCCTTCGGGACGCAACGCAGCATCGATCGGCCAGATGGTTCCGGCCGCCGTGTGTGCCGAGCAGATTCGGGTCAGTGCGCTGGCCAGCTTGGTGGCGATCGTGACCGCCGCCGCGGTGTCGATGACAGGTTCGCCGTCGGCGTCCAGGGCCGGTTCGCCGATGTAGAGGACGTCGACATCGGAGACGTAGTTCAGCTCGCCGGCACCGGTCTTGCCCAGCGCAACGATGCCGATCCGGGCCTGACGCCAGTCGGGGACCTCGCCGCGGGCGAGCGCCAGTGCGGTCTCTACGGTGGCATCGGCCAGGTCGGCCAATTCTGCAGCGATGTCGGGCAGGATCGCCATGAGATCTGCTGCGGTCAGGTCACGGGCGGCGATGCGCAGCAGGGCTCGTCGATAGGCCCGGCGCAGATCATCGGAGCGCGAGGCATCGGCGACCGGCGCGGCGTCGCCGGCATCGGCTCCCACCGCGGTGAGCAACTCGGCACGCAAGGTCGACAGGTCGCGGCGCTGGATCGATCCACACAGCACGTCGACGTCGGCCGGGTGGTTTCCCAGGTGCTGGTTCAGCGCCGCGCTCGCTCCAAGAACTGCAGCCAGCCGCCCCAGCAGGTCTTCATGCTCGGCGAGCAGCACGAACAGGTCGTCGCGGGCGAGTGCCACGTTGTTCATGCCCTGCAATGCCAAATCGGGATCGGCGGCCTGTTGGAGTTCGGTGAGGATGGCGTCGATCTGCTCGGCGCCGGCTCGCTGCGACCAACTCGACACCAGTTCTGCGGCAGCGCTCGCGTCGGTGAAGCCCAGACGGGCCAGTCGACCTGATTGGCTTCCGATGCGACTCACACCGGCGATGCTAGCGTCTTGATCGTGGCCAAGAAGGTGACAGCAGCCGATCTGCAGCAGTTGCGCAGCACAGTGGCTGCGGTGTCCGCGGCAGACTCCGACGTGCCCAGCGCAGCTTTGGCTGCTGCGTCCCGCACGGTGTGCGCGCTGCTCGCGGCGGCCTTTCCCGGTGGGTCGGTGGAGCTACGGGTGCCGCCCTTCGCTGCGGTTCAACTCGGTATCGGTGAACGCGGTCGCCACACTCGCGGTACGCCGCCCAATGTGGTCCAGACCGACGCGTTGACCTTGCTGCTACTTGCCTCCGGCCAGCTGAGCTGGGTTGATGCCCGTGATGCTCAGCGGGTGCAGGCTTCGGGTCCGCATTCGGACCTGGGCGCATTGTGGCCGGTGCCGGAACTGACCTGAGGCTCGCCCCGGTCGAATCGGGCGTTTCCTGGCTCGATGCCACGCACAGCTTGGGCACAGGTGGCCCCGAGAACCGGCACAGTCCATCTCCCTAGTGTCTCGAGCAGCGTGACGGCACAGCCTGAGGAGATTCATGAGCGAGCAGGACCCGGTCGAAGCGACCGCCGACCAATTCGAACCAGCACCCCCACCGCCAGTGAAGCGCTGGTGGAAGTCCCGGAAGGTCTGGCTGGCCGGCGGCCTCGCGGTCGTGGTGCTGGTCGCCGCCGGGCTGGGATCGTTCTACCTCTTCAGCCCGAAGCGCACTTCGGCAGCCGGACGCACCATGACGGCCGAAGTGACCCAGGGCAGCCAGACCTCGACGGTCTCCCTCGACGGCACGCTGAGCCCGCGCAAACAGGCCAATCTGAACTTCACGGTCTCCGGCGAGATCACCAAGGTCTATGTGAGCGCCGGCCAGAAGGTAACCAAGGGTCAAAAGCTGGCACGCATCGATGACTCGTCGCTGCAGGATGCTGTCGACCTGGCCAGCGCCAATGTGACCAGCGCCCAGGCGAACTACTCCGACGTGGCCTCCTCCGGCAGCAGCGCCGCGATCACGGCCGCAGCCGCCCAGGTCGACTCGGCGAAGGCGTCCCTAGCCAGCGCCAAGACCAATCTGAAGAACGCCACCTTGCGCGCCACCATGAACGGCACCATCGCCAGCGTCGATCTGAGCGTCGGCGATCAGGTGACCGGCTCCGGCTCGTCGAGCTCAGGCACGCAATCTGCCGCCGGCGCCGCCACGGCGACGTCGGCGACCGCAACCGCCCAGGTGGTGCTGATCTCCACGGCCACCTGGAAACTCGAAGGCAGTGTCGGAGCCTCCGACCTGGCCGCCCTGAAAGCCGGCCAGTCGGCGACCGTCACCGCCGACGGCACCGAGTATGCGGCCACCCTGAAGTCGGTGGGAATCGTGGCGACCTCGACCAGCGATGGCGCGGCCACCTTCCCGGTGGTCATCAACCTGACCGGCACCCAGTCCGGGTTGTACTCCGGCACCACCGCCTCAGCGGTGATCACCACGGGTAGCTATGACAATGTGGTCACCGTCGCCACGGCCGCAATCTCGACCAACAACGGCGAGAGCGTCGTCACGAAGCTCAATGACGACGGCACGACCACCCTCACCACAGTGGTGACCGGCCGGGTCTTCGGCGATGTCACCGAGATCACCAGCGGCCTGGTGGCCGGCGACACCGTACAGATCAGCTTCCGTCCCAGTTCCAACTCCACCGCCTCGAGCGGCGACTCCAGCGGTGGCGGCCTGTTCGGCGGCGGTGGCGGCATGGGCGGCGGATTGGACTCCGGGGGTCCGCCGGCAGGCGCACCGGCCGGAGGCCCGGGCCGATGAGACCAATGCTGTCCATGAGCGGGGTCACCAAGACTTACGCCACCGGTGCGATCGAGGTGCAGGCCCTGCGCGGCATCGACCTGGCCGTCCAAGGCGGTGAATACCTGGCAATCATGGGACCCTCGGGCTCGGGCAAGTCGACCTTGATGCACATCATCGGCTGCCTGGACGTTCCCTCCACCGGTCGCTACGAACTCGACGGAACTGACGTGTCCTCGATGACGGAGAAGGAACTGGCTGAGGTTCGCAATCACAAGATCGGGTTCGTGTTCCAGGCATTCAACCTCCTGCCGAGCCTGACCGCTTTACGCAATGTCGAGCTGCCACTGGTCTACGCCGGGGTGCCCGCGGCTGATCGCCGCGAGCGTGCGCTCGCCGCACTGACCAAGGTCGGTCTGGCCGAACGGGTACAGCACCGTCCCGGCGAGTTATCCGGTGGCCAGCAGCAGCGAGTGTCGGTGGCCCGCGCGTTGGTCACCAATCCGGCGCTGATCCTCGCCGACGAACCGACCGGGAACCTGGACTCGCGTTCCACCCGCGACATTCTCGAACTGTTCAGTGAACTCAACGAAGCTGGGCGCACCATCGTGATGATCACTCACGAGGCCGATGTGGCCGCCCATGCACAGACCACGGCCCATATCTACGACGGACTGATCAGCCCGTCGCCGGCCACCGCGGGGGTGTCGCTGTAATGGGGTGGGCCGAAACCGCGCGGACTGCGATCGCCGCGCTCAACGCACGCCGACTGCGCTCGCTGCTGACCATGCTGGGCATTCTGATCGGTATCGCCGCCGTGATGCTGACCGTCGGTCTGGGGCAAGGCGCCAGCGCGCAGATCACCGCGCAGATCAACTCGCTGGGTTCGAACATGATCATCGTGACCCCGAGCCAAACCACTTCCTCAGGCGGATTTCGAGGCGGCGGCGGTTCAGCCTCCACCCTGACCACACAGGACGCCACCATGCTGGCCAACACCGCGGTGGCACCGGATGTCGCCGCGGTAGCACCGACGTCATCGACATCGGGATCACTGCAATCCAGCAATAGCACCTGGACCTCGACGGTGGTGGGCACAGTGCCGGACTGGCAGCAGGTTCGGGCTCGCACCTTGGCCTCGGGCCGATTCTTCACCGATGCCGAGGTGGAATCCTCAGCAGCCGTCGCCGTGATCGGCGCAGACACCGCCAGCGAGTTGTTCAGCAGCGGTAGCCCGCTGGGTCAGAACGTGTCGGTCAACGGAGAGTCATTTACCGTGATCGGCGTCTTGGACTCGGCTGGTTCGTCACTGTCGAGCAATGAGGACGACACCGTGGTGGTACCGCTGAGTACCTTCGCCAGCCGACTCTCTACCTCCAGCACGGCCAACTCGGTGTCGTCGATCTACCTGGAGGCCACCGATGCCGACAGTCTGTCGGCGGCCTACCAGGAGGTACAGACCGCTTTGTTGGCCAGTCACCAGGTCACCAGTTCCGATGCTGATTTCACGGTCAGCACCCAGGCGTCGCTGGTAGAGACCGCCACCTCGATCACCGGGGTGCTGACGCTGCTGCTGGGCGGTGTCGCCGCGATTTCGCTGCTGGTCGGCGGCATCGGAGTGATGAATATCATGCTGGTCTCGGTCAGCGAGCGGGTACGAGAGATCGGCTTGCGCAAGGCCTTGGGCGCCACGCCTGGCGTGATCCGTCGCCAGTTCCTCGTCGAGGCCGGAATTCTGGGGACGCTCGGCGGTGTGGTGGGCATCGCGTTGGGCTTCATCGGTGCCGCGATCCTGACCCCGATCCTGGGCATGACAGTACTGATTTCCATCCCGGCCACACTGCTGGCCTTGGTGGTGTCGCTGGCGATTGGAATCGTCGCGGGGGTTTATCCCGCTTCCCGGGCGGCAAAACTCGCCCCGATCGATGCGTTGAGGAGTGAATGATGAAGCTCACCGGGAACCCGCGAGTACGCGCCGTCCTGATCGCCGGGGTCTCGCTTGCGGTGGTTGCAGCCATCGGTATCGGCGCGGCCAATGCCAACGCGGTCACCTCGGGACGGTGGGTGACCGCGACCGCCGCCGCCGCCGACGTGTCCCAGATCTACACCACGACCGGTACGGTGGCTCGGCTGAACACCGCCGAGGCGACGTTCAGCGTCGACGGCACCGTCCGTTCGGTGAAGGTCGCTGTGGGCGATGAGGTCAGTGCCGGCGATGTGCTCGCCAAGCTGAATACCCGCACTCTGAAACTGGCCGTGCTGGAGGCCGAGACCTCCCTGGCTCAGGCCAAACTGAGCCTGTACACCGCGCAGCATCCGAGTTCATCGACCAACGGCTCCAATCCGTCATCAGCAACCACGGGCACGAGCGTTGATCTGAAGGCGCTCACGGCCGTCACATCGGCAGTAGACAAGGCGGTGAAGTCCGAAGCCAAGGTCTGCGATCCGATCATGTCGTGGCTCAACAGCGACCTTTCGAGTACAGACAGCACCACGGCCACCGCCACTCCGTCACCCTCGGCGAGCCCGTCGGACTCCGCCTCGGCCACCGAGCCGAGCCTCGATGACCTGGCCGCCTGCGGTACCGCACGCGCCCAAGTCAGTGCCGCCAATCAACAGCTTCAACAGTTCGTGCGCACACTGAGTTCGGGCGGCAAGAGCGCCAAGCCCGGTTCCGCAGCGTCGAGTTCCACAACGACATCGGTGAGCGCATCCCCAGTGGCGCAGGCCAAAGCGGCGGTGCTGTCGGCAGAGCAACAGCGACAGGCCGCTGTCGATGATGTGGATGCCGCAGAGCTGTTGGCGCCGATCAGCGGCACTGTGGGCGCCGTCGATCTGAGCGTGGGAGATTCGGCCAGCGCCGGCAGCATCACCATCGTGGGTCGCGGCGGCGCGGTGGTCAGCATCGAGTTGCCGCTGAAGACGCGCAGTGCACTTCAGGTGGGCGATTCGGCGACGGTGACCCCGGCCGGTGCCACGACCGAACTGTCGGGCAAGATCACCAGCATCAGCCCCCTGGAGACCAGCGGGACCAGCGGCGACACCACGACCTACACCACCACGATCGTGGTAGCCGACCCCGACGATCTGCTCTCCGATGGCGCCAAAGCCACGGTGTCGATCCCGGTGGCTTCAGCCACCGGCGCGGTCACCGTGCCGGTGTCGGCTGTGACCCCGACCGGAACCGGAACCGGAACGGTATCGGTGCTGGCTGCGGGCTCTGATGCGCCGACCACCACCGAAGTCACCACCGGTGCTGTCGGGGGTGGCCTGGTGCAGATCACCGAGGGACTGAAGGTCGGAGATGTGGTCGTGTTGGCTGATCGCACGGCCGAGATTCCGTCGAATACGACGAGCAGGACTCGGAGCCAATCCTCGAGTTCGTCGTCACGGACGCCGTCAAGCAGTTCGACGAGCGCTGCTGCGCAGCCCAGTTCACAGCCGAGCCGCTAGCAGCGTCTACCGCGGGGATGACCCCGCTGGGCCCGATACAAGAAATGCGAATCCGTCGAGATGCACCCCTGCAACCTCGACGGATTCGCTCGTCGGCGTGATTCTCGGTTGTGTCCGCCCCCCGCAGACTGCCCCTCGAATCAGCTGTCAACGCGTTGCGTAAGCCGACCAGCCCCTATTCAACCGTGTTGCGGCCCGGATTGACAGCGGTTCGGCCGAATTGGCGCCGATTCTTCGGACGAAATCAGCTCACAGTGTCGGCAACGAGTGGTTGAGCTCCCAGGCGGTGACTTCACTGCGATAGGCCTCGTACTCGGCCTTCTTGTTGCGCAGGAAGAACTCGAACACATGCTCGCCCAGAGTGTCAGCGACCAACTGGGAACCCTCCATGATGTCGATGGCGTTGCCGAGGCTGCGCGGTAGTGGCGCGATGCCCAGCGACTGGCGCTGCCGGTCAGTCAGGCTCCACACATCGTCCTCGGCGCCTTCGGGGAGGTCGAGTTCGTTCTCAATGCCGGAAAGGCCGGCAGCCAACACCATGGCGTAGGCCAGGTAGGGGTTGGCCGCAGAGTCGATGGAGCGCAACTCGACGCGGGCCGAGGCGCCCTTGTTCGGCTTGTACATCGGCACGCGCACCAAGGCCGAGCGGTTGTTACGTCCCCAGCAGATGTAGCTGGGGGCCTCCGCCCCGGCAACGAGCCGCTTGTAGGAGTTCACCCACTGGTTCGTGACGGCTGTGATCTCACCGGCATGCTTGAGCAGGCCTGCAATGAACTGGCGTCCGGTCTTGGACAGGTGGAATTCGGCGCTGGCGTCGTAGAAGGCATTCTTGTCGCCCTCGAACAGCGAAACGTGGGTGTGCATACCCGAACCGGGCTGGTTGCTCAGCGGCTTGGGCATGAAAGAGGCGTAGAGGTTCTGCATCACGGCAACCTCTTTGACTACCACCCGGAAGGTCATGATCGCATCCGCCATGGTGAGTGCATCGGCGTAGCGCAGGTCGATCTCCTGCTGGCCGGGGCCACCTTCGTGATGGCTGAACTCCACCGAGATGCCCATCTGCTCCAGCAGCGTGATCGCCTGGCGGCGGAAGTCCGCGCCGGGGCTGGTGGTGGTGTGGTCGAAGTACCCGGATTGATCGGCAGGGGTGGGCACCTCACCGGGCACGAGCGGCTGCTTGAACAGGTAGAACTCGATCTCAGGATGGGTGTAGTAGGTAAAGCCCATCTCGGACGCCTTCTTCAGCGTCCGCTTCAACACGTAGCGCGGATCGGCGAAGGACGGCGACCCGTCGGGGAGCCGGATGTCGCAGAACATGCGGGCGGTGCCTTGGCTACTGCCCCGCCACGGAAGCAACTGGAAGGTGGACGGATCAGGGTGGGCCACCATGTCGGATTCGTAGACGCGCGCGAAGCCCTCAATGGCCGAACCGTCGAAGCCGATGCCCTCACTGAGAGCGCCCTCCAACTCGGCAGGAGCGATAGCGACAGACTTCAGAAAGCCCAGAACATCGGTGAACCACAGCCGGACGAAACGGACATCCCGCTCTTCCATAGTGCGGAGCACGAATTCGGTCTGCTTATCCATGGAATCAGTCTGCCTTTGCGCATGTTTCAGTCTGGTTACAGATTGTCCCAACCAGGCTACTGGGGTGGGAGCTGAGGCCAGCCATCATCATCGGCGACCTCCTGAGCTTCCTCGTCTTCGTCCTCACCATCCCATTCCTGGTTGCGCACAGCCACCCGTTCCAGTGCTTGGGAAGCCTGCCCGGGGGTGTCATAGGGACCGAGACGATCAGCAGCCTTACAGCCCTCATACGGTTCGACCTGGTGATGCTTGAGGCAGTAGTACCAGGAGCCTTCGGACATGGTTCCTCCCGAGACAGAGAGTTGGCGACCTAGAACTATGATCGCCCTCGTGACCCCTATCAAGCCATATGCAGTTTCGCCCGAGCGCGCCGTACCCGATTCGATCCCCCGCCCTCCCTATGTCGGCCGGAATCGTCCCGAGCGCTACGACGGGTCGCACGTGCAGTCGGCTGAGACCATCGAGAAGATGCGCGTCGCAGGACGGATCGCCGCCCAATCACTCGAGATCGGCAAGGCGATGCTGGCACCGGGAGTCACCACCGACGAGATCGATGAAGCCATCCACCAGTTCCTTATCGACAACGATGCCTACCCCTCGACGCTGGGCTATCGCGGCTTCCCCAAGGCCTGTTGTACCTCGGTGAACGAGGTGATTTGTCACGGGATCCCCGATGCACGCCCGTTGGAGGACGGCGACCTGATCAAGATCGATGTGACCGCCTATATCGACGGCGTCCACGGCGACAACTGCGCCACCTACGGCGTGGGTGAACTCGACGAGGATTCGAAGCTGCTGGCCGAACGCACCAAGGAGGCGATGGAGCGTGGCATCAAGGCGGTGCGTCCGGGACGTCAGATCAATGTGATCGGTCGAGTCATCGAGGCCTACGCCAAGCGCTTCAACTACGGGGTGGTCCGCGACTACACCGGCCACGGCGTGCACACCGAGTTCCATTCCGGACTGGTGATCCCGCACTTCGACAATCCGATGTACACCGACATCATGGAACCGGGCATGACCTTCACCATTGAGCCGATGCTGGCGATGGGTGACTACCACTCCCACGTCTGGACGGACGGCTGGACCGTCGTCACCAATGACGGCAGCCGCGTGGCCCAATGGGAAGCCACCTTGGTGGTCACCGACGATGGTGCCGAGGTTCTGACCGTGGCCTGAGCCCGATGAGCCGCGATCAGGGCTTGCGCGCGTCGATCCGCCACCACTGCATGGGACCGGACGCCGGAAGCGGGCTCACGACGAACCGTTGCTCGAGTTCTTCGATGAACTCCGCGCGCAGTTCAGCGCTTTCTGCGTAGCTGGGATCAGAGACCACGACATCACCGCTGCCCAGCCGGTCCGCCCACGCAGCAGGATCCGATAGCAGCTGCGATTCCCGATCGACGTAGACCTCGAGGCCCGCCGGTGCATCGATGAGGACGCGCGGCACTATCCCTCGGGCAAGGCTGTCGATCACCACGTGACGGGCACCGCTCAGGGCGGTCACGACCGGCAGGTTCGGATTCGCTGTCGCATTGGCCTGAAGCTGACCGGCCACCGAGATACCTCCCAGTGCCACGACCAGGATCGTGGCTACAACAGCGCCCCCGCGACGCGACGGACCCGCGGGCCGCAGCAGCGCCAGCGGAATAACCGCCGCGAACGGAAGCACCATCGCCAGGTATCGGTCGGCCATTGCATGAATCGGGCTCCGCCCGGTCAGATAGAGAATCACGATGAGCGCGAAGTTCCACACGCCAAGCATGCTCAATGCGAGAACCCGCTGACGAGGCGTCCACGCGCGCGCCTCACCGTCGCGCCCCAACCGAGCCGCGACAACGACGGCCACCGCGACCAACACGACGCCGAGGAGAAGGATGGCCGCCGGAGCCAACCAGCTCCCCGCCGACGAAGGCGACCCGAACGCCGGGCTCACAATGCGTGAAAGAGCGGCGACGGTACGACCAGACCTCGTGGCGATGTTGATGTCACCGTGGGCGGTGTTGGCTTGCGACAACACCGCCAGCGAATGGATGAAGCCAGGATGCGCGACCAGCAGCACCATGATGCCGATGACGCCCGAGCCATAGAGGAGCATCAGATGCCGCCAGCGACCCCAGCAGGTGATCGTGAGCCAGATCATGAGGCCGGCCACCAGCAGCGCGAACTGGTAGTAGGTGAGCAGACCCGCTCCGATCGCCACGCCCACCACCAGCATCTCCCTGACCCGCGGACGCCGCGTCGGACTGAAGAACACCAGCGCCGCCCAGGCTGCCAGCACACTCACCAGCGACAACAACACATATTGACGGGCCACCAGCGCCGCGCCCACTGTCGGTGAGGCCAGCGCCCACAAACACACCGTCAACGCGGCGAAGAGTGTGTCTTCAAACGCCCAGCGGGCCATCCCGAAAAGCGCAATACCGGTCAGAACGGTCAAGAAGATATTCAACCCAATCGAGCTGGCCGGCGTCATCCCGAAGCACAATGACCAGATGTGCAACAGCCAGAAATAGAGCGGCGGATGGATATCCCACGTAGCCAGACCCTGCGCGATGACACCGAAGTCGAATGCGTCGCTGACATGCCAGAAGTACTGCCAGTCTGTTGCCGGCGCCCAACCGCCAACGGGAGCAACATGATGAGCGGTCGCGTTCATCCAGTCGGACATTTTCCCAGCCGAATTGATGAAGCTGATCCCCTCGTCGTGCTCAATGCTGTCCTTGCGCCCGGAACCCTGCACGATCAGCGCGACCGAGCCGACAAGGGATCCGCAGGTCAGCAGCGCAATCACCATCATTTTCGACAAACCCTCAGGAATTCGCACCTCAGCAGGCTAACTCCGACACTTCGCGCGTTTCGCGCACAGCACCGGAATTTCTCTCAGAGTGGATTGAATGCAACCATCCGATGAAATTCCGATGCAATCGGATCAGACCAACGGCGGCCGCGAGCATATCAGCGCAAATTCACCCGCAAAACGCCTCTCCCCACGAAGCTGGGCGAAGCCATGAACGCGCCTTTCTTGGCGTCCGACAAGCCCATACGCGCATATCCCGATGGTGGCCGAAGCCACCAGCGACGCACCGACTACCCGTGATAATGGTCGCTCACATCGAGAGCCACCGCGGCACCGCCATGCTGACGCCCCGGTGACACCTCGGCATCCTTATGGCGACGATTACGCAGATGGGATGATCCAGAAAGCCCTCATCACTAGGCTGGATGTGGCCGGATCTCCTACCCCCCGGAGATTTCGGTCGGGCCCCGCCAGGCCTGAACCCCCGATCAGCCTGGCAGGGCCGCGTACTCCTTCAGGTCAGTTCACTCGCTCACGCAGCGCAGCGGCCGGCCGAAAAACCACAGACCGGTGTGCAGGAATCACCAGCTGCGTACCGGTCTGTGGGTTTCGGCCAGTACGAGCCGCCCGATCGCGAACCTCGAAACTACCGAAGCCGGACAAACTCACCTTGACCCCTGCGGCCAGTTCGGCGGCAATGAGATCGAACACGGCCTTGGTGATTTCGGCGGCCAAAGCACCACCAATCCCGGTTCGGGCGTCTAGTGCGGCGGCAAGCTGAGTGGGTGTCATTGGGATTCCTGTCTGTTGTCGGATTGAGCTTTCGGACCGTCGGTCACGACGGGGGTTCCATGAGGCCGCAATGGAGGGCGCGAACGAGTCGGCGAGGCACGCGATGAACCTCGCCATCCAGCCGGACCGGCACCAGGTCACTGGGTACCGACTTCCACTGGGAACGGCGATGTCGGGTTCGACTGCGCGCCTGTCTGCCCTTGGGGACGGCCATTACGCACCTCGCGCCATGAGATAGGGAACCGGCCCCAACCAGGGCTCCATCCCGTCGATGTTGACCTCCCAGTAGCGGCCACGCTCGGCGATCTCCTGATCGGTCAGCAGACAATCGTGGAAGGCGTGCTCCAATGCCTCGCGGCCGGCATCAACGCCCACGACCACGATTCGGGTCAACTGGTCGCCTGCAGGCCAGTCGTCGGCCACTCCGATGCTGACCATGCCGCCGGCGCCATCCCACTGACACACCTGGTTCGGGCGAGTGGGCAGCCAGAAGCACCCTCGGGAGCGGCGTCGACCGCGTCCAAGATCTTCAATGCGTTGACGCAGTCGCTCAGGATGAAAGGGGCGCTGGGAGGAGAAGTCCAACTGCCAGGTTCCTTCGGCCGCCACCCCGGGGATCGGCTCGCGGCGAATCACCTGCACCCAATCCTCACTGTTGTGGTGTTGATGCAGGCCGACCAGCACCGCGGCCGAATCCACCGCCGCGGCCGAATCCAGCACCTGTGCACCGGGACGCATGAGCGTCTTCAGGAGTGCCTGCCCGGCGGGCGCCAACCGTTCGGCCACGACAAGGTCGGCGTACTCCACCAGGGAAGCCACCGTCTCCCCCACTCCCCGCTCGTCGTCGTCGCGCACGGGAAGATCTCGCTCGACGAGTAGGTCGTCGCCCAACACATCCTCGGCAACCGTCTCACCGTCCACAGCGACCAGCGCTGCAGCGATGCGCACATGAGGCGCGGCCTTCGGGTCGTAGCCGATCACTCGACAGACCTGCGCAGCCTCGGCAGTCTCGGGCAGTTGAGCGATGATGGCACCCCACCGGCCTTGCGCGGCCAGCCGCTCGACCGTGGGCACCACGTCGCTGCGAATCGCGCAGCTCACGCAGGCGTGCGCGAGGCTGATCTCGCGTCGGTGAATCAGCCCGCGCTGATCGCTGACGGTTCGAATCAGCATCTCCCGCTCGATATCCACCTCGTGGTGCACCACAACCGCGTCCGGAAGATCCCATTGCAGGGCGATGGTGAGCGCCGACATCGGTTCAGGGTCGACACCACTGATGAGAATCACGGGAGTCTGCGAGGGGTTCATCCTTGCCTGGCTTTCATTCGGGGGTTCTTCTTGTTGATCACGAAGACGCGCCCGCGGCGGTGAACCACTTGGGCTCCCGGGAGCCGCTTCAGCGCCCGCAGCGAGTTGCGAACCTTCATCGCTTCCCCGCTTCGGCGGTGGCGCCGGTTCGTCCGGCATACCTGCGCCGGAATCGATCCACGCGCCCCTCCGCATCGATGACGTGATCACGTCCAGTCCAGAACGGGTGACTGGCGCTGGATATCTCCACGTCGATGACGGGATAGGCGCTGCCTTGATACTCAATGGTCTTGGCGCTCGCCGCCGTGGAGCGAGTCAGGAAGATCAGACCGGCCGACTTGTCGCGGAACACGACCGGCCGATAGTCGGGATGCACGTGTCGAGTCATGATGTCTGGTACATTACATGATAATCGTTCTCATTCTCAACTAAGGATCGTTCGATGTCTCGCATCTGTCAGGTAACCGGAACCCGGCCCGGCTTCGGCAACAACGTCTCCCACTCTCACCGCCGCACTCGGCGCCGGTTCGCCGTCAATGTGCAGTCCAGGCGCTACTGGGTGCCAAGCTTGGGTCGACATGTCCGCCTGACCCTCAGCCCCCGCGGCATCCGCCTGATCGATCACCGCGGGATCGACACGGTGGTCGCCGAGCTGCTCGCGCGAGGGGTGACGCTGTGATGGCAAAGCCCGGCAAGGACCTTCGCCCGATCGTGAGGCTTCGCTCCACCGCAGGGACCGGCTACACCTACGTCACCCGAAAGAACCGCCGCAACGACCCCGAACGGCTGGCCTTGCGCAAATACGATCCGCTTGCCCGGCGCCACGTCGAATTCACGGAGTCCCGCTGATGGCCAAGACCTCGCAGATCGCCGCCAATCAGCGCCGCCGTCGCACCGTCGCGCGGTACGCCGCCCGTCGACGTGAGCTCAAGCAGGCCGCACGTAGCGCCACCACCCTGCCTGAGCGGATGGCAGCCCAAGCGGCCCTGGCCCGGCTCCCCCGCGACGCCAGCCCGGTACGGGTACGCAACCGCGACGCCATCGACGGACGTCCGCGCGGCTACCTTCGCAAAGCGGGGATCTCGCGCATCCGATTCCGGACGATGGCCCACGATGGCGAACTGCCCGGCATCACGAAATCCTCCTGGTGAGGCCACCCACGATCACACCACAGCCGGCTGGGAACGAGTCGGCCTGTAAGCCGGATTCTGTGGCCCCGAGAGACCGGTGATCATCCATCTGTGACGGCTGTTACCAGCCGCCTCCGCCTTGCGGCGTGCAACCTACCCGGACACCTCGCGCGAGCAGCGCTCGATCGGTGTCCGCAGACCGCCGATCCGAAGACCGGCGGCCCTTCTTGGTCTTGCTCCGGGTGGGGTTTACCTTGCCACTCCAGTCACCTGGAGCGCGGTGGTCTCTTACACCGCCGTTTCACCCTTACCCACTTGCGTGGGCGGTCTGTTTTCTGTGGCACTGTCCCGCGGGTCACCCCGGGTGGGCGTTACCCACCACCCTGCTCTGTGGAGTCCGGACTTTCCTCAGCTTGCGCTGCGATCACCCGGCCGACTCGTCCGTCCATAACAGTAGCCGAACACCCCGCCTGAGGACTCTTCGGGAAGCGCTCCACGCGCTAGCGTTCACCTTGTGATGATTCTTGTTCTGATAGTGATCTTCGGCTTGTTCCTGGTTGCGGGCCTTGCAGGCATGACTCGCACCCTGATCAAGGCAGGAAAGTTCCCCGCCGGGGTCGCCTTCGGGCTGCGTACGCCGAACACCGGCCGCTCCGATGAGGCGTGGATCGCCGGCCATCAGGCCGCCTCCGGAGCCCTGACCCTCACCATGATCGTGAGCGGCCTAGGCGGTGCGGTGGTGTACCTGACCTCACTATTCGCCACCGCCGGCGCCGCCTCGTCGTCAACATGGCTCGTCGCCGGTCTCAGCGTTTTGGCCACCGTGGTGATGATCGGGATTGCCTTCCTGATCGCCAACCGCGCAGCGGCCAAGACCGCCTAGCTGCGCGGCACGGCCGCCACCAGTTCCACCAATCGCATCGGACGCAGGTGGGATTGCCGCTGCCAGAACAGCGCTGGGACCTGCTCGGCTTCGGGACGCGATTCGCGCAACGTCCAGCCGCAATCGGCAAGCAACTCCGCGAGCCCGGCGGTAGTGAACCGCGACAGCCAGGGCTCACTGTTTCCGGCCCGGGCGCAGATCGCAGCAGCATAGTCGCGCCCAGCCGCGTCGGCGGCGAGGTCCGGAACCAGCACATCCATCAGCAACAGCGACCCCGGCGGCAGCACCAGTGAGGCCAGCAAGGCCCGGTTCTGTTCCTCGGTGAGATACATGCTCAGCCCCAGGGCGATCACCGCCGTGGGCGCCGTTGGGTCCCAGCCGGCGTCCACCAAGGCCGGCAGCAGGCCCGCGTCGGGAAGCGCGAATGGCACCGGCGTACCGATGTCGGCAACCCCCGCCTGGGTACACACCTGATGGCGCCAGGCCAGCACGGCCGGGCGATCTACCAGCCACACCGGTCCGGAGAACTCAGCGGCGACAAAGGTGTCCAGACCAGCGCCGAGCAGCACCAACTGAGCAGTTCGATTCGCGGCCAGCAACTGGCGGGTGAACGCCGCGCGCAGTACAGCCGACCCACGCGCGGCGGCGAGCACCGGCTCGGCGGGAAAACTCAGGTGAAAATCCACCGGGGACGGCGTGCAGACCGAACACAGGTCGACGGCGTCGTGGTCGATGATCACTTGAGGCGGATCGTCGACGAGGAAGTGGGCAGCTCGGGCAGCAGCGGAGAACAAGGCAGTGGCCGAGGGCGCGTCAGAAAGTGATGTCACTTCAGTTAACTATCACGCCGCGCGACCAACTCGAAGTCGACCCGCTCGGCGCTCCGGCAACGAACCAAACGCCGCCGGCTTCGGCTCCGTGACCGGACACCGTGCTGCTCCCCACGGCGCGACTCAACTGCCGGATCGCACCAGAATCCGCTCGCACTCCTCGCAGCGCAACACCTCATCTTCGGCGGCTGCGGCGTACTCGGCCAGCGCCGTCGCGGTCGCTTCGATCTGGCAGCCACCACAGCGACGAGCCTTCAACTCGGCGGCCCCCAAACCTCCCGCCTTGACCCGGATCCGGTCGTAGAGCGCGACCAGATCTGCCGGCAGCTCGGCGGCCGCGGCGTCCCGGGCCTGTTGATGGCCGGCGATCTCGGCGTCCAAACCGGCGAGCTGCTCGTCGCGCGCGGCGATGACTGCGCGCAGCGAGTTCTCCAGTTCGAGGACCTGATCGGCGAGCTCGGCCTCCTCAGCCGTTGCGACTTCCAGCTGCTCCATGGCCTCCAGCTGGGCGTCCTCCAGGTCGGAGATCCGCTTACCCAGATGCTCGATCTCATCAGCGAGCGCGGCAAAACCCCGCGGATCGGTCACCAGACCGTCGTCACGTCGCTTGATGTCACGGGCCAGGCGCTCTTTGACCGGCACCAGGTCGGACTCCGCCTTCTCGACTTCGGCGGTGAAGTCGCCCAAGCGGGTTCGGGTCGCCACCAGGGACGCTGCCACCTGTGCGCGCTCCTCCTTGCCCTTGGCAATGACCTCATGCTCGGGCAAGGTCGTCTTGCGATGGGTGAGTTGGGCGATCGCGGTGTCCTCGGCCTGCAGGTCGAGGAGTCGTCGCTGAGCCGACGCGGCAGCCTTCATCGGGGCCTCCTTAAGTTGTGAGCTCCGACTCTACTGGACACATCCACCCCCGTTCATGGGGTTAGCATCAGGGTATGGACGAGGAATCGACGGCCAAGCTCCCCAATCGCCAGAACCCATTTTCACCAGCATTCATCGAGTTCATCCCGACGGGGTGGGCGCCCTACCCCAGCCAGCCTCCGAAGCGACTCCCGGCAGCGACACCGGCTGCAGCCCGCCGCAGCCAATTCGCTTCTGGATTCAGCGGTGAACGCCTGGTCATTCCGGCCGGAGTGTTCCAGGTACGGTCCAACGACACCGACTATCGATTCCGGCCACACTCTGCTTTCGCTTGGCTGACCGGCCTGGGAACCGATCGCGAGCCCGATGCGGTGCTGGTGATCGAACCCGATGCCGAAGCCACGCTGTATTTCAAGCCACGCGCGCCGCGCACCGATTCGGAGTTCTATGCCGATGCCCGCTATGGCGAAATGTGGGTCGGCACCCGAGAGTCACTGCTCGAGATGGAGGCGCTGACGGGCCTGCGGTGCGCGCCGATCTCGGAGTTCCAGACCGCACTGAGCAAGGATCTCGGAAAGGTCCCGGTGCGGTTGCTGCGCGAGGCCGACCCCGCCTTGGATCTGCTCACCGACGCGCTGCGGCTGCAGGCCGGTGTGGAACTGGAAAGCGCCCACGCCGCCGATGCCGAGTTCACCGTGGCACTGTCCGAAGCCCGCCTGATCAAGGACGACTTCGAACTCGCCGAGTTGCGACGCGCCTGCGCGGACACGGCCAAGGCTTTCGAGGCGGTCGTGGCGGAACTCCCCACCGCAGTGAGCCAGGGCCGCGGCGAGCGGTGGGTGGAGGGCATCTTCGGTTTGCACGCCCGCCATCTGGGCAATGCCGTGGGCTACGACACCATCGCCGCCAGCGGCGATCACGCCAACACCCTGCATTGGATCCGCAACGATGGTGACATCGAGGGTGCCGACCTGTTGCTGATGGACGCCGGCATCGAGACCGACACCCTCTACACCGCCGACATCACCCGCACCATGCCTGTCTCCGGTCGCTTCAGCCCCGCCCAACGCAAGGTCTACACCGCCGTCCGGGACGCCCAGGCGGCAGGTTTCGCCGCCGCCAAGCCCGGCGCGACCTTCTCCGACGTGCATGCCGCCGCCATCGCCGTGGTCGCGAAGTACCTGGAGGAATGGGGGCTGCTGCCGGTCAGCGCCGAGGAGTCCTTGAACCCCGAAACCGGCGGCCATCATCGTCGCTGGATGGTGCACGGCACCTCCCACCACCTGGGCCTCGACGTGCACGACTGCGCCCAGGCTCGTCAGGAGAACTACCGCGACGCGGTGCTGCGTCCCGGGATGGTGTTCACGGTGGAACCGGGGATCTATTTCAAGGCCACCGACCTGCTGGTGCCCGAGGAACTGCGCGGCATCGGGGTGCGCATCGAGGATGACATCGTCATCACCGAGGACGGCTGCGAGATCCTGTCCGACCACCTGCCGCGCGACCCCGACGAGGTCGAGGCCTGGATGGCCGCCGTCTGGGCCCGCCAGGGCTGATTCGACCTTGCTCCCGGCTCGGCCCCAACAAGGCGTGTGCAGCGACGGAAGAGTGCATCAGGGGACCTCTTCGACGCCCGCTGCCACGCCTGGCCGTGCGCGCCCGTCGGGCGTTCACGGCCCACTGCGGGACCACTGAGAAGGAACCAGGCGACAACGGGCCTGCGGAGCCCTAGAGTGCTCCGCGGGAGCGCAGCCGAGAGGGCGGTCCTCAGAACTAGGTGAAGGAATCCACATGTCAGATCCGAAGCAGACCAAGGTGGTGCTAGACGAAGCCCAGATGCCAACGCACTGGTACAACATCGTCGCCGACCTGCCCACCCCGCCACCGCCACACTTGCACCCCGGCACCCAGCAGCCGCTGGTACCGGCCGACCTCGAGCCGCTCTTCCCGATGGGCCTCATCGAGCAGGAAGGGAGCACCGAACGCTGGATTGAAATCCCGCAGGAGGTCCACGACATCTATCGGCTGTGGCGACCCTCGCCCTTCTTCCGGGCACACCGCCTCGAAGCCGCTCTGGGCACCACTGCAAAGATCTACTACAAGTACGAGGGCGCGTCCCCGGTGGGCAGCCACAAGACCAACTCTGCGGTTGCACAGGCCTATTTCAACAAGATCGCCGGACGCACCCGGCTCACTACCGAGACCGGTGCCGGACAGTGGGGTTCGGCGCTTGCCTACGCCTGCCAGGTCTTCGGCCTGAGTTGTGACATCTGGCAGGTGCGCTCCTCCTACGAGAGCAAGCCCTACCGTCACTATCTGATGGAGACGTTCGGCGCCAAGGCCGTGGCCAGCCCTTCAGAGTTGACCGAGGCCGGACGGGCACTGCGCGAGCAGTTCCCCGACACCACCGGCAGCCTGGGCATGGCGATCTCAGAAGCCGTGGAGGCTGCAGCCAAGGACCCGAACGCCAGCTACTCGTTGGGCTCGGTACTCAATCACGTCGCGCTGCATCAGACGATCATCGGCCAAGAGGTCCTCAAGCAACTGGAACTGTTCGAGGAGCCTGCCGTGGACTATCTGTTCGCCTGCGCCGGCGGCGGCTCCAACCTCGCCGGTATCAGCTTCCCCTTCGTTCGCGAGAATCTGGAAGGACGCCAGTCCACCACCATCGTCGCCTGCGAGCCGAAGGCCGCACCGTCCCTGACCGAAGGCGAATACAAGTACGACTTCGGTGACACGGCCCACCTGACGCCGCTGTTGAAGATGTACTCCCTCGGCGCGGAGTTCGTGCCCGATCCGGTCCATGCCGGTGGGCTGCGCTATCACGGCATGTCGCCACTAGTGAGCCACCTCTACCACGAGAAGCTCATCGACGCGGTCGCCATCGGCCAGTTGGAGGCCTTCGAAGCCGGGGTGCTGTTCTCCCGCGCTGAGG
This sequence comes from Propionibacteriaceae bacterium UBA7704, assembly GCA_002482525.1. GTDB lineage: Bacteria > Actinomycetota > Actinomycetes > Propionibacteriales > Propionibacteriaceae > Propionicimonas. The sequence goes on along the minus strand of DLGC01000016.1, from coordinate 71,751 downwards.
CGATCGTGCCCGCGTCGGAATCCAATCACGCCATCGCTGGGGCGATTCGTCAGGCTCGGGCAGCCACCGAAGCCGGTGAGTCTCCGGTGATTGTGATCGGAGTATCCGGCTCAGGTCAGCTCGACCTGCCGGCCTATGCGGAGTACCTGTCGGGCAACATGGCAGACAGCTGATCCCTGACGATCGGTATCAACAAACACGGTGGGGCCGTCTGGAAATGTCCAGGCGGCCCCACCGTGCGTTGTAGATCAGTAGCCAGCACTCGCGATAAGTGCACTCATCGCGATCGTGTAGATGATCGAGAAGATCACGCCAACGATCAGACCGGCAATGAAGCCGTTGCGCGACTGAACGGAGTCCTTCGGACGCGTGTCTTTCCACACCAGCCAAAGGATCAGGCCCACGATCGGAATGAAGAATCCGAGGACGGCCCACCCGAAGCTTCCGGTGTCATTTTGAGCCGGCGGCGGGGGCGGCGGCATCTGGACATTCGACATTGTCAATTCCCTTTCCTCAGCAGTCGCCGAAGGGGATTGAGCGCTTACGACGCCCACGACCAAGTCGACGATCCCCCTCGAACCCGATGTGATGGCACCCTATCGCGAAGAGCAGACTCCCCGTCGACTTCTCTCTAAAATCAGCAGATTCGTGTCGTTGGTAATTCGGACCTCAGTTGGAGCGCCCCGAGTCATCGTCACCGGACGGCGTCCGCGAGTCGGACCCAGCGGTGTCCGCGTCGCGAGGCGCACTCGGCGGCATCGGAAACTGCTCCGGTGGCGGCGGTGGGCCATAACTGGCGGACGGGTAACTCGCCGGCCCGGGGTAGCCGAATTGCTGCTGGGGAGGTGCAAACATCGCCGCACGAGCCCCCAGCATAGTGGCGACCATGTCGCGTGCCTGCGCGGCCACTTTGTGTTCGGCCAGAATTTCGTACTTGGTCGCCACGGTCTGGCTCACCGAAGTGAAGTCACGGCGCCCGCGAGTCATCAGGTGGGCCACCACCGAAATTACGACGCCCACGACCAAGCCCATACTCAGTCCGTAGGCCAACAGCAGCATGAAGTTCTCGTTGGGCTGCAGGAACCACATGAGCATCGAAACCAACAACCCGGTGGTGACGCCGTTCTGCAGACCTACCCCGAACACCGTCGCCCACGTGCGCCGCCCGGTAACCCGTTCAACAGATCGGAGCTCAGTGCCCACAATGGCCAGGTTCTGCACCGGGAACTTGGAATCGGCCAGGAAATCGACCACCTTCTGCGCCTCGGGATAGGAGTCATAAACCCCCACCGACTGAGGGTATTCCAACTCGAACAGATTGCTCATGCGAGCCGACTGCATCGAACTCATTCGGTCACCTCCATTCCGGCGGCACGCCCTCGGGCGAGGATCGCCGCGGCCAGTTTCACTCCGGCCTCATCAACCATTTCGTCATCGACCACGATCGCGCCGACCGCACCATGGGCGGCATCGATCGCTTCAGCGTAGGCGAACATGATTCGCTGTGCTCGCTCGAAGTCGGCCGCGCGGGGTGAAAACACCTCGTTGCCGGCATCGACCTGAGCCGGGTGCAGCACCCATTTGCCGTCATAACCCAAAGCGGCGCTCAGTTCCGCGGAGCGACGGAAGCCTTCGACATCTCGGATCGCCACATAGGGACCATCGATCGCTTGCAGACCATGAGCACGAGCCGCGACCAGAATCGACATCAGGACGTGGTGGAAGGCATCGGCAGGGTAACCCTCCGGTTGGGCTCCGACATTCAGACCCCCCATGCCCAGGCTGGCCATGAAATCCCCCGGGCCGAAAACCAAGGACGCCAGTCGCGGACTGGCCTGGGCGATCTCGGAAACGTGCAGCAAGCCGATGGCATCTTCGATCTGGGCCTCGATGCCGATGCGTCCCACCGGCAGTCCGACACTGTGCTCGACCTGGGTGAGCAGCAGATCCAAGGCCTTCACCTCAGCAGCGCAGGTGGTCTTGGGAAGCACCAGCGCATCGATCTTGCCACCGGCGCCGGAGACGACCTCGATCACATCGGCGTAGGTCCACGGACTCTCCCAGCCGTTGACCCGAACGGTGACCAGCCCGGCAGCGAATCCCGCACCGAATTCGAGCGCCTCGATGATGCGCGCTCGCGATTCAGCCTTCACCGCCGGCGCAACCGCATCCTCCAGGTCGAGGAAGAGCCCGTCGACGGGCAGCGTGCGAGCCTTCTCGATGAACCGGTCGGAGGAACCCGGCACGGCCAGAATGGTGCGGCGCGGCACTGCGCGGCTTTGCGGACGACTGGCTTCACTCACACTTCAAGCCTATTGCACCGTCTGGAAGCCGACAGCGGGGTGCCCTTCGACAAGCTCAGGGAACTGTAGGTACCGCCGCTGGCTGAGCGTGTCGAAGCCGACGGCAACCGATCAGACCGGCGTGACACCAAGATTCTTGCCAACCAGTGAAGGACGCCGCGCCGACAACTGCTCGGCGAGCGCGGTGATCGCCACCGATGCCGGGCGGGTCGGATCGCTGGCCACCAGCGGCACACCATCATCGCCACCGCTGGCCATCCCCGGATCCATCGGGATCTGCGCCAACAGCGGCACGTCGTAGCCCAGCCGCTGGGTCAAGGTGGAAGCCACTTCGGTGCCGCCGCCGGTTCCGAAGACATCCACGCGATGACTCTGACCACAATGAGGGCAGACCACGTCGAGGAAAGCCATGTTCTCCACCACACCGATGACCTTCTGCTCCAGCATCGAGGCCATGGTGCCGGCGCGTTCGGCGACTTCGGCGGCCGCCGCCTGCGGGGTCGTCACAACGACCACCTCCGCATTGGGCAGCTTCTGACCCAGAGACAGCGCCACATCACCGGTACCCGGCGGCAGATCGACCACCAGGAAGTCCAGATCGCCCCAGTACACATCGGCGAGGAACTGCTGCAAAGCCCGATCCAGGATCGGCCCGCGCCACGCGATCACCTGCTCGCGGCTCTCCTTGAGCATGCCGATGCTGATCACTTTCAGGCCCATGCTCGGGACCGGCATGATCATGCCCTCGACCATCGTCGGGTTGGACTCCATCAAACCGAGCATCTGCGGCACCGAGTGCCCGTAGATGTCGGCGTCGAGCACGCCGACGCTGCGTCCGGCGGCAGCCAGCGCCATGGCCAGGTTCACCGTGACCGAGCTCTTCCCTACGCCACCTTTACCGGAGGCCACCAGCAGCACCTGGGTGCGCGAGTCCGGATGGCTGAACGGGATGTCGCGTTCCTCCTGACCGCCGCGCAATTTGCGCTTCAGCGCTGCCCGCTGCTCGTCGTTCATGCTCGACATCGTCAGCTCCAAGCTGGTGACGCCCTCGATGGCGGTGACGCGCTCGCGCACGTCGGCTTCGATGGTGTTGGCCATGGGGCAACCGGTGATGGTCAGCAGCACCGTGATGTCGACCGCGCCATCGTCACTGATGCGCACCGAGTCGACCATGTCGAGGTCGGTGATAGGGCGGTGGATCTCAGGATCGATCACAGTGGCCAGGGCCGCATTCACCGCGGCCTGAAGTTCAACAGACATGAGCTCAACCTTAGTCAGGAGATCCGGACGGAGCGAGTTGGTCAGGCGCGGGCTTCGTCACGCTCAGCCAACGAGAACCCAACCACACCCTGAGCCTGACGAAGGGCAACCCAACCGCGCCTTGAGGCCGCCGCAGGACACCCCAACTGCGATCAGGCCGACTGCTCGGAATCGTCGTCGGATTCCTGGAGTTCGGCCAGCAAGTCACGCAATTCCGAACGGATGAAGTCTCGGGTGGCGACATCATTCATCCGCATCCGCAGCGAGGCGATCTCACGGGCCAGGAAGTCCATGTCCGCCCGTGACTGCGCCGCAACCTCGCGGTCGTGCTCCAGACTCACCCGGTCCCGCGCCTCCTGACGGTTCTGAGCCAGCAGGATCAGGGGGGCGGCGTAGGAGGCCTGCAACGACAACACCAGCGTCAGGAACATGAACGGCCACGGATCCAGCGCTTGGCCCTTCATGGTGAGGTTGAACACCAGCCAGCCGATGATCAGCACCGTCATCCAGAAAAGGAACCGAGCGGTCCCCATCCAGCGAGCGAACTCCTCGGCAAAACTGCCGAAGGCATCGCCGTCCACCCGCATCCGCGGGATCCAATCGTTTCGTCGGCGACCGGGAGTGTCCAAGCGATTCTTGTCAGCCATCGGTCACCTCCACCTCCAACCGGTCCAACTGCACCCCGCGCCAGTCGCTGGGCAGGATGTGGTCGAGCACGTCATCAACGGTGACCGCACCCAGCAGCCGCCGTTCGGCATTGACCACCGGTGCACACACCAAGTCGTAGGTGGCGAAATAGCGGCTCACCTGAGCGACATTGCTCTGCGGCGTCAGCGGCGCGATATTGGGGTCGATCAGCTCGACCACCGGAACCGACGGCGGTTCTCGCAGGAGTCGTTGAATGTGCACCGCCCCCAGATACGGCCCCGTCGGAGTGTCCAGCGGCGAGCGACAGATGAAGGCCAACGCTGCCATCGCCGGGGTCACTTCTTCCTGGCGCACCTGTGCCAGTGCATCGGCCACAGTGGCATCGACACCCAGCACCACCGGTTCCGGGTTCATCAAACCACCGGCAGTGGACGCATCGTAGGTCAGCAAGGCGCGAACGTCCTGGGCGTCTTCGGGCTCCATACGCTGCAACAGCGTCTCAGCCAGTGTGGGTTCCAGTTCGGCGATCAGGTCGGCCGCGTCGTCAGGATCCATCTCGCCGAGAACATCAGCGGCGCGCTCGGTATCCATCGCCGCGATCACGTCGACCTGCTCGTCCTCGGGCAGTTCCTCCAAGGCTTCCGCCAGGCGATCATCGTCCATCGCCTGCACGACGCTGGCTCGCAGCAGCGGGTCCATGTCGTGAAGCTCGCGAGCCACGTCGGCGGGTTTGAGTTCGCTGAGTCGCATGACCTGCTGGTCGGCATCTCGCGGGGCGGGAGCCTCGATGAAATCGGGCACCTCCGACCAATCCACGATGGTGACGTGGGCGCGCTGGAAGGGACGTCGTGACGCTTCTCGTAGGGCCACTTCTGCCAGTGACCACTCCCGGCTGCGGGTGCGCTGAATCGCGATGTCGAAAATGGTTTCTGCGCCGTTGGCGCCCTCGCGGTGAACCGTGCGGTCGAACAACTCAGCGGCTACCAGCATTTCGCGCTCGCGGGACTCGAAGCGACGCGTGTTCACCAGGCCGGACACGATCACCTGGTTGGCGTCGACGGAGTGGACCCGCTCCATCGGAAAGAAGATCCGGCGATGGGCGAACAGCTCCACGACCAGGCCTTTGACCTTCGGGGAGCGGCGTCCAGAGCGATTCTGGATCACGACGTCTCTGACTTTGCCCACCTGCTCGCCGTTGGGGTCGAGCATGGGCAAGCCTTTGATCCGGGAAACGAAGATCGATGACGTCGCGCTCACGCCGCTGAGGCTACCGCCTAAACCGAAACAGATTGAGCACCCAAGCCGGAATTCGGCACTTATCGGCTATTCAGCGCGACAGCCTCAGGTGGCCTCCGGATCGAACGCGACCACCGCCGGTACCGGTTCCGGCTCGTCGTCGGGCGCTTCGTCGGCTCCGTTGACACCTGCACCGAAGCCCTCGGCGGTGTCGGCGAGAGTCTTCTTCACCTCGCTCACCTCGGCGGTGACCGGATCCAACAAGGTGGAGGCGACTAACGACCTGGGGTTCAGATCGGCCAGGTTCAGGTCAGCGAATTCGGGGCCGAGTTCCTCGCGCAGCTTGCCTTGCGCATCGTTGGCGATATTGCGCACGTAGTTGAAGACCCGTGCTGCTTTGCGGGCCAGGCCGGGCAGCTTCTCTGGGCCGAAGATGATGACCGCCAAGATCACCAGGATGACGATCTCGGAAGCGTTGAAGTCGATCATGATCGAACCGGCCCAGTGTTCACAGCCCGGCGGCCTCCAGCAGCGCCACGAAGGTCGCCGCCTGCTCTGCAGATGCGCTCAACAACGGCTTGCGCATCGGGCCCGGAGCGAAGCCACGGGCGGCCAGGCCCGCCTTGACCAGCATCGCGCCCTGGGTAGCGAATACCCCGGTGAACACCGGCAACAGTTCGGCATGCTGCTGGGCTGCGCCGGCCACATCGCCGTCGAGGAACGATTGGATCATCGCCTTGGTGCCACGTCCGGTGAAGTGGGTCGAGGTTCCCACCACACCGACACCACCGACCGCCATCAGCGGCAGGGTCATACCGTCATCGCCGGCGTAGTAGGCCAGCCCGGTTGCCTTCATGACCTGCGAGGAGGCCACCGGCTGGCCCTTGGCGTCCTTGACCGCGACGATCTGCGGATGGGCACCGAGCTGAATCAGCGTGGGCGTTTCGACCGCGATGCCGGAGCGATGCGGAATGTCATAGATCATGATCGGCAACGTCGTGGCCTCGGCCACCGTCACAAAATGGTCGGCCACGGCATCCTGCGGCGGACGGCTGTAGTACGGCGTCACCACCAGCAAACCCGCAGCACCGGCCTGCTCGGCCTGCTTGGCCAACTCCATGGTGTGAGCGGTGTTGAAGGTGCCCACCCCGGCCACGATCTTCGCCCGGTCGCCGACCTCGGCGATCACGGCCTCCAACAGGGCCAACTTCTCGGCATCGCTGGTCGTCGGAGCTTCACCGGTGGTGCCGTTGATCACCAGCGCGTCATTGCCTTGAACATCAACCAGATGGGCAGCCAGTCGACGGGCTTCGTCGAGATTCAGCGATCCGTCGTCGTGAAAAGGTGTGACCTGGGCGGTGAGCAGGCGTCCGAAAGGCACGTTCATGGCGAACAGCCTAGGCGGTCTTGACCACGACGAGCGGATCGCCGTCTCGAACAACGGTGCTGTGAACGACCACAACCTCACTCACGGTGCCGCAGACCTCGGCCTCGACGGCAGGGCCATTTGCGACTCGTTCGGCGACAACCACATGACTCATGGGACGCAATGGTAGGGGCAAGGCTAGGCTGACGTCTGTGAACCCAGTGGGAAAGAATTCTGGAACAGCGGGCCTGTGGACCAACACCCAGGCTTTCGCTGAGGGTTTCGCGGGCGAATCCGATGGCGGCCGCGCCGCCCGTCGTCGTGCTGAAGAGCTGGGCACCGAGACGATCAGTCCCGGCGTCGCATCCGTGCTCACCCTGCTGGCCCGGAGCGTGAAAGCACGGGCATCGGTCGAGATCGGAACCGGTACCGGGGTGTCGGCGGCTGCGTTGCTGGACGGCATGGATCCCGATGGCGTGCTGACCAGCATCGACCCCGATGCCGACGATCAGATCGTCGCCCGGGAAGTCCTCACCGGTGCTGGTATACCGTCTCGACGCGCTCGCTTGATCACTGGACAACCGCTGTTGGTGTTGCCCAAGCTCAGCGACAGCGCCTACGACCTCGTCTACGTCGACGGCGATCCACTGGAATACGTGGAATACGTCGCTCAGGGCGAACGCCTGCTGCGCTCCGGAGGGGTCCTCGTGATGCATCACGCCTTGTGGGGCGGGCTGGTCGCCGACGACCGCAATGAGGACGATGAGCCGTTGATCATCCGCGAGGCCCTGGTCGCCGTCCAGGAAAGCGGCGCGTTCACCACCGCACTGCTCCCGATCGGCGACGGCCTGCTGGTGGCGGTCCGCAACTGAGCCTGGATCGAACCAGCCTCAGTTGTGGGGAACCACGACGTTCTTGGCGACCACGGTGATGCCCTTTTCCACATGGAAACCGCGCTCCCGATCGTGATCCGGATCCACCCCGATCTCCACGCCGTCGGGCACCACGACGTTCTTGTCCAAGATCGCGTTGCGCACCACAGCGTTCCGTCCGATACGGCAGCCGGAGAACACGATCGACTGCTCGATCTTGGCCCACTTGTCGACCATGACATTGGGAGAGAGCACTGATCGGTCCACATCGCCGCCGGAGATGATGCAGCCCGCGCTGACGATGGAATCCTCCGCGGTACCGCGCAGCGTGAACTTGGCGCCGGGCAGCTGGGCCTGTGAGGACCAGATCGGCCATTTGCGGTTGTACAGGTTGAACTCGGGCTCAACCGACACCAGATCCATGTGGGCGGCGTGGTAGGCCTCGATGGTGCCGACATCACGCCAGTAGTTGCGGTCCTTCTCCGTGGCGCCGGGCACATTGTTGGAGGTGAAGTCGTACACCTGAGCACGACCCTGATTCACGAAGTTGGGGATGATGTTCCCGCCCATGTCGTGACGCGAGGCCGGATCCGACGCGTCCGCGATGAGCGCATCGACGAAGGCGGTTCGGGTGAACACGTAGTTGCCCATTGAGGCGAACGACTCCTCCGGACTACCGGGAAGACCCGGCGGATCGATGGGCTTCTCCAAGAACTCCTTGATCCGGCCGTCCGGGCCGGCGTCGATGATGCCGAATGCGGACGCTTCACTGCGCGGCACCCGAATGCCGGCGATGGAGGCGTCCATTCCCGAATCGACGTGAGCCTGCACCATGTCGTCGACATTCATCCGGTAGATGTTGTCGGCTCCGAAGACCACCACATAGTCGGGATCCTCGTCGTTGATCAGGTTCATCGACTGGTAGATGGCATCGGCACTGCCCTGGTACCACTGCTTGCCGGTGCGCTGCTGGGCAGGTACCGAGGTGACGTAAGAGCCCAGCAGTGGGGACAGCCGCCAGGTCAGCGTGATGTGGCGGTCCAGAGAGTGGGACTTGTACTGGGTGAGCACACAAACCTTGGTCAAATCGGAGTTCGCCAGGTTGGACAACACGAAGTCGATCAGGCGATAGGTGCCACCGAAGGGCACTGCGGGCTTGGCACGGTCGGCGGTAAGCGGCATCAACCGTTTCCCCTCGCCACCGGCCAAGACAATGGACAGGACATTCGGTCCGCTGCTCATGCTCTGAACCTAGGCCAGGGAGGGGTCGGCGACAAGGAAACGCGCGAATTGCTCACCGGATTTTCACCGACTTCTATGCCCGGCTTCCACGCAGAACCGGAAACGCCGTCACCGGCGATATGACACCATCACTGCATGGCCTTACGTGTATCCATCCTGACCCGCGAGTACCCCCCACACATCTATGGTGGCGCCGGCGTCCATGTCGGACAATTGGTGCCCCAACTGCGTCGCTTCGCCGACAGTGTCGAGGTTCAGTGCATGGGCGAGCCTCGGGAAGGCGCCACGGCCCATCCCGAGACCTTCCCCGAAGGCGCCAACGCTGCCGTGCGGGTGATCGGCACCGATGTGGCGATGGCGAATGCGATCGGCGAGGTGGACGTGATCCACTCCCACACCTGGTATGCCAATTTCGCGGGCTTGTTGGGCTCCAAACTGCTCGATGTTCCGCACGTGGTCACCTCACACTCCTTGGAGCCGCACCGTCCGTGGAAAGCAGAACAGCTCGGCGGTGGGTACCGGGTGTCGAGTTGGGCGGAGAAGTCTGCCTTCCTCGATGCCGCTGCGGTGATCTCGGTCAGTGAAGGCATGCGTCGCGATGTGTTGGATTCCTACCCCGAGCTCGACCCGGCTCGCGTCCATGTGGTGAAGAACGGCATCGACACCGATGAGTTCCGCCCCGACGGCGACACCGACGTGGTGGACTCCCTGGGTGTGGACCGGGATCGACCCTTGGTGGTGTTCGTGGGACGCATCACGCGCCAGAAGGGCCTGGTGCACCTGGTGCGCGCCGCCCAGGAATTCGACCCCGACACCCAGTTGCTGCTCCTGGCCGGCGCCCCCGACACCCCTGAGATCGCCGCCGAGTTCGAGGATGCCTTCGCCGAGCTGAGCAAGTCCCGTCCCGGCAGTGTGCGCTGGGTGCCTGAGATGTTGCCACGGGCCTCGGTGCGCCAGGTGCTCACCCACGCCACCGTGTTTGCCTGCCCGTCGGTGTACGAGCCGCTGGGCATCGTGAATCTGGAGGCGATGGCCTGCGAGACTGCCGTCGTCGCCTCGGCGGTCGGCGGGATTCCCGAGGTCGTCGTGGACGGCCAAACGGGTTCCCTGGTGTCCTACGACCCGAAGCAGGCCGAGGACCCGGCCTTCGTTGCCGGTTTCGAGGCCCGATTCGCCGAGCAAGTGAACCGTCTCACTCGCGACCCGGCGCTCGCTGCCCGCTATGGCAAGGCCGGACGCCAGCGCTGCATCGAGGAATTCTCCTGGGAGCACATCGCCGCTCAGACCATCGCCGTCTACGAGAAGGCGATCGCCTACCACCACTCCCGCTAGCCCCGCCCCACCTCGCTACAGCTACGTCACGTTGCTACCGGCGCGAAGGTAGCAACGTGACCTACGTGTAGCGAGGTGGACGGTTGGGGCAAGCAGAACGGGCTTCGAGACACGCATAGTCTCGAAGCCCGTTGTGCAAGAAAGGTCAGGCGAGGACGACGCCTTCCAGCGCGGCCTTCAACTCCGCAGCTTCAACGGCGTTCATCTCGATAACGAGGCGACCACCACCCTCGGCCGGAATACGCATGGCGATCACGCGACCTTCCTTGGCCACCTCGATCGGTCCATCCCCGGTCCGTGGTTTCATCGCTGCCATCGCAATACCCCTGTTTCTGGCTGATTCGGAATCCAACTGGCGTCTATTATTCCACCCTTCGCCGACATGGCTGGCATCGGGGGCGTGCTTCAGTCCTGCACGGGTTCCCAGGAGGGACGTCCCCAGGCCGACAGGTCACGGCCCTGCGCGGCATCGTCAAGCTGCTCTGCCATGCGGTCGAGGAGTTCGTCGACCTGCTGCATCGAGTATCCCCGAGGTACCACCGCGAACCGGATGCCGCGCAGATCATCTCCGGTCAAGGTGCCGGACGGAACATGCGGCTGCGGAATGTCGGTCACCGTGTTCGGCATTTCGCCCAGCCTGCCCGAGGCAGCCACAGCGGCCAGTCCCAACACGATCACGGCGATAGTCGCTATGGCCCAAGTCATGGCGCAACTTTACCGGCTACTCAGGACTCGACGGTTTCACGGGGCTCCGGCTGCGGCGGATTCGCCGCCGTGACCAAGGCCACCGCTTCATCGGGGTCATCGGTGATTTGCAGCAGTTTTTGATCACGTTCACCGATGTAGCCGTTTCCCAGCACCTGATCACCGAGCCAATCGAGCAGCGGCGACCAGAAGTCACAGCCGAACAGCACGATCGGGAACGAGCGCACTTTGTGGGTCTGGACCAGCGTCACGGCTTCGAACACTTCGTCGAAGGTTCCGAATCCACCGGGCATCACCACGAAACCGTGGGAGTACTTCAAGAACATCACTTTGCGAGCAAAGAAATAGCGGAAGTTGATGCCGAGCGAGACATAGGGATTGAGCGCCTGTTCGAAGGGCAACTCGATACCCAACCCCACCGAGATGCCGCCCGCTTCCAAGGCGCCTTTGTTGGCGGCTTCCATGATGCCCGGTCCACCGCCGGTAATGGTGGCATAGCCAGCCTCAGCCAGACCGGCACCAATGCGTTCGGCAGCGCCGTAGTGCTCGCTGTCGGGCTTGGCCCGTGCCGAGCCGAAGACGCCGATTCCGGGCCCGAGTTCGGCCAGCATCCCGAAGCCCTCGACGAACTCCGACTGGATGCGCAACACCCGCCACGGATCGGAGTGCACCCAGGACCCGTCATCACGGGCCGCCAGCAGCCGCTCGTCGTTGGTGGTGGCCAGCACCTGGTCGAAGTTGCGGATCACCCGCGGTTGAATTCGCTTGGTCACGACAGCAATCTAGTCTTGTGCAACCCAACCTGACCGGAGCACGTCCGTAGCGCTAAGGTCAGGCTCATGGACGCCAGCGACGACTGCCCCTGTGGCAGTGGTTTCAGCTACGGCGATTGCTGTGGCCGGCTGCATGACGGCACCGCGTTCGCCGCAACCGCCGAACAGCTCATGCGATCTCGCTACAGCGCGTTCGCCATCGGCGACGCGGCCTACCTGGAAGACACCTGGCATCCCGATACCCGTCCGCAACGCGTCGAGCTGGGCGAGGGTCTTGAGTGGCTGTCACTGCATGTCGTCGCCGCCACCGACGACGAGGTCGAGTTCGTGGCGCGATTCCGGGGCCCGGGCGGTCGCGGCTTCGTACGGGAACGCTCAAAATTCGTCGAATACGGCGGACGCTGGGTCTATCTGGCTCCGGCCGAGGACTGATCAGCGGCCCAAGGCCTGCAGCACTGCGGCCACATCCTCGGGGGTGTTCCACACGTGGAAGGCCACCCGGATCAACCCCAGCGGACCTGAGGCGCGCAGCCCAGCAGCAGTCAGCTGAGCCAGTTGGGCATGATCAGGATCGGGCCAGCTCACGATCGCTCGGTGTTGCTCGGGGATTCCCAAACCGCGACACAGCTGATCCCCCAGGTCGCAGGCGTGCGCCCATACCGCCTCGAGATCGGCCTCGGCGAACAGCCGCAGCGATTCGCGTGCCCCCACGAAAGCCTGCCAGGCCGGACTGGTATCAAACTGCCGCGCACCACGCGGTTCGGCGACCTGTGGCCAGTAGCAGTTGCCCCAAGGGTTCTCATCGGAATACCACCCGGCGAGTACCGGCCGCAGCCGCGGCAGCGCCTCGGGACGCACCGTCAGGAAGGCAACCCCGCGGGGACTGCACAGCCATTTGTAGACGTGGGAAATGGTGACATCGAAGCGGGTGGCATCCACTGCCATGACGCCGGCGGCCTGCGTGAGGTCGACAACGCTCAGCGCCTGGTGGGCCCGAGCCTGGGCAGCGATCGCCACCCAGTCAGCCACTTCACCCGTGGCTGACTGCACCAGCGAAAACGCCACCACGGCGGTGTCGTCGGTGATGGCTCCAGCCAAATCGGCCAACGGCACCGTCCGCACCACCAGCCGTCCGGTGGCCCGGAAGGGCAGCACCATGGAGGAGAACTCGTCGTCGGCGACGAGCACTTCCGCGCCGTCGGGAAGGCCTGCGGCCACGACCGCCACCATCGGCGAGACCGCCGGCCCAATCGCCACCCATTCGGCGGGTACTCCGACGATGTCAGCAAACAAACCCCTGCTCTCGGTCACGACGGCGTCGTAATCGGCGGCGGTGGCCTCTCCTAACCCACAGCGAGCAAGGTCCGCAGTCATGGCCGCTACCGCTGCACGCGGCAGCACACCGTTGCCGCAGGCGGCGAGGTAGCCCGGCGTGACGTCGAAGGCGGCAGCGAGCTCGGCCACTCCGAGCCGTGTTGGAGTCATGGTTCCGGTCATGAATCCAGACTGCCGCTCGGACAATCGATCACACCAGACCAGACTGCCTCTCGTATTGATAACCTTTCGTTATGACTGAGGGGTTGGATCTTCACACCGTACGGATCATCCGCGCCATCGCCGACGCGGGATCGATCACCGCTGCCGCCGAAGCACTGGGATACAGCCAGCCCGCGCTGAGCCAGCATCTTCGCCGCGCCGAACACCGCCTCGGAGTGCCCCTGGTCCTCCGCATCGGACGCAGCGTCCAACTCACCGAGGCCGGGCAGGTCGTGGCACGCCATTCCGGGACGATTCTGGCCGCCTTGGCCGCCGCCGACTCCGAACTCGGCCAGGTGGCTGATCGCACCACCGGCACCGTGCGCATGGCGGGCTTCCCCAGCGCCTCCTCGACCATCGTGCCGGCGCTGATGGCACGGCTGGCGGCGGACTACCCCGGGCTGAAACTGCACTACACCGAAGCCGAGCCGCCCGAAGCACTGGCGCTACTGAGCCACGGCAGCATCGACATCGCGCTCACCTTCAGCTACCCCGGCGACCCGTCCGACCCCCACAGTGACCTGGCCGGCGTGTCACTGACCGAGTTGTTCGCCGACCCTATGCGGTTGGTGCTGCCCGCAGGCCACCCGCACAGCACCGAGGGCACTCTCGACCTCGCCGATTTCCACACCGAGAAGTGGATCGCCGGCTGTCCACTGTGCCGCGGGCACCTGCTGGCCGCCTGCGGTGCCCAAGGATTCAGTCCACGAATCACCCACGCCACGGACAACTCAGTGGCAGTTCTCGGTCTGGTTTCGGCCGGGGTCGGGATCGCATTACAGCCGCAACTGGCATTGGAACGCCTCGACGTGCCCGACGGCACCTCGATTCACCCCGTGGCACCGGACAACGATCGACGCGTCCGCGCCGCCTACCTGGTCGGTTCGGCGGCCGTGCCGGCCATCGACGCGACCCTGACCGCCCTGCAGACCGTGACCGCTGCCTGGCGGGATCAACCGAGCCAGCGGAACAACGCGTCGTAACAGGTGAACAGATCGGCGCGCGGGCAATGCTCGTCGTCGGCATGGGCCTTGCCCGGATCGCCAGGCCCGAAATTCACCGCAGGAATCCCCAACGCAGCGAAGCGGGCGACGTCGGTCCAGCCGTACTTGGCTCGCGGCCGACCACCCACGGCTGCCACGAACTCCTGGGCGATCGGCCGATCAAGCCCCGGCCGCGCTGCTGGCGTGAAGTCGGTGAACTCCAGGTCCCAGCCGGTCATCACCTCTCGACAGTGATCCTTGGCCGCAGCCTCATCGCGATCAGGCGCAAAGCGGAAGTTGACCGTCACTTCACATCGGTCCGGGATCACATTTCCTGCAATACCACCATTGATCCCGACGGCGTTGAGCCCCTCGCGGTAGACCAATCCGTCGACGGTGACCTCCCGAGGCCGATAGGCGGCAAGCCGGTTCAGAATGTCGGCGGCATCGTGGATCGCGTTGCGACCCAGCCAGGCGCGGGCTGAGTGTGCGGCCACACCCTCAGTGGCGACGGTGAAACGAAGCGTGCCCTGACAACCACCCTCGATCATCGCCGAGGTCGGTTCCATGAGCACCGCGAAATCGGCGTCCAACCACTCGGGATGCTCGGCCGCGATCCGGTTGAGTGAGTTGAGTTCGGCGGCGACTTCCTCATGGTCATAGAAGACCCAGGTGATGTCACGGTTGGGGCTGTTCAGTGCGGCGGCAGCAGCCAGTTGCACCGCAACACCGCCCTTCATGTCGGCCGCGCCGCGCCCATAGATGAGGTCGCCGTCCTCCCACGACGGCAGATTGTCCGCGATGGGAACCGTGTCCAGGTGCCCGGCGATCAGCACCCGTTCGGGGCGTCCGGTCTCGGTGCGGGCGATGACGGTGTCTCCGTCGCGAGCAACCGTCAGGTGCGGCATCGCCCGAAGCGCCGCCTCCACCAAGTCGGCCAGTTGGGTTTCGTCCCCACTCACCGACGGCACGTCCAGCAGTTGCCGAAACAGCCCCACCAGGTCCCCGCCAACCCCCAACTCCATGGCGCCCACCCTACTGCCCCCACTCTCCGGCCAGACGCTCCCAAAAGGACCAGAAGCTCCCGAAGGTTCGGGAGCGCCTGCGCTTTTCGGGAGCGGCTGGGACGGACCAGTAGGCTGGCGGCATGACCCGATCAGCACATGGCTGGGGGCTGGCCACAGTTCACGAATCCGGCGCCGTCCTCGACACTTGGTTTCCCGCTCCCGCTCTGGGCGACAGCTCCGGGGCCGAAGCGCCGGCCGAGCTCACCGCTCTGGTGGGCGCTGACCCGGTGCGCGGCGTACGTACCGAGTTGCAGTTCGTCGAGATCGATCTGGACGCCGCCCCGGCGAGCGTCCCGGATGCCTACCTGCGGCTGCATCTGCTGAGTTGGCGACTGTGCGCGCCGCGCAGCATTGACCTGACCGGCATCTTCGGGGTGCTGAACAATGTGGTGTGGACCTCGGTGGGCCCGTGTGCGGTGGACGGTTTCGAACAGACTCGGCTGCGGTTGCGGGCCGCGCACGGTCAGATCACCGTCCATGCCATCGACAAGTTCCCTCGCATGGTCGACTACGTGGCGCCCAGTGGGGTGCGTATCGGTGACGCCGACCGGGTGCGTCTGGGGGCGCACCTGGCTGAGGGCACCACGGTGATGCATGAGGGCTTCGTGAACTTCAACGCCGGAACCCTGGGCACCTCGATGGTCGAGGGGCGGATCTCAGCCGGTGTGGTAGTCGGCAATGGCACCGACATCGGCGGGGGTGCCTCCATCATGGGCACGCTGTCCGGAGGCGGCTCGGAGCAGATCACCATCGGTGAGCGCTGCCTGTTGGGCGCCGAATCCGGGGTGGGCATCTCACTCGGTGACGACTGCGTGGTTGAAGCCGGGCTGTATTTGACGGCCGGCACCAAGGTGACCTTGCCCGGCGGTGCCGTCGCCAAAGCCGCCCAGCTCAGCGGCCAAAGCAGCCTGCTGTTCCTGCGGCACTCCATCAGTGGCGCCGTGATGGCGCACACCCGCGGCGAGAAGGCCGGTGTGGAGTTGAACGCCGCCTTGCACGCCAACTGAGGCCTCGGTGACAACCGTCCGCGCACTGTGGTGGTCGTTGGCAGCTATCGCGGTGGCGATAGCGGTCTTCGTGGGCGCCACGTCGCTGTGGAGTAGCTTTCAGCACGAACCGCTGCCCTTGGCGGATCGCTGCACGGCCACGGTGAACGGCAATACCGCCACCATCGATCCGGAGCAGGCGCGCAATGCTGCGATCATCGCAGGGGTGTCGATCAAGCGCGGTCTCAAGCCGCGGGCGGCCAGCATCGCCCTGACCACCGCTTTTCAGGAATCCGACATTCGCAATCTCGACTACGGTCACTCCGATTCGCTCGGGCTGTTCCAGCAGCGCCCCTCCCAAGGATGGGGCACGCCGGAGCAGGTGATGGACCCGTGGTATTCCTCGACCGCCTTCTACAAGGCGCTGGTCAAGGTGCGGAAGTGGGACACCCGTGACCTCAATGATGTTGCCCAGGCCGTCCAGCGCAGCGCCTATCCGGAGGCCTATCGCAAGCACGTCGAGCGGGCTCGAACGCTGGCCAGTTCACTGACCGGGGAGACACCGGCTTCGTTCAGCTGCGTGATCAACGATCCGTCCGCCGCAGATCCAGAGGGCATGAAGAGTTTCCTCACCAAGACACTAGGCAAGAAGATCACCGTGACCTCGACTCCTGACGGGTTGGTGGTCGCCGCGAAGAACCCCCAGGACGCCTGGGCGGTTGCTCATCAAGCGATCGCGGTGAGTGGCGACTACGGACTCAGTTCGGTGCGAGTCGGCGACGCCACCTGGACCTTGTCGACCAACCAGCTCGCCACCTGGAGTTCGGCCGCGCCGTCGTCCGCGACCGAGGTGCAACTCAGTTTCGCCGCGCGCTGACCGGTTCTACTACGAAGCAGCGATCGAGCCAGTGAAGCGACGGCGATGCCGGGCGATCAAGACGGCCGGGATCGCGTAGGCGGTAGCGACCAACGCCATTCCGCCCACTGCGCTGGCGAGCACGAGCGCGGCGAGCGACGGCGTGACGGTCAAACCGAGCATTCCTCGAACCTCGTCGGCTATCCACGGTTCACGGAAAGCCAACCAGGCCGTTGCCGCGCAGGCTGCCAGCATCAGTGCCGCTGATCCGATGGCGCTCCAACGGGCCTGTCCGGATGCGGCGCTGCCGCCGGCCGCGGTCTGAACAGCCACATAGCCCCACCCCAAACTCACCAACAGAACCGGGATCGGCAGACCCATGAAGAAGCCGTAGATCATGACGGTGTAGAAGGCGGCGATGGCGGCCTGGATCGGCACCGACAGGCTGTACAAGCGATCCAACCGGTTGCGGAGCAGCGTTGCGTCCGCGATCAGCCCGAGTACCAGGCCGATCGGGGCCAAAAACGCGACCAGATCGACCGCACCGACGAGGTAGGGGATCCACCAACCGACCAGAAACAAACTCACCGGGGTGATCGCCCCCAGCACCACCCGTGACACCCAGCGCCGCATGGATGACTCCTTTCGCCGCATCCAGGATAGATACCCGAAATCAGCGGCCCGGATGCGCGGTCAACCGAGCAGCCGCTGACTCAATCCGGTCATCGGTCGCGGTCAGCGCCACACGGACGAAGCGTCCCGCGGCGGGGCCGTAGAAGTCTCCGGGCGCCACCAGGATGCCCAGACCGGCGAGGTGATCGACGCTGGCGCGGCAGTCCTCGTCGCGAGTGCACCACAGGTAGAGCGACCCCTCGGAGTGTTCGACGCGATAGCCGGCCGCTTCCAGTGCGGGACGCAGCAGTTCACGTCGGGCGAGGTAGCGGCGGCGTTGCTCGGCGACATGATCGTCGTCGTTCAGAGCGGCGGCCATGGCCGCCTGGATCGGTGTGGGGAGCATCTCACCGGAGTGCTTGCGCACTTCGAGCAAGGGCGCGATCACAGCGGCGTCACCGGCGACGAATCCAGCGCGATAACCGGCCATGTTTGATCGCTTCGACAGCGAGTGGACCGCCAGCAGCCCGTCGAGGGAGCCGTCGTTGACCCGCGGATCGAGAATCGAAACCGGCTCGGCGTCCCAGCCGAACTCGCCGTAACACTCATCACTGGCCAGCACAGCACCGGCCGCGCGCGCGGCCGCCACCCAGGCACGGGTTTCGTCCACCGACAGGATGCGTCCATGCGGGTTGGCCGGGGAGTTGATCCAGATCAGGGATGGTTTGAGATCGGCGATCTGGGCGGGATCGTCCTGGGGCACCGGGCGCGCACCGCACAGCCGGGCGCCCACGTCATAGGTGGGATAGGCGGTGGTGGGTATGACCACCACGTCGGTGGAGCCGAGCCCGAGTTGGAAACCCAGCAGCGCGACCAGTTCCTTGGTGCCGATAACCGGCAGCACATTGATGTCGGTCAAGGACACCGCCGACCACCGACGTTGCAGGTAGTCGATGATGGCCATGCGTAACTGTGGCGCGCCCCACGTCGTGGGGTAGCCGGGCGCATCAGCATGTGCGACCAGCGCCTCGCGAATCACCCGAGGGGTCGAATCGACAGGCGTGCCGACAGAGAGGTCGACGAGGCCGTCAGGGTGGGCTGAGGCCCGTTGCCGGGCCTCAGCCAAAGAATCCCAGGGGAAGTCGGGCAGGCTGGCAGCCAGCCCGCCGATCATCCCTTCGGGGGCAGCGCGGCGACCGCAGGGTGGTCGCCGTCGAAGACGCCGAAGTCAGCAGCGCCGCCGGGCGAGCCGATCTCGTCGAAGAATTCCTTGTTGATCGCGATGAACTGCTGCTGATCGGCAGGAACGTCGTCTTCGTAGAAGATCGCTTCGGTCGGGCACGCAGGCTCACACGAGGTGCAGTCCACACACTCATCCGGCTGGATGTACAGCGTGCGGGTTCCTTCGTAGATGCAGTCGACGGGGCATTCCTCAACGCACGCCTTGTCTTTCACATCCACGCACGGATCGGTGATCACGTATGCCATTAGGGCTCCTCACTTCGGGATACTAACCTCGTCGCCAACTGTACGAGTTACGGAGGACAACGGTAGTGGAACGCCACGATCCCGAGGTAGGAACTCGCATCACTGTTCGGTATACGGCCACCGATGGCCCCCATGAAGTGATCGGCTACATCGTGACCAACGCCGAAGGGACGCTGCGCCTGCAGGACCGATACGGCACCGAGCACGAACTCACCTGGGAGCAGGTCCAAGCGTGGCGGGTGATGCCTCCTCCCCCACCCCGACGCCGTTCACAGCGGGGCGGGAGTGCCTGACGGCGGTACCGCTCGCTGGGCGCGGACGATGCCGAGTTGAGCGACGACCATGCCGATGACCATCAGGGCTGCTCCCAGATAGCCACGCAGCGTCATCGATTCGCTGAGGAAGATCGCGCCACCCAGGGCACCGAAGACCGACTCCATGGCCAGGATCAGCGCCGCATGAGCAGCCAGCGCGTCGCGTTGGGCGACCACCTGCAGCGTGAAGGCCACTCCCACGGAGAACACCCCGCCGTAAACCAGCGGCCACCAGGCTTCCGCGATGCCGGTGAACGGCGTCGGCTCGGCGAACAACGCGATCACGGCGCTGAACACCGAACAGGTGATGAACTGCACCGCAGCGAAGCGCAGCGTGGACAGCTTCGCACTGAAGCTCTCCACGAGCAGGATGTGCACCGCCCAGATCACCGCCGAGGCCACCAGCATGATTTCGCCGAGGCCCAGCCCGAACCCATTGGTGCCGCTGATCAGGTACAGCCCGATCACGGAAGACACCACGCCGACGACGGTGGACAGCGCACTGCGGTGACCGCGGAAAGCCGCGATGACCGGAACGAAGACCATGTACAGCCCGGTGATGAAGGCCGCAGTGCCGGCCGGCACCCAGATCAGGGCGGTCTGCTGCAGGTTCATCGCCACGGTGAGGACTGTGCCGGTCACCACGCCGGGCAATAGTGCTGCCTTCCAGTAGCCGCGTCGACGTTCCCAGGACACCTGGCGTCGGGCCGAGACCACCCAGATGATCGGCAGCAGCACGAGCACCCCCAGGGCGAACCGAATGGCGGTGAAGGTGAACGGCCCCATCAGGCCGGCGCCGACCCGCTGGGCGGCGAAAGCGAAGCCCCACAGGGCAGCGGTCAGCAGCAGGAGAGCATTGGCTCTGACGTGCTTGGCAGTGTCGGTGTTAACCAATCTCAGCCGAGCCGGGCCATAGCGGTCTTGGCATGGGCGACCACGTTCTCAGCGGTGAAGCCGTACTTGGCGAACAGCACTGCGCCCGAGGCCGACTCACCGAAGTGATCGATGCCGACGATCTCGCCGGTCTGGCCGACGTACTCCCGCCAGCCGGTGGATACTCCGGCTTCAACCGAGACCTTCGCCACGCCGTCGGGCAGCACAGCGGCGCGGTAGTCGGCAGGCTGAGCGTTGAACCATTCCAGACACGGTGCTGACACCACGCGGGTGCCGATGCCTTCGGCTTGCAGGGCGTCGCGGGCGTCCAGGGCGACCGAAACTTCCGAGCCGGTGGCGATGATGACGACCTTGAGCTCACCGTCGGCGTCGATGAGGGTGTACGCGCCCTTGGCGACGTCGGTGGCCGGGGCGACACCGGCGGCGTCACGATCAATGATCGGCAGGTCCTGGCGGGACAGGATCAGCGCACTGGGCCGGTCGGTGTGTGACAAGGCCAGCGCCCAGGCTTGGGCGGTTTCGTTGGCATCAGCCGGACGGATCACGTCGATGCCGGGCATGATCCGCAAGGATGCGACGTGTTCGATGGGCTGGTGGGTGGGGCCGTCCTCGCCGACGCCGATCGAGTCGTGCGTCCACACGAAGATGGTCGGAATCTTCTGCAAGGCGGCCAACCGAACGCTGCCGCGCATGTAGTCGGCGAAGACCAGGAAGGTGCCGCCGAAGGCACGGGTCAGGCCGGTATTGATGGCGTTGAGGATGTTGCCCATGGCGTGCTCACGGATGCCGAAGTGCAGCACCCGTCCGGAGAAATCGCCGCTGAATTCGTGACTGGAGCGCTCCGGCGGCAGGAACGACTTCTGGCCCTTCATGGTGGTGTTGTTGGAACCGGCCAGGTCTGCCGAGCCGCCCCACAACTCCGGCATGACGTCGGCGATGGCGGTCAGTACTTCGCCGGACGCGGCGCGGGTGGCTTTCTTGCCGGGCGCAAAGACCGGCAGGGCGTCCGACAGGTCGGGGACGATGCCGGCGGCGAGCCGGTCGAACAACTCGGCCTGGGCGGGGTTGGCCGAACGCCAGGCGTCGTAGGCCTGGGTCCATTCGGCTTTGGCTGCGGCTGCGCGGGCGGCGGCGTTGTTGCGGGTGTGAGCGAGGACATCGGCCTCGGCGGGGAAGGCGACCGCGGGGTCGAAGCCGAGTTCGGACTTCAGCCCGGCGATTTCCTCACCGCCAAGCTTGGCGCCGTGGACGCTGTGGTCGCCGGCCTTGGTGGGCAGCGGCCAGCCGATGACGGTGGTCAGCTTGATGAAACTCGGCTGGTCGGTGACTGCCTTGGCAGCCTCGATGGCGTCGTGGAGCGCCTCGACATTTTCGGAGTAGCTGGTGCCGCCGCCGGTCCAGTCGACGTGCTGCACATGCCAGCCGTAGGCGGCGTAGCGGGCGGCGACGTCCTCGGTGAACGCGATGGAGGTTTCGCCTTCGATGGAGATGCGGTTGTCGTCGTAGATGACGATCAAGTTGCCCAGCTTCTGGGTGCCGGCCAGCGAGGACGCTTCGGAGGCGGGGCCTTCCTGCATGCAGCCGTCACCGGTGATGCAGTAGACGTGGTGATCGAACGGCGAGGGCTGATCGAGCGGGGTGTTCGGGTCGAGCAGTGCGCGTTCGCGGCGTCCGGCCATGGCGAAACCGACTGCGTTGGCCACGCCTGCACCCAGCGGACCGGTGGTCACCTCGACGCCAGCGGTGTGGCCGTACTCGGGGTGTCCGGGGGTCAACGAGCCTTCGGTGCGCAGCGCCTTCAGGTCGTCCAACTCCAGACCGAAACCGGCCAGGTACAGCTGGGTGTACTGGGTCAGCGAGGAGTGTCCGATGGACAGCACGAAGCGATCGCGTCCGACCCATCTCGGATCGGCCGGGTCGTGACGCATCACCTTCTGGTAGAGCAGGTACGCCAGCGGAGCCAGCGAGATCGCGGTGCCGGGGTGCCCGTTGCCGACCTTCTCCACAGCGTCGGCGGCGAGGATGCGGGCAGTGTCTACTGCTCGCTGGTCCAGTTCGCTCCAGATCAACTCGGTCATCAGTCAGCCTTCCCTCAAGACACATGTCAGCCCGCCCTTGGGCCGGGGTCCAGTTTTTCATACCCTGCGCCGTCCATCGTCGGCAGACCACCGGATGCAGCCCTCGGACAGCCGCACGGGCGACGCTCATCGAGTTGTCGGCACAGCCCCAGGGATTCGCCCACGCGAGACCAGATGGAATGCACCCCCGTCAAAATGGGCCCGCCATGCCGACGACAGGCACACGCCTGCCGCATCCAGCAGAATATGTAGATGGACGAGCTTCTGTCACCGGACCAACTCTTGGAACGAGTACGCGATCAGTACATGGGTTCGCGTGACTTCAACGGCTACCCAATTCGGGGTGGAAACATGGACGCGACGCGCGACGCTGCAGCTGAGCTCATCCGCGACGGATTAATACAGGCGGTTTCAACAAAGGACTTCCTAAATCCTCACATTAGGCCGTGGCAGTCCCGCAGGTCCATTGAAGATCAAACTGATGAAATACGCGCGCTAACTCCAGAGAGCGACACTGTCTGCCTCTACCCCACTAAACTCGGAATGAAGGGCGTACGCCTCCCGAAGAGACTTATGGAACGGCCTTTCGAAAGGATGATGGCGAAGGGGCAAGGAACTCTCGAACTGGCATTTTTCCAAATGGACGTCCTTGAAGCGTATCGAAATGACAGTCGCTATGATTTTCAATTTGGGGATGCTGGCGCACACATGCACGTCAGTGACGAGGCATATCTAGACACCGACGAACCCAGCCACGATAAAGTAAGTCTCAGTCATATTGGTTTCGCATACGATTTCGAAACACTCGACTTTGAAGACAGCGACTCGCCCATAATTCGTAGGGTGGCAGTGTTCCTGGGCGACCTTGCCAAACTAAGCCCGCAACATCAACAGCGATGGAACACCTACAGGGTTAATGAGCCCAACCTCCACCCACACCCCCTGTGGTGGGGACAGCAGATGGGAGAGTGGGCGGACGGAGTCGGTCCATTTGGGAGGCTCTTCATAGAACTACGCAACATAAATGAACTCACAACGAATGCGTTCGGAAGCGCAATGTTTGCAAGCATAAAGCGCCCAGAAGATCTGGGGTGGCTTCTCCGACCTTCATCGAAAGAGTGGGATGGCTTCATCTCACTGCTCGACAAGATTCTATCCGAAAACCTCAGAAAAGCCTTCTTCGATGAGGCGGAGATTCCATCACAGGACAACGGTCAACCCATCGGGACCCTAAATCGCCTTCGGCTCTTCATGTGTGCACACGGCGTCAGCCAGGAGAATTCACTTTCCGCACTCAAACCACTCAAAGATATCAGAAAAGCTCGACAACGACCCGCACATGCCCTGAACAAGAACATCACCGACCGCACATTCATTAGACGCCAAATAACGCTCCTCCATGACGTCAATGAAACGCTTGTATCCATACGGAAGTGGCTTGCAACCCATCCAGCAAATCATCACTGGGAGTCGCGTTTCGCAAATCTGAAGGACTACGCATTTTGACGCACAAGCTGCACAACCAGCAGTCGCCAATTGCAGCCGCGAAACGCTGACCAGCCACGCTGAGGCCCCCGCCCGGCCAACAGACGTTCCATCCCGCTGCGACGGAGCCCGCAGACGCCTGCTCTCGTCGTGGCACTCGGTGAAAGTGCCGCCTGCTTCAGCTCTGCCTCCTCGAGCGTCAGAACCGGGTCCGGCGCAAGTGAGTTACGGCCGCGAAAGCTCGTATCCGGAGATCCGATCGTCCCGCGGGTGTCGTAGAACGCGCGTTGCACACCGCTAACGGTCAACCGATCAGGTTTGTCGAAATGCGGGACGGGCCGCTCATGCTGAAACTCGCGATATTCCACGACGATGTTGGCTCTCGGCCAATAGCCGTCCACGGGCAGCTTGTCACGTCGCCCCGACTTGCCCGGATCGCCGAGTAGCCAGTCGAAGCGATGTTGACGCAGCGCCTTCTCGCCCAAGGCCTCATCTACAAGATCGAGGACGTAATACTCATCGCTGCATTCTCGCCCCATCCCAGAACGCTGGACGATCAGTGCCAGGCCGCCAGCAACTCAGCCGCCCGCTCGTGACTGCTCGCGCCACTCGCAATGGCGACAACGAGGTCGTAGGCGTCATCATCTGGGGCGTCGAGGGTGATGCCGTTGAGTCCGTAAAACACGACGGTGGCCAGCCAGCCAATGCGCTTGTTGCCGTCGACGAGGGCGTGGTTACTCACCAGGGATTCCAGGAGCACCGCAGCCTTCTCGTCGACGCTGGGGTAGGCGTCAGCCCCAAACACGCTGACGGACGGACGGTGCACGGCTGAATCGAGTAGCCCGATGTCGCGGATCGGCCCTACGCCGAGGTCCTCAATCAGACTGAGGACATCCTCGAGGTTGAGGTACTCGATCACTGGCCGAGTCGGTCAAGTAGGTTGGCGTAGCGATCCCGAGCTGCAGCCGACAGCGCAGCGACCTTGTCGCGGCGCAGCCGACGCGCAGCCGCCTCATGGATTGCCCGAACGGTCGCCTCTTGTTTGCTCACGCCCTCAGCCTCGGCCAGCAGGGCAAGCGCCTGCTCGTCGTCGGGGGTCAATCGGAGAGTCATCGCCATAGTCACGATGATACCAAGCTGGTATCACTCGGGGATCCAGGCCGCTGCACCATCTCGCCTCAACCACGGCACTCCATCAGCCCCTACCGCCTCGCACTTCCGTCGCCAGGCGGCGCACGATGAGCGGAACATCCTCAGCAACGGTCTGGTGGATGATTCCCGAGTCGAGGAGTAGGTAACCGTGGGCGATACGGTTTCGCATGCCCCACATGAGCGCCCAGTCATCGCCGAAAAGCTGCTCACGAACCCTGGAGTCGAGACCAGCGAGCACCTCGATGGCCGCAGACAGACGCATGCAAATGGCATCGACGGCCATCTGATCGCGGAGCCCACGAGACGCGTACCCCTGGACGGCTTCGAGGTGTTGTAGCGCATCAGCCAGCACCTCATCCGTTGACCGGCTCACAACGCCACTGCCTCAGCAAGGACACGCTCCCGCAGGTTCGACTTCAGGGCGGAATCGGGGACCAAATCGACCTTGACGCCCACCAGGTGACTGATGTCGTGCTCAAGCCGCCCGAGTCGCATCAAACTCAGGGGCTCCGACGGAGTGAAGAGCAGATCGATGTCTGAATCGTCATGATCACGCCCAGTTGCGACCGAGCCGAACACCCGCAGATCGCCTCCCCCAGCCTCGGCCACCAGGTGTTGAATGGCCGCAGCATTCTTGCGCAGGCGGCGACCGAGGGGCGAGGTTCCGCAGAAGTGAAGCAGGCGCGACACCTCCGGCTGACTGCGGCCAATCTCGGCCGCGATCTGCTTCTGGGTCATACCGGACGCCGCAGCAGCGCGAACGGCCTGAATCAACTCCTCGCGCGCACGACGGACAGTGTCGTCACAGCGGCGAGCGACCTGGGCCAGACTCTCAGACATGAGTTGAATATAGCATTTGCTATACCTGCTAACGGCGTCGGGCCACAGGCAATCCCGAACGCCAGTTTGACCTTCTCGTTACGGAAAGGTTTTCACTAGGCGGCGGAGGTATACGACATGACCAACAACCAGATCGAAGAAACCGTCAACCGACTCCGGGCTGCGCTCCAAGCGGAGTCCGCCACGGACCGGATGAACACCGCGATGGCAGCCGGGACGCGTCCTCAGGATGCCTACATCGAGGTTCTGGTCGAACACTGCGCCGTCGAGCCGGACTTCTTCGTGCGCGACATGCTCACCTGGGCGCTGATCAATCACGATCACACGCTCACGCTGGAGCGGGTCCTTCCGGAGCTGAACTCGGCCATCCCGCAAGCTCGGGCTCAGGCGCTGCACACCCTGTCCAAGCTGGGCGATCAACGCGCCTGGCCGGCGATCACCACGGCATTCCTCACCGACCCCGACGACCAGGTGGCGCTCGCTGCTTGGCGGGCCGCCGCAGCCCTCGTGCCGGACGGGGAGGCCGCCGCACTGGCCGAAGTGCTGGCCAGCCAGTTCGGCCGCGGTGATCGAGCAATGCAGCGCGGTCTCAGCCGAGCCCTGGCCGCTCTGGGCGATGCCGCTACCCCGGTGATCGTGCGCGCCAAGCAGCACCCCCGCACCGCGGTGCGCGCTCACGCCATCGCGACCGAACAGTTAGTCAAGGATCCCGACGTGGGCTTCGATGTCGCAATAGCCGCAGCTCGCCGCACCGACGCACTCCACGGTGCCCCGCTCGTTGGGGACCTCGAGTAGCGGGACGCTGGACGCAGCAACTCCTGTGCCCAGCAAAGACGCAGTTCGACGCTCACGCAGCGAGCGAGCAAACGGCCAACCAATTCCGGCCCCGATTATCAACCTGGCGCTGACAGGAATACTCGGGGCCGGTCCGGTGCTGAAAGAGTGTCTCGTGACGCCGCTGTGCGATGCCCACGAGGCCCGCAAGTCAATCCCAAGGAACCCATGAGTACTCCCGATCTGGCCACCAGCACCGAAGACGACGAGGCTGCTTACGCCGCGCCCGACTCGGCGAAACTGCCTGCCCGCACCCTGACCGTGCTCGGCGTGCTACTGGTCGGCGCTTTCGTGGTGATCCTCAACGAGACGGCCATGAATGTGGCGCTGTCGCGCATCATGAGCGACCTCGGCATCACCGAGCGCACCGCGCAGTGGCTGACCACCGGATTCATGCTCACCATGGCCGTGGTCATTCCGATCAGTGGGTGGCTGCTGCAACGCCTCACCACCCGTCAAGCCTTCGGTCTGGCCATGGGCCTGTTCAGCCTGGGCACCGCGATCGCCGCACTGTCGCCAGGCTTCGAACTGCTGTTAGTCGGACGCATCGTCCAGGCTTCGGGAACCGCCATCATGATGCCGCTGCTGATGACCACCGTCATGGAACTGGTGCCGCCGCACATGCGCGGACGCGTCATGGGCACGATCAGCCTCGTGATCGCCACAGCTCCGGCGCTGGGTCCGACCGTGTCGGGAATCATCCTGCAGTTCTTGGCGTGGCGCTTCGTCTTCGTCATGGTGCTGCCCATCGCACTGACGATTCTGATCGTGGGACTGCGACTGGTTCCCAATCTGAACGAGCCACGCGCCGTGCGCCTCGACGGCTGGAGTATTCCGCTGGCGACGGCCGGCTTCGGCGGGTTGGTTTACGGGCTGAGCCTGATCGGCAACTCCCTGATTCCGGCCTGGGAGTTGGCCACCGCACTGGGCATCGGGGCGCTGAGCTTGACCGGGTTCATCGTCCGACAGCTGTTGCTACAGCGCAACGACGCAGCCTTGCTCGATCTGCGCACCTTCACCTACCCGACCTTCACCGCTGCAGTGCTGATCATGGCGGTCGTGATGATGGTGCTGTTCGGATCGATCATCGCCACTCCGCTGATTCTGCAGCAGGTGCTCCACCTCGAACCCCTTGCCGTGGGCTTGATGCTGCTACCCGGCGGCCTCTTGATGGGCCTGCTTGGTCCGGTGGTGGGACGGCTCTATGACAAGGTGGGCGCCCGCCGCTTGGTGATTCCGGGAGCAGTCGTGGTCACCGGCGCCTTCGCCATCTTCGCCACCATCTCCACGACGACCCCGTGGTGGCACATCCTGGTCGCCAACCTGGTGCTGAGCCTGGGCCTGGCCTTCATGATGACCCCGCTGTTCACGACGAGCCTGTCGGCACTACCCCACCAGTTGTACAGCTACGGCTCAGCCATGGTGGGCACCGTGCAACAGGTTGCCGGTGCGGCCGGCACCGCGTTGTTCGTCACCATCATGGCCACGGTCAGCGCGTCTGCTGCCGTCGGTGTCGACGCCGAGACAGCCCTCGCCTCCGGTGCGCGCGTCTCGTTCCTGGTGGTCGGTGGGCTGTGGCTGCTGACGATCGTGGGCGCATTCTTCCTGCCCAAGCACGACCCGGAAGCGGTGCCCGACCTCCATCACTGACCGCCACATCGGCTGCCCGCCCGCTACCGTGGTTCGGTGTTCGACGTGCGCATCACCCCCGGCCCCGGCATCCCGGACGGAGCAGAGATCCCGGCAGCAGAGCTGACGGAGCGCTTTTCGCACGCCTCCGGCCCGGGCGGACAAGGGGTCAACACCGCCGATTCTCGCGTGCAGTTGTCCTTCGATATCGCCGCCTCCACCGCCTTCACCGAGGCCCAACGCCAGCAGTTGCTCACTCGGCTGGCTTCCCGGCTGGACGGCACCGTCATCACGATCGATGCCGCAATATTCCGCTCCCAGCGACGCAATCGGCGCGAAGCCCGCGAGCGTTTGGCCGACATCCTGCGCGCCGCATTGGCTCCGCCGCCACCGCGCCGCCGAGCGACCCGTCCGAGCAGGGCCGCGGTCGAACGACGCCTGCTGAGCAAACACCGTCGCAGCGAACTGAAGCGCCAACGCAGCAGTCCCGCCCTCTGACATCCACATTAACGGCGGTGAAGCTGGGCCTGAACAGGCCTTAACCCCTAAACTGCTCTGGCCGGAGGGGGTGCGCAATGCTCAGCGCCATCAGTCTCGACGTCTATGTTGCCGTAGCGACAGGGCTGTGGTTTGTGCTGGCCGGGATCGAAAAGGTGCGTCCAGCGCCGAAGGGCGGACGCCGAGCCATTCCCTACCCGCGATGGCGCACCGCGATCAGCCACATTCGTGGCTTGTTGGAGTTCCTCGGCGGCATGGCCGTCCTGGTTCTGGCCGCAGCATCGGTGATCGGAATCCCTGCTCCGGATTACGGGCTCTACCTGGGTTTGGCCCTGGCCGTGTTGGCCCTGATGAGTGTGGTCGAGTCCGTACTGTCACCGATTCGTTGGCTCTTCGGACTCTATTCGCTCGTGGGATTCGTGTTGGCCGTCTTCTATGCCGGGTTCCGCGGCTGAGGGTCGAACAAAACCCGTAGTCAAGCACGCCCTCGCTATCGGCTAGCTTGATCCCCAGCGGGGCTCGCGTTCAGCGTCGGAATCGGCGTCGAAGAGTCCAGTCTCATACGCCATGACCACCGCTTGGACCCGATCTCGCAGGCCCAGCTTTGCCAAGATGTGAGTGACGTGGGTCTTGACCGTGGTCTCACCGATCCACAGTTCGGCTCCGATCTCGGCGTTCGACTGGCCTTTGCAGATGCCGCGCAACACGTCCCATTCCCGGGTCGTGAGATCGGCCAACGCTGGCGGACGGGGCGCCCTGGTCTGGCGAGAAAAAGCCGCGATAACCCGGCGAGTGACGGACGGCGACAGAAGAGCCTCCCCGTTGGAGACAACGCGGATCGCAGCCAGCAATTGCTCGACGGGGTCGTCTTTGAGAACGAAGCCGCTGGCACCGATCCGAAGCGCGTCGTAGACATATTCATCCAGGTCGAAGGTGGTCAGGATCAGCACGCGGGCGTCAGGATCGTCAGCCAGGATCTGACGCGTGGCCGCCAACCCGTCCAACCCCGGCATACGAATGTCCATCAAGACCACATCGGGTCGCAGGCGCTTCACCAGCGAAACCGCCTCGGCTCCCGTGCTCGCCTCCCCCACTACCTCGATGTCGGCTTGGTCGGCGAGCAGCATCCGAAACCCAGCCCGAACCATGGCCTGATCGTCGGCTACCACCACCCGGACGCTCATCGCTCACCTGCGCCGACCGGGATTCGTGCGATCAGCGCGAAGCCGCCGTCCGCAGCGGCTTCGGCCTGAATCGACCCACCCAGGATCTTGACCCTCTCGGCGATCCCGAGGAGGCCACGTCCCTTGCCGTCGGAGTCACCGGGCCCCATACCGTCGTCTCGGATAGCTACCACCAGATCCCCGGCCTCGTAATCAATGCTCACCTCGGCCCGGCTTGCCTGAGCATGCTTGACCACATTGGTCAGCCCCTCCTGAACGATCCGGTAGACCGACAACGCCACCGCAGGCGCGAGGGCCGCAGGCGACGGCTCTATCGAGAGCGTCACATCCAGTCCAGCTCGCTGCAGTTGCTCGACCAGCGCAGGCAGGTCGTCCAGAGTAGGTTGCGGAGTCCGTTTTGCGACGCCCTCATCGCCGGAGACGGCCCCCAATAGTCGCCGCATGTCCCCCAGCGCCCGACGTCCGACATCTTCGACCTCACGAAGCGCTTCGCGGTCATCACCTCGATCGGCCGGGATTCGCTGCCGCACGGCTCCCACCATCAACACCATCACGCTCAACGAATGGGCCACCACATCATGGAGTTCCCGAGCGATGCGGGCACGCTCTTCGGCCACCGCAGTGCGCGCCTCCGACTCGCGGGTCAGCTCAGCGAGCACAGCCCGTTGCTCGGCCGCCTCAGCCTGCTCCACCCGCGTCCGCGCCGTCAGACCAACAAACCAAGCCAAGGAGAAGAACGCCGGAAAGAAGATCAGTGACGTCGGCGCCAAGGCGGTATCTCCGCGCACCACCATCACCGAGCACACCACGACGACCACCAGCCCGATCCGAGCCTTGCGAGAGTCCTTGAGACTACCCAGCAAGAAGGCTGCGGTGATGCCGGCCAGGTAGGCGCCGAAAGAACCAATCACCAACCGTTCCGCGACGAAGGACAAAATGGCGGCCCAAATCCACACCGCCACCGGAATGGCAAACGGAAGCCTGCGCCACGCCAGCAGCGGGAGTACCAAGCACCACAATGCAGCAAGCGCAACCAGAGGCGCGGGTCCGTCCGCGGTCAGTTCGGGTCGAAGAGCAACCTCCGCCAGACAGACGGCGGCCATCATCGCGACGGCCGCAGGCATCCAGCCGAGCCGCGTCAACGTAGGCAGAGACTTCACGACGCCAACCTAAGTGGTCAACGGCACTGAAGCGTCCTACCTGAGGAGGATTCCGCCCCCGTCGCAAGCCGTAACAGACAAGGCGAAAGGCCCCACCTCGCGACGACGCGCGGTGGCGTGCGTGCAAGCCAGGCTGTGTCCATGACCGATTCCACAACACAGCTGACCGCGCTCAACACCACCCCACGGCAATACTCACTCGCTGCCATTTTGGGTATCTGGGCGGCAGCAACCCTCCCTATGGGCGTACTCGCATTCGTCGTGGTCCCCGCTGTGATTCCGCACACCCAACTGCACCCCGGCTTGGTGTTCTGGATTGCGATGGTGGCAGGCATGATCTGGCAGTTCGTGCTGGCGTTGCTGCTACTGCGCGCCGAACCGGGAGGACTTCACTGGAAGTCCCTGCGCAAGCGAATCTGGCTGCAGCCACCGTCCGATCCCAAGACGGGCCTACCGAGACGATCCTTGTACTTGTGGGCGATTCCGGCCATCGCCGTCAATCAATTCGGCGATTGGCTCGCCACACCTTTGGTCGACCTGTGGGCACACCTCGTTTCGGCGATTCCTCAGCCTGCCTACACCTACATCCAAGGCCTCGCCGACCCTCAGTTTCGCGGCCAATGGTGGATCCTCGCGCTGCTGATCGTGAGCTGCCTCTTCAACTATCTCCTGGGTGAGGAACTGCTCTTTCGAGGCGTGCTCCTGCCGCGCATGGCCGGGGTTTTCGGCCGCTGGGATTGGGTGGCCAACACGGTGCTCTTCGGGCTCTATCACGTGCACAAGATCTGGGCGCTGCCGGCAATGGTCCTGAGCAGCTTCGGCATCGCCTGGGCCGCACGGCGCTACCGCAGCTTTTGGATGGGAGTCATCGTGCACGGCATCGACAGCGTGATGTTGATCGTGATGACGACGGCCGTCCTGGCAGGACTCGTCCCCTAGGCGAGGGCGTGGCGGATGCTCGGGCGTCGGTGACAAGCGTCGATCAAGACCCGTAGTCGCGGACCACCTCAGCAACTCTGACTCGATAGGCCGAATACCAACGTTCCCGGCCCAGGCGTTGAGCCGCGAGATGATCCACGTCCAGTTTCCAGGCCAGCGCAGCGGCGTGATCCGTCCAGTAGGAGACGCTGATACCCAGCCCGTCGCGAGCCGACTCTATGCCGAGGTAGCCGTCGTAGCGTTGCGCGAGTTCCACCATGCGCTCACTCATCTCGGAGTAGCCGTGATCTCCGTCAGTACGCAGCGAGGTGAAGATGACCGCCACATAGGGCGGTGCTGGGGTCTGGGCGATCTCCATGCTCGCTAACCTAGCCAGCCCAACGCGCTTCAGCGACAAGGACCAACCACCGAGTGAGTACGGGTTCGGCGAGTTGACTCCCAACGAATCGGTGCGGCTCTAGCCTGAGTGGGGTGAGCACGAGCCGAGCCAAGGTCTACGCCCGTCGCCGCAAGCGTCGACTGAGCCGAAAGACGCACGACCTCACCGACGAGCAATGGGCAGCACTGGTAGAAGCCTGGGGTGGCTGCGCCTACTGCGGCGCAACCGACACGGCATTGCAGA
Organism: Propionibacteriaceae bacterium UBA7704; assembly: GCA_002482525.1. Taxonomy (GTDB): domain Bacteria; phylum Actinomycetota; class Actinomycetes; order Propionibacteriales; family Propionibacteriaceae; genus Propionicimonas. The sequence continues at coordinate 38,857 of DLGC01000016.1, read as the reverse complement.
AGGACTGCATGCTGCCCATCGCCAATGGCGGTCGCTACACGCTGACGAATGTGGTGCCGGCTTGCCGCTCCTGCAACGCCAGCAAGTGCAGCACTGAGGTCACCAGTTGGTTGCGGCGCAAGCACTTCGATGAGGCCGCCTTCCTCACCCGCCAGGTTGAGATTCTTGATCTGTTGCAGGACCCCCGTCCATCACGACCCTCCGAAGACGGGCGCAGCGGCTGCTAGGCGGCTAGCTCAGCGCGGCATCGCCCGCGGTCTTGAGGACAGGGTGCAACAACCCACCGCTGGGCGGCCGGTGCCTCGCTCGCCACGACGCCTCGCCGATAGATGGCCCGAATCGCGCCCCACGACGATCTCGGCGAATCCCTAAGCCTGGGAGATCCCTGCCTTGTGCAGCGCAGCACTGGCACGGAACCGAACCCGTGCGCAGCGGTCTCGATCCGCCTCGGGCGTCGAGTCGTCGCAATCGCATCGACCGCTGAGCCAGACCAGATCGGCCTGATCGAGCCAGAGTGCGATCCGCCCGGCCGCTCGCTCATAGTTCGAATCTGTCGGCTCGACCGGCCGTCCGCTCATCGCATCGTCACCCATTGCTGAACCGGAACTCCACCACGTCGCCGTCGGCCATAACGTAATCCTTGCCCTCCATGCGGGCCTTGCCTGCGGCACGGGCTGCAGCCACCGATCCAGCGGCGACGAGATCGTCGAAGCCGATCACTTCGGCTTTGATGAAGCCCTTCTGGAAGTCGGTGTGGATCACGCCGGCGGCCTCGGGCGCGGTGGCGCCCTTCTTGATGGTCCAGGCGCGGGATTCCTTGGGGCCAGCAGTGAGGTAACTCTGCAAGCCCAGGGTCTCGTAGCCGACTCGCGCCAGAGTGTCCAGACCCGGCTCAGTGATGCCCATCTCGGCGAGGAACTCGGCAGCCTCCTCCAGCTCCAGTTCGGAAAGCTCTGCCTCGATCTTGGCGTCCAAGAAGATGGCCTCGGCCGGGGCCACCAGGGCCCTCATCTTCTCCAGCAGTTCGGTATCGGCTAGTTCGTCGGCGTCGCAGTTGAACACGTACAGGTAGGGCTTGGCGGTCAGCAGGAACAGCTCGCGCAGCGGCTCCAGGTCCAGCCCGGCCGCATGCACGCCGACCCCGGAATCCAGCACCTTCTTGGCCTCCTGGAAGGCATCCAGCACCGGCTGCTTCTCCTTCTTGATACGGGCTTCCTTCTCCACCCGGGGCAGCGCCTTGTCCAAGGTCTGGAGGTCAGCCAGGATCAACTCGGTGCGAATGGTCTCGATATCGCTACTGGGATTCACACCGCCGTCGACGTGGGTCACGTCAGGGTCGCGAAACACCCGGGTCACCTGACAAATCGCGTCGGCTTCACGAATGTTGGCCAGGAAGGCATTGCCCATGCCTTCGCCCTGCGAGGCACCCTTCACGATTCCGGCGATGTCGACGAAACTCACCGTGGCGGGCACGATGCGCTCCGATCCGAACACCTTCGCCAGCACGGGCAGACGCTCATCCGGTACGCCGACCACACCCACATTGGGTTCGATGGTCGCGAACGGATAGTTCGCCGCGAGCACGTTGTTGCGGGTGAGCGCGTTGAACAGAGTGGACTTGCCGGCGTTGGGCAGTCCGACGATGCCGATGGTTAATGCCACGAGGGGAAATCCTACCGGCCCCACAGCCCGCCGCGGACGCCGAGTTCCGCACCTCGAAGCGGGCGGGCTATGTTGTGGCCACCCGTTGAAAGGAAGCCCCATGAGTGACGCTGAACAAGTACTCGCCGCCATGACCGCCGCCGGTGAGCCGTTGAACGCCGGCAAGATCGTCGAGCTGACCGCCCTGGACCGCAAGCAGGTGGACAAGGCCATGGCCGAACTCAAGAAAGCCGGCCAAATCACCTCCCCCAAGCGCTGCTACTGGTCCCCCGCCGTCTGACCACCCTGTTGTGTGCTAGATCCTCCCCCGTAGTCGGTGGAGGATCTAGCACACAATCCACAGTTGGCTGGTGCGGTGACCGACGGGGGTTCCGGGTGCTGAGGGTGGGGGTGTGTATGCGCGTGTCGGGGTTCCTGAGGGGTTAGTGCGGCTGAGCCGGGTGCAGGCTGGCGCGTTGAGCCGGGAGCAGGTGCTCGGGCACGGGGTGTCCGATCGGGTTATTGAGCGGTTGATCGGTGAGGGGCGCTGGGGACGCATCGCTGCAGGTATCTACCGGACCCAGCCAGATTCCTGGGTTCAACGGGTCTGGGCGGGAGTGCTCCTTGGCGGACCCGGAGCGGTGGCCGGTCGAGATTCGGCGGCTCATCTGCACGGCTGGCTCAAACGAGAACCGGACCCCATCACCATCTATGTGGCCAAGCGCCTTCAAGTCCGCCGAGACCACCGCTGGGAGTTCGTGCGATCCGCCCGACCTGGAGGTGGGGAGCCGCCTCGCACCCGCCCCGCCCAAACCATCGTCGATCTCGCCGCAGCGTCCTCCGCCGATGAACTCACCACCCTCATTGCCGAGGCGACGGCCTTCGGTCGACTCAAACCCGAGGATGTTCGTCGGGTAATGGCCGCAACCCCGAGACTGCCGCACCGTCGGCTCCTCACCGAGGCGCTCGACCTGGTCAGCGCCGGGGCAATGAGCCCCCTGGAGACCCGCTACCTTCGCGACGTCGAACGCGCCCACGGCCTACCGACCCCGCTGCGCCAAGCAAGCCCCACCGGCGAATACCAGACCGATGCCTGGTATCCCGACTACGGCGTGATCGTTGAACTCGATGGTGCCGCCTACCACCGCGGCACCGCCCGCGACCGCGATCTGCAACGCGACAGCCTTCACCTCGTCAACGGCATCGCCACCATCCGTGTCACCTGGCGCATGGTCACCACCACTCCCTGCACCGTGGCCACCACCCTCGCCGCAATCCTCCACCGCCACGGCTGGCTCGGCACCCCAACCCGGTGCTCACGCTGCAAGGTGCTAGATCCTCCCCCATAGTCGGTGGAGGATCTAGCACCCAGGCGTTTAGGCAGTGAAGGCGGCGATGTCGATCTTGCGCATGGAGAGGAGTTTGGGGAAGGAATCGGGGGTGGTCATGAAGGATTCCATGTTGGCGGGGACGATTTGCCAGCTCACACCGAATTGGTCGGTGCACCAGCCGCATTGTTCGGCTTCGGGCACCCTGCTGAGCGCCTCCCAGTAGCGGTCGATTTCGGGCTGATCCTCACACAGGATCATCAGTGACACGGCTGGGTTGAAGGTGAAGTCCTGGTCAGCGGCAGAATCCATCAAGGCGAACCACTGACCGAAGACCTCGATGTCGGTGAACATGACGCTGCCCGGGGCCGCCGGACCGGCCTGCACTGGGTAGCGCATATCCGTGCCGACCCGGGAGCCCGGGAAGGTGTCGACATAGAACGAAGCCGCCTCTGCGGCGCGATTCTGCGCCGGCCCACCGAACAACAGATCCGGAGTGATGAACGGGCGCGGTTCACCCTCGGGGTTGGTGAGCATCAACTGCCAACTGATCCCGTAGCGGTCCTGCATCCAGCCGTAGTGGGGGCTGAAGTCGTAGGAGTCCAGCGGCATCAGGGCCGTCCCGCCGTCGCCGAGTGCATCCCACAGATCATCAAGGTGCGCCCGGGCATCCGGGTCCTGGGAAGGATCGAAGTTCAGCAGGAAGGACAACGACGGGGTCGGCGTGAACTCCGGACCGGCATTGATCGCAACGAAGCGGAATCCCGCGATCTCGAAATCGACGGTCAACTCCTTGCCGGCGAGCTCCTCCTGGAAGTCCAGCAGCCCTTCCATCGGGTAGTACTGGGTCGCCAGCTTGCGCGCATTGGGAAAGGCCGCCAGATAGAAGTCCACGGCTTCGACAGCTACATGGTCAAACCAGAGATTGGGCACGATCTTCTGCATGTGGGGTGTCCCTTCGATGGGCTGACTCCAGCCTGACACTTCCTCCGCCTGCCGGCCTAGCGGCAACGTTGCGCATGGGCCGGTGGCGAGCACTCCCACTCTGTGAGCAAATGTCCGATCATTAAACCGTTTGACCTACACTTGGCTACGGCTTCGACGCCACAAGCGTCATGGGACAGAGCCATCCAATGAAGGAAACCCGAGCACGGGGCAATCCGCCGTGCCCGAGTAACGAAGGAGACCAATGACCACCGAGGTCGACAGCATCACTCTCCCCCAGGACACCCCCTGGAGCGGCTTCACCGAAGGCCTTTGGACTACCAGCATCGATGTGCGCGATTTCATTCTGCGCAACTACACCCCCTACACCGGGGACGCATCGTTCCTCGCCGGCCCGACCGACAAGACCCTGAAGGTCTGGGACACCCTCCAGCGCGACTATCTCAGCGTGGAGCGTCAGCGCCGGGTCTACGACGTCGAAACCCACATCCCCGCCGATGTGGACGCCTTTGCCCCCGGCTTCATCTGCGACTGCGACAACGTCATCGTCGGCCTGCAGACCGATAAACCGCTGAAGCGCCCCATGATGCCCGCCGGCGGCTGGCGCATGGTCGAGACCGCAACCAAAGAGGCCGGCCTCGAACCGGATCCGAAGATCAAGGAGATCTTCACCAAGTACCGCAAGACCCACAACGAAGCGGTCTTCGACATCTACACCCCGCGCATCCGTGCGGCCCGCAGCTCGCACCTTCTCACCGGGCTGCCCGACGCCTACGGTCGCGGACGCATCATCGGCGACTACCGTCGCGTCGCGCTCTATGGCATCGACCGGCTGATCGAGGCCAAGCAAGCCGACATGGACTCCATCGTCGACGAGCCGTTCAGCGAGAACTGGGCCCGCTACCGCGAGGAGCACGCCGAACAGATCAAGGCGTTGAAGAAGCTGCGCAACCTCGGCGAGAGCTACGGCTTCGATCTTTCGCGTCCCGCCGAGAACTATCGCGAGGCCGTGCAGTGGACCTACTTCGCCTACCTGGCCAGCGTGAAGAGCCAAGACGGTGCCGCGATGAGCATCGGTCGCCTGTCGGGCTTCTTCGATATCTACGCCGAGCGAGACCTGGCCGCCGGCGACATCACCGAGGCCGACGTGCAAGAGGTCATGGACGCCCTGGTCATCAAGCTGCGCATCGTGCGTTTCCTGCGCACCGAGGAGTACGACCAGATCTTCTCCGGCGACCCCTACTGGGCCACCTGGTCCGACGGCGGCTTCGCCAATGACGGCCGCACCCTGGTCACCAAGACCTCGTTCCGGCTGCTGCAGACCTTGCGCAATCTCGGCCCGGCACCCGAACCCAACATCACCATCTACTGGGATCCGAAGCTGCCCGATGGCTATAAGGAGTTCTGCTCTCAGATCTCTATCGAAACGTCGGCACTTCAGTACGAGTCGGACGCCGACATCCGCTGCACCTGGGGCGACGACACCGCCATCGCTTGCTGTGTTTCCCCGATGGCGATCGGCAAGCAGATGCAGTTCTTCGGAGCACGGCTGAATGCCGCCAAGGCTCTGCTGTATGCCATCAACGGCGGCCGCGATGAGCGCACCGGCACACTGATCGTGCCCGACTTCGCTTCGATCGATGGCGATGAGCCGCTGCGGTTCGAAGATGTCTGGGCCAAGTACGACGACATGCTCACCCACGCGGTGGAGACCTATGTCGAGGCGCTGAACATCATCCACTACTGCCACGACAAGTACGCCTACGAGGCCGTCGAGATGGCGCTGCATGACGACGAGATCGTGCGCACCATGGGCTGCGGTATCGCCGGGTTGTCGATCGTGGCCGACTCGTTGTCTGCGATCAAGTACGCCAGCGTCACGCCGGTCCGCGACGATTCGGGCCTGGTGGTGGATTACATCACCGAGGGCGAATACCCGACCTACGGCAACGACGATGACCGCGCCGACGAACTGGCCAAGCTGGTGGTCACCACCGTGATGGACAAGATTCGCGCCATCAAGCTGTACCGCGACGCGGTGCCCACCCAGTCGGTGCTGACCATCACCTCCAATGTGGTCTACGGCAAGTTCACCGGCGCCTTCCCCTGCGGGCATGCCGCCGGCACCCCGTTCGCACCGGGCGCCAACCCGGAGAACGGCCGCGACACCCACGGCATGATCGCCTCGATGATGAGTGTGGGAAAGCTCGACTACAACGACGCACTGGACGGCATTTCGCTGACGAACACCATCACCCCGGCGGCCCTGGGACGCACCGAGGCAGAGCGGGTGACGAACCTCGTCGGAATCCTGGACGCCGGCTTCGGCGAAGGCCTCTACCACGCCAACATCAATGTGCTGAATCGGGAGACGTTGATCGACGCGATGGAGAATCCCGAGAAGTATCCGCAGTTGACCATCCGGGTCTCCGGCTATGCGGTGAACTTCACCAAGCTCACCCGCGAACAGCAGCTCGACGTGCTCTCGCGCACCTTCCACGAATCGGTCTAAGTGACCGCTCCCCTCCCTGTGACGGCTGCGACCCACCCTCTCGAAGCCCTCGCACCCCCGCTCCGGGCCACCATGCTCGGCGGCATACCCACCGCCGAGCACGTGTCCCGTGGCGATCTGCTGCTCGGTCAGCGCAGCGGCGAGATCGGCATGCTGCATTCCTGGGAACTCGTGACCGCCGTGGACGGTCCGGGCACCCGTATGACCACCTTCCTGGCAGGCTGCCCGCTGCGTTGCCTGTACTGCCACAACCCCGACACCATGTCGGCCCGCCGAGGTGTGCCGGTGTTGGCTGGCGATCTGCTGGATCGCATCAGGCGCTACCGCTCAGTGTTCACTGCAACCGGCGGTGGCATCACATTGTCCGGCGGCGAGGCACTGGCCCAGCCGGCCTTCACCCGCCGAATCCTGCGCGGGGCGAAGGAACTCGGCATCCACACCGCGCTGGACACCTCGGGCTTCCTCGGTGCGAACTGCGACGACGCGATGTTGGCCGACGTCGATCTGGTGCTGCTCGACGTCAAAGCCGGCGATGAGCCCACCTACCACCGCGTCACCGGACGGCGGCTCGCACCGACTCTGGCCTTCGGACGTCGGGCTTCCGGTGCAGGGGTGGAGGTGTGGGTCCGCTTCGTGCTGGTTCCGGGTCTCACCGATTCCGCAGCCACGATCGAAGCAGTCGCTCAATATGCGGCATCGCTGGCTACCGTGACCCGAGTCGAGGTCTTGCCCTTCCACCAACTGGGTCGGGACAAGTGGACCGAACTCGGTCTCGAGTACTCCTTGACCGATACCGAGCCGCCCACTGCCGAGGAATGCGCCCACGCGAGGGCTATCTTCGCCGCGTACGGCTTGACCGTGTACTGAGCTGACCGAAAGCCACTGCCGCGGAGGCAAGGAACCTTCGGCTACCCCTGGAAGTGCTGCGTCAGGGCCTGAGTAAACCAGGTGGCGTCCTGCACTCCGCACAGTTCGCGGGCCGAGTGCATACTCAGCAGCGGCACTCCTACGTCGATGCTTTCGATGCCCAGGCGGGTTGCCGACAGCGGTCCGATGGTGGAACCGCACGGCACTGAGTTGTTGGAGACGAACGACTGGGTGGGTACTCCGGCAGCCCGGCAGATTCGCAGCCAGCGAGCCGTCCCGGGGCCTTCGGTGGTGTAGCGCTGGTTGGCGTTGACCTTCAGCAATGGCCCGGCATTGAGCACCGGTTGATGGTCGGGATCATGCAGACCCGGATAGTTGGGATGGATGGAATGCCCGGCATCAGCGGAGATCATGAAGGACGCCGCGATCGCCTGGTGAAAGGCATCGCCGGTCCAACCGAGGGAGGCCGCCAGCCGGCGCAACACGTCCTCCAAGAATGGCCCGGCGGCCCCGCTGCGGGAGTCGCTGCCGATCTCCTCGTGATCGAAGCAAGCCAACACCTGCACCTGATCACCGGGCTTCGCAGCGAGCATTGCGGTCAGTCCGGCGTGGACGCTGGAGAGGTTGTCCAAACGGGCCGAGGCGAGGAACTCCTTGGCAACGCCGATCACGGCCGGCGTCTCGCTGACGGCGGCGAAGAGGTCGAAGCCGTCGATGTCGTCGCGGCTGACCTCCAAGGTGGCAGCCAGAGCGGCCAGCACATCAGCACCGCCCATGGCGTAGATGGGCTTGAGGTGGGATTGCTTGTCCAGGTGCAGCGACTCGTTCACGCTGCGATCCAGGTGGGGTGCCAGTTGCGGAATCCGCAGCCACGGAGCGGTCCGCACCAGCGTGGTCTCCCCTGACCGCAGCGTGACCCGTCCGGCCAGGCCGAACTCTCGATCCAGCCAGGAGTTCAGCAGGGGTCCGCCGTAGACCTCCATGGCGGCCTGGGCGAAGCCGAAGGCATAGGCACTCGGTTGCGGTTTGAGTTTGAAGCCCGGGGAGTCGGTGTGGGCGCCGACGATTCGGAATCCGACGGGATTCGCGGCGCTGCGCGGCAGCCGCCAGGCAATGATCGCGCCATCTCGAATGACGTAGCCAGCGTCGCATTCAGTCCATTTGTCAATCTCGACCTGCTGACGGAAGCCCTCAGCCCGCAGCCGGGCGGCGACCTCCGCGGCGGCGTGGTAGCTCGACGGTGAGGCAGTGACGAAGGCGGCCAGATCGTTGATGTGCTGCACGGCGTTCATGGGCCCAGTCTCCCACCCCGACCCTCGCACATTCGACGATGAGGCGTGGTGCTGGTGCACTGTCACAGCTGGCTGCGATGCTGTTCGTCATGGACTACTTGGCATGGTTGGTCGTCGGGGTTGCGGTCGGTGCTGCCGCCGCTTGGCTGGTCTCGCGCGCGATGCGCGGAACCCAGACTGCGGTACAGGCCGGCGAGGTCGAACGGCTGAAGGCCGAAGCAGCTCAGGCCCAGGCCGCGGCTGCCGAGGCTACCGGCGCTGCCGCCGAGGTGAAGGCCGAACTTGCCGCCGCGCTGGCGCAGCGGGACGCCGCGATCGCGCAGGCGACCGAGATCACTCGCGACCGCGAGCAACTGGTGAATCAATTCAAGACGCTGTCTGCGGAGGCCATCGAGGCCCAGGAGCGCAAGCTCGACGCGTCCGCAACGCTGCGCCACGAGAAGACCGAACAGCTCCTGGCCCCGGTGAAGGAGAGCCTGGAGAAGTTCAATAGCCGCATCACCGAGGTGGAGAAGGAGCGGACCGCAATGTCGGTCCAGTTGCAGGCCCAGGTGCGTGAAGTGCGCAACACCGGTGACGAATTGCGCAAGGAGACCGCTGCCCTGGTCACCGCGCTGCGCAAGCCGCAGGTGCGCGGGGCTTGGGGCGAGTTGCAGCTGAAGCGGGTGGTCGAGCTGGCCGGCATGGTCGAGCATTGCGACTTCGAGCTGCAGGAGACCACCCAGACCACGGCGGGATCGACCATCCGGCCGGACTTGAAGGTGATGCTCACCGAAGAGCGCTACCTCTACGTCGATTCCAAAGTGCCGTTGAGTGCCTTCCTGGAAGCCCACGAGACCGACGATCCCACCGAGCGGTCACGGCTGCTCACCGTCTTCGGCCGCAATGTGACCACCCACATCGACCAGCTCGGACGCAAGGACTATTTCAAGGCCAGCGGTTCCACCCCGGAGTACGTGGTCTTGTTCCTTCCCAGCGAGGCACTGGCCGCAGAAGCTTTCCAACAGCTACCGACGCTGCACGAATACGCCAATGATCGCGGGGTGGTGATCGCCACGCCGAGCACCCTGATTGGACTGTTGAAAGCGACGGCCTACGCCTGGCGGCAAGCAGCCCTGGCTGATTCTGCCCGAGAGGTGTTCGAACTCGGCCGGGAGCTGTACGACCGGTTGGGCAAACTCGGCGCCAACTTCGACAAGGTGGGACGGATGCTCAACGGCACCGTCAAGGCCTACAACGAGTCGGTCGGCTCCATCGAAGGCCGGGTGTTCCCCACGGCGCGCAAGCTGCGCGACCTGAGGGTTGTCGACAAGCAGCTGGACCCGGTGAACTCCCTCGATACCGCCGCGCGCCCATTGACCGCACCGGAGTTGATCGAGGACGCCGCCGCCATCACGCCGATCATCGGCCGGAGCCGAGTCGAGACGATCACCGCCGAGACCCCCGACGAGCCGCCCGTGGCCGACCACAGCATCACCGGCTGAGGCTGCCTTTCGGCGGCAGGTCTCAGCACCCCTACGCCGCGCAGCGCCTGATTCACCATCACCGGTGCCACAATGGCCCGGTGACGATTGATGCCAACGCGGTCGAAGACGCCGCCGCCCGCTTGGACGGCGTGGTCTCCCGCACCCCCCTGCAACTCAACGAACGACTCAGCGCCGCGACCGGGGCCTACGTGTGGCTCAAACGCGAAGACCTGCAGCCGGTTCGGTCCTACAAGCTGCGCGGCGCCTACAACGTGATCGCCCAGCTCGACGGAGACCAGCGGGCGGCCGGGGTCGTATGCGCCAGCGCCGGAAACCACGCCCAGGGGGTTGCGTTCGCATGCGCTCGCCTCGGCATTCACGGGCGCATCTACGTGCCGGCCACCACACCTCGCCAGAAGCGGGATCGCATCCGCATGCTGGGCGAAGGCAGGATCGAGCTCATCGTGACCGGCGATAGCTACGACGAGGCCGCTGCCGCAGCTCGCGATGATGCCGTGGCCACAGCCGCCGTGATCATCCCGGCGTTCAACCATCTCGACACCATCGCCGGTCAGGGCACAGTCGCCGCCGAGATCGTCGACCAGTTCGGCTATGCCCCCGATGCGCTGGTGCTGCCGGTCGGCGGCGGCGGCATGCTGGCCGGTTGCCTGACCTGGCTCAGTGAGCGCCACCCCGAAACCACCGTGATCGGTGCTGAGCCGCAGGGTGCTGCGTCCATGATGGCCGCGCTGGCCGCCGGCCATCCGGTCGAACTCGAGCAGCTCGACACCTTCGTCGACGGTGCCGCGGTGCGAACCGTGGGTGACCTGACCCATGCCATCACGGCAGCGCACTCCCCCCAGCTCTATGAGGTACCCACGGGCCGGATCTGCACCGAAATGCTGGCGATGTATCAGAACGAAGGCATCGTCAGCGAGCCCGCCGGTGCACTGGCGGCAGCAGCGCTGGGTCTGTTCCGTCCCGAGCCGGAATCGACGGTGGTCGCGGTGGTCTCCGGTGGCAACAACGATATTTCCCGGTACTCGGAGATCATCGAGCGCTCATTGGTCTACGAAGGTCGCAAGCACTACTTCTTGGTGAACTTCCCGCAAGAGCCCGGCGCATTGCGCCGTTTCCTGGACGAGGTACTGGGGCCCGACGACGACATCACCCATTTCGAATACGTCAAGCGCAGCAACCGGGAGACCGGACCGGCGCTGGTGGGCATCGAGTTGGGCGATCCGGCTACGCTGCCGGAGCTGATCGCGCGCCTGGATGCCAGCCCCATTACCTTCGAGATCGTGGCTGCGGACAGCCCCTTCTACCGCTTCCTGGTCTGAGCGACCTGAGCGAACGGCTGCAACATCTGCAGCGATTCTGCGCCCAAACCCTCCGAAGCGGAGCGGTTGCCCCAATAATGTGGGCATGGCATCGCCCCCGCCATCGGACAGCCGCCGCGAGCGCCGCCGCTCGGAGATCACCACCGCCGTCATCGGCTTGGTGAGCGTCTTCGCGCTGGGCTGGTTCACCGTGTGGGTGCGCACCGACCCGACGCAGGCGTCACTGTGGTGGCTCGCCTCGGGGGTGGCCATCGGCCTGGGCTGTCGCCTGCCTCGGCACTATCTGTGGCCCTACAGCCTGGCGACGGGCGTGATTCTCTACGGGGTCTTCCTGGTCAACTTCGGATCGACACCGGCGGCGATCGCGGCATCCATCGGAACCGTGCTGGAGACCGTCACGGCCATCGGGATTCTGCGCGCCGGCCGATCCGGCCCCCCGGCCTTACGTCAGACCCGAGATCTGGGTCGACTCCTGATCGCGGTCCTGGCTTCGGCCACGGTGTTCGACATCGTGTTGCTGGTGGGTCTACTCCTGAGCGGCCAGCCCGAAGCGGCAGTCTTGCAGCTCGCCTCGGCCGGACCACGACATGCTGCCGGAGCGCTGCTGCTGATCCCCTTCGCCCTCGTCCTGCCTGACACCGCCAAACCATCCTCACGGGTGGACGCCACCGTGCAGGTGGGCATCGGACTGATCGTGGCAGCGCTGGTGTTCCTGGGAACCGAAGATCTGCCGCTGGCTTTCGTCGCCCTCGCACCACCGGTGTGGAGCGCCTTCTCGATCCCGGTGCGCTGGGTGCTGACCGAGGTTCTGGGGATTTCGCTCCTCGCGGCCTACGGCAGCGCCATCAACCGCGGCCCGTTCTCCTTCGAGATCTTCGGTCGAGCCGGCGCCAGCGCGCTGATCCAACTCTTCGAATTGATCACCATCAGCGTCACCTTGATGCTCGCCTTGACCGTAGCCCGGGAGCGGTCAGTCTCCGCAAAGCTGGAAGCAAGCGAGTTGACCTACCGACGCAATTTCGAGAACTCGCTGGCCGGCATGATCATGGTCGTCCGCGATGCCGATTCCTGGCAGGTGATCGGACACAACCGAGCGGCCGGCGTCCTACTGCCACAGGTCCAGGAAGGCCCCCAGGCACTGGACGCACTCCTGGGCGGAGAGCCGGCGGCGATCATCACTGCCACGGTGGAGTCCCCCAACGCCGCCGAACACGGCATCGAGGTCGCCCTCGCCGACGGCCGCTTCCTTCAGGTGAGTGTGGTGGGTCTGGAACTCGACACCACTGACACCTACGCCCTTCAGATTCTCGACGTCACCGACTCGGTACTGGTCCGGCACCGGGTCGCCGACGAACTCAACCGGGCCCGAGAAGTCCAGCAGGCCCTTGCCCCCTCCGAGCAGCCACCGCGCCGCGGCTGGACGCATGGCGCCCTCACGGTGACCGCACGGCAAGTCGGCGGCGACTTCTACGACCTGCGGATCAGCGGATCGCAGGCGATCATGACGGTGGGCGATGTGATGGGCAAAGGCATCGGAGCCGGCATTCTGGCCGCAGCGGCCCGCACCTCGCTGCGAGCCAACAACACCTATCTGCGATCCAGTGAAGTTCTTGCCGAAGCAGCCCGCATCATCGACGACGACCTGGCCAAAAGCGGCGCCTTCGTCACCGTCGGTTATGCCGTCATCGATCTCCTCTCCGGCCGGGTCAATCTCTCCGACGCCGGGCACGGGCTCACCTTCGCGATTCGGGGGGACTCCCACACCATCCATCGTCTGGCCAGTGAGGATCTCCCGCTGGGGCTCGGCGACCACTGGGAGACCCTCACGACTCAACTCGCCCCTGGCGATTCGCTACTGATGGTCAGCGACGGCGTCCTGGAACTGTGGGGTGACTCCATCGAAGACCTGAGCAAGGCGATCGCGCTCATCTGCTTCGATCCCAACGGCACCGGTCCACAGCATCTGGTGGACGCGCTGTGCACCGGCGGCGATGTTTCTTTGGTCCGAACCGACGACGCGACGGCCGTCCTGCTGCATCGAGAGTCGGAGTCCTCATGACCATGCCAACCGCCCCCATCGATCCCGACGACACCGACGCCCCCGGATCGCGGCGTTACCGCTCCGAGCGCGCGGAGAGCGTGCGCCTGCTGATCCTGCGCACCTGGATCGTGATCACGGTGCTCCTGGCGTTCAACTATCTGCTGTGGCGCTGGTTCGCCTCCATCAACTGGGCGAATTGGTGGATCGGTGTGCCGTTGGTGCTCGCCGAGACCTATTCAGTGATCGACCTGAGCCTGTTCAGCCTCACCGTGTGGAAGGCCAGACAGCGCCCCGACCCGGCACTCGCCCCCACCACCAGCACCGTCGACGTGTTCATCACGACCTACAACGAACCCGTTGATCTCGTGCTGCGCACCGCAGCCGCCGCGCAGCAGATCCGTCACCCGCACGACACCTGGATCCTGGACGACGGCGACCGACCCGAGCTACGACGGCACGCCACTCGGCTGGGCGTGAACTACCTGACCCGCGGCAAGGAGTGGGAGGGAAAACCGCGGCACGCAAAGGCTGGAAACCTGAACAACGCCCTGATGCAGACCACCGGCGAGTTCATCCTCGCCTTGGATGCCGACATGGTGCCCAAACCCGAGATACTGGATCGCACCCTGGGCTACTTCACCGACCATGCGGTGGGCCTGGTGCAAACCCCCCAGTACTTCGTGAATGTGCCTGCCAGCGATCCGCTCGGCAGCCAGGCGCCGTTGTTCTATGGCCCGATCCAGGAGGGAAAGGACGGCTGGGGCGCCTCTTTCTTCTGCGGGTCGAATGCCATCCTGCGCCGCGAAGCCCTGATGGAGCTGGGCATTCTGGGCTACGTCAATGCCACCGAATCTTCGGTCTTGGCCGGGCTGAAAGAGGCGCGCGGGATCACTCGTCGCGCGCTGCGACGCCGGAATCCGCCCGCGGTGCAGAAGGTCCTGACCGCGACCATGGAGGCCATCACGCACAGCCTCGGAGCCATCGGCGCCGGCGAGCCCATCGCCGATGTCACCTACGCCCTGCGTTCGCGCATCGCCGAGTTGTCCCGAAGCATCGTGGACGCCGACCTGGCACAGGTTTCAGCGGATCTGGCCGAACTCGGGCTCGCCGAGGCGGAGCTCAGTGAGAGCGCCGCCGAACTGGCTGATCGGCTCTCCGCCGCTGACCTGTCGCCACTGAATGCCCTGGAAGCGGTACAGAAGGCGCTGGCAGCCACCGACGTGGGCCGTTCCGCCGAGGCTCAGGCGCTGCTGCCCATGGCGACGATCTCGGTCACCGAAGATATGGCCACCTCCATGCGTCTCCATGCCAATGGCTGGAAGAGCGTCTACCACAATGAGGTGCTGGCCGACGGGCTGGCCCCCGAAGGTCTCAAGACCTCCCTCGCCCAACGGTTGCGCTGGGCGCAAGGCACCGTGCAGGTGTTGTTGAAAGACAATCCGCTCTTCCTCAAAGGACTCACCGGCGCGCAGCGCCTGATGTACTTCTCGACCATGTGGAGCTACTTCTCGGGCTTCGCGACCGTGATCTACCTGGTGGCACCGACTCTGTTCCTCGTCGCCGGGGTGCTGCCGGTGAGCAGCTATGCCGCTCCGTTCTTCCTGCGCTTCCTTCCGTTCATGATCGCCAACCAGTTGTTGTTCGTGATCGCAGCCCGCGGCCTACCGACCTGGCGCGGCCAGCAGTACACGCTCGCGCTGTTCCCGATCTGGATCAAGGCGTGTACCTCAGCAGCAGCCAATGTGTGGTTCGGGCGACCCCTGAACTTCGCCGTCACCCCGAAAACCGGCACCCACGAAGACCGCGTCTCGCTGCGCGACCTCGGCTGGCAATTGGCTTTCGCGATCATCCTGATCGTGGCGATCGTGATGGGTACCATGAAGCTCATCAACGGAAGCGTCGAGCCGATCGGCACCCTGGTGAACCTCGGCTGGGTCGCTTTCGACCTGATCAACCTGAGCGTGCTGGTCGGCGCCGTCAGGTACCGCGGCTACCAACACGAGGAGGCGCAACAATGAGCCAATTCACCATCGACGAAGTGTCACCAGAACTGGCCATCATTCGAGCCGGCAACCGGCTCAACATGGTGAGTGCCCCCCAGTTGCGCGAAACCGTCGACAAGGCTGTGAACTCCGGACGCAGCCACGTGGTCGTGGACCTGTCGGCCACCGAATTCATGGACTCCTCGGGGTTGGGTGCGCTGATCGGCGCCCTCAAGACAGCCCGCGCCGCCGGTGGCGACCTGCGCATCGCGGCGGCGGGCCAGCAAGTCTTGATGGTGCTCCAACTCTCGAACATGGACCGCATACTGAGGCCTTACGATGACCCCGCAACCGCCTTCGCAGGCTAGTCATCACGCGGCGATCCACACCCCGCCGCACACCGTTGATGACGCCCACGACTTTCTGCAGTCGGTGTGGACGCAGCATCCTGAGGTGGCCGCCGAGGATCGGATGGCCCTGGAGACGGTGCTCAGCGAGCTGATCACCAACGTCATCCAGCACAACCCTGACCGGGAGGTACTGTGCGAGGTCGACATGACGATCACCCCGACGCACTGCCTCCTGAAGACCACCGATAGCGGAAACCGGCTCGATCCGCCGCCACAGGCCAACGCCATGCCACCAGAGTTGGCAGAAAGCGGACGCGGGCTCGCCCTCATCTATCTGCTCGCAGACGAGGTCGACTACCGCTGGAGCGGTGACCGTAATCTGTGGGCGATTCAGCGACTCCGAATCGCTCCCACCGACTGACTCAGCTCAGTCCGACGTCCTGCAGCCACTGTTGGGCGACCTGGTCGGCGTCCTTCTTGTCGGTGACGACCTGACTGACCAGGCCGGCCAAGGTGGAGGTGTCCAGCTTGGCCGAGACGGCGTTCAACGTGTCGCTCACCTGGGTGGTCGCCACCTCAGTACCGACGACCGGCACCACATTCTGTGAGCCGAAGAACCCTTTGGTGTCGGTGAGAGTGACGAAACCGTTGGCGGTGATGGCCGGATCGGTGGTGAACAGGTTCGCGGCCTGCACCTGCCCGTTCTTCAACGCCTGTACGGTCAACGGGCCGGCGGTGTCGAGAGCCTTGAAGCTCTTGAACTGCAAACCGTAGGTCTTCTTCAGGCCGGGAACCCCGTAGCTGCGGGTCTTCCACTCCGGCGGGCCGCCCAGCACCATCTGTGAGGCGTGGGGAACCAGGTCTTCGATGGTCGTCAAGCCGTAAGTCTCGGCCGTCTGCTTAGTGACAGTGATCGAATCGTTGTCCTGAGCCGGCGCGGGGTCGAGCACCGTGAGGTTCGCCGGCAGAGCGGCCTTCACTGCCGCCAGAGCTGCCTCGGTTGTGCCAGTGTCGGCGTCCGGGTTGAGGTACTTGGCGAAGGCGCCGGTGTATTCGGGGATCAGATTGATCTCGCCGCTCTTCAGCGCCGGCACGTAGGTCTCCCGCGATCCGATATTCAGTTTGGTCGTGACCGTCACGCCCTTGGCCCGCAGCGCCTGGGCGTAGATCTGAGCCAGGAGTTCGCTTTCGGGGAAGTTGGCCGAACCAACCACGACCGCCGTCCCACCCGCGCTGGCGCTCGGCGAGCTGTCCAGGGGATTGGTCGAGGAGCAGGAAGCCAGCCCCAAGGTCGCGATCACGACGGCCAGCACCACACTTATCTTCTTCATCTCTCTCCTGTCGTCAGTTCGTGCTCAGGTGTTCTCGGAGCCCTCGCCGGGTCACCACTGAGGAGGTGAGGCCCGGCGAGACCACCAGTCGTTGGAATCCAACGAAAACCACATCCACCACCATGGCCAGCGCAGCCACCAGGACCGCGCCGCCCGCCATCTGGCCGTAGTCGCGATAGGCCTGGCCATCGATCAAGAACCGGCCCAGACCTCCCAGGCTCACCGAGGCGGCCAGAGTCGCGGTAGCGATCACCTGGAGTGCGGCTGAGCGCAGTCCGCCAAGCATCAGCGGCAATGCGCACGGCAGTTCTACGTTCAACAACACTTGGTGACCAACCATTCCCATGCCGCGAGCAGCATCGACGGCCTGTCGATCAACCGCTTCGACACCGGCGTAGGCCCCGGCCAGGATCGGCGGTATCGCCAGAATCACCAGCACCAGGATCGCCGGCACAGCGAATGCCAGATCGCCAGGGAGCAACGGTCCGGCCACCAGCACCGCCAAGAAGAGCAATCCCAAAGTGGGAAGTGCCCGAGCGCCGTTGGCCACATTGACCACCAGTCTGCGCGCTTTCCCGGTGTGCCCCACCCACAGCCCCAACGGGATGGCGAGTGCGGCCGCCAGCACCAGGGTTATCGCCGAGTAGACCAGATGCTCACCGATGCGCACCCAGATTCCGTCCGGCCCCACCCAGTTGGCGGGGTCGCCGAGCCACTGCCACAGGAACGTCATGTCGCGCTCCCTGGACGCAGCCAGGGGGTGAGCCACCGGCTGAACAGACCGATCAGCGAGTCGAATACCAACGCCAGGATCAGGCAGGCGATGATGCCCACGACGATGGGATCGATGAAGTTCCGCTGAAAGCCGTCGGTGAACAGTGAGCCCAACTGCGGGATTCCCAGCAGGGCCGCCACCGAGACGATGGACACATTGCTCACCGCCGCCACCCGCAGTCCTGCCGCGATCACCGGCACCGCCAGCGGCAATTCGACGGTGAAGAATCGTCGCGGCGTGCCGATCCCCATTGCCGTCGCCGCGTCCAGCGCCTGGGCCGGAACAGCGTCGAGCCCGTCAGCGACAGTGCGTACCAGCAGCGCCACGGTGTAGATCGACAAGGCGACCACCACATTGAGCGGGTCCAGAATGCCGGTCCCCAGTACCAGCGGCATCACGATGAACATCGCCAGCGACGGAATCGTGTACAGCAGACCGGTTCCCACCACCAGTGGGGTTCGCAGCCAATGCTGCTGGTGGGCCAGCCAACCTACCGGGATCGCCAGCAGCAGCCCGATCAGCAGCGGCACCGCGGCGAGCACAGCGTGGCTAGCCAGCAGCCCGCCGATGTCCTCGACATGGTTCAGCGCCCAGGTCATCGCGGGAGCCGTTCGGCTTCGGCCAGCACCTGCTGGGCACTCACGGTGCCCACCAGCTGTCCGTCAACGTCGACGACGACGCCGCGCTTGCTGGGTGCTGACAGCGCGGCGTCCAAGGCGGCGCGCAGCGATCCGCCCTGAACGGCCAGCGTGCCGCCGAGGCGAAGGTCCGCGTCCTGCACGGCACCGGAGAGTTCGGCCATCTCCAACCAACCCAGCGGATGCTGGTCGGAATCCACCACCAGCAGCCAGGCCGCACTGCCTGCCACGGCACGGGCTTGCTCCAGCGACGCGCCCACCTCGATGGTGGGCTCCGGGGTGGTCCTGATCGTGATTCCGCTGTCGAAACCCAGCGCCCGGAATCCTCGATCGCGTCCCACGAAGTCGGCAACGAAGGCATCGGCCGGGTGCCGGAGCAGCCCTGCCGGAGTGTCGAATTGGGCCACCGTTCCGCCGACGCGCATCACGGCCACCTGGTCGGCGAGCTTGATCGCCTCATCGATGTCATGGGTGACGAACACGATGGTCTTGCCCAGTTCCGATTGCAGCCGCAGGAACTCGTCCTGCAACTGCTCACGAACGATCGGGTCTACCGCACTGAAGGGTTCATCCATCAGCATCACCGGCGGATCGGCGGCGAGGGCGCGGGCCACTCCGACCCGCTGCTGTTGGCCGCCGGAGAGCTGGTTGGGGTAACGACGCGCCAGGTGATGGTCCAACCCGACCCGCTCCATCAGCTCGGCGGTCCGGCTCGCGATCTGCTGTCGGGACCAGCCCAGCAGCCGCGGCACCGTGGCGATGTTGTCGGCCACCGTCCGGTGTGGGAACAACCCGCCACTTTGGATGACGTATCCAATGCCTCGCCGGAGTTGGGCCGCCCCTAGCTCCGCGACATCACGCCCGTCGATCTGCACCGTTCCGGTCGACGGTTCGATCATCCGATTGATCATGCGCAGCGAGGTGGTCTTGCCGCAGCCGGAGGGTCCGACCAGTACGGTGATGCGTCCGGTGGGCGCGGTCAAGCTCAATCCGTTGATCGCCTGAGTGCCGTTGGGGTAGGTCTTGGTCACGTCGGTGAAGCGGATCATGCAGTCGTCCCTCCCAAAGGTGGTCCGTTGTCAATCGAAGCTCAGCCTGGATGCAGCCCGGTGAACTGGAGCCGCTAGCGACGCCCACACCGACGTGGAGAACCAGTACCTGTGAAGGATCACTCGAAGCGTCGGCCCCGAGTAAGGCCTCCAACCCTACGACTCACAACGCTCGCACGCACAGCACGCCGACGCCACCGGTGAAGGTCACGCCGGGTACTTCGAAAGCGCGGGTCACCTCGCTGAAGCCGAACTCGCGGTGCAACTGCAAGGACGCCTCGTTCTGCGCCGACGCGAAATACCAGGCGCGATCAGCGCGCGTGCTCAACCAATCCAGGCGGGCCTGCACCAGGTGCCGGCCCACTCCGCGACGGCGGTAATCGGGTTCGACGATCACCCCGGTGAGGTACCAGCCATCCTTCACATTGTGTGCCAAGTGTCGGTCAAAGTGCTGCCAGCCCGCACAGGCGTGGCCGACCACCGTGCCGTCGATCTCAGCCACCACCAGCAGCCGCTCCGGGTCGGCTTGGTCTACGGCCAACCTGCTGTACCACAGCTCCTGGTCGCCTCCGTTTCGGCGGTAGGCCAAGTCGGCGCAGTGGTTCAGATCGGATTCCTGGGCCACTCGGACGGCGACCTCGGCTGCCGTACCGCGCGCGTGCGGATCGAAGTGGGCGAACATCGTCATGTGAGGCTGCGCAGGTCCTTTCGCAATTCCATCGGCAAGGCGAAGGTCAGGTTCTCTTCGGTCAAGCGTTCTTCCACAGCCGGCGGGTAGCCCTGCTCCTGCAAGAAGTCCAGCACTCCGTCGACCAGCACCTCCGGCACCGATGCGCCCGAGGTTACCCCCACGGTATGGGCATCGATAAGCCAGGTCGGATCGATCTCGCGGGCATTGTCCACGCGATGGGCGGCCTTTGCGCCCGCGGCGAGGGCTACTTCGACCAGACGCATCGAGTTCGAGGAGTTTCGTGATCCGACCACGATCACCAGATCTGATCCGGCAGCGATCTGTTTGACCGCCTGCTGCCGGTTCTGGGTGGCATAACAGATGTCATCGCTGGGCGGGTCGATGAGGTCGGGGAAACGTCCGCGCATCCGGGAGACCGTCTCGCTGGTCTCGTCCACACTCAGCGTGGTCTGAGTCAACCAGGCGACCTTGCTCGGGTCGGCGACGTTGACAGCATCCACATCGTCGGGGTGTTCGATCAGGGTGATGTTGGCGGGGGCCTCGCCGGTCGTGCCTTCCACCTCTTCATGCCCGGCGTGCCCGATCAGCATGATCTGTAGGCCCTGATCGGCGAAGCGCTGCACTTCGCGGTGCACCTTCGTCACCAGCGGGCAGGTGGCGTCGATGGTCTTCAGACCGCGCGCCGCCGCTTCGTCACGTACAGCCGGCGACACCCCGTGGGCGGAGAACACCACCGTCGAACCGGCCGGCACTTCGCTGAGTTCGTCGACGAAGATCGCGCCGCGGGCTTCCAAGTCCTCCACGACGTGCCGGTTGTGCACGATCTGCTTTCGGACGTAGACCGGCGGCCCGTAGGTCTGGAGCGCCTTCTCGACGGTGACCACGGCGCGGTCGACTCCGGCGCAGTAGCCGCGCGGCGCAGCGACCACGACTCGTTTGCTTGGCATTGCCCCAGTTTAGGTGCCGCCTCACCCATCCCGACGACCGCGGCCGGCACCACCCGGTTCGGGGAATGATCACCACTAGCAATTCCGCTGGTGCCAGCGCGCCCGCCCCGTCACCGGCCCGTGAAGCTACGCACCTCCCCCACCGCAGGCCAGAGGTGCGACCGTCCCCCCACCGCACACCACCGGTGCGAACCTCCCCCACTCCGGCTGGTTGAGGAGCGAACGAAGAGAGCGTCTCGAAACCCCCGCCACAGTCCACAAACCACCTCACGAGGTTTCGAGACGGCCCTGCGGGCCTCCTCAACCAGCCGAGGGAAAAGGGCACGAAGTTTCGAGACGGCCCTACGGGCCTCCTCAACCAGCCGAGGGGTACGGGCGCGAGGCTTCGAAACGGACGCCGCGCATGCGCCTCAACCAACCGAATATGGAAGCTGTCCGACCGAAGAGCGACCTCCCCCACTCCGGCTGGTTGAGGAGCGAACGAAGAGAGCGTCTCGAAACCCCCGCCACAGTCCACAAACCAGCTTGCGAGGTTTCGAGACGGACGCTACGCGTCCTCCTCAACCAGCCGAGGGGAAGGGGTGCGAGGTTGCGAGACGGCCCTCCGGGCCTCCTCAACCAGCCGAGGGGAAAGGGGCACGAGGTTTCGAGACGGACGCTGTGCGTCCTCCTCAACCAGCCGGAGACGAAGAATCGCGACCTCCGTAACCGGCGAGGTAGAAAGACCGCGACGCCACCGGCACAGAGTCTGGCTCGCCTCACCGGCATCGGGTGCGATGAGCGCTGACTGCACAGCAGTGTGGGTGGGGCCCGCTAGCCTGCAGTCATGGCCCTGAGTAGTTCTCCTGAGAAGCCGCAGCCGCTGCGCACTGTGGTTTTCGCCACCCGCGACTGGGTGGAGCGATTGGGGGCGGTCTGGGTTGAGGGCCAGCTGATCGAAATCAAGCGGCGAACCGGCGCCACCCAGTTCCTAACCCTGCGCGACACCGTCGAAGAAGTCTCGGTGTCGATCTCGACCTCCCAAGCCGTGCTGGACGCAGCAGGTCCGATCACCGAGGGCACCGTGGTGGCGGCCTGGATCAAACCGACCCTGTGGACCAAGTCGGGGTCCTTGAGCTTCCAATGCCGCGAGCTGCGCCCCTCCGGAGAAGGACGTCTGCTTGCTGCGATCGAACAACGCAAACGGATGCTGCAGGCCGAAGGCCTGTTCGACTCGGCGTTGAAGAAGCGCCTACCGTTCCTGCCGCGCCGGATCGGCCTAATCACCGGAGCCGGCAGCGCCGCCGAACGCGACGTGATCGAGAACATTGCCCGGCGATGGCCGGCGGCAGTCATCGACGTCGAGCACACCTTGGTACAAGGGCCGCAGGCCGCAGGCCAAGTGATCGAGGCTGTGAAAGCTCTAGATGGCCGCCCTGAGGTCGACGTGATCATCATCGCCCGCGGGGGCGGGTCGCTGGAAGATCTGCTGCCGTTCAGCGAGGAGGCGTTGGTGCGCGCCGTCCATGCCTGCCGCACCCCGGTGGTCAGCGCTATCGGCCACGAGACGGACACCCCGATTCTGGATCTGGTCGCCGACGTGAGAGCGTCGACTCCCACCGATGCCGCCAAACGAGTGGTGCCCGACGCTGCTGCTGAGACCGAAGGCCTCACCGGTGCGACCCGGCGGCTTCGCCAGGCGCTGGCTACGACCGTGGCGAATGAGCAGCGCCGTTTGGACGATCTGCGCAACCGCCCGGTGCTGCAGAACCCGACCGCAGCCCTGGACGGCCACGTCGAACGGTTGAGCACCGCCCGGGAACGACTGCAGCGCGCTATCGGCGTCCAACTGCGCGAAGAGCAGACGTCACTGTCCCACGCCCTGACTCGGGTTCGGGCACTGTCGCCGCAGGCCACTCTGCAGCGCGGCTACGCCATTCTGAGCGATTCCAAAGGCAACACCGTCGACCGCACGTCGGCGACAGCCAAAGGTCGCAAGATCACTGCACAACTGGCCGACGGCCGCCTCGGTCTGACCGTGGCATCGATCGAGAAGAAGGACGACGAATGAGCACAAAGAGCGAGACACCCAGCTATGAGGAGGCCCGCGACGAGTTGGTCGAGATCGTCCGCAAACTCGAAGCGGGATCAGTGCCGCTAAGCGAATCGATGGCGCTGTGGGAGCGCGGCGAAGCACTGGCCGCCATTTGCCAAACCTGGTTGGACGGTGCGAAGGCAAAAATCGACGCCGCCCGCGACAAAACCGACTGATCGGGCATTCCACCGCGCCGCCACCATCGGGACGCAGCGCACCCCGCCTGATCTGCGCCATCGGACACGCCTCGTCGCCAACCACCCGGCGCCCATCGCTAGGCTGCAGCCATGCCCATGCTGATCTTGACTGTCGTCGGGGACGATCGCGCCGGCCTAGTCGCCGCACTGGCCGAGGTTGTGAGTGCCCACGGCGGCAACTGGGAGCGTAGCGAGTTGGCCGAGTTGGCCGGCACCTTCGCCGGAATCGTCGAAGTGTCGGTACCTGCCGCCGCCGCTGCAGCTTTGACCGCCGCCCTGAACGAATTGCAGGGGCTGCTGAAGATCACCACGCACGCCGGGTCCGAGGCTGTGACCGAGATCTGGCCGCTGATCAGCCTGACGGTGATCGGCAATGACCGTCCCGGCATCGTCAAGGAGGTCTCAGCAACCCTGAGCCGCCATCAACTCAGCATCGAGCACCTTTCCAGCAAGACGATCGACGCGCCTATGACCGGCGGCCGGTTGTTCGAGGCGACCGTGAGCGCCCGCATTCCCAGTGATGCCGACACCCAGGCCATCCGGGCCGACCTGGAGGCACTAGCCGCCGAGATTCAGGTCGACATCAAGCTCGACTGAGGCTCACCAGCGGTTGTGCACGTCCTCGGCCCATCCGTAGACCCCGTCGAAGTCGAAGCCGGCAAAGCTACCCGACCAGATTCCGAAGCACTGGTCGGTGCGGGCGGCGATGATGCCCAGATTGGTTTCGGAGTGCCGGTCGTAGTCGGGGGTGAAGGTGGCGTCCAGTCCGCCGCCGGTGATCCGCCACGGCTTGCGCCACTCGGCGAGGTCGTAGTCCCAGGTCAGTTCCTCGGAGATCTTGGTCAGCACACCATCGATCAGGATGCCGTTCTCGGTCGACCCGGTGCCCTCGGTCCAGCGCCCGCCTACTTGGAGCCCGAACGAGACACCGTCAACCAGGCCCGATCCGGCGCCCCAGTTCCAGGCGATGTCGTAAGGCCAGCGGCCCCGGCCGTGGTCGAGCACCGCCCAGGATTGGCCCGCGGGGATGGGGTACTCGGCGCCTTCGATACGCAGCACCCCGACGGCGGGCAAGGCCACATCCTTGACGGTGTATTGGAAGCGCCGCCTCGACCACGGCACCACCACAGCCAGGCAGTCGTGACGGTCGGGTCTGACCACCTCGACATCGAAGGAGGCTTCGGGAATCTCGGCATGAAGCCTGACGATGCCATCGCTGTGGTCGATCTCCACCAGGAAGTCCTTGGCCACCGCCCGAACCGGGCCCTGGTCCAGCGATGGCGGCAAGATCGCGCCACGGGGCGGAATCAGAGTGGGCGCCCGGCCCCAGGCCCGCTGCGCGGTTCGATCGAAGATCCACACCTCGTGGACGGCGGCATAGTCGATCAACGACACCGTGAGAGCCAACACATGGCTGGGAGTGGAGACATTCCAGTATTCCCAGCGTTTGTTGCGTCCCCAGCTCCCGGTGCTTCCGATTCCGGAGGTGTCGACCAGCGGACGGCGCGCCCAACCCACGGCTGCGGGATTCAGGTCCCCGGACGGCAGTGTCAGCGAAACCGGCTCGGTGAGTTCTCGTTCAACCACGAATTTCATTGTTCCACCGATGCCTCGCGGCGGAACCAGACATCAATAATCAGTGAGCGTCGATGAATCCGAAGACGCCGTCGGCGATCATCTGCACCGCGATGGCGCTGAGCAGCAGGCCGGCGATCCGGGAGGCCAGCACAGTCCCGGATTCACGCAGCAGTGACCGCAACGCGTCGGCGTAGCGCATCGCGAGCCACACCAGCAGCATGACCACGATGAGCGCAGCACCGACCGTGAGGTAACCGGCCAGATCGGGCTGTTGCTGCACCGCCAGCATCATGGCGACGATGGCGCCGGGGCCGGCCATCAACGGTGTGCCCAACGGCACGATGGCCACGTTCACACCATCATGAGAGGTGGGTTCTTCGGCCCGTCCCATCAGCAGGTCCAGGGCCACCAACAGCAGCAGCAGACCTCCTGATGCGGTCATGGCCGGCACCGAGACTTGCAGGTAGGTCAGGATCTGGCGACCGAACAGGGCGAACACTGCGATCACTGCGAACGCCACAACCGATGCTCGCCACGCTGCGCGGCGTCGTTGGGCGAGATCCAGTCGTCGAGTGAGCCCCAGGAACACCGGCAGCAACCCCGGCGGATCCACAATGACGAACAGAGTCACGGCCGTGGTGAGAAACAGGTCCAGATTGAAGCCCACTGGCCAACTCTATCGAGCTTCGCCGCGGACGCCGACTTCAGATGTGGAACAGCGGCTCGACGCCCGCCGGCAGCTGGTCGTCGTCGACGATCGCTTTGCCGAACGGGAAGCACGTCACCGGGATCATCTTCACGTTCGCGATAGCCAGGGGGATACCGATGATGGTGATCGCCTGAGCGATGGCGGTGGTGACGTGGCCGATGGCCAGCCACAGCCCGGCCACGATGAACCAGATCACATTGCCCAGCGCGGAGCCGAAGCCCGCACTGGGTTTGCTGATGACGGTGCGCCCGAAAGGCCACAGGGCAAAGCCGGCCATACGGAAGGAGGCGATCCCGAAGGGGATCGTGACGATGAAGATGCACGCAACGATGCCGGCCAGGATGTAGCCCAAGGCCAGCCACAGGCCACCGAAGATCAGCCAAATGAGGTTCAGAAGGAATCGCACGACTCCATCAAACCCCATCCGCTGCGCGACCGGGCTCCGACTTCACCCTGAGATGTCCCCCGCCGTCACCCCGAAAGACCCTGTTGGTCGAGGTCGGGCGCTGTCGTCATGACCCCAGAACACCTGATCAGACGACACACGGGCTGCCACAACCCCCAGCGCCGCGGCAGCCCGTGCCGTTTCCCCCGCCGAAACAGGGGACGAACTCGGCGACACCTTTTCATCGTGGTCGCCGCCGGTAGATTAGACCGTTCACATGGGTGAGAGAAAGGGGTTCACTCAAAAGGTGGGCTTCGCAGTTCTTTCCGCGATTTCCGCGTGATGCAACCCCCGGGCCGACCGTGTTCTTATGATGGCTCCCATGCCTGCCGCCCGACCCATTCACCGTGATGTCGTCTCCTACGTCCGTCGATCGGCCCGCATGAACGAATCACAGCTCAAGGCGTGGCAGAAGTATCACGACGCCTGGGTGATCGAGGTTGACGCCGCTGAGCGCGAAACCTCGATCGCACCGCACGCCCACGTCGATTGGACGGCCCGCTTTGGACGACAGGCGCCTGTGATGGTCGAGATCGGCTGTGGCACCGGCCAGGCCATTACGGCGCTCGCCGAAACCCACCCGCAGGCCAATCTGATCGGCTTCGAAGTGTTCACCCCATCAGTGGCCTCCACCTTGAGCAGACTGGCGCGCCATAATCTCAGCAACGTGCGGCTGGTGGTGGCCGACGGCGCACAGGGGGTGGAGATGCTGTTCGAGCCCGCCAGCATCACCGAGTTGTGGACTTTCTTCCCTGACCCCTGGCACAAGGCCCGCCATCACAAGCGCCGTCTGGTCAACCCGAGGTTCGCCGAGATCGTCGCCTCCCGTTTGGTCCCCGGAGGCATCTGGCGGCTGGCCACCGACTGGGCCGACTATGCCGAGGCCATGCGCGAGACCTTGGACGCCGCCGAATTGCTGGTGAACAGCCATGACGGCTGGGCTCCGCGTTTCGAGCAACGACCGCTGACCAAGTACGAGCAGCGCGGCCTGGACGCCGGACGCACCGTCTTCGACCTGACCTACCGACGCCGATGACACGCTTCCGCCTCGACCTGGGTTATGACGGTGCCGCCTTCCACGGCTGGGCGGCCCAAACCGGCCTGCGCACCGTCCAAGGGGAGCTGGAGACCTGGATCGGTCGCGTATTGCGACTCGACGAGCCACCGGTGCTCACCTGCGCCGGGCGCACCGACGCCGGGGTACATGCTCGCGGTCAGGTCGCCCATCTCGATCTGGACCTCCCTGAGCCGGAGGACCTCGCCCGGACTTTGCAGCGCCGCCTGCGCCGAGCCCTTCCCGAGGACGTGGCGGTGTTCAGCGTTCAGGTGGCACCGCCGGGTTTTGATGCCCGCTTCGCGGCGATCTGGCGTCGCTACCGCTACCACCTCAGCGACGGCGTCCTGGATCCGTTGCAGCGTCATACCACCGCTGCCGTGCGTGGCGAGATCGATGTGGCCCAACTGCACCACGCCGGTCAGGCGCTGCTCGGGCTTCACGATTTCGCCGCATTCTGTCGGGCCCGCGAGGGTGCGACCACCATTCGTCGATTGCAGGAACTGCGCGCCGAGCGTCTTCCCGATCGTCGCATCCGAGTGGAAGTGCGCGCTGACGCGTTCTGCCATTCCATGGTGCGATCGCTGGTGGGTGCCTTGGTCGAGGTCGGCACCGGACGCCGCGACGATTCCTGGCTGGTGGGCCTGCTGGACGCCGAGTCGCGCAGCGGTGACGTGCCGGTGGCGGCGGCGCACGGACTGGTGCTGGAGGAAGTCGGCTACCCTTCGGTCGATCAGTTGGAACTGCGGGTCGCCGAGGCCCGCGCCCGCCGGGAGCTGCCGTGAGTCATTACTTCGAGACGCCTACTGGCCCCGAACGTCGCCGCGAGGTGCGGATGAGCTTCTGGGAGACCGAGTGGACGTTCACCACTGCCGCCGGCGTCTTCTCCGCCGAACGGCTGGACCCGGGCACAGCTGTGCTGCTGCGGGAGACGACGCCCAGCGGTTCCGCCTCACGATTGTTGGATCTGGGGTGCGGCTATGGCGTGTTAGCCGTTGCCCTGGCCACCGCCTGCCCGCTGGCTCGAGTGGACGCGGTGGATGTGAACCCGCGCGCCTTGGAATTGGTGGTCGACAACGCCCAGGCTCACGGCGTCGCCGATCGGGTCTTCGCACTCACCCCCGAGCATGCCGATCCCGACGCACGCTATGACGAGATCTGGTCGAATCCGCCGATCCGCATCGGAAAGGCCGCCCTCCACGAATTGCTGCTGACCTGGTTGCCGCGATTGGCCCCCGATGGTGTGGCCCGCCTGGTCGTCGGCAAGAACCTGGGAGCCGATTCCCTGCAGGCTTGGCTGATCGAGCAGGGTTACTCCTGTGAGCGCTACGCCAGCGCGAAGGGCTTCCGACTCTTCACGGTCGCCCACCCGTGAGGAGGGATGAGGTCGGCGAAGAATACTCACCTGCCGATTCCGAGCACCCGAAACTGCGGCTCTCCTTCTGCCATTGAGTGGGTATGAGCTCTAGGGTTGACGTCGTCGTATTCCACACCGAAATGAGGGACCTCCATGAGTGATGACAACAGCCCGGAAGAAGGCGGCTTCTTCGACGGCTTGCTGGACAAGGCCAAGGAATTCGGCGATCAGGCGAAAGACTTCGCCGGGGAAGCCATGGACAAAGCCAAGGATTTCGCCGAAGACCTGCCTGAGAACGCCAAGAAATTTGCCGACGAAGCCGGCACCGCCGTCAAAGGCTTCGCCGAGGACCTGCCCGACAACGCCAAGAAGCTCGCCGATGACGCCAGCAGCGCCGTCAAGGGGCTGGTGGACGGCGACACCAAGAACGACGACGCGCAGTAGGCGCGAAACCACCGACGACGAAGGGGGCACCGGGCGAGCCGGTGTCCCCTTCGCGCGCCCGCCCTCGCAGCAACGGCGCGAGGTGTCTCAGCGGGAATCTGTGATTGCTGGGATGGTCGGCCTCGGCCGCAGGGTGCAGTAGGGTGAGCGCACCTGAACGTGATGGGGGAACCCGGTGAGAATCCGGGACTGACCCGCAACCGTGACGCCGATCTGTCGGCCAAGTCGGAATGCCCATCCCTGTTCTGGCTCAATGAAAACCCGTCGAGGCGCGCGGGATGAGCCGGCTTGATCACCGGTCCGTGCGACTCTCGCGAAAGGACCGGAATGTCACTCACTTTCACCCGAGCGCTTGCTGTCGGGACTACGGCAGCGCTCCTATCCCTTGGCCTGATGCCGGCCGCAACAGCGACGGCCGCTCCCGCCACCACCCCCACTTCCTGCTCCGGGGTGTGGGTGGCCGTCCAGTTCGACGACGCCACCGCCCCTTCGCTGGGTTGCGCCTCGGCCTACGCCACCGGCACCGAGGCCCTCAGCAGCGCCGGTTTCGACGTCGCCCAGTCCGGCGGCTTCGTCAGCCAGGTCGACACGCTGCCTGCTGATCCGAACTACGGCACCAACGGCGGCTACTACTGGTCGTACTGGTACGCCAGCGTCGCGGCCGACGGCACGCTGAGTTCCTGGGACTATCAGTCCGACGGCTCGAACAACACCACGCCGACGACCGACAAGATCGAAGGCTGGCGACTCACCAATTCGTTCAGCGCCACCGGTCCGGCCGTAACGTCGGTCCCCGTGGCGCCGGCATCAGCCACACCGACCCCCACTCCGAGCCCGTCGAGTTCAACCACCACAGCTCCGTCGATCGACACCAGCTCGACCCGAAGCGCAGGTAAGTGGCTAGCGGCCAGCGTGCCGACCAGTTGGGACTCCCCCGGCGCTGCGGTGGACGTCGGGCTGGGCCTGGCCGCCCGGGAATGCGCCTATGCCGGCAAGCTGGAGAAGATCACCGACTACCTGGCCAGCCAGGCCGACGACTACTCCGCAACCAGCGCGTACGCGGCCGCCAAGCTGGCGATCTTCGTCTCGGCGGTCGGTGAGGATCCGACCGATTTCGGCGGTGTCGACCTCGCCAAGCGGATCGTGAAGGGCGCCAGCTCTCAGGGACGCCTTGGCACGGCCGATGACTTCGCCTTCGGGCAGGCACTGGCCATGATCGGACTGAAGCGCACCGGCACCACACCGAGTGCGGCCATGGTGGACTACTTGGTGAGCAAGCAACTGGCCAGTGGCGCGTGGGGTTTCGGCAGCACCGACGATCCCGATTCCACCGCCCTGGCGCTGATGGCCTTGTCCGATGATGTGATCACCCCCACCACAGCCACCAAAGAAGCAGTCGATAAAGCAACGTCCTGGGCGGCCGGGGCCAAGAAGGCCGCCGGCTACTGGCAGAACTATTCACCGGTGGACAGCACCGCGTTGTTGATCTCCGCACTCCAGGCCGATGGTGTCGATGTCAGTGATTCACTCACCTGGTTGCGCGACCAGCAACTGAACAATGGCGGTTTCCCCAACACTCTCAGCGGAACCACCTCCAACCAGTTGTCGACGGCAACCGCGCTGCTTGCTTTGACCGCCAACACCTACGCCACGCTCTCAGCCCCGCTGGCTACCTGCACCGCGTCCGACAGCAATGCCGACAACTCCGCGACGCTGCCCCGAACCGGCACCGATGCGTCCTGGCCGTTGGGATGGGCCGGTCTGGGCCTGATCACCCTGGGCGCCGTGCTGGTCGCAGCCCGCACCGAACGCTACCGGCCCCGGCACGCACGTCGATGAATCGACTGCTGGCGATAGCGCTGGCCACCAGCCTGCTGCTGGTGGCCGGCCCGGTCGCGTCGAGTTCGGCCAGCGTGCCGACGCTGCCAGCGACCACCCGATCCTGTTCCGGGGTATGGGTCGTCGTGGACCGAGGAAATGGTGACGCCACGACTCGCTGCGCCACCAGCTATGGCAGCGGACTCACAGCCTTGCGCAGCGCTGGGTTCAGCGTGGAGCTCGACAAAGCCACTTCGACGGGCTTCGTGACCCGAATTCACGCCTTCCCCACCGTCGTCGACGCAACCTCTTTCACCGACTACTGGTCCTACTGGCATGCCTCGGTGCGGGCCGATGGCACTTTCTCGGCCTGGAGCTACTCCAGCCAGGGCGCGGGAAGCTACCACCCGACCCGAGGCTCGGTGGAGGGCTGGCGCTTCGGCGCCGGTGGCAGTATCGCGCCGAACCGGATGCCGCCGCGGGGGTATTCGGCCACCCCTCGCCCGGTGATCTCAGGCAAGGCCAAGGTTGGCCGGAAGCTGCGGGTTCGCATCGGATGTTGGCAACCCACTCCGCAACGGGTGAGGGTGCGGTGGTACCGCTCCGGCAAGCTCATCGCCGGCGCCACCAACACCGGCTACCGACTGCGCGCCGCCGACCGGCGCGCTCGCATCAGCGTCCGGGTCACCGTCTCGAGCCCCAGCCTGCAGACGGTGACCCGGGCCTCCGCGGCAACACGGAGGGTTCACCGATGAGAAGGCTGTGGTTCGCGCTCCTGGCAGTGGTGGTCTTCGGGTTGGGCGCCTGGGCGCCGGTTCCTGCCGTCGCCAAGGACTTCACCGCCTGCAACGGGGTGTGGGTCGTGGTCGACTTCGGCAGCCTGGGGGGCGGGGTCTCGACGCGCTGCGCTACCAGTTTCAGCAGCGGTACTTCGGCATTGCAGTCCACCTTCGGCGCACGCTCGAGTGGCGGCATGATCACCGTCATCGCCGGTAAGCCCGGCAAGCCGGATGTGTACAAGAACTATTGGTCCTATTGGCACGCCACCCGCCGCTCGGACGGCAGCTACTCCGGCTGGAGCTATTCCAATCTGGGGGCGAACTCCTATCACCCCACCAAGGGAGCTGCGGAGGGTTGGCACTATGTGAGTGTGTCCGGCTCTGCCTCCGCGCCGGGGGCGAAACCACCGAACAATCCGGTGGCGGTCGCCAAGCCCAAGCCCAAGGCCACGACCACCAAGCCGACGACCGCCACGGCGTCGGTGCCCGCGAAGACCACCAAGGCCACCGCCACCAAGGCCCCTTCGGCGTCACCGACACCGAGCCCGACCACACCGACGCCAACACCGACTCCGAGCGCATCCCCGGTGCTGATCGACGACGGCACCGATCCCGGCAGCCCGACCGCCCTGATCATTACCGCCGCGACCGTCGGACTGGGAGGTCTGGGCGCCGGCGCCTGGTGGCTGAGGAAAGGACGCAGACGCTGAGATCACTGCACCCGCTGGCGTGGTGGGGCTGGGCGATCGGAATCGCTATCGCCGTCAACGGCACCACCAATCCGCTGCTGCTCACCGCGATGGCACTCGCCATGGTCATCGTGGTGCTGCTGCGTCGCAGTGACTCACCCTGGGCTCGCTCGGTGCGCGCCTATCTGCTGTTGGCTGCCTTCGTCATCGCGATGCGAGTGTTCTTCCAGATCCTCATCGGTGCGCCGAGCGGCACCACCGTGCTGTTCGCGCTGCCGCAGGTTCCGCTGCCGGAATGGGCCGCCGGAATTCGGCTGGGAGGGCCGGTCACCGCCGAGGCACTCACGGCCACGGTGTACGAAGCGCTGCGACTCGCCGTCCTGCTGCTCGCCATCGGGGCAGCCAATGCACTCGCCAATCCGCGCCAAGCGCTGCGCTCAGTGCCGGCAGCGCTATACGAGGCCTCGGTGGCGGTGGTGGTGGCACTCAGCGTGGCCCCGCAATTGATCGAGAGCGCACAGCGGGTGCGCCGGGCCCGACGGTTGCGCGGTGACACGGCCCGAGGTCTCGCCGCAGTGGGCCCGATCGCGTTGTCGATTCTGAGTGATGCTATTGATCGGTCGCTGTCGCTGGCCGAAGGAATGGAAGCCCGCGGCTTCGCCCGCACCGCCGGGCGCCCGATCACCGGGACGCTGACCGTCATGCTGGTCTCGGTGCTGGTGGCCACCATGGGCGGATTCCTGCTGCTCAGTACCGATGCCGGCTGGCTGGCCGGCGCCCTGTTGGTTGCCGGCGTGGTCGGGGTCGGAGTGGGTCTGCGGCATGCCGGTGCCCGCCTATCCGTTACCCGCTACCGTCCGCAGCCGTGGCGATCCACCGAGACCTTGGTGGTCGCCAGCGGGGTGATGATCGCGATCATCGTCCTCGCGGTCGGTGGTCTGGATCCCCCCGCCCTCAGTTCCCAGGCGAACGCCCTGCTACAGCCAACGGCCTTCCAGCCCAGCACCGACCCACTGGCGTGGCCACAGTTGACGGGGCCGATGCTGGTGGTGCTGGCCTTGGTGGTGGCCCCGCTGCCGCTCACCCGCCCGCAACACCGTCAGATCCCCGAGGCCAGCCGCCGCGAGCTGCGTACTCGCAGCCCACGCCCCCATGCGGAGTTGGTGCGGCGATGATCAGCTTCGAGCAGGTGAGTTTCCGCTACCTCGACGCCGCGGGTCCCACCCTGGACCAGGTTTCGTTCCAGATCGCCGAAGGGGACCTGTGCCTGGTCATCGGAGCCACCGGCTCCGGCAAATCCACCCTGCTGCGAGCCATCAACGGACTGGTGCCGCACTTCAGTGGCGGCACATTGAGCGGGCGAGTGTTGGTCAACGGCCGCAGCACCGCCGAAAACCGGCCCCGAGAACTGGCCGATGTGGTGGGGTTCGTCGGCCAGGACCCACTTCGCGGCTTCGTGACCGACACCGTCGAGGACGAGATCGCCTACGGCATGGAACAGCTCGGCATAGCACCGGCGGCCATGCGCCAACGGGTCGAAGAAACCTTGGATCTGCTGGGGATCGCCGATCTGCGCCGCCGTCCGCTGACTGAGCTGTCCGGAGGCCAGCAACAGCGGGTCGCCATTGCCGCCGTACTCGCCGCCCGCCCCTCGGTGCTCGTATTGGACGAGCCGACATCGGCTCTGGACCCAACCGCAGCCGCCGACGTGCTGGGGGCGATCACCACCCTGATTCACGAAGTGGGGTTGACGGTGGTGCTCGCCGAGCACCGGCTGGAGCGCGTGCTGCACGCCGCCGACTCGGTGCTGTGGCTCCCCGGTGACGGCCGGGTGGTGGCCGGCGAGCCGGCCACGGTGCTGAGCGCCTCGGATCTGCGCCCGCCACTGGCCGGCCTGGCCGAGCTGCTGCAGTGGCCCGAAACCCCCCTGAGCGTGCGCCAAGCGCGCCGGCGGGTCTTGGCCGAAGGCCTGCTGCCGTCCGATCCGCCGCGTCCAATACCACCGGTGCGCAGCGCGGCACTCACCGCGACCGATATCGGCGTTCGCTACGGCGATGTGATCGCCGTAGCCTCCGTTGCGCTCGCCCTGCACACCGGAGAGGTCACCACGCTGCTGGGTCGCAACGGCTCCGGCAAGTCCTCCCTGCTCTGGGCGCTTCAGGGCGCCCTCTCCCACACCGGCTCGGTGTCGGTGGCGGGCGTCGACCCGTCCGAACTGTCGGCGACCGCAGCCCGGCGCCTGGTCACATTGGTGCCCCAGACCGCAGCCGATCTGCTCTATCTGCCCAGCGTGGGCGCCGAGTGTGATCGCGCCGACGCCGACGCCGACGCGGCCAGCGGCACCACTGCTGCGTTGCTGACCGAACTCGGTGTCGCACTCGATCCTGATCGAGACCCGCGGGATCTGTCCGAAGGCCAGCGACTGGCGCTGGTGCTGGCGATCCAACTCAGTGCGGAACCGAGGGTGCTGCTGCTGGACGAACCGACCCGAGGGCTGGACTACCGAGCCAAGGCCGAACTGGCCGCGATCATCGCCCGACTGGCCGACGGCGGTATGGCCGTACTGATCAGCACCCACGATGTGGAGTTCGCCGCCACCGTCTCCGAGCGCAGCCTGATCATGGCCGAGGGCGAGATCATCATCGAAGGCAGCACTGCCCAGGTGTTGACCTCCTCGGTCGCCTACGCCCCGCAGCTTGCCAAGGTCTTTGCCCCTGCCGCCGTACTGACGGTGACCGAAGCCGAACAGGTGCTGCGATGAGCTCCACCACGGTGCAGCCACTGCAGACGGCCCACCCGGCGCGGCTGAGCATCTCGCTGATCGTGGCTCTAGTAGTCGGCACGGTTGCTTTCTGCTGGCCGCTGTTCCTGAATCCGTCGTCGGGGTTGTCACCGATCCTGGCACCGCTGGTGTTCGCCCTGGTACTGCCCATGCTGCTGGCTGTGGTGCTCACCGAGTTGTCGAGTGGACGCATGGACGTCAAGACACTGGCCATGTTGGGCGTGCTGGCCGCAGTCGGCACAGTGCTGCGTCCGTTGAGTGCGGGGACGGCCGGCTTCGAACTGGTGTTCTTCCTGCTGATCTTGGCCGGTCGCGCCTATGGTGCCGGGTTTGGGTTCGCTTTGGGGGCGATCACCTTGTTCACCTCGTCACTGATCGTGTCCGGAGTTGGTCCGTGGCTGCCCTACCAGATGCTGGCAGCCGGTTTCGTGGGACTGTTCGCCGGCATGCTGCCCAAAGCTGACGGGCGCGTCGAGGTGTGGTTGCTGGCCGGCTACGGAATGGTGTCTGCATTCGCCTATGGCTGGTTCATGGATTTCTCCTTCTGGCCGTTCGCCATCGGGGAGGGCACGCAACTGTCGTTCGATCCCGCAGCGACCCCGTGGCAGAACCTGCACCATTTCGTGTTGTTCAATCTGGCGACCTCCATGGGCTGGAATCTCGGCAGAGCAGTGACCAATGCCCTCTTGATCCTGATGCTGGGCACTCCGCTGCTGCGCCTCTTGCGCAGGTCGGCTCGTGCGGTCAAGCTGAGGCCAACAGCAATTCCCGCACCCCCACCTGCGGAATAGCGCTAGCGCACCCTCGGTTGTGGGTGATTGATTAGACGAAACGCATCCGAAGGGATTTTCCGATGGCATACACCCTGCCCGATCTTGATTACGACTACGGCGCTCTGGCCCCCGCCATTTCCGGGGAGATCATGGAGCTGCATCACTCCAAGCATCACGCCGCCTACGTCGCTGGCGCCAACACCGCGCTGGAGAAGCTCGCCGAAGCCCGTGACAAGGGCGACTTCGCCTCGGTGCCCAAGCTGGAGAAGGACCTCGCCTTCCATCTGGGCGGACACATCAACCATTCGGTGTTCTGGAAGAACATGTCTCCTGACGGTGGCGGCGAGCCCACCGGCGACGTGGCCTCGGCCATCGAGGAGTACTTCGGCTCCTTCACCGGCTTCCAGGGCCAGTTCAATGCGGCGGCCAACTCCCTGCAGGGGTCCGGCTGGGCGATGCTGGTCTGGGACACCTTCGGCAAGCGCCTGAACGTGAACCAGCTCTACGACCAACAGAACAATCTGCCTGCCGGCCAGGTTCCGCTGCTGCAGCTCGACATGTGGGAGCACGCCTTCTACCTGCAGTACAAGAACGTCAAGGCCGACTATGTGAAGGCCTGGTGGAATGTGGTCAACTGGTCGGACGTGAACGCACGTCTCGCCAAGGCAAAGGCTGCCGATCTGTTCTGATCCACAGCCCGCGACGACTGCCGCAGACTCACCTCCACGCGAACGCCGCCGAACTTCGGTTCGGCGGCGTTCGCGTGTCCTAGGACGGCCCCCGGCACTGGCACGCGACGCGCCGGAATCCTGAGAGAACTTGACGAAAACTCTCAGGATCATGCAGGCTGTTCTCAGGAAGTAGTCACCTACAGCACAGGAACCTCGGTTTTGAAGAAGATCCTCACCGCCGCAGCGCTCACCTTCGCGCTCGTCGCCGGCGGTACGACCACGGCGACCGCGCTGCATAAGGACGTCAACCTCGTCGTCGACGGGCAGCCCGTTCGCGGCGGAGCCTTCGCTGTCACCGTCGCTGATGTGCTCACGGCCAACGGCATCACCCTCAAGCCGCATGACACCGTCTCACCGGCCCTCGATGCGACTGTCGAGGACGGCCAGCAGGTCGTCGTGACCTACGCCAAGCCGATCACGCTGACCGTCAACGGCACCACCGTCGAGCTGGTCACCAAGGCTCACACTCTGGCCGACATTCCTCAGGTTGCGACGCTTCCCGATCTCGATCAGGCCTGGAGTTCCTTCAACCTGAACGTTCCGCTGCCTCGTGATGGCGCCCAGATCTCGGTCAGCACGCCGAAGGCCATTGAAGTTCGCGTGGCCGGCGACAAGCACGTCGTCACCACGACGGCCAACACCGTGGCCGAGCTCCTGTCCGAAGAGAACCTGGTCGCCGATAACGACGACATCGTCTCCCCCGCTGCCGACACCGTGCTCACTGCGGACACGAAGGTACGGCTGGATCGGGTGGAGGTTTCCACCAAGACCGTCACCGAGGCCGTTCCTGCCCCCGTGACGAAGAAGAAGAACTCCACTATGTGGGCCGGCGAGTCCAAGACCATCGTGAAGGGCAAGGCCGGCAAGGCCACCCGCACCTACAAGATCACGGTGATCAACGGCAAGGTCGATTCCAAGGTCGTCGTCAACGAGGTCGTGCTGGTCAAACCCAAGACCGCCACCGTTGAGGTCGGCACCAAGACTTCTCCAAACGGTGTGGGCATCAATCTCGCCCGCGCAGCCATGTGGGATCGGATCGCTCGATGCGAGTCCGGCGGTAACTGGCAAATCAATACCGGTAACGGCTATTACGGCGGCCTGCAGTTCAGCGCAGCGTCCTGGCGTGCGATGGGGGGCCGCGATTTCGCCGCCCTGCCACACCAGGCGACGCGTGCTCAGCAGATCACCGTCGCCAACCGGTACTACGCCATCTCCGGGTTGAAGCCCTGGGGATGCGCCCACGCGGCCTGAACCCAGGTCTCGCCAACTAAATCCAGCCCAGCGTCACCCCTGAGTCGAACTCTGCCCATCAGTGGTCGACTGACGCCCAACTGCAAGGAATCCATGAAGAAACTCATCGCGACCGCTGCGCTCAGCGTGGCTCTGCTCGCCGGCAGCGCTCAAGGCGCGGCCTCCGCGGACACCGTAACGCCTGCCGCCGCCCCCGTCTCGACGACGTTCGCCAAGGCAAACCACCAACACAAGATCACCATCAAGGTCGGCAAGAAGAAGGCCAAGACCGTTCGGACCCGAGCCTTGACCGTTGCCGACCTGCTCATTCAGAAGCATCTGACGCTCGGCCCCTATGACAAGGTTCGCCCCGCCCTCACTGCCCGGGTGACCAATGGCACCAAGGTCGTGATCAAGCGCATCTCGCTGACAACCCGCACGCTCACCGAGAAGTACGTCAGGGTCATCAAGGAGAAGTCCAAGACCCTGCGTCGGGGTCATACCAAGGTTCTTGTCGCGGGCAAGCCTGGCCGGTCGTCCAACACCTATTCAGTCAAGCATGTGAACGGGAAGCTGAAGTCCAAGACCCTGGTGACGCGGCTTGTGCTGGTCGAGCCGGTCACTCGCGTGATCCGGGTGGGCACCAAGGGCCCGAAGCTGAACCTCGCGCATCTGAAGATGTGGAACCGAATCGCGCGCTGCGAATCCGGCGGCAACTGGCACATCAACACCGGTAACGGTTACTACGGCGGCCTGCAGTTCGCGGCGGCCTCCTGGCGTGGCGCTGGTGGCCGCGACTTCGCGTCACTGCCGCACCGCGCAACCAAGGCCGAGCAGATCACCGTCGCGAATCGGCTCTACGCCAAGATGGGCACCCGCCCCTGGGGTTGCGCCTGATACCTCCCCCCACCACCCCCACGCTTGGCCCCGGCAGCTCCCTCCCCCATAGCTGCCGGGGCCAAGCGCATAGAAAGCCCACACTTCCCCCCCCCCGGCTGGTTG
>DLGC01000012.1 GCA_002482525.1 Propionibacteriaceae bacterium UBA7704 | reverse complement strand
TGCCTCGGGGGTTTCGAGACGCTCACTTCGTTCGCTCCTCAACCAACCGAAGTGGGGGCGAGTTCGCCCCGATGTTCGGCGGTGTTGGGGCGGGAGCGCTTCACGGCTGGACGACGGGAGCGGCGGGCGTCATGGACGGGCTGCGCGCTCTCGCTGGAGCAGCGAGTGCTTCACGTCCGTTCCCCAGGCGAAGCCGCCCAGCGAGCCGTCCGAGCGCAACACCCGGTGGCACGGCACGAATAGCGCAGGGGCGTTGCGGGCACAGATGGAGGCGGCCGCGCGGACCGCGCGCGGCGTTCCCAAGGTGTTGGCGAATTCGGCATAGGACAGGGGCTGCCCGGGTGCGATCTCGCGCAGTCGGCTCCAACCCTGCTGTTGGGCCGGTGTTCCGAACTGACGCACCTCGACGCGTTGCGGTGCGGTCAGATCGCCGTCGTAGAAGGCGTCGATCGCGGTCCGCACCCCCGCCACACGGGGATCACCGGGGTCGACCAACGAGACCTCGGCGGGGCGTTGCGCAGCCCGGACCCGCTCGATGATGGCGGCGGCCGAATCGGTCCAGCCGGACGCCCAGACGGCGCGTCCGTCGAACAAGACGGTGAACGGCCCGTCAGCAGTGGTGAAGGTGGTCAGGATCATGTCTGCCCTTTCGTGGTAGCGGCGTTGCGCCACAGGTGGATCGCGGCGTAGGAGCGCCACGGGGACAAGGTTTCGGCCCAGCCCGCCAGGGGAGCGGCATCGGCGGGGAGCCCGAGCCGAACAGCGCCGGCGCGCAGCGCAACATCGGTGATCGGGAACACATCGGGGGAGCCCAGCACTCGCATGGAGACATAGTCGGCGGTCCAGGGTCCGATGCCCGGTTCGGCCAGGAGCCGGAGGCGCTGCTCGTCGGGGTCGTCGGCCGCACTGAGCGATAGTTCACCGCTGGCCAGCTTGCCGCTGATGCGCATTAGATTCTGAATCCGACTGCGAGGGCCGGTGAGCACCTGGTCTCCGAAGTCCGCGATGGCCTCACAGGTGGGGAACAGGTGAGTCAGTCCTAGCGGATTGGCCTCAAAGGTGGCACCGGTGGCCGCCGTCAGACGGGACAGCTGCGTACGAGCGGCCGCCACCGAAATCTGTTGGCCGATGACCGCGCGCACCAACAACTCGTGGGGATCGACCGCTCCGGGCACTCGGACGCCTGGTACGGCTGCCACGGCTGGGGCCAACTGCGGATCGCTGGCGAGTACCTCGTCGATGCCGATCGGATCGGCGTCGGCGTCGAACAATCGGCGCACCCGGGCCACCAGCGGCATCAGGTCGGTCAGCGTGGCCAGGCCGGCGTGCAAAGCGAGTCCACCGTTTGTGGCCTCGACGCGGAACCACGCCGGGCCTCCGGGGAGCAGCAGGGTGCGCTGGTAGAAATCCGTCCCGGATTCCTCCACTCCGGGGACGGCCCGCGCGGCCAGCCAGGCGAAGACGCCAGCGGCGTCGAAAGGTGGACGCACCGGCAACTGCAGATCGACGGTGAGCCAATCGCTGTCGGTGTGGTGAGTCTTCGTGACGCGACGCTGAGCCAGCGAGCGCAGTGCGGTCGGGGTGAGGGAGTAGATCGCGGTCATGGTGTCGTTGAACTGCCGGATACTGCCGAACCCGGCAGCGAACGCGACCTCACTGAGGGGGAGCGCGGTGTTCACCAGCAGTTCTCGGGCGACCTGAGCCCGATGTGCCCGGGCCAGCGCCAATGGTCCGGCACCGAGTTCAGTGGTGAGCAGTCGGCCCAAGTGCCGCGGGGTGTAGCCGAGCTGCTGAGCCAATCCGGCGACCCCCTCGCGCTCGACCACGCCATCGGTGATCAGTCGCATCGCGCGGGCAGCGACATCGCTGCGGAGGTTCCACTGGGGTGAGCCCGGCGTGGCATCGGGAAGACACCGCTTGCAGGCGCGATAGCCGTGGGCATGGGCTGCGGCGGCGGTGTCGAAGAACTCCACATTCTCTGGTTTCGGGGTGCGCGCCGGACAGGACGGACGGCAGTAGATGCCGGTGGTACGCACCGCAAGAGTGAAGACACCATCGAAACGGGCATCTCGGGTGCTCACTGCCCGGTATCGCTGCGTGACGTTCACATCCCCACCCTGGCAGCCCAGGGACGGGGAAGCTAGCGGTTTTCGGACATTGCGATGGGTGGGTGCCTAATGCGGCAGCACGATGCTGGCGAGAAGTTCGACGCTTGCATCGGACGGAATCGCGGTCAGTGCGGTCGCGACCATCGCGGCGCCCAACGCCGTGACCGCGAAAGCGCCGGCGAATCGCCACGCCAGGGACATTCGCGCGGCAGTCATGTCATCTCCTCCGAGGAGGCTTCCCGGACGATCCGGTCACCTCCGCACTGAACGCTAGGCAGGCGGAGTAGCCAATCGGGGTGGCTTAGACCAATGTCGGGTGAACACTGCGACCGATGGCTCTCGGGGAGGGTGCTACCGGGGGCACCGCCCACCCGCGCGCCCCGGCAGCGATTCCAGGCGTTGGTGGCTGCTCAGCGCTCCTGCAGCGCGAGGCGTCCGGCAAGCAGGAGATAAGTGCCGGCGAAGGTGCGCCGCAGCCAGCGGAGAACCGAGGGTCGGCGCAGGACGTGGTCGCGTGCGGCCGCGGCGAAGATGCCATACCCGGCGAACACCGCAAACGTGACCAACATGAAGGCCAGGCTCAGGCCGATCATGGTCGCGGTTGGCCAGGGATCACCGGCCGGCACGAACTGCGGCAGAAATGCGAAGAAGAAGATGGTTAGTTTCGGGTTGAGTAGGTTGATCAGGATCGCCGTTCGAATCACCCGCCAGAACGACTGAGGCGAGGCGTCGGCGTCCGGGGTCAACTCGCTGTGATCGCGCCAGGTTTGCACCGCCAGATACACCAGATACGCCACCCCGGCCCATTTCAGGGCGGCGAAGGCGATCGCGCTGGCGTTCAGCAGCGCCGCCAGTCCAGTGATGGCGGCGATCATGTGCGGAATCACTCCCAGGGTGCAGCCGAAGGCGGCCACGAGTCCGGCTCGGGTTCCGCGGGAGAGCCCTGCCGAGATCGTGTAGACCGCCCCCGTGCCTGGTGTGGCTACCACGATGAGGGTGGTAACCCAGAACGCCCAGGTCATGGCAACTCCTTTGCTGGATTGCGCGTGAGGCTAGCTCATTCGAGTCCTCGACGGTGACCGGCCCGGTGGTGTTGCTGCCGGTTTGACCCTCCCCCGGTGCGGGTCGTAGTCTTGTCCTTCGGTGTTCGCTGCGCCGGTACTGCCGTGCGCGAACCAGATTTCGCAGCCGGAACCACCCTTGACGGGGCGGGGCCGCTGATCAGACGAAGCTTAAGGAAGTAGGTCGGGCGTGTACGCGATCGTGCGCAGTGGTGGCCGCCAGCACAAGGTTGCGGTGGGCGACATCCTCGAGATCGACAAGATCGAGGCCAACGCTGGAGACAGCGTTTCCCTGACCCCCCTGCTTCTGGTCGATGGTGACAAGATCACCACCGATGCCAAGAAGCTGGACAAGGCCAGCGTCACCGCCGAGGTGATCGCTGAAACCAAGGGTCCCAAGATCAAGATCATCAAGTTCAAGAACAAGACCGGATACAAGAAGCGCCAGGGACATCGCCAGCGCTACACCCAGGTCAAGGTCACCGGGATCAAGGGCTGAGGAGTTCGATATGGCACATAAGAAGGGCGCATCCAGTTCCCGCAACGGTCGGGATTCCAATGCCCAGCGGCTCGGTGTGAAGCGCTTCGGCGGTCAGCAGGTCAACGCCGGCGAGATCCTGGTCCGTCAGCGCGGCACCCACTTCCACCCCGGTGACGGCGTGGGCCGTGGTGGCGACGACACCCTGTTCGCCCTGCGGGCCGGCGTGGTCGAGTTCGGCACCCGCCGCGGACGCAAGGTCGTCAATGTGGCCGAGGCCGCCGAGTAACAACGACTTACCGAAAGAGGGGTGACCGTCCGGTTGCCCCTCTTTCGCTTTTCCTCCGAAACGTAGCGTCACGGGGAAAGCGATAAGATTCTCCGTGATCGGTGCCGGGCAGCTGCTCCGCCCGCCGACTTTCCTAGCGCAAGGCTTCCAGCGTGGCCATTCCCTCTTTCGTCGATCAGACGGTGCTGACCGTCGCTGCCGGTAACGGTGGCAACGGTTGTGCTTCGGTGCACCGAGAGAAGTTCAAACCGCTCGGCGGGCCGGACGGCGGCAATGGCGGCAATGGTGGCTCGGTGATTCTGCGGGTTGATCCGAACTTGACCACCTTGGTGGAGTACCACCGCCAGTCGGTGCGTCGCGCCGACAACGGGCAGCCCGGACGCGGCGATCTCGCCAATGGTGCCAACGGTGCCGACGTCGTACTCGCCGTGCCCGACGGCACTGTGGTGACCGATGCCGACACCGGCGATGTGCTGGCCGATCTGATCGGAGCCGACTCTGAGACCGTGATCGTGGCCGGCGGTCGGGGCGGCTTGGGCAATGCTGCGTTGGCATCCTCGGCGCGCAAGGCTCCCGGCTTCGCGCTGCTCGGCGAAGAGGGCGAGACCCGCAAGATCCAACTCGAACTC
Organism: Propionibacteriaceae bacterium UBA7704; assembly: GCA_002482525.1. GTDB lineage: Bacteria > Actinomycetota > Actinomycetes > Propionibacteriales > Propionibacteriaceae > Propionicimonas. Next base: position 7,320 of record DLGC01000012.1, on the reverse strand, counting down.
AAGGTGCTCGCCGACATCGGACTGGTCGGCTTCCCCAGCGCCGGGAAGTCCTCGCTCATTGCGGCTATCTCCCGGGCCCGGCCCAAGATTGCCGACTATCCCTTCACCACTCTGATTCCGAATCTGGGGGTGGTGGTGGCCGGTGCGGTCACCTTCACCGTCGCCGACGTTCCCGGACTGATCGAGGGCGCCAGCCAGGGCCGCGGTCTGGGGCACGACTTCCTGCGTCACATCGAGCGCTGCCAGGCGATCGTTCACGTGATCGACTGCGCTACCTACGAGCCCGGACGTGATCCGCTCACCGACCTGGAGATCATCGAGGCCGAACTGAGCGCCCATGGCGGGCTGGAGGACCGGCCTCGTATGGTGGCGCTGAACAAGATCGATGTGCCCGATGGTGCTGAGCTCGCCGAGATGGTCGAACCCGATCTGATGGCTCGTGGGCTGCCGGTCTTCCGAGTGTCCACCAAGTCCGGTGAGGGGCTCAAAGCTCTCACCTTCGCCATGGCCGAGCTGGTGGCCCAGCGGCGGGCTGCCGCGCCGCCGCCTGAACCCAAGCGCATCGTGATCCGTCCCAAGCCGGTGGCCGGTGGCGTGGAGTTCACGGTCGCCAAACAAGGCGACGGCGACGGTGGTTTCGTGTGGCGGGTGCGTGGCGACAAGCCCGAACGCTGGGTGCGCCAAACCGATTTCGCCAACCCCGAGGCCGTCGGCTATCTGGCTGATCGGTTCGCCCGATTGGGCATTGAAGACGAACTGCTGGCCTTGGGTGCGGTCGCCGGGGATGCGGTGGCCATCGGCAGCGGCAACGACCCGGTGGTCTTCGACTTCGCTCCGCAGGTGGAGATCGGTGCCGAGATACTGTCCCGGCGCGGCGAGGATCATCGCCTCAACGAGCTGCGTCCGGCGGTGCAGCGGCGCCGCGAGAAGGACGCCGAATACCATGCCCGCAAAGCCGCCGAAGCCGAGGAGCAGGGCCGTGAGTGAGCAGCGACGCGAGCAGATCACTGCCGCGCGTCGACTGCTGGTGAAGGTCGGCTCCAATGCCCTCACCGACTCCCGTGGCGCCCTCGACCCGTCCCGGCTGGAGGCCCTGGTTGACGCGCTGGCGGCCGTCCGGGCCCGCGGTCAGGACGTGGTGCTGGTGTCGTCGGGCGCCATGGCTTCGGGAATGGAGCCGTTGAAGCTGAAGCATCGGCCGCAGGATCTGGCCAGCAAGCAGGCTGCGGCCTCGGTGGGGCAGAGCCTGTTGGTCGCCCAGTACGGTCGCAATTTCGCCCGACACGGGCTCACCGTGGGTCAAGTGCTGCTGACCGTCGAAGATGTGGCCCGCAAAGACCACTATCGCAACGCGCTGCGCACCTTCACCCGCCTGTTGGAGTTGGGCGTGGTGCCGATCGTCAACGAGAACGACACGGTTGCCACCCACGAGATCCGGTTTGGTGACAATGATCGGCTCGCTGCGCTGGTCGCGCACCTGGTCGGGGCCGACGTGATGGTGCTGCTCAGCGATGTGGACGCGCTCTACACCGCCCCGCCCGGACGGCCCGGTTCGCAGAAGGTTGAGCTGGTGGCCGACATCGACGAACTGGATGTCGATACCAACGGCGGCGGTGCGGCAATCGGTACCGGCGGTATGGAAACCAAGTTGCATGCCGCGCGCATTGCGACCGCCTCGGGGATACCGGTCGTGTTGGGCGCGGCCGAGGCTGCCGCCGAACTGTTGTCCGGGGCGCCGGCGGGCACTTTGTTCCTGCCCACCGGGAAGCGGCGTGCCCGCAAGCTGATGTGGCTGGCCTACGCCTCGGTGACCCAAGGCGAACTGGTGCTGGACGCCGGCGCGGTGCGGGCGGTGACCGAAAGGCAGGCTTCCTTGCTGCCGGCCGGAATCCTGGAGGTACGCGGCGATTTCGGCGTCGGCGACCCGGTGAAGCTGATCAGTGAAGGCGGCCAAGTGGTGGCGCGTGGCCTGGTCAACTTCGACTCCGAGGAACTCCCCGCGATGATCGGACACACCACCCACGAATTGGCCGAGAACCTCGGCGAGCACTTTGATCGCGAAGTTGTGCATCGCGACGACCTCATAGTGAAACGACGCAAGAAGACGTGATCGACTACCTATCCGTGCTCGGCTGGGCTGCGGCCGCAGCGGGCATCTCGCTGGGGGTCCCACAACTCATCCGGCTGCTGCGCACCCGTGATGTGCATGGGATCTCGGTGCCCGCTTGGCAGGCCTTGTTGGCTGTGAACCTGGGATTCGGCATCCACGGCATCATGCTCGGCCAGTGGAACATGATTGTGACCAATGTGTTCGCCTTGGGCACCACGGTGCCCATGCTGGTGCTGTTGTCGCGCGAGTTGCAGCGTCCGCTGTGGCGGCTGATGACGCCCGGTGTGCTGGGTGCTGCGGTGCTCATCGGCCTGGATGTTGCTGTGGGAAGCGCAGCCTTCGGTGTGGCGATCATGATTCCGGGCACTGTGGTCAACATCGGGCAGACTGTGGCGCTGATTCGCTCCCATTCCGTCACGGGTGTCTCGCCGCTGTACATGGTGATGGGGGTGGTCAATCAGGTGCTGTGGTGTACGTGGGCCTGGTTGCTCCCCGATATTGGCACCGGGATCGCAACCTCGGTCTATTTGACCGTGGTGACCTTCAATCTGCTGTGGTGGGTGTTGCGCAAGCTGGGCTTGCGAGCCTTCTTCGCTGCCGCTGCGAAGGAACCGCTGCCTGAACCGGTCTAGTTCGACCGCGCCCGCGAAGTATCCTGTGCGCCATGAACTTCGCCGAACAAGCCCACCTGGCCAAGGATGCCAGCCGGACTCTGGCCACGCTTTCCCGGGCGGCCAAGGACGCGGCACTGGCAGCCATGGCCGACGCCCTGGTGGCGGCCACCGACACGGTCTTGACGGCGAATGCCGCCGACGTCGCCGCGGCGAGGCAGGCCGGTACAGGTGATGCGCTGGTAGATCGGTTGACGCTGACTCCGGCCCGTATTGTCGGCATGGCCGATGGGCTGCGCGCCTTGGCCGACTTGCCCGATCCTGTTGGTGAGGTGATTCGCGGCTGGAACAATCCCAACGGGGTGCGGGTGCGTCAGGTGCGGGTGCCGCTGGGAGTGATTGGCATCATTTACGAGGCCCGGCCCAATGTCACCGCCGACGCGGCCGGAATCTGCTTGAAGGCCGGCAATGCTGCCCTGTTGCGGGGCTCGAGTTCGGCGATGCACTCCAATCTGGCGGTCACCGCTGCCCTGCAAGCCGGCTTGGCTGCGGCCGGTCTGCCGCGCGAAGCCGTGCAGCTGGTGGCGGGCGGACGCGCAGTCACCGCCGAGATGATGGCGGCGCGTGGCCTGGTCGATGTGCTGATTCCGCGCGGCGGGGCCGGGCTGATCAATGCGGTCGTCGAGGGCTCCACCGTGCCGGTCATCGAGACCGGCACCGGCAACTGCCATCTGTATGTGGATGCTGCCGCCGATATCGACATGGCACTGGGCATCATGCTGAACGCCAAAGTGCAGCGTCCCAGCGTGTGCAACGCCCTCGAGACGATGCTGGTTCATGCCGATATCGCCGAGGCATTTCTGCCCAAGGCACTGGCCGCGCTGGCCGAGGCCGGCGTCACGGTGCACGGAACCCCGGCAGTGCAGAGCTACTCCGATGAGGTGGTCGCCGCCGGTCCTGAGGAGTTCGAGGCGGAGTACCTCTCGCTCGATCTGGCCTGCGACATCGTGCCCGATATCGATGCGGCACTGGCTCACATTCGGCGCTACACCACTGGCCATTCGGAGACCGTCGTGACCGATGATCGTCGCGCGGCCGAGAAGTTCGTCGCCGAAGTGGATGCCGCAGCGGTCTTGGTCAATGCCTCGTCGCGCTTCGTCGACGGCGGCGAGTTCGGCTTCGGCGCCGAGATCGGTATCTCCACCCAGAAGCTGCATGCCCGCGGCCCGATGGGACTGCCCGAGATGACGTCGACGAAGTACATCGTCGACGGCGCGGGACAGGTGCGCGGCTGAATGGTGCCCCGACTCGGGAACAGCACGCGGCCCAGCGCGGTTGGTAGTATCCGCTGAGCGGTCCGAACCGGGCGGCGCCAATCGGGAAAGGGCCAACCAGGGCAGATGAGTGAGACTCCGATCCACTGGTCCTACGACGGCACTCGTCGCATGCGCCTGGGTGTCATGGGTGGCACCTTCGACCCGATCCATCATGGCCACTTGGTTGCCGCCAGCGAGGTGCAAGCCCGCTTCAACCTTGATGAGGTGGTCTTCGTCCCCACCGGACAGCCCTGGCAGAAGGCCGGTAAGAAGGTCTCTCAGCCGGAGGATCGCTATCTCATGACGACGATCGCGACCGCCTCCAACCCACGGTTTTCGGTCAGCCGGGTCGACATCGAACGCCCCGGGCCCACCTACACCGTCGACACTCTGCGCGATATTCGTGCTGCTCGCGGACCCGAGGTCGAACTGTTCTTCATCACCGGTGCCGACGCATTGAGCAAGATCCTCACCTGGAAGGGTGCCGAGGAACTGTTCGATCTGGCCCACTTCGTCGGGGTGTCGCGGCCGGGTGTGAAACTCGGTGCCGACGACATCGCGCACCTGCCGGAGAACAAAGTGACCCTGCTGGAGGTGCCTGCGCTGTCGATCAGCTCCACGGCCTGCCGGGAGCGAGTCGGGCAGCGGATGCCGATCTGGTACCTGGTGCCGGACGGCATCGTGCAATACATCGCCAAGCGTGGCCTCTACCGCAACGGAGACAATCAGTGAGTGCAACACCTGAAGCTGTCGAGCTCGCCCGGCTCGCGGCTGCCGCCGGCCTGGCCAAGAAGGCCACCGACCCGGTCGCCTTCGACGTGTCTGAGCGGCTGGCCATCACCGACGTCTTCCTGATTCTGACCGCTTCCAATGAGCGCCAGGTGGGTGCGGTCATCGATGGTGTCGAGGAGGCGTTGCTGGCCATCGGGCGCAAGCCGGTGCGCCGCGAAGGCAGCCGCGAGAACCGGTGGGTGCTGCTGGACTATCTCGACATTGTGGTGCATGTGCAACACCACGAGGAGCGGGTGCTGTATGCGCTGGAGAAGCTGTGGAAGGACTGCCCGGCTATCGATCTGGGTGATCTGGACGTGATGGACGAGCGTCGATGACCGCTGCTCGGGTGCTGCTGCTGCGGCATGGGCAAACGGACTGGAATGATGCCGGACGGTTTCAGGGCAGCGCCGATATTCCGCTGAATGACACCGGAATGGATCAGGCCCGTCAGGCCGCCGACGCACTCGCCGTCGAGGGCATCACCGCCATCGTGAGCTCCGATCTGCAGCGGGCGGCGGCGACCGCGACGGTTCTTGGTGAACGGCTGGCACTGCCGGTGGCCTTCGATGCGCGGCTGCGTGAGATCAACGTGGGGCTGTGGGAAGGGCTGACGCATGCGGAGATCGCGGCCAGCGACCCCGAACATTGGACGCCGATCACCGAGGGGCGCGATATCCAACACTCCGCGACCGGTGAGACCGCGACCGGGGCCGGACGTCGAGTAGCCGACGCCTTGCTGGAGCATGCGGCTGCGGCGAACTCTGAGGACACTCTCCTGGTGGTCGGTCATGGATTGACCACGCGGGTGGCGGCGATGCTGCTGATCGGCTTGGCCTACCCCGATGTCCGCCGCTTCGGCGGGCTGGGCAACTGTCACTGGGCGGTGATGCGTCCGGGCGATCCGTGGTGGCGCCTCGTCGCCTACAACCGTCACTAGCCCGCCTTTTTTGGGGCGGGGGCTATTCGAAAGTGACGGTGATCGGGTTGGCGCTCAAGTTCCCGTTGGCTCTGAAGATCGACCCCACGCCTCGGCCGACGTAGCTGCCACTCTTGTTGTAGCCCTTCACGGTGAGGCCCACTGTGGTGTATGCCGATGCCCGGGACGGATCGGCCAGGTCGAGGCGGAACTTGGCGTTCTTCATCGCGTTCTTGCCTGAACTGATCGACCACTTGGCCTTCACCGCACCGGTGCCGTTGGCCCGGATACGGAAGCCGCATCCCTTGGGTGCGAGGCTGGTCTGCTTCAGGCAGGCCTTGAGATGGGCTTGGGCGGCTGTGCGCAGCTTCTGCTGACCGGTGGAGCTGATGTCCAGCTGCATGGTGTAGCTGGTGAGGTCCTGCGGTGAGGTGACGACGAAGGCACCGCCGTCAACGACGTAGAGGCTGTTCGTCGGCACCAGGGAGTAGCTGCCCGGGAAGAGCGTGATGCGAGTGTCCTGGACCGGTGCGCCGTTGATGGTCAGCGCAATCCCGTTCATGTCGGCAATCCCGATGTCGCGAGTGATGCTCTCCAGCTTCCAGGAGCCCGAGGCGTTGCTGGCGTAGAACTGGGTACTGACGGTCTGATCGCCGAGCAGGTAACTGGCTGTGATCGGTGAGTAATCGTTGGCGGGCTCGGCCACCTCGATCTCGGTGATTGGCGTGACCGCGTTCGAAGCGGCGAGGACCTCGTCGGTGAGCAGGCTGGTGTCTGCAGGCTCCTGTTCGGCGTAGCTCAAGGCCGCGGCGGCATTGCCCGCGGCCAAGGCTTCGAGGTAGCCCTGCACCGCTTCGGTCCCGGTCTTGGCCGGCTCGGGGATTCCGCCGCCGCCGGATGGATCGGTGATGCCGGCCTTGGGCAGCATCACCACGATCACCGCAATCACGATGATGACCGCGACGACCGCAGCCCCGATCAGCAAGATGGTCTTGTTGCTGCGTTTGGGCGCCGCGCCGGAGGGCGGCTGGCCCGGCATTGCACCTGGCGGTGGCAGGTAGGCCTGGCCGGGATTGGGCTGCGTGCCGTAGGGCTGGCCGGGGTAGCCCGCACCAGGGTAGGACTGGTTCGGGTAGGGCTGGTTCGGTCCCGGGTACGGCGGCGGTGTCGCCCCGGGCTGGGGCGACACCGAATAGGGCTGCGGTGCCGACGGATAGGACTGGGATGGCGGTTGCGCCGGACCGGCGCCGGGCGCTCCGGTCGGCGACGGCTGAGTGGGGCCGGGCGGCGGCATCGCGCCGGGTCCGGGGCGTGAGAGGGGGCTGGCCGGCCCGGGGTTCGAACCGGAAGGCGGATTCACTGCTGGCTGCTGATCGTCGTTGCTCACAGGTTCTCCCTACCGGTTCGGACTGTTCTCGAAATGGGGCTGAGCCCAGATTAAGGCCAGAGCGGCGGTTGTGGCGTGCCCAACCTAGTCAAATGCCATCAATGAGCCGCGTTTCCGCGAGTTGCGGAGCACCGAGGTGTCCGTCTCGAAAACAGCGCTCCCTGCTTTCTCTGCCCTTCGGCTGGTTGAGGAGGACGCGCAGCGTC
>DLGC01000006.1:304-110467 GCA_002482525.1 Propionibacteriaceae bacterium UBA7704 | reverse complement strand
AGTGCATGTTGGGTAGCAGTGTTTTGGGTGCTGTGTCGGGTTTGTTTGGTGGTGTTGTCGGTAGTGTTGTGGGTAGGGCTGTTGGTAAGGCGGCTGGGTTTGTTCTGAAGGGTTTTGATCGTGGGCGTGTGGTCAGGATTGTTGAGCAGGTCTTCGGGCTCGGTGACAACACCGGACGAACATCCGCAAAAACAGGGGACGAGGCCTTTCATTACACCTCGTCGAAGTGGATCGAGTCGATCACGACCAACGGACTGAACAAGGGCGCCTACGCGACTCCCAACGGATCTCTGAGTCCACTCCAGGCTTCGCTTGAGTTGGCACTGCCGCCCAACCGTGCTCTTCCGGATGCCGTGCTCCGAATCGATCTGGCTGGGCTACGGAAGGCCGGTTACGACATTCCGACGCCGACACGGGTGTCGAGCACGGTCTCGAGCGGAAGACGCACATACTCGATGCCTGGCGGCGGCTACGAGATGCAGTTCCCGTACGCGATCCCGCCGGAGTTCATCAAGGTGGTACCGCGATGACTCCCGAGGAGTTCCGGCGAGCTTTTGAGTCGTTCCGCGATCAGGCCAACCGCGATGCCATTGCCTCGAAGTCATCCCACGAGGCGTACGTCGAACTAACAGCGCTCTATGGGCGGTTCGACTCAGCCGAGCGCGCCATCGCTGACACTGTCCTGATCGACTGGCTCGAGTCTAATGACGAGGCCAAGCGATGGGATGCCGAGGCGCTCATACGCGACCATCGCGTCGTCGCCGCCATTCCCGCACTGCGCGTATTGGCGGATAGCCTGGAGGAATCGGTCGAACCGGGAGCGCCGTATGAGTGGGCGAAGGTCAACCGTCTGCTCGGCCACCTAGCCAACCCCGAGGAACAGCCGTGAGGCTCGCCGTCCGAGTCGTCCGGGCGGCCTTGGTGGTACTCACCGTGCTGTTCGCCTGGCCCGGAAGCGCGTCCGTCTCTCCCGTCGGCGGAGCCCGCCAGATCTGCACCTACGACGCTCCAGCGAACTGCACCGCCGCCGAGTGCGGACCACCGGTCGCGGCGTACGTCCCCGACTTCGCCCGCATCGCCGACGACCAGCCGACAAGCGACGCTTCGTCGCGCTCAAGCGGCCCTACCATGTGTGACACCTAGGACTACGACGCCATCGCCGCGCTCTCGAAGGTCGACAACCGCGTGGGTATGACGAACTGACTTGCGGAGGCAGCCAGCCGGGCAATCTTGTCGGTTCAGTGATGGCGTGTTGCCGCAGAAGGCGCATCCGAAGTCCCGGCGGTTGTCTTTAGCCGGAGTCGGGCTCCTGGGATCGCTGGGACCTTCGATGATGGGGTGGCGAACGGTGCGCCGACTCAACTGAACCGTGTACGCATAGCGGCGCGTGATGCCAATCGGCGTGCGGCGCTGCGTGGGTAGTCGCACGCTCCAGCAGGGCAGTCCTTGGACGAGTATCCGTTCGCTTGTTCGGCTCAGGGTGGCTGTGGGGCGACCGTCCGGTCTGTCCCTGTTGGGGAGCAGAGTTACCAAGGGTGCGTGCTCAGCCGGTTCTTCCAGGACAACGGGGTCGGTGTAGGTGATCCCTTCAATGTGATGTTTGGGCCATGATGACCGTCATGATCGAGGCGTTGTCCCGAACTCAGATTGGCTTGGAGCGATTGGGTCGTCGCGCTGCGGTGGAAGCACTGCAGCCTGGGTTGAGTTCGGGCGAAACCGGCGGGATCTTCCCGGCTGCGGGTCTGCGCGGGGATGAGCAGGTCGAGGCGGTGCATTTCTGGCACGATGGCACCCGGACTGCGGGGCTCACGCTTGATGATATCCAGATCTTTCCGGGCTTCCATTTGCTCTCCCTCGAGGACGCGATGGCCAACTATCGCGCGTTTGTCGCCGACCCCCGGTAGAGACCGGGCTGGTTTCCGTTGTTCGCCAACGGTGGAGGCGACTTCTATCTCGTTGACTTGGGAGAGTCCTCGCCCCCGGTGAGGCACTTCCGAATCGAGGAGACCGAACATCCTGTTGAGTTCTGTTCGTTGTCGGACATGGCGGAGACGCTGGCGGCGGCGTTCGAGCGGGGCGTCTTCTTCGTTGACCGTGACGGGTACCTCGAAATGGAGAACCTGTGCTTTGCATCCGTTGCTGCGGAACTGAATCAGCGAGTCTCTTGGTGGACTGACTGACGGTCAGTTGGCGTTGAGTTGGCGGGCGTGGTGGCGTAGGAGTGCGCCTTCGATCATGGCGATGACTTGTGCTTGTTCGTCGGGTGTGGAGTGGTTGAACCGCCCCGGTGTGGGTGTCTGTGGCGGCCGATGTTGTTGTTACCGGTGGTTGCATGTTGGCGACTGCGGGTGTTGGTTCGTTGGGGTGTGGGGTTGTTGGTGGTGCGGTTTGTGGGGTGTTGACGTGTCCGCAGGATGGCGGTGCGTCGTAGTGCATGTTGGGTAGCAGTGTTTTGGGTGCTGTGTCGGGTTTGTTTGGTGGTGTTGTCGGTAGTGTTGTGGGTAGGGCTGTTGGTAAGGCGGCTGGGTTTGTTCTGAAGGGTTTTGATCGTGGGCGTGTGGTCAGGATTGTTGAGCAGGTCTTCGGGCTCGGTGACAACACCGGACGAACGGCCGCAAAAGGCGCGGCCGAGGTTCCGGATGCTCTGGTCCTGGCGCGAGGTGGAACGAACACGGCTGAGCGTTTCGCTTCGGGTAGTGGTGTGGTAGGGAACGCGGACGGGACGTTGTCGGGCGTGTCTGTCAATTCGGGCCGCACGGTCGAGGAGGCTGCTCAGGGCATCCCGCACAAGCAGATCGGGGTGACAACTGCTGGCGATGTTCGTCGGGCAGGAGGGACCGTCACCCCAGATCCGTTGCCGGACAACCCGGGCCACTGCCTCTTGTCAGGTTGTAGCGCCGACGTTTTCAGCCAGTTGTTCACGCCGACGATCAAGAATCCGGGGCTGTGAGTCATGGACCTCGGCGATGATGTCCTGTCCCGATTGGAGCGTCTTTCTGACCAGGCAGATCCTGCTCCGTGGCGGTCGATGGTCGAAGGCCGCGATCACGTTTCCGGTGACAGTTTCATCGTCGTGGGCGAGATGGATGACCGCCGTGAGGATCTGTACCTCTCGCGCGATTCGGGTCCGGCGGACGCGGCGACATTGGACCTGGTTGCGGCGGCCCGCACGTACCTGCCTGCCCTGGTGGCCGAGATCAGGCGTCTTCGCTCAGCGACCTAGCTTCTCCTGCGGCGCGGCGTCAGCTGACGTTGAGTTGGCGGGCGTGGTGTCGTAGGAGTGCGCCTTCGATCATGGCGATGACGAGTGCTTGTTCGTCGGGTGGGAGGTGGTCGAGGGCTTCCATGCGGAGGCGGGGGTTCTCGGTTTGTGGGCCGCGGGGGGTGTCGCCGAAGACGAGGCTGTCGGTGGTGACGGACAGGGCGACGGAGAGGGCTCGGAGGACATCGAGGGTGGGTTGGTTGGTGCCGGCTTCGTAGCGGCGGAGTTGGGTGACGTCGATGCGGACGCGGTCGGCGAGGACCTGCTGCGTGAGGCCGGCGGTCTTGCGGGCGGCGGCCAGGCGGGTGGCGAAGTCCATGGCCCGGTGTGTGACCAGCCACCGGCCCTCGCAGGTCCGCCACCGAACGGCCTGCAGCGGCGATACTGGCCTTGTGACCAGATGGCAGCAACGAGCGCGGGCGCGGTGGTGGAGGCTGCTCCTAGCCGCCACAGCCGCCGTCTTGGTCACCCTGTTCGGGGCCGGAACCGCATCCGCCGCGACACTGGCCGCGGGCGAAACTCGCGTCGGGGCCTTAACCCCGCCCGCGGCATACGTCGTCGGGCCGCATGAGTGCATCACCGCTGGTCAACACTGGGGCAAGGCCCCGCCGCAGGCGGAGGCGACGGCGGTTCGCGGTGTGGCCGCAAAGACAGGTACCGACTTGGTACCGTACCGCGCATGGCCTGAGGCCGAGGGATTCCTGGGAGGCTCCAAGGTCACCGTTCTCAAGCCAAGAACGTTGATCGACCGCTACGGATCGGACGGTGGGCGATTCGTGTCCCCTGAAGGAACGCCCTTCGGGCAGCGTGGTCTGCCCAGCACCCGCCCGGGAGGCCCCTACTCCGTGTTTGAGGTCCAGAAGCGCACGGTGGTGCGGGGAGAGACGGTGGCTCCTTGGGCGGACTCTGGTGGCGGTGGAGTCCAGTGCAAGCTCCCCGCGTCAGTCCAGGATTTGTTGGACGCTGGCTACCTGTCAAGGGTGGGATAGTGAGCGGGAACCAGACAGCTTCGCCGCTTGCTGTCATGCGAGACGCGCTCCGGGCCAAACTTCCTAGCGAGGGCTGGGCCGTGGGTCACTACGTTGATGACAGGCCATGTCTGCTCTTGGAAGACACGGTGTGGGTAGGTGGGTTCTTTGAGCGCGGCAACTTCGACGTCCGCTTCCGCACCTCTTCCTTTGATGAAGCGGTGGTCCTCTTCACCAGATGGGTTGTTTCCATCGAGGAGTCGACCCGCCTCAGCGCAGAGGTAACTGCTCGATGGCTGGCGCAACATGGGAAGACCAAGCCATGAGTTGGCGAGGCTGCGTCCGGCTGTTGCTCGCGTCTCTCGCAGCGCTTCTCCTTGCTGGTCTCCTGCCTGGGCTCGCGGCTGTGGCGTCTTGCCCCGCCTACGACACGTCGACCGAGGTGTACGACGGCATCTCGCATGGTGCTGGCGCGAGCAGCGCATCCGCTTCTGGGCGGCAGCTCCACCTCGGTCCAGGTGCCGCAGCCGACACGGCCGTTTACGACTTTGCCATGACCGTTGGGGTTGCCGCAAAAGGCGCAGCCGAGGTCCCGACGGTTGTCTTTGGCCGGAGTCGTGTGCCGGGGATTGCTGGGACCTTCGATGATGCGGTGGCTAACGGTGTGCCGACTCAGTTGAACCTAGTGGGCTCGGCGGCTTGTGACGCCAACCGATGTGCGGCGCTGCGTGGTCGGTCGCCTGCTCCGGCGGGGCGGTCGTTGGACGAGTATCCGTTCGCTTGCTCGGCTCAGGGTGGCTGCGGAGCGACGGTTCGGTCCGTGGGGTTGTTGGCGGGTTTGTTGGTGGTGCGGTTTGTGGGGTGTTGACGTGTCCGCGGGATGGCGGTGCGTCGTAGTGCATGTTGGGTAGCAGTGTTTTGGGTGCTGTGTCGGGTTTGTTTGGTGGTGTTGTCGGTAGTGTTGTGGGTAGGGCTGTTGGTAAGGCGGCTGGGTTTGTTCTGAAGGGTTTTGATCGTGGGCGTGTGGTCAGGATTGTTAAACAGGTCTTCGGGCTCGGTGACAACACCGGACGAACAGCCGCAAATGCAGAGTCTAAGTTCGGGGGCTTGACGCAATGCGTCGTCGGGGATTGCTCCGTACCGTACGCAGCGGCTCGTCACGGCTGGCCAGGGTGGGGCTATCCAGGCCCATCACCTGATCGAGAAGAGGTTTGCTGCTGTGATGGGCCAGAACCCCGCAAATATGCCATCAGTCGTAGTCACACAAGCGGAGCATCAAGTCTTTACGAATGCGTGGCGCGCGGCGATCCCCTATGGAAGCCGGAATGTCACCCCGTCTATGGTCAACGACGCGGCTAGAAGCATCTACCGGGACTACCCGGAGATCCTTAACGCACTGGGCCTTGAATGAGCAACTACGTCGAGATCGTCCTCCGCCGGAACCGGGGTTGGCCGTGGCCTGAGAACTCATACGGGCTTACGCCGATGTTTGGCGAGGATGGATGGTGTCATGCTTGCGGGGTTCCGAAGCATTCCCAAACGGGCTCGCTTGTTCTGCAACGTGGCGGGCTCAAGATTGAAGGAGCATGGGTCCCGAACTGGCAGTTCGACACCTATTGCCTCGCCCCAAGGGTCGCGAAGGCAGCGGTTGATGCCTTCGGCTTGTCAGTCAGCGAGATCAGGGCTCCTAACGACAGCGACCTAGGAGCAAGGCAGGTTGTTATTGAGTCGTCATCAGAGTCTTGGTTCAGCCCAGGTGACCTTCGCCGCATCATCACCCCAATTCATGGAGAGGCATCCAAGACATGCGTCGAGTGCGGTGTTACGCGATGGATGCCGGTAGGGATGGACGTGCTCCCACCACCGCCCGTCTCGGTTCTCTCGCAGTCGCCCGCAGTGGTCGCCTGCCCGGAGCGCTTCGGCGCAGGCAAACAGTCCTTCCGCCAAATCCTCTGGCGACGTGATGTCGCTGAGTTCCTCCTGGCTGTGAGCCCGAAGGACTTCCGGATTCAGGAGATCAGCGCATAGCTCTGATGGGTCGTCGGAATCGCAGCGGCGGATGTCGCCGCACTGTCTGGTCGGGCTGGAGTATGCGCATGTGAGTCGTCGGGGGTTTCTTCGGCGTTGTTGCGTCATGTGGGTTTGAGTTCGTATGAGGATGCTGAGGCCAATGTTCGGGCTGCTACGCGGTGGAATCGGTTGCCGGATCCGGGTCCGTTGCCGCCGACTCATGCTGAGAAGGTTGGCCCGTTTGGCACGGTAGTGGAGTTTCTGGCTGCTGCGGTGGTGGTGGGGACTGGTGCATGAGTTAGTGACAGGTCAACCCGTCGCCGAGAGGTTCAGCATGCCCGAAGGGTTTGGTGCATGAATGGGTGGCGTGCGATGTGTGGGGTGTATCGGCCGGTGGCGTTTCTTGGGCCGGGTTTGTTGGGTTCGGTTGTGTTCTGGCGGGGGTTTCGAGACGCTCTCTTCGTTCGCTCCTCAACCGGCCGAGGTGGGGAGGGTTCGTTCCGCAACCAGCCGTGGTGGATTTGGTCGGCCGGTCGTAGCCATGGCGTGCCCTTCGTCAAGCTCAGGGCGCGGTGTCTGTTGGCTGAGCCTGACGAAGCCTGAGCTTGGCGAAGCCTGACTGGCTTGGGCCACGGCCGCTCAGGCAGCCAGGGCGAAGAACATGGGGCTGAAGTAGGGGATCAACCACACTGCCCACACGAAGATGCTGAAGGTGTGGAACCTGGTGATGGTCTTCTCGTTATTGCGCAGCAGTGCCACCAACGCCCAGGTGGCGTGGATGACCATCAAGATGATGGCGATCATGCCTGAGATGCCGTGGACGTCGAGGCTGAGGCCGCCGACGTATTCGAACATCATGGTGGTGCCGATGGTGTCGCAGATCAGTCCGACGACGAAGAACCAGAAATGCCACCACTTCAGGCGTCCGGCGATGCGTTCGGCCCACACCCCGATGGAGTAGAAGACCAGCGCGGCGGTGATGAAGACCGCAGCGAATGGGTTCATGAACGCTCCTGCAGAAGTGAAGTCGCGCCATGGTAGCGCCCGAATCGGGACCTACCGCGAAGCTGCCCGCGCGGCTCGAGCGCGCGTGACCGACGCCGACTTAGCGGTCCTGGCTCAACTCGTACAGCGCGATCGATGCCGCCACCGAAGCATTGAGGGATTCCACCGCCGAACTGATCGGAATCCGGGCCAGCACATCGCAGTTCTCGCGGACGAGGCGGGCCAGGCCGTCGCCTTCGGAGCCGATGACCAGCAGCACCGGATCGTTGGGGTCGATGGCGGTCAGGTCGGCTTCGCCCTCACCGGCCAGGCCGACGACGGTGAAACCGGCCTCGGCGTAATGAACCAGAGCGCGGTTGAGGTTGGTGACTTTCGCTACCGGGATTCGGGCTGCCGCACCGGCGGAAGCCTTCCAGGCTGTGGCAGTCAGATCGGCGGATCGGCGCTCGGGGATGAGCACGCCGACTGCTCCGAAGGCTGCGGCGCTGCGGATGATGGCCCCCAGATTGCGGGGGTCGGTGATCGAATCACAGGCCACCACGATGGGCGCGGTATCGGAATCCAGGGCTTGGTCGAGTACGTCCTCGGCGTCGGCATAGTCGAACTCGGGCAACTGCAGGGCCACGCCTTGGTGCACCGCGCCACCGGAGATGCGATCCAGCTCCACACGCGTCGCCTGCAGCAGCGGGACGCTCTGCTCGGCGGCCAACTTGAGAATGTCGCGCAGTCGGCTATCACGTTCGGCTCCCTCGGCGATCAGGCCACGCTTCACCGGGAGCCCAGCCTGCAGGGCCTCCAAAACAGGGTTGCGTCCGATCACCCAATCCGAACCCAGCGCCGCCGACCCGCTCTTGCGGGAATCACCACGAGGCTTGGAGCCAGGGGTGGTGCGCGGTGCGCCGTCCGGCCCGCGTTTGCGATAGGCCTTGTGGTACGGGCGATCCTCGGCTCTCGGGGTGGGGCCTTTGCCTTCCAGGCCGCGACGCACCCGGCCGCCCGACCCAGCCGGGGTCGACTTGCCCTTCTTGCGTACTGCGCCCTTGCGCTGGCTGTTACCTGGCATTGGTCCTCACTTCTCGATCGACCAACGCGGGCCGTCAGGGGTATCGGTCACGGTCAAGCCCAACGCTGACAAGGTGTCCCGAATCGCGTCGGCGGACGCCCAGTCTTTGCGTTCGCGAGCCTGAGCGCGCTGCTCCAACAGGGCGCCGACCAGGCCGTCGACGACGCTGGTCAGGTCATCGGAGTTGCCCGCATCAGCCCATTCGGGGGCGTCAGGATTAAGGCCGAAGATGTCCAGCATCGCCAGCACCTCGGCGTAGGCGCGACCGGCCGCAGCGTGATCCCCGGCCTCCAGAGCCACATTGCCGGCCTTGATGGTGGTGAACAACACCGCCAACGCGGCAGGGGTGCTGAGATCGTCGTTCATCGCGTCGATGAAAGCCGGTGGGAGGGGGGTGGTCCCTTCGGCAGGCTCAGGGAACGGGTTTCTGCCAGCCGGGCTGGTGGTGTCGTTGGCTGAGCTTGTCGAAGCCCCCGACAGCGCCGCCTTGGCCCGGTCCAGGAAGCCGTCGATGCGCGCCAACTGGGCGGACGCCTCGGCCAGCGACGCATTGGAGAGCTCGATCGCCGAACGATAGTGGGGCCCGGCCAGGTACAGCCGGACGGCGCGTCCACCGTAGGTCTTGACCGCAGCGAGCACATCGGCGGTGTTGCCCAGCGACTTGCTCATCTTCTCTCCGGCCAGGGTCACCCAGGCGTTGTGCATCCAGTAGGACGCGAACGGCCGTCCGGCGGCGCGGGATTGAGCCTGCTCGTTCTCGTGGTGCGGAAAGCGCAGATCGATGCCGCCGCCATGAATGTCGAAGGCGTCGCCGAGGTATTTGCCGGCCATCGCCGAGCACTCCAAATGCCAGCCCGGACGCCCGCGTCCCCACGGTGTCTCCCAGGAAGCCGAAGCCGGATCGTCGGCCTTGCTACCTTTCCAGAGGGCGAAGTCGCGGGGGTCGCGTTTGCCGCGCGGGTCGGCGTCCTCGGCGGGCTCCATCTCCGACACCTTCATGCCCGACACCTCGCCGTAGGCCGGCCAGGATTGCACGTCGAAGTACACATCGCCCGAGCCGTCGGTAGCCGGGTAGGCGTGTCCGGCCTCGATCAGCTGCTGCATCAACTCGATCATCTCCGGGATATGTCCGGTGGCTCGCGGCTCGTAGCTGGGCGGTCGCACTCCCAGGGCCCGGAAGGCCTCATGGAAGGCGTTCTCGAACAGATAGGCGTGCGCCCACCAGGGCCGTCCGGCCTCGGCGGATTTGGCCAGGATCTTGTCGTCGATATCGGTGACGTTGTTCACCAGCGTCACCTGGAATCCGGTGGTCTCCAGCCACCGTCGCAAAACGTCGAAGTTGACCTCTTTGCGGACGTGCCCCAGATGCGGGGAAGACTGCACAGTGGCACCGCAGCAGTAGATCGATACCTGACCCGGAACCAGGGGCTGGAAATCGACCACTTTGCGCTGAGCGCTGTCATACAGGCGGAAACTCACCGGTGAAGTCTATCGGCGCTGCTCGCTGAGGCCGCGCGCCCGCGGCGCGTCGGGTCAGGAAGCACCGGTGCGACCCAGCGTGCGGGTGAGCAATTCGATGGTCTCGATGTCACTGAGCCCCAACGCTCGGGCCTTGGCGGCGTACTCGGCGGCAGCCTGACGGGCGGCACTGTGCTGCCGATCCCCGCGCACGAAGGTACCGCTGCGTCCGCGAGTGTCGATGATTCCGGACGCCTCGAGTTCGCGGTAGGCGCGCGCCACGGTGTTGGGGGCCAGGCTGAGCTCGGCGGCCAGGGTGCGGACCGTGGGCAGCTTGTCGCCTGGTCGTAGCTCGCCGTTGTCCACCTGGCTGGTGATCTGACGCTTGAGCTGTTCGAAGGCAGGCTCGGCGGTCTGCGGATCGATGGTGATCATGGGGCGTCCTGCTGGCGCGCTCGCAGCGCGGCAATATCCAAGAACCCCGTCGGTGTGGCCGGCTCGGCGGTTGCGGCGTCCTCCCACGGGTCGATCGGCATCGGGCCCTCGTCCTCGTCGATGAAGCCGTGGGAGGGGTCGTAGGGGTTGGCCAGTTCGCGGCCATCGATTACCCCGGGGGCTGCAGCGATCTTTTCGTCGGGCAGTTCGGAGAGCACATCGCGGATGTAGCCGTGGGTGGCCTCCAGCAGCGGCACTTCGCGGTGCTCGCGTTGCGAGGCGTACCAGCGGTAGTCGAGCACCTCGTGGTACACCTGCGCGGCCTCTCGCTTGCCTCGCAACTCCTTCGGGACGGCCTCCACCACCGGCTGGAAACACTCGGTCAGCCATTGGTGGGCGAGGACCGGCTCGTCGGCATTGCTGGAACCCTGCCGCGCCCGGAAGGTGTCCAGGTCGTTCAGTAGCCGGCGAGCCTGATTCTCCTCAACGTCCAGGCCGGTCAGGCGCAGCAGACGCCGGGAGTGGTGGCCGGCATCCACCACTTTGGGCTCGATCCGAATCCGGTTGCCGTCGGCAGAGGTTTCGATCGCCAATTCGGCCACGTCGAAGCCGAGTGCGTTCAACCGCCGCACTCGTTTCTCGATTCGGAAGGCCTCGGTGTCGGCAAACTCCTCAGCGCCGGTGAGTTCGGCCCACAGCTCGCGATACCGGGCCAGGATGGAATCCACGAGGCGCTGCGGGTTCAGAGACGAGTCCAGCATGTTGCCCGCCTCCAAGTCGCAGAACTCGCCGAAGAGATTGACCGTGGCAATCTCCAAGTCGTGGGCACGCTGACCGTCAGTGAGATGAGGATGGATCTCGCCGGTCTCGGCGTCGACCAGATAGGCGGCGAACTCGCCGGCGTCACGCAGGAACAACACATTGGACAGGGACACATCGCGCCACATGAAGCCGACCAGGTGCAGGCGTGCCAGCAGCAGCACCATGGCGTCCAGCAGCCGACTCACCGTCTCCGGTCGCACTCCCTGGGCGAACAACGAGCGGTAGGGCAACGAAAACTGTAGATGCCTGGTCACCAGCACCGGGTCCAGCGGCTCACCGTCCTGGCTGAGGCGTCCGGTGACCACGGCCAATGGTTCGACAGCGGGAGTTCCGGCTCGATGCAACTCGGACAGCAACCGGAACTCGTGCAGGGCCATGTCTTCGATGACCTCTTTGGCGGCATAGACCGAGCTGCCCACTTTAATGAAGCGCACCACGTGGCGCGAAATGCCGCGCGGCAGCGCGACGAGCTGGCTGGTGGGCCACTCAGCCAAAGGCAGTTCCCACGGCAACGGGATGAGCCGCGAATCCGGACGCGACGACAGGAATCTGGGCACAGGGCTACTTTACGGGGCTGGCCTGGGCCGATACGGTTCCGGCCCGCCCACCACGGGGTGGCGACGGGCCGGAACCGTGGTCGGTCAGCCGCTGATGCGTTCCTGGGTCTTGCCGGAGAAGACGTGCACCGTGGCGGGATCGGTCGCGGCGAGTTTGATCGAGCTGCCGCGCTGCGGAGCGGTCCGGGTGGAGATGCGCGCCACGATCTGCTGAGCGTGCGCTTTCTCATCCTCAGACAAGCCGGACAGCGTCCCGTACAGGTAGCCGTCTGCACCCAGTTCCTCGACCAGGTCGACGTCGATGTCGAAGCCTTTTTCGGCGATGGTGAGGTTCTCGGGACGAATACCAACGGTGAGAGTCTCTTCGCTGGGTGCCTTGGCCAGCACCTCACGGGCCACCGGAAGGACATAGTCGCCGATGCGGACGCCGCCTTCGGTGACCGCACCTTCCATCAGGTTCATCGCGGGAGAGCCGATGAAGCCGGCCACGAATAGGTTGTTCGGCTTGTCGTACAGGCTCAGCGGGCTGTCGACCTGTTGCAGAATGCCGTCCTTCATCACCGCAACGCGGTGGCCCATCGTCATGGCCTCGATCTGGTCGTGGGTCACATAGACGGTGGTCACGCCCAGTCGTTGCTGCAGAGCGGCGATCTGGGTGCGGGTCGACACGCGCAGCTTGGCGTCCAGGTTGGACAGCGGCTCGTCCATCAGGAACACCTGCGGCTGACGCACGATGGCTCGTCCCATCGCGACGCGCTGCCGCTGGCCGCCGGAGAGCGCCTTCGGCTTGCGGTTGAGGTACTCCTCCAGGCCCAGCAGCTTGGCGGCCTCCATGACCCGAACGTCCCGCTCGGCTTTGGGGACGCCGGCCATGCGCAGTGCGAAGCCCATGTTGTCGGCGACGGTCATGTGCGGGTACAGGGCATAGTTCTGGAAGACCATGGCGATGTCGCGGTCTTTCGGGGGCAGGTCGGTGACGTCGCGGTCACCGATGAAAATCTTGCCGGCGTTCACTTCCTCCAAGCCGGCGAGCATGCGCAGCGAGGTGGATTTGCCGCAACCGGATGGTCCGACCAGGACCATGAATTCGCCATCGCCGATCTCCAGATCAAGAGAATCGACTGCGGGATGATCGCTACCGGGGTAGATGCGGGTAGCGCCTTTAAAGGTGACAGTGGCCATGCCAATATGTCCTTTCCACGGGCAGGTACGTGCCCGACGATCCGTAGTGGAAACTGCCGCGTCATCGCGACAAGCGAAATCATCCCACAGTGACGGCTTGGGCGACAGAGTCTTATTACTGCCCCAGCAGGTAGGCTCGCCGAGTGACCGACGCCCAGCAGCCACCCAGCGACGGCTCGGCTCCCGATGCTGAGACCGAATGGCAGCAGCCTCCGCCTGAAGACAGCAATGCGCAGTCTGCAGCGGTCGATGACTCGACTGCTGAAACCGAGTGGTGGGACGACCCCAATCTGCCGTGGAAGCACAAGCCGACCCGGGCCGATGTGGTGTGTTTCAGTTGGCTGAGCGTCGCTGCGATCTACGGGATTGTGATCTCGGTGCTGCGGCCGGGGTTGCTGGGGACCGCCCCCCAACTTCTGGCAGCCCAAGGATCGTGGAGTGGCGTGGTGATGACCGGTGCCCTGGCGGCCACCGGCGATCCCTGGTGGCCTGTGATCTGGGTGGTGGCTTCGCTGGGCTTCATGAAGTTCGACTGGATCTATTGGTGGGCCGGGCGGCTGTGGGGTCGTGACCTGATCGAAGTCTGGTCGGGACGTTCGGCGCGGGCCCGCAAGATCAATGCCTGGGCCGAGAAGTTCGCTCGCAAATACGAGACTTTGGCCCTGATTGTGAACTTCCTACCGATTCCGTTGCCGCGCGCGGTCATCCTGGCGGTATTGGGCGAGGCCGGCACCACGCTGAAGAAGTTCCTCACGGTCTCGATCATCGCCTCATTCGTGACCACCGGCGGTTATCTGGCGATCGGCTACTGGATCGGTGAGCCAGCGGTCGCCGTGATGACCGTCTACGGCAAGTACCTGTGGTACGTGTCCATCGCGATCCTGATCGGGGTTTTCGCGAATTACTGGTGGCGCAACCGCAACCAGCAGACGTCGACGTCCGACTCGCCCTGAGCTGCGCAGTAGCGGGCGCGGTCTTCGCATCCTGATAAGCAATTCCGTCCCCGGGAGGGCTTTCGGCTCGATTACTTGACCGCTAACATACTTGAAGAAATCTTCAAGTAGGGAGCGTAGGCGTGCCCACACCGCTGCACGAGGCGAAGGCCGAGCTGTTCCGAACGCTGGGTCACCCGGTGCGGATTCGCGTTCTCGAACTACTCAGCGAACGCGAGCACGCCGTCCATGAACTGCTCAACGAAATCGGCATCGAAGCCAGCGCGTTGAGCCAGCAGCTCGCCGTGCTGCGCCGAGCCGGGGTCGTGCGCCAACGCCGCGAAGGTGGCCAGGTGCTGTACGCGGTGCAGACCGAGACCGTGCCCGCGCTGCTCGCAGCCGCTCGAGCCACCCTGTCCGATGTGCTCGCCGCCCAGGTGCAGCTCCATGCCGAACTCGACGACGAGAGCGCGGCCGGCCTATGAGTTTGGTTCGGCTGATCGCGATGATCACTCGGGCCGGAAGGGTGGCTGAACCGCTTTCCGATCCCGGGCCCGATGCTGCCATTGACGTGCGCGAAGGCTTCGAACCGCCTGCCTGTCTGCGCGGCAGCGCCCAGGTACGCCACGTGGACGCCGGCTCCTGCAATGGCTGCGAGATCGAGATTGCGGCCGCCTTCGGCCCGGTCTATGACGCGGAACGCCTCGGCGCGCGGTTGGTCGCCTCGCCGCGGCACGCCGACCTCGTTGCCATCACCGGGGTCGTCACCCAGAACATGGCCGAACCATTGCGGAACACCATCGATGCCACTCCCGAACCGCGCGTGATCGTCTCCATCGGCGACTGCACCCGCGGCTGCGGGGCCTTCGCCGGTTCCTATGCGGTGGCCGGATCGGTCGATGACTTCACCGAAGTGGACGTCCACGTGCCTGGCTGTCCGCCGGCACCGGAGGCGATCATCGCCGCGTTACGAGCGGTGACCCGGCGATGAACCTTGTCGATGCCGGACTGTACGGCGTGCTGGTCGGTGGTGCGGTGGCCGTTGCCGCAGCCGTCGTCCTCCGTGGCCGGGCCCGCAACGTGATCGCCGGGCTTTCGGTAATGGCCGTCGGGGCTTTTGCTGCCGCAACGGGGCTGGCCGCGCTGGCTGGCATGGTAGGAACCGGGCTGGTGATACCGGTCTCGTTGCCGCTGGTCGGCGGGCTCGACCCGCTGGTGCTCGCCCCGGATCGGCTCGGCGGTTTCTTCCTGCTGCTGGCCGGCCTGGTCATCGCGACCAGCGCCTTGTTCGGTATCGGCTATGCCCACGGCGCTGCTGCCTCCCGCACCGGTTGGACGGGATTCGCCGTCTTCGCCGTCGGCGTGGCCCTGGTGCCGACCGCGGCCGACGCGCTCAGCTTCCTTCTGGCCTGGGAACTCATGGCGATCGGCTCCACCGTGCTGTTGCTCGCCGATCATGCCGAACGGCAGGCTGTGCGCGCCGCGACCATGTGGTACGCGGTCATGACCCATCTGTCGTTCCTGCTGCTGGTCGCTGGTTTCGGAGTGCTGATCGCAGCCGCCGGTGGCACCAGTTGGAGCCGAATGGTCACCATCGCCGAACCGGTCGCGAGCGTGGCCTTCGTGCTGCTGATCGCCGGTTTCGCCACCAAAGCCGGATTAGTGCCGATGCATGTGTGGCTGCCCCGCGCGCACCCCGAAGCGCCCAGCCATGCCTCAGCAGCCATGAGTGCGGCCATGGTGAAGATGGGCCTGTACGGCATATTGCTGGTCACGCTGCGACTGCTGCCGACCGGGCCGTCCTGGTGGGCGGTGGTGCTGGTCGCCCTCGGCGCGATCTCGGCGCTGTACGGCATTCTGCAAGCCTCGGTGCAGTCGGATTTGAAGCGACTCCTGGCCTACTCCACCACCGAAAACGTCGGCCTGATCACTACCGCCATTGGGATCGGACTACTGCTCCACCAATCCGGCCAACAGGCCGCTGCAGAAGTGGCGTTCATCGCCGCACTGCTGCTCGCGCTGAGTCACGCGGTATTCAAGACGACGCTGTTCCTCGGCGCGGGTGCAGTGTTACACGCCACCGGTGAGCGCGATCTGGATCAGCTCGGTGGGCTCGCCGCCCGCATGCCGGTGACCGCGCTGACCTTCGGGGTGGGGGCCCTGGGAGCTGCAGCGTTGCCGGTGACCTCCGGCTTCGTCGCCGAGTGGGTTCTGCTGCAAGCGCTGATCCACACCGATGCGAAAGCCGATCGACTGCTCGCGGTGGTGATGCCGCTCACCATGGGCGTGGTCGCACTCACCATCGGACTGGGCCTGCTGACCTTCGTCAAAGCGGCCGGCATCGGCTTCCTCGCCCGCCCTCGCAGCGAGGCTGCGGCCCGCGCCACCGAGGTCGGCTTCACCATGCGCGCCGCCTTGGTCGCAGCCGCAGGGCTGACCATCGGGTTGGGGTTGATACCTGGTCCGCTGGCCCAGTTGCTGGCCGGAGCAGTGGGGGCTACCGGCATCGCCACCAGCGGACTGACCGGCATCCAACTCGGTGGCCTGGGTACGGTCATTCTCGACCCGCTCGTGCTCACGGGACTCACCGCAGCCATGCTGGCCGGGATCGTGATCGTGAACGGGATCGCCGCTCGGCGCCATCCGCGCCGCGAGGTCGATCTGCCGTGGGGCTGCGGTGGTGAACGGACCAGCCCGCGCATGGAATACAACGCCACCAGCTACTCCGAGCCGCTGGCTCGGGTCTTTGGCGCCTCGTTGAACACCCGACGCAGCGTCGAGATCGAACACCCCGAGGATGCGCCGCTGTTGGTCTCGGGAATGGTCTTCAATCAGGAGACCGTCGACCTCGTCGAAGACCGCGTCTACGTGCCGGCAGCACGACTGGCCCAACGCCTCGGTGATTTGGCCCGAACCGTTCAGAACGGCAGCATTCACCGCTACATCGGCTTCTCCTTCGCAGCCCTGCTGCTTGTCTTGGTGTTGGTGACGCGATGATCGCAGCCATCGTGGTGACCCTCGTCCACCTGGCCTTTGCACTGGCCATCACCCCCGTGCTGATTGGTGTGATGCGCACCGTCCGCGCCCGCCTGGAGGGACGCGTCGGCGGTGGCGTCCTGCAGCCGTGGCGCGATGTGATCAAGCTGTTCGCCAAGGAACCCCTGCGTGCGCCCGGCTCCAGCGCCGTGCTCATCTGGGCACCGCTGCTGCTGATGGCCTCCTCGTTGGTGTTGTGCGCCTTGATCCCGCTGGTGAGCACCTTGTCGTTGCCGGGTGCTCCGGGGGAACTGTTCGTGGTGGTCTCGGTGCTGCTGCTCGGAACTGTGGCGCTGGCCATGCTCGGCCTGGAATCCGGTACGGCCTTCGGAGGTATGGGGTCCAGTCGCCACATGATGTTCACCGCGCTGGTGGAACCCACCGTCCTGCTGAGCATCTATGCACTCAGTCTTCCGGCCGGCACTTCGACCCTGACAGCCATCGTCCGGGCCCGTCGCGACGATCTGTCCACCTTGTTGAATCCGGTGAGCATCCTGGCGATCGTCGCCCTGATCGTGGTGGTGGTCGCCGAAACCGGTCGGCTGCCCGTCGACAACCCGTCCACCCACCTGGAACTCACCATGGTCCACGAAGCGATGATCCTCGAAAGCGGTGGACGCGACTTGGGCTGGCTGGAGTTCGGTTCCTGGCTGAGACTCACTGCGCTGCTGGGACTGACGGTGAATCTGGCGGTGCCCTGGGCGATAGCCAGTGATGCCAGCGCGACGGCACTGCTCATCGGGGCGGCTGCCGCCGCGCTGAAACTGGTGGTGGCTGCGGCCTTGATGGCCGCGGTCGAGGTATTCATCGCCAAGCTGCGACTGTTCCGCGTTCCGGAACTGCTGGCCGGATCGTTCGTGCTGGCCTTCCTGTCGGTCTCCGCCTCCTACCTGGTGTTCTGAGGAGCAGCGATGAACCAACACCTTTTCGCGCAACTGATCGCCACCATCACCGGCGTGCTGCTGCTGACCGCGATCCTGCAGATTTGGGGTCGCTCGCTGGTGCGTTCCATCGGGCTGCTGTCAGTACAGGGCGCGGCGCTGGCCGCCTTGGTGCTCACCGTCGGACTGAACGCCGGCGAGCCTCAGGTCTGGCTGGTCACCGGAATCGTGCTGCTGATGAAGTCGGTGGTGCTGCCCGCGGCGATGTTGCGCTCGGCGAAATTGATCGGTGAAACGCGGGAACGCCCGACGACCATCAACCCCGCGGTGGAGTTGATCGGCGCCGCTGGACTGACCCTGATCGCCTACATCGTCGGGGTGCCGCTGGCCGGACCCGACCCTGATCCGGCTCGCCAAGCCCTGCCGGTGGGCTTCTCGCTGGTGCTGCTCGGCTTCTGGCTGCTGATGATCCGGCGTTCGGCGATCACCCAGCTGGTCGGCTTTCTGGTGCTGGACAACGGCATCGCCACGGTGTCCTTCCTCGCGTCGGGCGGATTGCCATTGACCGTCGAACTCGGCTCCTCCCTCGACGTCCTGTTGGTCGTGCTGATTCTCGGCGTCCTGGTGGTGCGCATGCAGCGACAACAAGGACACACCGATATCACCGAGCTGAAGGAGCTGCACGACTGATGGCTGCTGCGTTGTGGCTCCCGCTCACCGTGCCGTTGCTGCTGGCAGCGGTGGGCTTCGCCTTCCGTGCCTCGTATTGGACGCTGCTGTTGCCGGTGATCTCTGCGGTGGTGCTACTGCTGACCGGTGTCAGTCTGATCGGCACTGTGGTCAGCTCCGCGCCGGTGGTGGCCATCGAGGGCTGGTTGCGGGTCGACGCGCTCAGCGCCTGGATGCTGGCCGTGGTCGGGGCAGTGGCCGTGGTGGCGCTGTGGGGCGGTGCGCCGCTGCGTTCGAAAGCCAGTGCCAGCATCGGATCGTTTGCCGCTCTACTGAATCTGTTCCTGGCCGCGATGAGCTTGGCCCTGGTGGCCGACAATGTCGGGCTGATGTGGGTGGCCATCGAACTGACCACCGTGACCACGGCGTTTCTGGTGGCGTCCGGGGACGGCGAACACGCCCTCGAAGCGGCCTGGAAATATGTGGTGCTGGGCGCGGTCGGGGTTGCGATCGCCTTCCTGGGGGTGGCGCTGCTGTCAGCGGCGGCGACGGGCCACAGCGAGGCCGGCGTCTCCTGGACTGCCCTGATGGCCCAGGCGGCCACGCTCGATCCGACCATGGTCCAACTCGCTGGTGCACTGGCGGTGTTGGGCTTCGCCACCAAGGCAGGCCTGGCACCCATGCATTCCTGGCTGCCAGACGCCCACAGCCAGGCCCCAGCACCGGTGAGTGGGCTGATGTCGGGGGTGCTGCTCAGTGTGGCGTTCTCGGTGATCCTGCGCATTCAGGCCATCACCGACGCCGTGGTTGGCCCAGAGTTGATGCGCACTCTGCTGCTGACCGCAGGCTTGTTGAGCCTGGCAGTCGCCGCCGGCCTGATGCTCACCCAGACCGACTACAAACGGCTGCTGGCCTACTCCAGCATCGAACACATGGGGCTGCTCGCCCTCGGTGCCGCGGTGGGTGGTGAGTTGGCGATCGCCGCAGTGCTGCTGCACATCCTCGGTCACGGGCTGATCAAGTCGACGATGTTCGTGATCGCCGGACGCATCTCGGCTGCGACCGGCAGCCATCACATCGAAGACGTCCATGGCCTGCTGCGAGCCCGCCCCGACTTGGGGGCACCATTCCTGTTGGGGACCGCCGGGTTGCTGGGCTTCCCTCCCTTCGTCACTTTCTTCACTGAGGTGGCCATCATCGTGGCCGGCTTCACCCGGGGTTTGGGCTGGCAGATGGCGGTGGCATGTGCGCTGTTGCTGGTCGTCTTCGCCGGCGTCACGCGGCAGGTATTGGCCATGACCTTGGGTGCGGGTACCCGTGTGCCGGGTCGGCTGGTGTGGTGGCGGCGCGTGCCGGTGTGGCTGGGATTGCTGTCGGCCATGGCGCTCAGCTTCGCGCTATGGCCGCTTTCGACGGTGCTGATCGCTGCCGTGACGGCCCTGGGAGGCGCGCAATGAGGAAGCATCCGGTCGATCAGCGCACGGTGACCCGCGAGCAGGTGGTCGACGAGGTCAGCGCCCAGTTGCGGCGGGGCCGTCGGCTGGCGTTGGTGGCCGGCCATGACGACGAGACCAACTTCCGGGTTGTATACGTCTTCCTGGGCGATGCTGGTGATCGTGCCGAGGTGAGTCTTGAGGTGCCGCATGATGACGCCTGGGTGCCGAGTCTGGCCGGGGTGTCCTACCAGGCCGGCCGCTTTGAGCGGGAGCTGCACGACATGTTCGGCATCGTGGCCCACGATCACCCCCAGCCGTATCGGCTGGTGCGTCACGCCCATTGGCCGACCGGCTACTACCCGCTGCGGTCCGACGCAGTGCCCCCGAACGCCTTCGACGCCGATGCGGGCTTTCCCTTCATGGAGGTGGCGGGCAAGGGGGTGTACGAGATCCCGGTGGGGCCGGTGCATGCAGGGCTGATCGAACCTGGCCATTTCCGTTTCTCCGTGGTGGGCGAGACCATCGTGCGTATGTACCAGCGGCTGTATTTCGTGCACCGCGGGGTGGAGAAGCTGTTCATCGGGCGCAGTGTCACCGATGGCGTCGAGCTGGCCGAACGCGTCAGCGGTGACACCGCCGTGGGGCACAGCCTGGCCTATCTGATGGCCGTCGAGGATGCCCTCGATATCGAGGTGGGGCAGCGGGCGTTGGTGATCCGGGCCTTGCTGCTGGAATGCGAGCGTCTCTACAACCACGTCAACGATCTGGGTGCGCTGGCCAACGATGCCGGTTTCGGGATCGCCAATGCCCACGCCGGACGGTTGCGCGAGAAGTTGCTTCGACACAACGCCGGCCTGACCGGGCACCGACTGCTGCGCGGCGCGCTGAGTCTGGGTGGGGCGGAGTTGCTGGCCGAGGTGGACGTCGAACTGATCGCATCGGTAGCCGCCGACGTCGCCGAGCTGGCTGCCATCGCGACCGGCCATTCTCTGGTTGCGAATCGATTCAACACCACTGCGGTGTTGCCCACTGATCAGGCTGAGCGGTTGGGAGTGTTGGGGTACGTCGCTCGTGCCAGCGGGGTATCCATCGATGCCCGTCGCGACCAGCCCTTCATCGAGCTCGGCTCGCCTTTCGCTGTCGTGACCCGGGACGGTGGGGATGTTCGGGCCCGTTTCGATGTCCGCGTCGACGAGGTCGCTGTCTCCGCCCGGTTGGTCGCCGATCTGGCTGGGCGGCTTGCTGGCGAGCCGTCCGCTGCACCGGTGACCCCGCCGACGGCGGGTGTCTCCGCAGCGGGTCTGGGCGTGGTGGAGGCCTGGCGCGGCACGGTGGTGCACCGTGTGGAACTGGATCCGGCCGGGCTGGTGAGGCGGCTCAAGATAGTCGATCCGTCGTTCCTCACGTGGCCGGCCTTGCCCGTCGCCCTGAACGACGTGATCGTTCCCGACTTCCCGCTGGCCAACAAGAGCTTCAACTGCTCCTACGCCGGCAACGATCTGTAGCCCCCTCGAGCCGCCGCACCCTGCGCTCGAAAACTGTTCTTTGCGCTCGAAAATTCGAGCGCAAAGACACAATTCGGGCGCAGGGTGGTGGGGTGGTGCGAGGTGGAGCCTCCGACAGGAATCGAACCCGCGACCGTTCGCTTACAAGGCGAGCGCTCTACCAACTGAGCTACGGAGGCACAGGACAACCGTCCCGACCGGCTATTGTGCCAAAGCTGCGCGCTGCATGCACGGTGAGCGGGGCCTTGTAGGCTCCGCACGTGTCCAAAACGCTGACTCCGATCCCAGCAACCCCGGCTGATGCCGCCGAAGTGTTGGTTCTGCAACGCTGTTGCTGGGCCGGTGAGGCCATCAGCAACAACGACCTCAGCATTCCGGCATTGAGCGAACCGTTGGAGGTCGTGCGCTCCTGGATGCCGCAGGCGTGGGTGCTGCGCGACGGCACCCGGTTGGTGGGTGCCGTACGAGCTCACCGCGATGAGGACACCTGGCAGATCGGACGCCTCATGGTGGCTCCCGACCGACACGGTCAGGGGCTGGGGCGGCTGCTGCTGGCCCACGTCGAGAGCCAAGCACCCGACGGCGTGACCGCCTTCGAGTTGTTCACCGGCACCGGCAGCGAACGCAACATTGGCATGTACCAGCGAGCCGGCTACCGCGAAGTCCGCCGCAACGAGGCCTTGGTGTTCCTGCGAAAGCCGAAGGGCTCGGCCTAATCGAGTTCGGAATCGGTGATCACGAGATCGGCGAGCCGTTCGGGCTGATGCCGCTGCCAGTGGGCAGCCTCCTGAGCGGCCCAGCGGTCCCAGTGAGGGGCAAACATCGCGCCGTCCCGCGCCAGCGCCCGTTGGCGTCGAATCGCTTCGGGCACGTCCAGCCAGATGCCGAGGTCGGCCAATGCCCGGCTGGCCGGGATGAGCGCCCCGCAGCCTTCGACGATCAGCGCCCGGCTGGTGTCGAGGTCGCGCCAGGTGCCCGGGCGGTGCTGCGTCCAATCCCAGGAGGTGAAGCCGCGTCCGTTGATGATCTGCGGTAGCTGGGACGCTGCGCTGGCCAGTCCGTCCCAACCGGGGTAGAACTCATCCATGCCCACGAGTTCGGGAGTGTCACCGGGCCAGGCATCACGCAATAAACCGGCCAATGTGGTCTTGCCCGAGCCGGCACCACCGTCGATCAGGACGACGGCGCGGGCGGCGCTGGAGAGCTGCGGCAGTCGCAGCGACAGCGCCGCAGGAAGCTCGATCAACGAAGACCTGAGGAGGAGAGGAACACCACCGCGTCCCCGGAGAACCGGGCCTGTTCGTCGGCCGCGAGGAAGGTCGCTCCACCCTGTGCCAGGCGCACGGATTCCTGGGCGTTGGTGAGGGTCCCGGAGCCGGAAACCACGAAGAAGACCCGCGCCGATCCGACACCAGGCAATTCCACCGGCGGTGTATCGGCGGTGGCGTCGATGCGCCACACGTCGAACTCCGGGCAGGGCGTGGCGTAATGCGACAGCCCCTCACCGATGGGTTCGGCTGCGGTGATCTCGGGATCGACCGGCTCGAAATTGACGACCTTGATCAACTCGCCGACATCGACATGTTTCGGGGTCAGGCCGCCGCGGATGACATTGTCGGAGTTCGCCATGATCTCCACGCCGGTACCGCGGAGGTGGGCGTGCATATGTCCGGCCGGCACATACAGGCCTTCTCCGGGTTGCAGCACGACACGGTTCATCAGCAGTGCGGCCAGTACGCCGGGGTCACCGGGGAAGACCTCGTCGAGCTCCATCACGGTGCGGGCGAAGACGCCCAGTTCACCGGGGGAGTCTTGGTGGTTCACCGCTGCCGCGCACACCAGTTCGGATAGGTGGGCGCGTTCTCCCGACAGGCTGAGGACATCCAAGAACACCTCTTGCAGCGCGGCCGCGCCGCGCCGTTCGGTGAGTGGTCCGATCACGCTGGCCAACTCGTCGGCGACCCCTAGGCCCGCGAACAGGGCCTCGGTGCGTCGCGGTTCACGGAAGCCCGACAGAGTGTGGAACTCGTCCAGGGCGATCAGGATCTCCGGCTTGGGCCAGTCGTCGCGATAAGTCCGCTCGGCGGCGTCGCGGGCGAGGCCGGCGGCTTCTTCCCGGGCGAAGCCCTCCTCGGCTTCCTGCCGGGATGGGTGGGCCTGCAGACTCAGCGCGTGCCGCGCCGAGAGCACCTTCATCAGGTAGGGCAATTGATCGCCGAAAGCGGCGCGGCTCGCGGCGCCCAGTACCTCGGGACGCTCGGTCAGAATGTCGTTCAGCGGTCGACCGTCTGCCTGCGCAGGAGCCATCGGGTGGGCGCCCAGCCAGTATTCGGCATAGGGACTGCCATCTGGTTGCTGGCGAAGTAGTTCGGGGATCGCGTCGGTGGTTCCCCACGCGTATCGTTGTGCGGCTCCCTGCAAACGCAGCATCCAGCTTCCTCACTGATCGACAGTTGGGGTTGGGCACCCGCAGGCCAAAGGAAAGTCTAACCCGTGGGCTGTGCGCGGGCACCTCCGCGGCTGCAAACATCTGGTGAACGCGCTGCGAGAGTGCGCGTCCAGCAGAAGGATCCATCGAATGACATCGATGTGGTTTCGGGAGTATTCTGCTGCCATGACGTCCCCGATGCCGATCACCGCGACGGGCCTGAGTGAGCAACAGGTCGCACTGCTGGAGTTCGAGAAGAACTGGTGGTCATTGTCGGGTTCCAAGGAATCCGAGATCCGGGAGCGGTTCGACATCTCCGCAACGCGTTACTACCAGTTGCTGAACGCGCTGATCGATACCCCGGCTGCCTTGGCCCACGATCCGTTGCTGGTGAAGCGGTTGCTGCGTCAGCGCGATTCCCGCCAGAAGGAGCGCACCGCTCGCCGCCTGGGCGTCAGTCGGAACGCCGGAATCTGAGCCTGACCGCGATCCGGTGCAAGCCGGCATTGTTTGTGGGGTGCTCCTGATAGCCGCCGGCTTCGAGTCCGGCCCAGCGTTCGAACACATTGGCGCTGGCCCGATCCGCGGTGCGCAGCCACGACCAGCCTGCCGCCGCCGCGTAAAGCACGAGAAACGGCAGACCGAGGCAGGCGCTGTATTGCCAGGCATGGACCGACTCATGAGCGAGCACGCGAGGATGCCGTGCGGACAGCTCGGTCACGGTGCGCTGCGGTACCACCACGACATTGCCCACGGTGAATGCCCCGGCCTGGGCCGTGGACCATCGGAACCCTTCGGCGAGGATCAACCCCTCACCCGCTCCGCGCAGCCGCGAACGTCCGATCACCGCAATCAGCAACCCCAGCGGGGTGCTGAGATTGGCTGCATTGAGCAGTGCGCGCGCCAGATGTGCTGCGTGCAGCTTCGTCGGCATGTCCACGAGCCTAATCGGGGGACGTCCTATCGCCGCAAACCGTTTGCACTCGGAGTGTGCGAGTGCTAAACATGGAGTTAGCACTCTCGGGTCGAGAGTGCCATTGTCAGACTCGATGAGGTTGTGACCCGTCGCCCGTGGGGTGATTGCGGTCGAACTTCATGGAACACCGTGGGGCTGTGGCCCCCTTACGACGCCGAAGGATTGCCGAAAGAACATGGCGAAGCTGATTGAGTTCAACGTTGAGGCCCGGCGCGGTCTGGAGCGGGGCATGAATACCCTCGCCGACGCCGTCCGCGTGACCCTCGGCCCCAAGGGCCGCAATGTGGTTTTGGAGAAGAAGTGGGGCGCACCCACCATCACCAATGACGGAGTGTCGATCGCCAAGGAGATCGAACTCGAAGACCCCTACGAGAAGATCGGCGCCGAGCTGGTCAAAGAGGTCGCCAAGAAGACCGACGATGTGGCCGGTGACGGCACCACGACCGCGACCGTGATCGCCCAGGCGATGGTTCGCGAAGGTCTGCGCAATGTGACCGCCGGTGCCAACCCGATGAGCCTCAAGCGCGGCATCGAGAAGGCTGTCGCCGCCATCGTCGCCGAACTCGGCGAGCAGGCCGTGGAGATCGAGACCCGCGACCAGATCGCTGCGACCGCCTCCATCTCTGCTGCGGACACGACCGTGGGTGACGCCATCGCCGAGGCTATGGACAAGGTCGGCAAGGAGGGCGTGATCACCGTCGAGGAGTCCAACACCTTCGGCCTTGATCTCGAACTCACCGAGGGCATGCGCTTCGACAAGGGCTTCATCTCCGGCTACTTCGTGACCGATGCCGAGCGTATGGAAGCCGTCCTGGAAGATCCCTACATCCTGATCGCCAACTCCAAGGTCTCCAACCTGCGCGACCTGCTGCCGCTGCTGGAGAAGGTCGTCCAGTCCGGTAAGCCGCTGCTGGTCATCGCCGAGGACGTCGACGGCGAGGCCCTGGCCGGCCTGATCGTGAACAAGATCAAGGGCACCTTCAAGTCGGTGGCCGTCAAGGCTCCCGGTTTCGGTGACCGCCGCAAGGCCATGCTGGCCGACATTGCCATCCTCACCGGCGGCCAGGTCGTCAGCGAAGAGGTCGGCCTGAAGCTGGACGCCGTGACTCTCGACCTGCTGGGACGGGCTCGTTCGGTCAAGGTCACCAAGGACGAGACCATCATCGTCGACGGCGCCGGCGACGCCGATCAGATTGCTGGTCGGGTCACCCAGATCCGTCGCGAGATCGAGAACTCCGACTCCGACTACGACCGCGAAAAGCTGCAGGAGCGTCTGGCCAAGCTGGCCGGCGGTGTTGCGGTCATCAAGGTCGGCGCTGCCACTGAGGTGGAGCTCAAGGAGCGCAAGCACCGCATCGAAGACGCAGTGCGTAACGCCAAGGCTGCCGTCGAAGAGGGCATTGTCCCCGGCGGCGGTGTGGCACTGCTCCAGGCAGCCGCCAAGGCCAACGTTGACGACCTGGTCGGCGACGAGGCGACTGGTGCACAGATCGTGTTCACCGCGTGCTCGGCCCCGCTGAAGCAGATCGCCATCAACGCCGGTCTGGAAGGCGGTGTGGTGGCTGAGAAGGTCTCCCACCTGCCCGCCGGTGAAGGCCTCAACGCGGCCACCGGTGAGTACGTGAAGATGATCGACTCCGGCATCATCGACCCCGCCAAGGTGACCCGCTCGGCGCTGCAGAATGCGGCCTCCATCGCGGCACTGTTCCTCACCACCGAAGCGGTCATCGCCGACAAGCCCGAAAAGGCTCCGGCCATGCCCGCCGGTGACGACATGGGTGGCATGGGCGGCATGGGCTTCTGAGTCCAACCGTCGCTGAACGTCCGAACGGCCGGTTCCCCGTCAGGGGAGCCGGCCTTTCGTGTTCGCTGACCTGAAGCAACCATCGCTTCCGTGTGGATGACGTCGCTGCTGGGTTTACCCCGACCGTTCACGGCCTTTTCTGGATTGAATCTATTCAATCCAGTGCCGGGTTTTCACATGTTATGTTGACTTCCGCCGGTAGGGGTAAGTGATCGCCGGACAAGGCAGTCGGCTTTGGGTGCTAATGGATCTATTTCGGAGGGGCTTGCGATGGATTATCGAGTCAAAGCGAGGCACATACTGGCAGTGGCGGTGAGTACCTGCGTTGGGGCTACGGGTGTGCAGGGCGTGGCGACGTCGTCGGCCGCCCAGGCTGCGGCACCGAGCGTGGTTATCGCTCGTCAGGTGACGTTGAAGGCAGCGGCCGCAACCGTGAAGAAGCGGCTTGTCTTTGCTCACTATCACCTGCAATACCCGATCTCAATAGAGAATGAGGCGCCGTCTAGGGATTATTACACAATGAACTACCTGTCGGCGTCCGGCGAGGGTGGAATATACCGCGACTACGGGGCATACCTTCGAGATCGACCCGTTCCTCAGCCACCGGTTGCTTCGTCCAATTGGAAATTGGTCAACTTTGAGCGCGAGATCGCATACGCCCGGCGCGGTGGTGTTGATGGTTTCGCAGTGAATGTGTGGCCAAACGCCAAGGTGGGCGAGACAGACCTGCGACCCTACTTCCAGCGGGCGAAGACACTTGTCGCTGCGGCGAATATCAAGAAGTTCCGCATCATGCTGCAGCCCGATGTCGGCGGGTCGACGCCGACGTATAAGGCGGCGAGTCTCGGCAAGGACTTGGTCGAACTGGTGCACGCTGCGCGGTCGGGCGTGATCTTCAAGGACAGCAAAGGCCGAGTCATTGTGTCTCCCTTCGCCGCTGACGCCAATACACCGGCTTACTGGCGTGACGTCTTGAACTACATGGCGAGCAAGGGCGTGCGAGCTGTGTTGTTGCCGGTTTTCGAGCGGAAGGCTCTGACTGCGAAGCGGTTCAAGGCGTGGAAGTCGATCAGTATCGGCGGTTCCGATTGGGGCGGTCGCAATCCCGGCGATGCCTGGTCTCACGCCGACATCATGAAGAAGGCCGGCAAGCTGTGGATGCAGCCGGTCTCGGTGCAGGATGCTCGTCCTCACGGATCAGGTGGTGCCGGCCCGAACTACGAAGAGGCAGCCAACAGCGCCACCCTGCGGGCCAATTGGAACCTGGCCCTCGGTGCCAAGAAGGGCATGCCAGCAGCCGATCTGGTCCTTCTGGTCACCTGGAACGATTATGGCGAGACGACGCACTTCGCACCTTCAGTCGAGCACGGCTACTCGCTGCTGGACATGAACAGCTACTACGTCGCTGCCTACAAGGCGAAGAAGACCTCGGTGACGGCCTCCGGGATCAAACGGGAGCGTCTATTCGTCTCGCATCGGCTACACACCTACTCCTTCAAGCCCAAGTACCGGTATCCGATGGTGTGGCGCAAGACCAAGAACGGAACGAAGCCTCGGAACACAGTCGAAGTCGTCACCTTCCTGAAGTCCTCGGCCAAGGTCGTGGTGAAGATCGGGACGTCAACCTACCGCTACACAGCCAAGGCGGGGACCTACATCAAGACTTTTCGACTGCGCGGTGGCTACGTGTCGGCGACGTTCAAGCGCTCGGGAACGAGCTACAAGGCCGCGACGGGAAAGAAAGTCACAAACACCCGCACTCTGCAAGACCTGGGCTACGTGTTCGCCAGCGTGGCCCGCTGATCGCAGCTGCCGTAGCTGAGGGTATTGCGGTGTCCTCGGCTATGGCGCTGGTGATCGGGTCGCAGCGTCCACCGTTCAGCATCCCGGCAATGCAGATGCTCTGACGGAATAGCCAATGTCACTCCTTGGTTGGAGTTGACCGTGAGAAATCAGCCGCCGACCGATGTCGGATTCCGATCCGCGCGCGGTGCCATCCTGATGGCGTTGATGCTCGCCACCGGGTTGATTGCGGTCGACGCCACGATCCTCGCCACGGCCGTGCCCTCGGTGGTGGCCGACCTCGGCCAATTCGACCAGTACCCCTGGCTGTTCTCCGTCTATCTGTTGGCCCAAGCGGTCTCGGTGCCGCTGTACTCCAAGCTCGCCGACACGATCGGGCGCAAACCGGTGATCCTGGTCGGCGTAGCCCTGTTCGGCTTGGGATCGGTGTTGGCGATGCTTGCGTGGAGTATGCCCAGTTTGATCGCCTTCCGAGCGGTCCAGGGGCTGGGGGCCGGTGCGATCACGCCGATGACGATGACCATCGTCGGGGACCTTTACAGCGTCGCCGAGCGAGCCGTGGTCCAGGGCTATATCGCCAGCGTGTGGGCCGTGTCATCGGTGGTCGGGCCGGCGCTGGGTGGCGTCTTCGCCCAGTTCGGTTCGTGGCGATGGATCTTCGCTGTCAACATTCCACTGGTGCTGGTGGCGGGCTGGGCGTTG
Source organism: Propionibacteriaceae bacterium UBA7704 (assembly GCA_002482525.1). GTDB lineage: Bacteria > Actinomycetota > Actinomycetes > Propionibacteriales > Propionibacteriaceae > Propionicimonas. The sequence continues at coordinate 81,533 of DLGC01000006.1, read as the reverse complement.
CTGCGCAAATATGACGAACAGGTCGAGTCGCGCCGCCACCACATCGATTTCCTCGGCGCCGGCGTGCTCACCGTCGGGCTTACGGCCGTGATCCTCGCGCTGCTGGAGGGTGGCAGCGCGTGGGAGTGGACGTCGCCGGCAAGCTTCCTCAGCTTCGGGGTGGGCATCCTCGCCCTGGCCGTCTTCCCCTTCGTGGAACGACGGGCGGTCGAACCGGTCCTGGATCTGGCGATCCTGCGTCGTCGCCTGATCTGGGCGACCACGACCGTCTCGCTGGGAGTGGGCGCACTGCTGATTGGGGTGACCAGCTTCGTTCCGACCTTCCTGGAACGCACCACGGGCGCGGTGCCGCTCATCTCGGGAATCGCCGTCGCCGCCCTCACCTTGGGCTGGCCGCTGGCCGCAGCATTGGCCGGTCGGGTGTATCTGCGGGTGGGCTTTCGACGGACCACCGTGCTCGGAAGTGCCATCGCAACCCTGGGTTCGATCGGCCTGGCTGCCGCCAGCCTGTGGCCGCAGGCTTGGACGGTTGCCGTGGCCTGCTTCGTGATCGGCTTCGGTCTCGGCTGGACGGCGGCCCCGTCGCTGATCGCTGCACAGTCGTCGGTGGGCTGGAATGAGCGAGGTCTGGTCACCGGAACCAACATGTTGGCCCGCTCGGTGGGCAGCGCGGTCGGTGTCGCGATCTTCGGAGCCATCGCCAACAATCTGATCGCGGCCGGTGGCGGCGAGACCCACATTCCCGGCGTGACCGTCGCCTTTTCCGGGGTGTTCGTCGCCGCAGCCATCTCGGCAGTGCTGATGCTGTTGGCGGCGCTACGAATGCCGCCGGGAGGAGTGGATTCCGAGGCGTACGCCGCGGCAGACACCACCGCCTCGTAGCCGCCCCCTCCGCTCGGCTGCGCGAGACGCCCGCAGCGTGTCGGCGGGCTCGGGCTCGCCGCGGGACTCATCATGGAACCGTGAGTGGTCTGCTTGAAATCGTCGCGTTGCATCCTGCCGACGCCGAACGCGCCGATGCCGGAGGTGCGGACCGCGTGATGGTGGTGGGATCGCTCGAAGAAGGCGGCATGTCGCCGACCCCGCAGCTGGTCGCTGACATCCGACGCACCACGTCGATCGAGATCCGTCCGATGGTGCGGCTGCGCAGCGGCTACAGCACCGATGGGGGAGAAGCGGTACGACTGCGCGGGTTGATGTCCAGCTACCTCGATGCCGGCGCCGATGGCATGGTGTTGGGGTTCCTGAACGGTCTCGGCGACATCGATGCGCCCCTGCTGGCCGAACTGCTGGGGGATGCCTCCTGGCCGTGGACCTTCCATCGTGCGGTAGATACCTGTCTGGAGCCCGACCGGGCGTGGGCGGCGCTCTCAGCGCTGCCGAGACTCGATCAGGTACTCACTGCCGGTTCGCCGCGCGGTGTCGAATTCGGACTCAACGATCTGCTGACTCGCGCCAAGGCCGACCCATGGGCGGCCAACGTGATCATGGCCGGTGGCGGCCTGCAGCCCGACCATGTGCCATGGCTGGCCCGCGCCGGCGTCCGATCGTTCCAGATCTCCTCAGCAGCCCGTCCGGGACGATCCTTCAAGGCCTATGTCGACACCGAACTCGTCCGATCGTGGCGCATTCTGATCGATTCCGAGACGCGCCTGCGTCACGACTGACGCCGCTCAGACCGTGGCCGAGACATCGGCGGCTGGTTCGATGTGCACGAAGGTCACGGTGCCGGGAAGTGCCGCGTCCACCGAGTCCTCGACAAGGTCGGCCACATCGTGGGAGCGACGCACCGTCCAGTCGCCGGGAACTTCCAAGGTGACATAGACAAAACGCTGCCGGCCCGACTCCCGGGTACGGATCTGAGCCACCTTCATATCGCAGGAGCTGCAGGCGGTACGGGCGGCCTCGGTGACGATATCGACCTCTTCGGCCGGTAGTGATCCATCCAGCAGGCCCACCACCGAACGTCGCACCAGCCCGAAACCGGTGACCAGAATGTTGATACCCACCGCGATCGCCACGATCGGATCCAAGACGGTCCATCCGGTGAGCAGTACCAGGCCGACGCCGACCAGCACCCCCACGGAGGTCCATACGTCGGTGAGCAGATGCTTGCCGTCGGCCTCCAGCGTGATGGAGCGATGCTTGCGGCCGGCGCGCACCAGGAGCAGTCCGGTGCCCAGGTTCAGCGCGCTGGCCACCATCGACAATGCCAGGCCCAGTCCGAGTTGTTCGGGCGCGACAGGATTCAGCAGGCGCAGGATCGCGCTGTAGATGATCGCCGCCGCAGCAATGAAGATCAGTGTGCCTTCAACTGCAGCCGACATGTATTCGGCCTTGCCGTGGCCGAAATCATGGTTGTCGTCGGCGGGTTTGGCCGATAGTCGAATCGCCCACAACGCCACAATCGCAGCCACCAGGTTCACGGTGGATTCCATGGCGTCGGACCACAATCCGACCGAATTGGTGATCCAGGCCGCCATGCCCTTGATGGCCACCGTCGCGATGGCGGTGGCTATGGAGAGCCACAGGAATTTCTCCAGGTATCGATGATCGACAGGGACTTCGGATTGCACCGGTTCAGTTTACCGGCAGAGTTGATTCCTCGATGTCTCCCAGCTCCAGCGGCCACTGCTCGGGACGGTCGGCCAACTCGATCAAGTCGCGCACATTGGCCGGCCAGATCGGTTCGGTGACGCCATCGAGTTCGCTCACCGCGAGCCAGCCCCAACCGTCTAAAGTGATCTGCTCCTCGGCGGTGAACCCCTCCTGTGACGGAGCGAAGGTCTGAGCCAGTCGCAGAATGAAGAACTCCTCCCGCTGGGCCAAGATCTGGTCGGAGAAGCCATGAACCACCGAGCGGATCGCTACCGGTCCGAGCAGTTCATCGGCATCGGTGGCCCGCCCGGTCTCTTCGAAGATCTCCCGGGCCGCCGCCTCGGACGGGCTCTCACCGGGATCGATGCCGCCGCCCGGTGTGGTCCACCAGCGACTGCCGGGGATCCCGGGGTCGGTATCAGCCAGCATCAGGATGCTGTCCTGGGCGAGGATCACCACCCTGGCCGCCTGTCGCAGTCGGCGGGGCCGCAGGCTGGGCTCCACCGGCCGGAAGTCGCGAGTTCGGAATGGTTCACTCATGGTCCGGGCACCTCGATCGTGGCTGCGGTGTGGCGATTGGCGGCGAGGAGAGCTATGACGGTGGTGTCGGCGGGAATCACGAATCCCACCTCCCCGGAGGCCTTCTGACCCGAGGTGAGGGTTACGCCTGGAAGCGGGTCGGTCACTGCTGGGCCGAAGGCGGCGCCTACCGCTGGATCGGTTCCGGCAACGAGACTGAGGCTATTGATGGCCACCGTGCCGCTCTGACAGGTGATCATCACTTCGATCACCAGGTACTGCTCTCCCTGCGGGGGTGCCATCAGGCCCGCCTGTGACCACGTCGCCTTGGCGATGGTGAGGCTGCCGGTGCCCGCATCGGTTCGGAAGGTGACGCGGCGACCCACCTCGCCACCGCTGGTGAGAACCGTCTTGGCCGTCGGCTGCGGGACGGGGGTCACCGTCACCACACCGGGCTGGTGGCTGGTGACCGGGGCCGGTGTGGGATCGGTGGTCGGCGCGAGCAGTCGTGGGGTGACCCAGATCGCAGCGACAGCCATGCCCACGACGATCAGGGCCGCCACGACGACGACAGCCGGCCGGCGACCCCGGGGCGGTGGAGCGGACTCCAGCAGGGTCGCAACGTCCGGAGCCGGCCAACTCGGCGGTGGGGCGGCCAGTGGGGGCGGTGCCCACTGTGGTGGCGGCACGAAATCGGGCCTCTCTGGAGGCCCGGGCATCTGCGGAGGGGGTGGCTGCTGCGTCATGGGCGGATCACAACTGATCGGGCGGCTCGCCGTTGCGCAGCGCTGAGCCCACAATGGCCAGCGCAGCGATCGCTGCGGCCCAGGAGCCCACCAGCGAGTAGATCGCCAAAGTGTCGTAGAAAGCGGCAGTCGGATCAGCGAAGACAGTCAGCACGGTGAGCGCCAGCGCAACCCCCCAGATGATTCCAGCCGCCTTACGCACGCTCTTGCGTCGGTACACGATCTGAGTCGTGCTGACGGTCGCCACCAGTAGTGCCACCGGTGAGATTGCGGCGAAGAACATGCCGATCAGCAACGGGATCATGACCCAGTTGGTGGCGGCCTTCCAGATCTGGCCGATGGTGACCTGGGGCGGCGGCGCAAAGAGCTGGGATGGATCAGGGACGAACCACTGGGGCGTGCCCGGCGCGGGGAACGGCGCCGGATTCACCTGTGGCGGCGGTTGCTGCACCGGCGCGGCCAAATAGCCACTCAAGGGCGGCCCGGCTTCGGCGAAAGGCAGCCGAGGGTCACGCGGACCACTGGGTGGATCCTCGGTGGCGGTGATCGGAGTGGTGATCGTCTCGAAAGGCAGGTTCGGGTTGCGTCCCGGTGCCGCCGAGGGCACCAATTCCCGCAAGTCGGGTGCGGGCTCGGTGGGAGGCTCGAAGGTCGGTTCGGCGTCGGGGACGGCGTCGTCGGCCTGCTGTCGAGGCTCGGGCTCGACCAGAGCTCCGGCGACCGGTGCCACGAACGCAGTAGGACGCACGGTGGGCGCGTACTCGGGTCCATCGGTCCAGGAGGCCATGTCTGAATCGTACGCGGCTTCGCCGAGGTGCCCCTCGGGCCGCGACCGGATAGGCTGATCCTCAGGCGAAATCGCCCACGGAACTGCGGGAGAGAGAATCATGCCCATCGGCAAGGTGCGCTACTACGACGCGGAGAAAGGCTTCGGCTTCCTCTCCAAAGACGATGGTGGCGACGATGTCTACGTGCGCGCCTCGGCACTGCCCGAGGGTGTGACCAGCCTGCGGCGCGGCCAAAAGGTCGAGTTCGGCGTGATCGACGGCAAGAAGGGCGAACAGGCTCTTTCAGTGCGGCTGTTGGATCCGCCGCCGTCGCTGTCCAAGGCCACCCGCAAGTCCGCCGAGCAGATGGCGATCATCGTCGAGGATCTGATCAAGATGCTCGACAACGTCGGTAACGGTTACCGGCGGGGACGTTACCCCGATCCCAAATTGGCCGGGAAGACTGCGTCGGTGCTGCGCGCCGTCGCTGATGAGTTGGAGTTGTGAGTGTGAGCGTTGCTGCGGTGGAACTCGACCAGGCCTGCGCGCAGGCGATCGACCAGGCGAAGGCCGCCGCAGTCGCCCGCGCCGGCGTCTTGGAGGTGGGTGAACACCTCGGCGTCTACGCCGAGGATGCCCGGGTGGCAACCCATTTGTTCGAGTGCGTGCATCCTGGCTATCCGGGGTGGCGTTGGTCCGTCACCGTGGTGCGCGCTTCACGGGCTCGGGTGGTCACTGTCTCCGAGGTGACGCTGGTGCCCGGCACGGACGCCCTGCTCGCACCAGCGTGGGTGCCGTGGTCGGATCGCGTCGGCCCCAAGGATCTCAGCCCCGGTGTGGTCGCCCCCACCCCGATCGACGACTACCGCCTGGAGCCCGGCTTCACCGGTGGTGAGAACGCCGCCGATCCTGATCCGGCCGAGGCCAGTCAGGTGCGTGCCGTTGTGGCCGAGTTGGGATTGGGTCGAGAACGAGTGTTGTCGATCGACGGACGCGACGACGCAGCCGAGCGTTGGCTGGCCGGCGATGGCGGACCGGACAACCCGATGACCAGTCAGGCTCCCGGCGAGTGCGCGACCTGTGGATTCCTCATTCCGCTTGCCGGCGGTATGAGCCGCCTGTTCGGCGTCTGCGCCAACGAGTTGTCGCCCTCCGATGGATCTGTGGTGAGTCTCGATCACGGTTGCGGTGGGCACTCCGATGTTGCCGAGCCGAGCCGAGGGGTGGATCTTTCAGTCCCGGTCTGGGACACCATCAGTATCGATGAGGGACTCTTCGACTGAGTCCTCGGACGCAGGCTGGCGGCGGTGACGCCGCACGAATCCAACCCCTAGGCCGACCAGGCCGATGATTGTGCCGGTGACGGCGACGTAGAGATACCACTGGCGTCCCGTCGCGGTGAGGGGTTCCAGGTAGATCCAGCACACGATGACGCCCAACGCGAAGGCCACCGTGCCTGAGCCCACGACGGCGAATCCGTCGGGGTCGAGCGCTCGCACGGGCGCCTGTATCAGGGCGGGCTTGCGATCTTCGGCGTTCTGCGTCACGGACAGCACCTTAAGGCCAATCCTTCGACCAATAGCATTCCGCCATGGCAAATGCTGGCTCCACGACGGCTCCGCCGTCCTCCACACCGAATAGGGGCTTGGACTCATGGTTCGAGCTCAGCAAACGAGGGTCCACCGTCGGTCGCGAGATTCGCGGCGGTCTGGTCACCTTCTTCACGATGGCCTACATCATCGTTCTGAATCCGCTGATCATTGGCACTGTCCCTGACAAGAACGGCAACCTGATCACCGGCCAGCCCATCGCGGCCGATGGTGCGGTCGGCACGTCGATCGCGATGGTGGCGGTGGCGACCGCCCTGATCGCGGGCCTGATGACGATCTTGATGGGCGTCTATGGACGGTTCCCGATTGCCATTGCCACCGGTCTGGGATTGAACGCCCTGGTCGCCTACACGATCGCGCCTCAGATGACCTGGCCGCAGGCCATGGGGCTGGTGGTGTGGGAGGGCATCCTGATCACCATCTTGGTGCTGACCGGTTTCCGTCGAGCGATCTTGAATGCGGTGCCGCGGCCATTGCGGGCCGGCATTTCGGTGGGGATCGGGTTGTTCATCGCTTTCATCGGGTTGTATGACGCTGGCGTGGTGCGCCAGCAGGCGAGCGGTGCGGTACCGGTCGAACTGGGCGTCAACGGCGCTCTGCAAGGCTGGCCGATTGGGATCTTCCTGATCACCTTGCTGATCCTGATCGTGCTCTATGTGCGCCGGGTCAAGGGCGCCATGTTGATCGCGATTCTGGCCGGAACGGTGCTCGCCGTCATCGTCGAGGTGTTGACCAAGACCGGAGGCATGTTCGACGCGGCCGGCAAACTGGTCAACCCCACCGGTTGGAAGTTGAACGTGCCGATGCTGACCGACTTCCACACACCGAGCTTCGGTCTTCCGCTGCCGGACATGTTCGGCGCATTCACCGGTGCGGCGGGGCCGGGTGCAGTGCTGGGGCTGCTGCTGCTGGTCTTCTCGCTGCTGCTCAGCGACTTTTTCGACACCATGGGCACCATGGTGGCTGTTGCCGCCGAAGGTGATCTGCTGCAGGAGGACGGCAACCCGCCACGCTCCCAGGAGATTCTGCTGGTGGACTCCCTGGCGGCCATCGCCGGCGGTGTGGGCTCGGTGTCGTCCAATACCTCCTACATTGAATCGGCGGCTGGTGTCGGCGAGGGAGCGCGTACCGGCATTGCATCCATCGTCACCGGCCTGGCATTCCTCTTCGCCATCGTGCTGTCCCCGCTGGTGAACATGGTGCCGTCGGAAGCAGCGGCACCCGCACTGTTCTTCGTGGGTTTCTTGATGATGTCGCAGGTGACCGAGATCGACTGGACCGATCCTGAGGTGGCCATCCCTGGCTTCCTGATGATCGTGCTGATGCCGTTCACCTACTCCATCACCACCGGGATGGGTGCCGGCTTCATCGCCTACGTCGTGATCAAGCTGATCCTCGGCAAGGCGAAGGACGTCCACCCGCTGCTCTATGGCGTGGCAGCGGCGTTCCTGCTCTATTTCGCTCAGGGAATGATCGCCGGACTCGTCCACTGACCGACCTCGGCCTGGCATCCGCGCCGGGTGCCAGGCCGAAAAGGTCGGTGATCAGGTGCGGAAGACCGCGACCAGGTCTGGAGCCGGACGGCCTGACCGTGCGGCTTGATCCTCCCAGCCGGGCCAGTCGTCCAAGAATCGCAGGACGCTGGTGGCGAGTTCGGCGTGCTCAGTGCTGAGATCGCCGATCCCGTGGGGCCAGTTTGCGGCCATGGCGAGGGCGTGCTGACCGGAGACCCATCCCGCCGCCAACCCCGAGCAGCGGGTGAGTGTGATACCCAGCGAATTCTTGAACAGATCACTGAGGCCGTACCGTGATGGCACTTGGGCGCGGGCGAGGTCGAAGTCGAAATCGTTGAGGCCCGGCTCGGTCAGTGTCCAGGTCCCATAGCCGTGCGCAACCGTGTCCAACCAGAACTCCAGCAGATTCCAGGCCGGAATCAGCCGGTCCGGCGGTACGAACCGTCCAGCGAGCAGATCTTCCACCTCCTGGGCCGTGGGCGATTCCGGCCGCGGTGCTGCCGGGTCTCCGCCTTTGCGCAGAAATGGACCCAACTTGCCGATGAGCCCCATCGGTGCCGCTGAACCGAGGTGGAAGTGGTCGGTGGCGGCGGCGCGCAGCCGCCCGGCGGTGTCTGGATCGGCGCTGACGATGCCACGCACTTCATCAATGCTGATCGCCCAGAGCTTCAGCCTGCTCATGGGGCCAACCTAGTGGCTGTGCGTCGGCTTCGGTAGAGGCACGACGCGGCCTGCGATCAGGCCGCGGACGTCGGTCGTGGCCGAACTACTGCCAGTGGGTGGGTAGGCTCTGCCTCATGACGTTGGCGTTGCGGCGGTTGGCCGCTGCGGGCACGCTGAGTGTGTGCTCGATTTTCGGGATAGCGACGGGTGTGGCAGTAGCCGCGCCTTCGCCGAGTCCTCGTTCCACACCCTCGCCGTCGGCGACCTCCACAGCGGCGTCCGATGAGGAGATCTCCGTCTCGGAGGATGTCGCTCCGGACAACTCTCGAATGATCTGGATAATTGGCGGTGTCAGCGCGGTGGCGATTGCCGCCGGTGCGGTGGTGATCGCTCGCCCGTAGGGTGAGAGGTGTCGCCTGATCAGAGTCGACCTGCACCTGGGTCCGGGTAATCCTCAGAGAGGAGGGGCCATGAGTGAGTTGATCGATACCACCGAGATGTACTTGCGTACCATCTACGAACTGATCGAGGAAGGCGTGCCCCCGTTGCGGGCGCGGATCGCCGAACGGCTCAAGCAGTCCGGACCAACGGTGTCGCAAACAGTGGCCCGGATGGAGCGTGACGGCCTGGTCTCGGTTCACCCTGACCGGCACTTGGAACTCAGTGATGTCGGATTGGCGCGTGCCGTTCAGGTCATGCGCCGCCACCGTTTGGCCGAGCGGTTGCTCACCGACGTGATCGGCCTGGACTGGCCGCTGGTCCATGACGAGGCGTGTCGCTGGGAGCATGTGATCTCCACCGATGTGGAACGCCGATTGGTCGAGGTGTTGCACGCACCGACTGAATCTCCCTACGGAAACCCCATTCCTGCGATTGATGAGCGCGGCGGCGGTTCGGCCTGCGACGCCTTTCTGGGCGGGGCACAAGTGCTGGCCGAGACCCTCGGCGATGGTGGTGAACATGTGGTCGTCCTGAAGCGTCTCAGTGAGGCGCTGCAGGCCGACGCCGCAGTGCTGCAGGTCCTGGCGGAAGTCGGCATGCTGCCTGGGCGCGAAGTCGGCGCCGCAATGCTGGGCCGAATGCTGGTGTTGCGGGCCGACGGACGTCAGGTTTCGCTCCCGGCAACGGTGGCTGATCAGATCTTCGTGGCGGCATGAGCCGCTCGCGCGAACTGGATCCGGGGAATACCCGCCACGGGAAGAGCGTTCGACTCAGGCAGGACCGAAAACCCGGGAGGATCCAACCATGGCAACAATCGCGCTGAACGCTGAGAACTTCGGCGACACCATCAAAGACAACGGCATCGTCTTCGTCGACTTCTGGGCCGCGTGGTGCGGGCCCTGTCGAATGTTCGCGCCGGTCTTCGAAGCTGTGTCCGAGACCAACACTGACGCGGTGTTCGCCAAGGTCGATACCGATGCCGAGCAGGGTTTGGCTGCCGGCCTTGAAATCACGTCCATCCCGACGCTGATGGCGTTCCGGGACGGCTATCTGGTGTTCCGCCAGCCCGGGGCGCTGAACAAGTCGACCTTTGAGAACCTCGTCGAGCAGGTCAAAGGCCTCGATATGGAAAAGCTCAAGGCCGAGGCTGAAGCAGCCCAGAGCTGAGCAGCAGTGCTTAGTGTCCCCCAAAAGGGTGACATTCGAATGACATCGCGCCTATAGTCGGTGCTAAGACCCCTGCCCCATCCCCCCGGGCAGGGGCCTTTTCGCACTTCCGGCTACGATCCGGGACCCCGGCGGCATGGTGGTTTCCAGCTAGGCTGACATCGTTGCTGTCGGAAGGAACAATGTGGCTACCTTTCCCGAGCAGATTGATCTTGCCGCTGTGCCCACCGGGGACATGCCGGGTGATCGCATCGAGATCAACGCCGAACATCTGACCAAAGCGCAGCAGATTTTCCCGTCGCTGTGGGATGCCCTGCTGCCGATCCTCGATGCCGACCCGCATCGCCGGGCGGTGGTTTCGGTGCACGGTGGCTCCGGGGTGGGCAAGTCTGAAATCGGGTCGCTGCTGGCCTACGGTCTGTCCGCCCACGGTGTGGGCGCCTATGTGCTCTCCGGCGACAACTATCCGCGGCGGATACCGGGCGCCAATGATGACGAGCGGCTGCGCGTGTATCGCGAGGCTGGAGCACAGGCGCTGGGCACCGAGGTGTCGCCTCAGGTGATGGCCGTGCTGGCCGAGTTGCAGGACCAGGATCGTGACGCCGACCCCGCCCTGATCGATGCCTATCCGTGGTTGGCTGCCTATCACGGTGCAGCGCGGTCGGCGTTGGATGCCTACCTGGGTAGCGAGGCCGAGATCGATTTCGCCGAGATCAACGCCATCCTCGCCCAGTTCCACGCTGGCGCGACCACGCTACGGCTCAAGCGCATGGGGCGTAGTGAGGCGGAGCTGTGGTACGACGACGTCGATGTCAGCGGCATCGCCGTGATCGTCGTGGAATGGACCCACGGCAACTCGCCGTACCTGACCGGTGTGGATCTGCCGATCCTGTTGCACAGCACCCCGGAGGAGACACTGGCGCATCGGCGTTCACGGGCGCGAGACCGCGGGGTCGATTCGCCCTTCACTACGGTGGTGTTGGAACTGGAGCAGGCCAAACTCCAAGCGCAGTCCCGGCGTGCTGCGATCATCGTGGCCAAGTCCGGAGAGGTGATCGACAAAGCCCAGTACCGAGCCCAGTTGGGGAAAGCCCGGCCCGACGGCGGTCCGATGCTGAACTGCTATCCAGACAGCCTGGGGGGAACCCTCGCCGACGTGGCCGATTTCGTGGAGCGTCCACAGGTGGCCGGAGTCTTCGCTTCGGCCTATCTGCTACCGACTCTCTATCACTCCGACCTCGACCGAGGGTTCTCGGTGATCGACTATGAACTCAATACCGATCTGGCGCGGCCCGAGGACCTGGCCCGGCTGGCGGCAGCGGGGATCGATCTGAAGCTGGATTTCGTCCTGAACCATGCGTCGATGAACTCCCCGCAGTTCCAGGACCTGCTCGCCCGCGGCGATGCCTCCGCCTATGCCGACTTCTTCATCGACTGGAACGCCTTCTGGGCCGGGCACGGCACCATGACCGACGACGGTTACATTCAGCCCGACCCGCAGCTGATCGCCGACATGTTCTTCCGTAAGCCCGGTCTGCCGATCGTGATGGTCCGCCTCGCGGACGGCACCGAGCGGCCGTACTGGAACACCTTCTACCAGGCGGTGACGGAGGCGGACGGACAGCGTCGGTATAGCGGGCAGGTAGATCTGAACATCACCTCGGAATCGGTGTGGGAGTTCTACGCCAGGACTCTGGACACCGTGGCCGGCTACGGGGCGCGCATCGTCCGATTGGATGCCTTCGCCTATGCCCCCAAACAGCCTGGTGCCCGGAACTTCCTCAATGACCCGGGAACCTGGTGGCTGCTGGCCGCCATCAAGGAACTCGCCGACGCGCGAGGGCTGGTCCTGCTGCCCGAGATTCACTCTCGCTACGACGAGGGGATCCATCGCACCCTCAGCGCGCTGGGCTACCTCACCTACGATTTCTTCGCCCCCGGACTCATCCTGGACGCCATCGAGACCGCCGATGCCACCGTGTTGAAACGCTGGATCTCAGAACTGCTCGAACAGGGCATCGACACCGTGAACATGCTGGGCAGCCATGACGGTATTCCGCTGTTGGACCTGCGCGGGCTGCTTCCCGAGGAACGGATCGAGTCGCTGATCGCGGTAGTCACCGGCCGTGGCGGCAGGGTGAAGGATCTGCACGGCGCCAAGAATGTGTATTACCAGGTAAACGCCACCTACTTCAGTGCTCTGGGTGCCCGCGCTGATCGGCTGCTGTTGGCGCGAGCGTTGCAGATCTTCCTGCCCGGTAAGCCGCAGGTGTGGTACTTGGATCTGCTCGCTGGCGAGAACGATCTGGAGGCGGTAGCCCGCGCGGGCGCCGATGGACACAAAGAGATCAATCGCACGAATTTGAGTACCGCCCAAGTGGCTGAGGCGCTCACCAAACCGGTGGTGTTGGGTCAGTTGGAGCTGTTGCGCTTCCGCCGCGAGTTCCCTGCGTTCGGCTTCGACGCCACCTGCGAGGTGGCCGAAACCGGTGATGATCAGGTGGTGATCACGTGGCGCCGAGCCGGGGCCAGCGCCACGTTGAACGCCGACCTACGGGCGGGCACCTACGCAATCCAGGCACGCACCACCGACGGTGACGAGTTCACCCTCACCTGATCCGGCCACGCCGAGACTCATCCGTCAGGATGTCATCGGCGCGCCTGGGCGCTAGACCTTGCAGGTGGTACCGAAGAAGCGCAGGACAGCGCCGACGCCGACGATCACCAGCGCCATGAAGCCCATGGATACGTCCTTGGGGAGTTCCGCCAGGAGGATGCTGGCTGCGAAGAGGGTCAGCGGCGGAATCGCGCCGCACGTCGTGACGAGAGCCTGATCGGGTCGCGGCAGGAAGGTGGCGATGACCAGGGCTTGCACTGCGGAGATCATGGCGATGAGCGCCACCGCGAGCGGTGTGAACGTCCAAGCCGCGATCGACATGTTGATGGTGAACACGCCGGGCAGGGCTGCCAGCATGACCACGGTGCGCCAGGGTTTCCACAGCACCCGCCATCCTCCGGCAGGTGCAACGGAAATCCGGCTGACGGTGTCGAGCCGCTGAAAGTCGTCGAAGCGCTCGTCAGTCATGGCGGTCACCTGGCAGTGTGCCTGGGTGCATTATGCGGCCCAATACCAACCGCGGGAGGAATCCCGCCTGGCTGGTGGCGGTTGGGCTATTCATCATTGGTCCTCTCGGAAGCCCCCTAGGGTAATTTACCCCCCTTTTGGGGGACAGGAGCATCAGTCGCACTGAATTTGTTCGACGTGTCTTGAGGTGTGGGCTAGACATCTTGGATCGTGGTCGTTGGTTCGAGAGGCCACGGACTGCGTGGTTTTGCCGTGATGGGGTTACCGTTGGGTAGCGATGCAGACACCGATGCGGCGTGTACACAGCCGCCTCCCATCGTGTAGAACTGCATCGAACTGAGTCTGAAGGAGAAAGTCATGCCGAATCTTGGCGGCTGGGAGTGGGTCATCCTCGCGGTGGTGGCGCTGGTCCTGTTCGGAGGGGCGAAGGTTGCCAATCTGGGCAAGAATGCCGGAAAGGCGATTCGGGAGTTCAAGGAGGAGACCCAGGCGATCAAGTCCGGCGACTCCGAGCCTGCTGCACCGCCGGCACCGGCACCGGCTTCTCCTGCGGAATCTGATGAGGGTCCCAGTCAGTCGTAGGTTTGTCTTGGTCGCGCCAGCGACTACGGGGAGCGCTGAGGACGGCGTGAACCCCTGACGCTTCGTTCAACGATGAAAGGGAGCGCGTCGATGAGTACTCCGGTTGAATTTTCCGACGATTTCACCTTCGGCGCCGCCACGGCCGCCTACCAGGTGGAAGGCGCGATCAGCGAGGACGGTCGCGTCGATTCCATCTGGGACGTGTTCTGTCGTGAGCCCGGACGCATCCTCAACTCCGAAGACGGCAGTATCGCCTGCGACCACTATCACCGGATGCGCGACGATGTCGCGCTGATGGCCGACCTGGGCCTGCAGACCTACCGATTCTCGGTGTCGTGGCCGCGGGTATTCGCTGAGGGCCGGGTCAATCCCGCCGGGATGGATTTCTACTCCCGACTGGTCGATGAATTGCTGGAGCACCAGGTCAGCCCTTGGCTCACCTTGTACCACTGGGATCTTCCCGCAGCGCTGCCAGGCGGCTGGACCAATCGCGACACCGCTGATCGTTTCGTGGAGTATGCCTTGGCCGTTCACGACCGGCTTGGTGACCGGGTGCGCACGTGGACCACGCTGAATGAGCCGTGGTGCTCGGCGTTCCTGGGGTACGCGGCCGGGGTCCATGCGCCCGGCCATACCGATCCGGCGGAGTCCCTGCAGGCGGCCCACCACCTGTTGTTGGCGCATGGACGTGCCGTCCGGGCGCTCCGGGCAGCCGACCCACAGGCGCAGCTGGGTATCACACTGAACTTCACACCGGTGGTGCCGGCCAGCGACTCTGCAGCCGATCACGAGGCGGCTCGCCGTGTCGACGGCACGGCCAATCGACTGTTCGCCGATGCACTGTTCACCGGGCGCTATCCGGCCGATGTGTTGGCGGATCTGGCCGGGGTGTGGCCCGAGGATGTGGTGGCTGACGGCGACCTGGAGACCATTGCTGCACCCCTGGATGTGCTCGGGGTGAACTACTACACGACCCAGGCCATCGCGGCCGGTACGGGCGAGTCGAACACGGCGAGCGCCAATGTATCCGCGCCGCAGGCGGTCGAGGTGAGTCGTGGGCTGCCTCGCACCGCGATGGGTTGGGAGATCGAACCCGATGGCCTGTATCGGTTGTTGATGCGGTTGCATCAGGACTACACCGGCGCAGCCGGCGTGCCGATGGTGATCACCGAAAACGGGGCGGCCTTCGAAGATGTGCCTGATGCGTCCGGGTTCGTCGACGACAGCGCTGATCGGATCGATTATCTGCGCGAGCATCTACGAGCGGTACAGCGGGCTCGGGCCGACGGGGCTGACGTTCGCGGCTATCTGGTGTGGTCGCTGATGGACAACTTCGAGTGGGCGCTGGGCTACAGCAAGAGGTTCGGCGTGGTGCGCATCGACAGGCACCTACGGCGCATTCCGAAGGCCAGCGCGCTGTGGTACTCGAAGCTGATCGACTCTCGAAGAGTCTGAGGTCCCGACACTCCGATACGGAGTGAGAAGACTGCATCTAGTTAGTTACATCGATGTAAGTCACCGCATATAGTGGTTCCCGCAAGGGTTCGGCTCTCCAGCCAGGGGAGTCGTCGAAAGAGGGAATCCGGTGTGAATCCGGAGCTGCCCCGCAGCGGTGAGTGGGAACGAAAGCCGTCAACAAGCACTGGGAGCGATCCTGGGAAGCGACGGCCATTAGGCCCGAGCCGGCATCGCCGGTTCCTGCCCACGAGTCCGAAGACCTGCCCTGCCGCTTCGCGCCGCGAAGCGCCGGTGACGCAGCCTCGTGGGAGGGCTGGCTCGGGGCCAGGTCGGCCCTTTGCCATCCTGCGAACGCTGTCGTTCCGGGTGCGAGAGGCATCAGCAAAGGACTCCCCATGAACGAACTGGCAACCCCCACCCACATCACCAAACGCGATCAAGCCCGGGTCGAGTTCGACCTGGCCAAGATCGAATCAGCCATCCTTCGAGCCGGTGCGTCCACCGGTGAGCTGGACGGTGCCGACGCCCACCTGTTGGCTCGACAGGTCGGCGTGCGGCTCGGACGTCGCGGGAGCGAGCCCAACGTCGAGGAGATTCAGGACGCCGTCGAACACCTGCTGCTGGATTCCGGCTATACCGCCACCGCGCGGGCCTACATCGTCTATCGCGAGCAGCATCACAAGCTGCGCGACACCAAACACGCCATGGTCGACGTCGCCAACTCGATCAATGAGTATCTCGATCGTTCCGACTGGCGCATCAACGCCAATGCCAACCAGGGCTACTCGCTGGGCGGGCTGATCCTGAACACCTCGGGCAAGATCACCGCCAACTACTGGCTCTCTCATGTCTATGCCCCCGAGATCGGAGCGGCTCACCGCGACGGCGACTTTCACATTCATGACCTCGACATGCTCAGCGGCTATTGCGCGGGTTGGTCGCTGAAGACCCTGCTTCGCGAAGGACTCAATGGAGTTCCGGGCAAGATCGACTCCACCCCACCCAAGCACCTCTCCTCAGCAGTCGGGCAGATCGTCAACTTCTTGGGTTGCCTGCAAAACGAGTGGGCGGGTGCCCAAGCGTTCAGCTCCTTCGACACCTACATGGCGCCGTTCGTGCGGCTGGACGGGCTCAGCTACGAGGAGGTCCTGCAGAACATCCAGGAGCTGGTCTACAACCTGAATGTGCCGTCGCGGTGGGGAACTCAGACGCCCTTCACCAATCTGACTTTCGATTGGGTGTGTCCTGAGGATCTCCGCGATGAAGTGCCGGTGATCGGCGGGCGCGAGGTCGACTTCAGCTACGGGGACCTCCAGGCCGAGATGGACATCATCAATCGTGCCTATATCGAGGTGATGACCTCCGGAGACGCGGCGGGTCGGGTCTTCACCTTCCCGATCCCCACCTACAACATCACGGAGGACTTCGCGTGGGATTCGCCCAATGCCGAAGCTCTGTTTGAGATGACCGCCAAATACGGACTGCCCTACTTCCAGAACTTCATCAACTCCGACCTCAGCCCGAATATGGTCCGTTCGATGTGCTGTCGGCTTCAGCTGGACCTTCGCGAACTGCTCAAACGCGGAAACGGCCTGTTCGGATCGGCCGAGCAGACCGGGTCGCTGGGTGTGGTGACGATCAACATGGCACGGCTGGGCTTCACCCATCCCGGTGACGAAGCGGGCCTGCTGCTCGCCCTGGACAGGCTGCTTCACCTGGCCAAAGACTCCCTGGAAGTGAAGCGAAAGGTGATTCAGCGCTACATCGATGAAGGCCTGTTCCCCTACACCAAGCGTTACTTGGGAACCTTGCGCAATCACTTCTCCACCATTGGGGTGAACGGCATCAACGAAATGATCCGCAACTTCACCGGCGACCGATTCGACATCACCGATCCGAAGGGGCACGCCCTCGCGGTGCGCGTGCTGGACCACGTCCGGGTGCGCATGGTGGAGTTCCAGGAACTCACCGGGCATCTGTACAACCTGGAAGCCACTCCGGCAGAGGGCACCACCTACCGGTTCGCCAAGGAGGATCGCAAGCGTTTTGACGGAATTCTGCAGGCCGGTACCGACGTCAACCCCTACTACACCAACTCCTCGCAGTTGCCGGTGGGCTTCACCGATGACCCTTTCGAGGCGCTGGCACGCCAGGAGGAATTGCAGAAGAAGTACACCGGGGGCACCGTCCTGCATCTGTACATGAGCGAGCGGATCTCGACCGCCGAAGCCTGCAAGAACCTGGTGCGGCGGTCGTTGACGAATTTCGGACTGCCCTACATCACGGTCACGCCGACCTTCTCGATCTGCCCCTCACACGGCTATCTGGCCGGCGAG
Organism: Propionibacteriaceae bacterium UBA7704; assembly: GCA_002482525.1. Taxonomy (GTDB): domain Bacteria; phylum Actinomycetota; class Actinomycetes; order Propionibacteriales; family Propionibacteriaceae; genus Propionicimonas. The sequence continues at coordinate 64,047 of DLGC01000006.1, read as the reverse complement.
CATTTCAGCTGTCCCGATTGCGAAGCGGCAGGCGAGCAACAGACCTGTGAAGTGTGGACTCGGGTGATGGGCTACCACCGGCCGGTGACCAGCTTCAACATCGGCAAGCAAGGCGAATTCGCCGAACGGGTCACTTTCGAAGAATCCGTGGTGCTGGTGTGAGCGGTGCAGCGCCAGGCTCGGCCGACGTGCGCCCGGTCGGCTCGGCCGAGCTTGGCCAGGAGCGTCATGGCGACGCTGTGGCCTTGCCGGTCGCCGGCTTCACGCGGCTATCCAGCTGCGACTGGCCAGGCCGACTGGTCGCGACGGTCTTCGTACAGGGCTGTCCCTGGCGCTGCGGCTACTGTCACAACCCCGACCTGATCGATCCACGAACCCCCGCAACAAGCCGGTGGCAGGCCGTGCGAGCGCACCTGCAACAGCGCAGTGGGCTCTTGGACGGTGTGGTCTTCTCCGGGGGCGAACCCACTCGGGCGCCGCAACTGGTGGCAGCGATGTCCGAGGTGCGCGAGCGCGGCTACCTGGTGGGCCTGCACACTTCGGGTGCCTACCCTCGTCGATTGCGGGACGTGCTGGGGTTGGTGAACTGGGTGGGGCTGGACATCAAAGGTCTGCCGCAGCAGTATCCGGCGATCACCGGACGGCAGAACTCAGCGCAGCGGGCCTTTGCCAGCCTGGACCTGGTGCTCGACTCCGGGGTGGACTATGAGGCGCGCATCACCGTCGATCCCCGGCACCACAGCGCTGAGTCCGTAACCGAGTTGCTCGCTGTGCTGCAGCAGCGCGGTGCGTCGAACCTGGTGCTGCAGCCGGTTCGTAGCGGCGCGCCGGCGTCCAGTGCACCAGCAGATGCGCTGTTGGATCAGGTGGTGGTGTTGCCCGGGGTTTCGCGGCGCTGACGCACGCGCGCTAGTCGGAGCGGGCCGAATCGGGATCGGTGGCCTCGGCGGCTTGCACGATCAGCCGCTGAGCGTGGGTGCTCGGCATATGGGTCCACCGCGGGGTCGGTGAGGTCCAGGCTGGATCGGTGAGCATGCGAGCGAGCACCAACCCGATGGCCATGGCAACCAGGATGCCGAGTGCGACTGAACCATTGGTGACTGCAGTGAGCGGATCGCGATCGATGCCTGCCACCAGTGCCCGGTAGGCGGCCGCGCCCGGAATCATGATGAGCACGGCGGGTACCGACAGAATGATGCGTGGGGCGGGCAGACGCTGGCTGGCCCACGCGGCGAGCAATCCGACCACCGTGGTCGCCAGCACCGTGGCGACCAGGGCATTGACTCCGGCATCGGTGGCGACCAGCCGTCCGGTGTTGGCCAGTGCGCCGATGCCAGCGGCGCTGAGTGCCATTTTCAGGGGGGTGTTGAAGGTCACTGCGAATCCTAGGACGCCGACGAAACCGGCACCCAGCCACAGTGCGGCCAGCATCGGCAGAGGGAGGTTGAGGGGCGGGATTTCGCCGGGGGAGAGGCCGTAGATCACGGCCACGATCCACACTCCGACGGCGGCCGCGAGCGTGATGAGCGTGGCATACAGCAGCCGAGAGACCCCGGAGGTGAAGTCGAACCGGGCAAGGTCCAGTGCGGCTGTGACCAGTGGGAAGCCCGGGACCAGGAACAGCATGGCCGAGGTGAAGGCGGCCTGATGGATGTGAACCTCGAAGGGCAGTGCCAGCATGAGCTGCGCCAGCACGAGGTAGATCAATCCGGCGGCAGCGGCTGCGACAGCCACTACCGCAAGATGATTCAGGCGTTGCCGGTGAAGCAGCACCTGGACGATCTTGCCCCCGCCGGCCGCAACGGCGGCGGCCGCGCATTCCTGCCAGCGGCCGTTGTTCAAGAATGCGAAAGCGCCGCAGGCGGCCGCTGCGCCTATCGCCACCATGGGCAGCGAGTAGAGCGGGCGATGCTGTTCGACCTCGTCGAGTTGGCGGTGCAGATCCGCCGCGGTGACCCCGGCGCGGGCGCCCAGCGACACTCGCAGCAGCGAACTGATGCGGTCGGCATTGACCGATGGCGCGGCGACCTCCACCACCTGGGTGCGGAAGCGCTTTCCTGATCGGGTGGTGGCCACGATCTCGTTCAGACTGACCTGAGCGTCGAGTTGGTCGATGCCCAGCGCTTCGGCGGTGCGTCCCATCGCGGCCTTGACTCGGTAGGAGCCGGTTCCGGAAGTGAGCATCATCGCGCCCATGCGGCATACGGCGTCGGACTTTTCGGCCACGATGGCGTCGCGTCCTGGCGTTGATTCGATCGATGGCATGAGGACTCCTGGGGTCGAGCCGATTCTCTCATTGGAGCAGTGAGTGGTCTTCGGGGGCTCAATGACGGCAATTCGGCTGAGACCGCCCCGGGAGTCAGAAAGTAAAGGTACCTTAACTTCTATGAGTGCCCCGATCGTCGCCGTCATCGAGGATGATCCACGCTCACCGCGACGCTCCCGGCGGGTGTCGTGGTTGTGGGGTCCGGCATTCGTGGCCGCGATCGCCTATGTCGATCCGGGAAATGTCGCCGCCAACCTGACCGCGGGTTCTCGCTTCGGCTACCTGTTGGTGTGGGTCGTGGTGTTGGCGAACGCCTCGGCGATGCTGGTGCAGTACCTGTCGGCCAAAGCGGGCCTGGTGACTGGACGCAGCCTTCCGGAGCTGCTCGGTGAGCGGATGCGCCGCCTGCCACGGATCGCCTACTGGCTACAAGCCGAGTTGGTAGCCGTGGCCACTGATCTCGCCGAAGTGCTGGGTGGGGCTATCGCACTGTGGATCTTGTTCGGTGTGCCGCTGCTGCTGGGCGGGGTCATCGTCGGCGTCGTGTCGATGCTGCTACTCAGCTTGCAGAATCGGCGTGGTCAGAAGTCGTTCGAGTTCGTGGTGATGGGGCTCCTGCTGGTGATCACCATCGGCTTCACCGCCGGGTTGTTCGTCTCCGACGTGTCCTGGGGTCAAGTGGCGGCCGGGTTGATACCGCGCTTCGACGGGGGTGAATCGGTGCTGCTCGCCGCTGGCCTGCTGGGCGCCACCGTGATGCCGCACGCCATTTACGTTCACTCTGCGCTGGCCCGCGACCGGCACCATCCCAAGCCCGCCGAACTGCCCAGAATGCTGCAGGCCACTCGGTGGGATGTGTTCGTCTCCATGCTCATCGCCGGCACGGTCAATGTCGCCATGCTGCTGCTGGCGGCGGCCAACTTTGCCGGGGTGGCGGGCACCGACTCCATTGAAGGCGCCCATCAGCTCATCGCAACGACGCTGGGTCCGGTGGTGGCCGCCCTGTTCGCCGTAGGCCTGCTCGCCTCAGGGTTGGCGTCCACCTCGGTGGGATGTTACGCCGGGGCGTCGATCATGGCGGGGCTGTTGAAGGTGCGGGTGCCCATGCTGATCCGACGTGCGGTGACGCTGATTCCGGCACTGATCATTCTGGGGTTGGGCGTGAATCCCACCTGGGCCCTGGTGCTCAGCCAGGTCCTGCTGAGTTTCGGCATTCCGTTCGCCCTGATCCCGTTGGTACTGCTCACCAGCAGCTCCTCGGTGATGGGATCCATGGCGAATCCGATCGGTTTGAAGGTGGTGTCCTGGATCGTCGTGGGGCTTATCGTGGCCCTGAATGTGGCACTGATCGTGCTGACGATTGCGGGGTTGGGCTGATGGAGGTTGAGGAGCTGACGCCGGTCGCCCAGGACTACCTGAAGGTCATCTGGTCGGCCACAGAGTGGGGGGACCCGCCGATCACGACCACGGGGCTGGCCCGACGATTCGACACGACGTCGGCGAACGTGTCAGTCACGCTGCGCCGACTCGAAGGCCAAGGGCTGCTGAGCTATCAGCCCTACCGGCCGGCTGAACTCACCGAGCTTGGGCAGCGCCTTGCGGTCGCGATGGTGCGTCGACATCGACTCTTGGAGACCTTTCTCGCTACCGAACTCGGCTATGCGTGGGATGAGGTGCACGACGAGGCTGAGCGGCTGGAACATGCGGTGTCGGAGGAGCTGCTGCGTCGGATCGACCTTCGTTTGGGGAGACCGAGGATTGACCCGCACGGAGATCCCATTCCGAGTGTGGACGGTGTGGTCGAACTTCCCCACGCCTCAGTCCCGTTGCCGGACGCTCCGTCGGGGCAGTACCGAATCGCTCGCGTCAGCGACGCTGACCCAACACACCTGCTGGAACTCGCCGGCATGCAACTCATGCCGGGGGCCAGCGTCGGCTGGCACGCCGAACGGCAGCAGATCGATGTAGAGGGCGCGGTCTATGAGTTGTCGGTGGCCTTGCAGAATGCGATTCGGGTGCTGCACTGACTCGCCGCCTACCGGACGGAATGTCGATGCTGCCTGTGCGGGCCGAGGTATTGCACACTGGAGCCGGGCACCGAATGCATGACGAGGAACGAGTCCGAGCGAAAGGGCACCGATGAACCGCCTGGGACTGGCCCGGCTGCGCTTGTGGTGGGAGCGTGCATCGTGGGTGATTCCGGTGCTCGGGGTGATTGCCGGTGTCTGGCTCAACGGTGTGGTCAGCGGGATCGACGATTGGCTGGACAGCCTCGACGCTGGTGCCCAGACCGAAGTCTCGACCTCCTCGGCGCTGTCGCTGCTGGGTGCCGTCGGCGGCGGCATGATCACCTTCACCGGCTTCGTCTTTTCCTTCGTGGTCCTCTTGCTTCAGTTCGGCTCTTCGCAGTATTCGCCGAGGGCGGTGTCGCATTTCTTGCGGGCCCGATCGACGCAGGTCATCCTGGGGATCTTTCTGGCTACCGTCACCTTCACCTTCTTGAGCCTGCTCGATGTCGGTTCATCGGGGCGGTCGCAGTTCGTGCCGATCGTGACGATTCTGGCTGCGCTCGGGCTGCTGATGGTGAGCTTGGCCGGTTTCATCGCCTTGTTGCACTCCGTTGGCGGACGCATGCGTGTTGATGCCGTTCTGGCCGCATTCGGACGCCAGGCTCGCCGCCAGTTGCTGCGCCGGGAGGCCCAGTTGGCAGGGATGGGTGCCTATGCCCCTGACTCGGGAACTGAGTTCGTTGCCGCGCCGCTGGTGGTGCGCAGTGGCCGCGCCGGCCAGGTAGTAGCGGTCGATCTGCGCATGCTGCGCGGCGTCGCCCGGCGACGTGGACTGCGGATCGCGCTGCGGGTGCAGATTGGTGACGCAGTAACGGTGGGTTCGCCCCTGATGTGGGTTGCTGGCGCCGACGACTCTCCGGTGCCGCCGGCCGTCGCCTCGGGCTTGGCGACGGCGATCATCGTCGACCAGGAGCGTTCGCTGCGCTACGACGCCTTCTACTCGCTGCGGCTGCTCGTCGATGTCGCGATCCGGGCGTTGTCGCCAGCGATCAACGATCCGACGACCGCGGTGCGGTCCCTTGACGAGATCGAAGGTGTGCTGCGGGTTGCAGCGCACCAGCAGCTCGGTGACCTGCGGATCACTGCCGGTACCGGTGAGGTGCTCGTTCGTGTGCCGAGTTGGTCTGATGTGGTGCTGTTGGGGCTGCTGGAGATCATGACCTTTGGTATCGGTCAGCCGCAGGTGACCCGTCGACTGATGGTGCTGCTGGGTGACTTGTTGGCCGATGTGCCCGAAGAACGCCGAAACGAGTTGGAGACGCTGCGTGCTGAGCTCGTCCACAGGGTCGAGGCCAGCAGTGACCCCGCGGCTGCGCGGATCGCGTTGCACGGTGACCGTCAGGGATTAGGTGGAACCCTCGTGCACCCTCTGGCTGTGGCTCTCGCCTATCCCGATGCCGTTGCAGAATCCGACGAGACCGAATCACGCTGAGGCTGCGATCGCCTTGGCTTGCAGGATCTCGGGCATTACGTCGTAGACCGCCGTCACAACGCCTTTCAGGGCAGTAGCGATGTGATGTCCGGAAGCACTGAGTTCGTACTCGACGTGCTGTTCGCCGTGGTCGGTTCGCACGACCAAACCATCGGCCACCAGGGTGGTCAGAGTGCGGGAAAGCATGCGGTCGCTGATGCCGCCAACCGTGCGCGCCGCCTCGGCGAAACGGTGCGGCTTTTCTAGCAGAGCGATCAGCACCAGTGCGGGCCAGCGGTCGGTCACATCGTCGACGACGGATCGCGACGGACACAGCGGGCTGAAAGCGTCGAATGCTCCGGTCATGGTCACCCCTTGGCAAAGTTCCTAACAGGAGTATAGTGCTAACTGTTAGTAAGCAAACTACCCCAGGAGAAGATCATGACTCTCGCCGTTACCGGTGCCACTGGCCACCTCGGAGGCCTCGTCGTCGAACACCTGCTGCGTCGAGGGACGCCGGCAGATCAGATTGTCGCTCTGGTGCGGCGTCCCGATGCCGCCGACGGCCTCGCCGCCAAAGGTGTGACGGTGCGCGTCTTCGACTACAACCAGCCCGACGAACTGCCGTCGGCGCTGGCAGGGGTCGACTCGCTGCTGCTGGTCTCGGGCAACGAGTTCGGCAAGCGCGCCCAACAGCATCAGGCCGTCATCGATGCCGCCAAGACTGCGGGGGTGGGCCGGTTGGTGTACACCAGCGCGCCCGGTGCCGATACCTCCATCAATCCGGTCGCGCCCGAGCATTGGGCCACCGAACAGGCGCTGGCCGCCTCCGGACTGGCACACGTCATCCTGCGCAACAACTGGTACCACGAGAACTACCTGGCCGACCTCGGCGCCGCCGCCCAGACTGGCGAGATCCTCACCGCCGCAGGGCAGGGACGCGTAGCCAGTGCCGCACGCACCGAGTTGGCCGAGGCCGCCGCAGTGGTGTTGGCCGGATCGCAGGTGGGACAGACGTTGACCCTCACCGGTGATGTCGCCTGGAGCTTCGATGAGTTGGCAGCCGACTTCGCGACCGCACTCGGACGCCCGGTTGTGGCACGCCACGTGAGCGCGGCGGAGAAGAGTGACGTGCTGGCCGCAGCAGGGCTGGATGCCGGCGTCATCGGCTTCATCCTCGGGGTTGATGCGGCGATCGCCGCGGGAGAACTCGCGGGCGTGACCGGGGACCTCTCGGCCCTGTTGGGTCGGCCGACCAGCCCGATTCTGGAGACGCTGCGCGCGGTCGGCTGAGGCCGGTTCGACCGGGCAGCTCCCCGGTCACGGCTCAAATCGATAGCCGACACCGGGCTCGGTGATGAAGTGGCGCGGCAGACTCGGCGTGTCTTCAAGCTTGCGGCGCAGCTGCGCAAAATAGACGCGCAGGTAGTTGGTCTCTGTGGTGTAGTTCGGTCCCCAGACCTCCGCGAGGAGCTGGGAACTGGACACCAGGGCGCCAGGATGGCGCACCAGGAGCTCCACCAGATGCCATTCGGTGGGAGTCAGGCGGACCTCTTGGCCTCGCCGAAGGGCACGCTTCGCGACCAGGTCGAGGGTGAACGAGGCCGTGGTCACAACAGGGTCTGAGGTGAGATCGGTCGCCTCGGCGCGGCGCAGTGCGGCGCGGATGCGGGCGGTGAGTTCATCCATACCGAATGGTTTGGTCATGTAGTCATCGGCGCCGACGTCGAGAGCCTGAACCTTCTGGGACTGGGCGTCGCGAGCCGACAACACGATGATCGGCACGTCCGTCCAGCCGCGTAGTCCGGTGATCACCTCGGTGCCGTCGATGTCGGGAAGGCCCAGATCAAGGACCACGAGGTCTGGCGGGGTCGCCGCGGCAGTGCGCAGCGCTGCGGCGCCACCGCCGGCATCGTCGACCTCATAGCCGCGGGCCTTGAGGTTGATGACGAGCGCGCGGCGCAGGGCGGGCTCATCCTCGACGATCAGCAGCCTAGTCACCAGCCACCTCCAACCTGACGGTCATCGTCAAGCCTCCACCCGGTGTCGATGACGGGCTCAGCGTTCCGTTCATGGCCTCGGTGAAACCGCGCGCTATTGCCAGCCCCAACCCCACGCCGGTGGTCACCTGGTCGTTGAAATGCTGGAACGGCGCGAAGATATCGTCGTAGCGCTCCGGTGGAACACCTTTGCCGTGGTCAATGACGCTGATCGCGACCTGCGCACCGTCCTGGTACGCCTCGATAGTGATTGTTCCGCCATCGGTGACGTGCCGATCGGCATTGTCCACCAGATTCGCTAACACTCGTTCCAACAGCCCGGGATCGGCGAGGAAGGCGGGCAGGTCATCGGCGATCGCCAATTCGACGCGGTTCCCGCCCGTGCCGAGCACTCCCGTGAGCACCTCCAGCAGGTCGGTCGATTGCGGGTGCACCGAGACCGCACCGGCGCGCAGGCGGCTCGCGTCGAGCAGGTTGCCGATGATGTGGTTGAGGCGCTGAGTGTGTTCCTCGATGGTGTCGAGCAACTCAGCCTGGTCGCGGGGTGACAGCTCGATGCCCTCTTGACGCAGGGTCTCGGCTGCCACCGTGATCGCGGCCAGTGGATTGCGCAGGTCGTGACCGACGGCGGCAAGCAGGCTGGCCCGGAGCCGGTCGATGTGCGACAGCTCCTCGGCGCGGCGGGCCTGCTCTCCCAATTGCTCGGTGCGCCACAACCGTGCCGCGGTTTGCGCCATGGAGCCCAGGAGTTTGCGGTCGACTCCGAGGCGTTCGGGGCCGTACAGGCGCACCACCAGGTCGGCTGTGGCCGGGACGAGGATCTCGATGTCGCCGGCCCTCCGCTCTCCGGTGCTGGCGAGGACCTCCTCGGTGGAGGCCAACTGCACTTGGTTCATGCCGAACATGACTCGTGCCCGGCCCAGGGCACGTTCCACCGATTGCGGCTGTTGATCCTGATTCCCGAGATCGGCCAGCCACTCGGCCTCGATGCGGGCCCGCTCAGCGCGTCCGCGCGCCCGGGCACCGATCTCGGTGACTACGCCCACGAGTACGGCCACGGCGAAGAAGATCACCAGGTCGATCAGTTCGGTGACGCTGGCGACGGTCAGGGTTGCGTAGGGCTGGGTGAAGAAGAAGTTCGCCACGGTGAAGCTCACCACCGACGCGACCAGCGCAGGCAGCACACCGCCGAGCACCGAAGCGACCACGCTGGCCAATACGAACAACAGCAGCACGGTGTCCAGGCCCAGAGTTTGGCGATAGGGCACCAGCACGATGGTCAGCAGGATCGGAACCACGATGGCCACGGCGAAGCCGGAGAGCTTGCGCTGGGAGCCCAGCCCGCCGGCCGGGCGACTGATCTGCTCGTTCACCTCCTTGAGCTTGCCAGATGGGGTGCCTCATCGCTGCTGGACATCACCGAATTCTCGCGTGCGTGAGGGGCGTGATCGGAGGTGCCGGCCCCCGATCCGGGACGATCCAGGGCGTAGGGGGTGGCCGACTTCAGGTGGAACGGCACGCTGGTCACCATGACGCCGGGCATGTACAGCAGGCGGGTCTTCAGCCGCAGAGCGCTCTGGTTGTGCAGGAGTTGCTCCCACCAGTGCCCGACCACGTATTCGGGAATGAACACTTCCACGACGTCTCGGGGGCCGATCGAGATGGTCGCCAGATACTTCAGTACGGGTTCCACGAGATCGCGGTAGGGCGACTGCACCACGGTCAGCGGTATGGGGATGTCTCGTGCTACCCAGTCCTCGGTCAGCTTGCGGGTGCGGTCGGCATCGGTGTCGACGCGCAGCGCGGTTATCGAGGACGGCCGGATGGCGCGGGCAAAGGCCAGCGCCTTCAGTGACGGCTCGTTCAACTGACTGATCAGAACCACGGCGTGAGTCCGGCTGGGCAGGGTGATTCCGCTGGCCTTGGGCATGAGCTGTTTCGACACCCGGCGATAGTGTCGATTGATCCACAGCATCATGACGAACAGGATCGGCATCGCAATGACGACCAGATAGGCGCCGTGGGTGAACTTGGTGGCCAACACGATTATCAGCACCACTGACGTGGCGACGGCGCCGATGCCGGTGACCAGCATCGACCCGACCAGCGGAACCGACCAGCCGATCTTCTTGGCACGGCGCCGCCAGTAGACGACCATGCCTGCCTGGCTGAGGGTGAAGGAGATGAAGACTCCCACGATGTAGAGCTGAATGAGCCGCGTCACCGAGCCGTCGAACGCGACGATCAGAGTCGCAGCGATGACGGCCAGGATCACGATGCCGTTGCTGAAGACCAGCCGATCACCGCGACGTCGCAGTTGTTTGGGGAGGAACCGGTCCTCGGCCAGGATCGAGGCGAGGATGGGGAACCCGTTGAAAGCCGTGTTCGCCGCCAGGATCAGGATCAAGGTGGTGAAGCCCTGGACGGCGAAGAAGCCCCAACTGTTGTTGCCGAACACGGCCGCGGAGAGCTGGGCGAGCACCGTGCGCTGCTCGTAGCCGACGGGAACATTGGTCAACTCGCTCGTGGCATCGGCGAGGTGAACCCCGGCAATGGTGCTCAGCACCGAGATCCCCAGCATCATGGTGATGCTCAGCCCGGCCATGGTCACCAAGGTGAGTGAGGCATTGCGGGCCTTGGGTGCGCGGAAGGTGGGGACGCCGTTGCTCACCGCTTCGACCCCGGTCAGCGAGGTGCAGCCGGAGGCGAATGCTCGCAGCAGCAGGATGATGACAGCAGCCCCGGCCGGGCTGGTGCCGGAGAAGCCGAACTGGGCGGACTCCGCTACCGGTGGCTGTCCGTTGAGGACATTCCAGAAGCCGGCACCGAGCATGACGAAGACGCTCAGGATGAATCCGTAGGTGGGGATCGCGAAGAGGGTGCCGGACTCCCGCACGCCGCGCAGATTCATCACGGTGAGCATGGCGATGAACCCCAGCGCCAGCGGCACGCTGTAGCTGTGCAGCGAGGGAAAGGCCGACACCAGGTTCTCCACCCCGGACGCCACCGAGACCGCGACGGTGAGCACATAGTCCACCAGCAGTGCTGCGGCCGCGACCAGCGAGGCGTTGCGTCCCAGGTTGGCTCGGCTCACCGCGTAGGCGCCGCCGCCGTTGGGATAGGCGTGAATGGTCTGTCGGTAGCTCAGGGTGACCAGTGCCAGCAGGCTCACCACGATGAGCGCGATCCAGGGGGTGAGGAGCACCGCCGACGCGCCGCCGAGCGCCAGGACGAGGATGATCTCCTGGGTGGCGTACGCGTTGGAGGAAATGGGATCCGAGCAGTAGACCGGCAGTGCTAATCGTTTCGGGAGCAGCGTCTCGCGAAGCTGCGTGGAACGCATCGGATTGCCGACCAGGAGCCTTTTGGGCAGGCGCAATGTCATCACGATCCCAGTCAACGCGCCGCCGGTCTCGATCCTGTCGATCTTGACGCGTTCTTGGCGCCGAGGGGCCCGACTTTGATGCAATCTTGATGAGGCGGCGCGGGGGCTGTGGCGGCAGAATCCCGCGCTGCCGCGCCACGGTGTGCGGAGCGCGTTCAGGACTCCCGGCGCACCGGTGGCAGCCCGCCTTGGGCGCGCGAAATGCTCGCCGCCGTTGATCGAACCGCCATGCCGACCCGGTCCAAGCGCAGATGATCGGCGCGTCCGGTGACAGAGACCGCACCGATGACCTCGCCGTCGAGCCCGAAAACCGGGGCTGCGCAGCAGATGGTGCCGATCGCGTTCTCCTGCTGGTCGTAGGCCAAGCCGGTGCGTCGGACCTGCTTCAGTTGTGCCTGCAGGATGGCACCATCGGTGACCGAATGCGGGGTCAACTTCGGTAGTCCCTCGCGAATCAGATCCTCAACCAGTTGCGGATCCGAGTGGGCCAGAATCGCCTTGCCGACACCAGTGCACGAGGGCGGCATCCGACCTCCCGGACGGGAGTTCAGAAAGGGTGCCGCGGAGTTGCGAATAACGTCGAGATAGACCACATCGTGGCCTTCCATGACCGCCAGGTGGACGGTCTCGCGGGTGATGTTGGCCAGATCGGCCAGATGCCCGGCCGCCGACTCCCGCAGCCCATCGGCCAGCACTGCCAGGTGGCCCCACTCGAATAGCCGCATGCTCAACCGGTACAAACCATCGGGAGTCTGTTCCAACAGCCCGACTGAGGTCATTTCGGTTGCCAATCGATGAGCGGTCGAACGCGGCAGACCGCTCCGCCGCGACAACTCCGCAGCGGACAGTTCGCGATCACGCGTGCTGAAGGACTCCAGGACCCGCGTCATGCGATGCAGCGGCCCGTCAGTGCTTGCAGCGGTTGTCATGGCCGGAGCATACGTGTCGGTGCTGATGAGCAGTAGAGGGGCGCCGTCTTTCCTGTGACTTGAACTCGTGTCCCGTGAGGTGGGACATCGCTATGCCGGTGCGCGCCGATCCCGCGAAAGATTGCCGCAACTCGCCGACCGGGACCATCGCACCGGGTCGAACAGTCTCATCACCGTGGAGAGGGGCTCGAAGATGCTTGTCAGCCAGAGGTATGCCAGCCAGTTGTTGGAGGCCTACCGGACTCGGCGTCCGATCGCACCGATCAGTGAACGCGAGCCGAACCTGACTCTCGACGATGCCTACGCGATCCAACTGGCCCAGGTCGAGGCCTGGAAGGCCGACGGTGCGGTGATCAAGGGCTACAAGGTCGGTCTCACCTCGGCGGCGATGCAGCGCCAGTTGGGCGTCGACCAACCCGACTTCGGTCACCTCACCGCCGAGATGTTCCATCCGGCCAATGCCACCATCGACACCAGCGCCTTCCTGCAACCCAAGGTCGAGCCCGAGATCGCCTTCGTGCTCGGCCGCGACCTTTCGGGGCCCGGCGTGAATGTCGCCGAGGCCATCGCCGCGGTGGACTTCGTGTTGCCGTCGCTGGAACTGATCGACTCCCGCATCGAGAACTGGCGCATCGGGCTGATCGACACCGTCGCCGACAATGCCTCCTCCGGTGGGGTGATCCTGGGCTCCACCCCCACCGCACTCAACGGTGTCGACCTCGGCGGTGTGGGCTGCAACCTCATCGGCAACGGCACCGTACTGGCCTCCGGCGCTGGCGCAGCCGTCCTCGGATCGCCGATCAACGCCCTGGTGTGGCTGGCCAACACCTTGGGGGCGCGAGGCATCGGCTTCACAGCCGGCCAGGTGATTCTTCCCGGGTCGGTCACCGCCGCCCAATCGGTGAGCGCCGGCTCGGTGGTCACCGCAGATTTCGGCGCCCTGGGCGCTGTCACCGCAGTTTTCGGCTGAGCGCAACTCCAACGAAAGGAACCTGATGGCCACCAAGGCAATCGCAGCGATCGTCGGGCCGGGCAATATCGGCACCGACCTGATGTTCAAGCTGCTGAACCGCTCCGACGCGATCGACTTGCGCTACATGATCGGCGTCGACCCGGCCTCCGACGGCCTCGCTCGCGCCGCCCGGCTAGGAGTGACCACCAGTGCTGAGGGTGTGGACTGGTTGCTGGCCCAGGACGAGGCCCCCGACATCGTGTTCGAGGCCACCGGTGCCAAAGCACACCTGGCCAATGCGCCGCGCTACGCCGAACGAGGCATCGTCGCGATCGACCTGACGCCGGCCGCGATCGGGCCTTACACGGTGCCATCGATCAATCTGACCGAGAATCTCGATCAGCCGAACCTGAACATGGTGACCTGTGGCGGCCAGGCGACCGTACCGATCGTGTCGGCGATTTCCCAGGTGGTGCCGGTCGACTATGCGGAGATCGTGGCCTCCATCGCCTCGAAGTCGGCCGGACCGGGGACGCGCGCCAATATCGACGAGTTCGTTGAGACCACGGCCGATGCCGTGGTGAAGATCGGCGGTGCCCGCACAGGCAAGGCGATCATCATTCTGAATCCGGCCGAACCCGCGGTGCTGATGCGCAACACAGTGTTCTGCTCGGTGCCGGCCGAGGTGGTCGAGAACCAAGAACTGCAGGATCGGGTGACTGCTTCGATCCACCGGGTGGCCGACCTGGTGCGCGAATACGTGCCCGGCTACGAACTTCGTGCCGAACCGCAGTACGAGGCGCCCCAGGAGATTTGGAACGGCATGGCTCGGGTCGCCGTCTTCCTGCAGGTCACCGGCCGGGGCGACTATCTGCCGCCGTTCGCCGGAAACCTCGACATCATCACCTCGGCCGCCGCCCGGGTCGGTGAGCTGATCGCCACCGGACGCATCATTCCGGCCAAGAACGCAGACCTCTCCTTGGAAGGAGCCAACTGATGAGCCCTACCCCGACGCTGGACCGCGACGGCACCGTGATCGGCACCCAACGTGAGGTTCGCCTGACCGACACCACGCTGCGCGACGGCTCTCACCCGATGCGGCATCGCTATTCCGAGAAACAGGTGCGCGAGGTGGTGCGTGCCCTCGACGATGCCCATGTCGAGGTCATTGAGGTGACTCACGGCGACGGCCTGGGCGGCTCGTCGTTCAACTACGGCTTCGAGGCGGTCGACTCCGCCGAACTGATCGCCGCTGCGGTGGAGGAGGCCAAACAGGCCAAGATCGCCTGCCTGGCACTACCGGGTGTGGCCACCGTGGAGCACATGAAGCAGGCCCGCGACGCCGGGGCGAGCATTATTCGGATAGCGACCCATTGCACCGAAGCCGATGTGTCGATCGAGCACTTCCAGGCTGCCCGCGAACTCGGCTTCGAAACGGTCGGCTTCTTGATGCTCGCCCACCGCATTGAGCCGACCGAACTGGCTACCCAGGCCGCGATCATGGCCGATGCCGGCTGCCAATGCGTCTATGTCGTCGATTCAGCCGGTGCGCTGATTCTGGAGCAGGCCTCTGATCGGGTGAAGGCGCTGGTCGACACCATCGGTGACCGGGCCCAGGTGGGTTACCACGGTCACCAGAACCTGTCGATGGGGGTTGCCAACTCGGTGCTGGCCTACCGTGCCGGCGCCCGTCAGATCGACTGCTCGGTGTACGCCATGGGCGCTGGAGCGGGAAACACCCCCACTGAGGTGATGGCCGCGGTCTTCGACCGGCTCGGGGTGGACACCGAAGTGGACGTGTTCAAGATGCTCGAGGTCGCCGACAAGGTGGTGCGTCCGATCATCGAGCGACTGCCGGTGATGGACCACGGCTCGATCATGCAGGGCTACGCCGGGGTGTACTCCTCCTTCCTGCTGCACGCCGAGCGGGCCGCGCAGCGCTATGGCGTGCCAGCGCCACAGCTGCTCTGGGAAGCCGGTCAGCGCGGCTACGTCGGCGGCCAGGAAGACATGCTCATCGACATCGCGCTGGAAATGGCAGGTCAGGCATGACCAAATGGACCCGCGACCTGGTCGCCACCGAACTGTTGGCCTGCGAGGCGGAACGCCGCGACCGCGGCCGGTTCACCGACGAGTGGCCAGAACTCGACCTCGCCGAGGCCTATGCCATCCAGGACGAGACGCTGTGTCGTCGCCTGGAGCGGGGCGAGACGTTGGTCGGCGTGAAGCTCGGACTCACCTCCCGGGCCAAGCAGCAGCGCATGAGCGTCGATCAGCCGTTGGTGGCCTGGCTTACCGACGCGATGGTGCTCCCCAGCGGGGTGCCGGTGCCGAACTCGCGGTTTATCCATGCCCGAGTCGAGCCGGAGCTGGTTTTCATCATGGGTGCTGATCTGGCCGGGCCGGGGGTCACCGCCGCCACGGCGATGGCTGCGGTGCAGACAGTGATGGCCGGCGCAGAGGTCATCGACTCCCGCTACACCGACTTCCGGTTCCGGGCCGCCGATGTGGTCGCCGACAACGCGTCCGCTGCGGCGTTCGTGACCGGTCCGGTCATGCTGGCGCCGGAGCTGCTCAACCTGGCCAACGAGGCGGTCGTGGTCGAGGTCGAAGGGCGTGTCGTCGACACCTCGACCGGGGCGGCCGTCCTCGGACATCCCGGCGAGGCATTGGCGTTGGCGGCGAATGTGCTGGCCGAGCGCGGCATGAGCATCCAGGCCGGGCAGATCGTGCTGACCGGCGGCATCACCGATGCCTACCCGATTCCGCCGGGGGCCAGCGTGGCCTTCCATTTCAGCAGCTTGGGTTCGATCCACATTGCAGGAGGCCAGTGATGCCGATCATCGAAGTAACCATGGTCGAAGGACGCTCAGCAGAGCAGATCCGGGCCCTGATCTCAGGCCTGACCAGCGTCACCGAGCAAGCCATCGGCGCGAAGAAGGAGAGCATCCGGGTGATCGTCCGCGTGGTGCCCACGACCCATTTCGCTGCGGGCGACGTCACCTTGGCCGAGAGGGAACAGCACAATGGTTGAGTTCATCGGGCACTTCATCAATGGACGCGAAGTCCCCTCCGTCGACGGACGCACTTTCGACACCGAGAACCCCTACACCCAGCAGGTGTGGGCTCAGGTGGCCCACGGCGGCACCGCGGACGCCGATGCTGCGCTCGCCGCAGCCCGTGAAGCCTTCGACAACGGGCCCTGGCCGCATCTCGGCCCGCAGGCGCGGCAGGCCGTGCTGCGCCGCTTCGCCGAGTTGATGCTGGAGAACAGGGCCGACCTGGCCCGGCTCGACACCCTCGATATGGGCAAACCGACGCCGCAGGCCATCGCCGACGTGGAGCGCTCGGCGTGGAATATCCGCTTCTTCGCCGACCACCAAGTGATGAGCTGCGGGGAGCAGTACCCGATGGATTCCGGGCATCACGCCTATTCGGTGTATCAGCCCGCCGGTGTGGTGGTTGCCATCGCACCCTGGAACTTCCCGCTGATGATGGAGTCCTGGAAGGTGGCTCCGGCGCTGGCCTGGGGCAACACCGTGGTGCTCAAACCCTCGGAATTCACCCCGGCTTCGGCGGTGCTCTTCGCCAAGCTGGCCGTTGAGGCGGGCATTCCGGCAGGCGTGTTCAACGTCCTGCACGGCTATGGCGACACCGGTGCGATGCTCACCGGCGATTCCCGGGTGGACCGGATTACGTTCACCGGCGAGTCGCGGACCGGCAAGATCATCGATGCCGCCGCCAGCCAGAACCTGATTCCGGTGTCCTTGGAACTGGGCGGCAAGGGCGCCAACATCGTCTTCGACGACGCCGAGTTGGACAACGCCGTGGACTGGGCGATCCAGGCAATCTTCCGTAACGCCGGCCAAGTCTGTCTGGCCGGTTCGAGGCTCTTCGTCCAGCGGGGGATCTACGACACCTTCTTGGCGGAGTTCACGCGCAAGGCCGAGGCGATGAAGGTTGGCGACCCGCTGGTGGACGGTACCGAGTTCGGGCCGCTGTCCAGTCAAACCCACTACGACAAGGTGAAGTCCTATGTCGACTCGGTCGAATCCGAGGGCGGACGGGTCCTCACCGGCGGCGTGAGCGAGGGCCTGTTCGTGAAGCCGACGATCATCGTCGACCTGCCCTACACCGCTACTCAGTACTGCCAGGAGATCTTCGGGCCGGTAGTGGTGGTGAACGTCTTCGACACCGAGGACGAAGTGGTGGGTCTGGCCAACGACACCCGCTACGGGCTCAACGCCATGGTGTTCACCGAGAACCTGTCGCGCGCCCACCGGGTGGCCGCCAATCTCAGGGCCGGGACGGTCTGGGTGAACTGCTTCTTCATCCGCGACCTGCGTGCCCCCTTCGGCGGGGTCGGTGAATCCGGGATCGGCCGCGAAGGCGGCAACTTCTCGCGGGAGTTCTTCACCGAACCCAAGGCCGTCGTCATGCAGATACACCGCAACTCGCAGTAGCGAAAACCAACCTCGGATCAACGGAGACCGACATGACCACGATCACGATCGACGGCACCGGACTGGTGCTGCTGGCTCGCGACGGTGAGACCATCACCGACACGATCCACCGCGCAGGCCTCTCGCTGAACGAGGCCTGCCGTCGGGGTGGTTGCGGCCTGTGTCGGGTGCAACTGATTCACGGCGAGGTCGAATTCAATCGCACGGTCTGCGAACAGGCACTACCCAGCGATCAACGCGAGGTTGGCATCACCTTGGCCTGTCGGGCCGTTCCCCGCGGCGATATCACGATCGCCGTGCCTGCGCAGCGGCTGCGCGTGATCGTGCCGCTGCTCACAACGCTCACCTCAACGCCCCAGCCGGCGGCGGCGTCCGAGGGAGATCCGCCGGAGGTGGAGGTGCGCCCTTTCGCGAGGGTGCCCGTCCACCGCAACCGACGGAAGGAGGGTGAGAAACGAGCAACAACGCGTGCTGTGGCCGCAACCGGCTGACGGCATTCGGCCGGGCTGGCCCCGGCATCCACACCAAACAGCTATGAGCTAAGGAAGGGAGTGAAATCCAATGGGAGTTATCAGACTCGGTTACGTCCACATTCGGGTCACCGACATCGAGGAAGCGAAGCGGCACTACACGCAGACCGTGGGCTTCCGCATGGTCAAAGACGATGGCAAGACGGTCTACCTGAAGGGCTGGGATGAGTGGGACCACCACTCGGTCGTGCTCGAAGAAGGGGGCGTCGGCGTTATCAAGCTTGGTTACAAGGTGAACCGCGCTGAGGACATCGAAGACATCGAACGCAAGTCTCAGACCTTCGGTGTGACCACCGAACGCATGAGTAGGGGCGAGAACACCGATACCTCCGACGGCCTGCGGATCATTCTGCCGACCTCACATGTGGTCGAGGTCTACCACGACATGACCCTGCTGGGTTCTGATGTCGGTGCCATCAACCCCGACGTGTTCCCGCGGGATCTGATCGGAATCGGCGCACCGCGCATCGACCATGCTCTGCTCGGCGGCGACAACATCGCCACCACCGAGAGGTTCTTCACCGACGTGTTCGACTTCTACCAGGTCGAGCGTCTGGTGCCGGACCTGGATCACATGGAAACCCCGCTGGCGTCCTGGCTGGCCGGCGGCAACCGTGGCCACGACGTGGCACTCATTCAAGGCGATGGTTACGACGGCAAGCTGCACCATTTCGCCTTCCATCTGCAGGATTGGAACGACATCCTGCATGCGGGTCAGATCATGGCGATGGACGATGTTCCGATCGAACTCGGCCCATCCCAGCACGGCATCACCCGTGGCCGCACGATCTACTACTTCGACCCCGCCGGCAACCGCAACGAGGTGTTCGCCGACGGCTACGTCGCCCAGCGTGACCGGCCCACCACCATCTGGACCGCTGACAAGCTGGCCAAGGGAATCGACTACGTCACCCGCAACCTCAGCGAGACCTTCGCGACCGCGCTCACGTAGGTCGGCACGGGTTTGGGTTACACGCCAGTTGGTGTGGTGGGGGTCGGCTCTGATCGAGTCGGCCCCCACTGCTGTGCCTAGCGATACGTTGCCGTCGTCGAGGATCGCGGCGTGTGCCCACCGACGTTGATGGGACGCACCACCTCACAGGTGGAGCGCGATTGGCCCGCTCGCGGGAATGACCTCTCGGTGGAGCGGTCAAGTCCAAAGAGACTCCACGCTTGATCCGCCGGAGCTTCATGCAAGATTGCGGTCGTGCACGCGACGCAGGGATGGACGCCCCCGACAACCTGTGATCAATGCCCGCACCCGATTAGCGAGCATGTTGTGTGGCCCCCGGATACGGTCTGCGCGGGCTGGATGCATTGCGGAGCCCCCGACTGCAAGACCTGCTGGCACGAATGGCCCAAACTCACAGCTTCGGTGCAACCAGGCGTGAACGAACCCGGTGTGAGTCCCGAAAGCTAGGGTCAGTCGGTGTCACCGATATCGGGACCTATGCCGATCTTCGCAGTGGACGCGGTCCGTCAATATAGCTGCGGGTCAGTACACAACCCACAGGCCATCGCCCTCCTTCTGTGACACTCAGACTTCACCGATTGGATCGCGAAGCGAAATAGCAACCGCCAGCAGGTGCTTGCACGGGCCCCGACTGCCGCCGTGTTCAGCCACCCATGGGCAGGTGCAAGTGTTGTCCAGCCCTACCCGGTAGTTGCCGTGGTCGCCGTTGACCAGCCATCCGTCAGCGCTGGAGTGCACCTTGGCCGCGGTCACCAATCGGCGGGCCGCGGTCAGGCGTGGGTTGCGGCTCAACACCTTCTCGGCATCGATGGGCAACTCCCGGTGGAACCAGGCGCCGTCGACCAGGTCATAGCCCAGGCGGCCCGATGCGGCCAGCCAGGCCAGGCCACCGCGCACTGTTGCTCGGTCGAGTCCGGATTCGTTTGCTAACTCCGTTGCGTCCACCGTGGGCGACCACCCCAGCAGGCCGAGGATCTCGCGGCCGGTCCTTTCGGCATCGGAGCGAGCCAGCAAAGTGAGCAGAGTTCCTTCACCAGAGAACCCACGAAACGGGTTGGGGCTGAGTGCCAGGGTGAACTGGGCGCCGTCGAGGTGAAACACCCAGGCAGTGGCACCGAACTGGTGTTGGTGGATGGTCAGCTTGGTGGCGAGTCGAGCGATCCGGTCACTTCCCCGGAGTCGCGCCGAGCCTGGCAGCGGGATCGCGCCGGGAAGGTTACGGTGTGATAGATGCCAGGTTCGACCCAACCGCTTGAGGAAGAGGTTGTCACCAGGTGGCTGGGTGCGGGGCAGGCGAGCCAGCAGAATGGCGATTTCGGCCCCGGAAAGGGAGCACACCTGGTCCATTTCTGCGCACAAACCCGGGACTTCTGCCAAGCCGCGGATCCAACGCTCGGGCAGCTTCACCTTGCGTTCCACGAAAGTCTGGGACGGCGATGACACCCGCAACTCGCTGGTGCCAACGCTCAGGTGAAGTGGATCGGCTTGATTGACCCGGGCCAGCGCGGTGCGCAACGGCAGATTGATGTCGACATTGGTGGTGCCAAAACCAACTTCGGCTTCGCCCAATGCTGCTGGCAGCAGGTCGAGTCGGGCGTACACCCCGTTGCACGCCGAGAATGATTCGAACCGCAACCGGTCTCCGCCAGCGGTGACCACCGGATCGATGCTGGCCAGCTTGGCGGCCACCCCGAGATCGGCGTACCGGGAGGCGGCCACGTCCGCTACGGCCAAAATGCCCGGCCCAGTGATCTGGGGTTTGGCGACCAAGCCGGAAAAGAAGAGCGGACTTTCCACCACCAGCCCGCCAGGAGCTAGCCCAGTAGCAGTGGCTAATGCCAGGTGGATGCCATCGGTTTCGTTAGTGAGTACGGACTCGCGCAGGTAGGTGCTCATAGCGACAGTGCCTGCACTAGTTTGCGAGCCTCAAGGCGGGCTTTGGTGGTGCCCTTCGCAGCGGCGAAGCGGGCCAACTGCTGGGGCACTATCGGTTGAGGCACCTCATGGGCGTACTCGTTGAGCAGGCGCAGGAGTTGCACCAGTCCGGAAGGAATGCGGTCTTCGACCGACAGCGCGGACGCCATACTCAGCGCAGAATCCCAGGTGTTGGCGAAACACCCTGGGGTTTCAAACAGCTTGCGCAGCCACCCAGTGGTATCGCCAAGGTGAAGCGACTGGGTGCGGTGTCGGTTCACGGCGTCAATGGCCATCAGCTCAGGATTCAACCGATGCCGCCGAGTGAGGTCCACGTAGGCTTCCATCGAGGAAATTCGACTATGAATGGCCAGTCCGGGTGGGCCAGCAGCCTTCACCGGAGTATCGCCATTCCAATAGGTGTCGTCTCGATGAGCGATCATCCGATCTGGCCATCGTGGCATCACCCGCAGTAGATCAACTCCCCAAGTCCAATGCCATGGATCCTCGCGCAGTGCGGTGGGCAGTAACTCGGCACCCTCCCAAGGCACCGGTGCCTTGGTTGGAGTGGTCCAGTGGCCGTCGATCTCGATCACCTCTAGGGGAGGCAGGCCTCCGGCGCTGGCCCAGGTTCGAACCAATTCGATGCCGTCGCGGACGCTGGTGCCATCTGCCCAGGTGTAGCCCGAAGCCAGCGGGAGCGACAGGCCGTCCAACTCGGCAACTCGGGACCGATCACAGTCGCGCAATCGCCACAGGGCTTGTACCAGATCAAGTGTGCTGGTCATCAGGCCATTAGCGGCCTGCATCCGCAGGAGCAAGTCGTCGAAATCCAGAGTGCCATCGCCCCAAGTCGGTGGACACAGCACTACCGGATTGGCCTCGGCCAGCAATAGTGACTCGGCGGCGCGCAGAAAACTGAGGGTGGCCGGGTGGCTGCCCAACTCACCGGGCAAGACCAGCGGCAATTCGGCACTGGCCGCCCGCTGATTCTTCAGAGTTGGTCTGGTCGCCTCAACCAGGTCGTCCATCTCGTTCCTGGTGATCTTCGTTGAGCTTTGTCGTGCCTCTTTCCACAGTTGATCGGTGTAGTCCCTTCTGAGGACGCTGCGGTGTGCTACGTCGTCGAGATTACGGACACAGAGCTGTTCGGCAGTCCAAAGATCAATGGCCAACACAATGCTGAGCGGCCTAATCAGTCGCGGTTCGGGGAACATATCGCTGGTCGAGGGCAGCCAGCGGTTGACCTCGGCCAGCGCCTGCCGAGTCGCCTGTGGGCCGTGGCGATGAATCGCGGCCACCGTGGCGGCAAGTAGTTGATCTGGTTTGGTCAGATCCGCATCGCTGCGACGCCGTTCGTGGCCTTCACGTTGCACCCAGCAGTCGCTGTCGTCTTGATCGGAGCAGTTGAAATCGCCACTCAACGCTGGCGCCAACTCGGTAAGGGGCACTAGCGGCTTGGCCACACGAACCTCGCCCGGCAGCGGCGGCGCCTCGACGGTGAGCTGCCAAAGGCCGCGCGGCGTGGGACGTAGCTTGGGCGGTGCCGGTGGTTCAGCGCGAAGGGTGGCCAAGTAATCATCGACGGGCAGGCCAGCAAGTTGGGCACCCAAGGCTCTGGCCTCGAGTTGCACCTTGGTGTCGCCTTGGGCTGCGGCCAGTTCGCGCAGGTTTGGGGGCAGCGTTTGCGGAGGCACTTCGGCGGCGAAGGTGTTCAGGGTACGCAAGAGATTAGCCAAGGTGGGAGGGCGCGAGGAGCCCGCGCAACACAACTCGGCAATCTCGTCCAGGGCCACAGGCCAGCCTTGACGCAAACCGCCGGCCAGGAAGATCTCAGTGAATGCGCGGGCAATTTGGTTGATCCCCAGGTGGGATTGATCGCGCAGCGAGGTGACTGCGGCGATCATCTCTGCGCCGGTGAACCGCCCCAGGGACATCTCGATCAGGGTTCGATCGATCGCGTCAGCGAACTCGGCGTCGCTGACGCCGCCAAACTTCGGCCAAGCATCGAAGATGGTCAGCCAATCCGACGCGTCCCATTCCCGGAGCTGGCGGCGGTTGGTTGGCACGATGGGGGCCAGGTCCCATAGCCCGGTCGCGGTGGGGGCCGGTGTCGCGGCGATGGTGCCACCCAACCGAGTGATCAGCTTGTTGGCCTGCTCGGCCAACGCAGCGTCGTTGGTGGCACCGATGAGCTCGGCGGCCTGTATGCCCGCCGCGCTGCCCACACGATCGCTCAGCTCGGTGAGTGCTCGCAGCAGCACCTGCTTGGGTTTCTTCTCCGGCCGTGCAGCAACCAGAGTGGCGAGCTCAGTCAACTCGGTGGGTTCGACCACCAGCTCGATTGCGTGGGGCAGCAGAAATCCGGCGGCAATCCCGTGGCCAGTCGCCAAGACACCCAGCAGATAGTTGAGCCCTCCGGGGATCTCGGCTGGTTTCAGGCCGAGTTGTTTGGTGATTCGGGCCAGTACTCGCTGGCTGGCCGGACGCTGCGAGGTGGTGAGCAGGGTCAGCACTTGGTTGACAATCAGCGCCCGGTCGAGTTGACCAATCGCAACCAAGGTGGCGATGTCATCGGGCAAGCTCAGATAGGACCCAGACTCTCCCGAAGCCAGGAAGTTCAGCACCAGATCCGGCATGAGAGGGTTGTCGGTGAGGCATTCAACGACGGTTTCGCCTGGCGTGCCCGATAGCCAGTTGGCCAGATAGGCCTGCCCACTGGGGCAGGGGAGTCGGTGATGGAGCACTACCACCCGCAACACGCGGGTAAGCGTGCCGAGTCTGTTCGCTCTCCTGCCTCGAAGCTTGAGTTTGCTGGTCGCCTCCACGAAGGGGGCTACCCAGGCTGGGTCGGCGTCCCACAACTCCTGGACGAAGATCTCCTCGCCTGACCACGACCAAGTAGCCGAAAGGTCCGGCCACGGCACTAGCTGGGATGCGGCCACCGGTGGCAGCAGCTTGATCGCGCACAGCGCCAGAATCCAGTAGGCCTCGTGCCGAGTGGCGAACTGCTCGTCGTCGGTACCGGTGAATTTCAGCTCTAGTCGGTCTAGCTGGCCGCGGTGCTGCTCAACCCATGCGCGTGCGTCAGCGCGCTCACTTGGTTCCAGATAGGTCAACAGTTCCCAGGCGCCCAGGGTGTCGCCGACTACCAACAGCGGCATCAGTCGGTCGCCGAAAGATGTTCCGGTATCGGGGGCAGGCACGCATTTCTCCTTGGAAAACGAAGACCGGCTCCCCGCAGCCGTTCGGCAATCTTGTGTGAGTTCTATTTCAGCACATCAGAGTCGTCGACCGCACGGCGTCGGGCGCCCTTGCGTGTAGCGAACCGGCTTACGGATCGATCTTGACGGCCCAGCTCACGTAGGCGCGCAGGCCCAGTTCGAGCACTCGTTATTCGTGCGTGGCGTCAACACGCTCAAGGCGGCGGGGGTCGTCGCCGGCCCGGGCCACGGGGAGGTCGCCGCCTGCGCTAGACGGCTCTGTGAGCTCGTGCTGAACATGGAGTACAACGCGAAGGACCAGAGCCGAGAGCCAGCATCCAGCAAATTCGCCCTCTTCGGGATCCGCCTGTACATGCAATCCGTCCTCGCGGAAGTCCAGTATGCCCGGGACCCGGGGCGCCCGTGCGGCCGGGCCCAGGTCGGCGCAATCGCTCGGCCAGCTCGCCGTAGCGCAGCGCGCGCCAGGTGGCCAGCTGCACCATCAGTCGAAGCCGCTGCGGCATCTCCTCGACGATGACGTCAAGCTCCTCGAGCGTGGCTGGCTC
The DNA here is from genome assembly GCA_002482525.1 of Propionibacteriaceae bacterium UBA7704. Taxonomy (GTDB): domain Bacteria; phylum Actinomycetota; class Actinomycetes; order Propionibacteriales; family Propionibacteriaceae; genus Propionicimonas. The sequence goes on along the minus strand of DLGC01000006.1, from coordinate 39,386 downwards.
GATGCCGTGCTGGTGGCGGGCGACACCGGCTCTGCGGATGCTCACCGGGTCAATGTCGATCAGCTCGTCTTCAACCGCGGAGTTCATGATCGCCCGTAGCACGGCGTGCGGTTTGGCCTTCGGCCTGCCGGACGGCGGTCGGACGCCAGCTGCCTAGCTCGACGCCCTTTCGCTCGTCGGCGAGCCAGGCCTCGGCGTCTCCCTTGGTTGTGAAGGTGGTGGGCACCACATACCGCTGGAGATCCGGCCCGGCATAACGGGCTTGGTACCGCTTCGACGGAAGCCCCCGTGCCTAGCCGAAGCCGCGTCTGTTCATCGCAACTTCCCAGAGCGTGTCCGGAGGTCTCGGAGGATCGCATGTCGCGCGATCTACGTGCGGGATCTCCCGCCGCGGGCGACCATGTCTTGTCCAGTGATCACTCCGGAGGGCTTCTGAACCTCCGCGTTTCTGCTTGTCAGAAGCACATTTCGCGCTCAGTGTTGTTGGCGACCCCAGCAAGATTCGAACTTGCGACACAAGGTTTAGGAAACCTCTGCTCTATCCCCTGAGCTATGGGGCCACGCCGTTTGGGGCGCTGTCAGCCTACCGCGAGCCGGTACCTGTGAAGTTGGTTACGATTCGACAGCTGAGCGTCCAGGTTCTGTCAGGAAGGGTTGGCACGACCGCGACGGTTCGGGTAACCTCCCAATCGAGAGTGACGCACTCGATGTTGTCTCCTGGGGGTGGGTAGACGGCTTAAAGCCCTTCGAGGTGCGTCACTCTCCTTATGTCTTCTGGCCGATCGCCAACCTCTCGCGCGGTGCCGCCCCAACACAGTCGCAGGCCGGATCGCTGCTGCCGTACGTCGTGATGTGGCCTAGCATCACAGTCATGACCGAAGTCGCACTGCAACGATGCCTGGACAAGATGGCTGACGCCGGCGTCAGCCAGCCGGCCATGGACAATTTCAGTCGCAACTGGCGCCAATGCGCCGCCGGCAGCTCCGGCATGATTCCCGAAACCTCCATTCAGCCACTGCTCGACCCACCGCAGCTTTCCAGCATGACGATCCGTCCCGGCGACGCTGAGGTCGCCATGCAACAGACCGTGTTGATCAAGCTCAACGGCGGTCTCGGGACGTCGATGGGGCTCGACCGCGCCAAAACCCTGCTGCCGGTGCGGGACGGGCTGAACTTCCTGGACCTGATCGTGGCGCAGGTGCAGCACGCCCGGAGCCGCTACCAGGCCCGGCTGCCCCTGCTGTTCATGAACAGCTTCCGAACCCGTGATGACACCCTGGGCTATCTGCAGCGCTATCCCGACCTGGCCGTGGACGACCTGCCGCTGGACTTCCTGCAGAGTGCCGAGCCCAAGGTCCTCGCCAGCGATCTCAGCCCGGTGGAGTGGCCGACCGATCCCAGCCTGGAGTGGTGCCCACCCGGCCACGGCGATGTGTATGCCTCACTATTGGGCACCGGCATCCTGGACGCCCTGATCGACGCCGGCTTCCGGTATGCGTCCATTGCCAATGGCGACAATCTCGGTGCGGCCCCGAACGCCCTGCTGGCAGGCTGGTTCGCGGCCAGCGACGCACCCTACGCCGCCGAGATCTGTCCCCGCACCATCAATGACCGCAAGGGTGGACATCTGGCGATCCGACGCAGCGACGGGCAACTCATCCTGCGCGACACCGCCCAAACCCCGGCCGAAGACATGGACTTCTTCACCGACGAATACCGCCACCCCTTCTTCCACACCAACAACCTGTGGCTCAACCTGCCGCAGTTGCGGGACACCCTCACCGAGCGTGACGGCGTGCTGGGTCTGCCACTGATCGCCAATCGCAAGACCGTCGATCCCGCCGACAAGTCGACCCCGGAGGTCATTCAGCTGGAGACCGCCATGGGGGCGGCGATCGAGGTGTTTCCCGGCGCCACCGCGATCGCGGTCGGACGCGATCGATTCCTGCCGGTGAAGACCACCAACGAGTTGATGCTGCTTCGCTCCGACGTCTTCGACCTCGGTGACGACGGATGTCTCAACGCGGTCGCCCCGATTCCCGAAATCGACCTCGACCCCGCTCACTATCGACTCCTCCAGGAGTTCGACCGACTGGTCACGGTGGTGCCCTCATTGGCCACGGCGCGTTCGCTGCGCGTCAACGGCGAATGGCATTTCGATGAGCCGGCCACCATCGTGGGCGAGGTGGACTTGCCCGACTCCGGCTCGCCACAGTGGTTCCGATGAACCGCTGGCAAACCGCCTTGGGATTCGCGCTAACCCAGCTCGAGCTGCCGCTGCCGCCCTCGGAAGCCCCTGACCCGGCAGAGTTGGTCGAGGCGCTGGCCCAGGCGGGCTGGTCCGCCGAGCGCATCGCTGAGCACGCCCGCGAAGTGCTGGCAGCCGAGCAGCCGTGGCCGCACCCGATCCCCGCCGCATTGCGCGAGGGGTGTGGGCCGGCGCAACTCCAAGCCGCTCTGGGACGAGTGCGCACCTTGCTCGATCTGGAGACGGTGGAGAAGCGTCCACCGGCCGCACCGCGTCCGCTCAACGCCGACGAGCGACGCCTGATCGCCGACGTACCGCCTCACTGGGGACAGTGAGTCTTTCGGACCTTCACCCGGCGGCCTGCTCCTTGAGCAGATCACGGATCTCGGCCAGCAGTTCCTCCGAGGTTGCCGCTGCCGGTGCGGCGGGCTGCTCCTTCTTCAGCCGGTCGCGGATCAGCTCCGACGGCTTCACGATCGCGAAGTAGACCACCGCAGCGGTGAGGACGAAGCTGCTCAATGCCGTGATGAAATGACCCACATTGACCCCGGCCACGGTGACTGCATCGAAGTTGGGCTGGCCACCAACGATTTGGGCGATGATGTCCATCACCAGCTGGGTGAACGACGACGTGACGGTGCCGAAAGCAGCGCCGATGATGAAGGCGACGGCAACCTCAAGCAGATTGCCGCGCATCAGGAAGTCGCGAAAGCCTTTCATGAATCTCTCCTTAGACGATCGGTCCGCCCACCTCGCCGCTATTACGACAAGTCACCGCAGAGCGAAACTCAACGATGCGATCGAGGCTGCCGCCGAGATGTCGGCGGCCTGTTCGGCAGTCACCTCGATCACCACAAGGTCAGTGCCGCCCGAACTCAGCGGACCGGAGGGTTCGCTGTGCGGAACGGTCAACACGGTGATGTCCGACGCCACCAGCCTAAAGCCGTTCGACGAGCCGTCCGGGCCGAAGATGTCGACATGTTGCCCCGCCTGCAGCAGTGACACTGCGGCGCTGTCGCTGAAGTGCACGGGGAGCTTCACCGTGCCCGGTGAACTGCGCAGCTCGCCGTTGAGGAGATCGGAATCCTGCACCAGGTCGCGAGCCGACACGTCGCGCAGCGCCTGCCGTCCGACCACGGCGGCCACCTCAGCGAACGCGCCATCGGGACGGGCATCGGCCGACAGCTGAACCACCCTCAGATCGGAGGCGCTCAGCACCGTTCCACTGGCGATGGTGTGGGCAGCCACGACGGTCGGTTGGCCCTCGGCGTTGGCCGAACTCACCACCGACAACGCGGCCGCAACCCCCACCACAGCAAAGATGGCCGCGAACCAGCGGCGATAGCGACGAAAGGCGCGAAGGAGTGCATCGAAGAAGGACTGCATGCCGAAGAGTCTCGGCAGGAATAGTCGTCGCGGTCAGCTATCCACAGGTGCGGGCGAGCTTCAGGCGGCCGAACCTTCACTGGTGGAGGCGCTGGAGGCGGAGGTGCTGGCAGAACTCGTCGAATCCGAGCTGCTGGACTCGGACTTGGCCTCGGCCTTCGCCGGCGCCGCAGCCGCAGTCTTGCCCTTGGTCCGGTTGTCGGTGGCATAGAAACCCGACCCCTTGAACACCACTCCCACCGCATTGAATACCTTGCGCAGTCGACCAGAACACTCCGGGCACACAGTCAGCGCGTCGTCACTGAATTTCTGAACGACCTCAAGCTCTGCGCCGCATTCGGTGCAGCGGTATTGATAGGTGGGCATGATCACTTCCTGGATTTGAACTCGCGGGCATCGTAGCGAGCCAACATCACAACTCCGAATCGGCCCACCACTATTCCCGAATGGCGTCGATGCGACGGCGCTCGGTCACCAGCACGTCCACCGGCAGATCCCAGGCCTCAAGGGGCACCTCATCAAGCACCTCATCGTCGAACAGCAACAGCCCGGTCACCGCGTCGGCACGGGCGTGCCGGAGGGCGCGGTCGTACCAGCCGCCGCCGGTACCCAGACGATCACCTCGGGTGGTTCCGGCGAGGCCGGGCAGCCAGATCCAATCGGCTCGAGCCAAGGCGTCCGCGCCCAATGCTGGTCCGGTGGGTTGCAGGATCTCGCGCGGACCCGGACGCAGCGCCGCAGCGCCGGTGTACCAGGCCCACGACGGTGCGGTGGTGAGCACCGGGAGGAGCACCAGGACGCCGTCGCGCCACAGTGCCTCGATCAACTCACTGGTGGCGGGTTCGAACTCGCGCGCGGCATAGGCAGCGACCACAGCAGCGCCCGAACAGGCCACCAGCGCACGGGCCGTGCGTGCCGCTGTCGTCTCCGGGTCGTTGTCGCGCTGTCGCCGGTTGGCAGCCAGTTGCGCCCGCAGGGCCGATTTCTGGGCCGCTGCGGCCATCGATTTCGGCTGGCCTTCCCCGAGGTCGGGATGCATTGATTTATGGTAAACGCATGCCTCTGTTCTCGCGTGCCAAAGCAGCACCGGAGCCGCCGGTGGCCGAATCAGCGCCACCGCCCGCCGAACCTCGCTTGGAGCGCCTGCCGGGCGCGCCGGACACCGACGCCAACGGATTACGCGGTATCGATGAGCATCGTGACTATTTGCTCTCCCTGATCGGGGAGATGCGCCCCTTCGGCATCGGCCTGATGGAGGCCAGCGGCCTCACCTTGTGTGAGTCGCTGACCTGCGACCTGGATCTGCCCATCTACACCTCTGCCACCGTCGAAGGTTGGGCGGTGCGCGCCTCTGATCTGGTGGGAGCTAGCGAGTTGAGGCCGGTGATCCTGCCGGTGAAAGGCGTGGTTTCAGCCAATGACCTGCGTGGTGCCGCGCTCACTCCGGGCACGGCGATCAAGGTCGGTGCCGGCGCTCCGGTGCCCGAGGGCACCGATGCAGTCGTGCCGATGCATGACGGCCAAGAGGTCGGCGAAGAAGTCCAATTCCAGTCCGAGGCGCGATTCCAGCAGAACATGTGGCTGGCCGGATCTCGAGTCGCTGACGGCGACAAGCTGCTCGGGCATGGTGCCTTGCTGACGCCGCGAGCCCTCGGATTGATCGCCGAGGTGGGCTTCGACAAGGTGTTGGCGCGACCACGTCCGCGAGCCGCTCTGGTGACGGCCACCGCCGGCTTGGTGGAACCCGGCCTGCCGCTGACTCGACTCACCGAGCGCTATGACTCCACCACCACTTTGTTGGCGGCCAGCCTGCGTGACGACGGCGCCCAGGTCTTCACCTCCGGCATCGTCAGCCCGGATCCGCGCGCCGTGGCGAATGCCCTCAGCGATCAGTTGGTGCGCGCCGACATGCTGGTGCTCATCGCCGACGATATTGCTGCGATCACGCCCGGTTTGATCGGGATGGGCGCCTTCGACATCGCCGACGTCGACGGGTTCGATGTCCCGATGGTCTTCGGCATGGTCGGCCCGGATCGGGTACCGCTGCTGGTGTTGCCGTCCAGCCCAGTGCGCGCGTATCTGGCCTATGAGTTGTTCGGACGCCCCATCGTGGAGCGCCTAGGCGGTCAGGAGGTCAGCGAGCCAGAACTGGTCGATGGCCAGTTGACCAGCCCTTTGAACAGTCATCCGACCCGCACCCAGTTGGTGCTGGCGCACAGCACCTCGAACGGGGTTCGGCCGCTTCCCTTCGTGGGCGATCAGGGCGCGGCTGAGCTGTCCGACGCCAACACGGTGGTTTTCGTTCCGGCTGAGATGGGCACCCTCGGCATCGGCAGCGGTGTGGTCTGTTGGGTCCTGGACTAGAGACCTGACGCTGATGGCCAACAAGGCCTGGCCCATCCGGCTGGAGCATCCTCCGGTGACCCTGCGCCCGGTGCGAGGAGGGGATGAGGCCGCGTGGACGCGGATCCGTGCCTCCGACCCGCAGTGGTTCCGACGCTGGGATTCGACCCGTCCGCCACGATCGACCGATGAGGCGTTGACCTTCGGCCAGTTGGTGCGGGTCATGAACAAACGAGCCCGGGCGGGACTCGCCCTGCCCTGGGCTGTGGATTATGCCCCGCCGGGCCAGCCACCCCGCTTCGTCGGCCAGGTGACCGTGTCAGGCATCCAGCGCGGCTCAGCCAGTTGGGCCCAGATCGGCTACTGGGTGGATCCGGCTTGGGCGGGCCGAGGGATCATTCCGACCGCGGTGGCGATGGCCTGTGACCACTGTTTCGCGATCGGACTGCATCGCATCGAGATCGCGATCCGTCCGGAGAACACCAACAGCTTGGCTGTCGTCCGCAAGCTCGGCTTCCGGCTGGAAGGCCGCCGCGAGCGCTACATGCACGTCAACGGTGAGTGGCGCGACCACGACATGTTCGTGCTGACCGTCGAGGAACTCACCGAATCGGTTCTGCACCGCTACGAGCGTGGCCGGCAGCAGAACTGAGTTTCCGCCGCCGCGTCGCTGCCTGGTCACAGCTGGGTAACTGCGGGCTTCGACAGGCTCGGCCAACGCACGGGGGAGTAGACGCTAATCCTCGACACTCCGCCAGCGGTGGGGCTCGATCGTAGTCGTGGCCTTTAGCTTGGTGACTATGGGTTTCACTGGGCTGATTTTCGGCGCCATCGCGGCGGCGTGGTTGGTGTACCTAGTGCCCTACTTCCTGCGCCATCGTGCCGATGATCTCGTTGACGGCGTCGATCAGGTCGATCAGGTGATGCCGGTCACCATCGTGCAACATGGCATGTCGCTGGCTGATGCCGTGCCAACCGGTGTGGATGTCTCCACACCGCTGACCCGACGCGCCAAGCTGCGCGAACTGCGACTTCTGGACGCCCAGGCTGCGCAGCGTCGCCGTCGGGTGTTGATCTTCCTGCTGGTCGTGCAGTTGATCGTCGCGGGCCTGGCTGCATTCGGCATCGGAGCGTGGTGGGTTGCGCTGATCCCGTTCGGGTTGATCGTGGTGTTCTTGGTGATCGCCCGCTTCAGCGTGCGTGCGATGCGCGCCGACTTGGACCGCCGAGCCGAAGCCATTCGCAGCGGTGCCGACGAGGAACCCACCGCCCTGTCGCTGGGTGAACTGGATGATTCCGCTCACGAGCATTCCATCGAGTTGAGCCTGCCGGTGCAGCCGGTCGGTTCGCTGTGGGATCCGATTCCGATCACTCGTCCGACCTATGTCTCGGCGCCACTGGCGCCTCGCACCGTGCGCACCATCGACTTGTCCGCGCCTGTGGTTGCGGCCACGAACACCCCGGTCACCGCTGATCCGATCACGACCGAATCGGCCAGCGAGCCCACCCAGGAGATTCGCCAGGAGGACGCCGGCTAGCGACGGGCGGCTGGCGGCAGCCCGTCACCCGGTTCGGCTCCCGGAGCCATCGACATGCTCAGGCACACCGTCCGGTGCACTTGCCGTCCGCGCAGTTGTCGCAGGGTTCCATGACGGTGCTGCAGCTTCCCTCGCCGCAGCCGCCACTGCTGCTGCCGCAACTTCCGCCACTGCAACCATCGGTGCCGAAATCGGCGCCGGCTCCGGTCTCGCAGCGCATGTCACAAGCAGTCAGGGCGGTGGTCTCGATCTCGCTGAGGGTGGTGAAGGTGCACTCGGCAATGTCGAAGGTGTGGGTCTCCAAGCTGTTGTCGATGACGACGTGGTCGCCGTCGAAGCTGATGTCGATGGCGAGCTTCACTGGGATATCGGCGGTGAGCGCATAGCGGGTGTTGGAGCTGATCCGGGTCTTCTCGCCGGCAGAGTTCTCCACCACGATCTGCCCGGCGGTCATGAGGTGCACCAGACGACCATCTTCATCGAAACGCACTGAGTTCTGATCGCCGTCGACAGTGAACGCGTCCACGTCGTAGGCGGAGATGGGCCCGATCGGGGTGTCGATCATCATCGGAACCGCCGGCTCGAATGACGCCAAGGCTCCGTTGGGATGCAGCCGGATGCCGGTGCGCACCAGCCGTCGTCCGATGGGTGTGTTGAGCATCAGGGACTCGCCCGGCCACAGCGTGAGGCTGCGAATCTCGCCGGTCGGGTAGAACCGCAGCGAGATCAACTTGGTGGTGATGGTGTCGAAGTCGAGATCGAGCGTCCACTCCTGGGCCAAACCGGCCTCGTCGACCTCGGTCCAGGCGTAGCTGAGTTGGCCGTTGAGCTGGAAGACGGTGTTGAGTGCGCCGTCCTCGTAGAAACTCACCAGTTCGGCGGGCAGCGGACCCAGTGGGGTATTGACCTCGGTCTGGTCCTCCAAGTAGACCGTGCGCAGCGCACCGGACTTGTAGAACGACAGCGATTGTCCGGGCTTGGTGCGGACTTCCAGCTTCTCGTAGCGCGGGATCAAGTCGCCGACGGAGGTGGAGATCACATTGGGCTCGTCGAGGGTGCAATCGCGCATCACGCCGTTGGCGAAGGTGCTGTGGGCGGTGACTCCGAATAGATCGAGGGTGGTGGTCGTCACGGTCGGTTCCCTTTCGAGTGGCCTGGCTGAAGAGAACGACGTTGGTCCTGCAGCCAGGTAACCACGCTCGCGTTACAGCCGAGCGCAGCCTCATTACGAGAACGTAATTTTGTCGCGTCGCCGATTCTGAAGTTCGCCGACGGACCTGGGTGTGGGCACACCGCCACGGTCGTCGGACCACTCCATGGTCCGCTCGCTTTTCCTGGTGTTCGTAGTAAGTGGTGTCGCGATACGGTGGTCCAAAGTTGGATGCAGGGGCTCCGAGTGAGCCCTTTGCTGTCGCGGTCGGCGGAATCCCATTGCCCGCCTTGGTGTGTTCCTGAGCGGAGGTTGACCAGTGCCTTTGGTGGAACGCAACCCCTCCATGTTGCGGCGCATTCTGTGGGTCGTCTTTTATTGGATAGGCATAGGTTTAGTCATCGCAGCGATGATGTCGAGCAAAGGCTTCAGTCCGGTGGGGGCGGATCCGCTGCAAGATCCAAAGACCTCGCAGCCATTGGCCACGAGCCTTCTCGATACTGCCGCAGTTTCGGAATTGACCGGCCAGCCGATGCCGCTGTTGATGGACTGGTTGCCAAACACGCGGGAGTTCACCCAGCAAGGTGCGCTGGCGTTTGATCTACGAAGGCTATCCTTCGAACAGGCATGGGAGCGTGAGTGGTTTAACCCCGGCACCCGTGAAGGGGTAACGGTGGTTGCCGTACAGTACCGCCACCATGACACCCCGCACACTGCGCCGGTGCTTTGTGATCCCCTTAATCCGTGGAATGTTCCAGGTGCCACCAGGGCGGGATCGGACTCAACGGATTCCTGGATGGGAAAAGGATGCGCGCAAGCTGATGTTGGGCGAGTTGCGGTGTGGATTAGCGTCCAGGCAGTCGGGGACGGATCACACAATCGCGTGAAGACCCTTCTGGCCGCCGCGTTAGCCAGACAGCTCTCGACTATCAAAGACAGTCCTGACAATCCATACCCGGACTATCGCAGTGCTACCTGGACCTCAATTCAACGGGGTTTCCTCTTCGCAACGCTCGGTGTTGCGTTGATCAGTGTCTTGAGGGGCCTCATTACCGACCGCTCCACCTGGCAAGCCATGGCTGTTAGGAGTCGTGCGGGGAGAGTGCCACGAGGATCGGTGGACGTGACCACCGCTGCGCGATATCGCCGCTCGAAGATCCGGGCGGTGGGCGCGTGGCGTTTGGTGTTGGTGCTGTGGAGCCTTCGTCTTGGAGAGGAACTGAACTGGGATGCGCTGCCACTGTTCGGGCTACTTGCCGTGGCGTTCGTGACCGGGGTGCTGGCTCAGCGCTGGATTCTGGACGGAACGTTGAAGGGTAAGGGCATTACTGGCATCGGATGGCCTGGCCGCATCATTCTCGGCGGGGGACTGATGCTCGCTCTACTCCTCGTGACCGGTGCTGGAACCTTGTGGGTGACAGGGAATCACCTGGGTAGTCTGGGGATGTTTGCCGATCTGCCGGACTGGTTCGCCTTCTGGGTCTTTCTGGTTATGCAATGGGTCGCAGTGCTCTTGCTGTTGCTCGCCTTCGTGCCAATCGCACTGGCGCGTCGACTTGCCTTGAAGACGGCCGCGGGGCGCCCCATTACGCCTGGGGAGTATGCGTTGTTGCTGCGGAATTTCAGCGATGACTACTTGGAGATGCGCGTGCGGCAAGTTGGCCGCGCGAGCGTGCTTGATCAACTGTTCTTGAGGCGCCGGAACCGATTCGAAGAAATTGAAGCAATTTCGCTGGATCGAGAAGGCGCCGTTGTGGCCGTCGGAAAACCGGGTGAGCGATTGCCTCCGGGAGTGGGTGCGCAACGGCTGTACTTCGGGTCGGATTGGCAGCAGCGAGTGGAAGTGCTGATGCGCGACGCTCGACTCATCGTGCTGAACTTGGGGCGCTCTGAGGCGCTGATTTGGGAAGCCACGAGACTGTCGCAACTTGGTGTTCTCCACAAGACGGTGTTTGTGATGCCCCCCGTCGATCAGAATGAACAACGAGAACGATTGGCTGCGCTGGCGGAGGCATGCAAGGTGCCTTGGCATCTCCTGGAGCCGATGTACGGAAACCGGCATGTGCTGGCGGTGTCCTTGACCTTTTCCCAGCCGTATCCGCTGGTGCTGCTGTCAGCGACTCAGGACGACGTCAGTTACGACAAAGCACTTCAGATCGCTTCGCGGGCAGTTCGGATCGAGCCAGGCTCACCAGCCGCTCAGGATGCCATTCCGGCCCCCGCGAAGTACTTCCTCGAGGGTGGGGCCGGGCCAACTCCACCCTTCAGGGTGCTGCCGCCATCCGAGGCGAAGCGCAAGCCCCGATGGTGGCAGCACCCGTGGCTGCTGGTAATCCTGATCAATGTGCTGATCTTGCCGACGTTCAGGCCTGTCTTCACGGGAGATCCCCTGGGGCAGCCTGCGCGAAGACAGACTCACATGCCTGAGGCGAGGTATATCAATGGCGCTCTGGGTGGCACACAAGATGCCGCCTATGTGATCGTCGATAAGACCACTGTGGACAAGATCGACTTCAGCGGCAACGACGATCCTGAAGTTGTCGAGATTGGCGAGTTGCCGCGCGTTCCCTACCGGGCCATCATGGATGGCGACACAATCTACTGGGCGGCGCCGCAGCAGAAGGGTGCCTCCGGTGAGGTTGGCGCCTGGTCAATTGCCGACGCGCGCCCCCTTTGGTCAAGGAAGCTCGGGAATGGAATTCCGGGTCTTGCAGTTGCGTCCGGCGTGGTTTACGTCACTTCTCCGGTCGACAACACCCTCGTTGCATTGGATGCCCGATCCGGTGAGCAGGCTGCGAGCGTTTCGTTGCCGTGCCAGCCGTGGCAAGTGGATGTGGTGGATACCTCACCTTGGATTTCCTGTCCAATGGAGCCCTACAGTCTGCGGCTCGATCCTGAAGGGCTGAAAGTGGCGGAACAAGTCGAGGTGCCTGGAGGTGCGGTGGAGGTCTTGGGCTATCAAGGTGAGCCGATGGTGGCCAGCGCGCCCGCTCGAGTGATGGTTAATCCCCGATCAACAACCACGCTCCAACCTGCGACGCTCTACTACTCCGTCGCGGTGCCTGCCATGGCGGCCCGAGGCGGTACGCTCGCGATCGAAGGGTACGAACGAGTGAGCATCTTCCGGGGCGGGTATGTGGAGCGACGGCAGATGTTCTATGCGGTAACGAGCATCGCAATACTTGATGACGGCAGTGTTCTGGTTTGCACGACTGGCAGCGTCGACATGATCCCCGTTTCCTAGCCTTTGGATCGACAGGGCTTGGCTCGCGCAACGATGCTCGGTCCGAGGTGCACGGCGGTCTATCGACGGGTTGCGCGGCGGTGGGTGCCGGTCGGAAATCAGAGTCGGGTCTTTTCGGATGCCGAAGCCGCAATTCGGGTTGCTCGATCGAGTTGGACTGCAGCGTCGGGGATGTCGTGGCCGAGTTGGCGAGCGGGTTCGGTGGCCGATTGCTGATGGCGTCCACCCACCCACAGGGGGATTCCTGTCGAGCGGAGTTGGGCGGCGAGCAGCGCCACTTTCGGGGCGTCACGTAGGCGGGGGATCGTGGTGACGATGGCGTCGGGACGGGCTCTTTCGGCGGCGTCGGACCAGGCGGATGTCGGGAGTTGACCACCCAGGTAGGTGGTGTTCAGACCCAGCCGGCGACAGGCAACGGCGAAGGCGAAGATGCCGAGTTGGTGATCGACCCCTGGTGGGGCGCCGATAAGGATTTGTACCGCAGCAGGCTTGGGAGTGGCTTGGTCGTAGGCGGCACTCAGTCGACGCATCACTTGGGCTGCGACCAGGTGTTCGGAGGCCACCCCCAAGTTTCCTTCGCGCCACTCCTCGCCGAGGCGTTTCATAGCGGGCATCAGCCATAGCCGAACCAAGACCTCGAAGTCGTAGCTGGTGAATCGTCGGCCCAACTCAGCACTCAGGCGTCGAGCGTCGAGAGTGGCTGCTGCGGCGATGAGTTCGGCGAACGGATCCTCGACTGAGCCGAGTTGGTGCCGCCGAGCAGTCTCGGCAGCGGCCGCACGAGGTGCCAGGCCCGCCGTGATGAGAGAGGCCATGGTCTTCACTTGGTCGAGATCCGCGTCGGAGTAGATGCGGTAGCCCGACGGCGTGCGCTGCGGGGCGATCACCCCGTAGCGGTCCTCCCAGGCTCGCAGTGTGTACTCCGAGACACCGGTGAGCGCGGCAGCTTCTTTGATCGTGACCATGACATCGCCATGGTAGAGCCTTGTCGAAGCTACACGGCCTCGATCTACGCAGTTTGTCTAAGGTTTTACGTGCACTCTTGGTGTGAGAGCGATCAGCATGTCACGCTTTTGTAGAACGTTAGGGAGGTTTGATGATGTCCACCAATCCACGACGATGGTTCGTCCTCGCCGGAGCGCTGCTCATGCTGCTCGGTACCTTGTACGGCTTCGGTTTGATCGGAACGCCCGTGGAGGACAGCATCAGCGGCAGCCTGGCTGCCAATGCCACGCTGGTCGCCCCGGCGACCCCGGCTTTCCAGATCTGGTCGGTGATCTACCTGGGACTGTTCGCCTACACGATCTGGCAGTTGCTGCCGGCGTCGCGTGACTCGCAACGCGCTGATGCCATTGCGATCCCGGCCTCCTTGACCATGGTCCTCAACGGCGTCTGGTTGCTGGTCGTGCAGGCGGGCGCGATCTGGCTCAGCGTGGCTGTGATCGCCATTTTGGCCCTTCTGCTGGGCCGGGTCGTACAGCTGCTGGGACGGTTCCCCAGCACTGGACGGCTCGAAACCGCCTTCACCGATGGCAGCTTCGGGTTGTACCTGGGTTGGGTCAGTATCGCCACCGTGGCCAATGTCGCGGCCGCGCTGGTCTACAGCGGTATTGCACCGGTGGGTGCCGAGGCCGAGCTCTGGACGGTGGCCACGCTCGCCGTAGCCAGCCTGTTGGGCGTGTGGCTGTCGCTGCGGCTGGGCGGCCGTTGGGCGGTCGGCGCGGCGATGGCTTGGGGCCTGGTCTGGATCGCGTTCGGACGGCTGGCGCTGACTCCTGAGTCCGCGGTCGCCGGAATCGCAGCCCTCATCGCGGCGGTGGTGGTTCTCGGTGCAGCTCCGCTCGTGCGCTATCGGCTCGTTCCTCGCAGAGCTCATCCGATTCCGGCAACCAACCTGCGTTAGCGATCCCGTATCGATACGCAGCTACCGCCCGACGCGGGTGTGCCCTGTGGTGCTCATCGCACCCTCCACCACAGTGCACAGCCGCGCCGGGCGGGTGCGAGCCTGCTAGGCGTGAGGACCGGAGTTTCGGCCTGATGCTGTGGGCCGGTGCCGAGGTTCGCTGGACACGGTGTTCTCGGTTGTCGGAGTGTGTTTGGCCGACCACCTGAACGTTCACCGATCGGCTTGTCCGTATTCTTCGGCTCGTTAATTGGCGACGAGACCGTGGCTCTTGGTGCCGCTGGGGCACCGGAACACGGAGTTGCTTCAATGGAATCTCGACCGATGCACCTGGCGCGGGCAGGTACTGCGCTTGCGGTGGGTGCTGCCCTCACCTTGGGACTGGCGTTCACCCCGGTGGCGCCAGCCCATGCTGAAACCACCAACACCATCACCGTGGACGGGATGGACCTCAACGACGGTGGCAATGCCGTCATCAACGATCTTCAGACCGAGCAGGTGGCGCCAGGACTCCTGCACGTGTCCTACGAGCGGCTGGACTCCGGTGGCTGGCAGCAGATCAACATCCTCAAGGCGAAGCTGTCGGAGAAGACCGTCAAACTGAAGTACCTCTCCCCGGAGACGGTCTCGGGGCAGGGCACCACCGTGACTGATCTGGTTGATCGCAATGGCGCGATCGCCGGGGTGAACTTGGATCGCTTCGACATCAACAACTCCTACGCCGCCTCCGGGTGGGGCGTTAGTGACGGCAAGATCCTGAAGTCGGGCAACGACGACGCCCACGCGTCGATCGGTGTCGATTCCGCCGGCTTGGGAACTCTGGTGGACCTCGCTTTGGAAGGCACGGTCACGCTGCCCGACAGCAACACCGTGGCCATCAGCGGCATCAATGCCGAAGGCGTGTGGGCGCCCGGCGTGGTGCTCTACAACTCCCATTGGGGGAGCTTCACCCGCGACCGTCTGTTCGGGCAGTCCGCGGCAGGGGGGATCGAGGTGTGGCTGGATGCCGACGGTGTGGTCACCAAGGCCGCGCAACCCACTGCCGGCGACGACGGGCCCATCCCTGATGGTGCGCAGGTGCTTGCCACTTTCGCCGACCGCGCCGAAGCGACGGCGCTGAGCTCTTTGAAAGTCGGCGACACCGTGCAGATCGCCTACGGAATCAAAGACTCGGTGGATGTCACCGAAGCAGGCGGAGCCTGGCACGATCTGGTGCGTGACGGCGCTGCCTCGCCGTACGCCAATGAGGCCTACTACACCGGCCTGAATCCGCGCACCATGATCGGCTTCGGCAAAGACCGGGCTACGGCGTATTTCGTGGTCGTCGACGGACGCCAGGGCAACGCCAAAGGTATGGCCTTCGCCCAACAGCAGGACCTACTGCTGGATCTGGGGGTCTGGGATGCGATCAACGCCGACGGTGGCGGTTCCAGCCAGATGAACACCCGCCACGCCGGGGACACCGCGACCACTGTGGAGAACTCTCCGTCCGACGGCTATGAGCGCAGTGACGGCGACGGGATGGGCTTCACGCTGGCTCAGCCGAGTTCGGGTGAACTGCTGAGTTTCGCGGTCGAACCGGCCATGGCCGACGATGATGCACTGCGCGTCTTCCCCGGAATGCACCGCAGTCTGAGTGCGTCCGGCTATGACGAGGCCGGCTCCGCCGTCGCGGGCACACCGAGCGTGTGGAGCACCAGCGACGCCCAGGTGGCTGCGGTGAAGGACGGTCAGGTCGCCGGCAAAGCCGACGGCAAGGCCACCATCACCGCGCGTGACGGTGTTGCCACCGGAAAGGCCAAGGTTGAAGTCCTCGGCACACTCGCCCGGCTGGAAGTCGATCAGAATGTGGTGAACCTGGAGAAGCAGGGTGCCTCTCAGGTCGTCACCTTTGAGGGCTACGACGACCAGGGCTTCCGCGCTCCGGTCGAACTCAGCGATCTGGACATCACCAACTCCAACCCGGACGTTATCGACGTCAAACCGACCTCCGACGGTCGGGCGGAGATCACTGCAGTTGGTGCGCAGGGCACGGCGATGCTCGGTTTCAGCCACGGCGACCACACGGTGCAGATTTCGGTGGCCGTCCCGCTGGAGATCAACACCATCGACGACTTCAGCGACATCAGTGGCTGGAGTGCTGCCAACGACCGGGCGCCGGGCTGCAATATCCAAACCGGATCCGGCCATGACGGTGCGGCCAGCATCCAACTGAACTACAACTTCACCCAGTCCACCGCCACCCGCGGTTGCTACGGAGTCGCCCCGGGTGCGGTTCAGGGCACCTACTCCGGAATCGACATTCCCGGGCGTCCGCAGAAGCTCTCGGTGTGGATCAAGGGTGATGGCAAGGGTGCGCTGCTGCGTATGCAGGTGATGCAGTCCAATGGTGTGACCAACTGGATTGACGGCCCCGGCGGTTCTCAGTCGCTGCATGTGACGTGGACCGATTGGAAGCGCGTCGACTTCATGGTGCCCAGCACCTTCGTCTTCCCGTTGAAGTTCCAGCGGATTCGCGCCTTGGAGACTGTGGCGGCCAAGCAGTACACCGGCTCACTGGAGTTCTCCCAGATCTTCGCCTACCTTCCTCCGGAGGGCACTGCCAGCCCGGCGGTGGAAACCTTCGATGATCCGGTCTTGAGCGCCACCGGCTCCACCGATTCAGCCCCGCTGCGGGTCGCCGTCATGTCGGACGCCCAGTTCGTCGCTGCAAGCCCGGACAGCGGTGCAGTCGCCGGCGCGCGCGATGCCCTGCGTGAGATCGTTGCGGCCAAACCGGATGTACTGATCATCGACGGCGACTTCGTCGATGAGGCCTCACCGGCCGACTTCGCCTTGGCCAAGTCGATCCTGGAGGAGGAACTCGCCGACGCGACCTTCCCGTGGTACTACCTGCCGGGTAACCATGAGGTGATGGGCGGCCCGATCAGCAACTTCGAGTCGGTGTTCGGGCCTACCTGGCGTGAGTTTGATCTCAAACACACCAAGGTGATCGGGCTGAACTCCTCCTCGGGCAAGCTGCAGACCTATTTCGACCAGGTCAAGATGCTGCGCGCCCAACTCGATGAGGCCGCCGATGATCCCTCGATCACCGGTGTGCTGGTGTTCACCCACATGCCGATCGATGATCCGCTGCCGACCAAGGGCAGCCAGCTCACCGACCGCACCGAAGCCGAGATGATCACCGATTGGGTGACCGAGTTCCGGGCCGACTCCGGTAAGTCGATCGCGATGGTCAACGGCCACGTCGGGGTCTTCCACACCTCCAGCCTCGATGGTGTGCCGATGGTCATCAATGGAAACTCCGGCAAGGCTCCGGCTTCGACGGTCGCCGATGGTGGCTTCACCGGCTGGTCGATGCTGGGAGTGGATCCGGCGCAAGGCAAGTGGGCCAGCGCTGATGGGCGCTGGTTGACCGACGAGGTCAAGACCCGGGTCGACTCGCTCACCGTCCAGTCCCCAGCGGCCACCCTCACCCCGGGGGAGCAGGTCGAGCTGAAGCCGACGGTGCTGCAGGACGGCACCCGTGAGGTGCCGGTCGAATGGCCGGTGTCGCACACCTGGACTGGCTCGGATGCGGTGTTCATCGGTGCTGTCGACAAGGCGCCGAACACGGCGGCTGCTGCGATCGATCCGCAAACCGGCGTGCTGACCGCACTGCGCCAGGGGCAGGGGTCGGCGACCTTGATGGTCAACGACGCCACCACCTCGGTAGCCGTCAATGTCGGCGATTCGACGGTTCAGGTCAGTGGAACCGCGGTCACCGGGCAGACGCTCACCGCCTCGCTGGGTTCGTGGGCGGACGCGCTGAAGGTGGGTTACCAGTGGCGCCTGGACGGGCAACCGATCAGCGGCGCGGCCGCGGCGACCTACACCGTGGATGCCGACGCAGTCGGACATCAACTCGACGTTGCGGTGACGGTGGCCGGTGACGGTCGAGCGACGGTTACCCTGCTCGGTGCACCGAAATCGCCGCTGGTGCAGGCTCCGGCTCAAGAGATTCCCTCGGTGGGCATCGA
Source organism: Propionibacteriaceae bacterium UBA7704 (assembly GCA_002482525.1). Taxonomy (GTDB): domain Bacteria; phylum Actinomycetota; class Actinomycetes; order Propionibacteriales; family Propionibacteriaceae; genus Propionicimonas. Next base: position 21,555 of record DLGC01000006.1, on the reverse strand, counting down.
TGGGCAGGCTGTTGTCGGCTCGACGCTGACCGCAACCGGTGATTGGGCGCAGGGCACCGTCCTGACCTACCAATGGCTGCGCGACGGTGAGGCGATTGAGGCGGCGATCTCCAGCCGGTACAACGTCGCCTCGGCCGACAAGGGACATCGGCTCTCGGTGCAGGTGAGTGCCGTGCGCGAGGGCTTCACCGACGCCACCGTGACCAGCCCTGTTACGGCATCGGTGTTGGGTGCTTCGTCCACCGAACCCACGCAGCCGGTCCCGGCGGTGGTGAAAGCCGGTCGGGTGTCTGTGACGGGTCCGGTCAGGGTCGGTGCTCGGGCGCGGGCGGCCACCAGCGGTTGGCAGGCCGGCACCTCGCTGATGTATCAGTGGTTCCGCTCCGGCGTGCCGATTCCTGGGGCCACCGCTCGGAGCTATCCGATCGTGGCCGCTGATGCCGGAAAGAAGCTCAGCGTGCGGGTCATTGGCGCGGCCAGCGGCAAGGTGTCGGTATCGGTGACATCGGCCTCGGCCCGTGTCGCCCAGGGTGTCCTGGCTGCCAAGCGCGTCAAGATCAAGGGCTGGGTGCTCGCGGGCCACACCGTGCGCGCCATGCTCGGAAGCCATACGCCGGGGGCCGCGATCAGTTACCGCTGGTTGGTCCGCGGGAAGGTGGTTTCCACGGCGCGCACGCTGCGGATTCCCACCTCGGCCAAGCGAAGCCGTATCACCTTGCGAGTGACGTACACCAAGCCCGGCTATCGCAGCCTGACCCGAAGCGCCAGGAGCCTGCAGGTTCGGTGAGGTGAGGATCTGGACGGCCTCATCGGCGTCCCTCTGACGGCGGGGTTCGGCGCACCGGAGACAACTCGGTGCACCGGACCCCGCTCGGTGTGATCGGCGGGGTTCGTGCCGTCCGCGGCGGCCAGGGAGCAGCCGATGCGTGGGAGATTGCCGGCGCGTGGCCGAGCGAACGCGATGACGTGTTCACGAGCACCTGGTCCAGCCGTCGAGCGGGCTGGACCAGGATGGCGGTCATGCTCGCACTCTCGTGAGTGGCGGCGTGACCGTGGCCGTGGTGGTGGCCGTCAGGGGGTCACGATCGCGAAGTTGCGATCTGGGGTGTCGATGAGGGAAAACAGTGTGCCCAACACGGTCACGTCGCCGCTGGTCTCGACGCCGTTGGCGTCCAGCCCGGCCCCGACCGCCTGCCGATACAACAGAGTCGAGAAGTCGGCGAACGCCAGACGCAAGGTCAGATCGGCGGGTTCATCGGACCCGCGTCGATACCACAAGACGCCCCGTTCGACGCTGAGCCGATAGCTCAGCGAAAGGTCGGTGAAGGTGATCGCGATACTGAACTTCTCGCCGAAGGCTCGCGGCCCGTTGATGCGAACAGACAGGGTGTCGAACCACTGCTCGGGAGTGAGTTGGTTGAGCATCTCCGCCTTCGCGAAAGACTCTTCGATTCCCGCAACGCCGTGGCGAAGTTCGTGGGCTGCGGTGAGATACGAGCAGCGCCACGGACCCGACTCGGACAGATAGCCCAACTGTTCGAGGGTATCGGCGAGGAGTTCGCGCGCAGCGGCATGGTCGGGATCGGCGAAGACGACATGTCCCAGTACCTCAGCGACCCAGCGGTAGTCGCCGTCTTCGAACGACTGTGCGGCCTTCGCCACCACCTCGTCGGCACCACCCATGTATTCCACGTACCGGCGTCCGGCCTCGCGCGGGGGGAGTTTCCAGAGGTTGACGGGGTTGCCGTCATACCAGCCGAGGTAGCGCTGGTAGATCGCCTTGACGTTGTGCACCACCGAGCCATAGGTCCCGCGCAGATACCAGCGGGATTCCAGCTCAGGAGGCAATTCGATCGCCTCGGCGATCTCAGTGGCTGTGAGGCCGGCATTGAGCATGCGCAGCGTCTGATCGTGAAGGTAGGCATACAGATCGCGCTGGTGAGTCAGGAACTCGATCGCCTTGTCCCGTCCCCAGGTGGGCCAATGGTGAGAGGCGAACAGCACCTCGGTACGGCTACCGAAACGAAGCACTGCCTCGTCCAGATGACGCGCCCAGGCCCGCGCATCACGGACCAGCGCACCGCGAGGGGTGAGCAGATTGTGCTGGCTGTGGGTGGCGTTCTCCGGGACGCACAGCGCGCCGAGCTGCGGCAGGAAGAACTGCAGTTCCGCAGGTGCCTCGGTGTCGGGCGTGAGTTGGAACTCGAACTCCACGCCGTCCACCGTGATCGTGCCATCGGCCGTGATTTCGAGCGTCGGCTGGACGAACGACACCCTTCCATGCTCCGATGCCGCCTGGCCTATCCCGACACCGACGTGTCCCTTCGGCCCCCGCGGAAGACCCCTGCCGAACATGAGGTCGGCGCGTCGAGTCATGGCCGTTCCGGCGTAGACATTCTCACTGACGGACTCGTAACTCATTGCCGCTGGAGCGATCACCGGGATGACCCGGGCGTCCACCTCGGCGGGGCTGAGAATGCCGCGCACGCCGCCGAAGTGGTCCACATGGCTGTGGGTGTACAGCACGGCCGAGACTGCGCGCGGCCCGCGATGGTGCCGATACAAGCCGAGCGCGGCCGCGGCTGTTTCAACACTGACCAACGGGTCGACGACGATAACGCCGGTGTCGCCCTCGATGAAGGAAATGACCGAGACATCCAAGCCGCGCACCTGGTAGAGCCCAGGCACCACTTCGAAGAGGCCATGAATGTTGGTCAGTTGAGAGTGACGCCACAAGCTGGGGTGGACGGTCGGCGGCGGTGCGCCATGAAGGAAGTCGAAGGCCTCCACGTCCCAGACGGTGTTGCCGTCCAAGGCTTTGATGAACCTCGGATCGTAGGTGGCTATCAGCCCTCTGCTGGCATTGATCACGTCGTCCTGGTCGGCGAAAGGCAAGGCGTTCAGCGACGCATGGTGGCTGGCGACCACGGTTGGGCTGGCTGTTTTTGAGGCGTTGGAGTCAGAGTCGGTTGCTTTCATGAGGTGCTCCCAAGGTGTGGGTCAGTGGATGCTGGTCGTCAGGATTGGTGCGCCGCGGCGGTGGCGCGGACAAGGTCGAGTACTTCGCCGCGGAGGTCAGCGAATCGCGGATCTGCCTTCGTGTAGTGCTGGTCGCGCGGTTGCGGCAGCGGGACGTCGACGATGCGGCGCACCACCGACGGCGGTGGGCTGAGTACGACGACGCGATCGGAGAGATAGACCGCTTCGTCGACATCGTGGGTGACGAAGAGGATGGAGACCCCAAAGCGATCCCGTAGCGGCAGCACGAGATCTTCCAGGTCCATGCGCGTTTGGGCATCGACCGAGGCGAAGGGTTCGTCCATGAGGAGCAGTTCGGGTTCATAGGCGACAGCGCGCGCGATTGCCACTCGCTGCTGCATTCCGCCGGAGAGTTCTCTGGGGTGAGCGCGCTCGCGTCCGGAGAGTCCGACGGCCTCCAGGGCTTCGCGAGCCTTCGTGACAGCCTCGGACTTGCTCAGTCCTTTTGAGCGCAGCGGCAACGCGACATTGCTCATCACGCTGAGCCAGGGCAACAGCGAGCGACTGTAGTCCTGAAAGACGAACCCCACCTCTTTCGGGGGCGCGCCCATGACCGGTGATCCGTTCACCTCGGCGTGTCCAGTGGTGGGATCCAGGAGGCCGGCGACGATGCGCAACACGGTGGTCTTGCCCGCGCCGGACGGACCGACGATGGCGACAACCTCGCCGCGCTCGACGTCGAAGCTCACCCCGGTGAGGGCGACATTGTCACCCTTCTCCGACAGGTAGGTCTTGTGGAGATTGGTGACTCGCACGATCGGATCGTTCATGACACTCCTTCGGTATCGGCCGGGTTGAGGCCCAGGTGGACGCCGAGTCGGCGTTCGACTGCGACGAAGCCCAGGTTGAGGACGACGCCCAAGACGGCGAGCAGGACGATGCCGGCCCACATTCGGGCGTAGGCGAAGTCCTGTTGGGCGAGCAGGGTTACCGCGCCGATGCCGTTGGAAGCGCCGACCATTTCGCCGACGACCATGACCATCAGTGCAGCGGACAGGCCAACCCGCGCCCCGGCAAGCACCTGGTTGGAGGCGGCGGGCAGCACGATCTGGAGGATGCGGCGCCAGCGCGGCAGCCGATAGACCCGGGCCAGGTCGAGCAGCACCGGATCAGTGCGGCGCACGCCGTCGGCGGTATTGACCACCATCACGAAGAACACCGACATGGTGATGACGGCCTGTTGCATGGGCGCGCCGATGCCGAACACGATCAGGAACACCGGTAGCAGAGCGACTGCCGGCATCGTCAGCCCGAAGGCGATGACAGGTTGGATGGCGGTGCCGATGGCGGGGAGCCTGCCGAGGAGAAGTCCGAGGGACACCCCGAGGATCACTCCGGCGGCATACCCGATGGCCAGATTCGTCAGGCTGGGCAGGACATCTCGGACAAAGCCCTCCCCGAACCAGAGCTGCGAGGCTGCCGCGGCGATGTCGCTCAGGCTGGGGAAGTAAGGCGTAGCGCCGGAGGTAGCCAGCTGTTGGTAACCGGCGAGGGCCACCGCCGGCAACACCAGTGGTCCGAGCCAACGGGCGGCGCGACTGTCGACGATACGGACGCTCACGGCGTCGGGGGTACTCACCGTCCGACTCGTTCCCAGGGCAGCAGCCAATGGTGGAGTCGGCCGAAGATGGCCGCGATCACTAGGCCGACCAGCCCGGTGACGATCGTGATGGAGTACACGCGCAGCACGTTGTTTCCGCTTTGGGCCACCGAGAGGATCGAGCCGAGGCCTCGCTCTCCGCCGACGAGCTCAGTCATCACTGAGACCCCGAAGGCGATGCTGGCGGCGAGACGTAACCCGCTGAGGATCACCGGTGCTGCGGCCGGAATGCGAAGCAGGAACAGACGCCGCAGCGGATCAATCCGGAAGCTGCGCGAGACATCCATGATGACCGGATCGATGGATCGGATGCCGTAGCTGGTTTGGATGAGTAGTGGCCACAGCGCACCTTGCAGGATCAGCGAGAGCTTGAAGTCCAGTCCGCCGCCGAGGAGCAGGATAGCGATGGGCAGCAGGACGATCGGCGGGATCGGGCGGATAGCGTCGATGCTCGCGGTGCACAGTCGGCGCAGCCAGGCGCTTTCGGCCAGGGCCAAGCCGAAGGGAATGGCAATGGCGAAGGCGAGGAGCAACCCCAAACCAGCCGACGTGAGGGTTTGGCCCAGGGTGGCCCAGAAGCCTGGCAGGGCGAGCAACTGTGCGGTGTCGACCAAGGTGGCGCTCAGCGGCGGCACCACGTCGGAGTTGAGCAGACCGGTGCGAACCGAGAGCTCCCACAGCAGGCCGACGGCAGTGATGCCGGCGGTGCTGAGCAGGACGGTGCGGAGTCGGGCGCTGAATCGAAGGCCGGACAGAAGGCCGCGGCGGCCGTCGGTGAGGACGGCGCCGCGGGCTCCCGAGGTGAGAGTGCTCACTGGTTCGCGAACGTGTCGAGATCGATATCGCTGGTCACCCAGCCGAATTTCCTCATCGCTGTGACCAGAGGTTCGAAGTCAGCCGCGCTGATCTGGGGATCGATGCTCCCCAGATAGATCTTCTCGGCGTCTTCACTCGACAGCCCGACGAGATCGGCGCCAGCGGTGCGGACCTCGTCGAGGTGCTCATTGCCGTACGCGACGGTCTTGTCCATCGCTGCTGTGAACTTGGTGATCAGCTCTGCTTTGTTTTCCGCCGTGCTGGCCGAAGTGATCACGCCTGCGCCCGGCGATCCTTCAGCGAAGGTCGCCGCGGCAGGGTCGCCGAGGCTACGGAGCTTGTCTCCCTGCTTGGTGAGGGCTTGGGTGAGGTAGGGCTCCACCAAGAAGCCGGCGTCCAGCTTCCCGGAGGCGACATTGTCGGCGATCTGGTTGAAGGGGAGCGGCGTGAGTTCGAGGCCGCTGGCGTCGCCGCCGTCAGCTGCGATCGCCGCTTGCGCCCACAGCACGAGGACCGAACGCGGGGCGTTGGTACCGAGCTTGGCGCCGGCCAGGTCCTTCCAGCTTGTGATGGCGGAGTCTTTTGCGACCACGATGGCGCCGTTGGTGCCCTTGGGGCCGAGTCCGCCGAGGTTGTACACCAGCCGGAGGTCTTGACCTCCCGCGATTGCGACGAGCGGCGGTGCGTAGGCGGTGTAGGCGACATCGTATTGTCCGGCAACCAGGCCGGTGATGACGGTGGGGCCGCTGTCGACGGGGGTGATGTCGAGTTGCAGGCCTTCGTCGGCGAAGAAGCCCTGTTGTTCGCCGACCTTCAACAGTCCGAGGCCCAAAGTGGGGATGGAACCGACCTTCACCGTTTGGAGATCTGCCCTGGTTGAGGAGCTGGTGCCCGAGCCGTCATCTCCGGTGGCGGAGCTGCAGGCGGTCAAGGAGAGGCCGAGGAGGAGCGCGATTCCGGTAGCAACGCGCGTGCGGCGAAGTGGTGACACGGTACTTGTTTCCTGTCTAGTGGTGCGGACGAACATCGCACACTATAACCATCGGACCTATCAAACCTACCAAACACATAGGAATTGAGATGTGGGCGTGTCGGGCTCGCCGTCGGAAACTCGCAAGCCCTCGCGGGTTCGAATCCGCGCCCGGGATGCACAAAAGCCACCACCTGACGGGTGATGGCATTTGTGGAGCTAAGGGGATTCGAACCCCTGACCTTCTCATTGCGAACGAGACGCGCTACCAACTGCGCCATAGCCCCAGTGTCTTGCAGCGGCGTCGAGTCTAGCATCGGGCCGTCCTGCCGGAGAAACGAGGTGCCCCGGGTGGCTAGGCTGTGTGCGCCGGACTCCGCAACAGTGATCAGGTGGGGGAATCATGACTCCGAGCAAGGCCGCCGCAACGCTGGGAGTGCTCACCATCATGCTCAGCGGGTGCGCGGCGACGCCACCGGTTGGTCACGCCACGGCAGTGCCCAGCCCGGTTACCGCGTCCGCTCCGGCGCCGTCCCCGACACCGAGCGTGGATCCGGCATCGATCACCACGCTGGGCCCCGACGGTGCCGGCCCCATCGAGTTGGGTATGACCAAGACGCAGGTTGCCGCAACCGGAGCGGTGACCGGCCTCAGCGGTACCGAAGGCACCTGCGGACAGCCCGGGGACGGACGTCTGGTGGGAGCTCTGCCAGCTGACGACTCCGACTTTGTGGGGCAACTGTTCTTCTCCACCAGTACCGGGAAGCTCGTGGTCATTGCCGCGACGCCCGCCGTGGCCACGCCCGAGGGCATCCACCTGGGAAGCAGCCTGACCGAGGTCAATAAGGCCTACCCGTCCTGGAAAGGCGATGAAGGCGGCGACCAAGGCGCCGATCTGGTGGACGTCGACGGCAACGAAAAGGCCGCCTATCGGGTCTATGTCGACGCCGGTCAAGTGCTGGAGTTGTCACTTCAGCTCCGTCGTCAGGATTGCAGCTAACCTGCGTCTGGCCGGTTCGCGGCTGCGCTGGTACCGCCGGCAGATGGTGGGACGACCGCTTGGCGGCCCATCCGTAAGCCCACGGGCCCGCTAGGCTGTCGGCACCCCGACGCCCAATTCGCGACCCGGTCAAGGTAGCCATGAAACTGCACAAGTTCGCCGCCATCTTCGGGGGCCTCGCCCTCGCGTCAAGCCTGAGTGCCTGCTCGATCACCATCGATCTCGGCGGGCTCAGGCCCTCACGGCCCCCATCGGTCGAGGTATCGGGGCCGACCTCGGAGCCACCGTCCACGACTGGCGCCGCTGATGTGCTGGGTCCCACCGGTGTGGGCAGCCTTGTGCTGGGCATGACGAAAGCCGAGGCGCTGCGCACCGGCCTGGTCACCGGCATTAGTGGCACCAAGGGAATGTGTGGCGACGACAGCGATGGACGCCTCGCCAACGCCATGCCACTCAACGAGTACGACATGGACGGCAAGCTGTTCTTCTCCGCCTACACGAACAAGCTCATCCTCATTGGCGCCACCTCCGGGCTGGCAACGCCGGAGGGCATTCAGCTGGGCAGTAGCCTCAACGAGGTGGTGCGGGCCTACCCGACCTGGGAAGGCGATGAGGAACCCACCAACGGCATCGGCTACGTTCCGGTGGCAGACAACCCGCAGGCCGTCTATCGCATCTGGGTCAGCGACGGCATGGTGACCGAACTCGGGTTACAGGACATCAACCAGGACTGCTACGAGTAGCGACCAGAATAGACCTGCGCTTCCTGGGCAAAGCACGAGGGCCCCTCGCCGAAGCGAGAGGCCCTCGTGTACTCAGATCAGAGTGGGGTGATGTTCGAGGCCTGCGGACCCTTCGGGCCCTGGGTGATCTCAAATTCAACTTTCTGGTTCTCGTCGAGCGTACGGAAACCAGAACTCGTGATTGCCGTGTAGTGGGCGAAGACATCGGGGCCGCCATTATCTGGCGCGATGAATCCGAAACCCTTCTCGGCGTTGAACCACTTAACGGTTCCAGTGGTCATGCCAACATTCTCCTTCTAACGGGCGCGGTTCCGACTTCCGGGACCGCCTGTGGTCTCCGCACCCCCCGAGGTGGAGACAGCCCGTACCCCAAAGCTGGGGCGAGCTGGTACAGCGACTACGAGTCGAACCATAGCGGGTAGTCACCCATATGGGGAACCGCCACGAGAAATTCTCACGTTCAAACTCAGAAAAAACGTTCAAATACTGGTTCGCCGCACCGGTAGCGCCTTTGGCAGGACGCGGCAGATCATTTCGCGTCGCAAACCGACCGCATCGCCGTCGAGCTGGGCCGCGACCGGCTCTTTGGTGCTCACCCAGACCCGATCGTCCTGCAGATGAACCAGCGCACGATGGCCCCTGCGGCGTCCGGTCACCAGGTGCAAACCCACCGCCAGCCACGCTGACAAGGAGCGCGGCGAAGCCAGCACGACATCAAGGACGCCGTCGTCGACCGACGCTTCTGGGATGAGCTGGACGCCGCCGGTCAGCTCGCCGCAATTGCCGATCAATACCATTCGCGCGTGTTGACTCACCAATCGATCCGAGGAGGTGCGCACCCGAACCCCAAAACCAATTCGGAATATCGCTGTCACGGCAGAAACCACATATGCCCACCAGCCCATGGTGCGTTTCAAGGATTCATCGACGCCGGCCATGATGTCGGCGTCCAGGCCCATGCCGGCCATCACACAGAACACCTCGGGCGGATCGTCATCCCAGGTCACCTCGCCGAGATCGATGTGATCGGTGCGTCCGGTCAGAGCGATCACCACCGCTGCCTCGAGATCCACCGTCGGGAGTTTCAGATTGCGCGCCAAGAGGTTCCCCGTCCCCCCGGGCAGCAACCCGATGGGGATATCCGATCCCAGCAGTCCAGCAACCACCGCCCGCACCGTGCCATCACCGCCCAAAGGGCATACCAACTGCGCACCGTCGGCGACCGCTTGCGTGGCCTGCCCGTGGCCCGGATCAGCCGCTGTGGTCTCGTACCACGCTGGGGTTGGCCAATCCCGCTCCAGGCAGGCGCGGTCAATGCGTGCCCGTATCTGCGAAGGGTCATCGAACTTGGTCGGATTGACCACCACTGCCCAACGCTTCGGAACGGCCACGATGAAAGCCTAGGTGCTCGCGGCCAGCCGGAGTCGGCGCCGAGAGGGGAGTTCACTCAGTGGTGATCCTTGGTGACCACGACCGCCGCTGCCGCCAAGGCCCACAGGCCGGCCATGAGCCACAGTGCCAGTGATCCCTGGCCGGCTTCAATCATGACGATGTAGAGCGGCGCCCCCGCCAGAATCACCGCATTGGCCAAGCCGTTCACAATGCCGATCGCCAGACCAGGGGCGTGTGGAACCAGCCGGCGGGCTGATTCGAACGATGGCGCAAAAGGCATACCGGAGAACACGCCGAACGCAATCGCAATGACCAACGCCCAAGCGACGCCCCAGGGCAGCGAAAGCGCCACCAGAGTCACCGCCCCAGCCAGCAACGGGGCAACGATCACTACCCGCAGGTCATGGGTTCGGTCGAAGAGATACCCGCCCAAGGGGCGGCTGACCGCCGTGACGATGAGCAACAGTGCCGAGATGAGATCCGCCCAGCCGACCTCGATCCCGCCGTCGCGAATCAACTGGACCGCCAGCCAGTTGGAAAGCACCACGCCCAGGCCGAAAGTGGCGGTGTGGGCAGCTGCCAGAGCGAACAGCCGGGCGCTGAGGATTGTGGGCTTCGTGCCGCCACCGGGCGTCGTGGGCTGGGGTGCGGTGGCCGGAACACTCAACAACGCCAGCACTGCAATCGCAGCGATGACCACAACGAATAGCCACGGTGAACGCCACCCGAGTGCGGTGGTGCCCAACGCCGGCAGCACCAAGAAGGCGACGCCGCCGCTGGCCAGCGCAACCCCACCGAACAGTCCTTGGACCCAGGCAGGCATGCCCAAGGACCGAACCAGAACCGAACCGGACACGAATCCCAGCGCCATGGTCACCCCGGCCAGGATGCGCACCACCAAGGCCAACTCCAAGCTCGGAGCCGCCATCGCCGTGGTGTAGAAGATCAAACTCCCGAACGCTCCCAGGTAGGCGACCCGGCGCGGCCCCCAGCGGTCCACCAGCCAGCCGGCCGGTATTTGCATTCCGGCGAAGGTGACGCTCACCGCCGCGGTGAGCCATGCCAGCATCGGCAAGGTGGTTTCGTAGCCGGCAACGAGCGCGTCGCGACCCGCACCGACCACCATCACCCCCGAACCGGCGGTGGCGCCGAGGGCACAGATCGCGACGATATTGGCCGCAGCACGTGCGGAACTCAAGGGGGAGGACATGATGCCTTTCGGAGGTCAATGGCGCGACGAATGCCGCCGCGAGAATGGTGAGTCCCTCGTCACACTCGGCGCATGGGATGCGACGCGCTCGAGGACGAGATAGACGACGGTGTCCGCCGTGTACGGGGCACCGCGCTGAGTGTGCTCCACCCCCGGACGTCGGGGCAAGTCGCCGTCGGAATCAGGAGTTCATGGCCTGTTGCAGACTGGTCTCCGTTGGCCCCAACAGTGGCTGGCGTCCGCTGAGCAGATCCCAAGCCATCTTGAGGTTGGCAGGCCACTCCCGCAGCGAATCCTGACGCCACTCGGTGGCATTGCGCTTGACGCTGTCATCGCCGACTCCCCAAGCGTCGACGCCGACCGAACGGCAGGTCGCGATGGCTCGCGGAAGGTGATAGGTCTGGCTGGTCAGAATCGCTTCGGTCGCCCCGAAGACGCGATGAGCCCGCACACAGGTGGCATAGGTGTCGACACCGCCGTAATCGGCCACCACCTTGCGGGCCGGAATGCCCTTCTTGATGAGGTAGGCGCGCATCGCATCCGGCTCGTTGTAGCTGGCGTGTCGGTTGTCCCCCGAAACCAGGATCGCCTTCACGCGTCCGGCTTCGTACAGTTGCGCGGCCAGATCGAGGCGGGCAGCCAGATACGGCATGGGTTTGCCGTTGGACCACAGACCGGCACCGAACACGATGGCTACCGACTTGGTCGGCGCTTGCTCCACGGTGGTGGTGCGGCCCTCGGAGGCGGCAAGGGCATAGCCGGTGGGGCCGAGGCCCACGACGCCGGCGACGACGAACAGGGCCCCCAGCACCGTCAGAACTCGTCGCTGCTTGGACACGTGCCGAGCTTAGGAGCGGTAGGCAACCCGAGGGTGCAGCCGGAGGTGGTCAGCGGACCATCGCCGGACGCAGCGCAACTCGGGTCTGGGTTTGGGCGGCGCCGCAGGTTGATTTGAGTCGCTTCACCAAGGCGTCCAGAGCGGCCGTGTCAGCGACGACGGCGCGTACCAGAAAGTCGTAGGGGCCGGTGAGATGCGCCGCATCGGTGACCTCCCGCAGGGGTTTGATGGCAGCGAGAAAGGCATCATCGTCGGTCGCGGCGTCCAATCGCAGGTCGATGAACACCTCCAACCCCGGACGCAGCACTCCGCGCGGCCCCGGCATGATCGTGTACCCGCCGATGACGCCGTCGGTCTCCAGATGCCGCACCCGGGTGGCTACCGCACTGGTGCTCAGGCCCACGCGACGGCCCAGCTCACTGAACGAAAGGCGAGCATTCTGCCGCAATTCGTCGATGATCTTCTCGTCGAGGCTATCCATAGCATCCAATCGTAGTGTTCAACAGTCGGTTTTGCAGTGCACGTGATGTGATTGCGTCACGATTCAGTCATGCCGGAATCCGTGATCGTCGTCGCCGTGGCCGGGCTGCTGGCCGGGCTGGGCGTCGCGATGCCGCTGGGGCCGATCGGCGTGTTGATCCTGCGGGAATCGATCACCGGCGGCTTCCGATCCGGGGCCGCGGCCGCGGTGGGAGTGGCCCTGGTGGACCTGGGCTACTGCACGGCGGCCGTCGTCGCTGGTGCCGCACTGGCACCGGTGTTGCGCGGCCTGGGGGATTGGCCGGCGGTAGCCTCCGGCGCAGTACTGATCGGCCTGGGCCTCGTTCAACTGCGTCGCGCCGATCGGCCAGTGCCGACGAACCCCGGCGAGTTGCCTCGACACTGGATCACGGCGCGCTTCGTCGCCCTCACCGCGATCAACCCCGCGACCCTGCTGTACTTCTTCGCGCTGGCCAGCGCAGTGACGATGCAGGCGGTCAACCCGGCAACCCCCGTGGTCTTCGTGGTGGCCGCCGGGCTGGCGTCCCTGGCCTGGCAGTTGGGCCTGGCCGCGGTCGGTGCCGGCATCGGCGCAGCGGTCTCGCCGACCTTCACCCGGCGCCTCGCCTGGGTGGCCTCTATGCTGGTGGTGGTCCTCGGAATTGGCGTCATCGTGTCCGCACTCCTGCTCCCGTGAGGGGGTCAATGAGTACCGGAAAGCTCGCTGTGGTCGCCCGATTGTGGTAGACCCACTACGGTCTTGTTGTGAAAACAGCACGACCTGACTCTGATTCTTCCGACGCCGACACCCCTACTTTCGCTGATCTCGGCCTGGAAGAGCGGCTGCTGCGCACCCTGAAAGACCTCGGCTACGAGACGCCCTCGCCCATCCAGGCGGCCACGATTCCGCCCCTGTTGGAGGGCCGTGACGTCATCGGTCTGGCGCAAACCGGAACCGGCAAGACCGCCGCGTTCGCGCTGCCGATCCTGGCCCGCCTCGACATGAAGCAGAAAGCACCGCAAGCCCTGGTGCTGGCGCCTACCCGCGAGTTGGCGCTGCAGGTTTGTGACGCTTTCCAGTCTTATGCGGCTCGGCTGAGCAATGTGCACGTGCTGCCGGTGTACGGCGGCCAAGGCTATGGGGTTCAGCTCAGCGCGCTCTCGCGTGGCGTCCATGTGGTGGTGGGCACCCCCGGACGCATCATGGACCACCTGGAGAAGGGCACTCTCGATCTCACCCAGTTGCGCTACCTGGTGCTGGACGAGGCCGACGAGATGCTCAGCATGGGCTTCGCCGAGGACATCGAGACCATCCTGGCCGATACCCCGAACGACAAGCAGGTGGCGCTGTTCTCGGCCACCATGCCGGCAACGATCCGTCGTCTCACCAAGAAATACCTCACCGACCCGCTGGAGTTGTCGGTCAAAGGCAAGACCAGCACCGCGCCGAATGTGCGTCACCGCTACCTGCAGGTGGCGTACCCGGCCAAGGTGGACGCGCTGACCCGCATCCTTGAGGTGGAGAACTTCGAAGGTGCGATCGTGTTCGTGCGCACCAAGAATGAGACCGAGACCCTGGCAGAGAAGCTGCAGGCCCGTGGCTTCTCCGCTGCCGCGATCAACGGTGACGTCGCCCAACCCCAGCGGGAACGCGTCATCGGGCAGTTGAAGTCCGGCAAGCTCGACATTCTGGTCGCCACCGATGTGGCCGCCCGCGGTCTGGATGTGGACCGCATCAGTCACGTCATCAACTTCGATCTGCCGCTGGACGCGGAGTCGTATGTGCACCGAGTGGGCCGCACCGGTCGAGCCGGACGCAGCGGTGAGGCGATCTCCTTCGTCACTCCCCGCGAGCGGCGTCTGCTGGGCACTATCGAGCGGGCTACTCGCCAGGAGTTGACCCAGGTGGGGCTGCCGACTGCTGAGGACATCAACGCCACCCGGCTGAATCGCTTCGACGAGACCATTACCGCGGCTCTGGACTCCGATCGTTTGGGGTTCTTCCGCGAAGTGGTGGCCCACTACGTCACCGAGTTCGATGTGCCGGAGTTGGATGTTGCTGCGGCGTTGGCGTTGAACCTGCAGGGCGATGAGCCGATGCTGCTGGATCCGGCCTCCGATCGGGCGCAGCGGGCCAACGCCCGCCCCGAGCGTTCCGACCGTCCGGAGCGTCCCGGCCGTGATCGTGACAGCGCGCCATCTCACCGCGAGGACCGCCCACCGCGGCGTCCCCGCGACGGCGGCCAGTCATTTATCACCTATCGGATCGCGGTCGGCAAACGCCACAAGATCGGGCCGCGTCAGATCGTGGGTGCGCTGGCCAATGAAGGTGGCCTGAGCAGCGAAGACTTCGGCCATATCGACATCCGCATGGACCACTCTTTGGTGGAACTGCCCGGGCGGCTTTCCGATGATGCCTGGAACGCGCTGAAGGCCACTCGGATCTCCGGCAAACTCATCGAACTCACCCCGGATCGTGGCCCGCGTGCTGGTGATCGCAATGAGCGTCCATCCGGACGCCGCCCTGAGCGCCGGGGCGACAGCAAATCCCGCAGCAAGCCCCGCTGGAAGGACTGAGCCGCCGGCGCCGAGTCCGCGCGTAGCGCTCTCCCCGGGGCCACGTGCGGAAGGTGCCCTCGCGTCCGTCTCGAAGCCTGCTCGCCTACCTCACCCCGGCTGGTTGAGGAGGCCCGGAGGGCCGTCTCGAAACCTGGTGAGGTGGTTTGTGGACTGTGTCGGGGGTTTCGAGACGCTCACTTCGTTCGCTCCTCAACCAGCCGAAGCGGGGAGTGGTTCGCTCCTCACCAGCCGGTGTAGGGGGGCATTCGTCGGGGGCGTCGACAGGCTCAGCCGGCGGGTAGCGGCTGACGCCAGGGCGTCTTCGTCGTTCCCTGAGCTTGTCGAAGGGCGCGGACTCAGGACACCTGGACGGACAAGAACGGCTTGCTGCCGTCCTTGGTGGTGACGGCGGCCTGCCAGCCGGTATCTGTCTGCTGCCACCAAGCGCCCACGGTGGCCGGCAGCAAAATCGGTTTGGCGAAACTCACCGAGGCTGTGTAGATCTCCGGCAGGCGGCCGTCCAGAGCCGACAGCACCCGCGCATGAGTCCACATGCCGTGGATGATCGGTCGGGCGAACCCGAAGGCCCTCGCTGCCAACAGATTGGTGTGGATCGGGTTCGGATCGCCCGAAACGCGCCGATACTGCCGCCCCAGATCGGCGGGCAGCTTCCACTGGGCAATCGTGGGCTGCGGCTCGAACGCCGGTCGATCCAGAACCTCGGGTTCCCCAGGAGTGTGGGCGCCCGGCGCCAAATAGGTGCTCACACCGTCCCAGACCAGCACTCCGTCCACGCTGATCTCCCCGACGAGATCGAGCATGGCGCCGCGCTTGTGCGGACGCAGATTCGCCACCCGCACCGCCACGTCCAAGACCTCGGACGCACGGACCGGCCGATGCAACCTCATTGAATTGGAGACGTGCACCACCCCGGCCAATCGAATGCTCGACTCCGAACCGGACAGCAACTGAACATGCAACGGAAAGGACAGCACATGCAACCAGGTGGGGGAGACCTCATCGCGCACCGTGAAGCCGCAGACCCGGTCGTAATCGGCCAGCCGCTCCATTGATTGACGCACTCCGGCCACCCGCACCGCATAGTCAGGCACGCGCGCTGGCCCATGACTGAAACTGGGCACCAGTGCCTTGGCGAACAGCGGCCCCAAAGCAGGCATGGACGCCAGCTCGCGGGTCTGCATCAGGCACCCACCAGATTCTGTCCACAAACTCGGATGACCTGCCCGGTCACACCGCTGGAGGCCGGATCGAGGAAGTACCCGATGGTTTCGGCCACATCGATCGGATTGCCGCCTTGGCCCAGGCTGTTGGTCCGCCGGAAGATCTCTCGCTGCACGAAGGGAATCTTGGCAGTCATGTCGGTCTCGATGAAGCCCGGCGCGACGGCATTCACCGTGATTCCGCGCTCGATCAACTCCGGGGCAAGGCTGCGCACCATGCCCACCACGCCGGCCTTCGAGGCGGCGTAGTTGGCTTGGCCACGGTTACCGGCGATGCCGGAGGTGGACGCGATCGAGACCAGCCGTCCATCTTCGGCGAGGCCGCCGGGGCGCCCGTCCAACAACACCGGATTCATGCGCAGTTGAGCGGCCAGGTTCACCTCCAACACCTGCTGCCAGCGGGTGGCATCGGTGTTGACCAGCAGTTTGTCGCGGGTGATGCCGGCGTTGTGCACCA
This sequence comes from Propionibacteriaceae bacterium UBA7704, assembly GCA_002482525.1. Taxonomy (GTDB): domain Bacteria; phylum Actinomycetota; class Actinomycetes; order Propionibacteriales; family Propionibacteriaceae; genus Propionicimonas. The sequence goes on along the minus strand of DLGC01000006.1, from coordinate 5,210 downwards.
TGCCGTGAATACGCGCCGACTCCCCGTACCGGGTGGCGACGTGCGCGGCCAGACGCTCACCAGCATCCGGAGCGGTGATGTCGAGTTGCAGGGCGGTGCCACCGAGTTGATTGGCGATCGCGGCCAGTGACTCGCCGGCCATCGGCACATCCACACACACCACGGTGGCGCCGTCGCGGGCCGCGACTGTCGCGATCTGGGCGCCAATGCCGCGGGCTGCACCAGTGACCACCACGATCTTGTCCGCCAGTGGGGGTGTGCCCTTCGACAAGCTCAGGGAACGGGACTCGATGGCTGAGCCTGTCGAAGCCCCGACCGTCCACGACTGTCCGTCCACGAACGCCGAACGACCCTCAAACAGGAAGGAAAAGGTCGAGACCAGGTCGGCGGCCACGACCTCGGGGGCGCAGTAGACCAGGTTCGTGGTCGCTCCGCGTCGCAGTTCCTTGCCGATGGTGCGATTGATGCCGTCCAAACCTTGACGCACCGCGTTGGCCTCGACTCCGTCAACCACCGCATCGGCGAGCAGAATGATGCGTCCCGAGGCGGCCAAAGACTTCACCGCAGGACGCAGCGCCGCCCGCAATCCTTCCAGCTGCGGAATCTCGCGCAGGCCCCGAGCGTCGACGACCAGCGCGCCGATGCGCTCGGGGTAGCGCGGGGGCTCCTCGCCGTCGTCGACCAGGGCTGCCGCAGCAGTCACCCCGAGGGCGTCCAATACCTCGGCGGCCAGGCTGGAGCCGCCGAGGGAGGTCATCACTACGGGCCCGTCGGGCATCACCCGGCCGCGACGCAGCTTCTCCGGCTCGGGCAGGCCGAGCTTGCCGGCCACGGCCTGGCCGGGGGCTGAGTAGAACAGTTGCTCCAAGGCGCTGGTCATCACACCGCCTCCAGAATCGCGACCACACCTTGGCCACCGGCAGCACAGATGGAAACCAGGCCGCGCGATCCGCTGCCGCGCTCATGCAGCAGCTTGGCCAGGCTGGCGACGATGCGTCCGCCGGTGGCGGCGAAGGGGTGCCCGGCGGCCAGCGAGGAGCCGTACACGTTGAGTTTGTCGCGGTCGATGATGCCCAACGGCTTGGACAGTCCCAGTTCGTCGCGGCAGTAGGCCACCGACTCCCAGGCGGCCATTGTGGCCAACACGGTCGAGGCGAAGGCTTCGTGCAACTCGTAGAAGTCGAAGTCGGCCAGGCTCATGCCTTGGCGTTCCAGCAGTCGTGCCGCGGCGTGGGTGGGTCCCAGCAGTAGATCATCACCGGCGACGTGATCGACCGCGGCCACCTGGGCATCGACGATGCGGGCCAACGCCGGCAGTCCGTGGGCGGCAGCCCAGCCTTGTTCGGCCAACAGCACGCTGGACGCGCCGTCGGTCAGAGCCGTGGAGTTGCCGGCGGTCATGGTGCCGTTGGGGCCGCCGAAGACGGGTTTGAGAGAGGCGAGCTTCTCCATCGACGTGTCCGGACGCAGCACGGTGTCGCGGCTGACGCGCAGATAGCCGGTGACCAGATCGTCGAAGAAGCCGGCGTCCCAGGCTTTGGCGAGGTTGTGGTGGGAGGCCAGCGCGAGATCGTCCTGGTCGCTTCGGGTGATGCCCCAGCGGGCGGTCGTGGCGGCCTGATGTTCGCCCATGCTCAATCCGGTACGCGGCTCGACGACCTGCGGTGCGACCGGCGCCAGGTGGTGGGGTCGAATGGCGGCGAGCGCAGCGAGGCGTTGTTGCAGGTTCTTGGCTCGATTCGCCTTCAGCAGGGCTTTGCGGAGCCCTTCGGTGACGGTGATCGGGGCATCAGAGGCCGAATCGACACCGGCGCCGATGCCGACGTCGGCCTGGCCGAGCGAGATCTTGTTGTGAATGTAGATCACGGTTTCCAGACCGGTGTCGCAGGCCTGCTGCAGGTCGACGGCGGGAGTGTTGGGGTCCAGGGCCGAGCCCAGGACCGCCTCACGGGTCAGGTTGAAGTCGCGGGAGTGTTTGAGCACCGCGCCGCCGGCGACCTCGTCCAGCTTCACACCGGACAGTCCGAATCGGGCGGCCAGCCCGTCGAGCGCGGCCGTGAGTAGATCTTGATTGCTCGCCGAGGCGTAGGCGGTACCGGCTTTGACGAAAGGAGTGCGGTTGCCGCCGACGATCACCGCTGATCGAGGCAGATTCATGGGTCCTCCTGGAGTGGGGCAGTACCGAACATTTACTAGATACCGACGGTAGCAGGTACGCAAAGTATCGGGTACCCTCGAGCTATGCCAAGCAATGCTGATGGGCGCGACACCCGCTGGGCGGAGCATCGGACCAACCGACGCCGCGAGCTGGTGGAAGACACGCTGCGCGCCATCCGCAAGCACGGTGCTGGAGTCGGCATGGACGAGATCGCAGCCCAGGCCAACACCTCCAAGACCGTCATCTATCGCCACTTCGGGGACCGCGCCGGCCTCTACACGGCGGTGGTCGCTGCCGTCCACGACTTCATCCACACCGGGTTGGAGGCCGCCCTGGAGCTCACCGATCCCGAGGATCTCACCAGCCTGGTCCACGACCTCGCCGATGCCTACCTCGGCCTGGTGGAGCGCGATCCTGAGATCTACCGCTTCGTGCTCTCGCCTCCCAGCACAGTGGCTGCTCAGATCGACCCCTATGGCGGACTGCCCGAGGTCATGGGCGATCATGTGGCGCAGGCCATCGCCGATCATCTCAACGCGCAGGGGCAAGACCCGTCCTGCGCACCCACCTGGGGACATGGACTGGTGGGTTTCATCCGGGCCTCTGCCGACCGTTGGATGGCCGGCGGTCAACGCGAGACCAAGGCCGAGATCCTGGCTTGCATTGATTCCTTCAACTCCCCGGCACTGGCCAATGGGCTGGCTGCCATCCCTCACCTTCAGGAGCAACGATGACCCTGTTGAGCACCTCAACCGACCAACTCACCACCCTGGGCGCGGGACTGCGGCGGGCCTTGGACGGCCCGTTCGCCGACAAGCGAGCCGCCGCTCGGGCCGCTTTCCCGTCCGACAATCTGCTGCGAGACCCCGATCTGAGCATCGATGACGCCCGGGAGTGGGTGTTGAACCGGCTCATCGAGATCTCCGAGGCCGGCGTGCTGGCCACCGGGGTGCCGCAGAGCTCGGAGGATCCGGGGAATATCGCCGACACCGTGGTCGCCTTCGAGACTCTGGCCCACGGTGACCTGTCCGCCACCATCAAGTCCGGCGTCCAGCTGGGCCTGTTCGGGGGTGCGGTGACCAACCTGGGCACGAAGTGGCACCACGACACCTTCCTTGCCGATATCTCCAGCCTGAAGCTGATGGGCTGTTACGGCATGACCGAGCTGGGTCACGGCTCGGATGTGTTCTCGCTGGAGACCACCATCACCTTCATTCCGGAGACCGACGAGTTCGAGGTGCACTCCGAGACGCCGGGTGCGACCAAGGCCTACATCGGCAACGCCGCCAAGCACGGCACCATGGCGGTGGTGTTCGGACAGTTGCTGGTGCGTGGACGCAACTACGGCGTGCACGCCATCCTGGTGCCGATTCGTGATGACGACCACACCGTGCTGCCCGGTGTCACCATCGGCGATCAGGGCCACAAGGGTGGCTTGCTCGGGGTCGACAACGGCACGATGCGTTTCCACCGGGTGCGGGTGCCGCGGCGGATGCTGCTGGATCGCTATGGCGGCGTCACCGAAGCAGGCGAGTACGCATCATCGATCGAGAGCCCCACCAAACGGTTCTTCACCATGCTGAGCACCTTGGTGCGCGGCCGCATCTGTGTCAGCGCCGGAGCCGGCATCGCCGCTCGACGCGGACTGTCGATCGCTACTCGCTATGCGTTGAAGCGACGTCAGTTCGTCGCACCGGGACACTCCGAGGGCGTGTTGTTGGCCGATTATCTGATCCATCAGCGTCGGCTGCTGCCGTTGATCGCGCGCTCCTACGCTTTGGGCTTTGCTCAGAATGAGGTCACGTCGTCGCTGGTGCATGTGATGGAGTCGGGCCAGGCGAGCGAGGAGGAGAAGCGCCAGTTGCAGACCCGTGCCGACGGCATCAAGGCGCTCACCACCCGGTTCGCCAACGATGCGGTGCAAGAGGCTCGGGAGGCCTGCGGCGGTGCGGGCTACCTGTCGGAGAATCAACTCACCGGCATTCGCGCTGATGTTGATGTGTTCGCCACCTTCGAAGGCGACAACACGGTGTTGCTGCAGCAGGTCGCCAAGGCTCTGCTGGGCGACTACGCCAAGATCTGGGGCGAACTGGATACCGCGGGCATGGTGCAAGCCACGGCCCGGGTGTTCGGCGACACCGTGATGGAGCGGACTTCGGCGTCCACGCTGGTGGAGCGGTTGACCGCCACCGTGAAGCGTCAGCCCGAAGCCACGACGCTGGTTGATCGTGGCTGGCACGCCTGGATGTTCACCGAGCGGGAGCGCCACTCGCTGGAGTCGCTGGCTCGTCGCGTGCGCAAGGCGGGCAAGAAGTTCGATGCCCTGAATCAGCTCGGCGATCACATGCTGTTCGTCGCCAAGGCCCATATGGAGCGCATCGTGTTGGAGGCGTTCATCGCCGCCATCGATGCCACCGAGCCCGGCGAGATTCGTGAGGTGTTGGAGCGGCTGTGCAGCTTGTATGCGTTGAGCAGCATTCAGGCCGACCGCGGCTGGTTCGCCGATCACGGCAAGATGTCAGCCGGACGCGGCAAAGCCATCGGAGCCCAGATCAATGCCCTGTGCGCCGAGCTTCGCCCCGACGCCCTGTCCCTGATCGAAGGCCTCGGCATCCCGGAGTCCTGGCTGGGTGCCGCCATCCTCGAGGATTGATCGCGCAGTCCGTGGCCCTCACCGCGATGGTTGCGGAGCGGGCGATACCCCGTCCGGCTGGTTGAGGAGCGGGCGCCTCCCCACTCCGGTTGGTT
>DLGC01000006.1:0-173 GCA_002482525.1 Propionibacteriaceae bacterium UBA7704 | reverse complement strand
GCTTGCGAGGTTTCGAGACGGCCGCTGGCGCGTCCTCCTCAACCAGCCGTGGTTGGGGTGGGTGGGTTTCGAGATGGACGCCGGGGTGTCCTCGTCAATCCGTTTGGGGGCGAGGTAGGTGCTTTCGTGGGTTGACGCCTGCGGCTGTTTCGGTTGGTTGATGCGCGATCGAC
>DLGC01000014.1 GCA_002482525.1 Propionibacteriaceae bacterium UBA7704 | reverse complement strand
GCAGGCCGACACCGCGCGGCTGCGGCAGCCGCCGCACCACATCCGCCGGCCGGGCGGCGGCACGGGCGTGCGCCAGCAGGCGTCGCCCACTGGCATCGGCCGGACCGGGCACCGCCCAGAGCGCAGGTTCGCTCGGCAGGCCGGTATCGGGAGCGACCGGACCGTCGACGATCAGCATGGTGCCGTCCCAGTGCTGTGGCCACGGCTCCAGGTGCGGCACCGGACGCAGCATCTCCACCTGCCAGTGGTCGCCGGCAGCGGTAGCCAGCGCCAGCGGGGTGGAGGTGCGATCCTGCAGCACGATGCGGTCACCACTGGGTAGGTCGACGCCGGGCTGGAACCGAAGCTGCGCGGGGAGCAGACCGAACTGCATCAACGCGATCTGGTCAACGTCGTCGTCGGTGAGAACCAGGTGAGGAAGGCGTCCCAAGGACACCCAGTCGATGGTGTCAGGGCTCACCGTCGGCCTCCTGCTCGGCTTGTCGTCGTCGTTGCGCGGCCTCGGTGGGGCTCCAACGCCGACGCAGGTAGATCCACAGTATTGGTCCGGCGATCATCGCCGCCACCGTGGCCCCCAACACCACCGGGGTCGGCGCCCCGATCAGTTTCAGCCCCGAGGCCATCAGGAGCACCGCCAGTACGCGGCGGATGATCCCCCCAGGAGCCCGCGACGATATCTGCGCGCCGATGAAGGCGCCGGGGATAGCGCCGATCAGCAGTGAACCGGTCACGCTGAAGGAGACGGCACCGAACAGCAGGTGACCCAAGGCGGCCGAGGCCACCAGTGGCACCGCCTGCACCAGGTCGGTGCCGACGAGTTGGGACGGCTTGAGCTGCGGATAGACCATCAGCAGCAGGATCAGAATCAGTGAGCCTGCACCCACCGACGTCAGGCCGACCATGAGGCCGCCGACGGCTCCGATGAGGACGGTGGCGACCGGACGCACCACAACCTCGGCGCTGGCCATCGGGGCTGGTCCTTCACCCCAGGGCAGCCGACGCTGCGTCATCTGCATCCAAGCACGCATCACCAGCCCGGCGGTGGCCAGCAGCAGGGCCACTCCGAGCATTTTCAGCAGGATCTCGTTGAAACCCTCCAGGAACTTCAGGTGGTCGATGATCATCGCTCCGGAGAACGCGGCCGGTACCGAGCCGATGGCCAACCACTTGACCAGTTGCAGGTTTGCGGTCTTGCGCACGATGTGGACGACGGCACCGGCGGGTTTCATGAACAGGCTGGTGACGACATCGCTGGAGATGGCAGTGAGCGGATCGATTCGGAAGAAGAAGACCAGCATCGGAGTCATCAGCGCACCGCCGCCCATGCCGGTGAGCCCCACGACGACGCCGACCAACAGGCCGGCGAGCGCGATTCCCCAATCCAGCGGTCTCACCCCAACTTCGATGGTTCCATGTTGACCACCAGGACGGGTCGGCCAAGCGCGAGCAGTCTACCTAATCGATGGGATTAGGCTGCATCGACGCAATAGCCTGGGAACCGTGACTGAGGACTATCTGCAGATCAACCGTGCGAACTGGGATTCGCGGGCGCCCATTCATAGCGAGGCGCCCTCCTACGAGGTTCCCGAACTCCTGGCCGACCCCCAGGCCATTTCCAAAGTGGTGGCATTCGATCTGCCGCGGTTGGGTGAGCTCACCGGGCTCGATGTGGTCCATCTGCAATGCCATATCGGCACCGACACGCTCAGCCTGCATCGACTGGGAGCGGCCAGTGTGACCGGTGTCGATCTCTCCCCCGCCTCCTTGACACAGGCTCGCCGGATCGCTGACGCCGCCGGGGTTGCGATCAGTTACGTCGAGTCGGATGTCTATTCCGCGCCCGCAGCGTTGGGGCGGCAGTTCGATCTGGTGTACACCGGCATCGGCGCGATCTGCTGGCTTCCGCGAATCGATCGCTGGGCGCAGGTGGTGGCCGAACTGCTGCGTCCGGGCGGCCGGCTGTTCATTCGCGATGGGCATCCGGTGCTGAATGCCTTGTTGCCCACCGAGCTCGGCCCGGACCCCATCGACCGCCAATACCAACCACACATCACCGGCGCCGGCGGAAGCACGATTTCGTTGGAGCTTCCCTATTTCGAGCAGGCTCAGTGGTTGATGTGGAGTGACGAGAGCACCTATGCCGGGCCGGGCCAGGTCGGCTCACCGACGGCAGTGGAATGGAACCACAGCGTCTCAGAGATCATCACCGCTGTGATGGACGCCGGCCTGCACCTGACCAGTTTCGTCGAGCACGACAGCACGCCGTGGGAGGCTTTTCCCGGTCAGATGACTCTCGATGCCGCCACCGGTGAGTGGCGCCTGATCGACCGCGCCGAGCGGCTCCCGGCCACCTTCACACTCACTGCTACCAAGCCGTGACCCCTGCCCGGGTCAGCGCCGACGCCATGCCTCATCGTCGGCGATGAGGCTTCGGACCTGAGCGGGGAGGTCCCCGGCGGCGAGATCGGCCAAGGTGGTGTCCTCCAACACCGTGCGTACCGCCGCACGCACGGCGACCCACACCTGGGTCAATGCCTCGGCCGGTCCGGCGTAGCTGACGGTTTCGGGCGGCACGCCTCGCACTGCGGCGAGCGGCCCGTCCACGGCCCGCATGATCTCGGCCAGATTGATGTCGGCGGCAGGCCGGGCCAGCCGATAGCCGCCGGCGGATCCGCGTTGTGAGGTCACCAGGCCGGCGCGGGTGAGATCGCGCAGAATCGCTTCCAGGAACTTTCCCGGCAGCTCCTGCGCACGGGCCAGGTCGTTACCCGAGCGGGCCCGGTCCGGATCGATTGCGAGCTCCACGGCGGCCCGAATCGCGTAGTCGGATCGCGCCGTGATCTGCATTCGCCCTCCTTGGACAGGTTCCTCACAGCCTAATGGCGCTCAGCCCCCGAGTCTTGCGCACACTCTCAGCGAGCTTGCTGAACAGCGCATCGAAGATCATCCCCAAGGCGAGAACGACGACCATCGTAGCGATGAGGGATGACGCGTTGGCGAACTCACGGAAGTACTGCAGCTGCACTCCCAGTGACGGCTTGCTGGCAATGATCACCAGCAGTTCGCCGGCCATCAGGGATCGCCAGGCGAAGGCCCAGCCCTGCTTCAACCCGGCCACATAGGTGGGCAGCGCCGAGGGCAGGATCACATAGCGGTACAGCGTCACGCCGCGAGCTCCCAGGACTTTCGCGGTGCGCAGCAGTGGCGGCGGCACCTCATCGATACCCGAAATCAGCCCGTTGGCGATAGACGGGGCCGCCCCCAACACCACGACGAAGGTGATGGCCTGCTCACCCAGGCCGAAGATCAAGATCGCGAAGGGGAACCACGCGATCGAGGGCATGGTCTGCAACCCCGTCAGAGCCGACCCGATCGCAGCCCGCAAGACCTTGGAGGCAGAGACCGCCACACCCAGCGCAGTACCGATCAGCAATGCCAGCCCGAAGCCGACGACGGCACGCGTGAGCGTGTTGCCCAGCGCCAGCCAGAACTTCGCGGTGCCGAAGAAGCCGACCAGGTCGGTGCCGACCTCGGCCGGCGACGGCAGCACGTAATCGGGCCGCCAACCCGACCAGTACAGCAACTGCCAGGCACCGATGACCAGGACCAAGGCCAGCAAACCCGGCCACACCCGATCCCACAGGCGCCGAGAACGGGGTCGATAGCTCTCCGGTTCGGTCACGGTGGTGGTGGCGAGCGCAGTCATGAGGCCAACACCTGCGCTGTGTGCACCTGGTCGTGGCGATCCATCAGTTCACGCAACCGCCCGGACTGTTCGGCGACCGCGGCATCCTCCATACGACGAGGTCGCGGCAGATCGATCTCCACCTGGTCGACGATGCGGCCCGGCGACGGGCTCATCACCACCACCCGGTCGCTGAGCCGGGCAGCCTCACGCACATTGTGGGTGACGAAGATCACTGTGATGCCCCGCTCGGCCCACACCCGCTCGACCTCGTCGTGCAGCGCATCGCGGGTGAGGGCATCCAAGGCGGCGAAGGGTTCGTCCATGAGCAGGATGCGACAGTCCTGAGCCAGCGCGCGCGCCAAGGCGACCCGCTGCCGCATTCCGCCAGAGAGTTGGTGCGGGCGTTGATCTGCGGCCTGCGGAAGCTGAACCATCTCCAACAGTTCTGCGACGCGAGCCGGCCAACTCGCCTTGGGCACCCCCGAAAGGCGCAGCGCCAACTCGATGTTGCCGCGCACGGTCAGCCAGGGGAACAGGTTGGCGTCCTGGAACATCATGCCGACGCGGTTTCCGTGGGTGTCGATGCGTCCCGAACTGGGCCTGGCCAGGCCTGCAATCATCGATAGCAGCGTGCTCTTGCCACACCCGGATCGGCCCAGCAGACACACGAACTCTCCGTCGGCGACCTCCAGATTCACCTCGGTGAGTGCGGTGACCGGGCGTGCGGTGTCGGTGAACGACTTGGTGACGCCGGTGACCGTCAGGGACGGCTGGCTCATTGGTCACTCACCGCAGTCTTGCCGCGTTCGGTCAGCAGCGAGTTGAGGGTGTCCAGTGAGTACAACCCGGCCAGGTCCGGCTTCTCCAGCAGACCGACGGCCACCGCGTGGTCGGCACCCGTGCGCAGCGTGCTGGCCAGCGGATCGTAGGTGAAGGTCACGTTCTGCCAGGCGCTATCCATGACTGTGGTGCTCATCTCGCTACCGGTGAGGTCCTTGATGGAGGAGTTGACGACCGTCTTGGCGTCCTCAGGGTTGGCCTGGATGTAGTCCAGGGAGTCCAGCAGTCCGGCCAGCACGTCCTTGACCAGATCGGGGTGCTCGGCCAGGAACTGGGTGCGCACGATCACGTTGGTCACCACGAACTGCTTGTTGGGCCACAGGTTGGCCTCGTCGACCAGGACGTGGCCGCCACCTTCGAGCACCAATCGGGACGCCCAGGGCTCGGGCACCCACGCGCCATCGATCTCACCGGTGGAGAAGGCCTGCAGGGCGGTGGCATTGGACTGCGGCAGGATGCTCACCTGGCCGCCGCCCTCGGTGTCTGCACTAAGACCTTGGTCCTTCAACCAATAGCGCAGTGCGACATCCTGGGTGTTGCCCAGTTGCGGGCTGGCGAGCTTCTTTCCGACCAGCTGATCGGGCGAGGTGATGTCCTTGGAGACCACCAGGGAGGCACCGTTGGCGGCCGCGCCGGCGATCACCCGCAGTGCCTGGCCCTTGGATTGGGCGTAGCCGGTAATAGTGGGGTTGGGCCCGACGAAGGCAATGTCCACCGAGCCCGCGTTGAGGGCCTCAATGGCCGCCGGACCGGCATTGAAGGTGACGGTCTCCAGCGAGGCCGAATCACCGAGTTGTTGGGTGAAGTAGCCCTTGGCCACCCCGACCAGCGCTGGCGCATGGGTCAGGTTCGGGAAGTAGCCCAGTTTCACCGTGGTCGCGGCCCCTGGGCCTGACTGGCCTCCCCCAGTGCATCCAGTCAGGCCCACGGTGGCCACCATCACCGACGCAACCGCGGCGGCCATCATCCGAAAGTACTTGTTGCTCACGCCCACTCCTTTATTGCCGACATGTCCTATTACAGCGGTAGGAATGCTGGGAAGCAAATTGCGCTCACCCTTCGCGTGTCGGCGCCGCCCTATCCGACTACCGAGGCCCACAGAGATGGCGAAGGCCCCACGAGGCGCCCCACCGAAACGGCGGGACCCTCGTGGGGCCTGAGGAAGTGACCAAGCGGCCTGATCCTGGAGCCGAGATCAGACCACCCGCAGTCGCACCGCGCGAGACGTGGTCGCCGCCAGGTTCTTCGAACCCTGGTACCGCGCCCGGATCGTGACGACTCCGCGATGCGTCCCGACCGGGATCCGCACGCCGACCACCTTGCCGTTCTTGAGCCGAGCGGTGGCGACGGGGGTGCCATTGCGGAAGAACGAAACCTTGCCGGTTGCCTTCTCCGACAGGCCCAACACGTTCACCCGCGCCGTCGCCTTCGCAGTGTTCGACTTCTTGACGATGCTCCAGTTGAGCGTCAGCGAGGTGCGGGTCTTGGCCTTGGCGACCACCACTGAACCCGTGGCCGTCGCCGGGACGCTGAACTGCGTGCCGGCGTAGCGAGCCTCAACGGTGTGCCGTCCCGCTGACAGCTTCTTGGGCAGGCTCACGGTGGCTCGCCCGGCCACCAGAGTGGCGGTCGTCACGGCGCGTCCGTCCACCACAATGCCCACCTTCCCGGTGGCGCTCATGCCGCCAGAAGTAGCGGTCACCGTGACCCGGGCGGCATGGCCGTAGCTCGACCGGGCCGAGGTCACCGAGACCGATGAACTCGTCCGCGGATCGGAGCCGACCTCGTAGGCCGCGACCGTGCCGCCGACCTCGAAACTGGCCAACAACAGCGCCTTGCCGGTGGGGCTTTGCTGCGCCGGGACGAAATCCAGACCCTCGGGACTGTTGTCGCCGCCCAGATCGCTGGTGAACTCCCGGGTGTTGATGTAGTTGGCGAAAGTGGGCTTGGTCGGGTCGGTGATGTCGTAGGTCATCACGCCGCCGATGCGCTCCAGGCCGACGAAGGCGAAGGTCTTGTCGCCGACCGTACCGACCTCAACGTTCTCCGGCTCCGGCCCCTTCTTGCCGCTGCGCTTGTCGAAGTCGGAGGTCTTGTACTTGTCGTTGGAGATGTTGAAGTGGTCCGGCAGTCGTTCGGCGGTGATCTTCTCGATGTCACTTCCGGAGTCGAAGACCTGGCTGCCGTCGGCGTTCCACACCGAGAAGGACCGAGCGCCGTAGAAGTAGGGCACGCTGAGGTCGCCCATATCGGCGGCGACATCACCGGGGTTGCTGGTGATGCCCTCCCAGAAGCTCTTCGCCGTCGGGTCGCTCAGGTAGGGAGCGATCTCGTTCACCGGAATGCTGTTGTCGATGTACTCCGCAACATCGCCTTCATTGGCCGTCAGCAGGTAGGTCTTGCCGCCGGTGGCGTAACTGGCGATGCCGTCAGGCATATACAGCATCTTGGCCGCGTAGCCGTCGATGTCGATCTTCCCGTCGCGCAGCAGATCGGCCTCGTTTCCAGCGGTACGAACATCCTTGGCACCCAAGCCGGCGACCGAAACCAGCGATGCGCTGGGCAGATCCACGGTGGCCACCGCATTGTTCTCCTGCAGCGTCACATAGGCCCGACTACCCTGCACGGTCACGTATTCCGGCTCGAAGTCGGTGACTGCCGCAGCCTTGGTGCGCGGCAGCATCAGATTGGTCGACGGATCCCGCTCCACCCCCCGAATGTGCGCCAGGTCGTCGATCTTGGAGGTATCGGCGAACCCGACATGAGTGACCTTGTTCGTCGTGGTGTCGATCACCGTCACCGTGCCGGCCGGGTCGTTGGCCACCGTGCCGTCACGGGGTTCGCCTTCATCGGCGCTGATGACATAGCGCCCACCGGAAGCCACCGTCACCATGTCCGGCTGGACGCCGGCAGTGTAGGACGTGATGTAGCCGCCGTCGTAGTCGAGCACCACGATCAAGCCCGGCTTGTCGAAGGCGGCTTCCTGGATCGCGGCGTAGACCCGATTCTTGACGGTGTCGATCGCCACCGAGGTGAGGTCGCCGTAGCTGAAACCGGGCACCTTGGCCGCAAGCAGCGATTCGATATTCACACTCGCCGATTTCGTCAGGGCCAGCGGCGTCGAGCCGTAACCCGACGATGGGAGCTTGACGATTTCGAGCGAGGCCGGCGAGGTGGAGCCGTTGACCACGTAGAAGCTGTGATTGTCGGAGTTGTACTGCACGATCTCGGCGATGCCGCCGTCGGGGTTGGGCGTCGCGCCGGTGCTATAACCGGCAATCTTGGTCAGCGTGATGGCGTCGGTGTAGGCAGGAGCCTTCGCCTGGGCGGGCGCGGCCGCCGTGATCGACAGCCCACCTCCGACCAGGGCGAAGGCGGCAGCCAGGCCGGCGATTCGTCGAAGGTGGCGCACTGGGTTCTCCTCGTCAGGGGGCAATCCGTTGTGCGCATCGAACCGGGAGTCGATGAAGCGACGCCCATCACTGAGCGACGAACCGGCGTCCGGCAGGTGAAGACCTGCCGAACGCGTCGAGTTCGCTCAGACGAGCATCAGTCCGCTGCCGTCGGGATTCACGTCGAAGCGGACGCTGTCACCATCGGTGATCTCGCCGGCCAGCAGCTTGCGAGCCAGCGCATCCTCGATGGTGGTCTGCACCAGACGCTTCAGTGGACGCGCGCCGTACACCGGATCGAAGCCGGTCTGGGCCAGCCAGTCCTTTGCCGCCTTCGTCACCTCGATGGTGATCCGGCGCTCGGCCAAGCGCTTGGTCAACCAGCCCAACTGGATATCGACGATGCGCTCCAGATCCTCGGCACTCAACGGATCGAACAGCACGATCTCGTCCAGCCGGTTCAAAAACTCCGGCTTGAACGCCTGACGCACCACACCCATCACGGCCTGCTGCTTGGTGTCGGCATTCAGACTCTGGTCGGCCAGGTACTGCGACCCCAGATTGCTGGTCATGATCAGGATGACATTGCGGAAGTCGACGGTGCGTCCCTGGCCGTCGGTCAGACGACCGTCGTCCAACACCTGCAGCAAGATGTTGAACACATCGGAGTGCGCCTTCTCGACCTCATCGAGCAGCACCACCGAGTACGGGCGGCGACGCACCGCTTCGGTCAGCTGGCCGCCTTCCTCGTAGCCGATGTAGCCAGGCGGGGCTCCGACCAAGCGAGAGACGGTGTGCTTCTCGCCGTATTCGCTCATGTCGATGCGCACCATGGCGTGCTCGTCGTCGAAGAGGAATTCGGCCAGCGACTTGGCCAACTCGGTCTTGCCGACGCCGGTCGGGCCGAGGAACAGGAACGATCCGGTCGGCCGGTTCGGATCGGAGATCCCTGCCCGCGAACGGCGCACCGCATCGGCAACCGCCACCACGGCCTTGCGCTGCCCGATGAGCCGCTCGCCGAGCCGGTCCTCCATCGTCAGCAGTTTCTCCGACTCACCCTGCAGCATCTTGCCGACCGGAATCCCGGTCCAGGCCGAGACCACTTCGGCGATATCGGCGGCCGAGACCTCCTCGCTCACCATCGGCGTGGTGGCCTGCTCGGCGGCCGTGGCACGTTCCTGCTCTGCCTCCAACTGCGGAATCTCGCCGTACAGGATCTCGGAGGCCTTGGTCAGATCACCCTCGCGCTGCGCCCGCTCGGCGTCGATGCGCAGGGCGTCGATCCGCTCCTTGATCTCACCGACACGGTTCAGGCCGGACTTCTCAGCCTCCCACCGGGCTTCCAGGGCACGCAGTTCTTCCTTGGCGTCAGCGAGTTCGGCGCTCAAGCGGGCGAAGCGATCCTTGGATGCGGCGTCCTCCTCTTTCTCCAGGGCGAACGCCTGCATCGTCATCTTGTCGATGTCACGGCGCAGCATGTCGATCTCCTCCGGTGAGGAGTCGATCTCCATGCGCAACCGGGACGCTGCCTCGTCAATCAGGTCGATGGCCTTGTCGGGCAGCTGCCGGGACGTGATGTAGCGCCCCGACAGCGAAGCCGCGGCGACCAAGGCCGCGTCGGTGATGCGCACCTTGTGGTGCGCCTCGTAGCGTTCGCGCAGTCCGCGCAGGATCGCGACAGTGTCCTCCACGCTGGGCTCGCCGACGAAGACCTGCTGGAACCGACGCTCCAAGGCGGGGTCCTTCTCGATGCGCTCGCGGTACTCGTCCAAGGTGGTGGCGCCGATCATGCGCAACTCGCCGCGCGCCAGCATCGGCTTGAGCATGTTGCCCGCATCCATCGAAGAGTCTCCGGACGCCCCGGCACCCACCACGGTGTGCAACTCGTCGATGAAGGTAATGACCTGGCCTTCGGCGTCGCGAATCTCGTTGAGCACGGCCTTCAAGCGTTCCTCGAACTCGCCGCGGTACTTCGCCCCGGCCACCATGGACGCCAGGTCCAGGCTGACCACGCGGCGCCCCTTCAACGAATCCGGCACGTCGCCGGCGATCACGCGCTGGGCCAAGCCTTCAACGACGGCGGTCTTGCCGACCCCGGGTTCGCCGATCAGTACCGGGTTGTTCTTGGTGCGGCGGGCCAGCACCTGCACGACCCGTCGAATCTCGGAATCACGCCCGATCACCGGATCGAGTTTGCCCTCGCGGGCCTTCGCGGTGAGATCGACGGAGTATTTGTCGAGGGCGGATTCGCTGCCCTCGTCCTCAGCGGAGGTGACGCGCTTGTCGCCCCGGGTCTCGGCGAAGGCCGCCACGATCTTGTCGGTGGCCGCACCCAGATCGTCAAGGATGGTCTTGGCATCGCTGGCGACCGCGCTGAGCGCGATCAACAGATGCTCGGTCGCCACGTAGGCGTCGCCGAGTTGGGCGGCACGAGTCTCGGCGTCGGCCAGTACTCGCGCCAAGGCACCGGAGAGTTGGGGCTGACTCACCGAGGATCCCTGCGCGCTGGGCAGCTTCGTGATGGCACCCTGCGCGGCTGCCGAGACGACCGCCGGGTCCACTCCGATGCCATCCAACAGCGGCGCGATCGTGTTGTCGGGCACCAGCAGCAGTGCGTGCAGCAGGTGCACTGGCTCTGCGGCGGGGTTGCCCTTGGTGAGCGCCGTGCGAACCGCAGCCGAAACGGCGTCACGACTTCGAGTGGTGAGCTTCTCAGTGTCCATCGAGGTACGTTTCTCCTTGTCAGGAAGGTGTCGTGCAAAGTTGAGTTCGCTAGACTCAACTATCTTAGCCGCTTCCCTATTCCGGCGGTCACTGACTGTGAAGAGTCCTTAGTCGTCAACGCTGACGCCGGCTCGATCCTGCAGACGAATCCGCACCAGTTCGCGCTGCATCCACCGCCGACCACGTCCCCAAGGTCCCCACGAGACCAGTACCGACACTGCCAGCAACACCACTCCCCAGACGATGCCCGCATCATCGAGCAGCCATTCCCACAGGCCGTAGTGGAATTCCAGGTTGCCCCCCATCGGCAACGAGCGATACGGCGCCCAGGCCATCCAGAGCGCGTAGCCCATCGCCAGCGCCCGGTAGGCGCTGGGCAAGGTGCGCTCCTGCCAGATCACGACGGCGAGCACGACCACCCACACGTAATGGTGAGTCCAGGAGATGGGCGAGGCCAACAAGCCCGTGATCGCCGCCAGCGTCAACGCCAGCCGGGGCTGCCCACTGCGATTCATCCCGACTGCGGCGACCATGCCCAGCGCCAGGACCAACAGGCTCAGCCACAGCCCACCCATCGAGGATTCATGAACCAGGCGCGCCCACAGCGCCAGGACCGACTGGTTGTCGCCGTAGATGATGCCGTCGTTGGTACCGGAATCACCGGCACCCAGCCGCAGCCAGTAGTACACCGATGGCCCCCACAAGGCTGCGAACCCCAATCCGGTTGCCACCACAAAGGCAGCTAATGCCCGCCAGGCCACCGGCCGCCTACCGGCGAAGAAGTGATACACCGCCACCACGGCCGGAGTGAGCTTGATGGCGGTCGCCACGCCGGTCAGCCAGCCCTCAGGCAGCAGACGTCGACGCAGCAGACGCGGCCCGGGCAGCGAATCCAGCACCACAGCAGCCACCAGCAGGATCCCGAGCTGCCCCATGAGCAGGGTTTGGTGCACCGGCGTCACCCACAGCACGCTCGCGGTGGCCAGCGCACTCAGAACCCAGCCGGAAGCCCCGAGTCGATGCAGCACAGCCAACAGTGCGACCACGCCGATCACCGTCCAGGCGAAGGTAGCCACTCCCCAGGGCAGTACCGACAGCCCGGCTGCCAGCAGCGCCGCGAAGGGCGGATAGATCCACGGCAGGCCGTCGGCGTGATAGAAGTCGCCGCCTGCCCACACCAACTGTCCGGTGCGCCAATAGACTTCGAAATCGGCCACGGTGGGCGCCCACGGCCACCAGCCGTGCGGTGAGGTTGATCCAACGACATAACAGGCTGCCACCACCGGTGGCGTCGACAGCACGAGAAGACGTCCCACGGCGCGCGCGCTGATCACAGTCCTCCTCGGAGTGGGTCCCGACGCACCCACATTAGACGCGAGACATTTCCGCTGGCTGTACGAAGTCCATCAATTGTCTGATATGCGGTCGCTATATCGATTCAGTCGGAACAATCCGTGCAGAAACGTCAGCCACCGGACCAGAATACATCCAGGAGCTGGCAATCGCATCCACACCTGTGGCGGCATAGTCGGCGGCATTGTTCGGGCTGATTCCCCCGGCGGCGATCAGTCGGATGTTCGGATACTCGTTGCGCAGCGACGACACCATCGGGCCCAACTCCGCCACTGGCACCTTGTCGAATTGCAGCCCACCCACCCCGGCCTCGGCGAGCACCACCGCATCGCCGAATGTGCTCACCTCAGCGAAAACGACCTTCTCCACGGCTCTGTGCCGGATCATTTCGAGACGCCGAGCCAAGCCCGCGATCCCCCCGATGAAGATGGTGTGCTGATCAAAGATCAGTACCGTCTCCGACAGCCCCAGCCGGTGCGGAAGCGCACCACCAGCCAGAATTGCGCTCACCGCGAGGTCCTTTGTACCGGGAATCACTTTGCGCGTAGTGAATACTTCGACCCGGGGTGAACCGACTTTTGCTGCCGTCACCAATGCTCGAGTGCGGGTCGCTATCCCGCAGGCACTTTCGTAGACATTGACCACGACCTTCCACACCCGATGCAGGGCTGCCGGTGTTGCACACGCACTCAACAGCACACTGCCCGCGGGGGCGTCCGAGCCACTGGGCGCGAGCCGCTCGACCTCGGCGCCCACATACTCACACAGCGCCTGAGCGATGGCCGCCCCGGCGACGGTGACCGGCGTTCGAGTCGTGAGCGTGAGCCGAGCCGGCACCTGCGGTAGTTCCAGCAACTGCGTGGTCAGGTCCAGCGAGGGCACGTCCTCGCGGAGCAGCCGCTCCACCAACTCCATACTGGGAGGGATCATGAGCATTCCCTTCTCGAAGATTCACTGAATCCGCACCTGCAGCCGCGGCAGCCACGCGGTTCCACAATCCCGGAACGGCACCGCCGGGCCGATCCGAATATGCGGCTCGAAGTGCAGCAAACCCCCTTGCCAGAACCCACTTTGAGGGATCTCGAGCGGCTACACTCAGCACCATTCCACCCCTGGAGGAATTCACCGATTCGGAGGAAGTCATGCGTCTGTCCACTCGCAATCAGTTCGCCGGCAAAGTCGTTTCGATCACTACCGGTGAGGCGATGTCGATCGTCAAGGTCGCCGTAGACGGCACCGATCTGGTGGTGACGGCGGCTGTCACCGCCGACGCTGTTGCTGACCTCGGCCTGACTGTCGGCGCGTCGACCTATGCCCTGGTGAAAGCCACCGAAGTCCAACTCGCGGTCGACTAGGCCCGCCCTCGCATCGAGCGCTGCCCGTTCGATCCAACGCTCCGCCCTGGGCAGGAGTGGACGGCTGAAGCCGGAGCGCTCGATGAGCTGAGGAATGGTCATAGCGGGTAGATCGTGACGCCGGTGGCTTTGACGGAGTAGGTGACCTCACGGCCGGGATACAGGTCGAGATCTGCCACTGAACGCAGCGTGACATCCGCAGCGAGGAAGTGACCGTGATGATCGTCGGCCCGGACGCGGACAAGTTCTCCGCGCGGCTCCAGTTCGGCCACCGTCACGGCAAGGTTGTTGCGCGGGCTGCCGTCCGGGGGCTCGCGGAAGATCGATACCGCCGACGGAGCGAAGACCGCAGCAGCCCGGACGCCGGTAGTCGCCGTCACACCGTCACGAAGTGTTCCGGCCACGGACAGCCCGTGACCGTCGGTCACAGTGCCGTCCGCGAAGCTGCCACGGATCAGATTCAAGCCGGCGATGCGCGCAGTGAACCGCGTCTTCGGGTGCTGCAGCACCTCGTCGGTCGGCCCGGATTCGGCCACCCGCCCCTGGTCCAACACGACAATGCGATCGGCCAACAACAAGGCATCCAGCAGATCGTGGGTCACCATGATCGTGGCCTGATCGGTCAGCACCCTGCCCAGCACCCGACGCAACAGCGGCGCTACCGCGACATCGAGGGCGGCCATGGGTTCATCGAGGAGCAGTAGCCGGGGTTCGGCCGCCAGCGCTCGGGCGATGGCCACCCGCTGGGCTTGACCGCCCGATAGTTGCTTGGGTCGTCGGGTGGCCAACTCCGGCACACCCACTTCATCCAGCCAATGCTCGGCACGCACCTGGCTCTGCTTCGGCGCCGTGCCGGCCACCCGCGGCCCGAATGCCACATTCTCCAGCACACTCAGGTGCGGAAAGAGCAAGGGGTCCTGAGCCAGCAGCGCGATGCCGCGCGTGTGCGGCAAAGTCCAATGCCGGCGCCGGGGGCCGAGATCGAACAATCGCCGGTCACCCAGCACCGCCGTGCCGCTGTCGGGACGCAGCGTGCCGGCCAGGATGTTCAGCAGGGTGGACTTGCCGGCACCGTTGTGACCGAGCACGGCCACCTTCTCGCCGGGAGCCAGCGACAGTTCCACATCGAAGCCGCGCTCGGCCACGGCGGCTCGAAACGCCAAGCTCATGCCAGCGACCGTTCGGAGATGCTGGCTGTGACGACGGTCACGACGACGGCGACGAACATCAGCACCAACGACAGCGCAATGGCGGCATCGGTATCGGTGTAGGACTGCAGATAGATCTCCAACGGCAGCGTGCGGGTGACCCCCTGCAGGCTGCCGGCGAAGGTAATGGTGGCCCCGAATTCACCCAGCGCCCGGGCGAAGGACAGCACTGCGGCCGAGGCCAGACCCGGCAGCACCAGCGGCAGCGTCACCTTGCGCAACACCGTCGACGGTCGCGCCCCCAGGGTTGCGGCGACCAATTCGTAGCGTTGGCCCACGGAGCGCAGCGTGCCCTCCAAAGACACCACCAGAAAGGGCAGCGCGACGAAGGTCTGCGCCATCACGACCGCGACAGTGGAAAAGGCGACCGAGATGCCGAAGAGGTTCATGACCGGAGCCGCCAACCCGTGCCGACCGAAGGTGAACAGCAGGGCAATGCCGCCGACCACCGGCGGCAGCACCAGCGGCAACAACACCAGGGACCGCACCAGCCGCTGCCCGGGGAACTGTTCGCGAGCCAGCACCATGGCCATCGGGACGCCGAGAACCAGACAGACGAGCATGCTGGTGAACGACGTCTGCAGACTCAGCGTGAGCGCGGCCAGCGACGACGGGCTGGCGATCAGGACACCAAAGCGGGCCCAATCCATCCGGAGCATCATCGCCACCAGCGGGAGTGCCACGAACAACCCGCCGATGACGGCGGGAAGGTAGATCCAGCGCGGCAAACCGGAGTACAGCCGCGATCGCGGATCTCGACTCGAGCGAACCGAAG
This sequence comes from Propionibacteriaceae bacterium UBA7704, assembly GCA_002482525.1. Classification (GTDB taxonomy): domain Bacteria; phylum Actinomycetota; class Actinomycetes; order Propionibacteriales; family Propionibacteriaceae; genus Propionicimonas. Next base: position 1,922 of record DLGC01000014.1, on the reverse strand, counting down.
CCTCTTCGACGGTCGTGGTCACTGCACCACCTTCCTGTCATCGCGCAGGCGGCCCCGCCGTCAGGGACCGCCTGTCGGTGATGGCCTTACTGCGCGGCACCAAAACCTGCGTCGGCGAACACCTGTTGTCCCTGCTCGCTGAACAGCAGGTCGATCCACGCCTGGCCAAGCTCGCCTTGCGGGGCGCTCTTCAACAACACGACTGGATTGCGGTTGATCGCCTCCGACGATTCGGGAAACTCGATGCCGGTCACGGTGTCGCCTGCGGCGATCACATCGGTCTTGTAGACCAGACCGGCATCGGCTTCGCCGGCCTGCACTTTGGACAGCACACTGGTCACCGCCTGCTCCTCACTCACCGGGGTAAGCGTGACTCCGGTCGCCTTCTCGACCTTGACCGTCGCCGCCCCACAGGGAACGGCCGGAGCACACACGACGAGCTTCACCTCAGGCTTGGTGAGATCGGCGAACGTACTGATCGCGGCCGGATTGGACGGTGGCACCGCGATCTGCAGCTGATTGGTGGCGAACACTCGAGGGTCGGCGGCGTTCAAACCCGCATCGGTGACGACCTTCATCTGAGTGTCGTTGGCCGAAACGAACACGTCAGCGGTGGCACCTTCGACCAATTGGGTGGCCAGCGCCTGCGAGCCGGCGTAGTTCAGCATCACGGTGGTGCCAGGATGCTCTGCCTCGAACGTGGTCTTCAGCGTGTCGAAGGTGGTTTGCATCGACGCCGCAGCATAGATCGTCAGGGTTGACGTCTGGCTTGGGGTGGCGCTGCCCGAGCAGCCGGCAACGGCCAGGCCCAAGCTGATCAGGGCACCGGTGACGGCGACGCTGAGTCTCGTTCGCATGTGGGTTCCTTTCAGGCGGAGTGTGGGGTTTCCACGATCACGGTGGTGGCCTTCACCACCGCGACCGCGACCGAGCCCTCTTCTAGGCCCAGTTCGCGGACAGCCTCGGTACTCATCAGAGACACCACGCGGAACGGGCCACATTGCAGCTCCACCTGTGACATGACGGTGTCGGACACCACCTGGGTGACCAGACCCACGAATCGATTCCGGGCCGATCGCGACACGTCGGAGGGGTCGGGCATCGGATTGGCCATCGATTGCGCAAAGGCCGCCAGCGCTCGACCGTCGATCACCTTGCGCCGACTGTCGTCGATCTCGACCGGGATCAGCTCCGCATCCACCCAACGGCGAACTGTGTCATCGCTGACACCCAAGAAGATCGCCGCGTCACGGATTCGCAGTTTCGTCATGGCGGCACCATATAGCCCGCATCTGCGCACTCAGACGCTTGTAACTGACGCGCAATCGGAATGAAACAATCCAGCCCCGCAGCCACCCTTCACGCACCGCCTATGCGGATTAAACGCTGCCTATGATCCGCATTTGCGAATTCCCGTGCCGCTGAGGTTAGGTATTCGCGTTTTTCTCATCCCGGCGCCTCGCGCGCGCACGCGCGAGGGCGCGCGATCGCGTCCCCGCGCGCGAAGTGGAGCGTCCAGACCCGAAACAAAATACGCAAAGAATCAGTGCAGAAATGGAGTAAACAAGCTGTAACACTGCACGCATTCCGGGTTACCCATACGTAACTTTGCCCTGCTGGGATTTATACCAACACGGCAAGGAGGCCTCCAGCCGGAGATCTGAAGGCCCCGCCGCAGATCCCCGGTACCCACATCTCGCTAGGCGTGGGTACCCGTTGGAGGACTCGCTGTCGGTACTGACACGGCGAACAACCGCACCCAACCAAACCGGGAAGGTTCACACTCAAATGCGCAAAGTAGCTATCTACGGCAAGGGTGGAATTGGCAAGTCCACCACCACTCAGAACACCGTCGCAGGCCTGGCCGAAAAGGGCCGCAAGGTCATGGTCGTCGGCTGCGACCCCAAGGCCGACTCCACCCG
>DLGC01000018.1:216781-231323 GCA_002482525.1 Propionibacteriaceae bacterium UBA7704 | reverse complement strand
CTCACGACGTGCGGGAGTCGGCGAGCCCACCGGGCTCACCGACGAACACCCGCACGCCCTCACGGGTTCGAATCCGCTGTAACAAGCACAAACGCCGCCACCCTTCGGGTGACGGCCTTTGTGGAGCATAGGGGATTCGAACCCCTGACCTACGGCTTGCAAAGCCGCCGCTCTACCAACTGAGCTAATGCCCCGTGCCGCGATATTCTCGCACTTGATCCGCCCCGATGCGAACCGGACGCTGTAGGCTCCATCGCCACTCGAATCGACCCGCTGGAATTGGCCAACTACCCTAGAAGCCATGTGGTCCAAGAGGCATGAGGTCGACTATGCCCTGCAACGGCAGCGTCGATTGCAGGCACTTCGGGGTCCCCAGGTCATGCTGGAAGACGCCGACGCCCTCGATGCAGACCCCGTTCTGCTGCGATCCGCAACTCACCACGGAGAGTCCACCACCGTCACCTGCCCGGTGTGTACCAAGGGAACGCTGACGAATCTCAACTATGTTTTCGGTGACCAACTCGGTCAATTCTCCGGACGCATCAAGTCCACCGCCGAACTCGAAGAGATGCAGAACGAGTACGGTGAGTTCACGGTTCGCGTCGTGGAGGTTTGCACGAACTGTGGCTGGAACTACATGATTTCAACATATCTGCTCGGCGACGGCACCAAACGCCGTCCGCCCCGCCGGCAGCGAACCGTCGAGGACATCTATGGGTAAACCCCAGCGGGTAAGTCTGAAGACCGACCCCAAACCCTCCAAGCCCACGGGTAAGGACAAGCCGAAACGTCGCCTCTGGCTGCGCATTCTGCTGTGGATCACCGTCACGGTGGTCAGCCTGGGATTGGTGGGCGCCGGAGTCGTGGCGTACGCCTACTCCACGGTGAAGCTGCCCGATCCCAACGCTGACTTCCGTACCAACACCAGCTTCGTGTACTACGCAGATGGCAAGAAGGCCATCGGCTCATTCCAGGTTCAGAACCGGATCTCGATTCCCTACTCGGAAATGCCGCAGTACGTCAAAGACGGCATCGTCGCCGCCGAGAATCGGTCGTTCTGGACCGACCCGGGCATCTCGGTCAACGGCCTCTTCCGGGCCGCCCTCGGTCTGGTCGGATTCCAGGCGGCCGACAACACAGCAACCGGCGGTGGATCGACCATCACCCAGCAGTACATCAAGATCATGTACCTGACCCAGGAACGCAGCATCTCCCGCAAGGCGACCGAAATCCTGCTGGCGGCGAAGATGGGAAGCGAGCTGTCCAAAGAGCAGATCTTGGAGGGCTACCTCAACACCGTCTACTTCGGACGCGGTGCCTACGGCATCGAGGCCGCGGCAAAGACCTACTTCAAGAGGACCTCCGCCAAACTCGACCTGGCCGAGTCCGTGGCCTTATCGGCGATCGTCAACTCGCCGGGCAACCTCGACCCTGCCGCCGGTGAGAAGCAGGCCGCCGACCTCCTCGAGCGCTACCAGTACACCCTCAACGGCATGGTCGAGATGGGCATGATCACCGCAGCCCAGCGAGCCGAGATCTACGATGCTTTGCCGGAGTTCATGCCGATCAACGACACCGCTCGCCTGGGCGGCCAGACCGGTTTCTTGCTACACCTGGTGGAGCAAGAACTCAAGGCAAAGGGCTTCACCGATGATCAGATCACCGGTGGCGGTCTGAAGGTAATCACCACCTTCGACGCCAAAGCAGAGCAGGCCGCGGTGAAGACCGCCCAGGCACAGACACTGCAGGCGTCCAACGGTTCGAAGAAGGAAGCCAAGAGCCTGCATGCCGCCATCGCCTCGGTGGACAACGCCACCGGCGGCGTGATCGCGATGTACGGAAACCCGGACTTCGTGAAGAACTCCCGGAACTGGGCTACCACTCCCCGCGAGACCGGATCGACGTTCAAGACCTATGCCCTCGCCGCCGCGCTGCGCGAAGGCTGGACGCTCAAGGACAAGGTCAGCGCGCATACGATTCGGCACGGCAAGGGCTACCTGCCGGATCCGAATGGCAAGCCGGTGACCCTGCAAAATGCCACGACCAGCTCCATCGACCCGGCCTACTTCAACCTGGTGAGTGAGTTGAAGGGTGGCGGTGAGGCGGTCACCCAAGCAGCCAATGACGCCGGCGTACCGACCGGCGAGGGCTGGGGAAATGACGCCTACATGCCACTGGGTACCCCGATGGTCAGCCCGATCGATCAGGCATCCGGCTACTCCACCTTCGCCAACGGGGGTGTTCATCGACCCTGGCACGTCGTCGCCCAGGTGACCAATGCGGACGGCCAGCAGTTGTACGCCGCAGACACCACCGGCTCTCAGTCCATCGAGCCCTACGTCGCTCAGGATGTCACCTACGCCCTGACGCAGGTGGTGCGCAGCGGTACCGGCCGCGCTGCCGGTGCTGTTGGCTACCCAGTTGCCGGAAAGACGGGCACCAAAGGTCAGCCGAATCCCAACGGCCCCGGACGACAGACCGTCGCCACCTGGTTCGTGGGCTACACCAAACAGATCACCACTGCGGTGATGTACGTGCGCGGCAAGACCGGTCACGAGGACTTGGGTCCCAGTTGGTACGGCGGCGGCGCAGCAGCGCAAACCTGGGCGTCGTATATGCGCACGGTGATGGCGGGCAAGGAGCGGGTTTACTTCAAGGGACCCACCAACCGCAAGTCCACACAGAGCCCGTCGCCGACCCCGGAGCCCAGCGTCGTGACGAGTGCACCGGTGCCGGTGCCGACTCCGACGCCGAGCGAATCCGCACCCAATCCGACTCTTTCTCCCACCGAGCCGGCAACGCCCAGTACGACGAGTTCACCGACCGCAACAACATCAGGCAACGGAATCGTCAAGCCAGGCGGTCCCTAGTCACCTCGCCGGAATAGGATCAGGACGTGACTTCTGGGCGCCCGTCGCTTGCGACCTTCCTCGGCGGTGCCCTCGGCACTCACGCCAAACCCGGCGGCCTGTGGTACCGCTCGTGGTTCTGGGTGTACCTGGTGTTGACGGCAAACTTCGTCGTCCTGATGCTGCGGCAGCTTCCCTGCCACGTCGGTGGCGCCACCGACTACCTCGCCGGCTGCTATTCCGACATCCGCGTGCTCTGGTACTGGCGCGGCCTGCAGGACGGCCAAATCCCCTACCTGCAGGCGAATCTCGAATACCCCGTGCTCACCGGCGCCTTCATGGAGATCGGACGCCGGCTGGTGGTCCTCTTCGGCGGCCTCAGCCAGCCCGGGCTCAATGGATCCCAGATCGCCGACGCCGCGAACCTGTTCATGAGCATCACCGCAGTGATGATCTTCATACTCTTCGTCGTGCTGGTGTGGGCCCACCTGCAGATGCACCGACCCTGGGACGCGATCATGATCGCGGCCAGCCCCGCCATCTTCACCGTCGGACTGATCAACTGGGATGCCCTGGTCGTGGCGCTGACATCCCTGGCGATCCTGGCCTGGTCCCGTAAGAAACCGGTCTGGACCGGCATCTGGCTGGGACTGGGGATCGCGGCGAAGCTCTACCCAGGGCTGCTGTTGGCCCCACTGTTCATTCTGGCTGCCCGGACCGGGAAGTGGCGCGAGTTCTTCACCACCGCTGCGGCCACCGCCGCCGCCTGGATTGCGGTGAATCTCCCGGTTTATCTGGCGACTCCGCAAGGCTGGCTCTACTTCTGGACCTTCAACGTCGACCGCGGCGCCGATCTCGGATCGGTGTGGTACGCGCTACAACTGGGAGGCCTGGCCATCCCCGGCCTGTCCACACTCGTCTCGGTACTACTCGTGCTGGGAACCGTGGCCATCCTCGGTCTGATGCTGTTCGCCCCGACCAAGCCTCGCCTCGCCCAGGGCGCCTTCCTCATGGTGGCGCTGTTCCTGGTGCTGAACAAGGTCTATTCGCCGCAATATGTGCTGTGGCTGCTCCCGCTGCTGGTGCTGGCCCGACCTCGCTGGCTGGACTGGATCATGTTCAGCGTTGCCGAGACCATCTACTTCTACGCCATCTGGGCCCATCTGGACGGCGTCCTGGTCGGTGACGGAGCCGGCCGGTTGTACTGGTTGGCGGTCTACTTCCGAGTGGGCGTGCAACTGTGGCTCGCGAGTCGAGTCATCGGCGACATGCTGCACCCCGAGAACGACATCGTGCGCCTGTCGGGTCTGGATGATCCCGACGGCGGGATCTTCGACCATGCTCCGGACGCTCGCTGGCTCCACCAGTTGCGCGAGCGGCTGCGGCAACGCCTGCGGCCGGCATGAGTGCGTTGCGCGGGCACCGTCCGGCTCGGCTGGTGGTGCAGGCCTGGTTGGGCAGTCGCTTGGTGATGGCCCTGGTGGCGGTATGGCTGATGGTCACCCAGCATCGCGGCCTGACCGAACTCATCAACAACTGGGATGTCCAGCACTACGTCGGAATCGCCGAGAACGGGTACGCCGAGGCGAACTCGATCGCCTTCTTCCCCGGCTGGCCGATGCTGCTGCGGCTGCCGTCGGCTATTCCCGGAGTCACCCCGCTCCTGGCGGGCACCGTCATTGCGCTGCTCGCCTCCGGCGCCGCCGCGACCGCCCTGTACCGGCTGTACGGCGCCCCGGCAGCCATCGCCTGGCTGCTGGCCCCCGCCGCAGTGTTCACCATGGTTCCCTACACCGAATCAGCCTTCTGCGCCGCCGCGTTCTGGGCCTGGGAGCGCGCCAGTTCCAAGCACTGGACCGCTGCTGCGGTGCTCGCCGGCGTCGCAATGTCGATCCGGGTATCGGGGGTGTTCCTGATCGCAGCCTTAGCCGTATTGGCACTGACTCAGAACGGCCGCAGCAAGGATCGGGCCCACCGATTGCTGAGGTTGCTCATCCCGGTGGCAGTGCTGCTGGGCTACCTCGCCTACCTGCGCGTTGCCTTCGGCTCCTGGACGGCCTGGCTGGACGCCCAGGCCGCCGGTTGGTCACGCCAGTTCGCCTGGCCATGGATCTCCCTGCAGCACACCATCGAGGCCGCAACGCCGGGCAGCTACTACGCCCAGATGGACTGGTCGTCGATGTTCGCCCTCGAGATCGTCAGCGTGGCCGTGGGCGCCCTGGTGACCCTCATCAGTCTGTTCCGCAAGAAGTGGGGAGAGGCGGTCTGGGTCGGTACCCAGGTGGCGGCCTTCACCACCTCCTACTGGTTCATGAGTGTGAACCGGGCGGTACTGCTGTGGTTCCCGCTGTGGGAGCTGGTCGGACGCGTCGGCGTCACCAAAGGCAGGTTGCCGAAGTGGCGAGTGAGTCTGCTGTGGCTGCTCGTGGTCGCTGCCCTCATCGTCCAGGCATGGTGGGCCTATCGCTTCTTCACCAGCGCGTGGGCGAGCTAGGGTTTCCAGAACACCCGCGAAAGGGGCCGTGCGATGCAGTTGTACGTAGTCGTTGCTTCAGCGGGCCGCGCCGAAGTCTGCAGTGAGTTGGCCGATTGGTCGCAGAACCTGGTCACCCCGGACGGCGCCAGCGTCACCTGGCTGCTGAGCACCCCCACCGAAGCCGACGCCCCGCCTAGCCTTCCGCCGGGGTGGGTCGCCCTCACCGGCGCCCGTGGCGCGGCCGCCCAACGTAATCGTGCCCTGGACGCCGTGCCGACCGAGGCTGATTATGTGTTCTTCTTCGACGACGACACGGTGCCCCGACAGGACTTCTTCGCCGCGGTGGTGGCCGGCTTCGAGGCACATACGGCGTGGGTGGCGATCACCGCCAACCTCGCCCGCGATGGTGCGGCGGAGAAGGTTGAGATCGGCCTGGCCGAGGCCAGCTCGGAATTGGCGGCCAGCGAATACCGCGGCGACACCGAGTTCACGAAAGTCAGCGAGTTGTACGGCTGCGCCTTCGCCGTGCGCTGGGCTTCGCTGTCACTACAGCGGTTCGAGGAGCGCTTCCCGCTGTACTCCTGGCTGGAGGATCTCGACTACGCCCGGCAGGCGATGCTGCGCGGCGAAATGGTGAAGCTGAACGCCGCGGTGGCGGTTCACCGCGGCGTGAGCAGCGGGGGGCGGACGCAGCATCTTCGGCTGGGTTACTCCCAGGTGGCCAACCCGGCCTTGTTGGTCAACAAGCACACCCTGCCCATCGGTATCGCCTTGGCCAAGACGCTGCGTCCGGTGGTGCGGAATGTGATCGGTTCGCTGGTCGGTAGTCAGACCGAATTCCGTCGCGAACGCCTTCGCGGAAATTGGATGGCGGTGTCGGATCTCATCGGATCGCGCGGCAAAGCGCACCCCGAGCGGATCCTCGACCTGTAGCGATTGCATTGACACCTATGGTTACGTAACCGTAAGTTAGGCACTGTTGAGGTGACTCGGCCATCTGGTCGCGTCCAGCCGACACCCAGGAGCACCCTTGACCGAGCCCCAAGCCGGCCCCGATTTCGTCCAATTGCTCGACCCACAGGGCAACCGGGTCGAGAACTCTGACTTCAGCTATTCCGGTAGCGACAGCGACCTGGCCGATGCCCTGCGCGATCTCGTTCTCACCAGGCGAATCGACAGCGAAGCCACCGCCTTGCAGCGCAAAGGGGAGTTGGGCCTCTGGCCGCCATCCCTGGGCCAAGAGGCTGCCCAGGTCGGCTCGGCGCGAGCGTTCAGCAAGCACGACATCATCGTGCCGTCCTATCGCGAGCACGGCGTGGCCTGGTGCGTGGGTATCGATCCGGTCGACATGCTCAGCACCTTCCGGGGCACCGGCATGACCGACTGGGCCTCACGCCCGGACAACTTCCACCCCTACTCCTTCGTCATCGGCACCCAGACTCTGCATGCAGTGGGCATGGCGATGGCTCAGCAACGCGACGGCGTGGTCGGCAATCAGAATCCCGAGGACAGCGGGGCCACGATCGTCTACTTCGGCGACGGAGCCACCAGCCAAGGCGATGTGAACGAGGCGTTCATCTTCGCCGCATCCTTCGCCGCACCAGTGGTGTTCTTCTGCCAGAACAACCAGTACGCCATCAGCGAACCCACCACCGTGCAGTCACGAATCCCCATCTACCGGCGGGCGGCCGGCTTCGGCTTCCCCGGTATCCGGGTCGACGGCAACGACCTGTTGGCCGTGCAGGTGGTCACCGACTGGGCCATGGACTATGCGCGCAAGGGCAACGGACCGGTGTTGATCGAGGCCTACACCTTCCGCATGGGCGCCCACACCACCTCCGATGACCCCACCAAGTACCGCAACGACACCGAGTTGGAGGCCTGGCAGGCCAAAGACCCCATCGAGCGGCTGCGCACCTACCTGCTGCGCGTCGGCGCCATCGACCAAACCTGGCTGGACGCCCTGGCGGTCGAATCCGACCAGCTCGCCGAGCGGCTGCGCACCGGCTGCGTGAACCTGCCCGAGCCCCGCCTCGCGGACTACTTCGAGCAGGTCTACGCCGAAACCCCGGAAGCGCTGCTCGATCAGCGCGATCAACACCTCGCCTACGAGGCCTCGTTCTTGGAGCCACGATGACCACCCTGACTGTGGCGAAGGCCCTCAACGCCGGCCTGCGGCGAGCCCTCGCCGCCGAGCCCAAGGCACTGCTGTACGGCGAGGACATCGGCAAACTCGGCGGAGTCTTTCGGGTCACCGAAGGACTGCAGGCCGAGTTCGGGCCCGATCGAGTCGTCGACTCACCGCTGGCCGAATCCGGGCTGCTGGGCACTGCCGTCGGCTTGGCCGCCCGCGGCTACCGTCCGGTGGTGGAGATCCAGTTCGACGGCTTTGTCTACCCGGCCTTCGATCAACTCGTCTCTCAGGTGTCCCGGCTGCGCTTCCGTACCGCCGGACGCATCAGTCTGCCGCTGGTGCTGCGGATTCCCTATGGCGGCGGCATCGGAGCGATCGAGCACCATTCGGAATCCCCGGAGGCGTATTTCGCTCACACCCCCGGCTTGAAGGTCGTGACGTGCGCCACCCCCGAAGACGCCTACTGGATGATCCAGCAGGCTATCGCCGACGACGATCCGGTGGTGTTCCTCGAACCCAAGCGTCGCTACCACGACAAAGGCGAGGTCGATATCGAGCAGCAGTCGGCGTCCACGTCGCTGTATTCGGCTCGGATCGTGAAGCCGGGCAGCCACGCCACCCTGATCGCCTACGGTCCGATGGTGCGCACCTGTGTCGAGGCCGCCCTGGTCGCCGCCGACGAGGGCATCGACCTGGAGGTCATCGACCTGCGCTCACTGTCTCCGCTGGATGAGGCCACCATTATCGCGTCGGTGAAACGAACCGGACGTGCAGTCGTGGTTCACGAGGCGGTCCGCACACTGGGCATGGGCGCCGAGATCGCCGCTCGGATCCAAGAGCACTGTCTGTACGACCTGGAGGCCCCGGTGCTGCGAGTCACCGGCTACGACCTTCCCTACCCGCCGTCCCGCGTCGAGGAGGGCTACCTGCCCGACCTGGACCGGATTCTCGATGCTGTCGACCGTTCGCTGAACGGGTGAAGGAGCTTCCCGATGCCTGAATTTCGTCTGCCCGATCCGGGCGAAGGACTCCAAGAGGCCGAGATCGTGACCTGGCGTGTTGCGGTGGGCGATGTCGTCGCCGTCAACGACGTGCTCGTCGAGATCGAAACCGCCAAGTCACTGGTGGAACTGCCCAGCCCCTATGCCGGGGTAGTCACAGCGCTGCTGGTCGCCGAAGGCGACGAGGTACCAGTCGGGACGCCGATCATTCAGATCGGCGAGGATCGCCCTTCGACAAGCTCAGGGAACGGCCAAAGCGGCTCAGGGGACGCACAAAGCCGTTCACAGAGCGACACTGTGGGCACGGACAACGACACCGCAGGCACCGACAATCCCTCACCGCTGGCTGAGCCTGTCGAAGCCCCGCCGACCGACGCCGCCGACTACCCCACAGCACCACCCGAAGCCACCTCGACGACCGGCGCCGTACTGGTTGGCTATGGCGCCAAGACCGGCTCAGTTGCCCGGCGGCGCCGCCGCAACGCCGAGCTCGTTGTGCCAGAAACCGACCAGGTGCAGGAGTCCTACGACACCAGCAAACCGGTTTCGCGTCACACCGACGACGTCACACCTTCCGACCGGTTGTCTGCCGAGCCGTCCGGGGAGCATCTGCCGCCGCCGGGTCGCCCCACCAGTGCAGGTCCCGGCCCGCGCACCGCACCCCGCGCCAAGCCTGCCGTCCGGCGAGTAGCCCGCGACCTGGGGGTAGATCTGAACAAGATCCGCGGCACCGGTCCCGACGGCCTCATCACCGCCGAGGATGTTGTCGCCAGCATCGGAACCCTGCCCGGGGTCGACCAGCGGGTGCCACTGCGGGGCGTCCGCAAGGAGATGTTCGCGGCCATGACAGCCTCATTGCAGGTACCTCAGGCCACCGCCATGATCGAGGCCGATGTCACCGGTTCGGTGGAGATGCTGCAGTTGCTGAAGCAACGCCGCGAGTTCACCACACTGCGAGTCTCGCCGCTGTTGGTCTTCGCCAAGGCCGCCTGTCTGGCGATCTCGAAGGTCCCCGAAATCAACTCCAGCTACGACGAAACCAGCCGCGAGATCGTGCTCCACGGTGCGGTGAACCTCGGTATTGCGGCTGCCACGCCGCGGGGCCTCATGGTGCCCAACATCAAGAGCGCCGAGACGATGAACCTGACGCAACTGGCTGAAGCCCTCAATGCCATGGTCGCGGTTGCCCGTGAGGGACGCGTGCAACCCTACGACTTGGCGGGAGGCACCTTCACCATCACCAATATCGGTGTCTTCGGCGTCGACGGCGGTACCCCGATCCTCAGCCCGGGCGAGGCCGCGATCATGTGCTTGGGCACGATCCGACGCAAGCCGTGGGTGGTGGGTACCGGGGCGGACGAGCGGATCGAGCCACGCAGCGTGTGCACCGTGTCGTTGACCTTCGATCACCGCTTGGTGGACGGCGAAATGGCCTCCAAGTTCCTCGCCGAGGTGGCCACCATCATGTCCAACCCCGGTTTGGCGCTGCTGTTCTGAGCGGTCAGCTCCACCAGATCTGACGGGCGCGGGGGTTGCCCTGGGACTCGAAGGAGTCGCCGGCCTCTTTGAGTACCTGGATCAGTTCGGCGTCGGTGAAGTCGTAGCCATCGGCTACCGCGGCGGCCACGAAGTCCTCCATGGTCTCCAGCTGGTCGTACTTCAGGCGCACGGCTTTGTCCTCGCCGCCAGCGATCAACAGGCGCTCGGCTTCTTCTTTGGCCATCTCAGTCTCCTTGGGTCAATGACGGAAGTCGGCGTACAGCTCTGGACGACCGGGCTCAGGCTAGCGGTGCGAGTGCCGGTTTTAACCTGGCTTCGCAAGGCTGTAACAACCCTGAAAAGCAGCCCCACCGACAAGCCTGCGATGCGGGCGAGGTTCTAGAGTTGTGCGCGGGCCTCCCCGGCAGGATCGGCCCGGACGGGAGTAGCCATGATCGAGCCCACCAGCCTGGCGGTGACGCGGCTGGACAACATCCGCGCCAACCTGGAAGCGATCCGGGCGCGAGTGGGCTCTCGACTGGTTCTGGCCGCGGTCAAGGCCGACGCGTACGGCCACGGTGCGGTCGCGGTGGCGCGCATGATTCAAGACTCGAAAACGGCCGACTGGCTGGGCGTCGCCAGCGTCGGCGAAGGCCTCGAACTGCGTGCGGCAGGCATCACCTTGCCGATTCTGAAGCTGTCCATGACCCGGCATCCCGAGGAGACGCTGGCCGCGGTGAGCAACGCGATCACGCTGACCGTCACCGACACCACCTCGATCGTCGCAGCCGCGGCGGCCGCCGTCGAGGCCGGTGTGGTCGCCGACGTGCACCTGAAGATCGACACCGGCATGCATCGCATCGGCTGCCGTCCTGAACAGGCCGTCGAACTAGCCACTCTGATCGATCGAACCGCCGCCCTCTCGCTGGGCGGAGTGTTCTCGCATCTGCCGATTTCCGACGTCCCGGCCGGCGCGGATTTCACCGCCGGCCAGGTACGGCTCTTCACCGAAACGGTGGCCCAAATCGAGTCTGCGCGCGGCCCGGTGCGGTTGAAACACCTAGCCAACTCCGGTGCGGTCCTCAACCACCCCGACGCCTGGCTGGACATGGTGCGTCCGGGCATCATCATCTACGGGGCCTACCCCGATCCGGCCTCCGAGCACACGGTGGCGCTGCGTCCAGGCCTGGAGTGGTCGACCTACCTCAGTTTCGTGAAGAAGGTGCACGCCGGCGACTCGGTGAGCTACGGCCTGACCTGGACCGCCGAGACCGACACCTGGGTGGGCACCTTGCCCATCGGCTATGCCGACGGCTACTCGCGGCTGTTCAGTAGTCGCGGCCGGGTGCTGGTCGGGGGACGCAGCTGCCCGGTGATCGGTCGGATCTGCATGGACCAGACCCTGATCGATCTGGGGCCGACAACCGATTCCGTGGTGGGCGACGAGGTGGTCCTGATCGGCTCCGATGGTGGCAATGAGATCACCACCACCGAACTCGCCGAACTCATGGGCACCATCCCCTACGAAGTGACGTGTTTGCTCACCCGTCGAGTGGGCCGGGAACACCTGAGCTAGGCGCGTCTGCCTTCGTCACGCTCAGGCGGCGGGAGGAGGGCAATGCGAAGACCCCGTGCCCTGAGCCTGACGAAGGGCGCGCGCAGCGGACGTGCCGAGGATCAGCGCCAGCCCAGACCGGGAGCGACATGAGTGAGGAGCGCCTCCACCACGTGGGCGTTGTAGTCGACCCCCAACTGGTTGGGAATGGTGAGCAACAACGTGTCGGCAGCTGCGATGGCCTCGTCCTTGGCCAACTGCTCCACTAGGACGTCGGGCTCGGCGGCATATGACGGACCGAAGCGGGCATTACCGCCGTCGAGATAGCCGACTTGGTCGGTCTCCGGGCCGCGCCCACCGAAGTAGGCCCGATCTCGGTCGTCGGTCAGCGGGAAGATACTTCGGCTGACCGACACCCGAGGCGTCCAGTCATGGCCGGCCTGCTCCCAGGCCGTGCGGAAACGCTGAATCTGCTCGGCCTGCAACTGGTGGAAAGGAATCCCGGTGTCCTCGGTGAGCAGCGTCGAACTCATCAGGTTCATGCCCTGTCCGGCCGCCCATTCGGCGGTCGCACGACTGCCTGCGCCCCACCAGATGCGCTGGCGCAGACCCTCTGAGTACGGCTCCAGGCGCAACAAGCCCGGCGGGTTCGGGAACATGGGCGTTGGATTGGGTTGCGCGAAGCCTTTGCCGTTGAGCATCTCCAGGAAGACCTCAGTGTGGCTGCGGGCCATGTCGGCATCGGTGCTGCCCTCGGCGGGCACGTAGCCGAAGTACTTGTAGCCCTCGACGACCTGTTCGGGCGATCCCCGGCTGATCCCCAATTGCAGTCGACCCTCAGAGATCAGGTCGGCGGCGCCGGCGTCTTCAGCCATGTACAACGGGTTCTCGTAGCGCATGTCAATGACGCCGGTGCCGATCTCGATGCGCGAGGTCTTGGCACCGACCGCGGCGAGCAGCGGGAACGGCGAGCCGAGCTGACGGGCGAAATGGTGGACGCGGAAGTAGGCGCCGTCGGCCCCGAGATCCTCGACGGCTTGCGCCAGTTCGATCGATTGCAGCAGGGCGTCGGCACCGCTGCGCACCTGAGAGTGCACCGACGGCGTCCAGTGTCCGAAGGAGAGAAAACCAATATGCTTCACGGTTTAACTAACTCCGAAGCGGCCGGAATCATTCCCACAGCGACCACACAGCCCGCCAACCGGGCGAACGGGCGTGCCTATGCGGGTTCATCTGGCAACCTTGGTGCTATGAGCAGCATGTGGCCCACCCATAGCGAACAGGAGCCTTGGTTCCGCCTCGGACGCGTGGAGGTAACCTCGACCACCTTCCTGGTGGGGTTGACCGCGATCTCCTGGCTGATCTGGGTGTTCAGCGGCACCGGCAGCCAGCAGTGGTTCTACTTCAGCGTGGACGCCATGGCCAGCGGCCAGGTGTGGCGGGTGATCACGTGGCCCTTTGCCGGCGCCCTGGATCTGTGGGCGCTGCTCATCGCGGCAATGCTGTGGTACTTCGGAAACATGCTCGAGCGTTCCATCGGGCGCACCCGGATGGCGTGGCTGCTGGTCGGCATCTGGGCCTCAGTGACGGTGGCCAACGGCGCGATTGCACTGCTCATGTCCACCCAGGGCGCCCTCGCCGGTATTTCGCTGATCGAGTTCGCGGTACTGCTGCTGTGGATCGCCGAATACCCGCACGCTCGATTCCTGTTCAACATTCCGGCCTGGATCTTCGGGCTCGCCATCGTCGGGATCCAGATCCTGCAACTAGTCGCTTACGGCATGTGGACCGCTCTGCTGGCCCTCGTCCTCAGTATGGTGTTCATCGCGATCGCCGCCCGCATGTCGGGGCTGCTCAGCGACTACGCCTGGATTCCCGGCAAACCTCAGGCGCGCAAACCCAAGGCGGCGAAGGTTCCCCGCAAGCAGGCCCACCAGCAGGCTCGCCAGGCGTCCGATCAAGAACGCATGGACGCCCTGCTCGACCAGATCAGCCAACACGGCCTGCAAAGCCTGACCCCTGCGCAACGCAAAGAACTCAAGAAACTCAGCGACCGCCGCCGCAACAGTTGACCTCGCTACAGCCAGGTCACGTTGCTACCGATGCACCGGTAGCAACGTGACCTAAAGGTAGCGAGGTGGGGGACGGGTCAGCGGGTGAGTTGCTGGCGGGCGACGAACTCGCGTTTGACGTAGCCGCCCAGGCCATAGGTAAGCCAGCCGTCCACCACGGCGCCCACACCACCGCCCACCAGCGGGATACCGCGCATGACCACCACTGCCAGGTGTTTGCTGCTCATGCGTCCAGTCAAGGAACCCATCACGCGCTCGCTGATCTGGCGCTCCAGGTCGGCGTCGAAGGTGGGCGCGGTGGCGACTCCCAGCGGAGACGCCGGCATCTTGCCTGCCGCGACCAACTTGCGCACCAGATCCTCACCGAGGATCGTCAAGGTGACCGCTGAACGCACGCGCGGGTCCTCGACGTCGTAACCACGCAGGTGGGCAATGGCTGCGGTCATGCGGACGCTCAGCACGGCGAGTCCGGCGATATTGGTCGGCAGGCCGACGGGAACCGTGATCCACCCACCGATGCTGGTGAGGAAGCCTTGCGCCCCAGCGAGGCCGACGTGCTGGCCGATGAGAGAGTCGATGGCGGCCTCTCGATCACCGCGGGACTGCAGGGTTCGGGCGGCGGCGGTCTTGGCACCGGGCAGTTGGTCATTGCCGTAAATCGCGAAGTCGACGATGCTGCGCAGCATGCCCCCAGCGACCTGCGGGGTGCGCGTCATCAGTTGCTTGCCCAGCTCGACTGGCTTGGCCATCGTGCCACCTCTCCGGAATCGGACGGGTCCAGCCTAGGCGAGATGGTGAAGGACGCACTCCGGCGCGAACCCCGAAGCGACCCCAGGATTCACCCCGAGTTCGCAGGATTGCCGGGTTGGGAGCAGGGGAGGGGGTGGTTTCGAGACGCGGCTACGCCGCTCCTCAACCAGCCGTCTGTGCGACAGCACCGCTCCTCGGGGGGCCGTCTGAGCGACGCCGCTCCTCG